>CANLUY010000001.1:0-607500 GCA_947494435.1 uncultured Litoreibacter sp.
CGCCAAATCGCAGACTGGATCGTCGAGGTGATGAACGGGCTGGCCGCAAATGGCGAAGAAGGCAACGCAACCGTCGAGGCCAAAGTCAAAGCCGAGGTCCTCGACCTCTGCGGGCGCTTCCCGATCTACGCAGACCTCTGAGCGTCGCCCTAATTGAATAACCCAATCGCAGCGCCTCTAAGCGCTGCGGTTGCCCCACTCAGCGCTACTCCGCCACCAGCTTCTTGCGCTTAGAGCGCGCCATGCGCACAGCTTTCCCCACCATATCCGAATAAATCGCCTCGACCCGTTCCAGCGACAACCGCCCATCAGGCCGGTACCATGTCAGCACCCCGTTCAGCATGGAGATGATCGCCATCGTCGTCAGCTTCGTGTCATCGACGTCGAACTCATGCGCCTTCTGTCCGGCGATCAAAATCTGCTCCAACGCCGTTTCATACTCCCTCCGCATCGCATCAAGCTTTGCGAAGTTTTCCGGCGTGAGATTGCGCAACTCCATATAGGAGATGAACACCGCATCGCGACGCGCCATGTGAAAGCGGATGTGAAAGCGCGCGAACACCTCCAATTGGCGTACCGGATGCTCGGGCATTTCCATCGCGCGAAGCGCCGCCAGAAGATCGCGCATATGCGCGCTCAGCAGATCAAACAACAGCGTCTGTTTATCAGGCGTATACAGATACAACGCCCCCGCCTGAACACCGACCTCTTTGGCAATCTGGCGCATGGAAACAGCCGCAAACCCGTGCTCGGCAAACAATCGCAGAGCCGCCTCACGAACCTTGGGTCCGGTGATATCAGAATGAGAACCCGTTTTGCGCGCCATACGTCCACAGTAACTGAACAAGCGTTCCTTTCAAGCACTTCCACCATGCGCAGCCTTGCCGCGCGCACCCTGCGGGCGTAAGGTCCATCAACTTCTGCCAACCGAGCTTTTATGCGCCTGACCCTTTCCCTCCTCTTGATGATAACCGTTGCAGCGTGCACCCAAGACTTGCCCAACAGCCGCAACACGATCAGCCAAGCCGCACTCGATGCGCCCTACCCAGAGCTGGTGCCACTGGAGGGCTTGCTTGCCAAAGCCGAAGCAGGGTCGACCGTGGTCGCACAAACCCAATCATTCGAGCGCCGCGTCGCGCGCCTGAAACAACGCGCCGCCGCGTTGAAAGGCCGGTCTATCGTCGATGGCGCGACACGGCTTAGACTTTTGCAAGCCGCTGATCGCAACGCAGCAAGACAGGCCGGATAAAGCGGGTCTCGCGTTGCACCCTGCGCCATTCAGCGCTAACAGAACCGCAACAACACGCAACACATCGCAGGAGGCCCCAATGGCTGACCCTCTTCGTCTGGGAATCGCAGGTTTGGGCACCGTTGGCACGGGAGTCGTCAAGATTGTCCGCCAAAAAGCCAACCTTCTGGGCGCCCGCGCGGGCCGCGAGATCGTCATCACCGCCGTCTCTGCCCGCTCCAAATCCAAAGACCGGGGTGTGAACCTGTCGCACTATGCGTGGGAAGATGATCCCGTCGCTTTGGCAAAACGCGATGACGTCGACATTTTCGTCGAATTGATGGGCGGCGAAGATGGCCCCGCCAAAGCCGCGGCAGAGGCCGCGTTGAACGCTGGCAAAGACGTCATCACCGCCAACAAAGCCATGCTTGCCATGCACGGTCAGGCCTTGGCTGAACTTGCCGAAACCAAAGGCCGCCTGATCCGCTATGAAGCCGCCGTCGCAGGCGGTATCCCCGTCATCAAAGCGCTGACAGAGGGACTTGCCGGTAACACCATCAACCGCGTCATGGGCGTCATGAACGGCTCGTGCAACTACATCCTGACCCGCATGGAAAGTGCGGGCCTCACCTATGAGGAGGTCTTCGCAGAGGCCGACGGCTTAGGCTATCTCGAAGCAGACCCGACCCTCGACGTCGGCGGCATTGATGCCGCGCATAAGCTTGCGCTGCTCAGTTCCATCGCCTTTGGCACACAGGTCAATTTCGCGGGCATCAAGCTCAAAGGCATCGAAAGCGTCACCATCGAAGACATCCGGCACGCGGCGGATATGGGCTATAAGATCAAGCTTTTGGGCTCCGCTCAGATGACGCCACGCGGGCTTGAGCAATCCATGACACCTTGTCTTGTTCCGGCCACCAGTCCGCTGGGCCAGTTGGATGGCGGCACCAATATGATCGTCCTCGAAGGCGATCATGTCGGCCAGATAGTGCTGCGCGGCGCAGGTGCGGGCGAAGGCCCGACCGCCTCCGCCGTCATGTCGGACGTCATGGATATCGCCCGCGATATCCGCCTGCCGACATTCGGCCAGCCCGCACAGGAGCTTGAAAAGGCCCCGACAGCCAAAACAGCTCTCGCCGCCCCCTACTACATCCGGATGGAACTGCTCGACAAACCCGGTGCATTGGCGAAAGTCGCGACCGTGCTTGGCGACGCAGGCGTCTCTATCGACCGGATGCGGCAGTATGATCACCCAGGCCAAAACGCACCCGTTTTGATCGTCACACATACCGTCACATCCGACGCGCTGGACCACGCGCTTGCGGCCCTGCCTGCAACAAATGTGGTTCATGGCACCCCTGTCGCTTTGCGGATCGAGAACGTCTAACTCATGGATTGGTTCGCCCCGGTTGATATCTATTGCGAACGCTTGGACCCGTCGTTTTGGGCCGAACCGATCAATGCGATTTCAAACGTGGCTTTTCTGCTGGCCGCACTGTGGGCAGCTATATCCGCAAAACGCCATCACATCACCAGCCCTGCGATCTGGCTGCTGATCATCTTGGCCGCATGTATCGGCATCGGGTCCTTCCTGTTTCACACCCACGCGAATATCTGGTCCGGCTTGGCAGACACGATCCCGATCTGGACCTTCGTTGCGACCTATATCCTCGTTTCCATAAACCTGATCGGCGGGGCCCCTCCCGGTAAAATCGCCATCGGCGTTGTCATCGTTGGCGCAATTATCACCGTGGTTTGGTTGGCCAACCCTGCCCCAGAGGACGCAGTCACGACGCCCAGCCGTTTCAATGGCTCAGAGCAATACTTGCCCGCAGTGATTGCGATGATCATATTTTCCGCCATCACGCTGATCCGCCGCCATCCAATCCGCTATTGGTTCCTCTCCGCGACGATCATCTTCTTCATTTCTTTGACTTTCCGTACTTTTGACATGGCTGTTTGCGCTAACTGGCATTACGGATCGCATTTTATGTGGCATACGCTAAACGGCATTATGATCGGCCTGCTTTTGCAAGCGCTGATCCGAAACACACAAAGGACCCCCACCCCATGAGCACTGTAGATTTTCAGGACCGTATGCTGTCCTTGGGCCTTGCCCGCGTATCCGAAGCCGCTGCTCTGGCTTCCGCAAAACTGATCGGCCGTGGCGATGAAAAAGCCGCCGACCAAGCTGCGGTGAACGCGATGCGGGAGCAACTCAACAAGCTCAACATCAAGGGCGTTGTCGTAATCGGGGAAGGCGAACGTGACGAAGCGCCGATGCTCTATATCGGCGAAGAGGTCGGCACTGGCGAAGGCCCCGGCGTGGATATCGCACTTGATCCGCTGGAAGGCACGACACTGACCGCCAAGGACATGCCAAACGCCCTGACCGTCATCGCAATGGGCCCACGTGGCTCCATGTTACACGCCCCGGACGTCTATATGGACAAGCTCGCCGTCGGCCCCGGCTACCGCGACGGCGTCGTCACCATGGACATGTCCCCGGCAGAGCGCGTGAATGCGCTCGCCGCAGCCAAAGGCTGCTCCACATCTGACATCACTGTCTGTGTGTTGGAACGTCCCCGCCACGAAGACATGATCGAACAAATCCGCTCCACCGATGCCGCGATCCGTTTGATCACGGACGGCGACGTCGCAGGCATCATCCATTGCGCCGAATCCGCCAAGACCGGCATCGACATGTACATGGGCCTCGGCGGCGCGCCAGAAGGTGTCTTGGCGGCGGCAGCGTTGAAATGCATGGGTGGGCAAATGTTCGGTCGCCTGACCTTCCGCAATGACGACGAGCGCGGTCGCGCGGAAAAAGCCGGGATCACAAATCTCGACCGCGTCTACACCCGCGATGATATGGTGACCGAAGACGTCATCTTCGCCGCAACCGGCGTTACCGACGGATCGATCCTCGCAGGCATCAAGCGCGAGATTGGCTTCATCACAACAGAGACAATTTTGATGCGTTCCAAAACTGGGTCTGTCCGGCGCATGACGTATCGCAACCCGGTGTGATGGATCATTTCGCGTTCAGAAATCTTGTACAAGTTGGGTTTTGGGCTCTCCCAACTAGCCCCATCTTGTACAAATGAGCGCATTTTTGAATGTTGAGGCGTCCCTGACGGGGCGTCGCTGGGTCGGGCTTTCTCCGGATCAAGATCGCATGGCCGAAGCCATGGCGCAGCAAACTAGTCTACCCCGCCCAGTCTGCCAAACCCTATCACGTTTGGGCGTCCCGTTGGATGGGGCCGAACGCTATCTTCAGCCCACTCTGAAAGAACTTTTGCCCAATCCGTCGGTCTTGAAAGACATGGATATCGCCGCGGCGCGGATCGTGAAGGCAGTTCAAGCCTCTGAAAAGATAGCGATATTTGCTGACTATGATGTTGACGGCGCGACATCCGCAGCGCTGCTGATCACTTGGTTGCGCGACATGGGGCGACCTGCAACGCTCTACATTCCTGACCGGATTGACGAAGGCTACGGCCCCAATGAACCCGCAATGGAAGCCCTCGCCCGCGATCATGACCTAATCATCTGCGTCGATTGCGGAACGCTTAGCCATGATGCGCTCGCAGCCGGTCGCGCTGCCGATATTATCGTTCTAGATCATCACCTTGGCGGCGAAACGCTCCCCCCCGCTCTCGCTGTGGTGAACCCGAACAGACAGGACGAAACCGGTGAACTTGCGCATCTTTGCGCGGCAGGCGTTGTGTTTCTTTGCTTGGTTTCCTCAAATAGAATTCTCAAACAAGACGGAATACAAGCCCCTGATCTTATTCAACTTTTAGACCTCGTCGCCCTAGGCACTGTCGCCGATGTCGCGCCTCTAATTGGCGTGAATCGCGCCCTAGTGGTCCAAGGTTTGAAAGTCATGGCCCAACGCCGCCGCATCGGCCTCACCGCCTTGGCCGATGTCGCCCGCATGGACACTGCTCCCACCTCCTACCATCTGGGGTTTCTACTAGGCCCTCGCATCAATGCCGGCGGCCGTGTCGGCACGCCCGATCTTGGCGCTAGACTATTGTCTACATTAGATAATTCCGAGGCAGAGGCGTTATCTGAACGCCTTGACGCGCTCAACACCGAACGCCGCGAGATCGAAGAACACGTCCGCATCGCGGCCCTTGCCCAAGCTGAAGAGCGCGGCTTCGACGCCCCTCTCGTCTGGGCCGCGGGAGATGGTTGGCACCCCGGCGTCGTCGGTATCGTCGCATCCCGCTTGAAAGAGGCAACCAACCGCCCAGCAGTGGTCATCGGATTGGAGGACGGCGTTGGAAAAGGCTCCGCCCGCTCGGTCACCGGCATTGATTTAGGCGCACAAATTCAAAGACTTGCGCTCGAAGGTCAACTGTTAAAGGGCGGTGGCCACAAGATGGCAGCGGGCCTGACCGTAGAAGAACATAAGCTCGAAGCGGCCATGGCCCGCCTATCGGAACTCATGGACAAACAGGGCGCAGGCACCTTAGGGCCACGGGATCTGAAACTCGATGGCTTGATGATGGCAGGCGCCGGAAACGTTCCACTCGTTGAACAACTTGAGAAAGCCGGCCCCTTCGGCGCAGGGGCGTCAGCACCCCGATTTGCCTTTCCAGATCAACAGATTGGCTTCACAAAAGAAGTTGGCCAAGGACACCTGAAGTTCAGTTTTTCCGACGGGATGGGGGCGAAAATTGACGCCATCAGCTTTGGCGCGGCTGAGAACGGTTTGATGCAGGCCCTGACGCAGCATAAGGGCCAGAAATTTCACCTCGCAGGGCGGGTCGAGATCAATACTTGGCAAGGTCGGCAATCCGTCCAGCTTCGCCTCGAAGACGCCGCACCCGCGTCATCATAGAAATTGCAAAAAACCGAAATTTCCTACTTGCCAGCGCGAGGCACCTGACCTAAATAGCCTCTCACTGCCGAGTGCTCCCTTCGTCTATCGGTTAGGACGCCAGGTTTTCAACCTGGAAAGAGGGGTTCGATTCCCCTAGGGAGTACCAGCAGTCCTTCCAAAGATTGATGTTTTCGCCCGCCCCGCTTGACCCTAGGTGGGTGTTTCTTCTGACGACTGAAAAGAGTACAATGGCAGCAGTCCTTAGACGGGAGGCCGCTCGTGCAACTCACCATCAACAATAAAATTTATGACGTCGATATCGAACCCGACACACCGCTTTTATGGGTGCTCAGAGACGAAATCGGCTTGAAAGGCACGAAATACGGATGCGGCATCGCTCAATGCGGCGCTTGTACAGTTCATGTTGATGGCGAGGCACAAAGATCATGCCAGCTTGAGGTTGGCGACCTCGAAGGCTCAGCAATCACAACAATTGAAGGTGTGGGCACGCCAGAAGCGTTATCTGCGGTCCAACAAGCATGGATCACTCATCAAGTGGCTCAATGCGGATATTGTCAGTCCGGCCAAATCATGCAGGCAACAGCGCTCTTGATGGAAAATAACGCGCCAACAGACGAAGACATTGATGACTCGATGTCTGGTAATTTATGTCGGTGCGGCACGTATCCCCGCATCCGTGCAGCGATCCATGATGCTGCAACAAAACTGCAGGAGGGTTGAATGGGACGCGCAAAAACAATTGCTCGCAGGACGTTTCTCATTGGCTCCGTCGCTATCGCAGGTGGCGTGGCCTTCGGCGTTTACAAAGTCAAAACCCCGCACGACAACCCCTTGGCCGATACTCTGGAACCGGGGCAGGCCACATTTAATCCGTTTGTCAAAATCACCTCTGACTCCATTACGTTGATCACGCCACATGCTGATATCGGCCAAGGCGTCGTGCACATGCAGGCGGCTCTGATCGCGGAAGAGCTCGACTTGGAATTTGGTCAGTTTGAAACCAGCTTTGGCTCCCCAGACGCCGCCTATTTCAACACTGCTCTTGGCGCAGAAGCCGTCCCTTTTGCGTCCTTTGATGAAGGGTTTGCCGCGCGCACAATGAGGACGGTCGCCACCTCAGCATTCAAACTGCTTGGGGTCATGGGAACAGGTGGGTCCAGTTCCGTTCCAGACCAGTACGAGAAGCTTCGCCGCGCCGGTGCCATTGCACGCGAAACCTTGAAGCTCGCCGCTTCCAAAGAGGCTGATATCCCTGTCTCACAACTCTCTACCAAGAATGGCGCAGTCGTTTTTCCAGACGGATCGCTAAGGACATATCAAGACCTTGCCGCCTCCGCAGCGAAGCTAACGCCTGTTTCGGATGTCACCCTACGCGACCCGAGCACGTGGCGCCTTATCGGCAAGCCGATGAAACGGGACGATATTCTTGGAAAGTCCACTGGCACCCAGACCTACACAATCGATCTGGAGATCGAAGGCATGGTTCACGCCGCGATCAGGATCAATCCGCGGCGCGCCGAAGTGCTGGAGTATGACGCCAGTGAAGCAGAAGCCATGCCTGGCGTTTCGCGCGTTCTTCCTGTGACCAACGGGCTTGCCGTGATCGCGAACAGCACTTGGCGTGCTATCAATGCTGCCAATCAAATCAATTTTGATTGGGCAGAAGCCCCCTATCCGGCGGAGATGGACGCGCATTGGGCTGAGGTTGCAGCAAGTTTCATGGAAGATCGGCTAGATCAGGAATGGCGATCCGATGGCGACCCAGATGCAGCAATGGAAAGCACCGAAGTTCTGACCGCAGAATACCGCGCACCTTACGTCGCACACCAACCTTTAGAGCCACTGGCAGCTATAGTACGTGTCGATAACGAAGGGGCGGAAGTTTGGGCGGGCCACCAACTGCCGCGTTTTGTACAACAAAAAGTAGCAGCAATTGCAGGGTGCGAGCCGGATCAGGTCACCTTCCACAACCAGTATTCCGGTGGCAGCTTCGGGCACCGACTGGAATTTGACAACATCACTTTGACCACAGAAATCGCAACGCAAATGCCGGGCGTTCCTGTGAAGTTAACTTTCTCGCGTGAAGAAGATTTTGCGCAAGACTATCCGCGTCAGATCGGGATGAGCCGCTCGTCAGGCAGCGTGAAAGATGGAAAAGTCGACAGTTGGTCCCTAGATATCGCTACGGTTTCAGCCGCGCGATCACAATCGGCACGGCTTGGGCTGCCGGCTGCAGGGCCGGATACGCAAATTGCAGCGGGAGCCTGGTCCATGCCCTATGCGATCCCGCATTTGCGTGTGCGCGCCTACGCTGTGCCTGAACTGGCCCCGACGAGTTCTTGGCGGTCCGTCGGCGCCTCGACCGCTGGGTTCTTTGCAGAAGGGTATTTGGACGAGCTGATCCATTTCGCTGGCGCTGATCCAATGGAGGAGCGGCTACGTTTGTGCACCAATCCGATCCACCGTCAGGTCTTAGAAACGATTGCCGAGATGTCGAATTGGGGCAGCGACCTGAGTGAAAATCAGGGACGCGGTGTGGCAATGGTGGAAAGCTTCGGCGTTCCAACAGCTGAAGTCGTCGAAGTCACAAACACGGAAGATGGCATCAAAATTGACCGGGTCTACATCGTGGCTGACGTTGGTCGTGTGATTGATCCCGTCAACTTTGAAAACCTGATGCAAGGTGGCGTCATTTGGGGATTAGGCCACGCCATCAATTCAGAGATTACATATTCTGACGGGATCGCTGAACAAACGAACTATGACGCTGCTGAAGGGATGCGCTTGTACCAAACGCCTGAAATCATCGTGAAAGGCTTGGAGAACGCTGAGAAAATTCGCGGCATTGGTGAGCCTCCGGTCCCTCCAGCCGCCCCTGCCTTAGCCAACGCAATTTTTGCAGCGACGGGGCAAAGGCTGCGGGAAATGCCGTTCAACAAACATATCGACTTCGTTTGATCGTTACAGGGGTAAGTGTCAGTATGCATGCTGGCATTGCGCCGTGCTGAATGGCCTTTTGGTATCGTAGATGTCAAGGGAGCAGAGAAAATTGACTTCGCTTGGTGGAACTCAGGCGCCAGGCTCGAACACAGTATGCCTAGCACGCCCGTCTTTTTTGGATTGATAAAGCGCTGCATCCGCATCCCCCAACATGCGATCAGGCGTGGGCTGATCATAGAAGCTTGAAAGTGTCACGCCGATACTTGCCGAGACGTGACAGGCCTCACCCTCAAAATGGACAGGTTCTTCGAACCCTTTGATGATACGTTTGGCAATATTTCCCAACATTTCCAATTCCAGCAGACCTTCGAAAATCACAACAAACTCATCGCCGCCAACACGCGCAACGTGATCCGTTGATCGGGTCTCGCTACAAAGCACTTCTGCAACCCGTTCCAAAACCAGATCACCCGCCGCGTGGCCATGCGTGTCATTCACCGCTTTAAAATAATCGAGGTCGACATTCATCAGTGCGAAAGGTGTTTTGTCTTCCGTTAGATTTTTCAGCGTCATGTCTAACGCTCTGCGGTTCTTCAAACCTGTCAAAGCATCTGTCAGCGCTTCTTCTTCGGCCTGCTGCTTTGCCCCCTGTAGACGCAGGTTCAGTTTCTTACTTTCTCCGAACGCAGCATTATTCACTTCAATCAGATACAACATGTCGACGGTCGGATCGGTCGGCGCAAAATCCGCAGCACTTAGATCAAAGCGACGCACCGCCTCAACAACCGAGATCCCCAAGGAGAGGTTGATAATCACGCCATCATCCGCCTGCAACCGCATGGCAGAACCACGCAAAAACAACCGGTCGTCATGCCGCGCGCCAGACTTAATGGTCACGCGTAGCTTGGACGCATCCAAAGCATAAATATCTTCAAAATGGCGGACGCCAAATGGGCGGGCGATGTAGAACATATCAAGAAACGCATGCCCGATGAGGTCCAAGCCTGGCGTGATTTTTTGAAGAGAAGGTCCCGTTTGACTAATCACACCATCAGCCGTTACGAGCACATGCATCGGCATGAGTGTGTCTAGGACGTTATGTGGCAGATGAATGCCCATCAATTCCGCATTCCGCCAGCAAGCTTAAAGTCACGCCCCTGAGAAAAGGAAACTTCCAAGAGTTCGACTTTCAAGTGCTCAGTGATCCGGTCACCGTTTTTTTCGCTGTCCAGCTCTGTCAGCACCAACGCGCCGTAATCATCGGCAACAGCCTTTACGATGCCTTCCAACACTGCACCATAACCAGACCTCTGACTTACGGCCTTCAAACTAAATGCCCCATTCCCATGTGCCTGGAGGGCAATCTGCGGAATTTCTAGGTCGGGGATTGCGAGCTTCACGCGGTCATTTAACTCATCAAGAGAAAGCAGAAATTCCTCAAACCCGCGCCCGCCGTACCTGAGCAATCGTCGGACAACTTCCATATTGGGGTGAGTGACAAGGTAAGCACCTAAATCTTCAAGCAAGGCATCCCGGTCTTTGTCTAAGATCAGAGCGGCAGAGCGCAGGACTTCATCGGTCATTGCGTCATCATAGGGAAGCATGCTTTCAAATTCGCGAAAATCCAGCCCTGCCAAAACGGTGATTTCTCCCCATTTTGTGTCGCCATAGCTGTCTTGTACGAATTTCTGTATCGCACGGTTGATCAACCCGAACATTGGTCAGCGATCCTTATTGCCTCCCGCAATCCCTATATCGGCGAGCGTTAAGAAGAGGCTAAGGCGCGTGCCTAGAAGTCGGTTGGAACACCGCCTTCCAAGGTTCTCTTTGTGACAAATGCAGACAATTCTTCACGAATTGCCTGATCCATCGGCGGTGGCTCAAACTCTGCAATGATGCCTTTATACATCTCATGGGCGCGTTCTGCGGTCCAAACACCACCTTGCAAGTCCCATGCCTCGTAATTCGACCAATCGGAAATCAGCGGACTATAAAATGCAGTCTCGTAGCGTTCCTGCGTGTGCTGACAGCCAAAATAATGCCCGTCAGGCCCGACTTCTTTGATGGCCTCCACAGCGATATCTTCGGGCGTCGTCGCGTAAGTTTCAGGCTGCATGTATCGTTGGATTTGCTGCAACACGTCGCAATCCATGATGAATTTCTCCGGTGATGCAATCAGCCCGCCCTCTAGCCAACCCGCTGCGTGATAAACGACATGCGTGCCCGACTGAACAGCTGCCCATAGGGAGTTCGATGTCTCCCACATGGCCTGCCCGTCTGGCACATTCGCCGCGCACACACCTGAGGACCGGATGGGTAATCCATAAAACCGTCCCATCTGACCGGTCATTTGCGTTGCACGCATGTATTCCGGTGTTCCAAAGGCTGGTGCGCCGGTTTTCATATCGACATTTGAAGTAAACGTCCCAATCGCACAGGGTGCGCCTGGATTGATGACCTGCAATAGCACGATTGCCGCCAAACCTTCTGCCAATGACAACGTCACAGCGCCAGACATTGTCACCGGAGCCATGGCACCTGCGAGTGTGAATGGGGTGACAATAACAGGCTGATTGCGGCGCGCATGGATCATAGCACCTTCAAGCATCGGAAAGTCGTGCTTCAAAGGGGAGACTGAATTGATGTTGGTATACATGTGCGGCCTGGCATCAAACTCCTCCCGCGTCAGCCCACCAGCAATTCTTGTCATTTCCATCACATCTTCAACACGGCCTCGACCAAGCGAATAGGCGTGAACGACTTTGTCTGTAAGGGTTAACTTATCGAACAGGCAATCGAGGTGACGCACTGACGGATGGATATCAATCGGCTCAACCGGATAGCCGCCTGCAAAATGGATGCAATTGAAGAACTGGGTCAATTTAATCAGATCGCGGTAGCCTTCCATGAAACCAGAACGTTTGCCCCCCTTCAGATCCCAAAAGTTGGGAGGTGAAGAGACATTGCCAAACAGCAAATTCTTGCCGCCCATTGTGATTTTTCGATCTGGATTGCGCGGAGTGATCGTAAACTCTGATGGCGCGTGGCCGACCATCTCCATCACAAAGGCTTCGTCCATTTTGACATTGGTGCCATCTACCTTGCACCCAGCCTTCTTCAAGATGTCGCAGGCTTCCGGATTCAAAAACTCGATGCCGATCTCAGACAAGATACGCATGCAGCCTTGGTGAATGGATTGCACACCCTCCTCATTCAAAGGTTCTGTTGGAGCATCGCGATTGATGGGTGGGCTCCACGGCATTTGAGCAGGAAGCTTCGATGTCGTCCGGCGCGCATTTCCGGCACGCCCGCCGCTGCGTCCGCGTCGTGGTGCGTCTTTTGCCATGATGGGTCCTCCATGCCACTGCTTCTTCGCAGCGTCTCACGCATGACGAAGGCTAGGATGACATTTTCCGACTTGAACGGTCGTTTTTGAATGGCTGCGGACTAGCTTTGTGCGCTCTTTAGCCAGTTCGGTAAATCTGAAACATCCACAAAAACGTGATCTGCGTAGGGAGCAAGCTCAGCTTCAGTTGCGAACCCGCTTGTTACACCGACGCAAACCATTCCTGCTGCACGCCCTGCGAGCAGATCATGCGTACTGTCTCCGATCATTGCGACGCTGGCAGGCTCAAGGTCCATGTCAGCCGCAAACGCCAAGCACATACCCGGGCCGGGCTTTCCGCCGTGACCACTGTCGCTGCCAATAATCAGGTCAAACTCATCCAAAACGCCCAGCTCATCCATGTGACGTCTAGCAGACGCTTCTGCGTCATTTGTCGCAATCCCCAGTTTTGCGGATCGCCCAAGCTCGGTCAGTAAAGGCTTCAGCGGGACAATCTCTTGGACTTGAACAGAAGAAGCCGTTGCGTTGGAATGCGCGATCAAAGCGTCCCGATCCCAGTGCGGCAAAAGCGGCAGGATCAGATCAACCCCTTCGTCAGGCGTGCCCGCGATCACAGGGCTTGAGGGGTGAAATGTCCGTCTCTCTAAATCGAATTGAATGGCGCCCGCCAAATCAGACAGCAATACATTATCGCCATCGGAAAGCTCTGACAAAAGGGCCAAAGACCACTCCCCCCATGTCTTCTCAAAATCAAGCAGCGTTGCATCCTTGTCGAAGAGTAATCCCTTGATCATCCTGCCCTCATCCGTTTTCCGTGACGTTATTGTCGTTTCCGGCCTTGCACAAAACACGATTCGCCTTCAATTCTGAAATAGTTCTCAGGGCGGGGCGAAATTCCCCACCGGCGGTCATAGCCCGCGAGCGCTTCTTCATATGAAGAGGGTCAGCAGATCAGGTGCAATTCCTGAGCCGACGGTCATAGTCCGGATGAGAGAGAGCGTTTGATCGTACCTATTAGTGCGACTAAGCGGGATCGCCTTGGTGACATGTTGATGTTGCGAAAGGAGACCTGCAAAATGACACTCACCCGTTATGCGTTCGTGAAAGCCAACTGGCATGCCGAGATCGTGGATCAGGCTTTGGTCGGATTCAGCGAGCTGATTGACCCATCACAAATTGACATCTTCGACGTGCCCGGCGCGTTTGAGATGCCGTTGCTGGCCCGTGATCTGGCTTCCAGCAGCCAATATGGTGCTGTGGCCTGCGCGGCTTTGGTTGTCGATGGTGGTATCTATCGTCACGATTTCGTCGCCCAAGCCGTGGTTGACGGTTTGATGCGTGCGGGCATGGATAGCGGTGTGCCGGTTTTGTCCGTGTCACTGACACCGCACCATTTCCAAGAAACAGAACATCACATCGCGATCTACAAAGATCATTTCGTCGAAAAAGGGCGTGAAGCGGCCCGCGCGGCCCTCATGATTGGTAAGGCCCGCGCAGCAATCGCAGCTTAATTGGCAGTAATAGTCACCGGGAATGCGGCCTCAGCTGGCGGCATTTCTGGTCGCGAACCGTCTTTGAATATAAACTTCACGACATAGTCGCCCGGGTCTTCAAGCGCGATACCCGCGGTTATGTCATTCCAGAAATACGTTTTGTCGATCGGGTAAAACAGCGTTGACGGGTTCTTGTAGCTATACAAGTCACCCTTTTTGAGCACGGTGCCATCCGGCGTACTGATTTCTACGGACAGATCAATCTGATAGCTTCCATCCATGGTCCCCGCTAGTTTACGCCCGACATGATCAAGGTAGGCGCGTAAGAAAATCTCTTCCTTCGGAGCATAAATATTACTTTCCCGGCGTTTATAACGCCCCTTTTCATCCCGCTCGGCTTTCAGACCTAAATATGCCTCGCTTACCTCAATCGCTGGCAGCATCGCTTGCATCGCTGTGGCGGGACCATCAAGGTAAATGGGGGTTACGCGCTCACCATTCTCATTCGGCACACCAGCGAAATAGGCCATCGTCATCCGAAAGCAGGTCACTTTGGCGTACGGGTCATCCATCATCGCCAACATCGAAATGGAAATCTGATCGGGTCCAGATGGAGCGGCAGTATAAAGGCGGCAGGTGGGGGCCAAGACCACTTCCTGCCAGCCCAAATCCTTGGGTTTCGCACTGATTTGCGCCGAAAGCGCCTCGAAATCTGGCTTTAGCTGCTTTGAATTCTTTGCCTGCAGATTAGTGACCGAGAGATACACGATGTTTGCGCCCGCGTCGTCTGCTGCAGCTTTTGCCTTCTGACGGAATGCGGGATCGTTCCCAGCCACTACAGCGGCGATCTCGTTGTCGGCCTGTTTGGCTGCATTAAGGAAGGCATCACGGTCGTAATTGTAATTTGGCGCGCTTCCATCATTCAAAATGAAAACGGTCGGCGCGGTCGGTCTGTCTTGTGCAAAAACTGGTCCCGCCAAAAGTGACAGACAGCTTAGTGTCGCAAATAGAGATTTCATGAACTTAGCTCCATGTTATCTCCCCCGCCTGAGACCGTAACAGTGATCTGGCGCAGGTCAAGATAATTTTTGAACGACGTTCATAAATCAACATGCTCGCGCATTGCCGCCTTCGCGTCATCCAGCGAGCAGATCGCCCCTGTTTGTAAATACTCCATAGCACGCAGGGAAGCGTCATGAGCGGGACGGCCTTCGATAAGTGCGCGCTTTTTCTTGCCTGAATTGGCCATCGAACCTCCCTGAGTGCCTGCAGAAAACTATGCCGTGAACTCTACGTCCAATTCGGCAGATCACCACCCGGCAACATTTGACGGGCGCGCATGGGATCTTCGTAATTCAGACCTGCGGAATCACAAAAGCCGGTCACCCAAGCGTCATCCATCATTAAGAAATCCAGAACTGACGCAAGAAATACCGGGTCCGCTGCCTCCGTCCGGATATTATCCACGGACGCCCCCGTCGCTCCCATAAAAACATTGGCCAAATCGTCCGTGGATAGAATCCACGTCAAAGCTTGCACAGCGAGACCTTCTGCAGATCTTGGTGTCATGGGGTCTCCGGCATCAACAATTCATTAACCAGACTCACTCATATCTGACGCCACGAGTAACACAAGCTGGAGCGTAGGTGACATTATGAGCAGACGGATTCTGATCATCGACGCCATACCCACGCGCCGCATTGTGATGAAAGCCAAGCTCGGTGCTGCCCAATACGATGTTGAGGTTGCCTCAGACCTGAAAGAGGCGACAAACATGATCAATGTGATGCGCTACGATATTATCTTTGCTGATGCGGGTCTGGAGACCGCGGCTGGCGGACCTAAGGGTGGCGCTTACGGATTTTGCGAAGACCTCAAACGCAATGCAGCGACGCGTGACACTCCAGTTATCATGATGACGGACCCGGCTGAGAAGGGCGACATCCTTGCAGCCTTCAAAGCTGGTTTCGATGATGTCATCATCCGCCCGTTAAGCGAACGGGTTCTACTTGCGCAACTGCGCGCATTGATGCGCCGCCGCGCGGCGAATGAAGGCCTTGATGGTCATCACTTCGTCAGTGAGCTTCCGTCGAGCAGGCCAAAGCCTTCTCCAAAGTTGGCGCATATGACAGTCGTGGCGTCCTGCAATGCCCGCGCCCGGACACTGGCTGCAACAATGCAAGGCACCAGTGATGATCGTGCTTTGTCAAACATAACAGCACATAATTACCTTGGGATCATTTCCGCCCTGCAAAAGGACCCTGCGCTCGACACTATTTTGCTGATCGCAGAACCCGGCCGGGAGGAAGGAGCCCTCACACTTCTGTCTGACCTGCGGTGTTGGAGCGCGACTTGCGGTGCCGGACTGGTTCTGGCTCTTGATAGCAACGACCCAACCTATGCCGCGCGGGCTTTTGATATGGGTGCCGACACGGTCATTAGCTCGAAAACGCCTGCCGACGAAGTGATGCTGCGTATGATGCGTCTAGCGCGGCTCAAGCACCAACGTGATGTATTAAAAATGAAGGTTGAAGATGGTTTGCGCATGGCCATTACCGACCCTTTGACAGGTGTCTATAATCGTCGCTTCGCGATTGAGAAGCTCGGCCAACTTGCCAATAACCCTGAAGAATTTGCTCTGTTGATGCTGGATTTGGACCATTTCAAAAAGATCAACGATCTGCACGGGCATGGCGTCGGCGATCACGTTCTGTCCACCATCGCCCGAAAACTCAACACAAGCTTGCGCGACAGTGATCTTTTGGCGCGTATCGGCGGCGAAGAATTCTTGATCGCGCTGCCCGGCGCATCACCGGCTCAAGCGGTCGGAACAGCCGAACGTCTGCGCTCCATTATTGATAAGACACGCATTCATGCGCCATCCACATCTTTGCCCGTACGCGTCACCATGAGCGTCGGGCTTATCCACAGCACAGGCGAGCTCAGCGATGTTGATGCGCTTCTAGCAAAAGCCGACGAGGCACTATACCAAGCCAAAACAGATGGCCGTAATATGGTCAGCGTCAGCGCCGCCGCTTAGCGGCGCCTCCGGTTAAGACCCTCTTCCAAATTTTGTGCAAATTCTCGCCGTTGATCTTCGGACATGGCGCTGATGCGCTCCAATAATAATCTACGACCTTCCGCCTGAAAGGAAGATTGCACGTCAGCTTGACGTCCCAAAATCATAGATACGTCTTCAATCTGAAACGGCTCGCGGCGCATCGCAGCGACCATATCTTGTCCCGCCTCACGCATGTCGCCGCGTGTCTTTTTGAACCAACTCTTGCGTCCTTCTAAGGCCCTCCGGACCTCAGCACGATCCTCTTTGGAAAGCGCACGACCATAAGGCCCAAGCGGCATGATATGACTTGCGACCCTAGAAAAACCGCCTTTGCCAGACCCGCCGCCTGACAGGAATGCGCCTGCGACGATGCCAACAACAAGAAGGTTAAGCCCAAGAGATATCACCAATAGGATCGTTTTCCATGGCGCGCGGGATTTAGTGGGTTGTTCTGTCACGTCCTCTACCCCTCTTCAAAAAACAGCGCGTCGCCAGGAAAGAACTCTGCTTCATCAAAGTCAGAAAGCTCAACGCCATTCGCATCAAAATTCACCAATTCGGGTTGCATGAACCCGATATAGACCCCGGTGACGGCGGCCGTCGCAAGCCCACCTAAAGCTGGCCATCCCCCAAGAGCCGCGAAACCCCGCTTTAGCCAAGAGGTCGTCGGGGCAACGACTGCCTCTTCTTTGGTCTGCACCAATGCCGCGTCTTTGGAAATTCTTTGCATCAGGTCGCTTGAGGCCACCGGGGATGCTTGCCGCGCCTCATCGAACAACGCGTCCAAGTCAAAATCGTCAGATGATTTTTCTGATCCGCTCATAATCCCAGTTCCTCTTTCCGGCCAGCCAGATGACTTGCCAAAGCACGTTTTCCTCGCGCAGTCAGACTTTCGACTGCTTCAACACTGATTTCCAGCACATCCGCGATATCAGGGTTTGAGAACCCTTCTATATGGCGCAGGACGACGGCCTGCCTTTGCCGCTCCGGCAATTGATCAAGCGCGTGATCAAGCGCGGACAGTCGTTCGGCTTGCAACAAACGCTCTTCTGCGCTTGGCGCCTCATCCACAGGCTCTGCGATTTCATCCAAGCCGATCCCACGCCGCTTGCGCAACCGATCCGTGCAGAGGTTGGATGCCACACGGAACACCCATGTAGACGGTTTTGCGGCACCCGGCACCCAGTCCGGGGCCATCTTCCAAAGTCGCAACATCGCTTCCTGCACAATATCTTCCGCTTCTGCCAGATCACGCAACATCCGGTTGCAAAATGGCAAAAGGCGCGGCACCAGACGCGCGGTCAATTCAGAAGCCGCATCAGGGTCGCCATTGGCATAGAGCACAAGCAACGCATCGTCGCTCGTCTCACCTATCTGATCCAATGCCATATCCATTCCGTCGCGATGATATCCGCCCCAACACTGACAAACAATTGGCCGGGGGAAGACACCCCTCCCCCAGCCAGACTGCCACCTGCCTTATTCAGATTTGCCTTTACCGCGCCCTTTACGGTGCTTTTTCATTGCGTCGAATTCCGCTTTCGAAATACCGCCACTGTTATCCGCATCCACTTTGTCGAAGCGTTTCGCGATCCGCTCCGCATCAGGGCGAAGCTCATCAGCACTCAATTTGCCATCGTCATTGGCATCGCGGCGCTCAAACATCTTGTTGATCCGCTTGGTGGCGCGATTATTGGCTTCTTGACCTACTTCGTCCTTGGTCAGAAAACCATCACCGTCCACATCTGCTTTGGCAAACCGCGCTTCAGCAGCTGCCTGCATTTCGGCCTGCGTGACTTCGCCAGATTTATCAACATCCAGCTCCTCAAACGAAAGACGTGTGCCTTGGCCTTTTGCCATGCTCATGGTTGGGGCAACTGCGACTGCAACGCCAGCGGCCAAAAGAACGGTTTTAACGAGTGTTATAGTCTTCATATCAATAGGCTCCTTACCTCTTAAACAACCGCGCTTTCTCGCGGTGTCATGAAAGCAAACGAGCAAGTTGACTTATTCCGTCGCAAAAAGTTGCGACATCACGACGCAAGACAGGCTGTCACGGTGTAATCTGTCGCAAATCGTCGTAAATCGTGGGAACACTCACGAGGACGGGTTCCATGCCTACCGATACTAGTCTCAATGCCGCCTACACTGAACGCTCTGCAAGACCTGCGATGTTGCGGGGATGGCGCAGGCGCTGTCCGAATTGCGGCAACGGATCTATGTTCAAAGGCTTTTTGAAAGTTCGCGACGACTGTGCGGTTTGCGGTCAAGAGCTTCACCATCACCGGGCCGATGATGGTCCTGCTTATATTACGATCCTCGTGGTGGGTCACCTAATGGCGCCACTTCTGCACATGACATTCACGCATTTCGACGAGCCCGATCCTCTGATCGTAGCCTCCGTATTTTCAGTGTTATGCGTTGCCAGTTGTCTTTACCTGCTGCCGCGGATCAAGGGCGGTTTGGTTGGGTTGCAATGGGCAAAACGAATGCACGGTTTTAAAGACCACTAATCCGCTGGACGCCGTCTGGCTCACAGGCCACACTTGTCGAATGACCGACGCAGCTATCCGAAATGCCGCAAGTGTAATTCTACTTCGTGACGCGAAAACCAATCCGCGTGTCCTTATGGGGCAACGTGGAAAAAACGCCGCATTTATGCCAAACAAATACGTGTTTCCGGGAGGTGCCGTAGACCTAGACGACGCGGATGTCTCCTTAATCGAACACCCATGTAGAGCAACTATGTACAGACTGGGCCTAAAAAGCGAGCCTGATTTGGAAACTGCGATCCTCGCCTCTGCAATTCGTGAGGTCTGGGAAGAAACAGGTCTTATCCTCGGCAAAAAAGGCGTTGGAACAAATCCTGCACCAACTGGTTGGGAAGGCTTCTTTGCAAGCGGTCACCTTCCGACCGCACAGAGCTTTCAATACGTGTTCCGCGCCATCACGCCGCCCAAACGGCCACGCAGATTTGACGCACGGTTTTTCTTAGTAAAAGCTGAGGAGGTTGTAGGAGACCTTGATGATTTTTCAACGGCGCAAGACGAATTGAGCCACTTGCAGTGGGTGCGCGTCGATGAAGCGCGCAACCTCAACCTTCCCTTCATTACAGAGGTCGTCTTGGCGGAAGTCGCAGCCTTGGCACGCTCAGGCGAGGCACCGAGCTCAGTTCCATTCTTCAACAACACAACTGACACTTCTGAGTTCCTTAGGCTGAGTTAAATCATTAGACACGCCGAATTGTATGGCGTTTTCAATTTGGAAACAGTTTCATAATCCTGCCCCATTCTGTTGCTAGCTGCGGACGTAATGACAATGAGCATGAGCAGTCCACGGCCCCTCCAAGAGCCGCTAAGTCAAAACAGCCCCAAGCGGGACCTCTGGGTCCTCTTGGGGCTGATGGCGTTATTTCTGTTCGGTTTCGTTGGTCTGGCAGCCACAATCGGCTGGGAAGAAACATGGATGCAGCTCCAAAAACTTAGCGGCATTCAGATTATTGGCCTGCTTGCGCTTTCGCTCATTAATTACATCTTCCGCGGACTCAGATGGCATCTGTTCTCAACGCGGTTGGGGTTGAACTTGAAATTACGCGAAAACGTAGTTCATTTCATGGGGGGCTTTGCGATGACCATTACGCCGGGCCGGATCGGTGAACTGGTCCGCCTGCGTTGGATTTCGCGCCTCACGGGTTGGCCATTTGAACGCATCCTGCCGTTACCTTTCATTGACCGCGCCTTTGACATCGCTGCAATGGGTATCGTCTTGGCAGTTGGCGTGGTTCTGTCTCAAACCGGGACAACTGGTGCAATTCCTGTCGCGATGCTTGCTATGCTCGCGGCACTCATCGTCACCCGGCCTGCATTGATCGAGGCCTTGGTAAAAAGCATCTGGAAACTGGTCGGTAAATGGCCTCGCCGCTTTGTCGGTTTGCGCAAAGCGGCCCGATCCATGTCGGTTTTCAGCACCCCGAAAGTCGCCATCCCTGCGCTCCTGCTCAGTATCGTCGGTTGGACAGCAGAGGGTTATGCCCTCTACCTGCTGCTAACTTGGATGGGCGCTGATGTCACATTTGCTGCGGCTACCGTGATTTTCTTGTTCTCCACCTTGGCAGGTGGCCTGACCGGTGCGCCAGGTGGTGTCGGTGGCGCAGAGGCTGCCATGCTCATCCTGTTGGCAGCCCAAAATGTACCGCTTGAAATTGCCGTGCCAGCCATGGCCGTCATTCGTATCACAACACTTTGGTTCGCGATCCTTATCGGACTCTTGATGTTCCCGGTCGCCGAAACCCTTTCGAAGAAAAAGGCCTAACACGCATGCTTTGGAAAACACTCACATATGCTGGCTGGGGTCGTGTGAAACAGGCCACCGGGCCCGTCGCACGTCCGGAACGGCTCACATCATTGGCTGACGCCCAAGAGGACAATGCCGGACCAGCAATTGGCAACTGCCGCTCATACGGCGATGCGTGCCTCAACTCCAAGGGCAGCGCGATCAACATGACACGGCTGGACCGCGTCAAGTCGTTTGATCCTGACACCGGCATCCTGCATGTCGAAGCCGGGATGCGTGTCGGCGAAATCGCGCGCCTTTATGCCCCCTTTGGCTGGCTGCCAGCCGTGATGCCTGGCACGGGATTTGCGACCGTTGGCGGCTGCATCGCAAATGATGTCCACGGCAAGAACCATCACGGAGCAGGCACTTTCGGCAATCATGTGACTGAGATCACGTTGGCCTCTGGCAACACAACACGCGTGATCACGCCGCAAGACGACAGCGACCTCTTCAAAGCAACAGTTGGTGGACTTGGGCAAACAGGCGTCATCGCATCCGCAAAGCTACAGCTTTTGGCGTGCAAAGGTGACGTGATGACCGTCACAGAACGCAGGATCGACGGCTTTAACGAATTTATCGTAGCACTGGACGCATCGCAGGCCACCTATACCGTCGGTTGGATTGATGCCACCGCCAAAGGTGACGCGCTCGGCCGCGGCATTTTGGAAGAGGGCGAGACCGGATACGGCCTGATGCCGGAAAAGAAGAAATCAAAGTCCGTCCCGTTCAACGCGCCGCGCTTTGCTTTATCGAGCCCGGTCGTGAAGATGTTCAATAACGCATATTTCAAGCGCGTCCCTGAAAGCGGGCGAACAAGCGTTAAACCCATTCAGGATTTCTTTTTCCCGCTGGACCGCATCCATGACTGGAACAAGCTGTACGGCAAACGCGGCTTTATGCAGTTCCAATGTGTCGTCCCTCCTTCGCAGCTTGATGCGCTGCAGCGCATGTTGGAGAAAATCGCTCATAGCGGTCTAGCCTCCCCTCTTGCCGTAATAAAACGCATGGGGTCAGGTCGCGCTGGCATGATGAGTTTTCCTATGGAAGGCTACACACTGGCCGTGGACTTTCGCGCAAGCGCCAAAGCCTACAAACTGATTGCAGAGCTGGAGGGCATGACCGCGAATGCCGGCGGACGTGTCTATCTTGCCAAAGACGCAACACTTGAGGCCAAGCACGTGCCGACAATGTACCCTGAACTGGACAGTTTTGCTGAGATTGCAAACGCGAGCGATCCTAAGGGCACACTTGAAACCGACCTCACCCGGCGCCTCAGAATCAGGAGCGCATCATGACCGATAACTGGATCATCCTCGGTGCCACATCCTCCATGGCAAAAGCCTTCGCACGTGCGGTGGCAGATGATGGCGCACGCGTATTTCTGGCTGGACGGGATTTGAAAGACCTTGAAACCAGCGCTTTCGATTGCACCCAGCGCGGCGCACCGCTGGCGGAAGCCGTGCTGTTTGATGCGCGCGACGCCAATACCTTTGGTCCCATTATTGACCGAGTGACCAAAGAAGACGGCACAATCAACGTGGCCGTATTCGTAGGCTCCATGCCGCCACAAGCAGATATCGACCTCGATCCCTCGTTAATTGATGGCGTTATCGCGGACAGTTTCACAGGTCCGGCCAAGTTTCTGCAATCTATCGCCCCAGAAATGGAAGCGCGGGACAGTGGCACAGTGATCGGTGTCGGATCAGTCGCAGGCGATCGTGGACGGATCGGGAACTATGTCTATGGCTCCGCCAAAGCGGGCTTTCACACCTACCTCAGCGGATTGCGCAACAGGCTGACGCGATCTGGTGGACATGTCGTCACGGTTAAACCCGGCTTCGTTGACAGTGCAATGACGTGGGGGATAGAGGGAATGTTCCTCGTCGCACCACCTGAAAAAGTAGCGTCAGACTTATTGACTGCGGTCGAGAAGAAAAAAGACGTGATATACACACCGTTTTTCTGGCGCATCATTATGGGGATCATCACGCGCATCCCAGAACGCATTTTCAAGAAGATGAGTGTCTAACCACCAAACGCGTTTTCAAACAGCCCCGCGGCGTAAAACATGATCGTCACTGTAAAGATGATCAGCGAGAGGCCGTGGCGGTCTTTCAAGGCGAAGACGATGGGATCGTGGTCTTGCTTGCCTTTGTAGCCTAAAGACACCATGCGCCACAGCCAGCCTGCGATAGGGATCATAGCGACCCAGAGCAACCATTGCGTGCGATAGAGCGACATCGCCTGTTCTGTGAAGCTGTACATAAAGAAGACAAGCAAAGCCGCAAACATGCCCAGACAGGCCACATTAAACAGATCACCCCTATCGGGTTTTCCATAACCGCGCCCTGGAAGCCGTTCATCTGACTCTGCCAGTGTCAATTCAGTCAGCCGCTTCACGCAACCAAGCGTGACGAAGACAGGAAAGATAAAAACCAGCATATAGCCGGTCACATAGATCTCTGCCGCTGCGGCCCCTGCAACAACGCGAATTGTATAAAGTGCAGCAAGTGTCGCGATATCCACCCAGCGCAGTCTTTTAAGCCGCAAGGAATACGCAAGGGACAGCGACATATAGAGAACGATAATGCCAAAGAACGCCCAATTCAGACTGGCGGAGATCCCCAAGGCAAGAACCCCAAGCACCCCGCAGGTCACCATACCAACAGGTATCGGGACAGCCCCGCTCGCAAAGGGACGGTTCTTCTTTTTGACATGTAAGCGATCTGCTTCGAGATCGAGCAAATCGTTGACTATATATATACAAGAGGCCGCAGCAGAGAACGCAACAATAGCCAGCAAGATGGTCAGAAACGGTATCAGGCCGAATTGGTGCGCCGCAATGAGCGGTAACAAGAGCATTACGTTCTTTACATATTGATGCGGACGCAAAGCGCGCAAAAGATCCAGCCAGTGCCAGCCAGCTGGTAACTCGGTGACGCCGTGCTCAGTGATCAATTCATTTTTTGCACCCGCAACGGGGCCCACAATGATCGCCTCATCTGCTCTACGCCAAATTGCAAGGTCACTCGCTTCATTCCCTGCGTAATGAAACCCTCGCTCGCCGTAAGCCTCAACCAAAGCATCCGCTTTGACCTCACCGCGTAAGTTCACATTACCTTTGGACGCGAAGACATTGGGCGACAACTCATGCACCGCAGCGAGCTCGGTCACCAATGTGTAATCCGAAGCAGAGGCTAAGACGACGTCTATTCCCTGCCGGCGTGCGGCCTCGATCATAGGTGGCATAGATGGATCAACTGGCATCAAATCCACGCGCGGTCGCGCAAGGTCCGCGAGTTCCGATTTCAATGCTGCTTTGTTGCCGAACGTATTCTTTAGAACTTTGAGCGTGCCAATCGGGTCTTTCCCCATACCAGCCCAAAAACTCTCGAACAGCATATCGGTACGCAGGAAGGTTCCATCAACATCCAGAACCAACGGCTTTGACTTACCAAGCATCGTTACCCCTTGGTTCGGAACACACAACCATCGCTCACAAGTTCAGGCGGTGTCAGGCAAATGGATCGGGCCACGCGCCAAGCCGCTAGAACTTTCGGAATATAAGCGCGCGTCTCCGCATAAGGTGGCACGCCATTGTGGCTTCTCACCGCACCCTCGCCCGCATTATAGCCGGCAAGCGCAAGGATAGGATCGCCGTTGAATTCTTTCATCAACCAATCAAGGTAGGCGACACCCCCTTTGATATTCTGTCCGGGGTCGGTTGAGTCCGTCACACCAAAGCGTGCCGCGGTATCAGGAATTAGCTGCATCAACCCTTGCGCGCCTTTGTTGCTTTCCGCGCCGATGCGCCCGCCCGACTCAACGGAGATCAAAGCAAGGATCAATGCGGGCGACACCCTCTTATCAAGTGTCTGGATCAATATATCTGTCCCATGCGCCAACGCGATCTTTTGCAAGGTATCGAGCCTCGGCTCCGCCACAGCCTTTCCGGCCGGTGCTTTTGCGACATGATCTACAGCATCCGTGAAACGCCCCCGCACCGGCGTGCCGATAGCAGGAGAAACTTTGTCCCAGAACCAATCCAAATCACTGACTGGCGCTTTCGGGCTGGCTTTCGGCGCGCTTGCCACTTGTTTGGGTTTATCGCTCGGTTTGATTTGAACCGTGATCCGCTTGCTGCCACTGGATTTGGGCGGTGCGATCTTACGAAAGGTGAAATCCCCGCCAAAAGCAGGCTTGTGGGAGCCCGCAATGACAGGGTCAGTTGCGCTGATCACCAGCGCAAGGAGGGATAAAACGAGTCGCTTAGACATGACCTGCCCGATCTGTCGTATGTTTTTGTTTCTTTTCACGGACCATATGCGCAAACGGCGCAACAAAACTAGGAAATCCCAACGATTTCTAAGGCAAAGATGCCATATTCGACATGCAGGACACACCTGCATTCCGCGCTTTGAAATTTTTCCAACAAATAAATTCATTAAAAACATAGCTTTAATAGATTTTTTACGATTCCGAAGAGTTGCTGAAAAATTGCACCAATAGCGCCGCACTCTTGCCCAGATTGACCCCGATAACACTTCACATACCGAGACGGGGATGAGGAACGGAACAGAGGCCGAACCAAATCACCACAACCGCCCCGGCATATGGAAACTGAAAACTGACTATATCCTTGGAGGGATACACAATGACTAAACTGTTCAAAAACTTCGTAGCTGACGAATCTGGCGCCGTAACTGTAGACTGGGTTGTTCTGACTGCAGCCATCGTTGGCCTCGGCATTGCTGTTATGGCTTCTGTTTCTGGCGGTCTGCAAGACCTGTCCGGCGACATTGCTAACCAGCTGAGCACACAAGGTATCACAACAACTTTCTAAGTTGATTGCCGCCCCCTCGGGCGGAACCGAATGGAGAGGCCGCGCTCAACCCGAGCGCGGCTTTTTCTATTGAAAACAGCTTTTTCGGCCAGAATCCGCTCATTGGAAACGGTCAGTTTCTTCAAAACCCAGATAACGGAACTGAACTGACGCATTTTTGACAAATTTGACCCTAATATGGATCGTGAGGGGACAAGCACTGGTTCATCGTTTGTGACACGGTGAACTACCAACGAGGATACTATGTTGAACGTACTTAGACACTTTGCGCTGGAGGAAGACGGCGCTGTCACTGTTGATTGGGTGATTTTGTGTGCCGGTGTCATAAGCTTAGCACTTGCAGCAGTCGGCGTCATTACAGATGGCGTTGATGATGTGTCAGGCGAGACAGAACAGAAGCTGAAAAGCAATCTGATCAGCACATCATTCACATCAGACGACAACGTCTAATCCTTGGAACTCTCTCCCCACCAAGGAGAGATGCAAATCCTATCGCGATAAAGCCTGCCCTCCGGGGTAGGCTTTATTTGCTTTCTATTCGGAACGATTGTTCCCGTAATTGCCCTAACCTGATCACTTTGCCATCACTGTTTCGCCCCATTCCCAAAATACGAATATCTTGAATTCTGAGCCCTTTGTGTTGTGAGGGGCCCGTTATGTAGTCTGAAAGGGGCGCAAGATGAGAATCTTATTTGGGTTGGTGCTGGTACTCGGGGTTGGTCTCGCCGGCTTTGCCGCCTATCTCGCAAAAAACCGCATTGGCGAATATCAAGCCACTTTGGCAGAACAAGAAGCCAAGCTGGCTAGTAACGTCCCCCTAGAACCTGTTTTTGTCGTCAAACGCCGCATCAAGTATGGTGAGCGTCTCACAAAAGAAGACGTGCGTCTTGTTGCATGGCCGGAAAATGCCATCCCTGCGGGCGCATTCCAGCACGGCAAGCACCAAAAGGGCACACCCTTGTTCCCGGAAGATGGCGAATTGCGCACAGTTCTACGCGTGATGGAAAAAGACGAGGCCGTCCTCCTCGCAAAAGTAACAGAGCCCGGTGAAGATGCCGGCGTGTCCTCCCGCCTTCAAAAAGGCATGCGCGCCTTTGCATTGCGCGTTGACGTCTCTACCGGTGTGTCGGGCTTCCTGCGCCCAGGTGACTTGGTGGATGTATATTGGTCCGGTAAAGCCAGGGGCCGCCGCGTGACGACTTTGATCCAAAAGAACTTGCAGCTTCTTGCTGTCGATCAGATTGCAGATGGTGACCGCAACGCACCAACAATCGCGCGGACAGTTACCGTCATGACATCGCCAGACCGCATCGCGGCATTGGCACAAGCGCAGTCTTCAGGTCGTCTTACCCTCGCCTTGGTTGGTGCCGGCGATGACACAGAGGTGGCCGAGATCGAAGTTGACCAAAACGAATTGCTCGGCATCGAGATCGCACCGAAGATCGTCGCAGAGAAAGAACGCGTCTGTACCGTCAAGACCCGCAAAGGCGCCGAGGTGGTGGAAATTCCAATCGCATGTAACGACTAAGCCTTGTCGACTTAGGAAAAACAACACGGAGGGCGCGGCACATTATCTTGAGGCCGCGCCTTCTTTTTTTACCATCTGTGGGTAGGTGTTGCTCTCACCCCACATAAACAAAGAGGTCCAACCGACTGATTCTTGCAATAAATACTGAAATCGCACATGGTTCATCAAATTGGGCGTAAGACCCATTTCACACCAGTGATCAGAGAGGCAGGATCACATGAAAATGAAGCAGTTAATTGGTGCAGGCCTTATTGGGCTTGCAGTTTCGACATTCACCCCGGTGATGGGCTTTGCCCAAAATCTTAGCATCACAAGCGGCTCCACGGCCCGAAACTTGAATGTTTCGATCAACCGTGCCGTTGTTGTTGAAAGCGACGTCCCGTTCGCAGAGCTTTCCGTTGCTAACCCCGGTATTGCAGACATTGCGACACTCTCTGATCGGACGATTTACGTCCTCGGCAAGTCGCCCGGACGCACGACACTCACCCTTCTGGGTCCAGACGGTAAGCTGATTACCAATGTAGAAGTGCGGGTCGCACCAGATATCGCTGAATTCAAAGAGCGCCTTCGCGAAATCCTTCCAGGTGAGAAGATTGAAGTGCGCACTGCAAATGACGGCATTGTCCTGTCTGGAACAGTTTCGTCTATCCTGAAGCTTGATCGCGCTCTTGATTTGGCATCGCGGTACTCACCTGACGCTGTTTCTAACCTGATGAGCGTAGGCGGCACACAACAAGTTATGTTGAAAGTGCGCTTCGCCGAAATGAGCCGTTCCGTTTCCAAAAACCTCTCGGTCAGCCTCGGGTTCTCCGGTCTGACAGGTAACTTTGGCGCAAAGGGCGGCACAAACAGCAACATCAACAACGCAACAACCAACGGTATCCTTGCAGGGCCTAACGCAGCGGGTGCAACCGCCGCAGGCACAAGCAACGGTGGTCTTGCCATTGGCTTCGGAAGCGGCAGCCTTCAAGCGGCTGTTCTGATCGAAGCCCTTGAAACTAAAGGACTTGTTCGCACTTTGGCGGAACCGAACCTGACAGCCCTCTCAGGCCAGCAGGCGGAATTCCTGGCAGGTGGTGAAATCCCGATCCCCGTCTCAAGCGAAGACGGCATCGCGATCGAATATCGCCCGTTTGGTGTAGAATTGGCGTTCACACCGACAGTGGTGAACGATGATGTTATCAACCTCAACCTCGCCACGTCTGTTTCCAGCATCGACACAACGAACTCGGTGACAACAGGCGGCGTATCGGTACCATCGTTCAACAAACGTGCATCTTCCACAACGGTGGAGCTGCGTGACGGTGAAAGCTTCGCAATCGCGGGCCTCTTGCAGGACGACTTTGTTGATCTTGCCGGTCAGGTGCCATGGTTGGGTGATGTCCCTGTACTGGGCTCCCTCTTCCGCAGCGCAAACTATAACCGTCGTCAGACAGAACTTGTCATCATCATTACGGCGCATCTCGTAACGCCAACACGCGGTGACAACTACGTCCTTCCGACAGATCGCATTCGGGTCCCGACCGAGCGTGAATTGTTCCTCAACGGAACAGTGGCCAAAGCAGTTCGCAGCTCCAACGGAGCAACTGGCGAAGTTGCACGGCAAGACTTCTCGGGTTCCTACGGCTACGTTTTGGAGTAATATCAGATGCTTAAATCAACCAGCACTCTCGCAATCCTCGCGGCCGCCTCTTTGAGCCTCGCTGCATGTGGAAGCTTTAACCGCGAAGCCGGTACAACCATCGACGAAGGTGGTTTCGGCAACCCGACGATGACAAACACGCTGATCTCCACAGGTGAGCTGGCTGTCGCACAAGGTCTCGCACGTCGCTTCTCCAATGAGGTCAGCCCATCGATCACATTCGGCTTTAACAGCGCAGTCCTTGACGAAAATGCCCGTGCAACACTGATGCAGCAGGCAAGCTGGATCCGCCAATTCCCGGAAGTTCGCTTCCGCGTTTACGGACACACGGATTTGGTCGGCTCAAGCAGCTATAACAAAGCACTCGGCCTGCGCCGTGCGAATGCAGCCGTGGCCTTCTTGTCGCGGCAAGGCATCAGCCGGTCTCGTTTGGAAGCTGTCGCATCCTTTGGGGAAACACGCCCATTGATTGCGACACCAAACCGCGAGCGTCGCAACAGACGTACGGTCACTGAGGTCACAGGCTTTGTTAAGGGGCATCCCGCCCTGCTCGATGGTAAATATGCACGTATTATCTACCGTGAGCACGTTGACTCAGCAGGTCGCGCCGTCTTTGACGAAGTGTCTGCAGGTGTAACGAACTAATAATCAGAATATTCCTCAGATATTCGCCAATTTAGCCGTAATCTCGCCCTTATTCCTGAGCATTGATTGTCTCGACAACGCCAACAATTCCGACTGAATACGGAAATTTGGCACGAAAAGGCAATCAGGCCGCTCTAACGCAAGCTTAAGAAAGCTTCGCTAGACAGCCACAACCCCGGAACAAATCCGGGGAACTTGGGATAAGAGCATGACGAGTAGTGTCGCATTACAACCTGACGCGGATCCAATCACAGCTTGTACTGTGGCACGGGACGTTCAGAACTTTGATCTTCTTATCGAAGACATGGAAGCGGAACTCGGCGAAAGCTGGGGCGATCTCAGCTTTGAGGACGCCACAGCATATCTCAGCCAGCCAGATGCAAGCGCACTTGAATTCATCGCAATCGCTGTTGACGACAAAGATGAAGACAAGCTGGCCGAGATCGGCGACCTTATACAGCGCTGCAAAGTCATCGGCACGCGTGTCATTCTCATCGCTGATGATCTCTCCCCTATCGCATTGCACCAATTGCTCAAACTCGGTGCGAATGATTTCGTCCCCTACCCTCTTCCGGAAGGCGCCTTGCACGAAGCGATTGAGCGTGTGCGCGCGCCCGATCCTGAACCTGTCGTTATCTATGAGGGTGGCGCAGAAGGCTCAACCTCCTTGCGCCGCGCAAAGCCAGGTGATCATGACGGAGTAATCTTGCCGGTTCACGGCCTAGCCGGTGGTGCGGGCAGCTCAACATTTGCCGTCAACCTTGCTTGGGAATTGGCGACTGTAGACAAGAACAAGACGCCGAAAGTCTGCTTGTTGGACCTTGACCTACAGTTCGGCTCTGCCTCCACATATCTCGACCTTCCCCGCCGGGATGCGGTCTATGAAATGCTGTCGGACATGGAAAACGCCGACGATGAAGCGTTCAAACAGACATTGCTACAATTTAACGACAAGATCAGCGTCCTAACGGCGCCTGCGGATATCTTGCCGCTTGATATCATCAGTCCTGCTGACATTGAACGCCTGCTGGAATTGGCCAAGCGTAACTTCGATTACGTTGTGATCGACATGCCAACATCGCTGGTACAGTGGACAGAAACCGTGTTGGGCATCTGTCAGGTTTACTTTGGTTTGTTGGAGTTGGATTTGCGTTCAGCGCAAAACGCCTTGCGGATGATCCGTGCTTTGAAAGCAGAAGACCTGCCACATGAGAAAATTCGCTATGCACTCAACCGTGCACCAAAATTCACGGATATGTCTGGTAAAAGCCGCGCCAAGCGTATGGCGGAGAGCTTGGATATCGACCTTTCCCTGCACTTGCCGGATGGCGGCAGACAAGTTCCAGAGTCCTGTGATCATGGTTTGCCCGTCGCCGATACCGCGATGAAGAACCCCTATCGCCGCGAAATTGCAAAACTTGCGCAATCCTTGCTCGACCTCGAGCAGGCTGAAGCAACCGGATAAAGGTTAACCCAATGTTTTCAAGATATAAAAAGACGGACGGTGCGCCAAAGCCGGTCGAGAAAGAAGTTGCGGTCCCTGCTCCAAAAGCCGAGGCTCCAAAGCAAGCCGCGCCCGCGAAGGCACCCGCTGCGCCTGTTACGGACAAAGATCTCAAGCGTCGTCAGAAGCTTGAAGAAATCCGGTCTGAGCTGCACCACCGCCTGCTCGACAACCTTAACCTTTCCGCACTCGAAGATGCTCCTGAAAAAGAGCTGAAATCAGAGATCGCCGCGATTTGCGCCGAAGGTCTTGAGGAGATGGCGATTGTCCTGAACAAGGAAGAGCGTCAAAACCTGCACGCCGAATTGTTCGACGAAGTCACTGGTCTCGGACCGCTTGAGCCGCTTCTGAAAGATGAAACGATCAACGATATTTTGGTCAACGGTCCAAACCGGGTGTTCGTGGAACGCTCAGGTAAGCTCGAACTGACCCCAACGCGGTTCAAAGACGAAAAGCATCTTCTTAGAATTATTGATAAAATCGTTTCGGCCGTTGGTCGTCGTGTCGATGAATCCAACCCCTATGTGGATGCCCGTTTGAAAGACGGCTCGCGTTTCAACGCAATGGTCCCACCGATCGCGGTCGACGGGTCCCTGGTCTCCATTCGTAAGTTCAAGAAAGAAAAGCTGGGCATTGATGACCTTTGCAAGTTTGGCGCGTTCTCAGAAGAAATGGCCGCCTACCTGCAAGCCGCAGTGGCCTGTCGTTTGAACATCATCGTGTCAGGCGGTACAGGCTCAGGTAAAACGACAACGCTGAACGCGCTGTCCTCTTTCATCGACAACTCCGAACGTATTCTAACGATCGAGGATACGGCGGAACTTCAACTCCAGCAGGTCCATGTCGGCCGGATGGAATCCCGCCCCGCCAACGTCGAAGGCAAAGGTGCTGTCTCCCAGCGTGATTGTCTGCGAAACGCCCTTCGGATGCGTCCTGACCGCATCATCGTGGGTGAGACGCGTGGTGAAGAAGTCATCGACATGCTCCAAGCGATGAACACGGGCCACGACGGCTCCATGACCACAATCCACGCCAACTCTGCGCGTGATGGCGTGTCTCGTCTGGAAAACATGATTGCCATGGCCGGTATCGAAATGCCGATCAAAGCCGTGCGCGCGCAAATTTCAAGCGCTGTGAACCTGATCGTGCAGGCCTCGCGTCTGCAAGATGGCTCGCGTCGCATGGTTTCCATCACCGAAATCACCGGGATGGAGGGGGACGTGATCTCCATGCAGGAAGTATTCCGCTATCAGCGCCTCGGCCTTCAGCCGGACGGCAAAATTCTTGGGCAATTCACACCACTTGGCGTGCGCTCTCACTATTCTGAACGGTTCAAGCAGTGGGGCTACGATTTGCCAGCATCCATCTACGAACCTGTTGCTGCGGAGTAATCGGACATGAACATCTCCTTTGAACCCCTTCTCTACGGTATTATCTTCGTCGCCGTTTTGCTGATGATCGAGGGCCTCTATCTGGTGGTCTTCGGCAAATCGATCAGCTTGAACAACAAAGTCAACCGTCGTCTGGATATGATCCAGAAAGGTGGCAGCCGCGAAAAGGTTTTGGAACAGCTCCGTAAGGAGATGAACCAACACATGAAATCGGGCGGTATCCCGCTCTATTCCATGCTGGCAGACAAGGCTTTGCGTGCCAATATCGCGTTTTCGCCGACAGCGCTTATCGCGATTATGGGCGTCCTCTCCGTGATTATCTTTGGCATGCTGACGCATTTGACGGAAGCCTCCGCTGCAATCCGCCTGCTGATCGCAGTCGTTATGGGCGTCGGCGCGGTCTATGTCTGGGTGAACAACAAATGCAAAAAACGTATGGCGCTCCTCGAGGAGCAATTGCCTGATGCCATCGAGCTTATGGTCCGCTCCCTGCGCGTCGGTCACCCGTTTAGCTCAGCCATTAACATCGTTGCAAAAGAGGTCGCTGACCCGCTTGGCACGGAATTCGGCGTGATCGCCGATGAATCCGCCTATGGGCGGGACGTGTCCGAAAGCCTCAAGCACCTGGCGGAACGTATGGACATGCAGGATTTGCGCTTCCTCGCCGTGGCCGTGACAATTCAGCAGACCTCCGGTGGTAACCTTGCCGAAATTCTGCACGGCCTTTCACAGGTTATTCGGGCTCGCTTCAAATTGTTCCGTCGTGTGAAAGCGATCACTGCTGAAGCGAAATGGTCCGGCGCGTTCCTGTCGGTGTTCCCGTTGCTCGCACTGGTCGGCATCAACGTGCTGGAGCCGAACTATTACGTCGACGTGAAAGAAACCAAATTCTTCATCCCGGCTGCATTGGTCGTAGGCGTCTTTCTGACCGTAAACATGATCTTCATGAAGATCATGGTGAACATCAAAGTCTAAGGGGGTCATGCGATGTTAGACCAAATCAATACTATTCTCGTCGATAGCCTCGGCCCGCTTGGCCCTGTCATCGCCGTCGGCATTTTGGGCGTGATCCTCGTGGCAATCACCTTGCCGATCATGCTCAACAAGAAGCAAGATCCAATGGATCGGCTGAAGGCACGTGTCAAAAAGAATGGCGGTCAGCAAGCCGGCCCCAATGATACCGCCGCTTTGCGCCGCAAGGCCGGGACTGACAAGCTCGACAAATACGCCAAGTTCCTCGAACCCGAGGATGAGAAACAGCTGGCGGGCATGAAGCTGAAACTGCTTCAAGCGGGCTACAAACATAAGTCAGCCGTGCGAACCTTCCACTTTATGCAATTTGCATTGGGACTTCTGTTCCTTGTGGGTGGGTTGATCTACGCTCTGTTTCTGGCGGGTGATGATATCACCACGCAGAACCTCATCATTGCCATCATCGCCCCCGGCGCGATTGGCTACTACCTGCCAAAATACTGGATCGAACGACGCCGTCAGGAGCGTGTGACCCAGATCGAGGAAGGCTTTCCCGATGCGCTCGACCTGATGCTGGTCTGCGTGGAAGCCGGTCAAGGCCTCGATCAGGCGATTATCCGTGTGGCCACTGAGATCCGCGCAGGCTACCCCGCTCTCGCAGACGAATTTGAAATCGTTGCGCATGAGATGAAAGCCGGTAAAGATCGGATCGTTGTTCTCAAGGACATGGCAGAGCGCGCAGGCGTGCCGGATGTTGCGTCTTTTGTGACCGTGATGATCCAATCAGCCAGTTTTGGTACATCAATTGCCGAAGCCCTGCGGGTCTATGCCTCGGAAATGCGTGATAAACGCGTCATGCGCGCAGAAGAAAAAGCAAACGTCTTGCCTACCAAGCTCACACTTGGCACGATGATGTTTACCGTACCGCCCCTTATGATCATTCTGATCGGGCCATCGGTTTATGGCATCTACGTCAATCTTAACGGTGGAGCGTTATAACGGTTTGAAACATGTGGTGGGGACCGCGCTGATCCTAACAGCTCTCGCTGGTTGCGAGCCAAAGCCCCCGACCGTCGGTGCGGGGGCTGACCCTTTTGCACCTACAGGCTCAGTCGGACGGGCAGAGTCCGTTGATGGTCTGATCGTGGGTCACAGGCTGATGGCAGCAGGCGAATATGAACTGGCCTTGAAAGCCTATCTTCGGGCCGCCGGCAAAACCGGAACTACTGTCGATGTCTTATCTGCCTTGGGGTCCGCAAATTTGCATCTCGGGCGGCTCGGACAATCGGAAGACCTGCTCCGCAGGGCGGTGAAAACCGACCAGACTTTCGTGCCTGCCTGGAACAATCTAGGCGTCGTCCTGATGGAACGTGGCAAAATTGGCGAGGCATCAAAGGTATTTCAGACAGCCTTTGCCCTAGATAGTGGCAATTCTGACGAAATCCGGCAAAATTTGCAGCGCGCGCTCGCGCAAATCGAAAACCCAGCGTATACTTCAGAAAAATCCGAAGCCTTCGACCTGGTGCGTCGTGGCAATGGGCGCTACTTGATCCTATCAACGCCCTGAGCTGCTCGCGCCTGAGAATTGAGGGCCATATTGAGAGCAGCAGAGGACGTATTCATGCGCCACACCAAGACAGTTGTACTGTGCCTTTCGAGTGCACTGGCCCTAGCGGCTTGTGGAAAATCTGAAAACGCGGAAGTGTCACGCACGCTGAAAGGCGTGAATGTGATCGACGAAAGCAACCTGAACGACATTATGCTTTCTGCTGCGGATCCAAACGAAGCGGTCACATATTTTCAACGCACTGCAGGTGAAAACCCAGACCGCATTGATGTACAACGCGGCTTGGCCACGTCCCTGATCCGCGCGAAACGTGCAACTGAAGGTGCGGTAGTCTGGAAACGTGTCACAGAGCACTCAGAGGCGACACATGAAGATCGCATGAGCTATGCGGATGCTTTGATCCGCACCGGAGATTGGGATCGTGCCGAAGCAGTTTTGGACGACGTCCCCCCCACGATCGAGACATTCCAGCGCTACAAACTTGAAGCCGTCGTCGCAGACAGCAACAAAGAATGGAAAAAAGCCGACAGTTTCTACGAGACAGCCATCGGCCTGACTACAAAACCAGGCGGTGTTCTGAACAACTGGGGCTATTCGAAGCTGAGCCGTGGTGACTACCGCGAAGCAGAGCGTCTTTTTGGTGAAGCGATCACCTATGATCCGACACTGTTCACCGCTAAAAACAACATGGTCTTGGCCCGTGCCGCGCAGAAAAACTACACTCTGCCGCTGATCCAAGTCACACAAATCGAACGGGCCCAGTTGCTGCACACCATGGCCCTTGCGGCCATCAAACAGGGCAACACGAACGAAGGCAAAGACCTTCTGGAACAAGCCATCGAAGCGCATCCACGTCACTTTGAAGCAGCCGTTCGCTCGCTGAAAAAACTGGACGGCTAAACCCGATGCTTCTTCCCGCTTCGGCAGCGCTTTGGTTCCTGCCTTTTGTCGTCCCAATTGCAATCTGGGTGGCGTGGTCTGACCTCGCCACCATGAAAATCCCGAACAAAGCAGTCCTTGCCTTGATGGCAGTCTTTGCCGTGGTCGGTCTGATTGCTTTGGATTTCAACACATGGGCATGGCAATGGACGCATTTTGTCGTGATTTTGGTCGTCGGATTTTTGATGACCATCACCGGTGTGATGGGAGCCGGTGACGCAAAGTTTGCCGCAGCCGCCGCACCTTTTGTCATGCGGGAAGATGGCTTCAACCTAATCGTAATCTTTGGCATCTGCTGCCTTGTTGGCTTCATCAGCCACAGGCTTGCACGTCTTTCCCCGATCCGGAAAATGGTGCCACATTGGGAAAGTTGGGAACGAACCCGCGACTTCCCAATGGGCTACCCGCTCGCCGCCACATTGGTTATCTATCTGGGTTTTGCGCTCGTTTACTGAGCTTTGCGGTATAACGTATAAAGCTCAGTTTCACGCAGTTGGGTGAGAACCAGATCGTCCATCTCGTTTAACTGCTCGGTGATTTTAGCGAAGACCGCTGGCACAACCGGACATTTCGGGACAACCACATACTCCGCCGCATCAAACCCCGGCAGGCCGCCATAGTACCAAGGTGTCCCGCCCTTCAGCGGCTCAAACTCGCCAAACATCCAGATCCCGCTGCTCAAATCCGCCATGAAGACTTTGGCGGCCTCGTCGAGCCCAAAGCGACGCAAGTCTGCCGCCATCTCCCGCGTCACGCCAATCAGTCCGACTTCTTGCTTGCACGACGGATAGGTTTTGCCCTGAAAAACGATATCATCGACCTTATCCGCAAACTCGTTCAACGCTGTGAATTGCGGCTCTTTGAATGACACCGTGCCAAGCTCCATCACGCGGTTGGTCCGCGCCGTGATGGCAAACACATCCGTGTGACGCCCCGACGAGAAAAACGTGACGAAATGCTCATCTGTTTTCTGGAAGTTGCGCAATGGACTTATGGCCATGTTCCAGAAAGAGGGCGCGATGAGCACCGCAGCGATCACCGCCAGCACATGATGTTTCACGCTCGCGCCGGACATCAAGACAATCAGCGCAACCAACGCCAGCCATTTCTGATCATTACCCCAGTTCTGATAGGTCACGTATAAGAACCCCGGCGCTAACAGCAGCAAGGCCACGCCCAAATTAGGCTGCTCCCCTTTCCGCAAAATGACAATAGCGGCGAGCAGAACGATATTCCCCAGAACAAACCGCGGCCCCGTCAGCAACATATCCCAGCTCGCACCGGCACGCGGCCGGATACCTGAACTGGCCACTTCCGCCAGATTACCGATGTAACCTTTCCAGAAATTCAGCCCGAGCACGGCAATAGATACAGCCAGCAAGATCGCAACACAGATCACCCCTAAACCAAGCGTTGACCACGCTTTGCGCAACGCCAAGGCGAAAATCAGACCCGGCGCGAGGGCCACGGCAAAGGTCGCCTTGCCAAGGATGAAAAGAAACATGACCAGTCCAAGGATCGCCGCGTCTATGACCACGGAACCGCCGGAGCGAGCCGGAAAAATAGCAATAGGCACAGCTAGAAACGCCAAGGCCCACGCCCACCGGTTATAATACATGGAGACGGTGACATCGGCCAACATCTCCCCATGTACCAACGCCATAACCATCGTCAGAAGCACCGCTCCAAACGCGTAGCCCTGCATGGCGTCCATCCGCGTGCGCGCGACATAGAAAATCGGCAAGATCAATGCGGCAGCAATGGCGACTTGGGACATCATGAAAGAGGTCCCAAACCCAAACCCTGCTTGCACAAAAACCGCAATCGGCCAGAACGCGGCAATCCCCAACGGTGTCGGAAAATCCAGATGTGGGCGTTGTCCCTCGGCCATGCGCAGGATGATATCCATCAAATGCATCGCATCGCCTTCCTGACTGGTCAGGAACACCTGTCCTTTTAACAGAAGAAGTGCTGCATAAATTGCAACGATACCAATAAGATAAAGGGCAAATTTGCCCCCATTCATCCGGTTCATGCTCTGGCCCCGTTTCTTTTTGCCGGAACCCTACACAGAGAATTCAACAATTCAAAGCACGAAGCCTTTTTGACGCCAGAAACAAGGGTAATGCCAAGATCACGCCCAAGAATGGTCGAATTTCACCGCTATCCCTTGACCAAATCTTTGCACGCAGAGTGAGCAGCACCATGAATATGCAAGCACCAACCGGGGTCATTCCCCCATCCGCGCCAAAAACACTGGCCGATACCGGCCTCAGCATCGTGATGATGCGCGATATCCTGTTGAAAACAGTGTTCCGTAAGAACTTGGAGCATGTCACAGCGATGTCAGAGGCGATCTGCCTCTCCCTGCCGCTCACGCAGCAACTTGTTGAAATTGCGCGGGAACAGCGCCTGATCGAAGCCCAAGGTACACTGCACGCGGGCTCCGGCAAAGAAATGGCATTTCAGCTCAGTGACGCGGGCAAAGCGCGCGCGCTCGATGCACTGAGCCAATCGGAATATTACGGTGCTCTACCCGTGCCGCTCGAAAAGTACAAAGAGCAGGTGCAAAACCAATCGGTAAAGAACGTACAAATCACGCGCGACCGCCTGCTGGAAAATATGGGTCACCTGATCCTGCCCGACCGCCTGCTAGAGGAGCTCGGCCCAGCTGTCAGTTCCGGCCGCTCGATCTTACTTTATGGCCCTCCCGGCAACGGTAAGTCCGCGATCTCAAACGGTATTCGGGACGCGTTGGGTGATGTGATCTACATCCCGCATTGCATTGAATATGCGGGTCAGGTCATCACGCTGTTTGACCCGATCGTACACACGCTCATTGATGAAGAGCCCGGCGAAGTCTCAAGCCTGCGCCGGACCGACAATCGGTATGACAAACGCTATACCCTGTGCGAGCGGCCAACGGTTATGACCGGTGGTGAATTGATGCTCGATATGCTCGATCTAAACTACAACCCGGTCTCGCGGACCTATCAGGCCAGCTTGCAGCTGAAAGCCACCGGCGGCGTCTTCATTGTGGACGACCTTGGTCGTCAGGAAGAACCACCGCAGGCCCTGATCAACCGTTGGATTGTTCCGATGGAAGCGGGCTACGACATCTTGGCCCTTCAATCAGGCGAGAAATTCGAGGTGCCGTTTGACACGCTCGTGGTGTTCTCTACCAACTTCCACCCGAACAAGCTGTTCGATAGCGCGGCCCTGCGTCGTATCTTCTACAAAATTAAAATTGACGGCCCGACACAAGAAGAGTTCCTCAAAGTCTTCGCCATGGTCGCCAAGAAGAAGAAAATGCCGCTGGATGAAGACACGCTCATCCACATGCTCAAGGTCAAATATCCGACCATCGACAATGTCTATGCCAACTACCACGGCAACTTCCTGATCGATCAGATGATTTGCGCCTGCGAGTATGAAGGCATCGCAAATAAGATGACGCCGGACCTCATGGATCGCGCGTGGTCCCACATGTACGTTGTCGAAGAAGAAATTCTTCACTAGCAAATTTGAAAAGGGCGCTCCAACCGGGCGCCCTTTTTTCATCGCTTAACGGTTCAATTCACCCGCTCGCGTGCTACGTCAGGAGCATGACGCAGCTTCCCGCACCGATCACAAACTGGTTCGCCAATAAAGGCTGGCAGGTCCACCCGCATCAACAAGCCATGTTGGACGCGTCACAGACCCCCTCGACCCTGTTGATTGCGCCCACTGGCGGCGGCAAAACCATGGCTGGGTTCTTACCGACATTGGCGGACCTCAGTGAAAACCCACGCGGCGGGTTGCACACGCTTTACGTTTCCCCGCTTAAAGCACTGGCCGCAGACATCAAACGGAACCTGCGCACACCAGTTGATGAGATTGGCCTTAATATCCGCATTGAGGACAGAACCGGCGACACAACTTACACGCAGAAACGCCGCCAACGCGTTGATCCGCCGCATATTTTGCTGACGACACCCGAAAGCCTCGCCCTCCTTCTGACCTATGAAGATGCACCGCGAATTTTCGACGGGGTACAACGGATTATTGTCGATGAAATTCACGCTCTGGCAGAAAGCAAACGTGGTGATCAGCTCGTCCTCGCACTCAGCCGCTTGCAATCCATCGCCCCGGACCTGCGCCGTGTCGGGCTGTCTGCCACCGTCGAAGACCCTCAGGGCATTGCGGATTTTCTGGCATGCCACCCGCAACCCACACAGATTATTGAGGCCGATCCCGGCCCGGACCCCGACATCCAGATGCTTGAGACCGAAGAAGCACCACCATGGGCCGGAGGTGGTGGAAAATACGCAATTCCTGCCGTGTTGGAGCAAGTCCGCCAGCACAACACCACGCTGATTTTCCACAACACCCGCGCGCAGGCAGAGATCTTTTTCCATCATCTCTGGCTCGCCAATGAAGATCAATTGCCCATTGGTATCCATCACGGCGCGCTTGCCAAAGAGCAGCGGCAAAAGGTCGAACAGGCGATGACGGATGGCGCATTGAAAGCCATCGTGTGTACCGGCTCGCTCGATCTTGGCATTGATTGGGGCGATGTCGATCTGGTCATCCAGATCGGCGCGCCCAAAAACGTCAAACGCCTCGTGCAACGCATCGGGCGCGCCAACCACAGATACAACGCACCGTCCAAGGCGCTGCTGGTGCCTGCCAACCGGTTCGAGATTGTCGAATGTAAGGCCGCCCTTGATGCCGTGAAAGCCTACGACCTCGATGGCGACCCGCGCGCCCGTGGTCCGCGCGATGTCTTATGTCAGCACATCCTGAACTGTGCGGCCAGCGGGCCATTCGACGATGCAGAGCTTTACAATGAGGTTAAAACTGCTGGCCCTTACGCTGATCTGACCCGCGCCGAATTCGATGCCTGCCTCGAGTTTTGCGCGACTGGAGGTTACGCGCTGCGCGCCTATGACCGTTACCAGCGACTGCTTCAAAAAGACGACAAATGGCAGCTGCGCGACCCGCGCGCCGCGCAGCAAATCCGTATGAACCTTGGGACAATCATTGACACAGAAACGCTGAAAGTCCGCCTCAAATCCCGCCGTGGTCCCGGCTCTGGCGGCACACCTCTTGGTGAGATCGAAGAAGGGTTCGCCGCCACACTCAGCCAAGGCGACACGTTTCTAATCGGGGGACAAATCGTGAAATACGAGGGCCTGAACGAGATGACAGTCCAAGTCACCCGCAGCCCCTCAGACAAACCTCGCATCGCGACCTTCATGGGCACGAAGTTTGCAACCTCAACGCAACTCAGTGAACGCATCCTGCGCATTTTCCAACAAGACAACTGGCCTGACCTTCCCGCTCACACGGCCCAGTGGCTGCATCTGCAGCGGGACCGCTCCCAATTGCCTCAACCCGGTCGGCTATTGATCGAAAGCTTTCCCCGTGACGGCCGTTCCAATACCGTCGTCTACGGGTTCGCGGGCCGCAACGCGATGCAAACACTGGGCTTGCTTCTGACGCAGCGCATGGAAGAACAGGGCCTTGATCCTTTGGGCTTCGTCGCCACCGACTACGCAACGCTTATCTGGGGCTTGGAACCCCTCACCGATCCTGCGCCGCTCTTTGATCTGCACAACCTGCGCGAAGGGTTGGAGACGTGGCTCGCAGGCAATGCCGTCATGAAACGCACCTTCCGCAACGCAGCGATTACCGGCGGCCTGATTGACCGCATGACACGCGGTACAAAGAAATCCGGCAGGCAGGCGACCTTCTCCTCCGACATTCTCTATGACACGCTCAGAAAATACGATCCCGATCACCTCATGCTCGACATCACCAGGGAGGAGGCCATGAAGGGCCTGATCGACTTTGGCCGTGTCGAGGAGATGATCGCACGCACCCAAGGCCAGATCGACCTTCTGACCCTGCCGCGCGTCACACCTCTTGCTGCTCCCTTGTTCCTCGAAGCGGGCCGCGTCCCCGTCAAAGGCTTGGCGGAGGAACGCTTGCTTGCCGAAGAAGCCGCGCGGTTGATGTCAGACGCAGACTTGCCCGAAGCTGTCGTAAAACCTAAACGCTGGGCGGTTCCATATTGATCGCAAAGCGCATTGCGATTACAGAACAATCAATGAACATTCATCCCTTCACCTTCTGTGGTGCGCAGCTTCACGCGCTGGGGTCCGGCGCATTGTTCTGGCCCAACGCGCGCCTTCTTGTCGTCTCTGATCTGCATCTCGGCAAGGCAGAACGGATGGCGCGCAGGTCGCGCCAGCTTTTGCCCCCATATGAAGTCACCGACACCCTCACCCGACTTGAGGACGCGCTGAACCAGACCAACCCCGCCACTGTCATCTGCCTTGGCGACAGTTTCGATGATCTGACGGCAGGCCGTGACCTGCCGCAAGAGGCCCGCCTTTGGATCACGCGTCTGATGGCTGGCCGCACATGGATTTGGATCGAAGGCAACCACGACCCCGGCCCGCTTGAATTTGGCGGCACGCATCTTGCGCAATTTACCCAAGGGCCGCTGACTTTTCGCCACATCGCGACTGAGCACACCCAAGGCGAAGTGTCCGGCCACTACCACCCGAAAGCCAGCATCAACTTGCGTGGCAGACAGATTTCCCGCCCCAGCTTTCTCGTTGATGGGCGTAAGCTAATATTGCCCGCTTTCGGCACCTATACCGGTGGGCTCAGCTCAAGTTCTGATGCCCTCAGCACGCTCATGGATAAAGACGCTTATGCAATCCTCACAGGCCCGGCGCCGTGCGCGGTTCCGATGCCACGTTAGCCCAACAATCCGGCCTCTTTGACGGCCGCGCGGTAACTCCGGCTGACCGGCACGCGCGCGCCATCCGTCATCACAAGTGACACGCGCGCGTTCGCCCGCTCGACACCCTCCACATGCCCCGCGGCAACCCAATGCGAGCGATGCACTTGCAAGCCATCAAGACCATCCAGCTCTGCAATAGCGTCAGCCAAGCGCATCAAAATAAGCTGAGAGCCCTCTGACGTGAATACCTCAACATAGTGATCCTGCATTGCCAAACGCAGAATATCGGTGCCCAGCTTTGGCTCCAGTCGCGCTGCAAAAGCAGGCAACTCGGGCGGTGACACGTCCGCTGGCTCGTCAGTCTTCTCCACCAGAATCTGGCCAGTAACTCTTCCAGTAAACTGATAAGATACCGCGTCCATCACGATGCCGATCGCGCCGAAGATCAAAAGCAGAAACGCGAACAGATGCGGCCATGCCATCATCGTCTCGTATCGGTCTGGATAGAAAACCGCGTTGAAGACGTAAAGGAACGGGCCAAAGGCAAGTGCAAACGCCGCACCAAGGATCAGTCGTGTCACCAACGCCCCGAACCGCGCATGCAGCTTGGGGAAAACGACATGTAATAGGGTTGCCAATTGCAGCGCTGCGCCAATCACAACGACCCAGTAGATCAAACGTCCGAGCAGTCCGACAGTGGCGCTCATTTCGAACGGGTCGGCAATCGCCAGAACGATAGAGGCAACTGCCCATGACGCTAAGCTCGATGGTTTTCCAGTGAGGACGCGAACGAAAGAAGCAAGGTTTTCCAAAGAGTGTATCAGCGGTGCATTTCACGAAATTAACAGTGACGTTCACGTAATTGGCTTTGAATGTAAATGAAAACTTCACGACATTTCTCCTTGCGCGGGTACCCGCCCTGCGCACGAGGGATAATGCCACTTATGGCGGGGGAAGTAGCGAGTTTGGTATTGGCCCGGCACCCGTTTGACGCCAGTATTGCCCCCGATCAATACTGGCGTCCCGAGGCCTCCCCCGATGTCACTCAAAATCCGTAACGAGCATTATGCCGAAAAGGTGCGTGCAAGCTTTGCCGCGCAAGCCATGATGGCGACAGCCGGCGCGCGCTTGTCAGACGTAACACCTGGGTCCTGTGTGATCACCGCCCCGATCCTTGAAGGCGTGACCCAACAGCATGGATTTGGCCATGCTGGTCTGACATTCGCGCTTGGTGACAGTGCGGCAGGCTACGCGGCCCTGAGCGTCATGCGCGCGGATCAAGAAGTTCTGACAACTGAGATGAAGATAAACCTGATCGCCCCTGCACAAGGCGACCAGCTTAAAGCGGTGGGTCGGGTCGTGCGTGCCGGACAACGGCTCTGCGTGGTTCAGGCGGATGTCTTTGCAATCAGCGGCTCGACTGAGACGCTGATTGCTATTCTTCAAGGAACAATGATCCCGGTGGAGGCAGCTTAAGCCGTCAATCCTGCAGGCTCTTCCAACCCGTTGGCACGGCAGCAAGCTGTCAGTGTGTTGGCCAGCAGACAGGCGATGGTCATTGGACCAACACCCCCGGGGACTGGCGAGATCGCGCCCGCGACGGCCGCGCAGCTGTCATACTCAACATCACCCACCAGCCGGGTTTTGCCTTCGCCTTTTTCGGGGGCGTCCAGACGGTTGATGCCCACATCAATAACGGTTGCACCGGGTTTGATCCAATCGCCGGGCACCATTTCCGGACGTCCCACGGCGGCCACAACAATGTCCGCCCGCTTGACGACCTCCGGCAAATCCTTTGTGCGCGAATGCGCGATCGTCACCGTGCAACTGTCGCCCAGCAGCAATTGCGCCATCGGTTTGCCCACAATATTTGAGCGTCCGATCACGACGGCATCCATACCAGAAAGAGACCCATGATGATCCCGTAACATCATCAAGCAGCCCAGCGGGGTGCAGGGCACCATGGATTTCTGCCCCGTGCCCAGCAGCCCCACATTGGAGATATGGAAGCCGTCCACATCCTTTGCGGGATCAATCGAATTGATTACAAGGTCTTCATTCAGATGACCCGGCAAAGGCAATTGCACCAGAATACCGTGGATGCTCGCATCATTATTCAGCTTATCGATCACAGCCAGCAAGTCCGCTTCTGACGTATCGGCATCAAGCTTGTGCTCAACCGATTTCATCCCGACCTCGACGGTCATCTTACCCTTTGAACGGACATAGACCTGACTGGCCGGGTCCTCGCCCACCAGCACCACGGCCAAGCCGGGTGTAATTTCGTGCTTGTCTTTCAAACGCGTCACATGTTCCGCGACTTGGCCGCGCACTTTGGCCGCAAAGGCCTTTCCGTCAATCACTGTCGCTGACATCTCATATCCCATCGTAATTTTGGCGCACCCTTTGATCCAAGGGCCGGAGCCGCAAAGCGGCGACGCGCGCGGGAGGGCTCGATGCCCGTCCCGCGCGCCCCCCTTTTTTTCTAGAACAAACCTTCGATCTGGCCTGCATCATTCAACATGATTGCTTCCGCAGATGGCACACGCGGCAAGCCCGGCATGGTCATGATCTCTCCGCAGATCACAACGATAAAGCCCGCGCCCGCTGACAGACGCACTTCGCGCACTGGCACCGAGTGCCCTACTGGCGCGCCACGGCGGTTCGGGTCGGTTGTGAAGGAATATTGCGTCTTTGCCATACAGACCGGCAATGACCCGTAGCCCTGCTCTTCCCAGTCTTTCAACTGGTTGCGGATCTTTTGATCCGCCAAGACTTCATCAGCCCGGTAGATCGACTTTGCAATCGTCTCGATCTTTTCGAACAATGGCATGTCATCGGGATAGATCGGGGCGAAATTCGCCATATCCGCATCCGCAATTTCCGCAACACGCGTCGCCAAAGCTTCCGAGCCTTTGGACCCAAATTCCCAGTGCTGCGATACAATCGCCTCGGATCCCTGCTCGGCCACGTAGTCTTTCACGGCCTGAACCTCAGCCTCGGTATCCGTGACGAAGTGGTTGATCGCCACGACGACCGGCACGCCAAAGGATTTCACATTCTCGATGTGACGTCCAAGGTTCGGGCAGCCCGCTTGTACGGCGTCGACATTCTCCGTACCCAAATCAGCTTTTGCCACGCCGCCATTCATCTTCATCGCGCGCACGGTCGCGACCAGTACGACGCAAGACGGTGCCAGACCGGCCTTGCGGCACTTGATGTTCAGGAATTTCTCCGCGCCCAGATCAGCACCAAAACCAGCCTCAGTCACAACGTAGTCCGCCAGCTTCAAAGCCGTCGTCGTCGCAATCACGGAGTTACAGCCATGCGCAATATTCGCAAACGGTCCGCCATGGACGAATGCCGGATTATTCTCCAGCGTCTGCACAAGGTTCGGCTGCATCGCATCTTTGAGCAACACCGTCATCGCGCCGTCGGCCTTGATGTCACGCGCATAAACCGGCGAACGGTCACGGCGATAGGCCACGATGATGGAGCCCAAACGCTGTTGCAAATCCTCAAGGTTCAGAGCCAGACACAGGATTGCCATCACTTCCGAGGCCACCGTGATGTCAAACCCAGCCTCCCGCGGGAAGCCGTTGGCCACCCCACCCAGCGATGCCGTGATCATGCGCAACGCGCGGTCATTCATGTCGACAACACGACGCCACGCAACACGACGCGTGTCGATCTCCAACTCATTGCCCCAATAGATATGGTTGTCGATCATCGCCGACAGCAGGTTATGCGCCGAGGTGATCGCGTGAAAGTCACCGGTGAAATGCAGGTTCATCTCTTCCATCGGCACAACTTGTGCGTAGCCACCACCGGCAGCCCCGCCCTTCATCCCGAAGCACGGACCAAGCGACGCCTCACGAATGCAGACCGCCGCGTTCTTGCCAATAGCGTTCAAACCGTCGCCCAGACCCACAGTGGTCGTCGTCTTGCCCTCCCCCGCTGGCGTCGGGTTGATCGCCGTCACCAAGATCAGCTTACCATCCTTATTGCCCTGCACCGAATTGATGAACTCTTGGCTCACCTTCGCTTTGTCGTGGCCGTAGGGCAGCAGGTGATCAGACCCGATCCCAAGCTTCTCGCCAATCTCTTGGATTGGGCGTTTCTTGGCGGCGCGCGCGATTTCAATGTCGGTGAGATAAGCCATAGTGTCAGGTCCCCTGAAGGCAGAAATGCCGGTTGAATTGTATCCGCTATACAACCGCATACCAAACCGCCGCCCGAGCGATTACGACATTTCCTCCCGTGGAATCGGCGCGCCAATGCGTCAGGTTTTCAGCAAAAACCCCGCCTCTGCCACCGTCTGACCATTGATCTGGACACTCACTTTCTGCGCACCGGGATAGTCTTTTCGGGTCGTGACGACCTTATAAGGATGGGATTTTTCCAGCACCACAGCCTCGCCAGCACGCACGTTCCGCTCCGTCCATTTGAAGACTTTCGGGCTGAGGGAGCCATTCGCTCGCATGAAATGCAGCACATAATCAATCAACAGACGCTGATCGCGTTTGGCTTGAAAACGCAAGGCGATCGGCATCTGATCCCCAAGCTGAACCACCTCTGGGCAGTGCAAAACGATATCGCTCAGGTCCGGCGGCGGAAATCCGAACGCCTCCAACACGCCAGCATGACCCTGCTTGATCAAACCGCGACACGCATGTTTCACCAGTTTGACACGCGCCTTGGAGGCCCCGTCCAACCAGTCACTCGCAATCTGCGCAATCAGGTCAGGGTGATCTTTCGAAATATCGTTCAGATTGTTTGCAACCGACCTGCGCACATATTCAGACGGATCATCCCGAAGTACTGTCAGGATCGGCAGCAGCGGGGTCGGGTCCTCAACAAAGCGATGCAGCTTGATCCCCCAAGGCAACAAAGGCCGCGCGCCTTCGCTGACCAGTCGCCGCACATGGGCATTGTCATCCTCCGCCCAACGGCGCGCCGTCTTCAAGGTCAGGTCTGGATGGTCGCGAAAGAACGGGCGCACCGCAAATTCTGCCGAAAAGCGCATCGTCATTTCGCGCAACGCATCCAAATTTGGCACAGGATCCTCTAGCCCATGCCGCGCGATGACCCGCGCCATCGGTTCGACTGCCCAGCCTGCGATCCCCAGATCATCCACGCTCATTTCGGACAACTCCATGTCCGTTTTGGGATGCAATGCCGCGACCAAGGCCGCCCGCTTCAGCGCCATATCTTCCGGCAATGCAGCATCCACCGCCACGCTGATCTGCTCCGCCCGTGCCAGCATTTCCAAATCATCCAACCCGCTCAAAGCCGTTTTCAAAAACACGTCTGGCGCAAATTGGTGGGACGCTTTGCCAAGATGCGCAGCCATCCCTTCGATCAAAGTCTGGTTGAAGATATTCTTAAACGGCTCATCCATCCGGTGCCCAATGCGGTTGATCGGGGATATGCAATGTCAAAACATCGCCAACCCGCAACGTCCCTTCCCGTTCCACCCAAGCGGTCACACCGCGTCGTCCTTTTGCGGCCGCTTTGAATTTGCGCCCCGCACCCGGCGCATCTTTCTCTATCACGGGGCCCGGCAAAGTGCAGGGTCGATTTTCCATATCCACTGTTAGCGTCGTGCCATCTTGTGACTGCAGTCGTGATGACGGCGGGATATGTGAAAAATCTGCGATGCCTTCCAAAACCATGCTGGCTCCACACCATTCCGGATCGAAATCGTCCACGCCAATCGCTTGTGCAATCTGTGCCAGTTCCTCTTGCGAAACGATCGAAAACTGGCGGGTGTTTTTTATCGGGGTTCCCAATGGATATTGGCTCGTCACGCGCGCGCAGGACGCGCGTGTCAATCCACCATGATCTTCCCCCACAGGCCCGTCAAAACGGGCCTCAATTTTTGTCAGCGGTTGAGATCTCAAGGCCGCCTTCCGATCCGGAACATGGCCAAGCCAGATAATTTTTCCAGTGAAAGACGTCTTCTTCAAAGCAGGCATAAAAACTCCTAATCATAAATGCCAAAAGCTTCGCATTCCGCGAAAGCGGCGTCCAGTATCTCTTTGGAAAATAGATATAAAAAGAAAAACCCCGGCGCTGTGGCCGGGGTTCTATCTTATGCGGAAGGTTCAGGCTCCATGCCCGGGTCTTTCGGCGTTTTCGGCTTTTTGGTCTTCGGGATCGCCGCAAGAGAGGCCTTGCCACCTGAATCTGGCGCGTCCTGATCGTCATCATCATGATCAATCGGCAGACCGTTGATCACTTTGGTGATCTCATCACCTGTCAGCGTTTCATATTCCAGCAAGCCTTGCGCCAACCGTTCGAATTCCTTGTTGTGCTTTTTGAGGATTTTCACCGCCGTCTCATAACCCTCGTCAATGATGGCTTTCACCTCATCCTCAATCAGCCGCTTCGTCTCAGCCGAGACGGAGAAACCGCCAGCACCACCACCACCTTGATAGCCTTCTGCAGCCTCTTGGTAGTCAATATTGCCAACCTTATCGGACATGCCCCAGCGCATCACCATTGAACGCGCCATCTGACTGGCCTGCTGAATATCGCCCACGGGGCCGGAAGAGACGGACTCTTCGCCGTATTTCAGGATCTCAGCGGCCTTACCTGCCATCGTCATCGCGATGCGTTGCTTGGCCTCGTCCTTGAACAACTGCAAGCGGTCCATCTCAGGAAGGGAAACGACCATACCCAGCGCGCCACCGCGCGGGATGATTGTCGCCTTATAGACCGGATCACATTTGTCGAGGTTTAGCCCAACAATCGCGTGGCCCGCCTCGTGATAAGCCGTCTTTTCCTTCTGGTCCTGTGTCAGCACCATAGACCGACGTTCAACGCCCATCAGAACCTTGTCCTTGGCCATCTCGAAATCTTCCATCGTGACAACACGACGTCCGATCCGCGCGGCAGACAATGCAGCCTCATTCACGAGGTTCGCAAGTTCCGCACCAGAGAATCCCGGCGCACCACGTGCGATGATCCGCAAATCGACGTCGGGTCCAAGTGGTGTTTTGCGCGCGTGGACGCGGAGGATTTTCTCACGACCCTTAATGTCGGGATTTGGCACCTGCACCTGACGGTCAAATCGGCCCGGGCGCAGCAGCGCAGGGTCCAACACGTCCGCGCGGTTGGTCGCAGCCACGATGATGATGCCTTCATTGGCCTCGAAACCGTCCATCTCCACCAGCAATTGGTTCAGCGTTTGCTCACGCTCGTCATTGCCGCCACCATAGCCAGCCCCACGGGAGCGGCCCACGGCGTCGATCTCGTCGATAAACAGGATACACGGCGCATTCTTCTTAGCTTGGTCGAACATATCGCGCACACGGCTCGCGCCAACACCCACGAACATCTCGACAAAATCAGAACCAGAAATGGTGAAGAACGGCACGCCAGCCTCGCCCGCAATCGCACGTGCGAGCAACGTCTTACCTGTGCCCGGAGGGCCAACAAGCAACGCACCTTTAGGGATCTTACCACCAAGGCGGGAGAATTTCTGCGGATTGCGCAAAAACTCGACGATCTCTTCCAGCTCTTCCTTGGCTTCATCAATGCCCGCAACATCGTCAAACGTCACACGGCCATGCTTTTCGGTCAGCAGCTTTGCGCGCGATTTGCCAAAGCCCATCGCCCCGCCTTTGCCGCCGCCCTGCATGCGGTTCATGAAGAAAATCCAGATACCAATGATAATGATGAACGGCAGCAGCGTACCCACATAGGCCAGCAGACCGTTTTGTTCTTGAGCGGTCGCTGTGAAATCCACGTCATTGGCGATCAGCACTTCGGTCACATCAACGCCCTCAGGCTTGATGGTCACAAACTGCTCATTCCCCGACGTCCCGATGATCCGTTCCCCGTCCAGCGTCGCACTATCGACAGAGCGCGACTCCACGCGGTCCACAAATTCTGAGTATGGAATGGTTTGCGAATTCATCTGCGCCTGTCCGCCATTGAACAGGTTAAACAGCGCTACGATCAACAAAAGCAGAACGAGCCAGAAGGCGATATTGCGCGCGTTGCCCAAAAGGATTCTCCCGAAATCAGGGTGGATGTGGCCGGTCTTACGGCGTTGACCTTAAAATAGGGGTAATTGCGCGCAGTTCAATGCGATAAAAGCCCGGAAAGGAACTGTTCGCGAGATCGTGTCAATCTGGCGCACCATCCGTTAGGCATTCCGGCCAAAGGGGCCGCCACCAATTCCTCTCCGCGCCACACCGCAGGCAAGGCAAGGGCGGAGGCGCGCGGCACCCCGCATGCGCGCCAATCAGGGCACTGCGCCAAGCCGTTCTCGTCCAGAACCCGCAGCTCCAGATCAGCCGCATGAGGTCCGTCAAACACCCAGCGATTGTCCCACAAATCATTCGATGCGCAGCTTGTCCCCCGCACGGCCTCCACCTCCCGCGTGACACGAATAACGCCGTCTTTCCAAGACCATAGGCACCCATGCAACGTCACAGTTTTCTGCGCGCGCACCGCCTTGATCAGATTGAGCTGTTCGGCGCGTCGCGGTGGATAGATCGCAGGCGCGACGCCGTTGAGAATGGCCAACACAAAGCGCCGCGCCTCCTCATGGCCCAGACCGCAAAAGGCGCGCCAGTCCACGCAAACATCACCCAGATCCATCGTCACGAGTTGCAAAATGTTGCGATGCGTTAACGCCTGCAACGCGGAGGACGCAGCCCGCATTTGCGCCGCAACTTCGCTCAGCGTGTCCGCGCCGATATCCAGCTTTTGAAGGGTTTCAAGCGCCTCACGCGTTTTCACGCGCTCAAATCGATTGTCCTCATTGGACGGGTCCTCCACCCAGTCCTGCCCGCAAGCCGTCAAATATGCGCGCAACTCTGCCCGTGTTTTCTCAAGAAGCGGACGGTAAAACGGAACACCATGCCGTGTCATTGACGCGGGCATGGCGGCCAACCCGTCAGCCCCTGCCCCGCGCGCCAGACGCATCACAAAGGTCTCCGCCTGATCGTCGGCGGTATGTCCGATCAACACGCCAACCAACCGATGCGCCTTTGCCCACTCCGCCAACAAACCGTAACGCGCCTGCCGCGCCTCATCCTGCAAATTGCCACCCTGCGGCCCAGCCACCCAAGGCAATACCTCATGCGCGACATTCCGCGACGCGCAAAGATTACCCACAAAGGTGGCCTCAGCGGCGGAAGCCGTGCGCAACTCGTGATCGACTGTGGCCGCACGCACCGTCACGCCGCAATTAGCCGCGCTTTCCAACGCACACAAAAGAAGCGCCACAGAGTCGCCGCCGCCGGAGACCGCAACTCCGATCTCGCCACCTTTGTTTGCTTTCAAGAAATTAACAAAGCTCTCGCTGAGCACTCAGGAGCAGCCCAAACTTGCCCGCGATTGGTTCGCAAGCACGACCTGATCAGAGGCAGGATAGCGGTTACCGACTTCAGTCAGCATCAAACACGCCTCATTGCGTTGCCCCAAAGCATCCAAGGACATCCCCAATTTGCGCAAGGCCGATGGCGCCCGCGCGCTGTCAGGAGAGCCTGAGAAGCTTTCAAGATAGGCCCTTGCTGCCCCTTGTGGATCACCAGCACCAGCCAATGCCTCACCACGCATATAATGCGCGTCGGCTTCTAGCGGGCTGCCCGGGTAGGATTGCGTAAAGGTCGCAAACTGCTCTGCGGCGCTGCGAAAGTCACCTGAGGCGAGCGCCCCCTCGGCCCGCTCGAAATCATTCTTCTCGCCAATGGCCAATTCCGGCGCGTCATTTTGCGGGACGGCCACTTGCGCGGCAGGGGCCGCACCTGTGTCGCCACCCAAAGTTGGCGTCTGACCAACAGTGCTCAGATCGCCGCCTTCAAGCTCGACCAGACGAAATTCCAGATCACCGATCCGGTTCGTCCCATCTGTCACCACACGGTTTATGCGGTTTTCAAGCTGTTCGGTTTTTGCGTTCAGGCGGGTCAAACCCGCCTCAATTGCGTCGATACGCTGCAATGTGTCGCCCGTGACGGCGACCCCGCCACCTGTTCCCGTCGTGTTCAACTCGGACTTCAGCCGGTTGATCTCGGCATTCAGAACGCCAAGCTCAGACCGGATATCCGCGAGCGAGCTGTCCTGCGAGACCGCAGGACCCGCAAGGCCCAAAGCAACAACAACACTCAGAAAACGCATCATCTTGGATAAGCCCTTAGCTAATCGCGCCTGCACCGATCACCGTCACAGCCCGACGGTTTTTCGAGTAACAAGCCTCAGTGGAACAAATTTCAATCGGGCGCTCTTTGCCGAAGGTCACGGTGCGCAAACGCGCATCCGGCACACCTTGGCTGACCAGATAGTCCCGCACAGCCGCCGCACGACGCGCGCCCAGTGCAAGGTTATACTCACGTGTGCCCTGCTCATCTGCATGGCCTTCAATGATCGCCGTGTAAGTCGTGTTCGTGTTCAACCAACCGGCCTGTTGGGCCAATGTTGCGCGACCGACATCCGTCAGTGTCGACGTGTCGACTGCGAACAACACGCGGTCACCGATGGTTTGGTTGAAATACGCGACCGAGCTTGGGTCCAGCGCGCCTGTCGTCACAGGGGTGTTGTCGATCCCGGCACCACCACCGGTTCCGAGGCGGTCGTTTTGATTAAACAGGCCGCCCGAACAAGCGGACAGCCCCATGGAGGCGACGAGTAATACTGCTGTCGAGAGGGTTTTCATCTTCGTGATCCTTATGGCTCTTATTGGCTCGATTATCTGAGGTTAACATTTTTGCGCGGGACTATGAAAGCCCCACGCGGACACGCATTATTTCAACAGCGGCGACCAGCTTGGATCAGACGCCCCTTGGCGGATCGCCCGCAGGTTACGGCCCGAGATATCCACCGAATGCAGGGTTGACGCTCCGCTTGCACCGCTGGTCTCCCGCGTAAACATGATGACACGTCCATTTGGCGACCAAGTCGGCCCTTCATCAAGGAAGGAAGCCGTCAACAGACGCTCACCCGACCCGTCTGTGTTCATCACACCGATGTGGAACCGGCCGCGGTTCTGTTTGGTAAAGGCGATCAGATCGCCCCGCGGCGACCAGACCGGCGTGCCGTAGCGCCCCTGCCCGAAAGAAATCCGCGACGCCTCGCCGCCGCTCGCAGGCATCACATAAAGCTGCTGCGTGCCGGAGCGGTCGCTTTCAAACACGATCTGGCTACCATCCGGCGAAAAGCTAGGCGCTGTTTCAATCGTGGGATCCGACGTCAACTGCTGCGGCGCGCCGCCGTTTAGGTTCATCTTGTATAGATCCGTATTCGAGCCCGTCGTCAGTGAGTAGACGACCGACTGCCCGTCCGGCGCAAAGCGCGGCGCAAAGCTCATTGTACCCGGTTGATCTTGCAGAACCTGGCGCCCAACGCTTGCGACATCCAAGACGTAGATCTTCGGAAAGCCGGTCTCGTAGCTGGTGTAAATCACCCGATCACCCGTGGGCGAGAAGCGCGGTGCCAGCACAATCGACTGATCCGTCGTCAGGAACTGGTTGTTCTCACCATCATAATCCATGATCGCGATGCGCTTAGCGCGCGCATTCTTCGGCCCGCTCTCGGACACATAGACCACACGACTATCAAAATACGCACCTTCGCCCGTGATCCGGCTATAAACAGCATCCGCAACCTTATGCGCCATCCGCCGCCAGCCATCGGTCGAGCCCACGAATTGCAGCCCCTCGCCCATCTGCTGTTCGGAGAACACGTCGAACAGGCGGAACTTCACCACGATTTGATTGTCGCCCGCCGTTGAGACTGCCCCGGTCACCAACGCCTGTGCGTTGATGGCTTTCCAGTCGGCAAACTGCACCGGACTGTCGAAATTCGTCACACCGGAGATAAACGCATCCTGCGAAATCTCCTGAAACAACCCCGAGCCCGTCAGATCCGCCGCCACAACCCGCGCCAGATCGGCGGCATATTGATCCGCACCGGCCGTCTCAGCAACAAACACCGGTACAGCAAATGGCAAAGGCTCGATATTGGGATTGTCCAACTCAAGGCGCAAAGGCTCCTGCGCCTGCGCCTGCGCCGAGACCGTCATCAAAGCGGTCAAGATCAGACCCACAGCCACAATAAATCGATGTTTCATAGCGTATCCTTTCACGGCACGGCCTGTATGCAACGTATCATAAACCGTTTTGTTCCCAACCGGCAGCATCGCGCCGAAAGTTAGAGGGGGAAGTCCTAAGATCATCTGATCTCCTTGCGGGATGCGTTGAATTTCACCTCAACCCCCCGCCATTGATTGTACTTATCGGCGGGCAACCCGAACCCGGCAGAGCCGCAGCGAATGATCGCCCGCCGCGCCGCCTCATAGGCCCGATCCACAGCGCCGCCAGAGCCGCCTTCAGCAGCCACCAACCGGATCGAACCGATCTCAGGCTTGGCATCCGGCGTCATCGTAAAGCCCACAGTCACCGTCACCTTCAAGGCATCCGTCGACAAAGCGCCCACATTCCAGCACCGCTGGATGCCTAGGATAAACGCACCCTTCTCGGCCCGCGTGATCGGCTCACCGGTCCCGCCACCGGGGTTCGCATTATCCGCAATCGCGTTCTCAGAATTCGCCTCTGACACAGCGCCCGCAATGCTTTCCGCCAGACCCGGCACCTCAGGCGCATCAGCCACTTCCGTGGGCGCAGGCGCAGGCGGCGTAGGTTTACGCCCGGGCCGCGCCGATTTCACTGGCGCCGCCGACGGTTCAGGTTCATCCGCCTCGGTCACGACTTCGGTCGTGGCTTCCTCAGGGGCTGCCGCCTCCGTCGCTTCATCAACCACTGTTGCGGCCTCGTCAGGCGCCGTTTCAACCTGCACCTCTTCCGCCACCGCCACATCCGGCTCAGGGGCCAACGCCGCCTCAGGGGCCACACGTTCCGCTTGTCTTGGCACCGGCACCGCATCAGGCAACACAACCACATCCCCTTCCGTCCCCTCTGGGACGTCAGGCTGCTCTGGCTCAATCACCGGAACCTCTTCCGCTTGCACCGGCTCTTCAACCGGCGCGGGCGCTGCATCGGGGGCGACCTCTTCTACGGGCGCAGGCGCGGCAGGGGCCACAGGCGCGACATCCTCCGACACAGCAGGCGCAGGCTGATCAACCGCAGGAGCATCCATCGCAGGCGGCGCATCGCCCGTCTCAGGCCCGCTTGGCTGTATCGCCTGAAATTCGTCGGTCGAGATGATCGACACATCCGTCACACGGATCGCGTCAAAATCATCATGTGACACAAAGAACCCGCCGATCAACAGCCACACGAACAGGCCCGCATGACCTGCGCCCGAGACATAAGTGCCGACCTTCATATCCTGCGGGATCAACAAAATTTACTCGCTTTGCCCATCAGCAGCACCGTCGAAGGACGGGCCATCCGTGTCGGTCACCAGACCGATGTTACTAAAGCCAGCCGCATTCAAAGCGCCCATAACCTGCACCACCTGCGCATAGGCCACCGCGCCATCCGCACGCAAAAACACTTTGTCAGACGTGCGTTCAGCAGAAATTGCGCGCAACCGCCCGACCAGCTCATTCGCTTCCACCTCGGTGTTCTGGATCGACAGTTGACCATCTTCCTGAACAGTGATCGTCAACGGCTCTTCATCCTCCGTCGGCAAGGCATTCGCGGCCGTCTTCGGCAACTCCACCGGCACGCCGACTGTCAACAATGGGGCTGCCACCATGAAGATGATCAAAAGCACCAGCATCACGTCCACGAAGGGCGTGACGTTGATCTCTGCCATTGGTTTGGTCTTATTCTTCCTGCGACGCCCGCGCCTTGACCCAGACGAGGCTCCCTGAACTCCCGGCCCCATGGCTCAAGCGTCCAACTGGCGTGATAGGATGGTAGAGAATTCGTCCGCAAACGCTTCATGACCGGAGGCAATCCGGTCCGCATCCGCGCTCAACTTATTGTAGAAAATCACGGCCGGAATAGCGGCGAGCAGACCCAAAGCCGTCGCTACCAAAGCCTCCGCAATACCGGGGGCCACAACGGCAAGGTTCGTATTTTGTGCAATCGCGATTTCTTCAAAGGCGTTCTTGATGCCCCAAACCGTCCCGAACAATCCGATAAACGGCGCCGTCGCGCCCACTGTCGCCAAGAACCCAAGCCCGTAATTCAACCGCTCATCTTCCTTGGCAATCGCCACATCCATGGAGCGGTCAATCCGCGCCGTCGCCCCTGCGATCAATTGCCCGTCTTCGCGGTGGGAGCGCCGCCATTCCGTCATGCCTGCGCTGAATATCCGCTCGGAAGCCCCTTTGGGCGAGCCCCCGATACGATCAAACACTTCATCCAGCGGCTCGCCAGACCAAAAGGCCCGGTCAAACTCTTCCGCCTGACGGCGTGCGACACGGTAATTGACGAATTTCTGAACGATGATCGCCCAACCCCAGAAAGAGGCTGCGATCAGCATCAACATCACCAATTTTACAACGATAGTTGCCCGCCAGAACAACGCGGTGACACTAAAGTCTACCTCGTTGGCCAGGCCAATAGCCTCAGCTTCCATATACCCGCTCTTTTCTCTACGCCGCTTTGCCGCGGCTTGTTCTGACCCCGTCATACTATGTTCGACGCATCAGATCCAATATTCTTGGCATAAAGCCAAAAAAATTAGCTGTGAGGCTGCATCTTTGCGCGAATATCCGCTGGAATGCGCGCGGGCCTGCCGGTTTCCGCCAGACAAACAAGGGTGACGACGGATTTGAACAAAGATTGCGTGTCACGGATGACATCTTGCGTGAGCACAATGCGGGAGCCCGTCATCTGTGTAACTATTGTCTCTACACTCAGCAGATCGTCGAATTTCGCAGGGGCCAGATAGTCTGCCTCAACGCGCCGCACGGCAAAAACCAACCCGTCGGCCTTCATCGCAACCTGATCCACGCCCAATTCCCGCACCCACTCGCTGCGCGCGCGTTCGATGAATTTCAGGTAATTGGCGTAGTACACGATCCCAGCAAGATCAGTGTCCTCGTAATAGACCCGCAAAGAGAAATGATGTGCCATGCGTCCGACACTATGCGCGGCAACCCGCCCTGTCACGAGCGAAAATCTGCCTAAAAACAGCGTGGTAAGGTTCTCCCTACTGGCATGAGCGCAAAGCGCTCATAAGGTACGCACTATGGCAGACACGGTCGATCCAAACACCACCGGCCAATCCACGCGCAGCCGCTCCGCATCAGCAGGCAGGCTGACTTTTGCTGTGGGCGTCGAAGACTTAGGCACCGCGTCTTTTACGGTGCTTTTTGTATTATGCGGTCTCATCATCCTGACCCCGCTCGGCACCCTCATGCCAGTGGTCGTCCTTGTTGGTTTGGGTACAATCGCACTCGGGGCACAGCTTGTAATGCGCAGACCCCATGTGCAGCTTCCCGACAAAGCGCGCAGCTTCATCCTTGAAAATACGATCCTGCAAACCGTGCTGAAACGGGGCTTCCGCTACAAAGAACAGTTAGAGGCGGATGCCGCCAGCACGCGACGCCCAGCCCATTGGCTCACCACAGAGCCATTTGATCTGGTGCCCAGAATGCTGTTGATTATCTGCGGTGTCCTAACCGTGTTCAGCGCGACAACCCCCGAAATGGCACGTGTCCTCGGCGTCGCGGTCATCGCTTTGGCGATCAGCCTCCATGTTCGGACGCCCTATTGGGCGCTCAGCGGTGCATCCCTCATGAGCCTCGCCAGCATCCTGCCGCTTTTCAGCAGTTAATAATTCCTAAATTTCTGGACTTATTGAATATAATCAATAGGTTGATAAATCCCCCGCACGCGGGGGATCAGGCTTTCGACATCTCAATCCGCGCTTGAAGCCGCAAGGCGTGGCTCGGATCGTCTGACATAACAGGCATGTTGGACTGATATGACGCCTTGATAATTAGCGCCACCTCAGGCTTCAAAATCGCCACATCATTGCCCGTCAAAGCTAGCGGAGAGCTGCCAAGAAAAGCCTCATCCGACCACAACAATATCGACTGAACAACCTGCCCCAGACAAAGCGTATCCGCCGGAATATCCGCCATCACAGCATCCATCTTCAGGAAAACAAAACACGCCTTGATGCCCCCATCAGGATCGAACCGGAATATCCTGTACTGGTTGGCATCCGCCTCTTCCAAACGTCCAACAAGGCTTTTCAACTCCGGGATCATCTGATCAAGCTTCGGCGTCTCCGTCAGTTCCTTCCAATCGCGGATAAAGAACATCATGAAGTTGACGCCCAACTCCGGATCCGTCTCAGCAACATCATGCCCCGCAAGCTGGCACACCGCCTCAATCGCGCCCTTCAGGACAGAGATCGTCTGATCTTCAACTCCGAAAACTACCGGCGCAATCGGGCGCCCCCACCGCGCAAAAAGGTAGGTCCCATCGCCACGCGTGAAATAGCGCGCAACATCATCCATCAAACAGGTCCCCCGCCCGTTTCGGCGCTGCCATCCCAAGATGGCTCCACGCCTTCGATGCCAACATCCGTCCCCGTGGGGTCCGCTGGATCAGCCCTTGCTGAAGCAAATACGGCTCGATCACTTCTTCCAACGCATCGCGGCTTTCAGACAGAGCCGCCGACAAGGTCTCAATCCCGACGGGGCCACCTTGATAATTCTCGGCAATCAGCGTTAGATATCTTCTGTCAGCGCCATCAAGGCCCAGATGATCGACGCCCAAACGGGTCAGCGCATTGTCTGCCAAACCCCGTGTGATCGTCCCGTCGCCTTCAACCAGTGCGAAATCCACAACACGCCGCAACAGCCTGCCCGCAATCCGAGGTGTTCCACGCGCCCGCTTCGCAATCTCCCGCGCGCCATCATCTTCAGCTTTGATGCCCAACAGCCGCGCCCCGCGGCGCACGATCTCATGCAGCTCATCTGTTGTATAAAACTGCAACCGCGTTGGGATCCCAAAGCGATCCCGAAGGGGTGTTGTCAGCAGTCCCAGTCTCGTCGTGGCGCCCACCAGTGTGAACGGCTGCAATTCAATCCGAACGGTCCGTGCAGCAGGACCTTCACCAATCACCAAGTCCAACTCAAAATCTTCCAAGGCGGGATAGAGCACCTCTTCAACGACCGGATTTAATCGGTGGATTTCATCAATGAATAGGACATCGCGTGCTTCCAAATTCGTCAAGATCGCCGCCAAATCACCGGCCTTCGCCAACACTGGCCCAGATGTCATACGGAAATTCACGCCAAGCTCCCGCGCCATTATCTGCGCTAGCGTTGTCTTACCCAGTCCGGGGGGGCCATGGAACAGCGTGTGGTCCATCGCCTCGCCCCGTTGCTTGGCCGACTCGATGAACACCCTCAAATTTGCACGCGCCTCTGCTTGACCGATGAATTCTTCAAGACCCTGCGGACGCAATGCGCGGTCAGCATCTTCAGGGCGCCGTTCAGGTCGCAAAGTGGGGTCGGGTTCACTCATGACGGCTTATATGCCTGCATCACTCTTTGGGCGCCAGCAACTTCAGGGCTTCGCGGATAAGGCCCGAAGTATCGCTCGCGTTGTCCGAGGCGCGCGCCACCGCGCTCGCGGCATCGCCATGCGCATATCCAAGATTGGTCAAAGCCGACAACGCCTCAGCCTGCGCTCCCGCGGACGCGTTTGAAACGGGCTCTATCACCTGCGCAGAAGCATCGCCTGTGGCTTGCGCCACGGTGCCGCCCATCGCCATGATGCCAGGCGCTTTATCCTTCAATTCGATCACAACTTTCTGCGCTGTCTTCGGGCCGACCCCTTTCGCGGCTTTGATCGCATTCCAATCCCCCAACGTCACCGCGCGGGACACGCCGTCCGGACCAAGTGCCCCCAAGATTGCCATGGAAGCTTTCGCGCCAATGCCTTGCACGGACATCAAAAGCTTGTGCCATTCCTTTTCAATCATGGTTGTGAAACCGAAAAGTTGCAGCAAATCCTCTCGTACAAGAAGATCGGTATAGAGCGCCACGGCGTCGCCGACTGGTGGTAGTGCGGTCAACGTCCGCTCAGAGCAATAGACGAGATATCCGATTCCCCCGACATCAATCATGACATGATCCGTCGCGCGGTGCTCTAACCGCCCTGTCAACTTTCCTATCATGCGCTCGCTTTCTTCAATGCAGCATCAAGACGTCCAACCGCACGTCCATGCCATGCATGACACAATGCAATAGCAAGCGCATCTGCCGCGTCCGGACCAGCAATTTCTATACCTGGAAGCTGTAATCTGACCATATGATCGATCTGCTTCTTATCGGCATGGCCCACGCCAACCACCGTCTTCTTCACAGCATTCGGAGCATATTCACCAACATCCAATCCGGCTTGCGCCGGGACAAGCATGGCGATGCCTCGGGCTTGACCGAGCTTGAGCGTGCCTGCGCCATCGCGATTGACGAAAGTCTGCTCAACCGCTGCCATTATTGGCGCGTAGGTTTGGACGACGTCAGTCAGTTGGGAATGAAGGCTTAACAAACGCGATGCGAGATTATCACCGACAGATTTACACACGCCATTTGCGACGTGACTGACGCGCGTACCATTCACGTCAATTATCCCCCACCCCATGTTGCGGAGACCCGGATCTATCCCCAGAACACGCATATCGCTTTGCCTCGATTTTATACTTTTGAAGTGAGTAGCACGAAACGCGAACATTTGCCAAGAATTTGCAAGGCATATCGACGACTTTGATTTGGAGCTTCAATTACGCGGTCGGTTGGCACAACGAAATCAATTGCCTCGGAGCGGCTTCTCATCGGCACTCCGAAAATATGAATAAAACTATATAAAACAAAGCTATATCGGGAATTTAATCTATGCGCCAAACGCATAGGGGACATGCAAAAATCGAGATTGTTAAAGCTACCCTCGCCTCCTAAATGCCGGGTATCAAAGCAAAACGCTTAATTCTTACTCAAACTGTGAAGGACGACTTCAATGGCTGTTTTCGAAACCTCCCGCGCGCTGAATGAAGGCGCCCGTCATAACCCACTTAACTTGGTCACACGTGCTTTTGGTGCCATCATGGACTGGAATGACCGTCGTATGACTCGTAAGGCACTGAGTGCTTTAACTGCACGCGAACTTGAAGATATCGGATTGAACCGAGGCGACATCACAAACATCTGATATTCATTCGGATCAAAGATGAAAGCCACGCTGTCTAGCGTGGCTTTTTTTTTCGACTAACGGAGGAAGTTACCCACGACATTTGCGATGGCTTGGGTCGCCGGATCAACATCAAGCAAGAACGCAGTCGTGACTTCTACGGCCCCACCTGTCTTTAATGCTTCCAACCGGCCGAGGTATTCCGTTTCACCAATTTCGGCCAAAACGAACCCTTTAAAGGCGACAAACAAAAACCCAGCAACGAGGAGCGTCTTAACCGGAAACAGTCCACGCTTCCTCAGATCTGTCTTAACGACATCCACAACAAGCCCATCCTCCCGCACGCGTTTCTCAACGCGTTTTGCGGGGTTTGACTTCTGCTTTAGCGCGTCCAAGCGCTTATCAAATCGTTCTTTATTGACGTCTGTCAACGGTCTGCCTCGTGCTAGTTAATCCTTTGCACTCACACTACGTATACGCAAATACCTTTTGAAAACCTAATCAAATCACTAACAAAGTGTTAATCTTAAGGCAGTCCATTCGCCAATGTCACGTCTTTGCGACAGTTTGAACCCCTGAGCCTCATAGGCTGTGACCACTTCGTCACCTTGCTCAACCAACAATCCCGACAAAATTATCGTTCCCCCGGTTGCGGTGTATTTCGCCATATCAGGCGCCAATGCCAAGAGGGGTGGCTTCAAAATATTTGCAAAAATCAAATCAAATGGTGCGGTCTTTTGAAGTGTGGGATGATCGAAGCCAGTTGCTTCCACACAGATCACCTGCCCCTCCATATCGTTTGCTTTGAGATTTGCTTCCGCCACATCGACAGCGACCGGATCAATGTCACTGGCGATGACATTCTTGTTCCAGACGGAGGCGGCAGCCATGGCAAGCACTGCGGTGCCACACCCAATGTCAGCGCAGTTTTCTGCGACTTTGCCTTCGGCAATGTAGTCTTCAAATGCCAGCAGACACCCCAACGTCGTTCCATGATGACCTGTTCCAAAGGCCATCGCTGCCTCGATCAGAAGGTTTACGCGCCCCTCGCGCACCTTGTCGGCATCATGACTTCCATACACAAAGAATCGACCAGCTTCGACGGGGGGTAGCTCGCGCCGCACATGCGCAACCCAGTCTTGGTCCGGCACTTCCGAAACCACGAAGGGTTTCGCATTATGTGCAGCCGCCAGCAGCGCCAATGCGATGTCATCGGGTGTTTCAAGAAAATAACCGCCGACCTCCCAATAGCCTGACCCGTCTTCCACCTCGAACACGCCAACACCTGTCGGTGCCGGGTCAAGAGTTTCCAGAGCATCCCCTAATGCCTGGGCAGGCGCTTCGCCCATCAAGGTTGTCAGCGCAGTGAATGTCGGCATGGTATCCTCGCGAACTAGTCTATCGCAGCCCTAGGCAACCTTGCCGAAAGGGTCAACTAACTGACGCCCGTACCAATAGGACAGGTCACGCCAGTGCCGCCAATACCACAATAGCCAGCCGGATTCTTAGCGAGGTACTGTTGATGGTACTCTTCCGCAAAGAAAAACTTAGGCGCGTCGACAATTTCTGTCGTAATCGGGCCGTAGCCAGCGGCACTCAACCGAGGGGCGAATGTGGTCTTGCTGGCCTCTGCCGCTCGCTTCTGCTCATCATTATAGACGTAAATGCCAGAGCGATATTGGGTCCCCATATCGTTGCCTTGCCGCATACCTTGGGTCGGGTCATGACCTTCCCAGAATATCTGAAGCAGCTCTTCAAAGCTGACGCGAGAAGGATCGTAGACAACGCGCACGACTTCGTTGTGACCTGTTTGACCTGTGCAAACCTCTTCATAGGTAGCGTTCGGTGTGAAGCCACCTGCGTAGCCGACCATCGTGGAATAGACACCGTCCACCTTCCAAAACATCCGCTCCACGCCCCAAAAGCATCCCATCCCGAACATGGCCTCTTCATGACCTGTCGGGACATCGAGAGTTAGAGGATTTCCGTTCACAAAATGCGTTTGAGCAGTTGCAATTGCCATCTCACGCCCCGCCAAAGCAGTTGCAGGGGTGACCATTTCAACTTTTTTTCGAGTGAATCCGAACATGTGCGGTGCTCCTTCTAAAGCTGATTGAGATATATGCTGGATCGCGCATTTGTCTACTCGGCCGGTGCCGCACGTTTCTGTGAGAAAATCGTCTCGCTACCCGGCTCCGGATGACGTGGAATGAGCAACGACAACAGCAGTGACGTTACGGCCATCCCAGCAGCCAGAACAAAGACACTAATTTGGCTGACGATCCAAAGATAACCAAGCAGCGCAGGCAAAAAAACAGCTGCGATATGATTAATCGTGAACGCGACGGCAGCAGTCGGTGCAATATCGCGCGGGTCTGCGATTTTCTGAAAGTAGGTCTTGATCGCAAAGGCCATCGAGAAAAAGAGGTGATTAAGCACATACAGAGCCGCACCGACAGCAACGCCCCAGCCAAAATAGTAGATACCACCATAGGCCAAGAAAACGAGGCTCAAACCACTATACTCTATGACAAGCATGTTGCGTTCTCCGTAGCGGTGGATTGCTTTCCCGATCAATGGAGCGAAGACCATGTTGGCAACGTAATTAATCAAAAAAAGCGACGTCACTTCGTGCACTTCAAAGCCGAAATGCTCAACCATCATAAACGCGGCAAAGACCATAAAAATCTGGCGGCGCGCGCCTGAGACGAACTGCAGCGCGTAGTAAAGCCAATATCGCTTTCGCAAGATCATCTTCTTTAATTGCGGCTCAGGCGCCTCGAATTGCGGGAAATACATCAGAGCAAAGAGCGCGATAATTACAGTCAGCCCACCTGAGGTCATGTAGACAAACTCATAGCTCAAATCGAATGTCTTCCAGGTTAGCACCAATGCGCCATAGGCTAAGAGTGATGCAAACGAACCAACGGCTGTCAGCCATCCCAAAACCTGTGGGGCCTTGTCTTTTTCGATCCATTGCAACTGCAAAGACTGATTAACCGTCTCGTAGTAATGAAACCCAATCGAAGACAGCAAAGTCAAAACCAGAATGCCACCAAAGCTCGGGAAATACGCCGTAAGAGCTGTCGCACCACCGAGCAAGACCAACGAGACTAATCCAAGAATTTGTTCTCTTACCAAAATGATCAAAAAGATCACGCCGATGGCCAGAAAGCCCGGAATTTCTCGTATTGTGTGAAGCCAGCCGATTTCGACACCGGTAAAGGACGCTGCTTCAACAACGAAGTTGTTCAAAAGTGCGGCCCAAGTTGCAAACGCAATGGGCATCGCAAAGGCCATGAGACATAACAAAAAAACAGGCTGCCGGTGAAACGGCAGCTTTCTAGCATCCGCCAGATCAATCTGTTTGAGGGTATCGCCTATGGCCATAGCCAACCGTTACGCCTCTCTCCAAGGAATAGCGAGAGAAAACACATCGGGCCTGTCGCTCAGGCAGCGCTAGAAGCGTTCGGCTCTCAGCACTTTAGCATCTGTGACGTTGACCACACCGATATGCCGGGTGAGGACCGCCAAAACGGCTTCCAGCAGCCCGTCCAAGCGCTCTTCACGGATCAGACAAACGACCGCCGACATCCCGTCAGCGCGACCGACCGTTCCTTGACGGGACCAGTGGCCTGAACGACCGGACCCCCCTTTTACAGGCAGTACAGAGTATCCGGTGACACCTTCTTTGGTCAGAAGCTCTGTCAAGCGGCGCTCCATGATCGATTCAATGATTATTTCTACGCGTTTGGCGTCATGCATTTCCATTGGTTCATCCTCCCAATAATGATTGCGCGACAGCAACATAAAGCGGAATGCCAATCGTCAAATTGAACGGGAACGTAATTCCCAGTGACAGCGTCAAGTAAACGGCCGGATTTGCTTCGGGCAAAGCCACACGCATCGCTGCAGGGACCGCAATGTAGGATGCCGAGGCTGACAAAACCATCATCAACACCACGCCGCCTGTCGACAACCCAAGCAGCGCGCCCGCCAGAAGGCCAAAGCTTCCACCAATAACAGGCATCAAAAGACCGAATGCCACAACAGCACCATTCAACGTTCCGCGGGCATTTCTTAAGCCGCGTCCCGCCACCAGTCCCATATCCAACAAGAACAGACATAAGACGCCTTTGAAGGGCGCAGTAATGAACGCGTCAATTTCCGCTTTGCCTTCAGCGCCAGTGACCCACCCGATCAAGAACGCACCAACCAAAAGCACGATAGAGCCGTTGAGTAAGATCTCCCGAAGCAACTCTGCGCTCATGCCGCCGCCACCAGGCGTGCTGCGTGACACCAACCATAAAGCCGCGACAATCGCTGGCGCTTCCATGGCGGCGGCGACGGCCACCATGTAGCCCTCAGAGCTGATGCCCTGCGCATCCAGTACCGAGGTTGCCGCCACAAATGTGACAATTGAAATTGACCCATAATGCGCAGCAACAGCCGCCGCATCCAATGCGCTCAAACGCGTCATAACTCTGAGCAATGCGTAAGCAACGAACGGCAGCGCGGCGGACAGAACAGTACCAGCGATCAATGAACCTACCAGTTGCGCATCTACACCGTGCCCTGCAACGCTTGCTCCGCCTTTGAAACCAATCGCGAAAAGCAGGTAAAGCGACATGCCCTTCGCGATCGCCTCTGGGAAGTTCAGGTCTGAGCGCGCAAGAGCCGCAGCGACCCCCAAGGCGAAAGACAAGATTATCGGCGATAAAAGATTTGCAGCGGCCAGTTCAAATATAGAAGTCATTGCGTCCCCGCACCACCACTTTACACTACGGCAACTCCTAACAGTACACCGGCAAAATTCAAGGATAAGACATGTCGCACCTTAGTGGAAAAACCGCACTCATTACAGGCGCAAGCCGGGGCATTGGTGAGGCGACCGCACGCCACTTCGCCAAGCACGGTGCACAAGTTGTTTTGGCTGCGCGCAGCCTGGCCGAGGTCGAACGGATTGCAAGTGAGATCGTTGACGCTGGTGGCAAAGCTGTGGGTGTTGGATGTGATGTGGCGTGGCATCACGATGTCCAATCCGCCGTTCAGACAGTAATAGATACGTTTGGCGGCATCGATATCCTGATCAATAATGCAGGTCTGATTGATCCGATTGCCCGGATCACCGATGCCGACCCTGATGAATGGGGTTTGATCGTCGACGTGAATCTCAAAGGCGTGTTTTACGGCTATCACGCTGCATTGCCACACATGCAATCGCAAGGCGGTGGCACGATTATAAACATTTCTTCCGGCGCCGCGACAAACGCTTTGGAAGGTTGGAGCCACTACTGCGCGACCAAGGCTGGTGTTCTGGCTCTCACCAAATGCGGCCACAAGGAAATGGCGGAGCACGGTATCCGCGTCATGGGCCTGAGCCCGGGGACCGTCGCAACTGAGATGCAAGTGCAAATCAAAGACAGCGGCATCAACCCTGTCAGCCAAATGGACCCGGACGCTCACATCCCTGCTGAGTGGGTCGCCCAAGGCTTAGCCTACCTGTGCGGTCCCGGTGGCGATGAATGGCAGGGCCAAGACTTTTCGATGAAGACGGATGAAGGGCGTGCCGCATTAAACCTACCGCTGGTTGGCCGCTAGCTATTGTTTTCACGAGCGAATTTTTCGATCGTCATCCTATCTTGCGCAGGTATCCCACCAAAGAGGCGCTGAAACACTCTGCGCTTCGGTTCAATAAGTTGTGGCCTTTCGAGAGGTCCAGAGATGGTAACTCGCGATTGCCTTCCCTGCGGTAACAGTGACGGAGATGGCCTGTTAGTGGCCTGTCGTGCAGTGAGTAACCTGCGTGAAATCTGGCTATTTGCGATAGCCGCACGGTTTTCCGGCGCGAGCTGAGGCCTCAGACTGCGCGAGGGCGCTGCTCGGCTGGCGGTCACACCGACAACAACCGGTTCAATATTTACTTCTATAGATGGAGCTGCTGTCACAGCTGGATCGCTATCTACTTCTGGTTCTGCCTTCTCGAAACGTTCAGGAACGGTTGTTAAGATGACCGGGGCGGCTTCTACATTATTGAATCGGACACGAACAAAACTTGGGCGCAGTTGCACCGGCGAAAGTTGTGACGGTCTGTGGAGTTGGGAAGAAAGCAGAACCGGGTTTCTCAATTCGGAAATGTTCGGCAATTCAACGAAGGACGGCTCGCGCTTAAGTGGTTGAACAGGAATGTGTTGGAATACCAGGATTCTCGGCTCTACAAGTTGCACGTGCGCCAAATTATCTGGCTGCGTCCACCGCACGGCCACATCAATTTGGCTGTCTATGTGTTGGAATGCAGAGACTGCTTCGCCTTCGACAGCAATACTGAGCGGCGCAGATGTTAAGACGTCATGCGGCGCGCGATCCAAGGCTTCCTCAAGTATTGCCAGCGGAACAGTGATGGATGACTGAGCAGATGTTTCGTCAACGCGCTGTGCAACAATAATTTCGCCAATATCCTGATCCGTAGCCGGCATCGCAATATAGAGCGAGGCCAAGCCTACCGCACCCAATAAGGCAAACATGGCGAGCCGACGTAAGTGGCCTGTCGGTTTTGCTGGCGGCATTACCGCGGCTGATGCCCGCACAGGCTCGGCAGGTCCTACCGCAATTGCCGCGCCCAGATGTCGGCGCGCTGTCTCGTCCGGGGTGCTTTCAAGACGAAGCGGAAGACCTCTAACGCAGTCGCTGTTGAAAGCCTCAATTTTTTGGGTGGTGGATATCAAACTTCGCGCCGCCACATCTCCAGATTTGCTAACCATTGCGTCATTCCTGATCACAAACATCAAACACACGAGGAAATAGACGGGCGGAGCCTTCTTTCCTCAACATTTAGTATCGGTCAGCAGAAATGGGATGTCCAGCGTCAAGTTACCCCAAGGTAAACCACAAAAAAGGCCGCCCAAAACGGGCGGCCTTTTGAAAACATTTGATCGGCGCGATTAGTTTTGCGCGTAATATTCGATGACGAGGTTTGGTTCCATCATGACAGGGTATGGCACATCGCCAAGGCCCGGTGTGCGGATGAACGTCGCGGTCATCTTGGAGTGATCTGCCTCGATATATTCCGGAACGTCCCGCTCAGCCAATTGAACTGCTTCAAGAACCGCAACGTTCTGCTTGGAACGATCACGAACCTCAATCACGTCACCTTCTTTGACGCGGTAAGACGGGATGTTCACTTTCTTACCATTCACGCGCACGTGGCCATGGTTCACGAACTGGCGGGCTGCAAACACAGTCGGCACGAATTTCGCGCGGTAAACAACAGCATCCAGACGACGCTCAAGCAGACCGATGAGGTTCTCACCTGTGTCGCCTTTAACACGAGCCGCTTCGATGTAGATGCGTTTGAACTGTTTTTCAGTCAGGTCGCCATAGTAGCCTTTCAGCTTCTGCTTGGCGCGCAGCTGGAGACCGAAGTCAGACAATTTGCCCTTGCGGCGCTGACCGTGCTGGCCGGGGCCGTATTCACGACGATTAACTGGGGATTTCGGACGACCCCAGATGTTTTCACCCATCCGGCGGTCAATTTTGTATTTGGCAGCAGTACGTTTCGTCACTTGCTGATCTCCTTCGTTTTAGGTTTCGAAGGGCGTTGTCCTCTTCCCGGATTTTGCCGGGATGACAGGGTTCCCCTTGCGAGGTCCACCAACACCAATGAAACGCGGCTTATAAGCCTGTCTTTCGGGGAGTCAACGGGCATTATATGAAAAGGAGCGTCGCTGATTTTTGAAGCACAAAGCCATGTGCATCGACGCGATGGCGTTTGCCCCACCCCACGAGGTCCGATCAATGCTGGTTGTAGCGCAAGATCGCAGCCTCAGCTTTCGTGAGATTGCGCCTGACATGAGGTCCGTAGTGATGCAGGTCGTCGCCCAGTTCGGGGAAAAGGCTGAGCAATCCGTCACGCTGACCTCTTTCCAACGTATCAAGGGTCGTGTTGGCAGGATGGTAACTCTCCGTTGGGACACCGTTCGCCCAGACAATCTGATGCTCCGCAAAGAGAAGGTGGAAATACGTGACCTCTTTGACGCTATGATCAACGAAAACGCTGCGGTCGTTGATCATGTCTTGAGCAGAAATCAGGACTTCGGGCGCGTTATAAAGCGCGTGTGCGTTCTTACCGCTATAGAGCATCCTGTGATGGGGCGAGATCAACAAGTCATCATCTGGAATGCCAGCCTGCATCGCACTTGAGCGGATGCGGATCGGACGCAAATCAGGCAACGCGTGGAGGCGCGCGCCGGTCATGTGACGTTTACCAACCCAAAGCAATTCCTGACATCCGTTGTCTTTGGTTTGCACAAAATCCCCGGGTTCTAACGCGTCGACTTGTTTGACACCCTCTTGCATGCGTATACGTGTACCGGCTGTGAAGCAGATAACATCGCCGCCCTGATCACCGTTGCGCTTGGTTTGCATTTGATTGTCTGGAACGTGTGCCACTTTATAGTCCGTTCCATTCGACGGAACGCCATCAGGACACCATAGCAAAGTTTGGCGATGCTGATCGCCGACAATCGGAACTAACGTAAACCGCGCGCAGCCATCTGTAACGACCACTGCATCTGCCATGTCCTCTTTCAGACCCGGCCTTCCTTGTGCTGCGTCTGGTAAGTCAAACCGGCGTTGCACAGCTTTTGCAACACGGGCGCGCATTTGTTCCTGCACCAAAGAGTTCTCTAACAAAAGAGTGGATTGTTGTCCGTCTATACGGATCGCTTCGCCCTGCCTGCGCCAAACCTGTCCTACCTGAGGCGCAAAGCCGGTCGTTGCCGGCGTTCCGTCCAAACTGGTTTGATCAATGGTCAGGACATACGTGCCGCCAAAGCCCGTGCCCATCGCCGTTTACCTGCTCAAGTTTATTATTATCGTTGTCGTCTTTTTTGAAATCGTTAACACGACATCTTCAACTTTCATAGAAAACAATAGGCTGCGGACTTTAAACGGTGGTCCCAAGGCAACAGGGGTTTGAGGATCAGAACCTGTAGCGCAAGCTCACGCCGCCCAAAAACTGTCCGGCGGACTGCGCCTCAAACTCGGGGCTCAGGTAACTCAAACCATAAAACAGACCCGCACGTTTCCAACCTCTGTGATAGCCGATCCGGAGCCGTGCGCGATAGTCTTCAGCGATAACGCCGGGCGTGTCGAGGTATCGGCTATCAGCGATGTATGCGAGATCACCGCCGATCACGAAGGACAATCCACGACCGTCACCACTCGTAATACCTTGGTAACGCTGTCCTGAGCTCACATCGCGCAGCATCAAATCGCCACCGCCGTATGGACCCATCGTGAAATCCGCGCCGGCACGAATGAGCGTTTCTGCACCTGCTTGCACCTCGACAAACGGCCTCAAACGCGCAGACGCGGACAGATCAAATTGTCTGCCTGCTTCAAACATGAGGGTGGGATATATGTCATTTGCGATTTGAAACCCGTCCACATTCGGTCTTGGGCCACCGAAAATATCATGAAGCTGCGCCTGAAAACTGTCCAAACCGGTCTGAGGTCCAACCATCACCAAATCGAGGCCAAGTGACAATTCTGTCTGACCACTTTGCCAATGAGTATGTGCACCTAATGAAAGCGCCCCAACGTATCGGCGATCTTGCGGAGATGGGGCAGAAATGCGCTCAGGTGAGATCACTTCGCCGCGAAACCGCAATTCGATCAAATCACCAAACCTTGTAGGCCGGGTACCAGTCCAAGAGGGCCCACGAAGATGACTGACCGCGAATGAGCCTGTACGCCAACGGTCTTTATTGTCGCCGATCAGATCATTGGTGAACATTAGGCCCCAGCCAAGGGCTTTTCGGTCGAGTGCAAATGAGGGATTGCCTATCACAACGAGCAGCAGCGCCACGCAAATCATGAGGATTTTCATCTTCGCCTCCCGCTGCTGACAAACCGACGTCGTCTCCGCTGGCTAAGCATTTCCCGACACTATCAATGCTGGTCTAGCCTGAGACAATGGAGGAATTCCTAACGTACCTCCAAATATTCAATGCGCTATCGGGATATCGCGTGATCTAAGGCTTCCCCCACCCGCCGCCGGCAGGTGTTTGCATCTCGAAAGCGTCGCCGGCAGCGAGTTCGATTTCATCATTGCCCCGCAATCGCTGGCGGCTTCCGTCCGCCCTTACGACCTCATCAATGCCCGGCGCGCCGTCTTCCCCATCATGTTTGCCATGCGCACGTGTAATGCGGTGGCAAGACAAGGTCGTCACTGTCACATCTTCAAGGAAACGCAGTCGACGGATTACACCGTCGCCGCCTACCCACTTCCCTTTACCACCAGACCCGCGTCTAATTTCGAACCGCTCGAGCCGTACAGGAAAGCGGGTTTCTAATATTTCCGGGTCAGTCATCAACGTATTGGTCATATGAACCTGAACAGCGGATTGGCCATGGAAAGACGGGCCAGCGCCGGTTCCGCCTGCAATCGTCTCGTAATTTTGAAAACGCTCGTTGCCCCAGACAAAATTGTTCATTGTTGCCTGGGACCCGGCAATGACATCCAAAGCGCCGAGCAGACAATCACACATCGATTGACTGACTTCCGTGTTTCCAGAGATCACAGCTGCGGGTGGCTTGGGATTTATCATCGTCCCTTCCGGCGCAATAATCGTCAGAGGCGTCAAACAACCCTCGTTCAGCGGAATATCTGCTCCTACCAATGTGCGGAAGACATATAGAACCACAGCGTTACATACCGCCCTTGGCGCGTTATAGTTATTGGCGGTTTGCTCGGATGTGCCGGTCCAATCGATAACGGCTTCACCGGCTTCCGCATCAACAGTTACCTTGACGCGGATCACCTGACCTTCATCGAGCGGATACTCGAACGACCCATCCTTTAATCGGCCAATGACCCGCCTCACGGACGCCTCAGCATTCGCCTGCACATGCCCCATGTAGGCCAGAACTGTTTCGAGGCCGAAATTCTCGACCATCTTATGAACTTCACGAATACCCGTGGCATTGGCTGCAACCTGCGCTTCGAGATCACGCATATTCTCATCAATATTGCGGCAGGGATAGCGCCCCGACGCGAGCAGCGCGCGCGTTTCCGCCTCGCGCAATTGTCCACCATCCACAAGGCGGAAATTGTCGATCACAACGCCTTCCTCCTCGATATTGGTACTGTCAGGCGGCGCGGATCCTGGGGTCCTTCCCCCGATATCCGCATGGTGACCGCGAGAGCCCACGTAAAACAAGATGGTCTTGCCGTCTTGATCGAAGACCGGTGTGATAACTGTCACGTCAGGCAAATGTGTGCCGCCGTTATAAGGGTTGTTTAGCATAAACGCGTCGCCCGGCTTCATCTCGCCAGCATTTAACGCTGCAACCTTGCGTACAGCGTCGGACATAGAACCGAGATGCACAGGCACATGCGGCGCGTTTGCAACCAAAGCACCCGTCGCATCGAAAAGGGCACAGGAAAAATCGAAACGCTCCTTGATGTTCACCGACCAAGCCGTGTTGGCCAATGTCGATCCCATCTGTTCGGCAATCGACATGAACAGGTTGTTGAAGACCTCTAGCATGACCGGGTCAGCCTCTGTGCCAAGCGCAGTTTCGCGCTGAATTTCTTCGACACGGCGCATTATCAGGTTGCCATGGGCGTCACGACTTGCGGCCCATCCCGGCTCGACGATGTTGGTGCCCGTTGTTTCAATGATGATTGCGGGCCCCAGCACGACTTGGTTTTCCACGAGGCCTTCGCGGCGGTACAGCGGCGCCAATTGTCCCGCCATATACACTTCTGCTGAAGGCTTTGCGGAATTAAGGTTTTCGGGCGGGCTTTGGTACAACGGGTCCCCCGCCCCGACTGCTTCGACCGATAACATGTCAATAATTAAGTCCGCAGAGGGCGAGGCAAACCCGAAGCGCCCTGTATGTGCTGCTTCAAAATCGGCGCGCATTTGCGTCTCTGATCCGAAGGGTACGGCAAGTGACTGGTGAGACCCGATGTATTTTATATGTGCAATGTGCTCAGTTGAGATCTGGTTTTCGGAAACACCTTGAGCTGCAACTTCTCCAATTGCATCAACAGCCATTCTCTCCAGCCTCATACGCGCGTCTGCTAAATCTGAAATAGAAGAACCAAACTGCTCCTCGCGCAGCGCACGGATATCTGCGAGCCCCATTCCAAAGGCACTCAGAACACCTGCAAAAGGATGGACGAAGACTGTCTTCATTCCGAGAGTGTCAGCAATCAGACAGGCATGTTGGCCGCCCGCGCCCCCAAAACAGTTCAAAGTGTATTGGGTCACGTCATACCCGCGCTCTACACTGATCTTCTTGATCGCACGCGCCATGTTTTGCACGGCGATCCGCAAGAAACCCTGCGCGGTTTCTTCTGCTGTCAGGACCGCGTGCCCCGTCGCGTCCGAGATTTCCTTGGCAAGTTGATCGAACTTGGCACGCACGATGGCTTCGTCAAGCGGCTGATCTGCGCTGGGACCGAAGATAGATGGGAAATGCGCGGCATTGAGCTTGCCCAACATCACGTTGCAATCTGTGACTGTCAAAGGCCCACCGCGCCTGTAGCAAGCAGGGCCCGGATCGGCTCCGGCGCTTTCCGGCCCGACTTGATACCTGCCGTCTTTGAACGTCAAGATAGACCCACCACCTGCAGCGACCGTGTGGATGTTCATCATTGGTGCGCGCATCCGAACACCTGCAACTTCCGTCTCAAAAGAGCGTTCATATTGTCCGGCAAAGTGACAGACGTCAGTCGAGGTGCCACCCATGTCGAACCCGATGAGCTTGTCAAATCCGGCAGCCTCTGCCGTTTTGACCATCCCGACCACACCCCCTGCAGGGCCGCTTAAAATGGCGTCACGACCTTGGAACAACTGAGCGTCCGTCAATCCGCCATTGGATTGCATGAAGAACAACCGCTCCGTTCCGCCGCGTCCCGCAGCCAGCGCATCCGCGACCTGTTGCACGTAACGCCTCAGGATGGGTGATAGATACGCATCGACCACCGTTGTATCACCGCGCCCTACCAGCTTGATCAGCTTTGATGTGCCTGACGAGGTGGAAATCTGGGTAAAACCGATCTTAGCAGCAATCTCTGCAATCCGGTCTTCGTGCTTGGGGTTCAAATACGAATGCATGAATGCAATCGCGACACCGCGCACTCCCTTGTCATATGCACACTGCAAAGCGACGCGCGCGTCTTCTTCGCAAAGAGGCGTAATTTCCTTGCCGGTTGCATCTACTCGTCCTGCAACCTCAGCCACATCCTCGTAGAGAAGTTCCGGCAGAACAATCTCGAGGTCAAACAAGCGTGGCCGGTTCTGATATCCAATCCGCAAGAGGTCACGCAAACCTTCGGTGATCAACAAGAGCGTTGGATCACCCTTGCGTTCCAACAGCGCATTCGTGGCCACTGTGGTGCCCATTTTCACAGCACTGATCTTACCTTCAGGGAGGGGTTCCCCAGGCTTGAGGCCCAGCGCACGACGAACGCCTTCAACAGCTGCATCCGAATACTGCTCTGGATTTTCGCTGAGGAGCTTTAAAGTCTCGAGTGAACCATCAGGACGTTTGGCTACGACATCTGTAAATGTGCCGCCGCGATCCACCCAAAATTGCCACATCTAGTGATCCTCTTTGTGTCGTTTTTCCGCAATGTTTCCGGGCGCCACAGAGACGGTTTTGATGACCGCATAACACGCCGTTCCTTCAACAAGCTTCAAAGACTGTGCCGACCTTCGGGTGATGCGCGCAACCAATGTGTCTTGTCCTGATCTAAGGGCAACAGCTACTCCGGGCCCTGTGCCGTCCTGTATCCCACTCACTGTCGTCGGCAAAATGTTCAGAGCAGACAGGCCGTCCGGCTTATCTTTCGAAAGAATAATATCTGACGCAAGAATGCGGACCCGCATCGGCGTTCCTTCAGACGCATTGACCTTCGGCAGAAGTAATCGTCCTTGAGAAATAGCCAATGCGCTCAAACCATCGCCCGCGTCTTGCTCAAGGACTGTGGCTTTCAAAACTGCGCCGGCCTCTCGTACGCCAATCTCCGGCACCGCACCCGGATCAGACAAGATGTCGTCAGCCGCCCCACTGCGGATCACACGACCTTCCCGCATCAACGCAATGGTATCCGCAAGACGCGCAACTTCGGCCATGGAATGCGAAACATAAAGAATTTGCATGCCAGAAAATCGCTGAAGACTGTCGAGATATGGCAAAATTTCTTCGCGGCGCGCTTGATCTAATGCAGCCAACGGCTCGTCCATCAGCAACATATCTGGCGCGCTCATAAGCGCACGACCAATCGCGACGCGCTGCGCTTCACCTCCCGAGAGGTCGCGGGGGTATCGCTCCAGAAGGTGTTCGAGACCGAGCAATTCGACAACAGGTGCAAGCTCAGCAGGACGATTATGAAACTGCATGGGATAGAGCAGGTTGTCCTTTACGCGTTTTGTTGGAAACAAACGCGCATCCTGAAACACATAACCCAGGCGCCTTTCATGTGGCGCGATATGCACACCTGCCTGCGTATCGGACAAAACACGGTCACCAAGACGGATATAGGCAACGTCCGGAATTGTTAGCCCAGCAACAGCATTAATAACGCTGGTCTTACCCGATCCCGATGGACCAAATAAGGCCGTCACGCCTCCACGATCAGAGGTCAGATCGACATCGAGAACGAAAGGGTCAAACCGTTGCTTGATATGTATTTCGAGCTTCAAACTCATCTCCGCACGGCTCTGCGTGCGAGCCATTCAGACGTAAGAAGCGCCGCGACTGCAATGATAACGGCAATAATTGTTAACCGGATTGCCGGACCTTCTGCGCCGGGAATTTGAAGCAATGCGTAAATGGCGGATGGTAGTGTCCGGGTCTCTCCTGGAATGGAGGCCACAAAGGTAATCGTCGCACCGAACTCGCCCATTGCTTTCGCAAAAGCCAAGACAGAACCCGCAACGATTGCGGGCAGGCACATAGGCAGCGTCACAGTTGTAAACACTTTAAGGGGCGATGCGCCCAATGTGTTGGCAGCCTGTTCAAGCTTTGGGTCCACGGCTTCGATGCCGAGGCGGATCGCGCGCACCATCAAGGGAAAGGCCATGATCGCGGCTGCAAGCACAGCGCCAGTCCAGCGGAACGCCAAGACGATACCAAATTTGGCAAGAAACCCACCAATCAAACCTTGGGTTCCGAAACTGAGAAGCAGCAAGTAACCGGTGACGACAGGCGGTAAGATCAGCGGAAGATGCACGATTGCATTCAGCATCTGCTTACCTACAAACTCGCGACGCGCTAACAGATGCGCGATCCAGATTGCAAATGGCAGGCTGATCGCAGTTGCTACAAAAGCAACTTTCAAAGACAAACCAACGGCCATCCATTCCTCAGGCCCAAGCCCGAACATCTTAGAACACCTCAAATCCGGTGCGCTGAAAAACAGCCCGGGCCGGTTGAGATTGTAGGGCCTCAAAAACAGGTCTTCCCCGCTCTGTAAGCAGCCCCAGGGGATAGATTATCTTAGGATGAGATTGCGCAGCAAACTCGTGCAAAACCTTAACCGATGGCACCCCAACCGCATCGCTCGCATACACAACAGCAAAAGGAAGTTCCCGCCGCTCAACCAACGCAAGCGCTGCGCGGACGTTTTCGACCTCAACGAGATGGGGCATGATCTTTCCCCAAAGGCCCAAATTCTCAAGGGCGGATTTTGCGTACTGTCCGGCTGGCACAGCAGAAACAAATCCAACCGCTATGCGCCCGTCAGGCCTCCAGCCCTTCAAAGAGATCGGCTCAGCGTCCGATGACCCCACAATGACAAGCTTATTGGTCAGTAAATCGATCCTGTCGTCTTTTGTGATGTGGCCCGCATTCTGCACCACATCCATCCAATCCGCATTTGCGGATAGAAACAGATCAGCAGGCGCGCCATATGTAATTTGCCGCGCCAACGCGCCGCTACCGCCATAAGACACCCGCATCGGAATTACCTCGCGGGAAATCGTATCTAACGCAACTTTCAGGCTGGACGCAGCGAACACGATTGGCTGCGGAGCCGCCATGCTTGGACTGGCTGCAAAACTTGCGCAAAGCGCGATCATATGGCGGCGTGTAAAAACCATCCCAGGGATTGTGACTGCAGGGGCGCGTGACGCAAGAGCAAAAACCAAATGCTTGCAGATCACCACGCAGCGATTAGGGTCACAGTCATGTTTACTTTGACCAAATCCGATCTCGAGGCCGCCGCTGCGCTTGTCCATCAACACATGGCTCCGACACCGCAATATGTCTGGCCTCTGCTGAACTGCGAAACAGGTGTTACAACTTGGGTGAAACACGAAAATCACGGACCGACTGGAGCCTTCAAGGTGCGTGGCGGGATCACGTTTATCGATTGGTTGAAACGAATACACCCCAACAGCAAAGGCATCTGCACAGCGACGCGCGGCAATCATGGGCAGTCCCAAGCGCGGGCTGCAACGGCTGCCGGGCTCCGTGCCCTTGTTTATGTACCGCGTGGCAACTCGGTCGAGAAGAATGAAGCCATGAAAGCCTTCGGCGCAGAGCTGGTCGAATTTGGCGATGACTTCGATGAGGCGAAAGAAGAAGCTTTCCGCGTCGCCCAAGAAGAAGACTTGTTCATCGTGCCACCTTTCCACGAAGAACTTGTCCGCGGCGTTGCAACCTATGCTTATGAATTATTCACAGCGGCCCCTAATTTGGACACAGTTTATGTCCCGATCGGATGCGGTTCGGGGATCTGCGGGACAATTCTTGCCCGAGATGCGCTGGGATTAACGACCGAAATCGTGGGTGTGGTTTCGGATCAAGCGCAAACTGCAAAATTGTCGGTTGAGGCCGGGCGGCTGATAGAAACGAACTCTGCCAGAACCTTCGCAGACGGCATGGCTGTCCGTATTCCGGTACAGGAGGCTTATAACATCTACTCGAAAGGTGCCGCGCGCATCCTTGCTGTGAGCGATGATGAGGTCGCCCACGCTATGCGTGTCTACTACAAGACGACTCATAATCTTGCGGAAGGTGCGGGTGCAGCACCGTTGGCAGGCCTTTTGCAAGAGAAGGCCCAGATGCAGGGCAAAACCACGGCCGTCATCTTATGCGGCGGGAACGTAGATACGGAGTGGTTCCAAACTGTCCTTGGGGGCCACACGCCGGAACCGGCTTAGAGACGGCTCAGGAGATTCTGCACATCGGCACGCAAGCTCTCTTCGATCTTGCCGGACCGGTAGGGATCACGAAGTGTTGTGAACCAATGTTCAGGCGGGTTCCGGCCGCGCCGATTGCTGGAAAAGCTCAGACCGCGCAGAACCGTTTCCCCTGCGACGGGCAGACGTTCAGGTACCTCTTTCCAGTTCAAAACGCCCCAAACGCCTGTCCAAAGCCTGCCAACGGACCACGGATTATAGCCACCGCCGCCCAATACCAACAGCCTGGGAGCCAGTCCCATGAGCGCCTTTACAATTGCCCAATGCGCATTGTTGCTGAGTGCTAAATGAGATTGTGGGTCTTCTTCCACAGCGTCAGCGCCGCATTGCAAAACAATGGCCTCAGGTTTGAAACGCTGAACGGCTGGCAAGATCAATCCGTCCCGCACATACGCCATTTCATCGTCATGAAACATGCGGCGCACGGGTAAGTTCAACGGGGCGGCTCCGCCCGTTCCCAATTCACCGGTCCTTGGCCAGAGGCCGCGCTCATGGATGGAGATCATCAAACAGTCAGCGTCATCGCCGAACCCATGTTCAACTCCGTCTGGGTGATGCGCATCAACATCAATATACGCGATGCGTTTTACTCCGTTGCGCCGTAGCGACAAAATCGCGAAGACAGGGTCGTTCAAATAGCAAAACCCATTGGCAAAACCCGGCATCCCATGATGCGTTCCACCGCCTGGCTGGTAGATAATACCACCTTCTTTCAAAAGCTCGCCAGCTAGCAAAGCACCACCTACACCGGTGGCCGGACGGCGATACATTTCAGCGAAAATCGGATTTGTGACCGTTCCCAACTGATAACGGTCCTTTTGCGCATTCGTCACAGTTTGCGTGTGCTCCGCCTGTTTTAGAACCGACACGTAGTCTGCATCATGCCACGCCTCTAATGCAGCGGGTTTGGCGCGAGGCGAGCGAATGTATTGGTCATCTGGCAACCATCCCAACGCTCGGCTGAGATCCATGACTGTGGAAACACGTGGCACCCGCAACGGATGCCACTTGCCATAGCTCGATCCGCGGTAAATTTCCGAGCCGATAAATTGAGGCCAAACATCCATAGCGCATGAGGATAAACCGCTGACCGCTCGGGCCAAGCAGAATGTGAAGATTCACAGTTCTGTCAGGCCACTTCAACAAATGAGCTTCGCGTGCTATTGTCGTGTTAATAAAAAATAAGAAACGGTTTGCTATAGGCGGTTTATGTCAATTCTTCAGATGAAACAGGCTCCCTTACGGATGGACGCGAACAACAAGCGCGACGTGCGCAGTCAGTTCGCGGCACTGTGTTATCGTGTCCATAAAGATGAAACGCAGATCATGCTCGTGACAAGCCGGGAACGCGGACGATGGATTATCCCCAAAGGCTGGCCCGTCGAAGGTGCCACACCTGCGCAAGCCGCCGCGACAGAGGCTTATGAAGAGGCCGGGGTCGAGGGCAAACTTTTCAATGTTTGCCTTGGAATTTACTCATACACCAAAGTTATGAGCGATACGGACGACCTGCCCTGCGTGGTGTCTGTCTTCCCAATTAAGGTCAAGAAAGTCCATGACACCTATCCGGAAGCAGATGAGCGCAAACGCAAATGGTTTAGCCAGAAAAAAGCGACAGCGCGTGTGCGCGAACCGGAATTGCGCAAGATCATAAAGCACTTTGATCCAAATTTCTTGCGCGGCTGAAACGCGCCTTGCATCACCTTTTGGACCAACTATGTTTGCAGGATTGCCGATAACGGAACCAGTAGCAACGATATGATCCAATACGCCCTGACTTGCGAAAACGAACACCACTTCGACAGCTGGTTTCAGTCTGGAGATGCGTTTGAGAAATTGCATACGGCCGCAATGGTGACCTGTGCCATTTGTGGCAGCAGCAACATTCGCAAATCAGTCATGGCCCCACGGATCGGCAAATCAATCGCTTCGCCAAAATTGACGGCAGAGCCAGAGCGCCCGTTGTCTGCGCCCGCAACTACCGCAGAACAAGCTTTCAAGGAACTTCGCGAGAAAGTTGAAGCCAATTCTGAGGATGTTGGCAAAAATTTCGCTACGGAAGCCCGGAAAATGCATCATGGTGAGACACCAGAACGTGCGATTTATGGAGAAGCCAAACCACAAGAAGCGAAGGAACTGATAGAGGAAGGGGTTCCGGTACTTCCCCTCCCCTTCATGCCTTCCAGGAAGACGAACTGATGCAAAACATCCTGATTACTGGTGCGACCCGCGGCATTGGCCGCGCCTTATACGATGGCTACAGCGTCCGGGGAGACAACGTCACCGGAACGTATCGAGGCAACGCGCCGGAAACCGGTCAATGGGCCAAACTGGATGTGACCAGTGAAACCGATTTAAGTGCATTGAAGGCTTCGTTCGATGATAAGCCGCTCGACCTTTTGATATGCAATGCGGGTGTTTATTACGACAAGGGCCAAAACCTTACCGACGGATATCCTGTCGAGATGTGGAGCGATAGCTTCGCCACCAATGTCACGGGTGTGTTCCAAACCGTTCAAACTCTGCTGCCAAACATCGCCCGTGCGAAGGCAGGAAAGATTGCAATCATGTCGTCGCAAATGGCTTCTTCAGAGCGCGCGCCGGGAGGTTCCTATATCTACCGAGCCTCAAAAGCGGCCGTGCTGAACCTCGGGCGCAATTTGGCGTCTGAGTTGAAACCGCAGGGTATTGCTGTTGGCATTTATCATCCCGGTTGGGTCCAAACAGACATGGGTGGCAACGCCGCTGACATCACAGTAGCGCAGTCGCGTGACGGATTAATTGAGCGGTTCGATGCCTTGTCCATGGACTCCACAGGTGAGTTCAAAACATGGGATGGCCACGACCACCCGTTCTAGGAACCCTTGCCCTTTCTGCCCCTGCGCCCTAAGAGGCTCACGCAGTTATTTTCTCTAGCCGCGGGAACAGCCAATGGCGCGTCTTGTCATGAAATTCGGCGGCACCTCTGTCGCCAACCTGGATCGTATCAAACGGGCCGCCAAGCGCATCGGTGTTGAGGTCGCGAAAGGCTATGAGGTCATCGTGATCGTTTCTGCCATGTCGGGCAAAACGAACGAGCTTGTCGGCTGGGTGAACGAAACCTCCCCGCTTTATGATGCGCGCGAGTATGATGCTATCGTGTCCTCAGGAGAGAACGTGACGGCAGGTCTGATGGCATTGACCTTGCAGGAAATGGGCGTGCCTGCCCGTAGCTGGCAGGGCTGGCAGGTGCCACTGAAAACCACTGATGCCCATGGCGCGGCTCGGATTGAAGAGATCCCGACCGACAATCTAGACGCGAAATTTGCTGAAGGTATGCAGGTTGCGGTCGTGGCCGGTTTCCAAGGGATCAGCCCGGACGGTCGCATCACGACGCTGGGCCGTGGCGGGTCAGACACGACCGCCGTAGCGTTTGCCGCCGCCTTTGAGGCGGAGCGTTGTGATATTTATACGGATGTCGATGGCGTCTACACGACGGACCCACGGATCGAAGACAAAGCCCGCAAGCTGGACCGGATCGCGTTCGAAGAAATGTTGGAGCTGGCCTCGCTCGGCGCGAAGGTTTTGCAGACCCGCTCGGTCGAGCTGGCGATGCGCTACAAAGTGAAACTTCGGGTTCTGTCGAGCTTCGAGGAAATGGATGACAATGCAGGCACATTGGTCTGCGATGAGGAGGATATCGTGGAAAGCAACGTAGTGGCTGGCGTGGCCTATTCGCGCGATGAAGCGAAGATGACGCTGATCTCGGTCGCGGACCGTCCGGGAATTGCTGCGGCGATCTTCGGACCGTTGTCTGAGGCGGGTGTGAATGTGGATATGATCGTCCAGAATATCTCTGAGGAAGGGCGCACGGACATGACCTTCTCTTGTCCGGTCGATCAGGTTGCGCGGGCTGAGAAAGCGATGGCGGATGCCAAGGCGTCGGGTGAGATCAATTATCATGATCTGGTCGCGGATACGGATGTGGCGAAGGTTTCTGTTGTCGGGATCGGCATGCGATCTCATGCCGGTGTAGCGGCCCAGATGTTCAAGGCCCTTCAAGATGAGGGTGTGAATATCAAGGTTATCACAACCTCGGAGATCAAGATCTCTGTACTGATTGATCGTAAGTATATGGAGCTTGCGGTGCAGGCCCTGCATGATGCGTTTGAGCTGGAAAAAGCAGCGTAGCAGAGATTCCCCGCATGCGGGGAATTCCATAAAGCACTGATATCATTAAATATTGAAGTTTTTCACGACCAAAACTTCAACGTGCAATTCTGGCCTGCAAAACGAGCCGTTACCAATCTTCCAGATCGTCAATTGGATCAAGGACGAGGACGAGGCGGGTCTCGCCTGTGCCTTCAATCAGGGGAGAGCGGTGCAGCAAACCGGAGGCAGGTTTTTCGGGCCAGAGCGTCCCACGCAATAAAATGGGCGCACCAGTTGGAACTGTGAACACGCGCGATGGGTCGTCGCCATTCGTCGAAATTCCGTATTGCGTTCCTGTCCCGCGGTAAGTGCAAATCATGCGCCCTTTGATTGCATCAATGTGGAACTTTCGACAGGCATTTGATGTCACGACGTCAAGCCTCAGGCGCAGATATGTTGTCTGCATCACGTCCGAAAAAATGTCAGCCAACGCGGCGACATCGTCGATCAATTGTTCCCTATGGGGCCCAGCGGGTGTTTGCGATATGTCACATAGCTCAGTGATGACGGAGCGCACCGCATCACAGCGCAGCACAATGCGTCCTTCAGGCAAGTTGTCCGGAGAAAGCCCGCTGATCCAATTTTGGAACCCAACGGCCGGTTGTCTGCGCCAAAGGGCGGCAGCGCAGCCCGGCTTGAGAAATGTGCTTAGACCTTCGGGTTGATCGGCAATTGCGACGCCAATTGCTGCGTCGTGAATGCGTTCGGATACCATATTCATGCGGCTTGTTCCGCCCGGCGCCAAATCGGAAAGGGATCCGGATAATCTGGCAAATCATCCGGGCCCATCGCCGCAACGGCTGGGACGAGACATGTGTCTAAGCGTGCTTTCAATGCCGCCCAGTCGATGCCTGCGCCGATGAACACAATTTCCTGACGGCGATCGCCCCAGGGCTCTTGCCAATGGGCTTGCATATATGCCTGTGCGCTTTCATGTGTCGGCTGGCGTTCTTTCGGCACCGATGCCCACCATGTTCCAAGTGGTTTCACGCTGGATAAGGATCCGGCCAGCGAAAACTCCGCAACCCAGTCGGGCCGCGTCGAGATCCAGAAATGCCCTTTCGCGCGGATAACACCGGGCATGTCGCCATTGAGCACCTCTAAAATACGCTCTGGAATGAACGGAAGGCGGGCACGATAGACGAAAGAGGCGACGCCGTATTCTTCCGTTTCTGGCACGTGATCAGCAAAGCCATAGAGTTCTTTTGCCCACATCGGGTGTTCATGCGCCTGTTCAAAATCAAACATTCCGGTATCCAGAATTTTCTCTGCCGCTACGGCGGAGTGGTTTGTTTCGATGATTTCAGTATCCGCATTAAGACTTCGGATGATCTTGCGCGCCGCATCCACTTTTTCTGGTCCTGCATCCTCTACCTTGTTGAGGATAACGACATCGGCAAATTCGATCTGGTCGGTTAGCAAATCGACCAACGTGCGGTCATCTTCTTCGCCCAGTACCTCTCCCCGGTCGCGTAAAAAATCGTGCGAGGAGAAATCATTGAGAAGGTTTGCCGCGTCGACGACTGTCACCATCGTATCAAGGCGCGCCACATCAGAGCGGCTGTTGCCCGCCTCGTAACGAAAATCAAATGTGGCCGCGACCGGCAGCGGTTCAGAAATGCCCGTGGATTCGATCAGCAAGTAATCAAACCGGTTTTCGGCGGACAGTCTGCGCACCTCCTCAAGCAAGTCATCGCGCAGAGTACAGCAAATGCATCCGTTCGACATTTCAACGAGTGTTTCATCCGTTCGGCTAAGCTGCGTATCCGCGCGGACCAAATCGGCGTCGATATTCACTTCCGACATATCGTTGACGATCACTGCAACGCGGCGCCCCTCGCGGTTGTTCAACACGCGGTTGAGCAGGGTGGTTTTCCCTGCACCAAGAAATCCGGACAGAACAGTTACAGGCAGGCGGGCATCTGGCATTTTATGGGCTCCAATCAAATCCGGTTTGCCTCACGTAACTTATATAGTTACTAGATATATGCAACAATAGAAGTTACATTTTGAAATGTGCATCTGACGCACCGTGATATCGGCAAGTTGATGCGTCTGTTCGGATACGTAATTGAAGCGCGGCTGGGATTGACCTACCTATGGAATATGAACCGATTTGTCCCTCTTGCCGCTGTCGCCCTGCTTGCACCCCTGCCCGCCCAAGCGCATCCGCATGTCTTTATCGACGCGGGGCTTGAGGTGATCTTCAATGAGGCGGGGCAGTTGACACATATCAAGGTCACTTGGGCCTATGATGATTTCTATTCTCTGCTTCTCAGCGAGGATATGAAGCTTGATGCCGACGGAGACGGCGCGCTGACGCCGGAAGAAGAAGCGGAGTTGCAAGGCTTCGACAGCAATTGGGCCGAAGGTTACAACGGTGATCTTGTGGCGCGCTTAGACGGTCAGACATTGAAAATGTCTGGTCCGATCCAATCGGAAGCGCGGATGATCATGGGGCGGATCGTCTCGACCCATTTGCGGGAAGTGACGGGGACACCGGTTGTGGCGGGCGAGACGCTGTCGGTGAAAGTCTTCGATGAGACCTATTACACCGCCTATGATCTGACCCTTCCAGTTACGATTGTCGGGGCTGATGGCTGCGCCAAAGAGCGGTTCGACCCTGATATTGATGCGGAGATGTCGCGTATGCAGGCGTTTTTGCAGACCCTCGATACTGATGCAGATCTGGAAGAGATGGAGATCCCGATGATGGGTGAAGCCTTTGCGACGGATTTGCAGATTTCATGTCCCGCTTCCTAATCCTGCCCGTCGGGCTTGCCGCTGCTTTGCTGATCTGGCTTTGGGCCAGCGGCGGCTTTGACGCTTTGGCAGCATGGGCCGCAGGTGAGCAGCGGGTGTTTCAAAACGAGATGGCACAAGGCCTGCGCGCGTTGAGAGCGGGGCAGCCCGGCGCTGTGATGGCCTTGATGGGTGTGTGTTTCGCTTACGGGTTCTTTCATGCGGTTGGACCCGGCCACGGCAAGATTTTGATCGGTGGATACGGGTTGGGGCGCGCTATTCCTTGGCTGCGCTTGTCTGTTATTTCCCTTCTGGCGAGCCTCGGGCAAGCGGTCACGGCTATTCTGTTGGTGTTTTGCGGAATTCTGATTTTCGGGCTGGCGCGTCAGCAGATGGTTGGCGTGACCGAAGATTTCATTGCACCTGCAAGCTACGGGGCGATTGCGCTGATTGGCGCGTGGTTGATCTGGCGCGGCGTGCGCAAATCCATGCGGCAAGTGGCCCATGCCGGACATGATCACCACACGCATACGGATGGCACTTGCAGCAGTTGCGGCCATAAGCATGGGCCCGATCTGGACGAGGTGGAACAGGCGGGTACTTTGAAAGAGGCGCTGACATTGATTGCGGGGATCGCGATCCGGCCCTGCACGGGCGCGCTGTTTATTCTGATCATCACATGGCAGATGGGTATCTTTTGGGCCGGAATCGCAGGGGCGTTTGCGATGGCGCTTGGCACAGGAGCGGTGACGATTGCGGTTGGCATTGCCTCCGTCGGGTTGCGGGGTGGATTGATGACGGCCCTGAGCGGCTCTGCCGCGTTGACGTGGGTTGTGCCCGCGATCGAGATCTTGGCAGGCGTATTGATCGCGGTGGTCGCAACGGGGTTGTTCTTGCGCGCGGTGGGCGCTTGAGCCAGAAACAGCTAAAGAAAGTCCCAGAAACAGCAATGGCTGGCCGGTCCGGGGGATCAGTCCGTCTTTTTGTCGTGTCCGACGCAAGGTGATGTTGCACCCGCCTCCCCTTCGCGCAAGAAGTGGCATATAGTTCGGAGAAGTGACTATTTGGGGGGCGACGGATTTGCCCGAGATAAGCGAAAGCGGCAGCAGAAAGCTGCTCGGACGGCTGCGCGAAACACTGGCTGAGGACAGTGCGGGTCAGGAGCGTCTGGACCGGATCACGCATTTGATTGCGGATTCGATGGGCACGGATGTGTGTTCTATCTATCTGTTCCGCGACGCTGAAACGCTTGAGCTGTGCGCGACCGAAGGTCTGAACCCCGATGCGGTCCACCAAACGCGTATGCGTGTGGGCGAGGGTCTGGTCGGGCGGGTCGCGCGGGCGAAGACGCCGGTGAATACCCCCGACGCACCGTCTGCCAAGGGCTTCCGGTTTATGCCGGAAACGGGGGAAGAAATTTACAGCTCCTTCCTAGGTGTGCCTGTTCAGCGCTTGGGCGAGTCCTTGGGCGTTTTGGTTGTCCAGTCCAAAGACGCACGCAATTATTCCGATGATGAGGTCTATGCGCTGGAAGTCGTAGCGATGGTGCTGGCCGAGATGACCGAGCTTGGCGCTTTTGTCGGTGAAGGCGAAGGCGCGATGAGCGCACGCCACACGCAACAGGCGTTGTTCCGTGGCTCCGTCGCACAAGAAGGCGCGGCGGAGGGGCGGGTTTACCTGCACGAGCCGCGCGTTGTTGTGACCAACCCGATCTCTGAAGACCCGCATGAAGAGATGCGCCGCCTGCAAGACGCGATTGATACGCTCCGCTCCTCCGTTGATGAGATGCTGGGCGCGATGGGCAAGAACACCGACAAAGAACAGGTGAAGGTGCTTGAAGCCTACCGGATGTTTGCCAATTCACGCTCTTGGGTGCGGCGGATGGAAGAGGACATCGCACTTGGCCTGTCAGCCGAAGCGGCCGTGGAGAAAGAGCAATCCGCGACACGCGCGCGGATGGAGCAAGTGCCGGATCCGTATTTGCGCGAACGCCTGCATGATCTTGATGATCTATCGAACAGGCTGTTGCGGCTGTTGACGGGTCAAGGCTCGGACACGGGCGCGGAAATGCCAGAGAACCCGATCCTGATCGCGCGCAATATTGGCCCTGCAGAACTGCTGGATTACGGCAAGAAGCTACGCGGAATTGTGCTGGAAGAAGGCTCCGTCGGGTCACATGCCGCGATTGTCGCGCGGGCCTGGGCAATTCCGCTTGTGATCAACGCCAAGAAGATTTTGACCGAAGCGCTGAATGGCGACCCTATTTTGGTGGATGGCGATCAGGGCGTTGTACATCTGCGCCCCGAGGATGCGGTTGCGGCGGCATTTCGGGACAAGATCGCGATGCAAACCAAGGCGCAGGAGCGTTATGCCTCGATCCGTGACAAACCTGCGATTGGGCTGTGTGGACATGAGGTGAACCTGCATATGAATGCCGGGCTGATGGCGGACCTGCCCTCGCTTGACAGCTCTGGCGCTGAAGGTGTCGGGCTGTTCCGCACAGAGCTGCAGTTTCTGACGCGCGCCCGAGTGCCGAAACGCTCTGAACTGGCGGCGATTTACAAATCCGTCATGGATGCCGCGCATGGCAAACAGGTGGTGTTCCGCACACTTGATATCGGGTCGGACAAGGTGCTGCCCTATATGAAGCCGCAAGATGAGCCGAACCCCGCTTTGGGGTGGCGCGCCATTCGCGTGGGGCTCGACAAGCCAGGTGTGATGCGGATGCAATTGCAAGCGCTGATCCGCGCAGCGGGGGGCCGACCTTTGACGGTGATGTTCCCGTTCATCGCGCAGTTTGACGAATTCCGCGAAGGGCGTCAGATGGTGCTGAATGAATTGGAACGGGAAAAGAAACTGGGCCACGCCCTTCCGGAAGATGTGAAAATCGGCGCGATGCTGGAAACACCGTCATTGGGATTTGCGCCGCAGCAGTTCTTTGAAATGGCTGACTTTATTTCGATTGGCGGCAATGATCTGAAACAGTTCTTCTTTGCTGCCGACCGAGAGAATGAGCGCGTGCGGAAGCGCTATGACACGCTCAATGTCAGTTTTCTGACCTTTATCGAGCAGATCGTGAAGCGCTGTCAGGACGCGGGCACACCGCTAAGTTTCTGCGGCGAAGATGCGGGCCGCCCGATTGAGGCGCTGTGTTTTGCGGCCATGGGGATGAATGCGCTGTCGATGCGGCCTGCTTCGATCGGCCCCGTCAAAAGCCTGATCCGACGGACCAACATAGCCGAGTTGCGCGATGTGATCGACACGGCGCGCGTGTCAGGCGCGCAATCGGTGCGCCCTGCTGTGCTGGAGTGGTTGTCGAAGCAGTCAACCGCTTAGGTTGATTTCACCGCGGCCTCAAATTCCGCGATCAGGGCCGCGCGGTCATGGCCGGTGTCTTCGGCCAGTTTGCGCAGGCCGAATTGCACATGCGCAATGTCCTGATAATAGCTGGTGAACGCGTAGTTGATTGCGGCGCCTGTGACCGCGCCCAAAACTGGAACGGTTTGCAGGGCGAGTTTTTTGCCCAACGTCACTGCCAGTTTCGGCGCGATGGTGGCGAGCAGCGTTTGCATTGTAGCCCCCGTCACTGTGGTGCGCAGGGTCAAAAAGCTGAGATCAAGATTGTTGTCTTCGGACATCGGGCCAGCGGCGGCAAAGACCCGCAGACAATCCGCGCGCGTGTCATCATCATTAGGATCGAACCCGTATTCTGCAGCGATGCCTTGGATCGCGCGTTGCATAACCGTGGTCGTGACGGGCAGTTCCGCAAGCGCGGTCGAGATGCCGCCAAATCCGCCTGCCGCCCCAGAGGCGGTGGTGACGAGGCGTGTCAGCCATTGGCCGGTATCGGGCACTGTACCACGCGACGCGTTTGCAGCGGAAAAGCTCAGTTCCAAAGCTTTGAGGGTCGCCGCGTCCAGACCGTCGCGCGCGGGCTTGGGCAGCTTGTCTAACAGCCCCTCCGCCTGATTTCCCAGAAGACCTACAACCTGCATCCCGATACCCTGCGCACCTCTGTATCTTGCGGCAAGCGCGATCAATTGCTCTTCTTTTGAAGGACTTGCGGGGGCGATAGGGGGTAGGATGGTTTGGGTCATGCGTGGCGTCTCCTCCCGCATTAGGTGGCAATTGGGGGGCGCAAAATCAAGATGACGCCGTCAGTGGCGTGCTTTCTCGACACGGCCTGCCAGCCCTGCCCATGCGCCTTTTTGAAGCTCAAGCCCCAGAACGCGGTCCGGATTGGTGGGGGGCGGCATGGTGATATGGTCCAGTTTTTCGAAGCCAAATCTGCTGTAATAGGGCGCGTCACCCACCAAGAGCACCCGCGCCCAGCCAAGGTCTTGCGCGCGGATCAGGCTGTCGCGCATCAACGCGCCGCCCAGGCCTTCCCCCTGGCGGGTTGGGTGTACGGCAATGGGACCAAGCAAGAGCGCGGTCTGTGATCCGATGCGGATCGGCCAGTACCGGATCACACCGCCCAAGATGCCGTCGGGGTCACGGGCGACGACGCACAGCTCTGCCACGGGGGCGACGTCATCGCGCAAACGGTAGGAGGACAGCGCCTCGCGCCCCGGTGCAAAGCTGAGATCATAGAGCGCTTCAACCTCCCACCAGTCGTCAGATGTTTCCTGCCGCAGCTTCACGTTGAAAATAGTCCCGCCTTACCCCTTTCGGCTGGCCTAACATGGCGTTACCCCTTGGGCAAACAACAGCATGGAGCTTACCGCATGTTCTACCGCCCCGAAGACGGCCACGGCTTGCCGCATAACCCGTTTAACGCTGTCGTGACGCCGCGCCCGATTGGCTGGATTTCAACGCGCGGGAGTGACGGGTCCGAAAACCTTGCGCCCTATTCCTTCTTCAACGCTGTTGCCTACGTGCCACCGCAGGTGATGTTTGCCTCCACCTCCGCCAAGCCGGACCGTGAGAAGGGTAAGGACAGTGTCGCCAATATCATCGAGACGGGCGTGTTTTGCGTCAATATCGTCGAATATGCGGCGCGCGACATGATGAATGTCTCGTCCGGGCCCTATGACAAGGAGACGGACGAATTCGTGCTGGCGGGCGTGGAGCGCAGTCCGTGTGATACCATTGCCTGTTCGCGCGTTGCGGGCGCACCGGCCAATCTGGAGTGCAAACTGACGAAGGTTGTCGACCTGCCGGGCGAGGCCAATATCGCGGTGTTTGGTGAAGTCACGGGCATTCACCTGCGCGACGATTGCCTGCGGGACGGTATTTTTGATGTCACCACATATGAGCCGCTGGCGCGGTTGGGCTACAAAGACTACACGCGCGTCAGTGAATTGTTCAGCCTGACGCGCCCTGGTGAAAGCTGAGTTTTAGTGGCCACCGGCCAGCTGGCCAGTGCGCACAGAGTAGTCGACAGCAATCGCGTAGTTGGGGTCGTCATCACTGTCGACCATCAATTGGCCAGCGTTCGTTAGAAGCTCGTGGCAATCCCGACTGAGGTGTCGCAGCTGCACTTTCTTGCCAAGCTCTTCATACTTCGCGGCGATTGCTTCGATGGCTTGGAGGGCGGACTGATCGGCGACGCGGCTGTCGGCAAAGTCGATGACCACGAGGGATGGATCGTCGGCCGGTGTGAACAGCTCGTCAAATCCGTCGGTTGAACCGAAGAACAAGGGACCGTCGATCTGGTACACTTTCGCGCCTTCCGGCGTGACGTGGGTTTTGGCATGGATGCGCTTGGCGTTCTGCCATGCGTAAGCCAGAGCGGAGACGATGACACCCACGACGACAGCTGTTGCAAGGTCGTAGAGCACGGTGGTGATGGTCACGAGGATGATCACGAACGCGTCTGTGCGCGGTGCTTTGCGGATGATGTTGAAGCTGTTCCAAGCGAAGGTGCCGATCACGACCATGAACATCACACCAACCAGAGCGGCCAGCGGTATTTGTTCGATCAATGGCGCGCCGACCATGATGAAAGCGAGGAGGAACAACGCTGCGGTGATACCAGCGATACGGGTTCGACCGCCGGAATTCACATTGATCATGGACTGTCCGATCATCGCACAACCGCCCATGCCGCCAAAGAAGCCGGTCACGGTGTTGGCGACGCCCTGAGCGACACATTCCTGCGAGGCCCCGCCGCGCTTGCCAGTGATCGCGCCCACGAGGTTGAGCGTCAGCAGGCTTTCGATCAGGCCAATGGCTGCGAGGATCAAAGCGTATGGCAGGATGATCCAGAACGTCTCCATCGTGAAGGGGGCGAGCAGGTCGCCGTAGATGCCTTGCGCCACAGAGGCGTTGCCTGCGAAGGAGAACGGATTATGAAATGTGGGGAAGCCGCCAGCAATTTCTGCAAGATCGCCGACGCGGGGCACCGCGATATCAAAGGCGATGACGAGAATTGCGACGATGCCGATGCCAGCCAGCGGCGCGGGTACGACCTTGGTCACTTTTGGTGTGGCCCAGATGATTGCCATTGTCAGCACGGTCAGGACCAGCATAAGCGCCAATTCGGTGCCCGCGAGCCATTCACCCGCCGCCATACCGTGGCCCCCGCTTCCGTGTTCGGCTGTGCCGGGTTTCTGGAATTGGCTGAGCTGCGCCAAGAAAATAACGATGGCGAGGCCGTTGACGAAACCCAGCATCACCGGATGCGGCACCAATCGGATGAACTTCCCCCACTTAAGCACGCCCACCGCGATCTGTATGAGGCCCATTAAAATCACTGTGGCAAAAAGATATTCCACGCCATGTGCCGCCACGAGCGCGACCATAACCACAGCCAAAGCGCCTGTCGCCCCAGAGATCATGCCCGGACGTCCGCCGATCAACGCGGTGATCAGACCAACGATAAAGGCCGCATAAAGGCCCACCAGCGGGTGCACGCCTGCGACGAATGCGAAGGCCACGGCCTCAGGCACCAAGGCCAAAGCCACGGTCAGACCTGACAGGATTTCGATGCGCCAGCGGCCTGCGGAATAGACCCCGTCGGGGACAAGCTGCAGGTTGTTCAGCAGGGTATTATTGGCAAGTGATGCTAGAAAGCTGCGGGTCACGCGGGCCTCGTTCGGTCTGATTGTCACGGTTTCCCCCGCCCTTAACGGCCTGCGCGCCGAGATGCACGCCCGAAATGTGAAATTGATCGTGCATAGTTGCGTGCGGGGCGTTTCATTTCCGTAAACCTTGCGGCAGTATTGCCCGACCAGCACATCACAACAGACGAAGAGGCAGATATGGCAGAGACGATGATCGCAGTGATCGGTGGGTCTGGTATCTACGAGATTGACGGCTTGGAAGACGCCGCTTGGCAAACTGTCGAAACGCCTTGGGGCGCCCCCTCTGACCACATTCTGACAGGGAGTTTGGGTGGTGTGAAAATGGCGTTTCTACCGCGCCATGGACGTGGGCATGTGCATAGTCCAACCACGGTGCCCTACCGCGCCAATATAGATGCGCTCAAGCGGATTGGGGTGACGGATGTAATCTCAGTCTCTGCCTGCGGGTCGTTTCGTGAGGAAATGGCCCCCGGTGATTTTGTCGTTGTAGATCAATTCATTGACCGCACATTTGCGCGGGAAAAATCCTTCTTCGGGACGGGTTGCGTCGCGCATGTCTCCGTCGCGCATCCGACTTGTCCGCGACTGGGTGCCGTTTGTCTTGAAGCTGCGACAGCAGAAGGGATCACCGTGCATGACGGGGGGACATATCTGGCGATGGAAGGTCCGCAATTCTCAACGCTAGCCGAAAGTAAGATGTATCGTGAAAGCTGGGGCGCGGATGTGATCGGGATGACGAATATGCCTGAGGCGAAACTCGCCCGCGAAGCGGAGCTGTGTTACGCTTCGGTCGCGATGATTACCGATTATGACAGTTGGCACCCTGACCACGGCGAAGTGGATGTGACGCAGATCATTGCGACACTGATGGGCAATGCTGACAAAGCGCGCGCAATGGTCGCGCGATTGCCCGCGCTTATGGGCACAGAGCGTGCGGACTGTCCGCATGGATGCGACAAGGCGTTGGAATACGCGATCATCACGCAGCCACCTGCGCGTGATCCGGCTGTGATGGCCAAGCTTGACGCAGTGGCCGGACGCGTTTTGTGATCCGTCTTCTGACGGTCTTGCTGCTCCTGCCCGGCTTTGCCGTCGCGCAAGATTATTTGTCGAGCAAGGGCCGCTTGGGCGACGACGATTTCTATAAAACCGTTGCCTGTGCCGCAGCGCCCGGTGGTCCATGTCAGGAAGATTTGGTCCGGTGGAGCGCCTCGGACGCGGCAGACCTCACTGTTGGCATCACAGAGATTAAAGACGGGTTTCCGGATGCTTTGAAACCGGATGTTGAGGAAGCCCTTGATCACGCGATCGCAGATATCAACGCGGCTGGGTCTGCACTGAAGATGCGCTTGGTGGAAGACGGGGTGGACCCGCATATCTCTATCCATCTGTTGGATCAGCGTGAAAACGAAAAGATCACGGGGATGTCGCTGAACCATGTGAACGGCCAGACATTGGGCGCAGCCTATGTTCACGTGTGGTGGAACGGCGCGCGTGAGTTGACGCGCGGTGTGATCCTGGTTGCGCAAGACATTGAAACCGATGACCTAAGGTCGATCATGCTTGAAGAACTGGTTCAAGCAACGGGGTTGCTCACTGATATTGACAATTCGTGGTATGATACCCGCTCCATCTTTGCGGAGCAGGTGAATTGGGTTATCTCATTGCAACCACAAGACAAAATGGCCCTTCAGCGCCACTATCCCATCCAGTAGCCTGCACAAACGGAGCGCATTATGGCCAACACCAAACAGGTTAAAGACTACATTCGGACCATCCCCGATTTCCCGCATGAGGGCATTCTGTTTCGCGACGTAACGACGCTGTTTCTTGATCCACACGGCTTTCGCATGGCGATTGACCAGATGCTCGCGCCCTACCCCGGCACAGATATCGACAAGGTCGCGGGTCTTGAGGCGCGCGGGTTCATATTGGGCGGCGCGATCGCGCATCAGCTGTCCAAAGGCTTCGTGCCGATCCGCAAGAAGGGCAAGCTACCGGGCAAGACGATTGAGCAGGCCTACCAGTTGGAATATGGCGAGGCGGTGATGGAGCTGCATGACGACAGCTTGCAACCGGGCGAGAAAGTGTTGCTGGTTGATGACCTGCTCGCCACCGGCGGTACGGCAGAGGCCGGGATCAAACTGATGGAGCAGCTTGGCGCGGAAGTGATTGGTTGTGCGTTCATCATCGACCTGCCTGAGCTCGGCGGGCGCAAGAAGCTGGAAAGCCTTGGCATGGATGTCAAAGTGCTATGTGAGTTCGAAGGCGCTTAGCCTGTCACCGCACCAGGGTTCATGATGCCGTTTGGATCAAGCGCCGCTTTGATGGCGCGCATCGCCATGAGCTTTGCGGGGTCGCCGTAGCGGTTGAGATCGTCGACTTTCAGTCGCCCAATCCCATGCTCAGCCGAGACAGAACCGCCAAGGGCATCTGTCAGATCATGCACGATGCGTTTCACTTGCGGGCGCTCCGTCTCATATTCTGCGCGGGTCCGGCCTTTTGGCGGGAAGACGTTGTAATGCAGGTTTCCGTCGCCGACATGGCCAAAACAATTGATGCGAAACTCCCCAAGCTCTGCGAGGGCTTGCCCGCCGCGGTGGATAAATTCAGGAATGCGCGTGATCGGGACGGAGATATCGTGGCTGGAGATCGAGCCGATCCGGCGGTTCGCCTCGGGTATGTTCTCGCGAATGGCCCAAAGGTCTGCGCGTTGCGCTTGGGACTGCGCGATGATGCCGTCGCGCACAAGGTCGCGCTCAAGGGCTTCTGCGAAGAGGGTTTCCAGTGCGGTTTCTGCCGTAACGCCGCCAAAGCAACCAAGATCAATCAGAACCATCCATTCGGGTGTCTGGGCGAAGGGGGCTTTGATGTCTGGCCCCGTCTCTGCCAGAAAATCCAGCCCCATGCGGTGGATCAGCTCGAAGGCTGAGACCTGCTGGCCAAGCATCTCTCCCGCGAGGGACAACAGATCAAGGGCGGCTTGCGGGTCTTTGACAGCGACGAGCGCAGCGCCTGTGCTTTCGGGTTTCGGGAATAGCTTGAGGCTGGCTGCGGTGATGATGCCAAGCGTGCCTTCCGCGCCGATCATCAGATGGCGCAGATCGTAGCCCGTGTTGTTTTTGCGCAAGGGTGTCAGCCCGTGCCAAATCTCGCCCGTGGGCAGCACGACCTCCAACCCCAAACACAGGTCGCGTGTATTGCCGTAGCGCAGGACGTTTACGCCGCCTGCATTGGTCGCAAGATTGCCCCCGATCCGCGCGGAGCCTTGGCTGGCGAGCGTCAAGGGAAAGACGCGGTTTACCTCATCAGCGGCATCTTGGACGGATTGCAAGATCGCGCCGGCTTCGCAGACAAGCACGTTTTCGGTTGGATTCACCTCACGGATCCGCGTCATCCGTTCGAGGGACAGGATCACGGGCGTCGGGCCTTCTGGGGCGACTTGTCCGCCGACAAGTCCGGTGCCGCCGCCATAGGGGATCACACCGGTTTGCGTCTCATTGCAGGCGCGCACGATCAGGGCAACCTCCTCTACCGTTGCGGGCGCGAGGAGCAGGCCGGTGGAGCCTTTGTAGCGACCGCGTGGCTCTTCCAGATAGGTTGGGGTCAGATCGCGGAACGTTGCGGGTGGCAAAGCATCTGCAAACCGGGCGCGCAGGGTGTCTGAGACAGAATTCAACATGGGACAAGAGTTAGGGTGCCGCTGGCTCTCGTGCAAACAGCTATTCGATGGGCGGATTATAATATGCCGGTTCAAGCACCATAATCGTGGGGCGTCTGGGCAATGTGCGGGCTGAAATTTCAAGGAAGCTGCTGTCGGGTTCGACAATGTCGAACTCGTCTTTCATATCATTCAGAAACCCGTTGAGTGAATAGCGCCCGAACCAATGCATCGGGATCACGACGGAAGATTTCAGGCGTTTTAGCACCCGCGTCATGGTGGGTGTGTCTAGCGACAGGCCGCCATCAACGGCAGCCATGACCACGTCTAAGCGCCCAAGGGCCGCGTATTGCGCGGCGTCAGGTTCGTGATGCAAATGCCCGAGATGGCCGATGCACAGCCCGGCAACCTCAAAGACGAAGATGGAGTTGCCATCTTTTTCCACAGGGCCGCCGAAGCGCGACCTGATATCGGTGGGCACGTTGCGCACGAGCATTTCATCGAGGTCAAGATGGTGCTCTGACTGCCAGCCTTTCAACACATGCGGAATTGCGGGATCAGGGACGGAGGTCCAATGACTGCTATGGGCATGGTTCATCGTGACCACATCGGGTGTCAGCGTTACGCCACCCGTGAAGCCCACATAATCGGTGATCGCGCTGAGCCCTTTCAGGGTCTGCAAAAGAAACATCGCGTGGTCGATATAGGTCAGACGCACGGTGTTGTCAGTCAGCGGTTCCTGCCAGTTCGCGTGGTGGACATAGTCCACACCAGGTGCGGCCTCCGCCAAGGCGATGCAATGTGATGGCCTGCGGTCTTGGCCGAAGGCAAGCGATGGAACAAGGAGTGCGAGTGCTAAAACAAGCCGCATACCCTGAGGTTAAACCAAGTTCGGAAAATTCCAAATCACGATTTTCGTGCGCATCAGCCTGCGTCGGTACGTCCGCGTCGGTCCTGACGCAGATTTGCATAGAGCACATGGTTGCGCCAGCGTCCGCCGATTTGCAGATAACTTTGCGCAACGCCTTCATATTTGAAGCCAGCTTTTTCAAGAACACCGCGGGAAGCAGTGTTTTCCGGCAGGCACGCGGCCTCCACCCGGCTGAGGTCCAAAGCAGTGAACGCGTAATGCACCAAACCTTGGATCGCTTCGCGCATATAGCCTTGGCGGGCGTGGCGTTGGCCGATCCAATAGCCCAGCGTTCCTGCCTGCGAAGGGCCACGACGGACATTGTCCAGAGTGATGGCGCCAAGCAAAGCGCCGTCTTCCCTGCGGGTCATGAACACAGGGACCGCACTGCCGGATGCAAGGGAGCGTTGGGCCCAGTAAACGCGGTTGGTGAAGCTTTTGCGGGTGAGATGGTCTGAGGCCCAAACGGGTTCCCACGGGGTCAGGAATTCGATGCTCTCGGATCTGAGCGCGGCCCATGGTCTGAAATCCGCATGCTGCGGCAGGCGCAGGGTCATGCGCTCTGTCTCAATCCTGACTTTCTTTCGAGAGCGTAGCATCTTATGCGGCGAGTTTCCGGGTCAGGGCCTCAAGATCACGCGCTTTTTTGACGGGACCATAGAGCGCCATCGCCGCCTGCCCGCTGCCTGCCATCTCAGCCGCGAAATCTCGGACTTGCGCCATATCAACCGCGTCAATCTTTTCAATCGTTTCGCTTAATGGTGGCACGCGGCCCCAGATCCCCACAAGGCGCGCAAGGCGTTCGGCCCGGGATGACGGGCTTTCCAGCCCCATCAGCAGACCCGCTTTCATTTGTGCGCGGGCGCGGTCAACTTCCGCGCTCGTAAGATCGCCAGCGGCGCGTTTCAACTCGTCAATCGCTAGGTCTGCGAGGCCAGCAATGTCGTCGCCAGAGGTGCCTGCATAGACGGTCATCGTGCCGGTGTCGGAATAGCTGCCGATCTGGGCGAAGATCGAATAACACAGGCCCCGCTTCTCGCGGGCCTCTTGGAACAGGCGGGAGGACATGCCGCCGCCGAAGACGGAGGAGAAGACCTGCGCGGTATAGAAAGCATCATCGCGGTAACCGGGGGCCTCAAACGCGAGCGTGAAATGGGCTTGTTCAAGGTCTTTGATCTCACGACGTTCCCCGGATGTGAACTTGGCGGGGTCAGCCACCAAGGCGGGCCGTGCGGGCATGTCGCCGAACAGGTCTTCAGCCATTTTGACGATCTGGTCGTGATCCACCGCTCCTGCGGCGGACAGGATCAGCTGGCCGGGGCCGTAATGTTCAGTGACGAATCCTGCAAGGTCGTCGCGTGTGAAGGAAGAGACGCGTTCAGAGGGCCCAAGGATCGTGCGGCCGATGGGTTGGTTGGGATATGCCGCCTCTTGCAGCCAGTCGAAGACCACGTCGTCGGGCGTGTCGAGGGATTGACCGATTTCCTGCAGGATCACACCGCGCTCAGTTTCGATCTCGTGCGGGTCGAAGATGGGATTTCGCAAGATATCCGCGATCACATCGAGGCCAAGGGCCACGTCCTCTTTCAGAACGCGCGCGTAATAGGCTGTGACCTCGCGGGAGGTATAGGCGTTGATATAGCCGCCGACGTCTTCGATGGCTTCGGCGATCTGCAAGGCGTTGCGTCGTTTGGTGCCTTTGAAAGCCATATGCTCAAGGAAATGCGCGATGCCGTTTTGTTGGATACGCTCATGGCGGCCACCGGCATTGACCCAGATGCCCACGCTGGCGCTTTCAAGGCCGGGCATATGTTCGGTGACGACACGGAAGCCGTTGGCGAGTGTGTGCAGGCGGGGGTCGCTCACGCAGATATCCTTTCGCGGATGATGGCTTGAATGGCGGCTGTGTCGCCTTTGACATGGGTGATCGTTTCGTCGCGATCATAAAGGTCGGCCATTCTGGCAGGCAGTGGCGGGTGGGTGTTGGATGCGGCCTTGACCGCGGCGGGGAATTTTGCGGGGTGTGCTGTTGCGAGTGTGATCATCGGGGTTTCGCCGAGATGGTCTTGCGCGACATGGACGCCGACTGCGGAGTGCGGGCAGAGCAGCTCGCCCATTTTGGCCTGCGCGGTTTTGATCATTTTTGAGGTTTGATCTTCGCTGACACGGCCGGAGGCGTAGGTTTCCTTCAGCGCGTGGTACGCGCCTTGGCTGACCTTGAAGGCGCCGCCTTGCTTGAGGCTGTCCATCTGCTCCGCCACGGCATTGCCGGCTTGGTCATAGGCGTAAAACAAGGCGCGTTCGAAATTGGAGGAGACTTGAATATCCATGGACGGGCTGATCGAGGGGATCACGCCTTCGGTCGTGTAGCTGCCGGTTTCCAGCGTGCGGTGCAGGATGTCGTTTTGGTTCGTGGCGATCACGAGCTTCTCAATCGGCAGGCCCATTTGCTTGGCGATGTAGCCGGCGAAGATGTCGCCGAAATTGCCGGTTGGCACGGTGAAGCTGACCTTGCGGTCCGGCGCGCCCAGTGAGACGGCGCTGGAGAAGTAATACACGACCTGCGCCAGAACGCGCGCCCAGTTGATGGAGTTGACGCCTGCGAGGCGCACGCCGTCGCGGAAGTCGAAATCGTTGAACATGTCTTTGAGCGCGCCTTGGCAGGTGTCGAAATCGCCTTCGACGGCGAGGGCGTGGACATTGCTTTCGGTGGAGGTCGTCATCTGGCGGCGCTGCACTTCTGAGACGCGGCCATCGGGGTACATGATGAAGACGTCTACGGCATCGAGGCCCTTGAAAGCCTCAATCGCGGCGGAGCCTGTGTCGCCGGAAGTGGCACCGACGATGGTGACGCGTTCGCCGGAGCGGCTGAGGGCGGCTTGGAACAGTTGGCCGATCAACTGCATCGCGAAGTCTTTGAAGGCCAGCGTTGGGCCGTGGAAGAGTTCTAGCAGAAAGTGATTGCTGTCCAGTTGCACCAGCGGCGCGCGGGCGGCGTGGCCGAAGCCAGCGTAGGCTTTGGCGATGATGTCGCGGAATTCGGTGTCGGTGAACGTGTCGCCAATGAAGGGGCGCATGACAGTGAAAGCGATCTCTTCATAGCTTTGACCGCGCATCGCGCGGATGGCGTCAGCGTCGAGTGTTGGGATCGCCTCAGGCAAGTAAAGACCACCATCGCGGGCGAGGCCGGTGAGCATAGCTTGCTCGAAACTCAGAACGGGGGCGTTGCCTCGGGTAGAAATGTAGCGCATTCGGGGCTGTCCTTCAGACGGTTCGCTGCCTGATACGCCAAAGCAGATACGCTGTCATCCCCGCCCATGCGGCTGCGAGCAAAAACCATGTGATCGCATATTGAAGGTGGTCGTTGGGGATACCGGTGGCTGTGACAGGCACGGGTTGTACGTCAGGAGTGGTTTTCGAGGTGGCGCGGGCGACGACCAAAATTTCTTCTGTGCCGAGGCTTTCGGCCATCGCAGGGATATCGCGGGCGAACCAAATGTTCTTGGCTTTGTCGGGATCTGGGGTGAAGCCGTCAATCTCATTGGGCCAATGCAGGTTGCCTTGAACTTTGACGTTTTCCGCTTGGCGGGTTTCAACTTTCCGGTCCGTTGGCACAAAGCCACGATCAACCATGATGCGACGCCCATCTGTGGTGACGAATTCCGCTATGACACGGTAGCCCGCACCTTGGTTCTTGATCGAAAACAGAACATGCAGCTCTTGCCCGGTGAAATCACCGGCGACCTCAACGGGGAGGTATTTGTGTTCAGCCAGCGTAGGTGTATCTGGTAAGGCAGTCGGCGCGGCTGCGATCTCCCGATTGATTTCGGCCAGAATGCCTTCTTTCCATGCGAGCCGTTTGACCTGCCATGTCCCGAGGGACAGCAGGATCGCGCAACCGATCAGGCCAAACAGGAGGGGTATGATCATGCGTTTGGTCATGGAGCCTCAATGAAAAAGCGCGAGGGGGTTAACCCTCGCGCCTGATTACATGTCGCTTTGGGTCGGGCTATCAACCGCCCCAGATGTAGACTGCTGCGAAGAGGAACAGCCAGACCACATCAACGAAGTGCCAGTACCAAGCGGCGGCCTCAAAGCCCACGTGTTTCTCTTGCGTGAAGTGGCCGGCGCGGGCCCGCAGGTAGCAGACGAAGAGGAAGATCGTGCCGATTACAACGTGGAAGCCGTGAAAGCCTGTCGCCATGAAAAAGTTTGCGCCGTAGATGTTGCCGGAGAAGCCAAAGGCTGCGTGGCTGTACTCGTAGGCTTGGAAGGCTGTGAAGACGAGGCCAAGCAGAACTGCGATGATCAGGCCAGATTTCAGGTCTTTGCGGTTATTTTCATGCGCAAGCGCGTGGTGCGCCCAAGTGGCAGCGGCACCGGAGCAGAGCAGGATCAGCGTGTTGATCAATGGCAGGTGCCATGGGTCAAATGTCTCAATCCCGGCAGGAGGCCAGACGCCGTCAACCATCGGGCTGTTCTCGCCCATTGGGTACATGGCGTGTTTGAAGAAGGACCAGAACCATGCCACGAAGAACATAACCTCGGACATGATGAAAAAGATGAACCCGTAGCGCAGGCCAATGCGCACGACGGGCGTGTGATCGCCCATGTGGCTTTCCTCGACCACATCGGACCACCACGAGAACATAACGTAGAGCACCAGTGCCAAGCCCATGAAGAAGGCCCAAGGCCCCATGTCATGCATCCAAACCACAGCGCCAGAGAGCATGATGAATGCGCCTAGCGACCCGAGAGCCGGGTTAATCGATGGCGGAAGGATGTGGTAGTCGTGGTTCTTAGCGTGTGCCATGGGTGTCCCTCGGTTTGGACCTTAGTTATTGTAGGTGTTTTCGGTTGTCTCAGCGCTGTTGTCCAGCGCAGCTTGTGTTTCTTCCAGCGGAATTTCGTAAAATGTGTAGCTCAGCGTGATGGCGTCGATGTATTGGCCATCGCGATCATCGACGATTTCCGGGTCGACATAGAAGGTCACAGGCATCTGTACCCGCTCGCCGGGTTGCAAGACCTGCTCCTCAAAGCAGAAGCAGTCGATCTTGGTAAAAAAGCCGCCAGCCGTGAACGGGAAGACATTGTAAGTGGCTGATCCTGCGATGGGACGGTCGGTGGGATTGTAGGCCTCGTAAAAGGCCAGACCTGTTTCGCCAATGCGGACCGTCATTTCGCGTTGCACGGGCTTGAATTCCCACGCCATTTCGGATGTCAGCGAGCCGTCGAAACGGACATTTATGGTTTGATCGAGGATCGTATCTGGCGCGGCGTCAGCTTCCAGCGTGGCGCCGCCATAGCCTGTTACGCGGCAGAACCAGTCATACAGCGGAACAGACGCGAAAGAGAGGCTGACCATCGTGAAAACGACGGTGCAGAGGACAGCCAGTGTGCGTTTGGTTGGATCGAAACTTTTGAACATCAGTTGCCTTCCTGCGTCGGAAGAATCTCAGGGCGGACAACGTGATCAAAGCCCTGCGCGAGGCTGCCATTGGTGATCTTCACATAAGTCAGGCCGAAAACGATAAAGACGAAGCCCGCCAAGGTCAGGCCAACCCCAAGATTGCGGGAAAACCGGCGTTGGTGAAGCTCATGTTCTGCGCGTGGAGCAGCCATTACCAAGCCCCCATGCCGAAGCCTTGCACCCAGAGCGCTTGCACAAGCAGCGCGCCGAAGCTGGCGAAAAGATAGGTCAGGGAGAAGCGGAAATACTTCTTTTCCGCCTTGTAGCTGTCCGCGTCTGCAGTCGCGTCGTCGCGCTTGTAGAGTTGCCATGCCCCGTAGACGAACTTGGTGTTCAGGTAGAGCGCGGCGGCGAGGTAAATCCAGCCACCGATTGACGTGAACGCGGCGTATACCGCGAGCGGTGCCAGAAGGGCTGCATATGCAAGGATGTGTTTGCGGGTGACGGCTTTGCCATGGGTCACGGTCAGCATGGGCACACCGGCTTTTGAGTAGTCTTCGTTCATGAACAGCGAGAGTGCCCAGAAATGCGGTGGGGTCCACATGAAGATGATGACGAACATCAGAACCGATTCAACGGACACGCCACCCGTTGCGACAGCCCAACCGATCATCGGAGGAAACGCACCAGCCGCGCCGCCAATGACGATGTTTTGCGGGGTCCAGCGTTTCAGCCACATTGTGTAGATGACGACGTAGAAGAATATCGTAAACGCCAGAATACCCGCTGCAACCATGTTGGAGGCCAGCGCCAACATCACCACGGCAATCGCCGAGAGCCACAGACCGATGGTCAACGCTTCGCCTTTCGTCACTTTGCCCGCAGGGACCGGGCGGCGTGACGTGCGTTTCATGATCGCGTCGATATCGTGGTCATACCACATGTTTAAAGCGCCGGAGGCGCCGCCGCCCAATGCGATAAACAGGATCGCGACAAAGGCAACGAACGGATGCACGTAGACGGGTGCCACGAAGACACCCACAGCAGCGGTGAACACCACCAGTGACATCACTCGAGGCTTTAGCAGGGCGACGTAATCGCCGAACTGCGCTTCATCCTCGTAAGACCCGATATTTTGTGTTGCGTCTGTCATGATGCGTCAGAAGGGGGGCATATTGCCCACCCTACTCCTTATTTCGAAGCGACTTGGATCAAAGGTTCTGCGGGTGCAATACCTGCATATTCTTCCTTGGCGCGTGCAATCCACTCGGCATAGGCCTCTTCGCTGACCACTTTCACAGTGATCGGCATATAGGCGTGGGATTGACCACACAGCTCAGAACATTGACCAAAGTAGATGCCTTCCTGCTCTGCGGTGAACCAAAGCTGGGCCAAACGACCGGGAACGCCGTCTTGCTTCACACCGAAGGAGGGGATCGTCCAGGAATGGATCACGTCAGCGGCAGTGACTTGCATCACGATTGTTTTGCCAACGGGGATCACAACAGCTGTGTCAGTCGCGAGCAGGAATTGCTCATCCGTGTAGCCAGCCTGCGCCAACTCTGCGGACACGTCAGGTGTCAGGCGGTTTTCGCCAGCACCGATCATGAAGCTGTCAAAGCCGAAGCCTTCGTCGACATATTCGTAGCCCCAGTACCACTGGTAGCCGGTCGCCTTGATGACGATATCGCCTTCCGGAATGCGCTGCTGTTTGAACAGAACAGGGATGGAAAACGCACCGATGACCACAAGAATGATGATCGGAATGATGGTCCAAGCAACTTCGATTGTGGAATTGTGCGTGAAGGTCGATGGGTTCGGGTTGCGCTTCGCCGCAAATTTGAACGCCGCATAGGCGAGCAGAACGGTCACGAACAGCGTGATCACGGTAATGATGACCAGAACGAAGTTGTCCAACCAGTGAATATCGCGCGCCAACTCTGTCACGGCTGGCTGGAAGTCGGTTCCGTTCGGCTCAGGTTGGCCGATGATTTCCAACGGGCCAAGTGGCGCGTCCAAGCTGGACTGCGCCCAAGCTGCGGTTGCCAGTGGGAGCGATGCAATCGCCCCGAAAATTCTTGAAAGTCGCATAGTGTTTCCCTGATTTTCAGAGGCGTGCTGGCTAATGCACGGAATCCCCCGTTGCGTCTGCTGCTGTCAAAACCATATTACACGACAGGGGGCAAGACTTCCTACCCCTCTCGCGCTACCTTGCCGCAGGCATTTGCGCCCCATTTCTGAAGGAGACGTTAAAATGAGCGCGAAGATGGACGCATTTACGCCATTCGAGACCATGCTGGATCAAGACCGCACGCTCGCGATCCTGCGCTCTGCCACAGACGGGGCGGATGACGGGGAGCTGTTCATCGAGCGTAAGCGCGGCGAAGTCTTCGCCTTTGATGACGGGCGCCTCAAGACCGCGTCCTACGATGCCTCGGAGGGGTTTGGCTTGCGCGCGGTCAAAGGGGAGACCGCAGGCTACGCCCATGCGACAGAAATTTCGGAGCAGGCTCTGCTGCGCGCCTCCGAGACGGCCCGTCTGGCTGTCGGTGCCGGCGGCGCGACGCTTGCGGCAGGCCCGCAAGCCACGAACCGCAAGCTCTACACAGATGAGAACCCGATGGACGGGGCAAGCTTTCCTGCCAAAGTAGATATGTTGAAAGAAATCGACGCTTTCGCCCGTGGGCTGGACAGCCGCGTGGTCCAAGTCTCTGCCTCGCTGGCGGCATCCCATCAACAGGTGGCGATTTTGCGGCCCGATGGCACGCTTGTCTATGATGATCGCCCGATGACACGCATCAACGTCTCTGTCATCGCAGAGAAAGACGGTCGGCGCGAAAGCGGATCGGCTGGAGGGGGCGGACGGGATTTGCTGACGCCCGTGATGGATCGCACCCATTGGGAGGGGTTGGTCAAAGAGGCACTACGCATTGCGCTCGTCAATCTGGAAGCCGTCCCCGCCCCGGCTGGTGTCATGGACGTCGTGCTTGGCCCAGGCTGGCCGGGTATCTTGCTACATGAGGCGATCGGTCATGGGTTGGAAGGTGATTTCAATCGCAAGAAAACCTCCGCTTTTGCAGGTCTGATGGGCCAGCAGATCGCAGCCAAGGGCGTGACCGTTCTTGATGATGGCACGATCCCGGATCGGCGTGGGTCGATCACGGTGGATGACGAAGGCACCCCATCGGGCAAGAACACCCTGATCGAGGACGGTGTTCTGGTGGGTTATATGCAGGACCGTCAAAACGCGCGGCTGATGGGAGTGGCCCCTACGGGCAACGGACGCCGTGAGAGTTATGCCCACCCGCCGATGCCGCGTATGACGAATACCTACATGCTTGGTGGCGACGCTGAACCTGAAGCCATCGTCAAAGATCTTTGTGACGGGATTTATGCCGTGGGCTTTGGCGGCGGACAGGTCGATATCACCAATGGGAAATTCGTCTTCTCCTGCACCGAGGCCTATCGCGTTCGAAATGGTGTTGTGGGCGAGCCCGTAAAAGGTGCGACGCTGATTGGTGATGGTGCGACAGCCCTGAAACATATCCAAGCGGTCGGCAATGACATGGCGCTTGATCCCGGCATGGGCAATTGCGGCAAACAGGGTCAGTGGGTGCCAGTCGGTGTCGGACAGCCGACGCTCAAGATCGGCGGGCTGACCATTGGCGGGTCACAGACCTGATGCTGCGCCCCGCGACAGAGGACGACTTTGCGCCGCTCACCATGCTGTGGGCTGAGGGGTGGGATGCGGGTCATCTGGACCACGCCCCCAAGGCTTTGATCAAACTGCGCACGGCTGAAAGTTTCCGTCTGCGGCTGCGCGGTTTTGGCGATGACTTGCAAGTCATCGGACCGCGTGGCGCACCGACGGGTTTCGTGGCGTTTAAGAAGAACAGTATCGACCAGTTCTATCTGCGCGCAGACCAGATTGGCACAGGTCTTGCCTCTGAGTTGCTTGCAGCCGCTGAAACGGAGCTTCTGAACCGCGGGCATAAAACGGGACGTTTGGATTGCGGTGTTGGCAATGACCGCGCGCGGCGCTTCTACAATAAGTGCGGTTGGGAAGAGATGGGAATCGAAGATGCCTCTGTCGATACGTCCAAAGGGCCGTTCATCCTACCGCTCATTCTATTTTTCAAAGAGCTCTAACGCCGCACTGATTCCTTGGATGTTGAACGTTCGATATCGAGAGCGCGATTTTGCAAATTTTGACTTCACTATTTATGGTGAGGTGCCTCTTGGGTAAGCAGTTTTCCGCCAAGCGCAGTTAAAAATAAAACTACTCTTTATCATAAGGTTACAATTTTTTTCCTACGGGTTCTGCGGCCTTCACACTCCCTTAATCAATGAAATGCAGAAATGATTTCACTGATCAGACGGAGTTTCAGATGGCCAGCGACCTGCTGTCTACCCCACCCCCCCTCGCACCCCCCAAGACAAGGGACGCGACGGTCAACTGGCTTCGTCTGATCAGATCCCGCCGCGTCGGGCCTGCAACGTTCTTCCGCCTCTTGGCGGAGCATGGCACCGCTGAGGCCGCATTGTCTGCCCTCCCCCAAGTTGCGGCCAACGCCGGTGTTAAGAAATACGTTCCCGTCAGCTTTCAAGCAGCTGAGGCAGAGCTCCGGCAAGGAGAAAACATCGGTGCAAGACTTCTTTGCTACGGCAGTGCAAACTACCCGAGCCAGTTGGTTGACATCCCTGACCCGCCGCCTGTGCTTTGGGCCCTTGGTGACACATCACTCACGGAACGCCCCATCCTTTCTTTGGTGGGTGCGCGCAACGCGTCATCACTGGGTACCCGCATGGCCACGGCTTTGGCCCGCGGGTTGGGGGAAGCCGGGTTTGTCATTGCCTCCGGTCTAGCCCGCGGCGTCGATACGGCAGCCCATCTCGCAAGCTTGGACACTGGTACGATTGCCGTACAGGCAGGCGGCGTCGATACAATCTATCCGCGCGAAAACGCGGATTTACACGATCAGATTTCTAAATCCGGTCTTCGTATCTCGGAACAGCCAATCGGCTTGCAACCGATGGCGCGCCATTTTCCACGGCGCAATCGGCTTATTTCCGGCCTTGGGCGAGCCGTCGTGGTGGTTGAGGCGGCTGCCAAGTCCGGTTCCCTGATCACCGCGCGTGAGGCTTTGGATCAGGGGCGTGATGTGCTGGTGGTGCCCGGGCATCCTTTTGACGCACGCTCTGCCGGATGCAATATGTTGATCCGCGATGGGGCTACGCTTGTCAGATCAGCCAAAGACGTGATCGAAAGCGTCGCCGCCCCGCGCCAAGCCGACCGCACACCAGAACCAAAGCGCACCAACACGCCCGCCCACAGCGCAGGTGCGGCACATGCCCGAATTCTTGGGCTGCTGGGACCAACACCGATTGCAGAGGATCAATTGATCCGAGACCTAAAGCTGCATCCCGACTTGGTAACACCGCAGCTTGTGACGCTTGAGATGGAAGGCAAAATCACACGCCAGCCGGGTGGATTGCTGGCGAAGACCATTTAGCTGCGTTTCAAAGACCACGCGACACCGCCAAGCACGAGCACGCTCGCGATGACGAAACTCCACGTCAGCGCTTCCCCGAGGAAGGCCATGCCGCCTGCCAGCGCGATCACCGGCACGGTCAATTGCGCGATCCCAGCGACAGAGGCATCGAGTTGCGGAAGCACACGGTACCACAGCGCATAACCCATCGCTGACGTCACCACCCCAGAGATGACCGCATAAACCACACCCATCTGGGTGACCACATGCGCCCCGGGTACCAAAAGAAAGCACACAACCATGCCAAGCGTTGCCCAAACAAAATTGCCAGCCGTGGCCCCAAGCGCATCTGCCTCAGAGCGGCCGGCGAGGGTGTAAACGCCCCACCCTACGGCTGCGACAGCCATCAACATCGCGCCTACGAAGCTGGGCGCGTTGGTGCCAGGCAGAAGCAGATAAGCTAAGCCGAGCAATGCAACTCCGGCGCCCTGATATCTTGCGCGTGGAATAGCATCTCCCTTGAACACTAAAATCGCAAAGATCGTCACTTGCACGCCGCCGAATAAGATCAGAGCACCGCCCCCTGCATCAAGCGTTTGGTATGCCAGAGAAAATCCGATCATGTAAGCCGCCAGCGACACCGCTCCCGTAAGGCGTGCTTTGCGAAAAAGCGGCACAGCGCGTCCGGACAAAATAACCATTGCGATCAAAGCGGCCGCGCCCGACGAAAGGCGGATCAGTGCGAAGGACGTGGGATCCATCAAATCATCTGACAGACCGACTTTATTGAGGACCGAATTGGCCGCGAATGCGATCATTGTCAGCGTTACGAGGAGAGCGAGTTTCATACTTTCTTCCTCGCCACCTTAGCGATGAAGCGCAATCCGATTTCGCGCTCTTTGCCGAAATCGTGACTGTGTGGTCGCATTCGCCCCTGAGCGGAAAGAGCACTGGTGGGAAACCGAATTAGAATGGCCAGCAGCATCTATCGCGCGGCTGAGCGATCCCCAAGGCAACCTGATCCCACATTGGCAAACTGCAAGTGGTTCTGCTTAATTGTTAGCTGAGTTTTAAAAACGGCTTTGGATAGACCAGCATTTCTGCTGGTACCGACATCTCCGGGCCGACGAGCAACGTGTTTTTCGTTCCGAAAGGAGATGTCAGGCGTGCGGCGCGTGTCGCCAAAAACCCGCAACGGCGGTAGAATTTCCCGTCCCCCACAACCACCATGTAACGATTGAGTTTCTTGCTAAACTCTTCAACAGCGCCTTCGACCATAAACTGACCGCGACCCGCGCCTTGCCAATCGGGATGGACGGCAACCGGTGCAAGGCATAGCCACCCTTCCGGTGCTACAAAGCGCGATATTGCAAGGTATCCCGCCATTTCATCGCCCCACGGCATCACCGTTTCTTGCCAAATCGCGCCATCCGCACGCAGGTCACGTACCAATTGCGCCTCCTCCGCGCCGCCGAAACTTGCAATCAGCAAGCGGTCAATCGCGTCATGATCTGCCTCACGGGCATCTCTGGTAAAACTCGGGTCCATAATTGCTCTTTTGATCTGACTTGCGGCCCTTGTTAAATCAGATTTGGGGTAATTTCATGAAAAAAGAGCGACCCGAAGGCCGCTCTTTCTTTATTTTCTGCAGTTTGGCATGTCCCCTTTCGGGGGCAAGACGCTTTTGCCCGAAGGCAAAAGGCCTCTTACATCATGCCGCCCATGCCGCCCATGCCGCCCATGTCAGGCATGCCGCCACCAGCGCCGCCGCCGTCTTTGGCAGGTGCGTCAGCAACCATAGCTTCTGTTGTGATCAGCAATGCTGCGACAGATGCCGCGTCTTGCAAAGCTGTGCGCACAACTTTGGCCGGGTCGATCACGCCGAATTTGAACATGTCGCCATATTCTTCGGTTTGAGCGTTGAAGCCGAAAGATGCATCGTCGCTCTCGCGGATTTTGCCAGCCACAACAGCGCCGTCGACGCCTGCGTTTTCAGCGATCTGGCGCAGAGGCGCTTCGATAGCTTTACGCACGATGGAGATACCGACATTCTGGTCGTTGTTGTCGCCCGTCAGGCCGTCCAGCGCTTTCGCACCTTGAACCAGAGCAACACCACCACCCACAACGATGCCTTCTTGCACAGCTGCACGTGTCGCGTTCAAAGCGTCATCAACGCGGTCTTTGCGCTCTTTCACTTCAACTTCGGACATGCCGCCGACACGGATCACAGCAACACCGCCTGCCAGTTTGGCAACGCGCTCTTGCAGCTTCTCACGGTCGTAATCGGATGTGGTTTCTTCGATCTGCTGACGGATTTGAGCAACACGTGCTTCGATCTCAGCGGATGCACCAGCACCATCAACGATGGTTGTTTCGTCTTTGGTGATTTGAACTTTCTTGGCTGTGCCAAGCATGTCCATGGTGACAGATTCCAGCTTCATGCCGAGGTCTTCGGAGATCACTTGACCGCCTGTCAGGATCGCGATGTCTTGCAACATGGCTTTACGGCGATCGCCGAAACCAGGGGCTTTGACAGCTGCGATTTTCAGACCGCCGCGCAGTTTGTTGACCACGAGAGTTGCAAGCGCTTCGCCTTCAACATCTTCTGCGATGATCATCAGCGGTTTGCCGGACTGAATGACAGCTTCGAGCAGTGGAACCATTGGCTGCAGGGAAGAAAGCTTCTTCTCGTGCAACAGGATCAGCGCGTCGTCGAGCTCTGTTGTCATTTTGTCTGGGTTTGTCACGAAGTAAGGGGACAGGTACCCACGGTCGAACTGCATGCCTTCAACAACATCGGTTTCTGTTTCCAGACCTTTGTTCTCTTCAACAGTGATGACGCCTTCGTTGCCGACTTTTTGCATCGCACCAGCGATTTGCTCGCCGATTTCGCGCTCGCCATTGGCAGAGATTGTGCCAACCTGTGCGACTTCGTCGCTGTCTTTGACTTCGCGTGCAGCACCTTTGATCGCTTCAACAACAGTTGTTGTTGCCAGGTCGATACCACGCTTGAGGTCCATCGGGTTCATGCCAGCAGCAACCGATTTCAGACCTTCTTTGACGATGGCTTGCGCCAGAACTGTTGCGGTTGTTGTCCCGTCACCAGCTTCGTCATTGGTACGCGAGGCCACTTCTTTGACCATTTGTGCGCCCATATTTTCGAACTTGTCGTCCAGTTCGATTTCTTTCGCCACGGATACACCGTCTTTGGTGATGCGCGGTGCGCCGAAAGATTTGTCGAGAACCACGTTGCGACCCTTAGGGCCCAATGTGACTTTGACAGCATTTGCCAGAGTGTTGACGCCTTTCAGCATCTTGTTCCGTGCATCTGTGTCGAATTTTACGTCTTTAGCAGCCATTTACATGTGCTCCTTAAAATTTCGAAGTGTCGGGAAAAGCGTGGTCGGGGAAACCCGACCGGATTAGGACAGGATGCCCAGAACGTCGCTTTCTTTCATGATCAACAGCTCTTTGCCGTCAACGGTGACTTCTGTGCCGGACCATTTGCCGAACAGAATTTTGTCGCCTTCTTTGACAGCCATCGGGATCAGCTCGCCCGAGTCTTTACGTGCGCCTTCACCTGCAGCGACGATAACGCCTTCTGCTGGCTTTTCTTTTGCGCTTTCTGGAATGATCAGACCACCGGCGGTCTTCTCGTCACCCTCTACGCGCTCAACGAGAACGCGGTCATGAAGCGGTTTCAATGCCATCTTTGCAGCTCCTAGCTCAAAGTTACTCCCATGGCCCCGACCGGGGCCGTTAGCACTCACGGCAAGCGAGTGCTAACGAGGGGTAGCTAAGGAGCGGGCGGGGATGAGTCAACAGCCCCAAACTGAATTTTTTCAGCCAAAAGCTGCGAGGAAGTACACGCGATCAACTATTAGGGCGTTGTCGCTGCAAACGGGCCAATATCTTGGGGTCAAACAACACTCTGGCTGAGGCCGCTACCACAAATGCGCAAAGCGCATATTTCGACAACACCTCCATCGTGCCGTCAATCAGCACCGCATGCAGCACGGTACATCCGACAATCACGACGGCGAGGACCGTGTGGACAATCCGCCAGCTTCGCCAACTCAGCTTTAGTGTTTTCCTGAGGGCCGCAACTATGGCCGTGCAGAACAACGCCCACATCGCGATCACACCCCAAGCGGAGAATGGCGTGGGGGATGTAAAGAGAAGTGCGTCGACGACATCAGGCGGGCTGGTGATCCAAAGCCCGGCCACGTGAATGAGGACGGCAACCAATAATGCGATCCCGAGATAGCGATGGTATGTTCGGGCGCGCGACTTGGGGACGCCCGGAAGCAAACCACCGGCGAGCAAGGGTTGGATCAGCAGTATAGAAAGGGAGATGACACCGGCAACGCCTGCCAAGATATAAATCGGCTGCCGCCATGCCAGCAGCGGGCTGGCCAATGACAAAAGAACAGGCCCTATGGCCACTGTAGTGACGGCGACCCAGATCAAGACATGTCTGATTGACACCGCCGGAGTTCTCTACGCAGGGACCAAGACGAAATCGACGTGAAGCGTTTTGTCACTGGCCTTGCACATCAAAGGACGCAGGAACACTGTTTCAAACGCGTCGCTGTCATAGGCCAGATGCCCGTGCGCTTGGCCGAACGCAGGTACGATCTGCGGCATGTCCATTTGGAACAACCCGTTCTCATCTGTCAGCGTCGCGCCGTGGCTGCGCGCATCACGCTCGTGCCCTTCAGTCGTGTGCGCCCAGATTTGAATGCGTTGTCCGGCAAGCGGCGCGCCGTCCCCTGCCCGCCTCACGCTGCCGGTCATCAGAAAACCACCGCCTCCGATCTTGTCCACAATGGGGGCGCCAGGGCGATAGTTATTCGCACCGCCGCGCATCGTTGGCGTCGGCGCAAGCCCTTGAGCCTGCGCAGGCATAGTCAAGCCGGTCGTGACGGCCGCACCAGCAGTGGCCAGAAACAGACGGCGGTCCGGACGGGTCAGTGACATCTTGCAATCCTCCTACATCGCATAAGGCGCGCTCGGCACCTTTGCTTCTAACATAGATGTTTTGCACAAATTTCCGAGCCGCCCCGCCGTCTTTTGCAGGTTTTCGCGCACACAAACCTGTGAGTGCCCTAGCCAAGGTTCGGGAAGTAATCCTCGCACTTACCCTCGCGGTAGACATCCGCCGTGCAGCAATGCAGGCCACCCCCAAAGGCATACGCATCGCGCAAATCGACTTCCACCACTTCCATACCCAGCTTGTCCATCTGCTCCGCCTGATAGACCTCAGACTTCTCAACACAGACGGTTTTGGGGTCGAGGACGAGCACGTTCATGCTAAGCCATGTCGAGGAATAACAAAGTGGCGGCGGCGCATTGTGCGCGGGCTGGGCTGCGTCGACGATTTCCCAATCGTTTTTCTCGAACATCTCGCGCTGATCTTCAGGCAATCGGCGCTGCGGATTGTTCAAAATCAAGCCCGGGCGCAGTGGCGTGAAGGTAGCGTCGATGTGGATCGGATAGGGATCGCCAGGGAAATTCACAGTGTGGACGCGGTGATCAGGATAGTGACGCCGCAGCCATTCAATACCTTTGAGGTTCGTTGTAAACCCATGTTGGACCACCAGATCGCGGCCAAAGCGCAGAACGTCGGCCGCATCAAACAGCGGCTCTTTTTCGGTCGTGACAAAGAATTTCTCAGCAGCCCATTGCAAGCGCTTCTCGACCCCGATTTTGTCGGACAGATAGTCCGGGTGGTAATCCTCATCTGTCAGCCGCGGTTTGGGCGCGCTTTCGTGGCGGAAGTTCGGGTCTTCATCGAAATACTGCTCCATCAGCGGGCGGTAGTTCAGGTACTCGAACCAGCGGCAGCGATAAGACATCGTCGCTTCCAACATCTCGGACCCCACGGTCAGCAACACATCACGCGGTGGCATGCAACCAAACTGGCTTTCAGTATGGAAATCAGGCGTCGTCGCCGGTTGTGAATGATCAATCGAGACGGGTCTGTCCACGCGCACCCCGCGTTTTTCCAGCATCGCGGCGAAGTTATCCAGCAGCTCATTCGCGCGATCAATCGTCTCTTGCGGACGACGCCCCCATTGGCCGCGCATGTCGCTGTCTTCTGGGACTTTCGCGTCCAACGCAGGCTCTTCTGGCGGGATGTGGCAATCGTCTGCACGCCCCACGATCACATGCTTGAGTGGATCCCATTCATTCCAGCTGTTTACGACTGTCTTTTGCATGCTGTCCTCCCCAGAATATGCACCGTCGCGAAGTGCTAACCACTCAAGCCTTGGGCGGCAAGAGAACTCTAAAAATTGACTGAAATTCCATGCTCTTTTTTGATGAGATCTGCACCAGCGGTTTCCAAATCTTAAGACGCGCATTGCTATTTCGGCTTCAGAATTTAGTGCGAGACCGACATCATGGCCAGAAAACCAAAGATCCCAGATCTGCAGCCCTATGCATCATTGGCGGCTGAATTCACGCAAGACGCGTTGATGGTCACAGACGTCAATGATCGTGTGGTTTGGATCAATAGTGGCTTTGAGCGACTAACCGGCTTCACACTGCAAGATATGCTGGGCAAGTTACCCGGCGATATCTTGCGGGGCGAGCTGACAAATAAGGCGGATCAGGCACGCATCGATGATGATATCGCAAACCTCAGATCCCTAGAAATCGAAATGCAATATAGGCGCAAGGACGATACGCCGATTTGGATCGAGAGCCGCATTTCACCGGTGTTTGACGTGCAGGGTAAACACATCAATTTCGTCTCTTCATCGCGCGATGTGACGGAGCGCCGTGCCCTTGAACGCGCCACAGCCGAGGTGACTGAGAATGAACAGCTGCGCCAACAGGAAAGACGTCTGCTGAGCCAAGTAAGCGAGTGGTTATATTCTGCAAAATCCTTGGACGAGCTTTTGCAGGTAATCAGTCGGTCCCTTGAAACCCTGATGCCAGAGGCGGAGGGGCAGCTTTATATCTACTCCAACTCACGCGACACGTTGGATCTTACAATAAATTGGGGCGGCATCGAGCTACCGCCCCCCCATATCGAACCAGATGATTGCTGGGCACTGCGCCGCGGCCGTGCCTACGCATACGGCATGCGTCCCATCGAATTTCCATGCGGACACAGCCATGCCGTCGAAGACGATTCCCCCTACTTTTGTGTTCCGATCACAGCACATGGGCAAACCAATGGGATGCTGCATTTGAATTTCGGCACCTTTGCTCCAGACCGGCATGAGCGCGAAAAGTTCAAATATTTCCTCGATCAACGATGGGAATTGGCATTGCTGTGCGCCGAACAAATCAGCCTTGCCATCGCAAACGTCCAATTGCGTCAGGAGTTGTTGGATCAATCGGTACGCGATCCGCTCACCAACCTATGGAACCGCCGTTGGTTCTTAGAGGCTGCCCATAGGCAGGTTCATTCCAGCAAAACCTCGCGAAAACCGTGCTCCATCATCTCGATCGACGTGGATCATTTCAAAAAATTCAACGACCATCATGGCCATGATGCTGGCGACTTGGTGCTGCGTGCTTTGGGCGCGCGCATGCTAGAGTTCTTCACGGACAATTGTGCGCCTTGCCGCATGGGCGGCGAGGAATTTGTAATACTCTGCACCAACATGACAGAAGACCAAACCATGCAACTTGCGGAAGACTTCCGCGTTCAGGTGTCTGAAATCGTCATAAAGTACTCCGGTGAAGAGCTACCGCGCATCACTGTGTCAGCAGGTATCGCGGTCTGGCCAGATGATGGTCAACTCGTCACAGATCTCATCAAGTCCGCAGATTTGGCGCTGTACCGCGCCAAAGACCTTGGCCGCAATCGTGTGCAATCCCACGCTCGGATGGTTGCCTGAACCGCGAGAAAGTCAGTCAAGCGGCACGCCACGGCCCTCATATTGCTGCAGTCCTTCCCTGCCCTTCGGGGTCAACTGGTAGATGCCCGTCGAGACACGTTCGAACCACCCGTAATGATCTGCGGCCATCATCCGTGTCGCGTGTGGAACACCTGTTGCCTGCGCGACGGTGGCCCCTTTCATCGGTCCTTCCACCGCCAAATATCCAGCGCATCGCAAAGCGTCTTGCCTGTATGCCGTCACAAGACCAACCCGCGTGGCACCGCCCTGGTTTGGGTCACCAACACGTCGGGCGAATTCCCGCAATAACCGCCCCTTACGCTGCGCTGATTTACGAGGCGCGTATGGTCCGGGGTCTGCGTGGACTTCGACATAGCTGTCGCGCATCCGGACAGTGATTAGCCCCAACCCGAGCCTTCGGCAGAGGGCCGTATTCTCCTTCAGCGCTTTCAAAGCGCGCTTTCCCGTCATGCGTGGCACAGCAATATAGACCGCGTCGGTGATGGATTGTCGCGCGATACCTTGATGGATCAGCGACAAAGAGAAGCTGACCTTCATCTCAACAATGACCGGGTCTTCCGCGTCGCGCAGGGCAACAACATCACACGCGCCAACCTCGCTTTTCACCTCATAACCCTGCCCTTCAAGGTAGTTCTTGATGGCGGGATATAGCTCCGTCTCTTTCATCTGTGCGCCTTGTCTGCTGCTCGGCCTTTTGTTTTGAACAGCATGCCAATCTTGACGCTGCAATCAAGTCCCCGCCGCAAGGTCCGTCCTGCGGCGGGAACGCACTTACCTTCCGCCAGTACGTCCGGGGAATCGCGGCGGCTTTCCACGGCCAAAGCGTTGCCCGCGGCCAGAGCCGGAGGGACGTTTCAACTGTTCAGGGTCAAATCCCGGTTTGGCAGCGGGAATGGCCACGTGCGCAGCCGGTTTTGCCCCACGATTGTGGGCGGGTTTCTTGGATTTGGGCATAGTATGCCCTTTCATACTGAGATCAGAAATGAGCCGCTCGCGAAGCACGGCGGCGCGAACAGACCTCGCACGCGAGGTCAGTTGGGCTTGTCCATTTCAGTATACTCCTGAGGGTAGTCGGGCGCACTGCGGCGCCATATTAGACGGGCGGTTTAAGTAAGTTGGTCCATCGAAACATTCCTCCATCAAGACTGTCTTTATCTTATCACACCCGCTCCGAAAGTCAAAGCAGGCTGAGGGTGACATCCGTCACACAGCCGCCTATAAGACCGCCAAAATCGCACCTTCTTGCAGGACTTCCGACACATGACGACTTTCATTTTTGGCCACAAATCACCCGATACAGACTCCACAGGCTCTCCTTTGATCTGGGAGTGGTTCCTGAACCATCAAGGCGGTGATGCGAAGGCCGTATTGCTGGGCGAACCGAACACCGAAGCGGCTTTCATGCTGGATCGCTGGACGCTGACCAAGCCCGAGATCATTGACAATATTCGCGATGGCCAGCCTTGCATCATTGTTGACACGAATAATCCTGCCGAATTGCCTGAGAACATCAATTCTGCAGATGTTCAGGCCATTATTGACCATCATAAACTGGTCGGCGGACTCGAAACTGCTGGCCCCATTGACATAACAATCCGTCCGTTGGCCTGCACCGCCACGATCATGCACGATCTGATGGGCGTTGAGGCGCAACATATGCCAGACAGTATAAAAGGTGCGATGCTCAGCTGCATCCTGTCTGACACGCTTGAATTCCGTTCGCCGACAACCACGGCCAAAGATCGCAAACTGGCGGAAGAACTCGCGTCTGACCTTGGTGTGGATATCTCGGAGTATGCCGCGGAAATGTTTGCTGCGAAATCCGACGTTTCCGCCTTCTCAGAAGCGGAGCTTTTGCGGATGGACAGCAAAGAGTACGAAGTGGATGGCGTGAAGTTCCGCGTGTCCGTGCTGGAAACGACATCGCCCAAAATGGTGCTGGATCGCAAAGATGCTCTGATGGCGGCGATGCCTGGGGTTGCTGGCGAGGACAAGGTGAATGAGGTGCTGCTTTTCGTGGTCGACATCCTTAATGAGGAAGCCACAATGCTGATCCCGAACGATCTGTCCAAGCGCGTGGCGGAAGCCAGCTTTGGGGCAACTGTGGAAGGAAACACAGTCGTTCTGCCCGGAGTTATGAGTCGTAAAAAGCAAATCATCCCGAATTTGAAGGTCTGATATGGCGCTGCTCGACACGCCCGTTTGTGACTTCGGCTGGCAGGCGCCTTCGTTTTCGCTGAAAGATCCGGACGGGCGGGTCATATCGCTGGCAGATGCCATGGGGCCAAACGGTGTTTTGGTCGCATTTCTATGCAATCACTGCCCCTATGTGAAAGCCATTGCAGATCGTCTTTCTGAAGATGCGCGCGACCTAAAAGCAGCGGGCGTCAATACTGTCGCAATCATGTCAAATGACTACCAGATGATGCCCGCCGACAGCCCACCTAATATGAAAGCGTTTGCCGCTCAACACGGGTGGGACTTCCCCTACCTCGTGGATGAGGATCAGTCTGTCGGGCAGGCATATGGCGCTGTGTGCACTCCCGATTTCTTCGGCTTCAATGCGCAAGGCGCGCTGCAATATCGCGGTCGTCTTGACAGCGCCGCGATGGGCGACCCAAAGGGCCGAACGCGGGAGTTGGTCATCGCGATGACCGAAGTCGCGAAGACCGGCACTGGTCCGCAGCACCAAATTCCATCGATGGGTTGTTCCATCAAATGGCGCGCCTGAGCGTCCCTATCAGAGGCCTATATGACCCAAATCATCACCGCGCTTTCCGAGATTTCCGATCAATACGACGCGCTATTTGTCGATTTGTGGGGGTGCATTCACAACGGCGTTGCGCCCTTCGCGGAAGCCGTGACCGCGATGCAAGACTACCGCAAGCGCGGCGGGATCGTCATCTATGTCACAAACGCCCCGCGTCACCGAGCGTCTGTCGCAAAGCAGCTTGGCAAGATCGGCGTGGCAGAAGACAGCTATGATGATATCGCCACCTCGGGTGACAGCGCGCGGGCCGCAATGTTTCGCGGCGCGATAGGCGAAAAGGTCTACTTTATCGGGCAACCCCACGATCAAACGTTCTTTGATCCGTTGGAGATCATCCGCGATCCCGTTAACATTAAGCAGGTGCCTTTGGATGAAGCCGAGGGGATCGTGTGTTGCGGCCCCGTTGACCCCACAGCCGATCCAGATGTCAATCGCGGTGACTTCCTTTACGCCAAGCAGAAGGGCCTGAAGCTGCTCTGCGCAAACCCTGATATTGTCGTGGATCGTGGGGAACATCGCGAGTGGTGCGCAGGCGCTTTGGCGAAGCTCTATACAGAGATGGGGGGCGAGAGCCTCTACTTCGGCAAACCTCATCCACCGATTTATGATCTCGCCCGCAGGCGCTTGACCGCATTGGGCAAACCGATATCCGACAACCGGATTTTGTGCATTGGTGATGGCGTTCTGACCGATATCCAAGGAGCGCAGGGAGAGGATATCGATTCTCTGTTCATATCCGGCGGGCTGGCCGCTGAGGAAACAAAAACCACAGACCATCCAGACCCCGATCTTCTAAGTGCCTATCTTGAAAAGGAAATGGTGTCCCCGCGTTATTCGATAGGGAAGCTGCGCTGAACTGCTTTTCACTGGACTTTTCTGCACTTGCAAAGTAATTAAGTTTCAAATCATGCGATATTCGCATTCATTTGTTACTTTAGAGGTTCGGAACATGCTTGATATGCAACGTGATAACTTCCCTCGTGGGACGATCTGCATTGAAGATATCGAGATTGGCATGAAACGTCATTTGCGCAAGCAGGTGACGGATCGTGATATTGAGCTGTTTGCAGAGGTCTCTACCGACCGCAATCCGGTACATCTGGACGATGACTACGCCAATGACACGATCTTCGAGGGTCGCATCGCGCATGGGATGCTGACCGCTGGTCTGATCTCTGCCGTGATCGGCGAACAACTTCCGGGCCATGGGACTGTTTATCTGGGACAAACCCTAAAATTCATGGCCCCAGTCCGTCCCGGCGATATGGTGATGGCGGAAGTTGAAGTCACCGAGATTGACCACGGCAAACGCAAAGTGACAATGCAAACGCGATGCGAAGTGGATGGGAAGAACGTCTTGAAAGGTGAGGCCATCGTGCTCGCGCCTTCAAGAAAATTCGACTGAGGTTGCACCCTCTTCCCTTGGGCGATACGCAAGGCTCATGCGTATTATTCGTGACTATCAATTCGTAAGCCCTGAGGATCGCGGTGCCACCGTGGCCATTGGCAATTTCGACGGTGTGCATATCGGTCATCAAGCGGTAATCGACGTTGCGCAGAACGCAGCCCCCGGCGCGCCGCTCGGCATCGTTACGTTCGAGCCACATCCCCGCGAATATTTTGCACCGGACGCCCCCGCATTCCGGTTGATGAATGCCGAAGCCAAAGCCAATAGGCTGGAAAAGCTTGGTGTAGAGCGGCTTTATGAGCTGAATTTCAACAATTCCCTATCTGGCTTGAGTGCAGAAGAGTTTGCGCGGGATGTCATTGCAAAGGGCCTTGGGCTGAAACATGTCGTGGTCGGCGCGGATTTCTGTTTTGGCAAGGGACGCGCGGGCAATGCCGAGATGTTGAAAGACTTCGGCGAGACCCACGGCTTTGGCGTCACGATTGCTGAGCTCATTGCGACCGGAACCAAGCGAGTCTCCTCCACCAACATCAGAACCGCTTTGAGTGAAGGAAACCCACGCGACGCAGCCGCGATGCTGGGCCATTGGCACCGTATTGACGGCAAGGTCATCACCGGAGAGCAGCGCGGAAGGGAGCTGGGCTATCCAACAGCGAACCAGGATACCACAGGCCTCCATCAACCAAAGTTCGGGGTCTACGCTGTCTTTGTCGATGTGCTGACCGGGCCGCATAAGGGCGAATATCAAGGGGCGGCGTCTATCGGGGTGCGGCCGATGTTTGGCGAAAACCAACCGAACTGCGAGACATTTTTGTTTGATTTCAAAGGCGACCTCTATGGCGAACATATCTCTGTCGCTCTGGTGGAGTATCTGCGTGGTGAAGAGAAATTTGACGGGCTTGATGCGCTGATTGCGCAGATGGACGCAGATTGCGCCCAAGCGCGCGATATTCTGGCAGCGTCATGACCGACCCAATCGACCGTACAGGTCTGCGACCGAGGTTTTGGGAAAAAGTGCCGCTGAAAAGCATGACCCCTAAGGAGTGGGAGGCGCTCTGCGATGGATGCGGGAAGTGCTGCCTGAACAAGCTTGAAGACCCTGAAACGGAAGAGATCGCCTTTACCCGTGTGGCTTGCCGGCTTCTTGACGGGGAAACCTGTCGGTGCGCGCAATATGATATCCGGCTGCAATTCGTCCCGGAATGCGTGCATTTGACACCCGAAAACATCTCACAACACGCCTATTGGATGCCATCAACCTGCGCCTATCGGCTGCTTTTTGAGGGCAAACCACTTTATCCTTGGCACCCGTTGATCTCAGGGACTGCGCAATCAGTGCATGACGCAGACCAATCCGTTCAGGGTTGGACGGTCCCAGAATTTGAACTCCATGAAGATGAGTGGGAAGATCACATCATCGAAGACCTGTAAGGCCCCGCAATGACCGATCTGAACTTTGCATCCGACAACGCAGGCCCCATGCACCCCAATGTGCTGGAAGCCGTGATCGCCGCCAATCATGGCTACGCGATGCCCTATGGCAATGATGCGATCATGGACGACGTGCGCGCGCAGATCCGGGCGACCTTTGAAGCGCCAGACGCCGCCGTTTATCTGGTCGGAACGGGTACTGCGGCCAATGCCTTGGCACTCGCAACATATACAAACCCTTGGGACGCGATTTTTGCGCACCGCGTTTCGCACGTGGAAGAAGACGAATGCGGGGCGCCGGAGTTTTACGCCCACGGCGCAAAGATCGTTCTTGTCGAAGGTCAAGGCGCCAAGATGGACCCCACGGACCTGCGGGCCAAAATCGTGTCAGCAGAAACCAAAGACGTGCATTCAATCCAGCGCGGCCCTGTCACGATCACGCAAGCAACGGAAGTGGGCACGCTCTATAGTTTAGATGAGATCAAAGCCCTGACCGCAATCGCCCGGGAATTTGGTGTGAAGACGCATCTGGACGGCGCGCGGTTTGCAAATGCCTGCGCGTCACTAGGATGCACAGCCGCAGAGATGACGTGGAAAGCCGGTATCGACGTTGTCTCCTTCGGTGGTACGAAGAATGGATGCGCGGGTGTCGAGGCCGTCATCTTCTTTGACCCAACCGAGGCGCGACAGTTCGAGTTGCGCCGGAAGCGCGGTGCGCATCTGTTTAGCAAGCATCGCTATCTGTCCGCACAGATGACCGCGTATCTCGACGGGGATCTGTGGCTGGAACTAGGGGCCAAGGCGAACGCAAATTGCGCGCGGCTTGTTGAAGGTTTGCGGACCGTCGAAGGCGCAAAAATTCCGGACGCGCCCCAGGCAAACATGGTTTTTGCAAACCTACCACGCGCGGCACATAGACGGGCAATGGGTGCGGGTGCGCAATACTACCTATTCCCGTTCGACACTTCTTTAGAGGGTCCCGATGAAGAACTGATCCGCTGCCGCATGGTTTGTGATTGGAACAAATCAGACACCGAAGTTGATCAACTGATATCACTGCTGCGTGGTTGATCGTCGATAAACGCACCGATCAGCCCCGCAACATCAACCGCATGCGTGATCGGCACCATATGTCCAGCATCCTCAACAACTTCCTTTCGCGACGTGCTGATTCTTGCAGCGAGCACATCACAGATCGACGTCATCACTGTCGGGCTGTCCGCACCACGGATCAGCAAACACGGCACCGTAATCTCGTCGAGCCGCTGCAAAACGTCCCCGTTGTCGCGAAGCAGAGCGGCTTCTGAAGCCGCTACCAAAGGCATGCGCTGCGTGATGTAATCCATCTCGGCGGGTTTGAGGCTTTCCCACGGCCTGCCATTGCCCCATAGGGCGGTAAATGAACGCGCCGCGCTGACAAGATCACCGACAGCGATTGCCCCCATAATGGGGCGCGCAGTTTTCTCGTAGACTTTGAAGCCAGTTGGGTCTTCCTGCTTTGCTGCCGCGAAAAATACGGGCTCGATTAGGGTAAGACTGCGTACCATCTCAGGATGATCGACTGCCAAGCGTAACGCAGCATAGCCACCATAGGAATGCCCGATCACATGAGCGGGTCGCTCCAGCAGACCCAGCGCCGTATCCCGCGTCATCTCTCCGAAATCCCGGGATGTGTCCCAATCCTCGCTCTGCCCGTGCCCGGGCAGATCCATAGATAACGCGGTCAAATGCCCGCCGAGCTTCGCTGTCAGACCGTCAAGCGCGCGTGCATCGGCAAGCATGCAATGCAGCAGCAACCCCTCCTCGGGGCCATGCCCCGAGCGGATGAAATGTGCCATAGCACCACCTGACGCTTGGATCGGCATCCGGGTTTACAGCTTGCCCTGAAGGTACAGATCGAGGTCTTCGATCTTATCCTGCCCCCAGAACCGTTCGTCAGATTCTGTGATGTAGAATGGTGCGCCGAACACGCCCTTCTCTACCGCTTCTTCGAGGTTCGCGGCGTATTCTTCGGCACCGGCAAGCATACCTTTATCTGCCAGTCCTGCGTCAAAGCCATTTGCTTCAAGGACCTCGCGCACGACGGCATCATCAGCCACGTCGCGTTCTTCAGCCCAAACAGCACGCACGAAGCCGTGGACGAGCCCCGCCAGATCGCCACCGCCTTCATTCTGCGCTGCGATAATCGCATAGGAGGAGGGCGCAGGGTTTGTCGGCCAATGCGCAGGTTTCAAATTGATCGGCATGCCGAGTTTTGAGGCAGAGCGGCGCATCTCCTGCAACCGCCATTCCTGCCGGTTCGGGTGACGTTGCGGGGGCGGCGTGCCACCAGTCCGGCCAAACAGGCCCATGATGTCCATCGGCTTATAACGAATCTGCAGATTATGTTTGGAGGCGACCTCCTCCAATCGCGTACCGGCAAGATAGGTATACGGGGAAAGCGTGGCAAAATAGTAGTCGATCTGGGACAAGGGATGCATCCTTTTGGGATAAGAGGTTTGCACCAAGCTAACGGGGTGCTAAGCGGTGTGCAATGTCGCGGGTAGCGGGGGCTGCCAGATGCGATAGGTGCAGCTGCCAACACCGGGGACAAAATCATGCCAAACAGCTCTGAGCCGAAACTGATCGCGGGCAACGCGAACAAAGAACTTGCCGCAACCATCGCCAAGCGCATGTCCATGCACAGAGGGACGAAAGTTGCTCCGGTAGATGCCCGCGTAGAGCGTTTCAATGACGCTGAAATATTTGTGGAAGTGTTTGAAAATGTCCGCGGCGAGGACATGTTCATCATCCAATCGACTTCTAACCCCGCCAATGACAACCTGATGGAATTGCTGATCATGGCCGACGCGCTGAAACGCTCTTCGGCGGCTCGGATCACAGCTGTGATCCCTTATTTCGGCTATGCCCGCCAAGATCGACGCACCAAAGCACGCACACCGATTTCTGCAAAGCTCGTGGCCAATCTTATCGAAGAAGCCGGTATCGAGCGGGTTCTGACAATGGATTTGCACGCAGCGCAAATTCAGGGGTTTTTTGACGTCCCCGTCGATAACCTCTATGCCTCGCCTGTGTTTGCGCTCGATATTCTGCATCATTTCAAAGACATGGATGATGTGATGGTTGTGTCCCCCGACGTCGGTGGCGTGGCCCGCGCCCGCGAGTTAGCACAAAGGATTAAGGCACCGCTCTCCATCGTCGACAAACGCCGTGAAAAAGCAGGCGAAGTGGCGGAGATGACCGTGATCGGCGACGTCAAAGGCAAGAAATGTATCATCGTGGATGACATCTGTGACACTGCAGGGACTTTGTGTAAGGCCGCCGAGGTTCTGATGGATGCAGGTGCGACAGAGGTTCACAGCTACATCACGCACGGCGTTCTCTCCGGCCCCGCAGTTGAACGGATCACCAATTCCGTGATGAAGAGCCTTGTGATTACCGACAGCATCGAGCCATCAGGCGCGGTGAAGAAATGCAAAAATATTCGGATCGTTCCGACAGCGCCAATGTTCGCTCAGGCCATTCTGAATATCTCTGGCGGCAGTTCAGTATCTTCCCTCTTTGACGCAGACACGCTCGCGCCAATCTATGAAGGTATGTATCCAAGCACCTAATCTTGTGCCGTATCCGCTGTCAAAGCGGAACGGCCAGAAGCGCTAGTACAGCTCCCAATCGTCGTCATTGGGCAATGGGCCAATCACCATCCAATTGGCACGGACCCGCGCGACGCGGCTATCACCCCATGTGCGAAACACCAGATCGAAACTGGACTCGCAGATATTTTCTGCCGAAATGTCCATGCGTTGATTGCTCTTGTGATCAATGTCCCACATTGCCAAGCCGACTTGCACGTTCGGGATCGCAGCGTAGGGCTGCTCGAACTCCACAGTGTAGCGCTGCTCTCGCGGGCCAGTTCCCGTCCACATTGGACCATCATCGACAAAGTCTGAAAACAAGACACGCGACCCTTGCGTGATGCCAATGGTATTATTCGTTAACTTCTGCATTCGTTACCCTCTGATCGGGTCATAATACGGGATTTTGGCAAAAATTAGGTCCTAAAAATGAATAAAGGCCTCATCTCTGAGGCCTTTATCCTAATAGGTCTGAACGCGTTGTCACGCTTTACAGTGCAACTCCACTGGCCATATCAGCGACCAGTTTAGCGGAAGCATCTGTGCCGGCGTCTTTGTGAGCGGCCTCTGCTTCTGCGACCAATTCAGCGGTCAATTCCGGCGTCATATCCGCGCGTGTGTAGGCCCGCTCTGCCAAGACAGTTGTGCCTTCGCTAGAGACTTCCGCGAACCCACCTGTGACGAAAAACTCTTCCGTCCCGGAGGCGCTGACCACTTTCAAATAGCCAGGGCGCAAGGTTGTGATGACCGGTGCGTGGTCGGGCATGGCGGTGAAGTCACCCTCAGCGCCCGGGATTTGCACTTCGCTCGCCTCAACCGAAGCAAGCTTCCGTTCTGGCGAGACAAGTTCGAATTGCATCATAGCCATGAGGCTCGCTCCTTACGCTGCGTCGGCAGCCATTTTCTCGGCTTTGGCGATCACTTCGTCGATGCCGCCAACCATGTAGAAGGCGCCTTCTGGAAGGTGGTCGTATTCGCCAGCCACAACGGCTTTGAACGACGCGATTGTGTCTTCCAGCGGAACCTGCTTGCCGTCAGCACCAGTAAACACTTTCGCCACGTCAAATGGTTGCGACAGGAAACGCTCGATCTTACGGGCGCGTGTCACGGTCATTTTGTCTTCCTCGGACAATTCGTCCATGCCGAGGATGGCGATGATGTCTTGCAGGGACTTATAACGCTGCAGGATTTGCTGCACGTCGGTTGCGACTTTGTAATGCTCTTCACCAATGATCAACGGGTCCAGCAGACGCGATGTGGAGCCCAATGGGTCCACAGCCGGGTAAATCCCTTTCTCTGAGATCGCACGGTCCAGAACGGTTGTCGCGTCCAAGTGGGCGAAGGATGTCGCAGGCGCAGGGTCAGTCAAGTCATCCGCAGGAACGTAAACCGCTTGCACAGACGTGATCGAACCGGATTTCGTGGATGTAATCCGTTCCTGCATCGCACCCATGTCGGTGGCGAGTGTCGGCTGGTAGCCAACAGCAGAAGGAATACGACCCAAAAGCGCGGACACCTCGGAACCCGCTTGCGTGAAGCGGAAGATGTTGTCGACGAAGAACAGAACGTCTGCGCCTGTGTCGTCACGGAACTGCTCGGCCAATGTAAGACCGGACAGAGCGACACGCATACGGGCACCGGGAGGTTCGTTCATCTGACCGTAGACAAGTGCAATTTTGGAGTCTTCGAGGTTATCGGGAACGATAACGCCGGATTCGATCATCTCGTGGTAAAGGTCATTGCCTTCACGTGTCCGCTCACCAACACCCGCGAATACAGACACACCGGAGTGCACTTTCGCGATGTTGTTGATCAATTCCATGATCAAAACTGTCTTACCAACACCCGCACCACCGAAGAGGCCGATTTTACCACCTTTTGTGTAAGGCGCGAGGAGGTCGATGACCTTGATGCCGGTTGTCAGAATCTCGGACTCAGTGGACTGGTCCGCAAAGTCAGGCGCATCGCCGTGGATCGGACGACGGGCTGTGTGCTTGACCGGACCGCCCTCGTCCACCGGATCACCGGTGACGTTCAGGATGCGACCCAATGTGCCGGACCCGATTGGAACGGAGATTGGCTCTGCCAGATCGGTGACGGCACCGCCGCGTACAAGACCCTCTGTTGAGTCCATCGCAATGGCGCGGACCGTGTTCTCACCAAGGTGTTGTGCCACCTCAAGGATCAGCCGGTTGCCATTATTGTCTGTTTCCAGCGCGTTCAGAATCTCAGGAAGTGCGTCGTCAAATTGGACGTCCACAACGGCCCCGATGACCTGTGTAATTTTGCCTGTGTTCTTGGCCATGTTGGTTCTCCGGGTCTAGAGCGCTTCAGCGCCCGAAATGATTTCGATAAGCTCGTTGGTGATGACAGCCTGACGTGTACGGTTGTACTCGATCGTCAGCTTGTCGATCATGTCGCCCGCGTTACGGGTCGCATTGTCCATCGCGGACATACGCGCACCTTGCTCGGACGCGCCATTTTCCAACAGAGCGCTAAAGATTTGCGTGGCAACTGCGCGCGGCAGCAAATCGGCAAGAATGCCTTCTTCGCTGGGCTCGTAGTCATAGATCGTCGACGCGGCCGCATCACCCTCTTCCGGCGCATCAAAAGATGCCGGAATGACTTGCTGCTCTGTCGGGATCTGGCTGATCACAGACTGGAATTTGGAATAGTAGATCTTCGCTACATCAAACTCTTCAGCACTGAACCGGCTCAACACATCTTGCGCAATTTCAGCCGCATTCGCATAGCCCATTGTTTTGACCTCGGAAAGGTCAACATGGCCGATGAAATGCTCGCCCAGATCGCGTTTGATCGCTTCGCGGCCCTTTTTGCCTACAGTCAGAACCTTAACGGTCTTGCCTGCAGCAATCAGTTCCTGTGCTTTCGCTTTGGCCAGCTTGGCAATGTTGCCATTGAAGCCACCGCACAATCCACGCTCAGCGGTCATGACGATCAGAAGTTGCGTCTGGTCGGAACCCGTTCCAGCCAGCAGTTTCGGCGCGCCCTCTGAGGAGCCCACGGAAGCCGCAAGCTGCCCCATCACAGCGTTGAAACGTTCTGCATAGGGACGGCCAGCCTCCGCCGCTTCCTGCGCGCGGCGCAGTTTTGCGGCGGCGACCATTTGCATCGCCTTCGTGATCTTGCGGGTCGACTTGACCGACGCGATCCGATTTTTGAGGTCACTTAGGTTGGGCATCTGCCAGTCCCCTTAAGCGAAATCTGCAGCGAATGCGTCGAGTGCCGCCTTGATCTTGTCCTCGGCGTCGCCTTTGATCTTTGGATCCTCGTTGGTGATCATGTCCAGCAGGTCCTGATGCTTGCCACGCAGATGCGCCAGCAGGCCTTTCTCGAACTTGCCGACATCGCCAACTGGTAACTTGTCCAAGTAACCCTTCGTGCCTGCATAGATCACACAAACGATCTCTGCGTTGGTCAAAGGCGAGTACTGAGGTTGCTTCATCAGCTCGGTCAGACGCGCGCCACGGTTCAGCAACTGCTGGGTTGCGGCATCAAGGTCAGAACCAAACTGCGCGAACGCGGCCATCTCACGGTATTGAGCAAGCTCGAGCTTAACTGGACCCGCGACCGACTTCATCGCGTTTGTTTGAGCAGAGGAGCCCACACGCGACACGGACAGACCGGTGTTCACCGCAGGGCGGATACCTTGGTAAAACAGCTCTGTTTCCAAGAAGATTTGGCCGTCGGTGATCGAAATCACGTTTGTCGGAATAAACGCCGACACGTCACCACCTTGGGTTTCGATGATCGGCAGAGCTGTCAAAGAACCGGAGCCATTGTCTTCGTTCAGCTTACAGGAACGTTCCAGCAAGCGGGAGTGGAGGTAGAAAACGTCACCCGGATAAGCTTCACGTCCTGGCGGACGGCGCAGAAGCAGGGACATTTGACGGTAAGACACAGCTTGCTTCGAAAGGTCATCATAAACGATCAAAGCGTGACGGCCATTGTCGCGGAAGTGCTCGGCCATCGCGGTTGCCGCATAAGGCGCCAAGAACTGCATTGGTGCAGGGTCGGATGCTGTCGCAGCCACAACGATTGAGTAGTCAATCGCGCCTGTTTCTTCCAGCTTCTTCACCAACTGCGCAACAGTTGATCGCTTCTGGCCAATCGCCACATAGATGCAATACAGCTTGCCGTTCTCATCAGCGGCAGCATCATTATAGGATTTCTGGTTCAGGATCGTGTCGAGAGCCACAGCCGTTTTACCGGTTTGGCGGTCACCAATGACCAACTCACGTTGGCCACGGCCAACTGGGATCATCGAGTCGACAGATTTCAAACCGGTTGCCATTGGCTCATGCACCGACTTGCGCGGGATGATACCAGGCGCTTTGCTGTCAGCAACGCGGCGCTCTTTGGTCTTGATCGGGCCCTTGCCGTCCAGCGGGTTGCCCAAACCGTCGACAACGCGGCCCAGCAGTTCGTCACCGGCAGGCACGTCCACGATGGAGTTGGTACGCTTAACAGTGTCACCTTCTTTAATGTCGCGGTCAGAACCGAAGATAACAACACCCACGTTGTCGCTTTCGAGGTTCAGCGCCATGCCTTGAATGCCACCGGGGAATTCGACCATCTCACCAGCCTGAACGCTGTCCAGCCCGTAAACACGGGCGATACCGTCTCCGACGGACAGCACGCGGCCCACTTCGGCCACTTCGACTTCTTTGCCAAAATTCTTGATTTGGTCTTTTAGGATTGCGGAGATTTCCGCTGCTTGGATTGCCATGTTATCCGGCCTCTTTCATAGAATTCTGCAGGGCGGCGAGCTTGGAGCGGATCGACGTGTCGATCATCTTCGAGCCCACTTTAACGACAAGACCGCCGATGAGGGACTCATCAACGGCCATATTGATTTTCACGTCCTTGCCGACAGTCGCTTTCAGCGTCTTGGCAAGTTTGTCTTGTTGCGCTTTGGTCAGAGCTTTCGCTGCGACGACGTCTGCTGTTACTTCGCCCTTCTCTTCCGAGATGCGCGCCCGCAACTCAGAGACAAGCTGCGGCAGCACAAACAAGCGGCGCTTGGACGCCATCAGCGAGAGCGTGTTGGCGACGGTGGCCGACAGCTTCATCTTTTTGGCAATCGCAGCGATTGCGTCGCCTTGCTGCTCACGTGTGTAAAGCGGCGAGGAGATCAGCGACTGAAAGTCGACGCTGGTGCCGATCGCGGCATCCAATGCGTCAATGTCTTTTTCAAGCGCAGGGAGCTTCTTGCCGTCTTTGGCAAGGTCAAACACGGCTGTTGCATAGCGCGCTGCAATACCCGTTGAGATCGAGACTGGTTCGGACACGTCCACCCCTTCGATGACTTGGCACCCGTCTGCTGATCGATATCAGCATTCAGGCAATTGAAAAGAGAAGGCACACGGCCTCCCTCGTAAATCAGGTGCGACTTAGCAAAGCACCTAGCGCGGCGCAACTCCCAATGAAGTAATTCGTGAACTCATATCCGCTAAGCCCGCAGAAGCCTTGATTTATTGGATCAGGTCCCCTGCGACGGATTGTAGCTGTGGATAAACTTCGACAGCGTCTGCAACAAATGGTGCGCCTCAGCGCGAGTCGCTTGCGACATCGCTCGCAATCGGCGCTGTTGCGCCTTCCAATCCTCTGAGCGGGCTACGCACGCTCACTTTCCGGCCCTTCGCTTTTGGCGCATAAACTTGCTTGGTGGCTTCAACAATCAATACCCCGCCCGCAAACCTGCCAGAGACTTTGCGACCGACGCCTTCCATCATATTGGCCGCTTTTAGCCAGAACCGCTTTTCGCTCGGGACTGCGAACAAAGCCGCCAAATGCCGCTCTGGCGAGAAATTGTGTTTTTTCAACTGCGCTTCAAGCTGGGTCAATGAATAGGGGCGGCCGAATCCAAAAGGCGTGCGATCACGCCGCGACCAGATCCCTGCGCGATTGGGCACAATAAACAATGCCCGCCCGCCCGGAGCCAACACACGCCAGCATTCTTCAAGCAACGCGGACGGATTCTCCGATGTTTCCAAACCGTGCAAAACCACCAGCTTATCCGCCTGTCCGGTTTGCAAAGGCCACACGGTCTCCTCACACAGAACGGACACGTTCGGTTCACCTGTGGGCCAATGCATTACGCCTTGCGGTCCCGGCATCAGCGCAACAACCCGCCGCGCATCGCTGAGATAGGGACGCAGCAAAGGCGCCGCGAACCCAAAACCCACAACCGTTTCGCCGCGCCAAGTTTTCCAAAAACACTTCATCTGGTCGCGCACGGCGCGCTGCGCAACCCGCCCCAGCGAGGTGCGATAGTAGAAATTCTTTAGATCTTGGACATCCAGATGCACGGCACGGCCTTGATAATTTCTGCTGTGGTACTGGCAGTCTTGGCAAATCAAGCCTGTCGTCAAGGCGATTGCGAAGATTTAACAAAGCGCTGCGGACAGCAATGGTTTCAACGCGGCAAATTCCAAGTTGACGTGCATATGAACCATTCCCCTATGTTGAGAGGGAGATCTCTGCGATCAGTGGACGCACCGCCTTCCACACGGCCACACATGCCTCAAAAACGGGCAAATTTGACTCGACGCGCCATAAAACGGGCTAAATCACAACTAATGTGATCAGAAAGGGCTTGAAGGTTCGCGATTTAAACCGAACTGTAAGGTCTAAGAGGCAAAGGTCGTACCCGGGTCCTCGACCCGGAACTGCCCTGACATAAAGGAGCATGGGGTGCCATCATTCTCGGACACTCTGGAAAAAGCCATCCATTCGGCGCTCGCGCAGGCAAATGCGCATCGCCACGAACTGGCTACACTGGAACATCTGCTGCTTGCGCTGACGGATGAACCTGACGCCGCCAAAGTGATGCAGGCTTGCGGGGTCGACCTTGAAAACCTGCGCGCCACACTGGCGGAATTCATCGAAGAAGAGCTTTCAACGCTCGTCACAGATGTTGAAGGGTCGGAAGCTGTGCCAACAGCCGCCTTCCAACGCGTCATCCAACGCGCAGCAATTCACGTCCAGTCCTCGGGCCGCACGGAAGTGACAGGCGCGAACGTGCTGGTTGCGATTTTTGCTGAGCGTGAGTCGAATGCCGCCTTCTTCCTGCAAGAACAAGACATGACCCGTTATGATGCCGTGAACTTCATCGCGCATGGCGTCGCAAAAGACCCGGAATTTGGCGAGGTGCGCCCTGTGTCCGGCTCGACCGAATTTGACGACGACGCGGTGAACGCCGAAGCCAATGGCGGGGAAGAGGCCAAAGAATCAGCGCTTGCCAAATACTGTGTCGATCTGAACGCCAAAGCCACGGCTGGCGATATTGACCCGCTGATCGGTCGCGATCACGAAGTAGAGCGCTGTGTGCAAGTGTTGTGCCGTCGTCGCAAGAACAACCCGCTTCTGGTGGGTGACCCCGGCGTTGGTAAAACAGCGATTGCCGAAGGTCTGGCGATGAAAATCGTCAACGGCGCAACGCCTGAAATCCTGTCCCAAACCACGATCTATTCGCTCGACATGGGCGCGCTTCTTGCAGGCACCCGCTACCGCGGCGACTTTGAGGAACGTCTGAAGGCCGTTATGACGGAACTGGAAGAGCATCCCGATGCTGTCCTCTTCATCGACGAAATTCACACTGTTATCGGCGCCGGTGCCACATCCGGCGGCGCAATGGATGCGTCCAACCTGCTGAAACCGGCACTGCAGGGCGGAAAGCTGCGCTGCATGGGTTCCACCACGTACAAAGAATTCCGCCAGCATTTCGAAAAAGACCGCGCACTGTCGCGCCGGTTCCAGAAGATCGACGTGGTTGAGCCGTCTGTTGATGACGCTGTCGCTATTCTTAAAGGGATCAAAACCTATTTCGAGGAACATCACGGCATCAAATACACGTCTGACGCGATCAAGTCGGCTGTGGAACTCAGCTCCCGCTATATTCACGACCGCAAACTGCCCGATAAAGCCATCGACGTCATCGACGAAGCTGGCGCCGCGCAGCATTTGGTTGTGGAAAGCAAACGCCGCAAATCCATTGGCGTTAAAGAGATCGAGGCGGTTGTCGCCAAAATCGCCCGCATTCCACCGAAAACCGTATCCAAGGATGATGCCGAGACGCTGAAGGACCTCGAAAAGGCCCTGAAACGCCAGGTCTTCGGCCAAGATACGGCCATCGAAGCCTTGGCTTCAGCCATCAAACTGGCCCGCGCCGGACTGCGTGAGCCTGAGAAGCCCATTGGCAACTACCTGTTCGCAGGTCCGACCGGTGTGGGTAAAACCGAGGCTGCGAAGGCGTTGTCTGACCAGCTTGGCGTTGAGCTGATCCGCTTTGATATGTCCGAATATATGGAGAAACACGCAATCTCCCGCCTCATCGGCGCACCCCCGGGCTATGTCGGGTTTGATCAGGGTGGCATGCTGACCGACAAGGTCGATCAGAACCCACATTGCGTGCTTCTGCTTGATGAGATCGAGAAAGCGCATCCAGATGTGTTCAACATCCTGTTGCAAGTGATGGACCACGGCAAGCTGACCGATCATAACGGGCGCACCACGGATTTCCGCAACGTGATCCTGATCATGACCTCGAACGCAGGCGCTGCAGATGCGGCCCGTGCACCGATGGGCTTTGGCCGCGACCGTCGCGAAGGCGAGGATACGGCAGCCATCGAAAAGCTGTTCACGCCAGAATTCCGCAACCGTCTGGACGCCACGATCTCCTTCGCGCCACTTGGCAAGAAGATCATCGCCCGCGTTGTCGAGAAGTTTGTTCTGCAGCTTGAGGCCCAGTTAATGGACCGCAACGTGACGTTCGAGTTGACCCCGGCCGCCGCCGAATGGCTGGGCGACAAAGGCTATGACGAGAAGATGGGCGCACGGCCTCTGGCCCGCGTGATCCAAGAACACATCAAGAAACCGTTGGCCGAGGAATTGCTGTTCGGCAAACTCGCCAAAGGCGGTGTGGTCAAAGTCGGCGTCAAGAAGGGCGAGATTGATCTGAACGTGATCGAGCCCGAAAAGGCGCGTATCGGACGCAAGAAAAAGCCGCCACTCCTAACAGCTGAGTGAGAACCGCTCTCGCATTACTTATCTCCTTCGCAACCGCGCCAGTGTTTGCGGAGGACTTTCAGCTAAGGCCGCCCCTCAATTGCGGTCCCACCACGAACACACCTTGCATCATCCAACAATATGTCGACCGTGATCCAAGTACGGGTGTCAGTGATTTTACCTGCGGCACGCTCAGCTATGACGGCCACAAAGGGACCGACTTCCGTGTCCCCACCCAAGCGCAGATGCAAAATGGTGTGACGGTCATCGCTTCGGCGGCCGGACGCATCAAGGCGGTGCGGGACGGGATGCCGGATATTCTGACGACAGCCCCAAATGCCCCGGACGTGTCAGGCCGTGAATGTGGGAATGGCGTTGTCATCAACCATGGTGACGGGTGGGAAACGCAATATTGCCACCTCCAAAACGGCTCCATCTCCGTCACGCGAGGCGACAAGGTCGTGGCAGGTGATCCACTTGGGCAGATCGGCCTCTCAGGCCTCACTGCCTTTCCGCATGTCCACCTTTCGGTGCGCAAGGACGGTCAAGTTATTGACCCGTTCAAACCAACCACAGACCAAACTTGCGGCCCAGCCACCGAAGATCTTTGGGACGATCTGACCCAACCTAACTACCAAGCCGGTGGGCTTTTGGACGTAGGGTTCCACGATGCGGTTCCAGAATTCAGCCAACTTAAGCAAGGCAGCATCGCACCGCGCACGCTTCCAACAGAAGCGCCGGCGCTAGTAATATGGGCCTATATGTTTGGCAGCCAACCAGACGACCGACTTCGGCTTAACATCCAAGGCCCTAACGGATGGTCGTTCATACAAGATGTGAAACTGGATCGCGCGCAAGCCGAGCTGTTTCGGGCAAGCGGCAAACGCAGGCCGCCACAGGGATGGGATCCAGGCACCTATCAAGGCACAGTCAATTTGATCCGCAACGGCCAAATAATCGATACGCGCCGAGTCAGTATCGAGATCAACGGCTGATTATTTTTCGGTCAGCTTCAACTCGATCCGACGGTTCTGCGCGAGCGCCTCTGGCGTGTCGGCCGTATTGATCGGCTGATATTCCCCGAAGCCATTTGCCGCCAGACGTTCAGGTGGGATGCCCAATGATCCGCTCATGTACCGCACCACGGACAAGGCACGCGCTTGGCTCAGTTCCCAATTGTCTCTGAACTCACCAAAGCCAGAAAGCGGATCATTGTCAGTGTGTCCGTCGACACGGATCACCCAATCCAGTTCTTGCGGAATATCATCTGCCACACTGAGCAGGATGTCAGCGACCTTTGCAATTTCGGCCTGACCGGACGGGGACAGATTAGCCCGCGCAGGCTGGAACAGCACTTCGGATGAGAACACAAACCGGTCCCCTTCAATCCGTACACCGTCCTGATTGCCAAGAAGCTGGCGTAGCTGGCCAAAAAATTCGGACCGATAATTTTTAAGCTCTTTCGCTTCGGCCAACAGTCTTTCACGCTCCGCCTCTTCAAGCGCAACACGCTTCGATTGCTCTGCGGCAAGACGTTTTTGTTCTGCAGCAACCTGCGCCAGTGCTGTGTTCAACTGGGACCCGAGTGCGGAAATCTGTACGTTTGCGTCAACATCGCGTGCGCCCGCATCATCAAGCAAAGCTTGCAGGGATCCCAACTGATTGCGCAATGCGGCCACTTGTTGATTGAGCGCTTCGACCTGACGTTGGCTCTGTGCATTTGCGGCCTGTTCGGATGCCAGCTGCTGATTGGCTGTCGCCAGCAAGACCTCGCGTTGTTCGGCAGCGCTGAGGGCTTCACGACCTTCAAGTTCAGCCGCTTTTTGCGCTGCTAAGGCCGCCAAAAGCTGACGGCGCAACTCATCCTCGGAGGCAGATTCCGAGTTCAGAGCGGCGCGAGCCTGCGCAAGCTGGGATTGCAATTCCTCTTCGCGCGCAGCGCTGGCCTCCACCTGCCCTTGCAAACTCGTTGACGCGGAATTCGCCGCATCACGTTCCGTCTGAAGGGCTGCAATCTGCGCTTCAAGGCCGCCAATTTGTCCAAGCAAGTCAGCTTGCGCGACTTGCCCTGCATCCCTCTCGGATTGCAGCGCGTCCAACTGGGCTTGTAGACCACTGATCTGGCCAAGCAGCTCCGCGCTTGTGGTCTGTTCGGCTTCTTGATTGGATTGCAGTGCCGCGATCTGCGCCTCTAAATTGCCGATTTGCCCCAACAGCTCCACCCGCGCCGATTGGCTTTCCGCCCGATCCGATTGCAGTGTCGCGATCTGTTCTTCCAGCCCGGTGATCCGGCTACGCAACTGCTCTTCCAGACCTGCCGCATCGGTTTTCGCAGTTTGCCCCGCAAGAAGTGCGGCCAACAGCTTCTCGTCCAAGTCATCCTTAGCTGAATTTGCGGCGGCAAGAAGGGTCAGCGTATCTTCTGCTTCTTTCCGTTTCCCTTCGAGCGCAAGCGACATTGCCGTCAGCTCCGCATCAGCATTTTCCAACCGGTCGCGCAAGGCTTGAGCGGCAGCGGCATCAGCCAGACGCGCGGCCTCTGACGCCTTGAGAGCCTCGCCTTGCTCCGAGGCTTTCAATTCAAGGTCATCCACTAAGGCTTGCAAAGCGGCAGTGCGCGCTGCCGCCAAACGTGCGGTTTCCGCACCTTCATCGATCTCTGCACGCGCCTGCGCAAGCGCCAGCTGTGCCGCCTCTTTCTCTGTAATTTCACGGGCCAGCCCCGCCTCTATCTCCGAAATTCGAGCGCTCAATGCAGCGGTATTGGCTTCCGCTTCACTAAGTGCCGTGCGCGTCGCATCGCGTTCGCCTGTGACGGTGGCGATCCGGCGTTCCAGATCGGATTGTTGCGACAACAATCCCGCAACCTGCTCCTCGAAACTTGCAATACGCGAAGACTGTTCTGCGCTTTGGGCTGAAAGAGACGCGATCAATGTGGCTTGAGCAGAGCTCTCCTCGCGCGCTGTCGACAATTCATCTTGCAGGTCTGCGCCACGTTGCTGCTCCAAACCCAACGCATCGGCCAAAGACTGAACCTGCCCCGAAAGCTGGTCGAGCTCTGAATCTTGCGAGGTGATCGTCTCATTCAGCATGAACTGAACCATCATGAAGATGGACAGAACGAAAACCAGCACCAACAACAGAGCCGTCATGGCATCTACAAATCCGGGCCAGATATTGGCCTCGAACCGTTGTCCGTTGCGTCGCGCCAGAGCCATGCTTTACTCCTGCGGCCGCGTCGGACGGGTTGGAGTAGAAGCTGGTCGAATAGAGCGCGTCAATTGTCGCACGGCTTGCGTCACCTGCCCCACATCATTGGCAATCTGCTGTGCGGTGTCTTCGCGACCCATTTTAAGTTCCTCAAGAATTTTGAGAAGCTGAACGTCGATAGAGCGCAAGCGCATCCGGCTTTCTGGGTCGATGCCATCCGCATCACCTTGTGTCTGTACCAGATGGGTCAGCAACTGCTCTTGCCCGTCAGCCACGCGGTTCAAAGCCGCTGTGGGGTCTACCGTCGTATCAAGCTTATCGGTCAAGACCATGATCGCCTCAGTGATTACTTCCAGCCTGTCGTCATTGTCCTTCCGCGCAGTTTCGCCTTGCAAAAATAACCCTTGGAGACTGTCGATCTGCTCAACCATATGATCCAGAACGGTAGCAACCACCGACTGATCAAAGCCGCCCTGCCCACCATCCTCACCAGAGGAGAAGCCCACACGTGTGATGGTTGACAGCCACTCCTCCATCTCACGATAGAAACGGTTCTGACCGTGGCCCGCGAACAGCTCAAGCAGCCCTACGACAAGCGATCCGGCAAGTCCTAGAAGGGAAGACGCAAAAGCCGTTCCCATACCCGCAAGCTGGCTTTCCAATCCGCCAATCAGGTTGGAGAACACCTCTTGGGAGCTTTGCCCTTCCCCCACATTAAGCGATTGGATCGTTTCGACGATGCCGGGAATAGTGGTGGCAAGGCCGTAGAACGTCCCCAAAAGCCCAAGGAAAATCAGTAAGTTGATGACATAGCGCGTGATATCGCGGGCTTCATCCATCCGTGTTCCGACGGAATCGAGGATGGTGCGTGAAGATGATGCACTGATCTGCATCCGTGCCCCGCGGGACCGGAGCAAAGCCGCCAGAGAGGCGAGCAAGCGTGGCGCGCGATCTTGGTCCTGCCCGGGCGCTTCACCCGCAAAACTCTCAATCCAAGACACGGAGGTGATCAGTTGGAACACCTGCCAGAAACACGCGAATACGCCCAATACAAAAACAGCCAGAATAACGCCGTTGAGAAAGGGGTTTGCCAAGAAGACCGACGAGACTGCCGGATAGATCAGATAGCCACCAAAGCACACCAATCCCAAAATTATCAACATCAGCACAATTTGCCGGACCGGCTGGGTGAATTGCCCGCTGCGCCCCCTGTCAGGAGTGTCCATACTCATACCCTCGAATAGCCCGTATAGGTCTTTTTTTCAGGAACATACGGGGGCTGAGCAGGATTTGCCAAGGTTTTCTGCTATGCGGGCTTGGCGCTCAATTCTTGGACACGTGTCACGAGCCAGTCCATATCAGGATCAGCGACGCCCATTTGCGTCAAATGGCTGGCCGTATTGTAGAGGTATTCCGTGTTTGGACCACGCCCGCCGACAGACCGCGCAATGACTTCTGCTTGCCGTTCCAGACTAAGATCGCCGCAATATTGCACATGGTCCTGATTGATGATGTAGGCCAGAGCCTGCACGTTTCGTCCGTCTTCCAACGCAAGAGGAACGACATCTTCATAGTAAGCTGAAGAGATCAATTCGCGATCACGGAGCATCTGCAGCACGTTTTCAGCTTCGTCATCGGCAACCCGAAACGCAACCCCGTCGCAGGTTGCCCGATCAGCCACATCCAACGCCAACACCAAACCCGGTTCGTCTTCGGAGCCGCGGTGATGGATCGACCACATGCAAAAGGAACGATGAAATCCCGTCAATCGCGCCGGTATGGTCTCCACAGGCGTGAAGCCGGGGTTCCATAACAACGAGCCATATCCGAACACCCATAGGGGCTGCGTCACCATCTCTCTGGTCCTCCTGCGCGCGGCCTTGTAGACGGGCCTCTACGACCGGCCTAGTAAATGGGGCCTCGAAGGAAAAGGGAAAAGAGACGAGATGCGCAAACTCATCACACTCATCATTGTCGCAGCCTTGGCATGGTCCGGATATTGGTTTGTCGGATCCACCGGTCACAAGGCCGCTTTGACGGAGTGGATGGATGACCGCCGTTCCGAAGGCTGGCAGGTCGATTACGCAGATCACGTTGTGCGCGGCTTTCCCAATCGCTTTGATACGACTTTGACGGATCTGCGACTGACAGACCCCGAAACCGGCATAAGCTGGCAAGCCCCGTTCTTTCAGTTGTTGTCCTTGAGCTATAAGCCCAACCATCTGATTGCGGTTTGGCCCAATGAACAGGTGATCGCGACACCGCAGGGCAAACTGTCCGTCACGTCCAATGACATGCGCGCCTCCCTCGTGGTCAAACCCTCGACAGCGCTGGAACTGGACCGTGCAAATGTTGAAATGGCAGGCGCCTCCGTGACATCAACCGAGGGGTGGACGGCAAGCTTTGACACGCTCAACGCCGCGATCCGCAACACGCCAGCAACCAGCTCCACCTATGACGTCGTTGTTGACATCGCGACCCTCCTGCCCGGTGAGCGGTTCCGGAAGCTGATTGATCAAGGTGGCACCCTGCCTGACCAAATCGAAGCCCTTCGCGTTGACATTCAGGCGGCGCTCGCCAGCCCGTTGAACCGCCGCGCGCTTGAAACGCGGCGACCGGACGTCACCGCGCTGACCGTCAATGATATCCGCGCAACATGGGGCGAATTGGACCTACGCGCCAAAGGTCAAATGGATGTGGTGGAGACGCGCCCCGAAGGCGAATTGGCGATTACTGCCAAAAATTGGCGTGACATGTTGGCCTTGGCCGTTCAGGCCGGTGCGCTCGATGCGGGGTCTGCTTCCGCCGTGGAATTGGGGCTAGGTTTCTTGGCCAGCGCCGCAGGCAATGCAAACGCGCTGGATGCCACGCTGAAATTTGCGAACGGCGCGACCTTCTTAGGCCCGCTGCCGATCGGTCCGTCACCAGAAATCAGATTGCCTTAGCGGCAATACGATCCTGAGCGATACCGCGCGGTGTCGAAATGGAAATGGTCTTGGTGAAACCGGTTGGCGTTCGGGCCAAGAACTGTCCCAAACGGCCCGCATGCCGCTTTGTGCGCGCGTTTCAGGATCGGCCCCTGCTGACGGTTCCGCCAACCTTTGAGGACAGTAATTCTCTGACCGTTATTGAGATTGATCGCCGCGATATCAATCGCCCGCCCTTTGGCATGTTCTGACAATCTGCCACTGCGCGCCGAATTGCGATTGCGACAGGCGTAGTGCGCAACAACCTGCAAGGATCGTACCCCGCCGCCGACATTGCCGACCGCAGGCTTTAGCCCGCTGCGCACCCATGTTTTCAACGCTTTCGCGGTCGTGCAATCAATTGTTGCATGCTGAGTGAGACCGACACCGTCAACAGATGTGATCTTCACAGGCTTCGCAACGCCACAGGCCCCACGCCCCCGGATCGGTTTGATAAAACTGCCCTTGATTGACGGATCACCGCAGACCGACCCTTTGGCTGCGCGCGCGATCTGTTCAGCGGCCTTCTTTTTCAAACCCTTGGGTCGTTGCGACGGGCGTTGTGAGCGATCAGATTTGAGGAACCCGAAGAGCCCTTTGCGTTCTTTCTGTGCGGTAGGTCTGGCAGCCGGCCGGGTCGCGGAGCGTTCCGCTTCCGTTGCCTGAATTATTTGAATACTCACCCCGCGCGGCAAAGGCCGCTGTGAACGGTCAGGGGCCGCAGCCCAAACGCTCGTGATCTGAAGGCTCAAGCAAAGACCAAGCAACACCCCGTACCGCATTACTTAACGCCCCCGACCAAAGTTTGGCGCATCTGTATCCTGACCCGATTCAACGATACCACGCCGGATGGCGCGGGTTCTCGTAAAATACTCATGCAGATGATCGCCATCGCCCTGCCGGATCGCACGTTGCAGCGCGAACAGCTCTTCAGTGAATCGCCCCAAAATCTCTAGTGTGGCGTCCTTATTGCTTAAAAACACGTCACGCCACATCGTCGGATCAGACGCCGCGATGCGCGTAAAGTCTCGAAACCCGCCCGCAGAGAATTTGACAACTTCATTATCTGTCACACGACGCAGATCATCAGCCACGCCGACCATCGTGTAAGCAATCAGGTGCGGCGCATGTGAGGTCACAGCACACACTAGGTCGTGATGGTCGGGATCCATTTCTTCCACATTTGAACCCATCGCCTCCCAAAACCCGCGATAAGTTGCGAGCGCTTCCTTGTTTGCATCCATCGGCGTCATCAGACACCAGCGGTTTTCAAACAATTCCGCAAAACCGGATGTCGGTCCGGATTGCTCCGTCCCAGCCATCGGATGGGCCGGTATGAAATGTACATGCTTCGGCAAATGCGGCCCGACCGCGTCAATCACAGCGCGCTTGGTGGAACCCACATCACTGAGCACGCACCCTTCTTTGAGGTGTGGCGCGATATCAGCAGCAATGGCCCCCATCACCCCGATCGGGACGCACAGCACCACCAAATCCGCATCTTTGACGGCCTCGGCGGATGTTTCTGTGATTGCATCACAAAACCCAAGCTGCCGCGCAGTATCGCGGGTCTCTACAGAGCGGGCCGTGCCGATGATCTCACCCGCCAAGCCATCCCTGCGCATCGCATGGGCAAGGGACGAGGCAATCAAGCCCAAACCGATCAGCGCAACCCGGTCATAAATCTGCGCCATCACATCGCCCCTTTAAAATCGGCTACTGCCTTCGCCACACGGCGACAGGCCTGTTCGGACCCTATCGTGATCCGCAGACAATCGGGCAAGCCGTACCCACCGACCATGCGGACAACCAAGCCTTCAGATTTGAGATGCGCATCACAGGCCGCAGCCTCCTCAGCCGACGCAAAACGGGCGAGAATGAAGTTACAAAACGAAGGATCAGACTGCACGCCGACTTTCTCAAGCTCAGCCGCAAGCCAGTCGCGCCATTTGGCGTTTTCCTGACGACAGCGCGCCGTGTAGCCTGTGTCGCGCACAGCGGCATGCGCCGCTTTCAACGCGGGTCCTGACAGGTTGAACGGCCCGCGCACACGGTTCAGCGTATCTATCACCTCTTGCGGCCCGTAGCCCCAGCCGATGCGCAATCCGCCCAAACCATAAATCTTGGAAAAAGTGCGCGTCATGAACACATTTTCGCGCGCCTCCAGAACCGCAAGTCCAGCATCGAAATCGTCAACATATTCGGCATAGGCCCCATCAAGGACAAGCATGCATCCGTCTGGCAGCCCATCTGCCAACCGTGCGACCTCGGCCTCGGGGATCATCGTGCCGGTCGGGTTGTTCGGGTTGGCAATAAACACCAGTTTCGTGCACTCCGTCACAGTGGCTAGCAGCGCGTCGACATCTGTTTTGCGCTCATCTTCGGGTGCGGCGACCGGCGTAGCGCCCGCGGCAAGGGCGGAGATGCGATACATCGCGAACCCGTGTTCTGTATGCAAAACCTCATCCCCGGGTCCGACATAGGCATAGCACAGAAACGAAATAATTTCGTCCGACCCGACGCCACAAATCACCCGCTCGGGATCAACGCCGTGCACCTCGCCAATGGCGTCGCGCAACCGCTCGTGCTGGGTGGACGGGTAGACGTGCAATTCACCTGCAGATTGGCGAAACGCGTCAGAGGCACGAGGCGATGGCCCGAACGGGTTCTCATTGGACGACAGCTTCACGACATCTGCCACACCCTCAACAGTGGAGGCTCCGCCCTGATAGAGCGCAATGTCCATGATCCCTGGTTGCGGTGTGATGGTCATAGCAGCAGTCCTAACTCCCCAAACCCTGCCTGTTTATCCGGCACGCCGACAGATGAAAAGCCGCTTCGTTTTGGCAGAAAGACTTACAAAGGTTTGACTAAAAAAAGCTCTGCGGATCAATGTCGACCGAGAGCCGCAAATCGCCCTTCAGCTTCACGGGCCTGACCCAATCGGCCAAGGCCCTCTGCAGCGCCACGCCCTTCGGGGCCTTGACCAGCAACCGCACCCGATGCCGTCCACGAATGCGTGCAATTGGTGCGGGCGCAGGTCCATAGACAACCGCACCAACGCGCTTCAACGCAGCGTCGTTGCGCGCCAGATGATTGCCCAAGTCAAATACCGGTCCGACCTCCGGCCCAGACAACACAATGCCTGCCATGCGCCCATAGGGTGGTACACCCGCCTGTTCGCGCTCAGCAGCCTCAGCCTTCCAAAACCCTTCCTCATCGCCAGACAAGATCGCACGGATCACTGGGTGTTCAGGCTGAAAGGACTGCAGCAAAGCCAGCCCTTCCTTCTCAGCCCGCCCCGCACGGCCGGCCACTTGGCGCATCAATTGAAATGTCCGCTCCGCCGCGCGAAGGTCCGAGCCTTGCAAGCCAAGGTCTGCATCGATCACGCCAACCAAGGTAAGCAGCGGAAAATTATGCCCCTTCGCGACCAACTGCGTGCCGATAATGATATCCGCCTCACCCGCCGCGATACTTTCGATATGGGCCTTCAATTGTCGCGCGGTGCCATAGTGGTCAGATGACAAAACCTGAACCCGTGCATCGGGGAACAGCGCAGTGACCTCTTCCCCCATCCGTTCCACACCGGGGCCGATTGGCGAAAGGCGATCCTCTGCCTCGCAATGCGGACACACGGTCGGCATCGGTTTCGTCTCGCCGCATTGATGGCACATCAAACGCTTCAGAAAGCGGTGTTCCACCATCCGTGCGTCACAATCGTCACAACCGATCTGATGCCCGCAGGCGCGGCACAAAGTCACCGGCGCATAGCCACGGCGGTTGAGGAAAATCAGCGACTGCTCGCCACGATCCACCCGCGCCTGTATCTCTTTTTGCAAAGTGGGGGAAACCCATTTTCCGCCCGGCAAATCCTCCACCCGCATATCAATCGCGCGCATCTGCGGCATCACCGACGCCCCGAAGCGAGAGGTCAGGACAGCGCGGCGATACTTGCCCGCCTCCGCATTGGCCCAGCTCTCAAGCGACGGCGTCGCCGACGCCAGCACCACTTTCGCCCCGCACATCGACGCTCGCAGCACGGCCATGTCACGCGCGTTATACAGCACGCCGTCTTCCTGTTTGTAGGAGGTGTCATGCTCTTCATCGACCACGATCAAACCCAGATCGCGATAGGGTAGGAACAGCGCGGAACGTGCACCCACGACCAGCTCCGCCCCGCCCTCGCCCACCATTTTCCAGACGCGGCGCCGTTCGGTCATAGTCACGCCGGAGTGCCATTCCGCCGGTTTCGCACCGAACCGCACCTTGACACGGGTCAGAAATTCCGAGGTCAACGCGATTTCCGGCAGTAGCACAAGCGCCTGCCGCCCCGCACGTAAACAGGCGGCAACCGCTTCCAGATAAACTTCGGTTTTGCCCGATCCCGTCACACCCTTCAGAAGCGTCGTCGAATAGCCATCCCCTTCGTTCAAAATAGAAACAGCCGCTGCCTGATCCTCGGTCAATTCTTTTGCAGGCAGTGAAGGGTCTAGCCTCGCAAAGGGCAAATCGCGCGGTGATTCCTCCTCAAAGACAGCGCCCTGCGCGACCATGCCTTTGACAACGGATGTCCCAACACCGGCCATCTCGGCCAGTTCTTTCAAAGTGAAGGACAGCCCTCCAAACTCCTCCAGCACCGCCAAGACCTTCATCCGCGCGGGCGTCTCGCGGTCGACCTCTCCTGTCCCGAGCCGGTAAATCTTGCGCATTGACGGCGGATCACCCAGCCCCGGTGAACGGGTCGCCAAACGCAGCATCGCGGACATTGGCGTCAGCGTGTATGCACCGGCTTTCTCAAGAAACGAGACCATTTCTTCCCGCATCGGCGGCACGTCCAGCACACGGATAACGGAGCGGGTCTTGGCATAATCCCAATCGCCCTTCCCTGCCCCCCAGACAACGCCCAGCACTTTGCGCGGGCCTAAAGGCACTTCAACAAACGCGCCGAGATGGCAGCCACCTTCAGGCGCTTTGTAGTCCAAAATACGATCAAGCGGTTGCGTCGTCAAAACGCCGACCAGATCGCCCTCATGGAAGAACCCAGCGCTCATCAGATCAGGCGGACCGACGCACCGCTGCAGTCACAATCCCCATCGCCACTAACGCTGCACCACCCGCACGGGTAAGGTTTTGGATCACCACAGGGCGCACAATCCGCGCACGCAGTTTGTCGGCCAACAGCGCATAGGCCAACGCGTTCAGACCAGCGAGGGTCACAAAGGTACCGATCAGGATAGCGAATTGAGGCATCAAAGCTGCTTCAACCACGATGAATTGTGGCACGAAGGCGATGAAGAGAACGACGGATTTGGGGTTCAAAGCTGTCACAGCCGCGGCATGCCCAAACACACGCGAGGCTGAGGCCTCTGTCATCTGCTGCGTCGCGCCAAGTGAGGCTGCGCCCGCGCTGCGGAACAGCTTGATGCCGAGATAAACCAGATAAACAGCACCGACCCATTTCAAAACTGTGAACAAGGTCGCTGATGCTAAAACCAACGCACCAAGGCCCGCCAAAGACGCGCTCATCGCGATCAGGTTGCCAAACGCAACCCCTGCAGCGGTTGCCACAGCGATGCGTTTGCCCTGGCTCAACGCATAGCTCAGCACCAGCAAAACCGTCGGACCCGGAATGAACAAAAGCGCCAAGGAGGCCGCAACAAATGTTAGCCAAAGATCGAATGCCATCAGACCCTCATTGATGAAAGGCGCGCTTAAATTGGGTTTCGCTTTGCCCACGCTGCCGGTTTTCGGTAAAGCCAGAGTTAATCAGACCTGAACCGCCACCGAAAGGGCCAAGAGAGATGAAATTCTTCGTAGACACTGCCGAGATTGACGACATCAAAGAACTGAATGCGTTGGGCATCGTTGACGGGGTTACGACCAACCCGTCCCTGATCGCAAAATCGGGCCGTGACATCATCGAAGTGACAAAAGAAATCTGCTCGATTGTGGATGGTCCGGTTTCCGCTGAAGTTGTCGCGACCGAAGCTGATGCAATGATCGCCGAAGGGCGCGAACTGGCCAAAATCGCAGACAACATCGCCGTCAAAGTCCCGCTGACATGGGACGGGTTGAAAGCCTGTAACGTGCTGACAAACGAAGGCAACATGGTCAATGTCACGCTTTGCTTCACTGCGAACCAAGCCTTGCTGGCCGCGAAAGTTGGCGCAACATTCATCTCACCTTTTATTGGTCGCCTCGACGATCTGAACCTCGACGGGATGGAGCTGATCGCCGATATCCGCGACATCTACGACAATTACGGCTACGAGACGCAAATCCTCGCAGCCTCCATCCGGTCGGCGAACCATATGTCCGATTGCGCCAAAATCGGCGCGGATGTGGCCACAGCCCCTCCCGGCGTCATCAAGAAAATGGCCGATCACGTGCTGACGGATAAAGGCCTTGAGGCCTTCCTGAAGGACGCGGCCAAGGCGAATATCAAGATCGTCTAGTCCAGACAGTATAACGCATTCGTGACCGCAGGCGGGGCAGTTTCCCGTCTGCGGTCATTTTGTTTTCGACTACGCTTTCCCTGAATTGAGGGAGAGACGACATGGCCAAGAAGAACCGCAAAGCCAAACGCACCAAATCCGCACAGCCGCAGCAGTCTAAGGCCGCAAAAGCCAATTCGCGCCGCGCGTTCTTGCAATATGGCATCGCGGGCGGGGCTGTTGCCGTGGTCGGCGGCTATTTTGGCGTCACCTCCCTGCAGGCCTCTATCTGCGAGGCTGACCTGACCAAGCTGGGAAAAGGCACGCCTACCATCGTGCAAATCCACGACCCGCAATGTCCAGTGTGCAACCGTCTGCAACGCGAGGCGCGCAAGGCGATCAAAGCCATGGATGGCGATCAGCCCGATTTCCTTGTCGCTAATATCAAAACGCTCGAAGGCTCGACTTTCGCTGCCGATCACGGTGTGCCACATATCACGCTGCTTTTGTTCGATGGAAAAGGCGAGATGAAGCAAGTCATCCAAGGCCCGCATAGCCGCGATCAGTTGCAACCGATCTTCGAAGCTCACATGGCGCGCTATAATCGCAGCTGACAGATGGATTGTTTTCTGACGAAGTTAGGCTAACCTTCTGTTACCAAACACAAGGACAGCCCAATGAGCGGACTTCTTGCCCTTCTTGATGACGTCGCAGGCATTGCCAAAGTGGCTGCAGCCTCCGTCGATGATGTGATCAGTCAGGCCGCCAAGGCCGGTGCGAAAGCCGCAGGCGCCGTGATCGATGACGCCGCCGTAACGCCGAAATATGTGCAAGGCTTTCAGCCCGCCCGCGAATTGCCAATCGTCTGGCGGATCGCCCGTGGCTCTATCAAGAACAAGCTGATCTTTCTGCTGCCCGTCGGCCTACTTCTGGCCAATTTTGCACCGTGGATTATCACCCCGCTTCTGATGCTCGGTGGCGCATATCTGTGTTTTGAAGGGGCTGAGAAGGTCTACCACCTTTTCGTGCCGCATCATCACGACGCGGACGAGCCGGAAGGGCTGACCAAAGACCCCGCGCATCTGGAAGAAGAAAAGGTGCAAGGCGCGATCAAGACCGATTTCATCTTGTCGGCTGAGATCATGACCATCGCACTGGCCGAGATCCCCGAAAGTAACATTTATATGGAGGCCGCCACTCTGGCCGCCGTCGCCATCGGCATTACCGTTGCGGTCTACGGATCGGTCGCCCTGATCGTCAAAGCCGATGATTTCGGCCTGCTGCTGTCAAGCAAGGGCCGCCTCGGGGCCACTCGTGCGTTTGGGCGCGGCATTGTCAAAGCCATGCCCGGCTTCTTGAAGGCGCTGATGATCGTTGGCACCGCTGCGATGCTTTGGGTGGGCGGGTCTATCGTGATCCACGGTCTTGATGTGCTGGGGGCCTCTTGGCTCTACGACACAATTCACCACATCGCAGAGGATTTGGCCCACGGCATTGCCCAAGCCGAAGGCTTTGTAAAATGGGCCGTCACAGCGGCCTTCGACGGCGTGTTCGGTCTGGCCCTAGGGCTCGCGCTGATCCCCGTTGTCAGCAAGGGAATCGTACCTGTTTGGAAAAAACTGCGGCGGCCTTGAAGCCAAGTAGGCCGCACCTTCACGGCATCACAAACAAAGGTCAGTGCTGACCGGTAAAGGCGTCTTCAATCGTATAGAGGTCGAAGTTCTTGCCGCTGTCATCGCTGTAGACGACTTTCTTGCGGAACAGATCCAATTGGATGTTCACGCCACGACTATTGTCGCGAAGGTAGACGGACCATTCATCCCGCCCCCGTTCAACAAAGCTAAACCGCCGTGCCCCGTTCTGGGCAAGCTCGCTCCATCTGTTGTTACCCTCTTGCACGAAGCTGCCACCGTTAAAGAAAACCTCATTTACATTGGGGCCCTTGACGTCTTGGCTGCTTGCCAAATGAATAGCACCTTCCGTGACCAGACGCACATCAACGCTTGGCGTCGCATGGGCGGCGAGCGTCCCGATGACGCATACAGTCAGGCTCTTGGCCGCAAGTATAAGTGAATGTTTCATATTCGTCCCCCGCAATGAATTTCGTGGCGAGGGTGGCAGGTTTTTCCACAAAATCAATGCAAACTATTTTGGTGCCATCGCGCGGACCGGCGCGCCCAAGCGGGTTCCCAAAGCGAAACCAAATGGGACGCGGGGAAAAGATGATAGCACGTATGTCACACAGCCGGGCACCACGTTTCACCAACCCGCATTTCCTTCGTGATCTCGGGACACTTACACGCTATAGTTCGACGAAATGCCCCGACTTAACGAGGACAGAACATGAGCGAGCAGGCTGCGGTGCTGGATGCACTTCGTCAAAAGATCTTGGATGAACCTGAGGTTATCCTTGAAGATCAAAGCCTTATGAAAGCACTGATTGATGCCAACGAGCGTACGCTTGGCGGCAATATCGTCGATCTGCGCGGTATCGCGATGGAGCGGCTGGAAAGCCGTCTGGACCGGTTGGAAGACACGCACCGCTCCGTCATTGCGGCAGCTTATGAAAATCTTGCCGGTACGAACCTCATTCACAACGCCATTCTGAAGACGCTGGAGCCCACGGATTTTCCATCTTTCCTGAAATCTCTCTCCGGCGAAATGGTTGAGGCTTTGCGCGTGTCGCGCCTGCGTCTTATCTTGGAAAGCCGGGAGGCCGACAGCCCCTCCATCGGGTTTGAGGACGTCTTGTCCATCGTCGAGCCAAGCGTTGTTGATTACTACATCACCGGCGGCCGCAACATGACCGTGCGCCCTGTTACTCTGCGACAGGTCTCGCCCGCGTCAACGGATGTCTACGGTGACAACGCGGCCTATATCAAATCGGAGGCACTTCTGAAGCTGGACCTCGGACGGGGCCGTTTGCCGGGCTTGCTGATCATGGGATCGGAAGACCCCCACCAGTTCCGCCCGAACCAAGCCACGGACCTTCTGATCTTCTTCGGCGGCGTGTTTGAACGCGCCCTGCGCCGATGGTTGGGCTGATCTCCCCAGCTGCCCGGGACCTCACAGAACATTGGTTAAAACATCTCTCCGCTCTGGGCGGGATGGCTGAGAACACGATCGAAGCCTATCGCCACGATGTGTTCAGCTTCATCGCCTTTATGACAAACCATTTTGGCGAGGCAACCGGGCTTGCCCCACTGAAACGCCTGAAACCTACCGACATGCGCGCTTGGATGGCGCATGAGCGCGCGCGAAAAGTGTCCGCCCGCTCATTGGCCCGCGAACTATCAGCGGTGAAATCCTTCTTCCGCTGGTTTGCCGAGCGTGACGGGTTTGACCCGACTGCAGTGCTTGCCACCCGATCCCCTAAATTCCAGAAGAAACTGCCCCGCCCGCTGGCCAAAGATGCCGCCATCGCGATGATCGATACAGTGGAGCTACAATCCCAAAAGGACTGGATCTCAGCCCGGGATGTTGCAGTCGTGACATTGCTATACGGCTGCGGCTTGCGCATCTCGGAGGCACTGAGCCTCAAGGCCAGCGACGCCCCCCTACCCGATGTGCTTAGGATCACCGGCAAAGGCGGCAAGGAACGGATCGTCCCTGTCTTAGATGCCGCCAAACGCGCCGTCGCGCGCTACACCCGCGCCATGCCGTTTGAACTGGACCCTGATGACCTGCTGTTTCGTGGCGCGCGGGGCGGTCCGTTGAGCAGCCGCATGATCGCCAAGGCCATGGAAAACGCGCGTCATCAACTGGGCCTGCCCGCCACCGCCACGCCACATGCCATGCGCCATTCCTTCGCGACGCATTTGCTAGAGGCTGGGGGTGATCTGAGGGCTATTCAGGAACTATTGGGCCACGCATCACTTAGCACCACGCAAGCATATACAGCCGTCGATACGGCTCGACTGATGGAAGTCTACGCAAAGGCACACCCTCGCGGACGGGGGTGATATTTGTGGATTACCGACACAATTTTCACGGCTTTGTGTGCATTTAGTGAAGTCAGTTTGATAGATTTCTAAACGTGAACCTGCGACAGAATGGCTCAGCCACACCACTTGGAGCCGACTGAATGACACTTTCCCGACTAATCGCCGCCGCTGTAACGGGCCTTGCCCTGACATCTGGCGCCTATGCTGCTGATTGCAAAACGAATGTCGAAGACGCGTTTGATCTTGAAGCCGCGGATATCAACGAAATCTACACCTGTATCTCCGCCAAAATGCTGGAAGGATACACAAAAGGCGACAACGAGGTGGCCGCCGTATACCGCGACTGGGCACCCACCGCGACACGGCCCGCAGTTGCTGGCCCGCATGGCAACCGACTGCTCAACACATTCGCCAATGACATCGCGGCAGAGCAGTATCTGAAGTTCGAAGAAGACGGCGTCGTGATGCCAGCCGGATCTGTGCTGGCTAAAGAAAGCATCAAGATCAACGTCAAGAAAGGCAAAGCCGTTGTCGGTCCGTTGTTCATCATGACAAAAGGTGAGGCCGGTGCCGCCCCTGACGCAGGCGACTGGATTTATTCTGCGGTCCAGCCAAACGGCAAGCCAATGAAGATCAAGCAAAGCTTCTGCCACAACTGCCATGAAGCCTTTGAAGGGCAAGACGCGCTGGGCTATCCGCTGGAAGAAGTGCGCGTCAGCAACTGATCGCGCAGCACTATGAATTGAAAGCCCTCGAAGCACTCCGCCTCGAGGGCTTTTGCGTCTCTGGCGAAACCATCGCGCGGTGCCTTAACCGCACTACAAGAAAGCCAAGCTAAAACCCGCCCTGTTCGAACCTTCGGGGACACCTCGTCGTAAATACGTGACGTCTTGGGACGGTGCAGCCATGGGAAACATGTCTCGCGCACCGGTCTCGCGATCTCACCGGTGAAATTGGATGCGGAGGGGGTAACCCCGCCGTAAAAGGCTATGTCACATCATTGACGGCGCCGTCTTCCTTCTTCTCCCATTCACGAGCCGCCGCCCCTCTGCCAGCCCTGCTGAGCAGCCTTTTCGTTGCATCACCTTTCATATTGCGCCATGACACTGTGATGAACGCACAGATCAAAGCCCTCTCCGTCCACCTGCTGACCGCAACCGGTGCCGTTTTCGCGATGCTCGCCATGTTGGCCGCAGTGGATGAGAAATGGGCGTTGATGTTTGTCTGGCTGGTTGTGGCCTTCGGCGTTGATGGCATCGACGGGCCGCTCGCGCGCAAATACAATGTCAAAGATCACGCGCCACAGTTTGACGGGGTTTTGTTGGATCTCATCATTGACTACCTGACCTACGTTTTCATTCCGGCCTTTGCGCTTTTCAAATCCGGTCTTTTCGAAGGCTGGACAGGTTGGTTTGTGATCATCGTCATCACCTTCGCCTCTGCCATGTATTTCTGCGACACACGCATGAAAACAAAGGATAACTCCTTCTCCGGATTTCCCGGATGCTGGAATATGGTGGCCGTCGTGGTCTTCGCGCTGGAGCCGAATTTCTGGATCATTCTGGTTCTTGTCACCATATTGGCAATCGCGATGTTCTTACCGCTGAAATTCGTCCACCCCGTTCGGACAGAGCGCTGGCGCATGGTGACACTGCCAATGGCGCTCGCCTGGACCTTCTTCGCAGGCTGGGCCGCATGGGTCGATTTCCACCCGCAAAGCTGGGCGCATTGGGGGCTCGTGATCAGCTCAATCTACTTACTCTTTGCCGGTGTCGCGCAACAGGTCATCTATGAGCGCAAGGCCGTCTAAAGCCGCGTCAGCACGACACCCGTGACAATCAAGCCTGCCGCCATGATCTTCTGACGGTCCATACGGTCACCAAAAGCCAGCCACCCGATCAAGACCGCAAACAGGATCGACGTCTCCCGCAGGGCAGTGACCAGCGCGATTGGCGCCACTGTCATCGCCCAGACCGCCACAGCATAGGCCCCGTAAGAGGCTGCAGCGGCGATGGAATTTAACCCCCATATCCGAAGGTCGAATGTCATCACCTGCCGCCCCTTCAAGGCAAAGCAAATCGGCGTGAAAAAGACCGCGTCGAGGACAAACAACCAAGCAACATAAGCCACCGCATCGCCCGATACGCGCGCGCCCAGCCCGTCCACAATGGAATAGCCCGCCGTGGCCATGGCCGAACCCAGCGCCAACGGCACAAGCCGTGCCGACTCGGAATTCGCAAAGACCCCACGCGCCATCATCAGAATTCCGGAGCCCAGTACGACAATGCCCACATATTCCATGCCCGCAATCGGGTCGGAGAGCAGCCAGAAGCTGAGCCCCAACACCATCATCGGCGCGGCTCCGCGGGCAATCGGATAGACCCGGCTGAGATCCCCGTGGTCATAAGCATAGGCGAGGAACAGTTTATAAGCTGAGTGAAAAACGCCTGAGGCCAGCAACCACCACCAGACCGCGCCTTCCGGAAAGTCACGCGTAGCCGCGATGAACAGGCCAACGACGCCCTGGACCAACGTCATAACCATCATTCCGGTCATCTTGTCTGCGCCGGTCTTGATCAGCGCGTTCCAAAGCGCGTGCAGGAATGCCGCGCCGAGCACGGCGAAGAAAACGAAGACGCTCAAATCAGAAGCCCCGCAGCCCCTTCATGGCGCAACAGCGCAACTTTGGTTTCCACCCCACCTTTGCCGGAAAAACCTGTCAGCCCTTTCGCCCCCATCACACGGTGGCACGGGATCATGATCGGGATCGGGTTACCACCGCAGGCTTGGCCCACAGCTTGCGCGGGCACGCCGAGATCCTTGGCGATCTCGCCATAGGTGCGCGTATAGCCAAACGGGATTGCGCTCATCGCCGTGCAGACGTCTTTCTGGAACTGTGTGCCTTGGACATCAAATGGCAGGTCGAATGCCTCACGCGTGCCATCGAAGTAGGCGGCGAGCTGGGTGGTCGCTTCTTTCAACAGATCGGTTTCTGGTTTGCCACCTGCATCTTTCCAGTCAAGCCGCGTGATCGCATCCCCCTCCTGCCAGATGGTCAGCGGACCAAGGGGAGAGGCAAAGCCCACCTTCATTTCAACGCCAGCCGGATCGGGCCAATGGCTGTGCACGGGTCAACTGGCGCGCCTTTCTGACGCGCTTCGATATCATCCATATCGGCGGCAACGCGGCGAATGTCGGGCATCAAAGGACGCCAGTCTTCTGTCAAACGACGCGCCACTTCGGACGGGCAGAGGCTTTTCTCGCGCCCCCGCTCAAGCGCCAGGGCGAGGATCGCCCCGGCAATATCTGCATCCTTAACCAACAGCCGCATTGCACCGCGCACAGGTGCCCGGATTTTTGTGGTTGCCGACATCGGGCAGGATTTTCCAGCAGCGCTGGCACTTATCGCCCTCGGCCTTGGCGAAGACCACGGCAACGTCGCTGATATCGTCCAGTTTGAAAGCGTCGTCAGGTACAGTATCGGTCGTCACCGAGATGTCAGAGGTGATGCACATGTCGTCGAAGCTGACGGTTTTCAGCACCTCCTCCGCTGCTGCATCCACGTAGACTGTCGGCCCGGCTTCCAGCGAAGAGCCGATGACCTTGTTGGTCCGCTCCACCTCCAAAGCCCCAGTCACAACGCGACGCACTTTGCGCACGGTGGACCACTTCTCTGCCAAAGCCTCGTCGCGCCATGTATTGGGCGTTTCAGGGATGTCTTGCAAATGCACGGAGCTGTCGTCGCCAGGGAAACGTTCCAGCCAGATTTCTTCGCAAGTGAAGACGAGGATCGGGGCCAGCCATGTGGTCAGACGGTGGTAGAGAATGTCCAGCACCGTGCGCGCAGCGCGGCGGCGTTCTGTGTCGCCATCGCAGTAGAGAGCATCCTTGCGGATGTCGAAATAGAAGGCGGACAGATCGACCGTGGCAAAGGTGAAGACCGCTTGGAATACACCTTGGAAGTCAAACTTCGCGTAGCCATCGCGGACTTGTGCGTCCAGCTCTGACAGGCGGTGCAGCACCCAACGTTCGAGTTCCGGCATAGCCGCAGGATCTACGCGGTCGGCTTCCAAGAAGTCGTTCAGCGACCCCAACATGAAACGCATCGTGTTACGCAAGCGGCGGTAGCTGTCGGCCACACCTTTCAGGATCTCGTCGCCGATGCGTTGATCCACCGTAAAGTCAGTTTGTGCCACCCAAAGGCGCAGGATATCGGCACCGTATTGCTTGATGACCTTCTCCGGCACGACTGTGTTGCCGATGGATTTGGACATCTTCATGCCCTTCTCATCCAGCGTGAACCCGTGCGTGACGACATTGCGGTAAGGCGCGCGGCCTGTGGTGCCGACCGATTGCAAAAGGGAGGAGTGGAACCAACCGCGGTGCTGGTCGGTGCCTTCCATATAGACATCGGCGATACCGTCTTCGGTCCCATCTTCGCGGTCGCGCAAAGTGAAGGCATGGGTGGAGCCGGAGTCAAACCAGACGTCGAGGATATCCATGACTTGCGTGTAGTCATCCGGGTTGACGATGCCTGACAGGAACCGCTCCTTCGCGCCGTCCTTGTACCACGCATCCGCGCCTTCGGCCTCGAAAGCCTCAAGGATGCGGGCGTTCACCTCTTCATTGCGCAAGAGGTAGTCATCATCGTTGAAGCCCGCGCCGTTCTTGGTGAAGACCGTCAACGGCACGCCCCATGCGCGTTGGCGCGAGAGCACCCAGTCCGGCCGCGCTTCCATCATAGAATACAAGCGGTTACGACCAGATTGAGGCGTCCAGTTCACATTGTCGATCTCGGTCAGAGCCCGCTCGCGGATCGTGGTGCCGAACATGTCCTGCCCGTCGCCCACGGCCTTATCAATTGCCGCAAACCATTGCGGGCGGTTCAGGCGGATCACTGGTGCTTTGGAGCGCCAGCTATGCGCGTCGGACAGCGTGATGCGGCGGGAGGCCAGCATCGCGCCAAGCTCGATCAGCTTGGCATTCACCACCTTGTTCGCATTGCCCGGCTTGCCGTTCGGCTTGATGATCAGCTCGCCCGCAAAGAACGGCAGGTCAGCGCGGTAGGAGCTGTCATCGAGGATGTTATACGTCATCTCCAGCCCGTGTTTGACGCCGATAGCATAGTCGTCATCGCCGTGGCTTGGGGCGGTGTGGACAAGGCCTGTGCCCGCGTCATCGGTCACGTGATCACCGGGAAACAGCGGGATGTCATAGTCCCACTCGCCATCCGCGCCTTCGGCACCGCGCAGGGGGTGGGCGCAGGTGAGGCCCGCAAGCTGGTCGGCGGTGACGTCGGCGACGCGTTTGAACATGCCCTCTTCGAGCCGTGCGAGGCCCAGCACTTCTGCGGCCATCGCATCGGCGAGAATGTATTTATCCCCCACAGAAGCCCAGCATTCCTCAGGCGTGCCGGTAATTTCATAGAGCCCGTAGGCAATATTGGGACCATAGCAGACGGCGCGGTTTTGCGGGATGGTCCAGGGGGTGGTTGTGAAGATGACAACGCAAGCGTCTCTTATCTCGTGCAAAAATTCGAGCTTGGGTGTCGTTTGTTCGCCCGGTTCTCCACGGGGCGTAGGCTCAACCAAGAATTCGGATTCATCAACGACCACCGGAAACTTCACCCAGATCGCCTGCGTGTCGCGGTCGTGGTACTCGACCTCGGCCTCGGCCAGGGCGGTTTTCTCCACCGGAGACCACATGACGGGCTTGGAGCCTTGATAAAGCGTGCCGGTCATCAGGAATTTCTGGAACTCTTCGGCGATCACGCGTTCGGCGTGGAAGGCCATGGTCAGGTAAGGATCGTCCCAGTTGCCAGTGACGCCGAGGCGCTTGAATTCCTCGCGCTGGATATCGACCCAACCGCTTGCAAAGTCACGACATTCCTGACGAAACTCGACCAGATCAACCGCGTCTTTATCACGGCCTTTCTGGCGGTATTTTTCTTCGATTTTCCACTCGATCGGCAGGCCGTGGCAGTCCCAACCGGGGATGTAGCGGCTGTCATAGCCCATCATCTGATGGCTGCGCACGATGATGTCTTTGATGGTCTTGTTCAGCGCGTGGCCGATGTGCAGATGCCCGTTGGCATAGGGCGGGCCGTCATGCAGCGTGAAGGGTTTGCGGTCCGTCTGGCGAGCCTTTTCGCGCAGGGTTTCATAGACATTGATCTGCGCCCAGCGCTCTAGCCAGCCGGGCTCGCGATTGGGTAGACCGGCCCGCATCGGGAAGTCAGTCTTGGGCAGGTTCAGCGTGTCTTTATAGTTCACTTCAGGTGTGTCGGCGCACATTTCAGGCGTCCTTATATTCGTCATGTCGGGAGGTCTCGAAAGAGGGCGGTGCGAGTTGCTCAAACACCTTGGCCCGGCGTCTCATAGGTCAGAGCGCCGGGGAAATAATTCGTATGATGAAGGCAAAATCCGTCATGGCGCTGCTTATAGCGGCGAACGTGAAAGGGGTCCAGCCTGCTCGTGACGCGACTCCGTCCGCACGCCCGTCAAGTCCGCACGGTGCGTGTGTCGCATTGCAAGCTGGCACGTCTTGGCGTGTATTGCGAGATATGACGTTGCAAATCGGTATCATTGGCGCAGGCATAGGTGGCTTGGCAGCGGCGGCTTTGTTGGCCGAGCAGGGCCATGAGGTTGCCGTTTTCGATCAATTCGAAACACCAAGGCCTGTCGGGTCTGGTTTGGTTATCCAACCCGTCGGCCTTGACGTGCTCGACAGAATTGGAGCGGGTGATGCGGCGCGTGCGAAAGGCAATCCAATTGTCCGGATGCTCGGGCATGAAAGTGACAGCGGCGCGCGGGTGCTTGATGTTTGGTATGACCGCAGCGGAACGGGTCGCAGCTGTGGTTTGGGTATTCACCGGTCCGCCTTGTTTGATGCAGTGTTAGCCGCCGCAAAAGGTGCAGGCGCAGAGCTGCGGTCGGCCCATAAGGCCCTGCGCATTCAAAACCGTCGGATCATTTTTGAAGGTCAGGCCACGTCCGAGAGGTTCGACCTGATCATTGATGCGTCGGGGGCAGGTGGTGATCTGTCGCCGATCAAAGCAAAGCCCCTGCCCTATGGGGCCGTTTGGGGCACCGTGCCGTGGCCAAAGACCGACTTGCTGCGGGACCAATTGACCCAAAGCTACCGCCGTGCTGACCGGATGATCGGCGTTTTACCCTGTGGCACACTACCGGGTTCTGACGTGCCACAGGCGGCAATTTTCTGGTCAATGCCGCGCGACGGACATATTGCATGGCTGGATCAGCCGCTGGCCGCTTGGAAGGCAGAGGCCACGTCGCTTTGGCCCGCCTTCGCACCGTTTCTGGAGACGATCACCGATCATGATCAGATGACAATGGCGCGCTACAGTCATGGCACGTTGCGCAAGCCATTCGGGGATCATCTAGCCATCATCGGGGACAGTGCGCATAAGGCCAGCCCGCAATTGGGTCAGGGGGCGAATATGGCGCTACTGGATGCTATGGCACTGTCGCAGGCCCTGAAATTTGAACGTGATATACCCACGGCTTTGCTGCATTACGCGCGGGCGCGCCGGGGGCATGTCTGGGTCTATCAAGCAATGTCATGGGCATTCACGCCGCAATATCAATCCGATTCCAAATGGCTGCCGAAGCTGCGCGATCGCGCACTTTTCCCCCTGAGCCAAATCCCACCTGTACCGCGCGTTTTGACGAAGCTGGTTTGCGGCACACTGATCCCGCCCCTGGGATCACTGATGCCACGCTAGTCTTTCCCTGTCGGAAACAACCCCGTCAACGCGCGTTTGACGATGCGTGTGACGGAGGGCTTCGACTGCGTTGCAAAGGGCAATGGACGGCACACCTCAATCGCGGCAATCCCGACCCGTGCGGTCAGGGCACCGTTGATCACGCCCTCCCCGAAGCGGCGTGAAATCCGGCTAAGCATCCCGCCGCCCGCAATTGATCCGATCAGATCATCCCCCACCGCAACGGCTCCTGTGGCCACAAGATGGGTCATCACCGCCTTTGTCAGCCGCCAATTGCCCAGCGTGCCGGAACGACCGCCGTAGAGCTCTGCGATCCGGCGGATCATGCGCAAATTGGCTGTCAGGGCGGTTATGAGGTCGGCCAAGGCAAGAGGCACAATTGCTGTCACAGTTGCGACTTGGCGGGCTGCGGCTTCCACCTCCCGTTGCGCGGCCTCGTCAAGCGAGGCCAGCAGGTTGTGTTCCAGCACGCCCATTACGGCTTCCGCGTCAAAGCTGTCCCCCTGCCTGCGCGCGACCGCGGCGCGGCCTGCATCAAGCTCGGGGCGTGCCCTGTACAGTGCTGAGATACGATCGCGAATGCGGCGCGCGGCTTTCAGATCATTGGTGGACAGCGCCGCTTCGGCCTCCATGCGCAGACCATCAATGCGTTTGAGCCGGACCAACGCCAGCCATTCGCGACCCGCAACAAGCAACAGTGCCAGACAAAACAGCGCCAGCAGTCCCAAAGCAACGTAGCCGAGCAACGGGTTTGAGGTGACAAGGTTAGTGACGAAATTCCACGCAGCCACGGACGCAAAGAACCCAAGCAGTGCGATCAACGCAGACCAGAAAAAACGCGTCACGCGTGACGGGCGGCGCGCGGCCAGTTGCGTCAGAGTTTGCATCGCCTGCCCGCTGGGCAATGTCGCTTGCGTGTCAGGCACAGGCGGGGCAGTGGCTGGTGTCAGTTCAGGCTCAGCAACGGTCTTTGTGACGCGGGGCTTGGCTTTGGCCTTTGGTTTTGGTGCGGGATCAAGGTCAAACAGCACGGGACCTTTAGGTTTACTCATGACAATCTATCCCCGATCAAGAATTCCGCAGCCTTATCAAGCCTGATATGAGGAGGCCCCTCACCCGGCGCCAAGTCGATCTCCGCAGGCGCGAAGGCCATGACGGAGTAGTCAGCATCAAGCCATTTCTTTTCACCATCACGGGCCGGGCCGATCAGTTTTGCCGGATCTGATGGCAACTCGCCGGGATAGAACGCGGCCTGTTTGCCGCTGCCCAGCAATGTGCCACGGACCACATCTAGCGTTTCGCCATCATGATCCATCTGCTGTTCCACCGTGGCGCGCAATGCGGCGATGGCCATTGCAGATGTTTGGGCACCGGCAAAGTCGGCGCGGTCTTTCGCCTCGCGCAACAGGGCCTCCATAATCGCGATCAGGCGGCCATGTTGGACATGGTGCAAATGGTCGGATTTGGTCGCGGCAAACAGGATTTTCTCGACCTTTTTGCCAAACAGAATACTCCCCAACCAAGAACTGCGGCCGGGCCGAAATGCGCTTAGAATGTCGGCCATGGACTGGCGCAACGCATCAAGTGCCTGCGGGCCTGCATGGATCGCGCCAAGCGCGTCGACCAGAACGACCTGCCGGTCGATCCGGCTGAAATGATCGCGGAAAAACGGTTTGATGACCTTGGATTTATACGCCTCATAGCGCCGTTCGAATTCGCGATAGAGCGCATTGCGGGGCTGGCTGTCGGGGCGCGGCAATGGAGCGAAGGTCAGGACGGGGGAGCCTTCCAGATCACCGGGCAACAGAAAGCGGCCCGGTGTTGCATCGGAAAAGCCCGCTTCACGGATCGTGTGCAGATAGTCTGTGTAGGTTGCTGCAAGCTCCTGCGCTGTGGGCTCATGCAATTTCGCGGATGTGTCTGTTTTTTCGAGCAATTTCAGATAATTACCTGAGGCATCGCGGGTCTTGGCACGAGACAGGCTTTCTTCGGACCAATCGGCGAAAGATTTGTCGATCAGGCCCAGATCCAGCAGCCATTCGCCGGGGTAGTCGACGATATCCAGATGCACAGTGCGCGGGCCGGAAAACGTGCCGATCAGCCCACCGGGCTGGACCTTCAGCGACAGGCGCAGCTCCGATATGGTGCGGGTCGACTCGGGCCAATGAGGTTCCGGCCCGATCATGGCAGCCAGATGCGTTTCATAGTCAAACCGTGCGATGGTGTCGTCGGGTTGGGGCCGAAGGTAGGCCGATTTAATCCCGCCATGGGCTGCGGCGCGCAGTTGTGGCATGCGTCCACGGTCCATCAGATTGGCAATAAGCGAGGTGATGAACACGGTCTTGCCCGCACGGCTCAACCCCGTCACACCCAGCCGGATCGTGGGTTCAAACACACCGGTGACCGAGCTGGTCGCATCCTCGATGGTGCGGGTCACGCCGTCTACAATATCGTTGATAATCAATTCGTCACTCTCTTTGGCCCTGCCCCTACATAGGAAGCTTGCGCGCGGCTGTGTAGGGGGCTTGGTTTGCAGCTTTCCCCGCGGTAGAGGAGGAACATGCCCAGATATGCCCTGAAAATCGAATATAACGGCGCGCCCTTCAAAGGATGGCAACGCCAAGCTGACCTGCCCTCCGTACAAGGCGCCGTTGAAGACGCCTTGCGCAAGCTGCAGCCCGATTTCGACACGATTGCGGCTGCGGGGCGCACGGATACCGGCGTGCATGCGACCGCACAGGCGGCGCATTGTGATCTGAGTGCCGAATGGGAGCCGTTTCGGCTGGGCGAGGCGCTGAATTTCCACCTCAAGCCCCTGCCGGTCGCAATTGTGGACGTCGCGGGCGTGGCCGAAGACTGGCACGCGCGGTTCTCGGCGGTGGAGCGGCGCTATTTGTTCCGCCTTGTCGCGCGGCGCGCGCCTTTGGTGCATGAGCGTGGGCTGGTCTGGCAAATCAAACAGCCGCTTGATCTGGAGGCCATGCGGGAGGCGGCTGACATGCTTGTAGGACAGCATGATTTTACAACGTTTCGCTCCACCATGTGTCAGGCCGCGTCGCCTGTGAAAACGCTGGATGAGGGGCGCATAGAGAGCTTTGAGGTGCCCTATGGCGTGGAGTACAAGTTTCATTTCCGCGCGCGTTCCTTCCTGCACAATCAGATCCGGAGTTTCGTGGGGTCTTTGGTGCAGGTCGGGTCAGGCGCGTGGGTGCCGTCGCAGATGAAGGTTGCGCTGGAGGCGAAGGATCGCGCGGCCTGTGGGCCTGTCTGTCCGCCGGAAGGTCTGTATTTGGCGGGTGTGGAGTATCCAGATGACCCGTTCGCCTGAGTTAGACGGGTTTGACCCCAAGTGGCGCGACGTGCCGCATTATATCAACGGCATCACGGCAGAGATCTGGGAAGAGCGCCGGATCGGGACGTTGAAACAGTATTACGGCGAGGATTTGGTGGTGCGATCGCCCGCGTCGGTCGTGGTGGGCAATGACGGGATTATCGCGGCGACAATGTCGACCTTGGCGGAGTTTCCGGATCGCGCATTGCCGGGTGAAGATGTGATCTGGTGCCCGGCTGAGGGCGGTTTCTTGTCCTCTCACCGGCTGATCTGCTCGGCCACGCATTTGGGGTTTGGGGCTTATGGCCCGCCCACCAGGCGTCGGTTGGAATACCGCATTTTGGCGGATTGCTACTGCTCCGCGAATGCTGTGCTGGACGAGTGGTTGGTGCGCGACCAGTCGGCCATCGTGGCGCAGATGGGGTTTGATTTGGTGGACTGGACGCGAGATCAGATCGCGCGGGAGGGCGGGCCGGAGGCTTGTGTGAAGCCATTTACACCTAGTTTGGACGTGCAAGGCCCCTACAATGGTCGCGGCAATGATCATGAAGCCGGTGCGCGGTTAGGCTCTGTGCTGGAGCGCATAATGGCGGCGGAATTCTCGGTGATTTCTGCGGAGTATGATCGTGCGGCGTTGCTGCATTATCCGCAGCATTTTCAGGGACATGGTTGGGGCGATGCGGACCGGTTCTGGCTGCCTCTCAGGGCGTCATTCCCGTCGGCGCGGTTTGAGGTGCATCATGTCGTCGGGCGGTCGGATCCGGGGATGTCGCCACGCGCTGCTGTGCGCTGGTCGTTGGATGGGCGGCATGATGGATGGGGTCGGTTCGGCGCACCAACTGGTGTTCCGGTCCATGTGATGGGAATCACGCATGCAGAGTTCGGGCCGGATGGGTTGAGGCGCGAGTGGACGCTTGTGGATGAGACGGCGATCTGGAAGCAGATTTTGTTGGGGTCTGGTGACGTTTAGGACTTTGAGTATTTCTGGAGTAACGATGATTAGGCCGGGTCGAGCAAGATTTTGAACTGGTCGCGGATTTTGGTGTCTTCAGCTTTGCCTATGTAACCCGGGTCGGGTTGGTTTAGGATCTCTTTGGCGGCCTGCTTGGCGCGGGACCAGGCGTCGGGTTTGCCTTGTTCTTCCCATTTGCTTGGCGCGTCGCGGTCGGCGTGATCGGGGTAGAGGTAGTCACGCTCCATCGCTTGCAGGGTTTGGTCGTGTCCAAGGAAATGGCCTACGCCAAGGATGGCCTCACAGATCGCGTCATAGCCCAGCGTGTCTTCGGAGACTTCGATGCCTCTTAGGGCTCGGTAGATTTGGCCGATCATGTCGTTGTCGAGGACGAAACCCTCGAAGCTCGCGCCCAGCAGTGAGGCGGTCATGCCGGAGGATTCGTAGATCAGGTTGCCCCCGGCGAGGCCTGCTGCGAGGGCTGTGAGGCCCTTTTCCATACCGTATTGCTGGTCGATGGCTTTGGCATCGGTCATGCTGGAGGCGACGCCCGAGGGCAGGCCAAGCCAGTTTGATAGTTGCGCAGATGCGGCGTTGAGGACGGTGATTTCGCCGCCCCCGCCGCAAAAGGCGCCGGTTCTGAGATCGATCACCAGCGGCCAGTTGGAGAAGACCATCGGGTGGCCGGGGCGGATAGCATGCACCATCAGCAGGCTGCCAAGGGTTTCGGCGAGCGATTGCGCGAGGAAACCTGCGAGTGTTGCGGGGGCCGTGGCACCTGATTGCGCGGCGGTGATGGCGGAGATGGGGATGTTGTGCTCGATACAGGCGTAGGTGACGTCGACCGCGTCTTCGCCGTAGCGCATGGGTGAGATGACGGGGGAGATGTGGGCTTTGACGAAGGGGCGTTTAGAGAAAGCGCCCACTCCACCCGCGACGGTGTCGAGCAATTGCACGATTGGCGCGACATATTCGGAGAGGGTGAAGGAGGTCGCGACGGGTTTCGTCGTGCCGCGCATCAGGGCGTAGAGGGTGTTGACGTCGAGGTCGAAATTGTCAGGCACATCGGTGGCGACGCAGCATCGGGTGAACCAGCTGACATTCGGGAGCGTGTCTTGCAGGCGGGTGAAGTCGTAGAGGTCTTGCAGCGTGCTGGGGCGGTAGCTTGATGTCTGCAGATCGAGGGTTTGCACAGCGGCACCGCCGGTGCCGAAATGCACCGCGTCTCCGCCGACTTCGATGCTACGGTTTGGGTCGCGGCCGTGGAGCGGGAAGCGTTTGGCGGCTGAGGCAATCGCGTCTTCGACCATAGAGCGTGGGAAACAGGTGCGGCCCTTGTCGTTCAGCGTCGCGCCTTTGCTGAGAAACAGGGCTTCGAGGCGTTTGGGAACCTCCCCCATGCCGAGATCGGAGAGGAGTTTCAGGGCGGTGTCGTAGATGGCGTGCAGGTCCGGCTCACTCAGTGGTTTATACGCGCCGCCAACGGGGCCAGCGGGGGCTGGGTTGATTTTGGGGGGCGCGGCGCGGAGGGCTAGTCGGGCGCTGCGGCCACCTGTGGATCTTCTGCTCATAAGCGCGAGGTGACCCGCGATTGCGCGGTCTGGCAAGAAATTTCTGCATCGGGTTCGGGATCGCTGAAATCGGGTTTTGATAGAGTGAAATGAGAGCGTTGAGGGATTGACGCCTTCTGTCTTTTGGATGTGGATGACGCGACGCATGAAGGAGCAAGCAGATGAAATCCCGGACGAAAGTGGTTGTGATTGGTGGCGGCATTGCGGGCTGTTCGACGCTTTATCACCTGACCGAAGAGGGCTGGTCAGATGTCGTGCTGATCGAGCGCGATGAACTGACTTCCGGGACCACGTGGCATTCGGCAGCGCAGGTGACGAATTTCGGAATGAACCAGACGATGGTGGGGCTGAAGTCGCATTCCATCGCACTGTACAAAAAGCTGCGCGATGATCCGGACTATCCGGTGGGCTATCACCATGGGGATGGCGGGATCAGGCTGGCCAATACCGAGGCTGTGATGGAGGGGTATCGGCATTTTGCGTCGATGGCGGCGGGGATGGGTGTCACCTATGAAGTGATTGATGCCGAGGAATGCGCACGGCGCCATCCGCTGATCTCTACCGACAATCTGATTGGCGGGCTTTGGGACGGTGAAGATGGCGATATTGATCCCGCGCAGCTGTGTCAGGCTTTGGCTTTTCATGCGCGTAAGGCGGGGGCTGAGGTCTACCGGCATACGGCTGTGACGGGGTTGTCTCAGCATAGCGATGATACGTGGACCGTGGAGACGACGAAGGGCAATATCGACGCGGATATTGTTGTGAATGCAGGGGGTTATAGGGTCAACGAAGTGGCGGCGATGATGGGTGTTCAGCATCCTGTGGCTTCCATGGAGCACCAGTATTTTGTGACGGAAGACATCCCGGCCATTGCGGAAGCCGGTCACCGGATGCCGCTGCTGCGCTGCCCGATTTCTGACTATTATTCGCGCCAGGAGAAGAACGGGCTGCTGGTGGGCTTTTATGAGCAGGATTGTAGGCCTTGGGGGATGGACGGCATTGATCCGGCTTTCGCCAATGATCTGTGCCCCGACGATCTGGACCGCGTCATGGACGTGCTGGAAGGCGCGTTCGCGCGGATGCCTGCGCTGATGGAGGCGGGCATCAAGCGGATTGTGAACGGGCCGATCACTTACACCATTGACGGCGCGCCTTTGGTGGGGCCGATCCCGCATAAGCGCAATGCGTTTTGTATCATTGGTCTGCGGGCGGGCGTTGGCGAAGGTGGGGGGCATGGCTGGTTGCTGGCGCAACAGATTGTGCATGGTGAGGCTTGTTACGACACGTGGTGTCTGGACCCGCGCAGGTTCACGGCGCATGGAACGGTGGAATTGACCTCTTTGAAGGCTATCGAGGATTACCAAAACGAATTCCGCTTCCACTTTCCGCATGAGCACCGGCCCGCAGGGCGGCCCGCGAAGACGACACCTTTGACGGCTGTTCTGGCGGCTGAGGGAGCGGAATTCGGAGTGGTGAATGGCTGGGAGCGGGTGGCTTACATGCGACCCTCTGAGGGCTTCACGGAAACACAATCCTTCCGGTTTAACGAGACGTTCGATGTTGTGAAGCGTGAGGTTGAGGCAGTGCAATCCGGCGTTGGGCTTTGTGAGGTGAATGGCTTCAACCGGTTCGAGATCACTGGTACCGATGCCCGAGACTGGTTGGATGGCGTGTTCTGCGGGCATGTGACGCGCAAAGCGGGCCGGGTCGGGCTTGGTTATTTGCTAAACCACCAAGGCAACATCAAAGGCGAGGCCACGATTGCTAATCTGCCGGATGGGCGCATCTGGTACGGCTCAGCCGCAGCGGCCGAATGGCATGATATGGATTGGTTGACTGGCAACGTTCCCGAAGGCGCGGATGTGCAGATCACCTCGTTGACCAATGATCACACCATCCTCGTTTTGGCCGGGCCGAAAGCGCGCGATGTTTTGTCTAGCGTCAGTCGGGGTGATTGGTCGAAAGAGGCGTTCCCGTGGCTGTCGGTGCGTGAGGCCTTCGTCGGATTTGTGCCGGCAGTCGTTATGGCGGTCAGCTTCTCTGGCGAGCTGGCTTATGAAATCCATGTGCCAAATGCGCAGCTTTATGCGGCCTATTTGGCGTTGCGGAAGGCGGGGGCAGCGGAAGACATGGTTATGTTTGGATCCATGGCCGTTGAAGCGATGCGGATGGAGAAAGGCTATCTGCATTGGAAGGCGGAGCTAATCACGGAGTTCAATCCGTTCGAAGCCGGGTTGGAACGGTTCGTGAAGATGGACAAAGATTTCATCGGCAAGGCCGCCTTGCAAGAGATGCTCACCGCAGGGCCGCGCAAGCAACTCTTGATGCTGGAGATAGAGGCAACACATGCGCCGAGCCATGGCGGTGCCTCTGTGCGCATGGACGGTCGCGTTGTGGGCACTGTGACCTCTGCTGAGTGGGGACACCGGGTTGGGAAGAACCTAGCCTTTGCCTATGTGGATCCGGAATACGAAAACGAAGGGACTGAACTAAGCGTTGATGTGATCGGACTGCCTTGCCCTGCACGCGTGATCCAGAGATGCCAGTATGACCCGAAAAACGCGCTCGTGCGGCAGTAAGACTTATCCCAGACTAGCCGCGTTGATGACATCGACCCCGTTTGTGGGGCGGTGCTGCTCAGCATCACTACGGCACCCTGCAATGTAGCGCTGCAGGAGGCCAATGTAGAAATTGATCTCATCCTGGCGCATCGACATGCGTTGAAGCTGACGTTTGATGGCCATTGAGTTGTTTTCAATCACTTCAGGCGGCGCATCTCGTGAAATGGACAGAATATCCAAGAGCGGATTGACGATGTCACGCAACACTTCGACCGCGACGCGTTCGCGCATGCTGGCGCTGTCGACTGCCAAAGATGGGTCGAAGCAAAACGCAGATTTGACCGAACCCACATATTCACGGACGCGGATCATGATGATGTCGTTGATCCCATCTGCGGACTTTTTGCAAAGGATACGCAGGCCACCCATCACCAAGCCGGGCAGAGTGATTTTGAAATCCGGCATCGAGATGATGCCTTTCCCTTTGCCGATATTAGCCAAAGCATTGGTCAACGCCTGTGCGAGCTTGTCACTGAACACATCAACCAAAGCACGACCCTGCTTGAAGATATACCTGTTGCGCACATCGGCATGAGTCAGCTCAACATGCGTGACACGCACGCTGTCGTCTTTGGAGCGCGTCAGATGCACGACAAATCTGTCGGTATCTGCGGCATCAAATGCTTCAAGTGAAGACATGCGATCAAACAACCTTCTGTATTGCAGTATCGTACCGCCTGTTTACGAATAGGAAAACTTCGTTAACAAATCGTTTACGAAGCCTCGGTTAAATTGAATTTTCAGACAAATGTCTGGTTTGAAGAACAGTAAAACTGGTCTATACATATCAATGGTGCGATGTAATTCGTTAAGCGTATTTTCAATTAACCATTTCGATCTGTAGAGATCCAAAAAGGTATTCTATGCCAAAGTCAAAAGGGGCAGCGGCTTTACCGCTGATCGTGGGTATTGGGTCTTCGGCCGGGGGACTGGAAGCAATTCGGGAACTGGCTTCCAGTTTGCCGACAGACAATGGCTGCGCGTATGTCATCGTGCAACATATGTCTCCGCAGCATAAAAGCTTGATGACAAGCCTGATCGCGAGCGAAACCAAGTTGCGCGTGCAAGATGTCTCAGACGGGGTCGTGCCCGAAAAGGACGTCATATACGTCACGCCGCCTCGTGCAGATGTCATTATTGAAGAAGGCAAACTGCGCTTGGTCGCGCCAAGTGAGGATATCGGCAAGCCGAAGCCGTCCGTTGACCGCTTTCTGATCAGCCTCGCCAAAGACCGCAGTGACAGGTCGATGGGCATTATATTATCTGGCACCGGTTCCGATGGCGCATATGGCATTCAAGCTCTGCGTGAGGTCGGCGGTATCACGATTGCCCAAGATGACGAGTCCGCAAAATATGATGGTATGCCCAATGCTGCGATTGAGACGGGCTGTATCGACCTTGTCTTACGCCCGAGCGATATCGCGACACATCTAAACAAGATCCTATCTTCACCGCGCAATCTGGATCAGTTTCGGACGGCGCAGGGTGAGGTCTCTCCAATCTCTGATGTGCTGCGGATCGTCATGGCGCGCACGCGGGTCGATTTCCGCGAATATAAACAGTCTACGGTTCTACGTCGCATCGACCGCCGGATGACGGTTTTGGGTTTGTCGACTGTGGAAGACTACGTTGTCTATTGTCGCAACGAGCCGCCGGAAGTTGACGCGCTTTTCAAAGACCTTTTGATCTCCGTTACGCGGTTCTTCCGCGACCGCGAAGAGTTCGAGAAACTTGAGCCGCATATTCAGGAGCTGGTCGACCAGTCGAGGGACCGGCCCTTGCGGATCTGGGTCGCCGGTTGTGCAACAGGTGAGGAAGTCTATTCCATCGCAATCATGCTTGCCGAAGCAATGGGCGGTGCCGCGGAGTTGGTCCGCTCGAAAACACAGATCTTTGCCACTGATATTGATCGCGCCGCCTTAGACTACGCGCGGCGCGGCACGTATTCACAGGGTTCCTTGTTGGATGTGCCGAAGGAATTGGCGGATAAATACTTCATCCAACAAGCTGAACGCGTGCGGGTGATTGAAGCGTTGCGGTCAGTTATTCAGTTTTCTGACCATAACCTGTGTCAGGACCCGCCTTTCCTGAATATGGACCTAATTTGTTGCCGTAACTTGTTGATCTACTTCTCTGCCAAGCTGCAGGTGAAAGTGTTTGCGCGGCTCCACTACGCAATGAAACAAGACAGCTATCTGTTCCTCGGCACTGCAGAGAGCGTCACAGGTTCTGACCAGCTGTTTGTCGAAGTCGCGGGCAATCCGCATATTTTCCGCAAACGCGAATTACGGCGCAAGGACCGTGTCACGCAAAAAGCGTTCCCGAGCAAATGGACCCCTGCTCCGCCTCGGGTCTCTGCCGTGACACCATCGCGAGAACCTGCCGGACCTCCGACCGAACGGATCATGTTTGACGCTTTGGCGCGCTCCTTGGGCGAGAACTCCATCCTTGTCTCTGCGGATTATAACTTCCTGCGCGTCTACGGCGATATCACACCCTATGTGAACTTGACCGAAGACAGTGCGCTGACCCTGCAACTAAGCCTTCTCAAACCTCCTTTCCGCGAGGAAGCGCGAAGCTTGGTGACTTTGGCTTTGAAACATGATGAAAGAAGGCTCGGCTCCAAGCACAAGGTCATTGAAGATGGCGGCCGGATGATCCGGCTGGAAGCATTGCCCATTCAGGCGCCCGCGATTGACGAGCAATTGGCATTGGTTGTTATCAATTCATGGTCGAAAGAAGAGTACGAAAACCTCGGGATTGATGCGGGCAACCCGAGCCTTGCCATGCCTGACGATCAACTGCGTGATCTTGACCAAGAACTGGCCAATGCACGCGAAGCATTGCAACAAACCATTCAACAGCTTGAGACATCGAACGAAGAGCTTCAGGCGCTCAGCGAGGAACTGCAGTCAACCAACGAAGAGCTTCAAGCTACCAACGAAGAATTGGAGACATCGAACGAAGAGCTTCAATCGACCAACGAAGAACTGATCACAGTCAACGAAGAACTTCAGGTGAACTCTTCCGAATTGATGGGGTTGAACGCGGAGCTTGGGTCCCTGTTGGGCAATGTTCCGATTCCGCTTTTGGTGCTCGACAATGCGTTGCAAGTCGCACGTGCATCGAATTCTGCGATGCAATTGTTCAACATTGCCCCTCCCTTGCGCAATCCGCATTTGAGCCAAATCCACCTGCCGGATGGCTTCCCCAAACTGGTCGAGATCAGCAACGAAGCGCTGCAACTTGGCAGCCCGGTAACACGGGACTTTGAAACCTCCGGCGGGCCGTTCACCCTGCAATGTGCGCCGTTTACAGGCAATGGTGGGCAGATCATCGGCACCACGCTGGTCTTCCTGCAATCCCCTGCAACGCAATCGCTGGCCAATGAGCTGCATCAACTGCTTAACAACGCTCCGATCTACATGTTGCAGCATGATGAGGCCGGAGATGTGACACGCGTCAGCAGACGCATGGCGGAATTGCTTGGGATCAACCAGATCGAAGCGATCGGCACGCCTGTGAGCAAGGTGTTGGCTCAAGCGAAAGTTGGCGAAGATAACGGGCTGCGCCAATTGCTTGACGGCAAAGCGCTTGATGGCGCGATTCAGCTGCAGCACCCCAATGGTGGAGCCGTCTGGCTGGCCGCGATGCGTCACGCCTATACGGACCCAGCAACCGGCCAAGTGATTGTCGTGATCGTGGGCAATGACGTGACCGAAATCATCGAGGCCACGCTACAGGCAGACGTTCGGACAAAGTCGCTTGAGATGATCCAAGAGATGTCGGAAACGGGATATTGGCGCGTTGATTTGAGCGACAACACGGTTCACTGGTCTGATCGCGTCTACGATATTCACGGACAAGACCCCAACACGTTCAAACCGGACCTGATAAATACAATTGCGCACTATCACCAAGATGATCAGCAAACGGTCAAAGATGCGATCCAGACGTCTATAGACGATCATCAGCCGTTTGACTTCAAATGTCGCCTAGTGCGCAAGGACAACGAAGTGATCTGGGTTCGTTCCCTCGGTGCGCCAACGGTCGACAATAACGGCGAAGTTGGTGCGCTTGTGGGATCCTTCCGCGACATAAGTTCCGAGAAAGAAATCTCAGCACGATTGCATGAGGTCGAAGGTCTGATCGACGAAGAAGACATCGGTTTCTTCTCCTATGACGCGACAACAGACAAAGCCTATTGGAGCGCGAGCAACTATCGTATTCTGGGCGTAGACCCCGGAATTCCAGCCTCTTTCGAGTTGATTCACTCCATGGTCGACAAGAGCGACAAGAAGCGTTTCAAAGCCTTGCGGGAACAAACTATCGCGACCGGAGATCCTTTTGAGGAAGAGTTCGCAATCAAATTGGGCACGGGCGAAACGACGAAAATTCTGATCAATATGTCAGCGCGTAAAGACGACGGTGACCGTGTCACAAACTACTATGGCTCTTTGATGTTGCAGGACCGGAAGGCCGTCTGACGGAAGTTTGAAGACACATCTGCGGCGCGGCGCGCTAGGAAGGGTCTGACAGAAAGAAAGACCCACTATGCGCACCCGATTGCTTTTGCTGCTTGCAAGTTTGATGCCGACATTCGCCGCGGCAGATGAGACACCTGAATGCGTCGGTCAGACGCCCTGTCTGCTTGATGGGCGGTCTTATCACGTCAAACCACCTGATGACTGGGACGGCGTCACGCCGCTACCGGTGATGCTGCACTTTCACGGTTGGGCGCGGCAGGGCACATTGATTGTCAAACATGGTCGGATATCTGGCGCGACGCGCAAGCGCGGGGTGCTGCTTCTCGCCCCGAACGGGATCAACAAGACGTGGGACTTCTGGGACGAGGGGTCTCCCGACACAGATTTTGCGGCCTCTGTGATTGAGGATGCAGCCAAGCGCTATCCGATTGACCGCACCCAAATTTTCGTCTCGGGCTATTCCTATGGGTCTGCGATGGCGTGGCGCTATGCCTGCGAGAACGGCTCCGACGTGCGCGCCTTGCTGGCAGTCTCAGGCACGTTGAACCAGAACGAGGACTGTGCAACCGCGCCCAAGGAAGTGCGCCATGTCCACGGATTGCGTGACAACGTCTTGGACTATCCTTTCGGTCCTGATGGCGACGAACTATACCCCGTTGCCTTATGGCGAGACCGGCTTGGATGCGATGCGCCTACGGGGACGGACACGTACTCCACCACTAGCAAAGACACGTTTGCGCGGACCATTTGGGCCGATTGCACAGGCGGAAAAGTTGTCTTTGATCAGCACCCGCGCGGGCACTTCATTCCACGCGGCTGGTTTGCGCAACAGCTTGACGAGCTTTTGGAGTCGAGCAGTTCTTAGACACAGCGTTGAGTGGTGGCTGCAAATGACCGATTGGGCAGGTCAACTTTTAATGCGGTAACCTGTTTTGAAAATCCACCATATCACGGCAAGACAGGCCGCCATGAAGAAGGTGATGGCCATCAGGCTGATCGCAATCGGAACGTCTGCCGTGTCAAAGAACGCCCATCGGAAGCCTGAAATCAGATAGACAACCGGATTGAACATGGAGATCGTCTGCCAGACGGGCGGCAACATAGAGATGCCGTAAAACGCGCCCCCTAAGAAAACCAAAGGGGTGATGACGAGCAATGGGATCAATTGCAATTGCTCGAAATTTTGCGCCCAGATGCCGATGATGAAGCCAAGCAGTGAGAAACTGAAGCAGGTCATCAGCAAGAATGCCACCATGGCACCGGGGTGGGCGATCTGCATATCCACAAAGAACCAAGCCGTGCCGAGGATCACACAGCCGATAAACAGCGCCTTGGTCGCTGCCGCGCCGACATAACCCACGACGATCTCGAAGAAAGAAACTGGTGCAGAGAGTAGTTCGTAGATCGTGCCGATGAATTTGGGGAAATAGATACCGAAAGATGCATTTGCTGTGGCTTGGGTCATCACGGACAACATTACCAAACCAGGCACGATGAACGCGCCATAGCTGACCCCTTCCACGCTTTCGATACGGCTGCCAATGGCTGTGCCAAAGACCACGAAGTAAAGTGAGGTTGAGATCACCGGAGAAATAAAGCTCTGCATCAATGTGCGAAAAAACCGTGCCATTTCAAACAGGTATATTGCTTTAACTGCTTGCAGGTTCATCGTGCATCCTCCACCAGACCAACGAAGATATCTTCGAGCGAGGATTGATGGGTGGAGACATCTTTAAGCACGAGCCCCGCCTGCGCAAGGTCCCCGAGCAGTTGTGTAATTCCCGTTCGCTCCGCGCCCGTATCGTAGCTGTAAATCACGACCCGCCCCTCTTTCGCCAAGCTGAGATCGTAGGTTTTAAGCGCGGGCGGAATGGCATCAATGGGCGTCTGCAACTCAATCGAAAGCTCCTTGCGACCCATTTGCGACATCAGCGCGTCTTTCTCTTTCACAAGCAGGATTTCACCGCCTGAGATGACGCCGACGCGGTCGGCAATCGCTTCCGCCTCTTCGATATAATGCGTTGTCAGAATGATGGTCACGCCGTCTTTCTTCAAACCGCGCACGATCTCCCACATGTCTTTGCGCAGCTCGACATCGACCCCGGCGGTTGGTTCATCCAAAAACAACACACGTGGATCATGGCTGAGCGCTTTGGCGATCAGCACACGGCGCTTCATGCCACCTGACAGCTCCATGATACGCGCGTCTTTCTTGTCCCATAATGACAGTTGTCGCAGGATTTGTTCGATACGTGCATCATTGCGCGGCTTGCCAAACAATCCCCGTGAAAAGCGCACTGTATTCAAAACCCGCTCGAACGGTTCGAGATTGATTTCTTGCGGCACCAAACCGATGAGCCGACGGGTTTCGCGAAATTCGTCAATGATGTCGTAGCCACCCACTTTGACATGGCCGCCCGTTGGGCTGACCATCCCACAAATAGTTGAAATCAAGGTTGTTTTTCCAGCGCCGTTCGGGCCAAGCAAGGCTAGAATTTCGCCCTCCTCGATATCAAGAGAGACCTTTTTCAGGGCCTCAAAGCCACCCTCATACGTCTTTTCAAGTTGCTGAACCGAGACAATAGCCGTCATTGCGCCCCTCCTGTCTACGCGCACCCTATGCCTGTCCCAGACCAAGGGAAAGGTTGGAATTCATTACAAATTTGCAGAATTATTGTGCGCTGGCACAAAGCTTTTCTAACCTCTGTACGGGATCGGTGACGCGCCCACTTCGGTGCGCAATCGGAAACCGCTTCGTTGGATAGTCAGCCCTGTGAACTTAAACCAGATCGATGAAATGACACATTTCGCGATCATGCGGACCTCCGAAGGGTCGCATGGGGCGCGGCGGGCTGTCGAAGGTCTGGCGCGCAAATGGCCAAATGTCACGGGGCTTCAGTTTGTGTTCATCATGGTCAGCGCAGCTTCCGCGATTGAGGACGTGTTTACGGAAAGCGCGCAAGACATAAAATCACGCGACCAAGCCATGCGGATTGCGGCCGTGTTGGCCGTTGACCTTTTTGCATTGCAACAGCGAGGCAACTTCGCGCCAACGGGGCGCGATTTGCTCGCCTATTGGGAAGAGGACGACGACTTCTTCCTCAGTTCCTAAACCGATGCCCGAATAGCGCGAATGTTCTCACCATAAGGGGCAGGATTGCTGACACTGCCGCCTTTGAACACGGCGGACCCCGCCACAAGAACATCTGCACCAGCTTCCGCGACCAGTAGTGCAGTTTCCGGCGTCACACCGCCATCAATCTCTATGTGGATTGGGCGGTCACCGATCATTGCGCGTAGTTTGCGGACTTTCTCAACTTGGGAATGGATGAATTTCTGTCCTCCGAAACCCGGGTTCACTGTCATGATGCAGACCAGATCGACCATATCCAGCAGGTAATCCACGCTGTCCAGATCAGTGCCGGGGTTCAGTGCGACACCAGCCTTGGCCCCTGCCCCGCGAATGGCCTGCAAGGTACGGTGGATATGCGGTCCAGCCTCGACATGGGCGGTGATCACATCCGCCCCAGCCTCTGCAAACGCTTCGATATACGGATCGACGGGTGCGATCATCAGGTGCACGTCCATGACGGTCTTGATATGCGGCCGGATGGCTTTGCAGGTCGCGGGGCCAAAGGTGATATTGGGAACGAAATGCCCGTCCATCACGTCGACATGTACCCAATCGGCGCCCTGCGCTTCGATGGCTTCACATTCCAGCCCGAAATTTGCGAAATCCGCCGACAGGATGGAGGGTGCGATTTTGATGGAGCGGTCAAATGTCATGGCAAAGCTTCCTCACGTTGTTTTCGATGATCTAGAGCAGCTTGTCTCGAAACACCACAGCCATAGCCACTGCCTAAAAATTATGCTAAGTGAGAACAATTATTTTAAGTTATTTTTGTGAGCTATTATGTCTCTGTCATTTTTGTTTGTGATCACTTGTGTGATCTTCATTGGCGCGGCTTTGTCGCTTCAGGCCCCCATAAACGCAACGCTTGCCCGTCAGATCGGTGATCCACTTTCTGCGGCTGCGATCTCTTTCGGGATTGGCTTTGTGGCGCTTGGCGCGCTGTCCATTTTGCGCGGCAGCGGAGCCGCTTTACTAAATTTTGGCTCAGCGCCGGTTTGGGCCTTATCGGGCGGGCTTTTGGGCGCGCTTTGGGTCTGGGCCGCGATTTGGAGCGTCGGGAAACTGGGCGTGGTCAGTATGATCACAGCCATGATCCTGGGCCAGTTGATCGCGGCGATGGCAATTGATGCGTTCGGCGCTTTCGGGGTTCCGGTGCAACATGTGACTGCAACACGGGTCCTGGCGATCGGACTTGTTGCGAGCGGGCTTGTGCTGTCACGGCTTTGACGGGATGTCACGCTTGCACGTCCCGAGTAGGGGCTTCATTGTGGCCCTATGGAACACATCGCAACATCATCCCTGCTGCCTCAGCTGCATCTGAAACGCAATGACGGGACGGAGCTTGATCTGGACTGGGTTATGCGCGTGCAGGCCAACACCTCTGCCATCGAACGCCGCGCGGCGACCTTGCCGGGGCGGCGCAGCGTCAAGAAAGAGCATCAGGCAGCCTGGCTATTGAAAGCCGTGACCTGCATTGATCTGACGACCTTGTCCGGCGACGACACGGTGGGCCGCGTGCGCAGGTTGTGTGCCAAGGCGCGCCAGCCGGTGCGGGCGGAGATTTTGGAGCAGCTTGGCGTCAGCGGGATCACGACCGGTGCGATCTGCGTCTATCACGATATGATCGGGACGGCGGTCGATGCGCTGGACGGCTCAGGCATTCCTGTGGCTGCCGTCTCGACTGGCTTTCCGGCGGGGCTTTCGCCGTTGCATTTACGCGTGGCCGAGATCGAAGAAAGCGTCAAAGCCGGTGCGCGGGAGATCGACATCGTAATCTCACGCCGCCATGTGCTGACCCAGAATTGGCAGGCTTTGTATGACGAAATGCGGTCCTTCCGGGCGGCTTGCGGCGATGCGCATGTGAAGGCGATTTTGGCGACGGGGGAGCTTGGCTCACTGCGCAACGTCGCGCGTGCTTCGCTGATCTGCATGATGGCGGGCGCGGATTTCATCAAGACCTCCACTGGCAAGGAGAGTGTCAATGCGACGCTGCCCGTGTCGCTCGTCATGATCCGCGCGATCCGTGACTATTTCGACGCGACGGGCATCCATGTGGGCTACAAACCTGCGGGCGGAATTTCCAAGGCCAAGGATGCGATCACCTATCTGGCCTTGATGAAAGACGAATTGGGCAATCGTTGGTTGCAACCCGACTTGTTCCGCTTTGGGGCGTCTTCGCTTCTGAACGATATAGAGCGTCAGTTGGAGCATCACGTCACCGGCGCCTACTCCGCCTCTTACCGCCATCCGATGGGATAGGTTATGAGAAAAATAATTCTGCTTGCTGTCTGCGTAGCCATACTGTCTCACCCCGCTATGGCTGGAGAAGGAACTTTTCTCCTCTATCGAAACTCAATCTTGGACGCATCAATGAGGATCTATATTGCCGCGTTCAATGCTGAAGAGGGAGCGGAATACAACTCAGAAAATTGTTGGGTAGCTGCCGACCTCTTCAAGAATCAGGACGGTGTAAAGACAAGGTTTTGGTGTGAACCTGCCGAGAAGGAGGACTAACCCATGACAGTCAAAGAGATTTTTGAGACGATGGACTATGGGCCCGCACCTGAGAGCGCGTCCGAGGCGCTAACGTGGCTGTCAGATCGCGGCGGTATTGCGGGGCATTTCATCAATGGGAAATGGGGGCCGCTCCGCGACGACTTTGACAGCAAGAACCCGGCGACGGGGGAGGAGCTTGCGGGTGTGACCCAAGGAACGGCGGAAGAGGTCGCAAGCGCCGTGAAAGCCGCGCGCAAGGCGCAACCGTCTTGGGGCAAGGACCCTGAAAAACGGGCGCGCATGCTTTATGCGATTGCGCGGGGGATGCAGAAACATAGCCGGCTGCTAGCGGTGATGGAGAGCCTCGACAACGGCAAACCGATCCGGGAGAGCCGCGATATCGATGTGCCTTTGGCGATCCGGCATTTCTATCACCATGCGGGCTTTGCACAGTTGATGGACAGCGAGCTGCCCGACCGTGAAGCGCTGGGTGTTTGTGGGCAGATCATCCCGTGGAATTTCCCGCTGCTGATGCTCGCATGGAAGATCGCGCCTGCCTTGGCGATGGGCAATACGGTTGTGCTGAAACCGGCGGAATATACGTCACTATCCGCGATGGTCTTCGCAGAGATTTGCGACAATGCGGGCGTGCCGCCGGGCGTGATCAATATCGTCACAGGCGACGGCGCCGTGGGTGAGATGATTGTGGCCAGCGACGTGGATAAGGTTGCGTTTACCGGTTCGACCTCCGTTGGGCGGAAGATACGCGAAGCGACGGCGGGATCGGGCAAGGCGCTGACTTTGGAGCTGGGCGGCAAGTCGCCCTACATTGTTTTTGACGACGCGGATTTGGACAGCGCCGTCGAGGGCCTCGTCGATGCGATCTGGTTCAATCAGGGCCAAGTCTGCTGCGCAGGCTCACGCCTATTGGTGCAGGAAGGCATCGCGGAGCGGTTCTATGCCAAGCTGAAAACGCGCATGGAGGGGCTGCGGATAGGCGATCCTTTAGACAAATGCATCGACGTCGGCGCGGTGGTCGATCCGGTGCAATTGGCGACGATCAAGGGCATGGTCGAGGCGAACACAGAAGGCGAAACCTTCCAAGCAGGCCCCGCGCCTGCGGGCTGCTTCTACCCGCCGACCTTGATCACAGGGCTCAGCACCGCCTCGCATCTGATGCAGGAAGAGATTTTCGGACCGGTTCTCGTCTCAACCACATTCCGCACACCGGCAGAAGCCGTGGCGATGGCCAATGACACGCGCTACGGGTTGGCGGCGACGGTCTGGACTGAGAATATCAATCTGGCGCTGGATATCGCGCCGAAGCTGGTCTCCGGCATTGTTTGGGTGAATGCGACGAACCTGTTTGACGCGGCGGCCGGTTTCGGTGGCGTACGCGAAAGCGGGTTTGGGCGTGAAGGCGGTTGGGAGGGGCTGAGCGCCTACACGAAGCCGAAGAGTGCGCCGAAACCGACCAAGCCAATCAAGGTATTTGAAGGCAGTGGTGGGCTGTCGGACCCGATTGACCGCACGGCGAAGCTTTACATCGGCGGCAAGCAAGCGCGACCTGATGGCGGTTACTCCCGAGTAGTCTATGGACCCAAAGGAGCCGCATTGGGCGAGGTCAGCCTCGCCAATCGCAAGGATATTCGAAACGCAGTTGAAGCCGCCCACGGGGCAAAGGCGTGGTCAAAGACAACCGGTCATCTGCGCGCGCAGATCTTGTATTATCTGGCCGAGAACCTTTCGGCCCGCAGCGGTGAATTCGCGGACAGACTCAAAGCCATGACCGGTAAGGCAGGCAAAGCTGAGGTGGAGACAGCGATTTCCACTCTGTTCACCTATGCTGCTTGGGCCGACAAATACGATGGCCAAGTTCACGGCGTCCCAATCCGCGGCGTCGCTATGGCAATGAAGGAACCTGTGGGCGTGATCGGCGCGCTCTGTCCTGACGCAGCTCCACTCAGCGGGCTTGTTGCGACGCTGGCGCCAGCAATCGCGATGGGCAATCGCATCGTCTTGGCTGCATCGGAGCCGTTTCCATTGGCTGCGACTGATTTCATCCAAGTGCTTGAAACCTCCGACGTCCCGGGTGGCGTGGTCAACATTTTGACCGGATCGCATAGCGAGCTTGCGCCGCATCTGGCGTCCCACATGGATGTCGATGCAGTCTGGAGCTTCTCCTCCACTCCGCTTTCAGAGACGGTGGAACGCGCTTCCGCGACAAACCTGAAGCGGACTTTGGTTTCGCCTGATGTACTGCCCGTCAAAGACATGCTGGCCGCCGCGACGGAGGTGAAGAATATCTGGGTGCCCTATGGCGAATGAACGGCAAAAACGCCGGACCTTACAGCCCTGCGTCTTCGATACCCCCCAGCGAGGCCGATGGAATTTCGGCCTTTTTAGTTGCCTCTTACAATTTAGGAACTGGAAAAATAAGCGGCGAAGCTTGGATAGATCCCCTAAAACACGTCGTGACCAAACTTGTTTTGCACTCAGCGCGCGCTGCTTGCCTCAATCTGCGCGAACGCATCTGCCAGCCCTGCCTGATAGCTTTCGAACATGCCGATATCAGTATGACCTGCCCCGTCGATCAATCGCCGTGTGACAGTGGGTAATTGATCGAAAGCGGCGCTGTAGCTGGGCGGGATCAAAGCGTCTTCACTGCCATGGAGCACATGGATCGGCACATCGACAAGGCGAGCCGCGTCGATGGACTTCCATTTCTGCACGAAGGGCAGCGCGCAAGCCGGCAGATAACCGCGCCTGCTGAGCAGTTTACATAGCCGATCGTAAGGCGCGACCAGTACGACGCCCGCAATTGGGCGCAGCGATGCGACATGCGTGGCCAAGCCGCTGCCCAGTGAATAGCCTTGAACCACCACAGGCTTGGCTTTTGACAGCGCGTAGTCGGCAGCGATCGAGGCGTCTGATTTCAGGACCGTTTCGCTTTGCTGACCGGGCCGCCCTGCGCCGCCACGATACTCAAGCGCGATCACATGCCGGTCGGCGGCAATATGCGGCGTGAAAGCGGTGTCGAAGAAGGCCAGCGCCCCCGCGTTACCCATTAAATACAGGACCGTGGGGCCGGACCCTTGATGTTCCTGAACGTAGATTGGCGTGCCATCCGCGCCTGCCAGCTCAACGCGCTCAAACCCGTCAAGCACCACATCATCGGGCTGAAACGGGTAGATGAAACGCGGGTGCAGCCAGATCATCACGGCCGCATATAGCGCATAGGCCGCGATCAGCGCGAGAAGCACCTTCTTCACCAGCCGAGCCTAGTAGCGCTTCTTCTTGCCTTTGAAACTGTCGAGCCATCCGCGGAAGCCTGCGCGTTTTTCATCCGCATAGGCATCAACGCCGTCCCAGGTGTCAGAGGCGCTGTCGACAATCGGATCGATCTTTTCCCTACGGAACCACTGTGTGAGGCGATAGAAGCCCAGCATCAGTCCGGCCAAGATGATCAGCATCAGGATGTTGAAATAGGGGATGAGCCGCGTGTTGGGATCCTCGATCGGGCGCACGCCCACGGCATTGGGGAAGATTGAAAGGAACTCGTTCCGCCAACCGTAATGCGTCAGCACCACCCATTGCGGATCAGAGGCCGTGCTTTTGTTATCAGCCAGCTCCGTCTGCAGGTTCGATGAATCGAGCTTGAAATAAGGCGGCCAGCCCCATCCGGTATCCTCGTTGCGGTAGACCATCGGACGCTCCCGTCCGGTCTGGATCATACCCAGAAGATAGGTCGTCTTGCGCACCGTGTTCACAAAGCGGATGTCGCGGTTCACGCTGGTGCCGTCCTGGCCCGTATCGGCCCCGGCCCAGAATATCGAGTTCTCGCCGAAATCAACGCGGCGCACTTCAGTCTCTACGACCCGCGCGACGTCGCGTTGCGGCAGGGTGTAATGCAGGAAAGCAAGCAGCAGAATCCAGAAGACCGTCCAGAAGGCGCGTTTGATGTAAAGCATTTCTCTGCTCCCCTACTGAAAATTCACGACATAGATCAGCACGCCGATCACCATATAGGGCACGACAAACACGCCCATAATCAGCTTACGGCGGAGGGAGCCGTCATACTCTTCCAGCCCCTCTTCAATAAAGGCTTCACGGTCGCCTTCCTTGATGTCTTCATCCCATTCAACGCCCAGCTTTTTGCGGCGTACAGAACGCGACCACCAGGACAGGATGAAATAGACGATCAGCATGACGATGAACGCCATGACGAACAGCCTTAGAATGCCAATGATCATCTGCCTCTCCTCACCGCGCCCCAAGGGCCAACGACATCAACGATATCACGCGGCTCCGCTTGCGGCTCTTCCATCGCATCTTCATGGCCGAACAACGCCTCGCGCGCACCAGCCTTGTCCACCTGATACTCGCGTTCGAGGAAGTTCGCCACGAATTCCTTCTTTTCCTCGGGCCATGTGGCGTAGCGGTCATAAAACAGCTGTTTGTGGCAGATGAAGAGCTGACGCACATCCAGCGGCGCAAGTTCAGCCAGCAATTGGTTCACGAGGTCGCGGTCTTTGTGGTTCGTCGCGCGCAGCGTGTAGAAATAGGCTGGGTCTTTGGAGGTGATCCGCGGCCACCCGCCGCCGCCCTCAGCCCATCTGAGGAGATCATTCAGTTGGTGGAATTCTTTGGGCAACAGGTCCGCGTATCGCCGCGCGAGGCTGCGCAGGTCGGAACGTCTGAGGCCGGTTAGGTCCGCGTCCATTGTGGCGGCGACATCGACGATGATGAAGTCCAACTTCTGGCGCAGGATGTCGATAGAATTGACGCCCTTGGCTTTGACGATGGGTTCGACCAGATCGTTTTCCTCAAGGAAGGCCGCGATCTTGTTGGACTCGTTGAACCCGATGGTTAGCTTGGTTGGCAGTTTGCCGACCTCGGACTTTTCGCCTACGCAAATCGTGGCGGGTTCTTTGACATCGCGGAACACATAGAGGCCGCCGAAATGGGAGGTCCAGAAATTCTGCTGCTCATATTCCGTCTTTTCCAGCCCAATCGGCACGCGCGTGACGTCGCCGGTTTTCTTGGCCAGCGTGATCATGTCGGCGATCAGAACATCATCCCACCATGCGTCATCGCGGGTGCGGAATTCGTCGATCATCGCGCCGAGTTTCTCCGCTTCGCGCAGGTGACCGCCGGTGGTATCGGCCTCGATCCTGATCTTGCGGATATCAAACAGATGGGCGGCCTTGGTGACGGTATAGATCGAATTGACCAGCTCACCTGCGACGGCATCGCGGGCGGTCAGGGCAAACAGTTGCGCTTCGTTTTGTTCGATGAATTGCCGCAGAATGCCGCGGCTTGTTGAGAATTTCGCGTCGAGCAGCGGCCCTGTTTTCTGCTCCGTCGAGAGCAGGATGAACTGCCGGTTACAGCCTTGCGGGTTGATATAGAGATGATCGCCCAATTCCTCCCCCACTTCGGGGGCGTAGCCTGCGATATCGATGTGAAAATCAGTCAGGCTCGTGGTCTTGCCGGTCAGGTGTTTCAACGCGCGATTATAGCGCTCCACCAAGGCCGGAGAGCCGACATGAAACAGGTTGCCATACATCAACCCTTTTTGGATCAACCGCATCATATCGCGGATCCCCCGCATGCGGGGATTTCAATAAGCATATGATATATATAGGGTTTCAATTTTTATTTACCAGATGTTAACCCGGGATACATGGGTCTCTATCACAGTCTATCGCTATTGCGCGAGGACTGCCAAGCCTGTGTCGCGAGGCGGCGCTTTACCTGCGCGAAAAGGCGGCCAACAAGCAGAAAAAGCGGGATCAACGCCACCAGCCATCTGACCACGATAGAACTTGTTTTCAGCTCGGACGCGAGTGGCGTATCCGAGACCACCCATGAGACGAGGACCGGAAAGGCGATCACGAGGAAATAGAGCAACCCGTTCAACACGCTGCCCGCGACGGAGGCTATAAGAAAGGTGATCGCGCCTTGCAACAAGGCCGCAGGGATTGGGCGGTATTTCGGGAACCAGATATCAGCGGTCAGCAACCACACAATGATGCATTGCGACAGAAGGGCGATCAGGAAGAAACCGTCTGCAAGGCTCACCCGCCGCGAGCCTCGCGTTTGATCTTCATCGCGCGCCAGATATAGGCGATGACCATGCAGGGGAACCAGACCAGTGCGGTCAGCCATGACCAGTACCACGCCCATGAGCCCAGCGCGCTGAGGCCGCCTGTCATCTCCATAAACGCGCCGACCCAGACCATGTGGAACATGAAAATCGGGGCAGCTGCGGTCATCAAGGCGATGCCGATATCCGTGGCGAAATCACTGAGGTTCAGCGCAGGCCGCGCCGCGCGCCAATAGCCCGAATAGGCGCCCCAAGCGGCGGGGATGATCCAGACGACAAGGAACAGGGCTGCCATTTACTATGTCTCTCCGCGGGTCACGAACCGTTTCAGGGCGAGTTGTATCAGCAAGACAGTGGCGAGCACCATCCCGATCAAGATGCCTGCACGCCCCGCCCATGCTGCAGGGCTGAGAGGGTCATATCCGCAAAAGGGGTCCCAATGGCACGGGCTGCCCTTGATCAGGATGTGCGTTTGCAGCGGCGGCTGGGTGATCTGCGTGGCGATGAAGCCCGCGGCGAGGAGGATGAAGATGACGATGTGTTTCATGTCTGTGTCTCCCCTATCTTATGTCTCACTTCGGCGCGCCAAACATCTGTTATGCAGTCCTGTCCGCGCAAAGCGCGAACGCGCCCGTCCCCTCTTCCATGGGGAAGAGCAAAAATGGCTGAACGAGTGATTGGAGAACCCTAACCATCTTTGCAAGCCAACCATTCAACGATTTTGAAAGATGCGTAACAGAACATCCAAGTTGGCAATGCTGACAGCACAACCATCGGAAACAAGACTTCCAAAAACGGATCAGAAGCATGCAAACAATTCTCTGGACCAAACCACCACCTTCCACAGATTGACCCTGCCAACACGTAGCCAACAAGCACCGGTAGAACGAGTGCCATGATCACAGCTAGCGTTTTCACCTAGGCCTTACATCAAACCATTTTTCTGAAGACCTGTCCGCGCACAGCGCGGACGCGCCCTTCCCTTCCCCCCATGGGGAAGGGCGCATAATGCTGAACAGATGTTCTGCGTCAGAACTCACTGGTTCTTACTCTCCAGATACCGCCGTTTCGCCTCCTCGGTCAGACCGTAGTCGCGGACCATGTTGGCGATGGCGACCTCGTCGCTTTTGTCGGCGTAGCGGAATTCGCTGTCGGCGTAGCGGTTAATCTCTTGGATGACCATTTCGACGGTGATGGGCTGGCGCAGCTCTTTGATCATGCCGAGCTTGGTGTCGTAGTCTTTGAACAGGAACAGGTCGGGCTCTTCCATCCATTCGTCGGGCAGCTCAAAGTCCATCGCCCGCACCTTCACGGCGTCGGTGATGTTCTTGATCGCGCGGCCGGTGAAGCGGTGGTCGGCCTCTTGGATGCCTTTGAGATAGGTGCCGAGTTTCGCGATGGTGTCGAGCGCGCCGATGTCCTTGGAGATGCGGTCATAGACCTTAAGCAGGCCGTCTTCATGCGGCTTTTCGTGGCTAGCGAAGCTGGCGGCGACGGCTTTCTTGATCTCCTGCGCGGCGAAGGGTTCGAAGTCGCCTAAGGGTATGTCGTGGTTCTTGCCCATGAGCAGGTTGAGGATGTCGATATAGTCGTCGCGGGTTTGCGGCCCGTCAACGAGGAAGCGGGCACCGGCGCGTTGACGCAGCGCGTCGTCGACATTTTCAGGGTAGTTGGAGAACATGCCAAAGGTGCAATTGCCGCGCACGACGGTGTTGGCGCCCGCGAAGGATTCCATCAGGACGGCGGTGATTTCCAGCTGGCCCGCAGAGGATTGGCGGTCGCCGCGCTTGCCTGCGAGCTGGTCGATATCGTCGATGGTACCGAAGCCGATGACGTTCGGGTCGATGACGTTGTTGATGAAGGCCTTGGCGTTCTGGCCGGATTTGCCTTGGTAGCTGTCGATATTATCGGTGGAGAGGTTCTGGTAGCGGAACGGGTAGCCCGCCGTCTCGCAATAGCCGGAGATCAGGCCGGCCATCATCTGGATCAGCGTGGTTTTGCCGGTGCCCGGTGCGCCGTCGCCCATGAAGGTGAAGATGAAGCCGCCCAAATCGGCGAAGGGGTTCAGCTTGCGGTCGAAATCATAGGCCATCAGCATTTTGGCGAGCTTCATGGCTTGGTATTTGGCGATGTGGTTGCCGACGACCTCGTTCGGTTTCTTGAAGGTCATGGTCAGCTTGGAGCCCTTGGCGGCGCGGGCGGGGGTGAAGCCGTTGATGGTCAGATCATCCGCTTCGACGCGGTAGGAGGCTTGGTTGAACGGCTCCAATCTGGGCGTGTTCTGCGCGCGCAGGGCGGCTTTTTCCATGAGCTGTTCGGTGAAGGCGAGGACCGTGGCGATCATCTTAGCGTCGTCATCGGCGAAGAGGGCGAGGTCCTGGTCTAGCTCCCACAACGCGCCGTGCAGTGCGAGTTGGGCGTTGTCGGTGAGGAGTTCCTCGACGGTGCCGATCTCCACCGTGGTTTCCGTTGCGTGGGTGGAGAGCAGCAGGGAGGTGGCGTTGGCGAATGTGTGCAGCGTGGCGAGCGCCTCGGCGGCGAGCAGGTCGGTGAACTCAGACTTCTTAGTGTCCGACAGGCGGCCTTCGAGATTTTCTCGCTTTAGTTCCGCAAGCCCCGTGGCGTCAGCGAATTGCGTGCCGGTTTCGAGCGCGATGGCCAGAGCGCGCCGGAGTGCTTGAAGCGTCGTGGCCTGCAGGGCGGAGGGCAGCGCGTCATCGCCCGCGCCTTGGATACGGTCGATCAGACGCACACCTTCGGGGCGCGCGGTGGACCGGGTCACGAGGCCCGGCGTGGTGGAACGGAAGCGTCTGCGTGTGCCGATGCCAGCAGAGCGTTCCGCCTGCGGGGCCTCCTTCGCCGAGGCGATGCGCGGCGTGTGGTCGAGACCTTCCAGCATGGCTGTGGCGGCGGCATAGTGGCCGCGGATGTCGTCTTCTTTCAGTTCCATGAAATCTGCGGATTGGGTCATTGATACGTCCTTCGAATGGTGGGCAAATTGCCCACCCTACCTGTAGCTGACAACGCGGCCTGCGGGGCTGACCACGAATTTGCGGATGTTGGAAAAGCCTGCGGGGTTCTTTTCGGCGAGCACCTGATAGGGGCGCGTGGGCATGATGACGGAGCGCGCTGTGGATGTCGCTCCGGTTTCAGCGCCGCGGCCCGCGAAGGGATCAAGCGCGAATATCTCGCGCTCCACCGAGCCGAACCAGCCCTTTTTCTCGAGCTCTACACGCTCGGATTCGAGCGTCTCGACGGTCCAGGCCAGCGTCCAGTCTTCCCCCGGCGCGCCTTGCGCTTCGGCCAGCACGTCGCGGATGGGGCCGGATTGGTGCGTAAACGCGTGGCTATACATCGGGCCCACATGGATGCGGCGCAGGCGCTTGGGGTGCAGGTCGTCGAAGTCGCGGTCGAACCCTTGCGCAATTGTCAGAAGTTTCAATCCGTTTGAGCCTTGCGCGGTCAGATGGGCCTGCGCAGTGGGCCAGCGGCGGGCGTCTTTGGGAAGCGCAACATCGCCTGAATCCTCGATATCCATCATGTAAATCGTGGGCACGTTCTGGCGGCTGTCATAAACAGCCCAGTGCAGCAAATAGGTGCGGCGGTCGTCGCGGTTGCCGGTCCAGATCGCGCGGGGGTCATTCGTGGCCCAGAAAAGACCGCGCTGAGACAACGCCTCGTAATACATCCGCTGCGACAGCGCGAATTGCAGCTTGGTCGGGATCGTCAGATCGCCCACAATCTGGCGCACCATCTCGTCTTTCAATTCATTGCGGGACCGCATCCCAGCCAAATGCGCCTCGGCCTGCATGGCGTCATTGGCCATGGTCATCACCTCGGAGAAGACCGGAAAACCGCTTTCCTTCTTGTCGATGGTGAGCGAGCCAAAGAACTGGCCTGTATCGCGCCCTGTCAGAAGGTACTTATGGCTGAGCGCACGGAAGGTCTTGGAGATGCGGGTGACATAGTCGGAGATGATCTCGACGTCCCGTTTGCTGAATGTCCGCTCCGTTTCCATCTCGGCCGCGACACGGGCCAGATGGCCGGTGATCCGCTCGAATTTTGCGAAATAGCGCCGTGCGGCGAGATCATCGGTGATGCCTGCGTGATCGACGGTGAGGTTGAGGTCTTCAGTCATTTTATCGTACTTCCGCCGGCTTCATTCTCTGAAATGCCAAGAATGCTGACGCTAAGATCAATAGTGCACCAGCAATGACAAACACAGCGCCCATAAGTGACGCCCAAACCACAGCAAAACCAAGTTGGTATCCAAGCCCGATATTAATTGCTCCAATTATTGAGACGAAAGCGAGCTTGAGAAACCCTAGAGGTTGTCTTGGATCGCTCATAATTGCAGCCTTCCACTTGCCCGGCACCGCCGGGCAGCCCCCGACCGCCCCCATGGGCGGGGGCTTTCAGCCAGACGCCCGCGGTCGGGGGCTGCCCTCAGCACAAGTGTTCTGTCCGCTGAATTAGGTCTTCGCCTCACAATGCCCGTCCGTCCTTATCGAGATGAAACCACCAACGCTTTAGTGAACCTAGCTTCCCCGATCCAAACCCCGGTATGAAGCCCATGAATTTCAGCACACTCTCACCTCGCGTGCTACCCCACGAAACCCAGCATATGAGCCGCAAAAGGACTGCAAACAAGAGCAACTGGTTTAATGTCAAAAAAACCCGCGGCACGTCTTCGTAAACTGTCATTTCTCTGCCATTTAACAGCCAGTAAAAGGAAAGGCCGGAAAGGCAAATGGAAGGCGCCAAACCAATCAATTGCTGGTGTGCAAATCGCACTTACGCCCCGTAAAGGTTCTTATCGTGCTTCTCGACGATCTTCTCGAACCGGCGGGCGAAGCGTTCGTCGGCTTTGGCCTTTTGCTCAAGCACTTTACGGGCGAAGACCATTTGGTCTTCATGGGCTTCCATCATCTCGGCCATGCGCGCGTTCGTGGCCGATCCGATGCCGGCCATGGCGGCTTGGGCTTCTTGGTCGGTTTTCACACCGATCTCGTTGATCTGGTGGGCCACGTCTTGTTGTTGCGCGGTCTTCAAGGATTTGGTGAGCGCATCGTAGAGGACGACGCGCTGTTTCGTGTCAGTCTCCAGCTTGTTGATCAGCACCATCTGCGTCGCGGCTTGGTTTTGCAGGCTATCGATCCAGGTTTTGCCCTTCTCGATATAGCGCTCCAGCGTTTGGGATTTGGCGAGTTTGACTTGTTCTTCCTGCACCATCGCATTGTATTTGGTGTTCAGATCGGCCAGCTCCGTCTCCAGTTTGGTGCGTGCGGCGGCGTCTTGTTCGACGGAGATTTTATTCTCCAGCTCGATCATTTTCGGATCCATACCAAGAATATCAGCACGCAGAGATTCAAGCTCCGAGACGACCATTTCCCGCTCGTCGAGCGTTTCTGTCAGATTGCCTTCGACCTTGGTTTTTTGCTCGTTCAGCACGGCCAGCTGACCTTGCAGAAGGGCTACGATCTGGTCCGATTTGGAGATCAGGTCTTGCAGCTTGTCATCAATCGACGCGGTGCGCATGCGTTCTTGGCGCAGGGACTCTGATTTGCCCTTGGAGAAGATGCCAACAAAGCTTTCCCAGCCCGTTTTGTCACGCATAGCCGAAAAATCTTCGGAAAAGCCGGAAGTTACATCGTCGAGTCCCATGATGAGTTCGGCGATATTGGCGTTCATCAATTCCGTATGGGCATGCACGTCTTCGAGGGAGGCGTTCTCAATGTCGATGGAGATATCGTCGCCGGTTTTGAGCTTGGCGCGTGCCGTTTCAATGCGGCTGGTCAGTTCTGAGATTTTCGATTGCGCTTCGGCCACTTGTGCCTGCGATTCCCGAACCTGTGCATCAAAATCAGCCATAAATCTCCGTCCCTCTTGTTAATGTTATGCCCCATGACATGGGCATGAATTGGCAATTTGAAAGAGTTTGCCATGTCATCAGCCTGCAAACCATAGGAAAATGACGAAACCATGGCCTGTGCAGCCTCTTGCGTGTCCGCGCTGCTGTGCGAGGATGGGGCAAAGGAGTTTGACCTATGAAACCTGTCAATTTGGCCGAAAAGCTAAGCCAGTTCAGCTCGCATTGGGACCCGCATGTCATCGCTGACTACAATGGCAATGACATTATGGTGGTGAAGTTTCAGGGGGAGTTTCCGTTTCATGACCATCCCGAGACCGATGATTTCTTTCTGGTGCTGGAGGGCGAGGTGGTGCTGGATATCGAAGACCGCTCGCATGTGATGGGACCCGGGGAATTGTGCGTTGTGCCAGCAGGGGTGACGCATCGACCGCGCGCAGAGCGGGAAGCGAAGGTGCTTTTGATTGAGCCTGCGGGCACGCCAAATACCGGCGATCCGGCCACAGCCGCAGGGAAGCCACGCATATGATGGTTCCGGGCGCACTCAATTTGATCACTGATGTCGCCGGTTTGACCGTGGGCAATGCGCAGGATGACGGATTGAAGTCCGGTGTCACTGTGCTGCGCGGGGCTGCCCCGTTTACCGCTGGCGTTAACGTCATGGGCGGCGCACCCGGTACGCGGGAGACGGATTTGCTGGCGCCCGACAAGACGGTGAGCAACGTCAACGCCCTTGTGCTGTCGGGGGGGTCAGCTTTTGGACTGGCCGCAGCAGATGGCGTGGCCGCAGCGTTGCGCGAGGCCGGGATCGGGTTCGCCGTCGGGCCGCATATCGTGCCGATTGTGCCTGCCGCGATTGTCTTTGACCTGGCAAACGGTGGCGCAAAGGACTGGACAGAAAACCCCTACCCCGCGCTTGGCCGCGCGGCTTGTGAGACCGCGTCCGATTTCGCATTGGGCACGGTGGGTGCCGGAACGGGTGCGACAACTGTGAACCTCAAAGGGGGCTTGGGCTCCGCTTCCCTCGTGCTGCCCTCGGGCTACACGGTCGGTGCTTTGGTCGTGGTCAATGCCCTGGGATCGGCCACGGTCGATGACAGCCCGCATTTCCACGCGGCGTCTTGCGAGATGGACGCAGAATTCGGCGCATTGGGCCCCAAGATCACGCATAATGCTGGCCTGACCCCGCGCACCAAAATGAACCCCGGGGAGGCCACAACGATTGCGATCGTTGCGACAGACGCGGCGCTCGACAAAGCGGGCTGCACCCGCATGGCCACGGCTGCCCAAGACGGTATGGCCCGCGCGCTTTGGCCGTCTCACACGCCCATGGATGGTGATCTGGTGTTTGGCGTGTCGACTGGCGGAATGCCGTTAAACGATCCCGTTGCCGATCCGCTCAACCTAGGCCATGCCGCATCCATCTGCCTCGCCCGCGCCATTGCGCGCGGTGTCTATGGGGCTGAAAAAGCACCCGATGACACGCTCCCCACTTGGCAAGAGAAGTTCGGCGGTTAAGGCCTCTTCCTGCGAAAATTTGAAAGGGCGTTACGCCATCAACCAGCGCATTACCGGCGTGTCTTTCGACGCCAACCCATCAATAATATCGAAGTGATGCCGCCCGGGCAGGATCATCTGCTCGATCCCCCACGCCTCCGCCAACCAGCGGTTCTGATCCAGAAACGCCGGCCGCTCCTGCGAGCCCACAACGGTCGTCATCTCTATATGATCCAGCTTTGCCCCCAACACAGGGCTCTCCGCTTCAGCCTCTGCCGCATCCAGCCGCAACACCTCATTCATCGACAAGTCCAGCAACGGTCGTAAGTCAGAGACCGGAGAGATCGGCATCACCCGGTCCACACGCGCCGCGACCTCCTCTGGCAGCACGCCCGCCATCGACATGCGCGCGACCAGATGGCCCCCTGCGGAATGCCCGGCCAACCGGATGGGCCCCGCAATCTGCGCCGCAGCCGATGCAATCCCCGCGCTGACATGCTGGGTGATTTCCGAGATCCGTGCATCCGGTGCCAAAGGATATCCGATCAAGGCCGCCGCATATCCATGCGCGATCGCGCCGCCTGCAAAATGGGACCAATCAGACTTGGCCCGCGCTTTCCAATAGCCGCCATGGACGAAGACAAACAGGCCTTCCGCCTCATGCTCGGGATAGAACAGGTCATACCGCGCGCGCGGCCCGTCGCCGTAAGGAATGTCCAACTCGCAAGCCACAGCGTCGCGAAACGCCTCTGCTGCCGCGTCCCACTTTGGCGGATAATTCTCCGCACCGGGAATGAACCCGCCATTTTCATAAGCATCATCAAGGGCTTTTTGTTCAGCGGACATTTTTTTCAACTTTTTTCCAAGGATTGACCAAGCCCGTCCGTCCTACCATCACTATGCGTATGAAAACCAGCGATGAGGCCTTGGCGCTATCGGCCGCAAACGGGGACCGCGAGGCGTTTGGCCTTCTGATCCGCCGCCATTATGACCGCATCTACCGGATGGGGTGGCGGCTGTGTGGCACGCAGGCCGATGCTGAAGACCTCGCCCATGACATCATGGCCGCCCTGCCCGCCAAGCTGCGCAGCTATCGCGGTGACGCGAAGTTCACGACATGGCTCTACCGCGTGACGATGAACGCCGCCACCGACCGCGCCCGCAAGGCGCAGCGCCGCATGAAAGCGCGCGAAGGCTGGGGCGAAGACTATAAAATGCGCGCCGCTGCCGATGCCGAGGCTGCGGAAAGCTACGACTGGCTCCAGCGCGCCATGACCTCTCTGCCTGAGGAATTGCGCGAAACTGTCGCCCTGACTTTGGGCGAAGACATGACACAAAAAGAAGCCGCCGCCGTGATGGGTTTGTCCGAAGGCACCATCGCCTGGCGCATGTCGGAGGTCAAAAAGCACCTCCGCACCCTGGCCGAGAAGGAGGCCATGTGATGCAAGATTTCGATGATGATCTCGACCGTTTGAAAACCGCCCTTAAGGGCGCACCTTCCCCTGACAGGCCTTCAAAAGAGGCTGCTTTCATAGTGGCTGAAGAAAATTTCGCCCGTCTCCAAGAAAAAGGTGAGTTCACACGTCCCACAGAAACACCGGCCTCGCGGCCTTCGTTTTTGAAAGGACTGAAATCCATGTTTGCCCCCAATTCTATAAAACCCCTCCTGCTCACCACCTCCTCGCTCGTCGTCATTGGCGTTGGTATCGTGTTGATCCAGCAACCCGAATTGCGCTTGGAGGTCAGCGCCACAAATGAACAGTTTGTCGATGCTGTCGCCACGGATGGCATAGGCGACACGCCTGAGGTCGTGGAAGAGAATGTGCGCGTTGAGCCTATCATTGCTGAGGCTGAAGTAGGCGACATCGCCCCTGCTGAGGCTCCTGCAACGGTTCTACTTGAGAATTTTGCACAAGCGGATCAACTGGTCAGAACGCAACCCGTAGCCCCTCGCCGTGCAATGAAACAGGCGCAAGCCAGTGCTGCCGCCGGACTGGCGGCCAGCTCTGACATCCGTGTTCTTCCTGCACCAAGCCCGTCAGACACAATAGCCCAACCCGAAGCCTCAAACGACCGCTTCGCAAACGAAGCGCCGAACCCGCTGAAGATCACATCAGAAGAACCGGTCTCCACCTTCTCCGCCGATGTCGACACGGCCAGCTACACTTGGGTGCGCCGCAGCTTGCAAAACGGCCAACTGCCCGACCCCGCCGCTGTGCGGATCGAGGAAATGGTGAATTACTTCCCCTACGCCTACGCAGTGCCCGAAGGCGACTTGCCGTTTTCGACCGCCGTGTCCGTGTCTCAAACGCCTTGGAACAAAGACACGCAGCTGGTCCATATCGGCATTCAGGGCGAAATGCCTGCCATTGAGGACCGCCCGCCGCTGAACCTTGTGTTCCTGATTGATACATCCGGCTCGATGAACAGCCCCGACAAACTGCCCCTGCTCATCCAGAGCTTCCGCCTGATGCTGTCGGAACTGCGCCCCGAAGACCAAGTCGCCATCGTGACTTATGCAGGTTCCGCCGGACTGGTGTTGGAGCCAACCACCGCCAGCGACAGCGCCAAGATCAACGCGGCCTTGGCGAACCTGTCGGCGGGAGGGTCCACCGCCGGAGCCGCTGGTTTGCAGCAGGCCTATCAAGTGGCCGAGCAAATGTCTGAGGATGGCGAAATCGGCCGCGTGATCCTTGCCACGGATGGTGATTTCAATGTCGGGCAATCCTCAGACGAACAGATGAAAACCTTGATCGAGGCCAAGCGCGACAGTGGCACTTACCTGTCTGTTCTGGGCTTCGGGCGTGGCAATCTGAATGACAGCCTGATGCAAACCTTGGCGCAAAACGGCAATGGCCAGGCCGCCTATATCGACACGCTGTCTGAAGCTCGCAAAGTGCTTGTTGATCAACTGACCGGCGCGCTGTTCCCCATCGCAAGCGACGTCAAAGTGCAGGTCGAATTCAACCCTGCCCAGATCGCCGAGTACCGCCTGATTGGCTATGAGACCCGCGCGTTAAAGCGCGAAGATTTCAACAATGACAAAGTCGATGCGGGCGACATCGGCGCAGGCCACACGGTGACGGCTCTTTATGAAGTGACGCCCGTCGGCTCCCCCGCCGTGCTAAACGACCCGCTGCGCTATGGTGAGGCCGTCGCCGCTTCAGATAGCGATGAGCTTGGCTTGCTCCGCCTGCGCTATAAAGAACCCGGCGAAGGCCAAAGCCAACTGATTGAAACGGTGATTGCCCCCTCAGTGACGGGCGCGTCGGATGAGGCAAGCTTCGCCACAGCTATCGCGGGCTTCGGCCAATTGCTGCGCGGGTCGGACTATCTCGGTGACTGGACCTACGCAGACGCGATCAGCCTTGCGACACATGCCAAAGGAGCTGACACATTCGGGTATCGCGCGGAAGCGATCACCCTGATGCGGTTGGCAGAAAGCCTCGCCAAAGGTCAGTAAGGGCTCGCGCATCAAAAAGCGCCCATAGAAAAAGCAAAAGCCCCGGAAGCCGTCAGGCGTCCGGGGCTTTTTCAATTGGATTGTGGCGCGCCTAGTGCAGCTTTGCTTTCACTTCGGCAATCGCGTCATCGACCAATGCGTTCTGATCCGCAGCCGATGTTTTCGCAGCGACCACATCCGCAGCCGCGGCAATCGCTACAGTCACAGCACGATCACGGACTTGCTTCACAGCAGCAGCTTCGGCAGAAGCGATCTGCTCTTCCGCAGCAGTCAAACGTCGCGCGATGGACAGCTTCAGGTCTTCCTTGGCTTGTTCCGCCGCAGCTTGCGCTTCTTTCTTCGCGTTTTCGATAATACGCTCCGATTGCTCGGTCACTTCCTGATGCTTGCGCTCATAGGAGGCCAAAATGGTCTGCGCCTCTTCGCGCAGCGCTTTGGCTTCATCAAGCTCGGATTTGATGGTCTCGGCCCGCTTGTCGAGCATCCCCATCACAAGCCCCGGCACTTTGAAATAAACCAAAACGCCGATGAACAGAAGGAACGCGATCAGGACAACAAAGTCCGTGTTCGCAAGTGAGAAGAACGGCTTATCACCGGCCGCGAAAGCTGGTGCAGGGGCAAGAGCCAGAAGGGTAAATAGCTTTTTCATCTCTCTACCCTTTCATCTTTGCGGTCACAGCAGCCGTGACGGTTTTGGCGTCGATCTTGCTGGGTGCAACGGCGGCAACGATGTCCTTAGCGATGTCTTTCGCCACGGTCGCTGCATCTTTTTCCGCACTGTCACGGATGGAGGCGATGACTTTCTCGCCCTCCGCAGCCCGTGCAGCAATTTCTGCATCTGCTTCGGCGATGGCTTTGTCCAAGTCTTTCTGGATATCCGCCTTCGTGTCAGCCACAATTTTCGCCGCTTCGACGCGCGCATCTGCGAGAGCCTTGTTGTAGGCGTCTTCCGCCTCAACTGCCTTCTGCTTCAGCTCTTCCGCCGCCGCGATGTCATTCGTGATCGTGCCTGAGCGCTCCGCCAGAACTGACCCGATACGGGGCAGAGCAATGCGGGACAGCACAACGTAAATCACGATCAACGTGATAACCAGCCAAGCGATCTGGTTTGGGAATGTTGAGAAGTCGAGCTGCGGCATGCCTGGGGCTGCTGCGGCTGCATCTCCTGTCGTTTCTGTTGCCATGATGGCCTCCAAAAAACCGGTTACTCAGGGCGGAACACATGTGGTCCCGCCCAAGCGTAAGGATGGCTTAAAGGATTATACTGCGAACATCAGAAGCAGAGCGACGAGGAACGAGAAGATCCCCAGAGCTTCCGCAAACGCGATGCCGATAAACAGTGTGGCTGTCTGGCCAGCAGCAGCGGATGGGTTGCGCAATGCGCCGGACAGGAAGCTGCCTGCAACGTTGCCCACACCGACGGCCGCGCCGCCCATGCCAACAGATGCCAGGCCTGCGCCGATGAATTGACCCATTTGTGCGATATCGCCTTCCATGTCTTTTCTCCTTACGATGGAATTTAGGTAGATGTATCTGACGGGACTGCCGTCAAAACTTTAGTGATGCGGGTGAAGCGCGTCTTTCAGGTAGACACACGTCAGAATTGTAAACACGTAGGCTTGGATGCCTGCGACGAGCATTTCCAGACCGTACATTGCGGTGATGGCCAGAATGGACAGCGGGGAAATCGCGACCACCGCAGCGAACGCCGCGAAGACTTTGATCACCGCGTGACCAGCCATCATGTTGCCTGCCAGACGAATGGAGTGGCTGACGGGGCGTACGAAATAGCTGATTACCTCGATCAATGCCAAGATCGGGCGCAGCGCCAGAGGTGCAGAGGAGACCCAGAAGAGGCTCAGGAAAGATGCGCCATTCTTCACGAAGCCCAGCACAGTCACAGCGAGGAATACAGCCACGGCCAGCACGGCGGTAACAGCGATGTGCGACGTCGGTGTGAACGCCATTGGCAACAGACCAAGGTAGTTCGAGAATAGGATAAACATGAACAATGTCATGATATACGGGAAATATTTCACGCCATCTTTGCCGGTGATGTCCTCGACCATCTGGTAGACGAAGCCATACGCCAACTCAGCGACTGATTGGCTGCGGGTCGGCACGATGGCGCGCGAGCGCGTGCCCAAAACCAGCAAAGCAATGACTGCCAGAACGGTCAGCGCCATCCACAACGTGGAGTTTGTGATTGTCAGAACGCCAACGGGACCGTCGCCAAACAATGGTTTGACGATAAACTGATCCATCGGGTGAAATACGAGACCGCCGTCTTCTTTTTCTGCCAAGTCACTCGTCCTTCTTCTGTCGCGCGGCCGAGGCCGCTTGCTCTTCGGAGATTTCCTTCGCGGTGCGCATCATCGTTTTGACGCCCGCAATGAAACCCAACAATATAAACAGCACCAGAAACAGCGGCATCGTGCCGAACGCCCAATCGAGCCCGTATCCAATGCCAAAGCCGATCAACAGACCGGCTACCAGCTCTGTCACCATCCGCCAGCCCTGCTGCGCTTGCGAATAATGCTCTTCCACTCGCGCTTCGGGTAAAGCCGTCTTTTTCAGCGCCTCGATCCGGTCGTCGAGCGCTTTCAGGCCCTCTTTGTCCGGTTCTGTCGCCACGAAAAGACTCCTTAAAAGCGCACGCGGTCAATTGGGGGTGTGATAGGTTTTGGACGCGCAGGAGTCAATTCCCAGTGCAACGCGCTAATAAACTGTAATTATTATATTTTTCAAGAACTGGGGCGGCTAATTTCGTCGCACCCTCGGGATTACGAAGGTTTGCGCTTATTCAACCATTTGGTTGATGGTTTCGTTTTTACGTCGGAACGGCAGCAGCGATATCTCCGCCGCTGCCTCGTTTTGTTAAGGATGTTCGCCGCTCGCAATCTTATTTGCGAACTCATGGTTTTTGTCGGCATGCCCGGCCTCGTCAGCACGGATCACAATAACCACCTCACGCAGACGCGCATCTTCCGGCAAGTTCCAATAGTCCTTTGCGATCTGTGGCGCGGGGACGTTTTCAACCAGACCAGCGTCGATCTGCTCAAGATATTGCGTGTAACTGATCACCGCTTCTTCTTCGAGGTACCCCACAACACGGTGTGCCACACGGGGGGCAAGCAGATAGAGGAAGAAGTAGAGGTTGTAGAAAATCATTTGCGTGACGGCGATCAAGAACCGCTCAAACCCTGAGGGCTGCGCGATTTTGATGAATGTCATCAGATGCATCCGCTCATTATCGGCCTCTTCAATCAGCTCTTTGATCCAGCCCTGATCGTCACGGATGTGGCGCAATGCTTTGAGGTGCTGCAACAGCCCGCCGACCATACCGGGCACGGCAGCGACAGTTTCCAGAACGACGGCACGGTGACCATAGCGGCCCGCGAAGAACTTATCGGCAAAGATGCGCATGAATTTGACGAGGCGCAGCGCAAAGCGGTCGCGGAAGTCTTGCGGCGCATGATGCTCCACGATTGCAACGGAATTTACGGCGTAGTCAGCAACAATGTCGGGTTCGTTTTTCACGGGGTTCCATCTCCAGTTTCACTGCACCAGAGATATGTGGCGATGCAGAAATTTCACCCATCGGAGACTGCGACAAATCCGCATATTCGCGGCGGACTAAGTGGGGAGTTTTCCGCTTCGGAACATCGCTGTTTCTTTCAGAAGCCAGTCACGGAACACACGCACGGGTTTGCGCCGCAACACACCTTCGCCAAACAGCATGTGATACGTGCCTTGCCGGAACCCGTGATCAAAGCACCGCGTAAGCCGGCCTGCCTCTTCGTCATGTTTTACGTTATCGGCGGACGACAGCAACACGCCCTGCTCTGCAATCACGGCTTCAATCGCAAGCATCGCACGCAACCGCCGCGTCTGGGGAACACGGGCGGCCAGATCGGGGCGATTGATCTCGTCAAACCAGCGCGCCCACGGATCGCCTCCGCGGTCACGCAGCAGCGGATAGTCCAGCAATTTTTCCGGATCCGCCGCAATCTGGTTCGCGATGGAGGGCGCGGCATAGGGATAGATGGCGCAATCACTGATCAATTCGGCGACCCCATCCGGCGCGCCTGCCAGAAAAAACCGGATCGCAATATCGGCCTCATACCGCGCGATATCGACAATGACCTCGGTGGCGTCCAGTTCCACCGTGATCTCCGGATGCGCATCGGTGAAGCGTTTCAAATTGGGCACCAGCCATTTCAGCGCAAAAACCGTTTCGGAATTGACCAACACTGTGCCTGCGGGCCGCGCGTCGAACGCCTCAGTGGCTTCCGCGATTGTGTCAAAGGCTGGCGTCAATTGTGCGAGATAGGCCGCACCGTTTTGCGTCAGTACGACACCGCGTGACGCATCACGGAACAATTGCACGCCCAACCTGTCCTCAAGCCCGCGCACATGTTTTGAGATCGCCGAATGGCTGACCCCCAACTCATCAGCAGCGCGGGAGAAGCTTTCATGACGCCCCGCCGCCTCAAAGGCGCGCAGAGCATTTAGTGGGGGAAGCTGACGGGGCATCCCTATATGTGAGTTTTTCTCACATATACTGTCAAGGAATGGTTTTTGATTAAGCGCGCAATGCAGTGCATAACAATCGCAGACCTTCCGTATTTTATGAGGCTAGACATGGCTTTCTTCGAAATGAACGCGCTTTGGCGCGCATGGTATCCCTTTGCTGATCGTACCAAAAACTCACACCGCCCGCGCCGGCGCGTGGACCGCTTACCCAAAGACCTGACCGACAAGATCGCGAAGGACATTGGGCTGACGCAACACCAGCTTGATGTCCTCAGGTTCGAAATGCCGTCGCAAAAGCCCAACAGCCGCAGTATTTGAGCCCCGCGCCATTCCCCGCTATGACGGAGCCATGGATGACAAGATCGACAGCGTATTTGCAGCTTTGTCAGATCGCACACGCCGTGCGATCCTGACGATGCTTTTGGAAGACGACATGGCCGTCACAGACGTGGCCGAGCCGTTCGAGATGTCCCTCGCCGCGATCTCCAAACATCTCACGATCCTGACAAAAGCGGGCCTCATCAGCCAAGAGAAACGCGGACGGGTCAAATGGTGCAAGCTTGAGCCCGATGCCATGCGCGAGGCCATCGTCTGGATCGAAAGCTTCGGCCAGTTGAAAGCCCTGAATTTCGACGCGTTTGAGGCCTATCTGGACAAGGAATTGGGCACATCCTGACCCAAACCACACCAAATTTCTGACAAATTTAGGCGGTATCCAAACCGGACCTGTACAACTGCTGTCATGGATCGGTGATATGAAATTTCTGGCTGCCTTCTCCGTTTTGGGCTTCTTCAGCTCTCTGGCTTATATGGTCTGGACCAATCAATACCCCTATCATTGGCTGCCCGAGGACCCTGCAGATCCAAATCGTTTGCAACGCGCAGAAGAGACGGTGAATACTGCTGTCGCATATTTCGGCTCTATGAATACAGGCATCGGCCTTATGATGGCAGGCGCGATCTTCTCCCTCTATTTCGTGATGGAAAAGCAGGAGAGATGGGAGCCTTAAGACTCCGACCTCAACAACATCAGCAAGGCCACCACTGTTAACGCAACGCCCAACAACACGGCCACAGGTGGCGCGCCATTGCCCAATCCGATTTCCCACAGAATGACCCAGCTTGGGGTCAGATAGGTGTAGGCCATCACCTTGGCCGATGGCAGCCGCATGGAGGCGAATTGCACCAAAACGAAGGTGATCGCGGACGCACAGATCGCCACATATAGAATAGTGACCCACACAATCGGCGACAGGCTCAACCATGCGGTCGCGCGGATATCGCTCCACCCCCAAGCTATCAGCACCAAAAGCCCCGCGCAGATAGTCCCGAAGGAAAAAACCAACGGGCGCTCCCCGCGGTTCAGCTTGCGGATCATCGGCGTGTAGATCGCATGCGCCACACATCCCACGAAGAAAATCACCTCACCCTGCCCGATCTCAAACGCCAAAAGCGCCGCAAGATCCGCGCGAAAGATCACCCAAAGCGCCCCCGCCCCGCCAACAGCTAAAGCCAGCGCCATCCAAAGCGTCGTGATCTGGCGCAACAAAAAGAAGCTGACAACCGCCGTGATGACAGGTGTCAGCGTGAAAACCGCCGCCGTGGAAACTGGCGGCGCAGTCTTCAACCCCTCAAACATCAAGACAAAATAAACAGCGAACAGCCCACCCAAGACCAAGTAGCGCCACGGCGCCTGCCAACTGGCACGCGGAATGCCGCCCGTCGCCAGCGCCGCTGCGCCAATCAACACAGACGCGATAACAAATCGCGCCGCGTTCAATGCAGTGGGCGCGATATCATTGGCGACAATGCCCCCCAAAGCGAAGGACCCGGCCACAAGTGTCGAGAACAGCAGCACGGCCAAATGGCCTTTGGTGGCCTCGTTCATCCCAGCGTCATTTCAAGCCGGTCGCGCAATTGCCACCACAAGATCGCAGCTCCTTTGCCTATCATTTGAGTCCGTCGAAACGGCATCGGCGTCATGGTGGACACAGGAAATGCTAAACTGTCCGCCGCCGCGCCCAAGGCACGTTCTGCCATCACTTTGCCCATCACATGGCTCATCGCCACACCGCGCCCGTTATATCCAAGTCCCGCAATCAAGCCGCGCGCCGGTTCGTAAAGATGCGGCAAATGATCCTCAGTCACGGCGATCTGACCACCCCATCGGTACCGCCAGGTGACGTTTGAAAGCTGCGGAAACACACGGACCGCATCGCGGATCAACGCTTCATGTCCGGTGATTTGACCCGACAGCGTTTTTTTCCCAACGCCACCGAACACCATGCGATTATCCGGCTCCCGCCGCGCATACATGATGACCCTGCGCGTGTCGGAGATCGTCTGCCCGTCAGGCAGAATGTCATCAATGATCCCGCCCTCAACCGGATCAGTGGCGACCTGAATGCTCACAAGGGGCAAGATCGTTTTGGGCAGGGCCGGCAGCAGCCCGTCCGTGTAGCCATTCGTCGCCAAGATCACCGTCTGCGCCGTGATCTGTGCGCCCTCTGTCCGCAACGCCCACCCTGATGCGGTTTGCGTCAGGCTTTTAACCGCAGATTGGCCGAATATCTGCGCCCCCGCGCCCCGCGCTGCCCGCGCAACGCCGCGCGCAAGCGAGAGGGGGTGAATGGCCCCGCCTTTCGGGGCGAAGATCCCAGACTGATATGTCTTGGTTCCGGTCAACGCATGCAAATCTGCACCCGTGACCTCCTCCATTCCCGCGCCGTAGCGGTTCCAGCCTTGCGCGTTGGCGCGCGTGGTCGCCGCGATCTTGGCGCAGTGATTGACCCGCAACCAGCCGTTTTGACGGGGCTGGCAGTCAATCTGATAGCTTTGGATCAGATCAAACAGTGCGTCCGCCGACCCGAGGGAGGTTTCCGCCAGACGCTCCGCATAAACGGGACCAATTAGGGCTTCAAGCTGCTCCGGTCCGTTAAAGGGCAACATCGGATTGACCTGCCCGCCATTGCGTCCTGACGCGCCCCAGCCCACATCGCCTGCATCCAGTACGACCACATCACTTCCGGCTTCCGCCAGATGCAAGGCTGCGCGCAGCCCAGTGAACCCCGCACCCACGATCGCAACGTCACACGATATCTGCCCTGCGGCACGCGGGCTTTCCTCAAAAGGTGTCGCGGTTGCGGCCCATAGGCTCGGCGGAAACTCAGCTGCCATTTCAGGCCGTCGTATCAGCCCAAGTTTTTGCTTCTTCTTTGAGGAAGGTCACAAAAGAATGCACCTTCGCAGTTCTGTGCAAATCAACATGCGTCACACAGTAGAAGGTCGAGAACCAAGCGGGGTTTGGCTCCATCACTTCCCGCATGTTCGGGTCTTCCTGTCCCATATAAGAGGGCAAAAATCCGATCCCCGCGCCTGCCAACACGGCATCCTGCACAGTGTTTGTGTCAGAACATTTGTAGACAACATTGGCCTCCGGCACTTTCTCCCCAATCCACTTCATGAACGGCGCGCGCGGATCAAGATTGATCACGCGGCAAAAGCGGTGATTTGGGATGTCGTCTAATCCGTTGAGCGGGCCGTGGCGGAAGATGTAGTCTTTGTGCGCGAACAGACCCATGCGCAACTGGCCGATTTCACTAACGATATTATCCAGATCATTGCCCGGCGCACCCGCACGCAGGGCCACATGTGCCTCGCCATATTCCAAGCGCAAGGGGCGCGTATCAACGATCAATTGCGCCCGTACCTCGGGGTTGTCGGCTTGATACTTTGTCAACGTGCGCGCCATCAAAGGCGACATCTGCGGCAGGCACGTCACGATCAACTCGCCAGAAACCGACGCCCCGCGTCCATGAATACGCCCCGCCAACTGCGTCAGCTGATCTTCGGTTGCGCCCGCGACGGTCAACAAATCTTCGCCCGCTTCGGTTGGCGTGTAACCGCGTGCATGGCGTTGAAACAGCTTCGCACCCAGCTTGCCCTCGAGGGAATCGATATGCCGGATCACGGTCGCGTGGTGCACCCCCAACACATCTGCCGCCGCTGAAACCGTCCGCAAGCGCGCAACCTGATAAGCGGTCCGAAACTCATCCCAATTGTCGATATCCATTTGTGCACCTATTCACGTTGTCGGCAGCTTCAATTCTTTAGCGTTCAGTTTTGCAGATCCCCTCCCCACTGCCAAGGGGAAGATGCCCGACCCGATCATATCGGCGGATGTCACGTCTTTGACAGTCCGGAAAGACTGCCCTTACAACACAATCTATGAAGATTTCACGAAACACGCACGCACAGCTGATCGTTGGCGAGAACCCCATTCTCGTCTCCATCGCCATGGCGCTCATGGCCCTTGTCTTTGCGGGCATTGGTATCAGCGTGCTGGCACTGGGGGAGTGGGTCGGCATTGTCTTCCTGCTCGGCGCGGGCATTCCGCTGGTCTGTCTCTACGTCTTCGCGCGCAGGGTTCAACTGATCTTCAACCGCAAGGACGGCACATTGACCATCCAGCGCAAAAACATGCGTGAGGCGGTGCGGATCGTGCATGACCTCAAAGACGTCCTGCGCGCCGATCTGGAAAGCACCCAAAGCGACAATGGCACGCTGCACCGTGTGACGCTCGTACTGAAAGGCGAAAGCGCAGGTCGCCACCCGATCACCGCGTCTTACTCCAATATCGGCGACCACGCAGGCGTCGCGACAGCGATCAACGCGTGGTTAGAACAAGATCGCCCTACGCCAGACCCGGCTTGACTCACTGACCACACAGGCATAAACCCCGCTCAACATCCGGAAGCACTGATCTTCCGGTCCCCGCATTGTGCAGGGATCGCCCCCCACCAGCGAGTCTCGCCCGTGGGGGCCAAACTGTTTGTTTGGACCCCACTCAACACTGAGCGGGAGGGGGCAAAACTGTTTGAGCGTTCCTATATACATAGGAGCAAACCGAGGAAAAAGGAGCCAGAGAGCTTATGTTTGAGAACCTATCCGAACGCCTCTCCGGCGTCTTTGACAAGCTCACCAAGCAAGGCGCCCTGTCTGAGGATGACGTCAAAACCGCGCTCCGCGAGGTCCGCGTGGCCCTGCTTGAGGCCGACGTCTCCCTGCCCGTCGCGCGCGATTTCGTCAAAGCCGTGGCCGAAAAAGCCACCGGCCAGAACGTCACCAAATCCGTCACACCCGGCCAGCAGGTCATCAAGATCGTCCATGACGAGCTGAAACATGTGCTCGCAGGCGACAATGAAGAACCGGGCGAGCTGAAAATCGACAACCCGCCCGCCCCGATCCTGATGGTCGGCCTGCAAGGTGGCGGTAAGACCACCACGACCGGCAAGCTGGCCAAGCGGCTGCAGGAAAAGAACAAGAAGAAGGTCCTGATGGCGTCGCTCGACATCTATCGCCCTGCCGCGATGGACCAGCTCGCGATCCTCGGCACCCAGATTGGCGTCGACACTCTGCCGATCGTCAAAGGCGAAAAGCCTGTCGACATCGCCCGCCGCGCCAAGCAGCAAGCGACACTAGGCGGCTACGACGTCTACATGCTCGACACCGCCGGTCGTCTTCAGATCGACGAAGTCCTCATGAAAGAGGTTGAAGACGTCCGTGATGTCGTCAACCCGCGTGAAACGCTTCTGGTCGTCGATGGTCTGACCGGCCAAGTCGCCGTCGAGGTTGCGGAAGAGTTCGACGACAAGATCGGCATCTCCGGCGTCGTCCTGACCCGTATGGATGGCGACGGTCGCGGCGGCGCGGCGCTGTCGATGCGCGCCGTCACCGGCAAGCCGATCAAATTCGTGGGCTTGGGCGAGAAGATGGACGCGCTCGAAACCTTCGAGCCGGACCGTATCGCTGGCCGCATCCTTGGCATGGGCGACATCGTCTCCCTCGTCGAAAAAGCGCAGGAAACCATCGAGGCCGAACAGGCTGAGAAGATGATGAAGCGCTTCACCAAAGGTCAGTTCAACATGAACGACCTGAAGATGCAGCTGGAGCAAATGCTCAAGATGGGCGGCATGGAAGGCATGATGTCGATGATGCCCGGCATGAAGAAAATGGCCGCCCAAGCCGACAAAGCAGGCCTCGATGACAAGGTCCTGAAACAACAAATCGCTCTGATCCAATCCATGACCAAGAAGGAGCGTGCGAACCCGCAGCTTCTGCAAGCCAGCCGCAAGAAACGCATCGCGGCAGGCTCCGGCATGGAAGTCTCGGACCTCAACAAATTGCTGAAAATGCAGCGCCAGATGTCCGACATGATGAAGAAGATGGGCAAAATGGGCAAAGGCGGCATGCTGAAACAGGCCATGAAAGGCATGTTCGGCAAAGGCGGTATGCCCGATATGAACGACCCCGCAGCAATGGAAGAAGCCGCCAAGAAAATGGGCATGAACGTGCCCGGCGGCATGGGCGGACTGCCGGGTCTGGGCGGCGGCCAATTGCCTCCGGGTCTGTCCGGGTTCGGCAAAAAGAAATGATCGCCCCCACTCTCCATACCGAGCGCCTGACGCTGCGCATGCCTGTGCTGGATGATTTCGACGCCTATGCCGAGATCATGGCCGGTGACGTGGATGGGTTTATGGGCGGCCCGTTCAGCCGCCCAGACGCATGGGACGACTATTGCGTCGGTATCGCGGGCTGGGCGCTGCATGGCCACGGCACGTGGAGCGCAGACAAATCAGACGACGAAACCCTGCTGGGCTTTGTCGGACTGAACCTTGAGTTTACCGACCCCGAGCGGGAATTGGGCTGGATGTTCCTGCCCTCTGCACGCGGCAAAGGCCACGCATTTGAGGCCGCAACCGCCATTCGCGACTACGCGTTCGCAACTCTCGGCTGGTCGGATGTCGTCAGCTATGTTGACCCCGCCAACACCAAATCGCGCGCCTTGGCTGAACGGCTGGGCGCCACCATTGATCCCGACGCACCACTGCCCGAAGGCGAAACGTCCGACGATGTGGTCGTCTACCGCCACCGGAAGATCGCGGCATGAGCGTCGTCTTTCAAACTCCCACGCTTGAGACAGAGCGTCTGATCCTGCGGCCCCCAAAGCCGTCAGATGCCCCAACCTTCATGGCGTTCTACGCCACAGAGCGGTCGCAATATACCGGCGGGCCGAAGACAGCGCGCAGAGCATGGGACTTCTTCGGAACAGAGATCGGCCATTGGGTGATGAACGGGTTTGGCATGTTTGTCGTGACGCTCAAAGGCGATGACACCCCGCTGGGGATCGTCGGCCATTGGTATCCGCATGGCTGGGCGGAAAAAGAAGTCGGCTGGGTTTTGTTCGACGCCGCCCATGAGGGCAAAGGCATCGCGCGTGAGGCCGCAGAAGCCTGCGTGGCCTATGCCTATGACACGCTCGGTTGGGACACTGTGGTCAGCTACATCGCGCCGGAAAACGACGCCTCCATCAAACTGGCAGAGCGTCTTGGCGCGAAATTGGATGCAAACGCCCCAAAGCCGGAAAGCTCCGGCCCCTGCCTGATCTACCGCCACCCTATTCCGGAGGCCGCATAATGTCTGATGACGTCACCCGCGCCGCAGAGCTGTTGAAAGAGCATCGCGCCTCTATCGACCGCCTGGACGCAATCCTCGTCTACACGCTGGGCGAGCGGTTCAAGCACACCCAAGCCGTGGGCAAGCTGAAGGCTGCACATGACCTGCCGCCCTCTGATCCCGCCCGCGAGGCCACGCAAATAGAACGACTTGAGGATTTGGCAAAACGTGCCGACCTCGACCCCGAATTCGCCAAATCCTTCCTGAATTTCATCATTCGGGAAGTCATCCAGAACCACAAGAGTTTCAAGTAATTTCAGGCACATGCCTGACACGCCATCTAAGGAGAAAACACAATGGCAATGAAAATCCGTCTGGCCCGTGGTGGGTCCAAAAAACGCCCCTTCTACCGTGTTGTTGCAGCTGACAGCCGCATGCCACGTGACGGTCGTTACGTCGAGAAACTGGGCACATATAACCCATTGCTGCCAAAAGACAGCGAAGAGCGTGTGAAGCTCGACATGGAGCGCGTTCAGCACTGGCTCGACAAAGGCGCACAGCCGACCGACCGTGTGTCTCGTTTCTTGGAAGCTGCCGGTGTTCTTGAGAAGAAAGAGCGCGCGAACCTGAAAAAAGGTGAGCCGGGCAAGAAAGCTCAAGAGCGCGTTGAAGAAAAAGCCGCAAAAGCCCAAGCCGCAGCCGACGCTGCTGCTGAAGCCGCTGCTGCGCCTGCTGAAGAAGCACCAGCTGAAGAGGCACCCGCCGAAGAAGCTGCTGCAGAAGAGGCAAAAGCAGAGTAAGCTATGCATGCTTTTTCCCGCGAGTTTCGGGACGAGCTAGAGGCATTGATGCAGTGGCGGCGCGATGTGCGCCGCTTCCGCACCGATCCCATTGACGAGGCACTGCTTGCGCGGTGCCTCGATGCGTTTTCCTTTGCGCCCTCCGTCGGCCTGTCCGAGCCGTGGCGCATCTTGCGGGTGAACAGCGCAGAAGCCCGCGCCAAAGCCTTGGACAACTACAAAACCGCCAACGCGACAGCGCTCGCGGATCAGACCCAAGACAAACAAGACAGCTACGCGCAACTCAAACTCTCCGGCATGCAAGACGCGCCAGTGCAACTGGCGATATTCTGCGACGAGGAAACCGCGAAAGGCCACGGCCTCGGTGCCGCCTCCATGCCCGAGATGCGCCGCTACTCCGTCGTTTCCGCCATCACGCTCTTCTGGCTGAAAGCCCGCGCAGAGGGCCTTGGCACAGGCTGGGTCTCCATCCTTGACCCCGAACAATTGCGCAAAGACTTGAACGCCCCCGAAGACTGGCGCTTGGTCGGCTACCTTTGCGTCGGCTACCCTGAGCGCGCCAATGACACCCCCGAACTTGAACAACTCGGCTGGGAAACCCGCGCCGACGCGCTTCATATCCAAGAGGTCTGAGACATGCGCAAACTCATCACTTTGGTCTTGATGGGGCTGGCCTTCTATGGCGGCCTCAAGGTAGAGCGCATCCTGAACGACGGCCGCTGCACCAACGCAGGCGGCACAGTAAACGCACGCGGATTGTGTATCGGAGCAAGCCAATGAGCAAAGACAAGATCGTGGTCGGCGTCATCGCGGGCGCGTTTGGCGTCAAAGGCGAAGTGCGCCTGAAATCATTCTGCGCGGAACCCTCCGACATCGCCAATTACTCCCCGCTGCACACGGAAAAGGGCGAGGAATACACCGTCAAGATCACCCGCACCGTCAAGAACGGCTTCGCCGCGCGCCTGTCCGGCATCCGCTTCAAGGACGAGGCCGACAAGCTCAAAGGCACCAAGCTGTATGCCGACCGCGCGCTGCTACCTGAGCTACCAGACGACGAATATTACTACACCGACCTGATCGGCCTCGACGTGCTGGACACCGGCGGTACCAAGATCGGCAAGATCGCCGCAGTTGAAAATCACGGCGCAGGCGACATCCTCGACATTCGCGGCCCCGGCGTCAAAACCCTGCTTCTGCCCTTCACGCGCGAAGTCGTGCCCACCGTCGATCTCGCCGCGCGCCGTGTCATTGTCGACCCGCCCGAAGAAAGCATAGGCAAGGAAAAATGACCGCCACTCCTGCCAAATCCCACGGGCGCAAATCCATCACCACTTCGCTGCAACCGCGAGACCTGATGGAAGAAACCAAGCTCAAAGACGCCTGGGTCGCCAAGATCATCACCCTATTTCCCGAGGCCTTCCCCGGCGTCTTAGGCGCATCGCTGACCGGCAAAGCACTGAAAGACGGGCTTTGGGCGCTTGAGACCATCGACCTGCGCATCTTCGGTGAGGGCAAGCACCGCAACGTGGATGACACGCCCTATGGCGGCGGCGCGGGCATGGTCCTGCGCGCCGATGTCGTCGCCAAAGCCCTCGATTTCGCGTCCAAACGCACGCCTGCAGATCGCAAGACATGGCCCATCGTCTACCTGTCGCCGCGCGGAACCCCTTTCACCCAAGCCAAAGCGCAGGAATGGAGCCAGACCGAAGGCATCACCCTCCTTTGCGGCAGGTTCGAAGGCGTCGATCAACGCGTCCTTGATGAATATGAAATCGAAGAAGTCTCCCTCGGTGATTTTGTCCTGACGGGTGGCGAAATCGCCGCCCAAGCCATGCTGGACGCTACCGTCCGCCTACAAGACAGCGTGCTCGGCAACGCAGATAGCACGCAAGAGGAAAGCCACTCCAACGGCCTGCTCGAACACCCCCAATACACCCGCCCGGCGGAATTCAGAGGCCGCACAGTTCCCGAAGTTCTCACCTCAGGCGATCACGGCAAAATCGCCACGTGGCGGCAGCAGCAATCCGAGGCGCTCACGCAAGAGCGCCGCCCAGATTTGTGGAACAAAGCAAATGACGGCGACTAAACGCGCCTGAACGGTCTAAGGCAGTCGATCCACATCAATGAGCGCCAGCAGACGCTCAAGCTCGGTCGCACTTGCAACGCCGGAGATTGAGATCAACGCGCGGTGCGTCAGCGGTACCCGCAGATCAACCACGGTCGAGACATCACGATTGTCGCCCAGTGGCCGCTTCAAGATGCTGCTGCCGGATGGCTGTGTGCGATTGATCGCCGTGAACCCCGCCAGCTCGACCCGTTCGATAATGTGCTTCGGCTTCAACTTCCTGCCCGCTTCCTGTTCCAACGTATCAGCCCACGAGGCAGGCTGGGACGGATCGCCCAGAAGTTTGGATTTGGTGCGGTACACCATGCCGACATTGATATAATTGCCTTCCGTCGACAAATACAAAGCAGAGGATTTCCGGTTCGCGGTCATCCGTGTTTCGATATCAGATGTCGCATAGATTTTTGCGAAACTCTTCAAGCGCTTATAACCGAAATTCTGTTCCAACGGCGTGCCGGTGGCAGGCCAGTCCTGCGTTACCTTTGCAAGCAAATTGCCACCAAGCGCATCATCCTGTGTCATCCGAACCCACCCCTCAGGGGCAGGTGGAAAGGCTTGGATCGGAAGCAATTTGCCCGTTTTCGGTATTGCAGGCGTTTCTCCACCCTTCTGCGGGGCGCCATCAACGCTCAGCACGTGGGTTCCTGTCATAACGCCGAAAAAACCGGTGACGTGATTGGTCAACGACATCACAATGAACGCAGAAAGTGCAAAGCCGAGAAAACCGACAAACATGATCGGCCCCATCAAATGCGGCGAACCGCCCCGCTTTCGACGCATCACAGGCGCAGGATCAGAAAAACCGCCTGAAGGATCAGATGGTCCGTCCGCGGTCGCGGCTTTTTGTGAAATACGGTTCAAACGTTCTTGAAAATCGCTCTGTGCCATCAGGGGTCCCCGCCAAATCTGCGTGTGTCCCCGTCATAAAAGCCAAGCAATGTGGCCCGTTTTTGGCGCAATCGTGAAAACAAGTCTGCAAATCAATGCAGGTTTTTTGTCCTTTCAACCACGCCCCCGACAAAGCTGGCTAAGCTACACCAAACCCCTGCCAATCCACGCTGTTCAGCGAGGCGGTTTTTTCCCCCAGTTAGACGGTATGCCCGCCCCCTCATCTGTACCGAACACCGCTCCCATCACTGCACCAACCAAGATAGAGCGCCCGCAATTGTCGCCACCTGCGTAGATGTTGCGCGTCACAGCCTCTTTGTAGTTTGCTGCCGTCTGGACGTTGAAGATAACGCTCGGAATGGCGTAGCTCAGATCGCAGGCCATGCCGAAATGGCGGGTGACCTCCTCCACGCTTTTGTCTGACATGGCGAGGGCTTTGGCAATATCGGCCTCGATCTGAGGCTCGGCCACCGCACGCCCTGCCACGATGACGTCCCCGCTTTGCCCGCCCCGCACAGCCGCGCGCATCATATGCGCGGCGACACGGCCATAGGCGACAGCCGTGTCATGGTCATTGGTCAACCGGATCGCAAGCTGTGTCTGCTGCTCAAACTCCGCATCGGACGCATCTGCCAGCTTGGCGACAAGCCCCGGCAGTTTGGCAATCGCAGGCAATTGCACATCCTTCGCCCCACGCGCGGGCGGGGCGGCGACGATCGCGTCCAAGACCTGCAAGCCATAGTCCAGCGTGGCCTCCTCCTTATGCGTGATCCGCACGGCTTCGGTGAACCGGTCACGCAACGTATCGGGATCGCCCTGCTTCAGCAGTGATAGCGCTTTGACGACCATTGTCGTGGTGACACCGGGATCGCCGTCAAACGGTATTTTGCGCGCCTCCGCCATCGCGCTGTCTTCAGCGCGGCGCAGATTGTCGAGGGTTTCACGCGTCGCGTGGTCGATATAGCCGACATAGCTGCCGCCATATCCAAAATGCGCAGAGAAGCTCGATTGGAAATGACGCGGCTCAAAAACACCGTCTGTGCTAATGAGGGAGCGCAGCATAACAAGCACCTGCTCTCCATATTGCGATTGCGCCCCACTCTCGCGGCCTCCATGGGCGAAATATCCGGGAACGCCCGCATAATCCTGCGCCTGAGGCGTGCGAAACTCAGGCGCGTCAGGGGCAAGTGTGCGGATATGGTCTTGGTCATAGACCCAATGCAGCCCCATGGTCGCGGCATCTGCGACCAAAGCGCCCGTAATCATGTTGCGCGCGCGGTTTGGGTCGGACTTTGGCATAAGGCATCTCAATCTGTGGAGGTCTGGTATAGGTGTGCCAACATGCTAACCGTGCGGAGCGGGTGTGCAAGCCGCCAACGCCTCACGTTATAGCGAGACTTGCCGTGATTTTCCGCGCGGGTTAAAATTTCGTTACTATTTCTCGAAACTGTTTGTTTTCAATAATTTACATAATCCCCCGCATGCGGGGCGGATGAAACCGTTCATGGGGCTTGATCCAGTCCCAAAACCCTCCTATACCGCGTCAATCTGGAATCAGAATACTGACCAGCGCCGTTATTTTATTGATCTTCCGATGCGTTTTCTTCGACGCGATGAACGGATAGCAAGACAATGGCACCTCAAAGTAATGACGACCTGATCTGTGGCGGGCACATCCTTGTGGACCCGGAAGAAGACCAACAGCTCTTGGGACGCACGAAACATTCACCGGGCAAACCGGGATCATAGCAAAGGAGCGTTTCAGATGGATCTGATCGCACAACTCGAGGCGGAACAAATCGCCGAACTGGGCAAAGACATCCCAGACTTCAAAGCGGGTGACACCATCCGCGTCGGTTATAAAGTGACCGAAGGCACACGTACCCGTGTTCAGAACTACGAAGGCGTTTGCATCGCACGCAATAACGGCGATGGCATCGCCGGCTCGTTCAACGTCCGCAAAATTTCCTTTGGTGAAGGTGTAGAGCGTGTCTTCCCGCTGCACTCCACCAACATCGAAAGCATCACAGTCGTCCGCCGCGGTAAAGTCCGCCGCGCGAAACTGTACTACCTGCGCACACGTCGCGGTAAGTCCGCTCGTATCGCCGAGCAAACCAACTACAAGCCGCTGAAAAGCGGCGCAGACGCGTAAGGAGCGGTAGTCATGAAAAAAGATACCCATCCAGAATACCACGTCATCAACGTCAAAATGACAAACGGTGACATCGTTCAGATGAAATCCACTTGGGGCGCCGAGGGCGACCAGCTGTCCCTCGACATCGACCCGTCCGCGCACCCTGCATGGACCGGCGGCAACCAGCGTCTGATGGACACTGGCGGTCGTGTATCGAAGTTCAAAAACAAATACGAAGGTCTGGGCTTCTAAGCACCTCACCATCGCGACTTATGAAGCGCCGCTCCCTCGGGGGCGGCGTTTTGCGTTGTGGCGTGTCTGGCGCAGTTGGTAATTTCTTCAGTATCTCACGCTAGTTCTGCTTCACCCCTTCGCTGCGCACGCCTATAAGGTCCGCAACCCCGAATGGGGAATTTGGGCAGACAAAAAGGCAAGCACATATGGCCGCGCATATCATCGTTTTCGGGAATGAGAAGGGCGGCTCCGGCAAGTCCACCAACTGCATGCACGTTACGACCGCATTGGTGCGCATGGGCTTTACGGTCGGCGCGCTAGACCTTGATCTGCGCCAGCGCAGCTTCAGCCGCTACTGTGAGAACCGCATTCGGCATTCTGACAAGATGGACCTCAACTTGCCCACAGCCGAAGTCGTTGAGCTTCCGGAGATTGCGCAATCCAGCCTCGCCGCGGGTGAGAATATCTATGACCGACGTCTCAGCGAGGCTGTGGCCGGTATGGAAGGCCGTTTCGATTTCATCGTGATTGACTGCCCCGGATCGCATACAAGACTAAGCCAAGTGGCCCACTCACTAGCCGATACCTTAGTCACACCGCTCAATGACAGCTTTATTGATTTCGATCTGTTGGCGAATGTCGACCCTGAAACGCATAAGGTTCTTGGCCCGTCCGTCTATTCCGAAATGGTCTGGCAAGCGCGCCAACTCCGCGCGCAAGCAGGCTTGAACCCAATTGACTGGATTGTCGTGCGCAACCGTGTCGGGACGCAACGGATGCACAACAAAAAGAAGATTACGGATGCCGTAGATTCGCTCGCCAAACGTGTCGGGTTCCGCGTTGCACCCGGCTTCTCAGAGCGGGTTATCTTCCGTGAGTTGTTTCCGCGTGGACTAACACTGCTTGATCTCGCCGATATCGGCATCAAGAACCTCAACATTTCCAACGTGGCAGCACGTCAAGAAGTGCGGGATCTGGTCAAAGCGCTGAACCTGCCAGGCGTGGACGTCAACTTCTAGGGTGTAACAGCCCATTGTTCATCAACAGTTCCGGCAGCGAAATCAGCCTCTGGCTGGTACCCTGCGATCATTCCGGCAGATACAAGGCAGGCTGCTGAGATGGCAAATCCCAAGCAAAATATGTGAATCCGTTGCAGCACGGATCGGATAAAAATCATTGGCTCCCCCTCAGGATGCGCCCCCAATGCGCAAACTGACCGAAGAATCCGGCGAGATCAGGGCAGTTGCCGCGACGTCGTCGCAAAAATCTCTAAGATTTTTCGAAAATCCAGGCGTAATCGCTGACGAGCAAATGTTTTGGACCTACGTCTTCCTCGATCTCTGCAAATCGTCCGATGGGTTCGCGAAACACGTTATCCGTCTCATCATCGTTGACGGTGGAGACTTCGCCGATCAGCACGTCGCCACCTTCACCCCAGAACGCATGCCAGTCGCCAGGCATCAGCGTAACACTTTCACCGGGTGCAAATTTCAACTTCTCACCTGCCTCAAACCGACGCTCAATCCCGTCGCACATCACAACGCCACCACGGTCCTCAGCAAAGTTTCCGTTATCATCAGACCCAAAGAGCTGGATTACCATCGTGGCACCGCCACGATTGATGATGTCTTCCGCTTTAATCACATGCGTGTGCATTGGAGACAGTTGATCTTGTTTGGAAATCAACAGCTTTTCAGCATAACACATTCCACCGCCCCTTTGCAGATCGGCCAAGCGGCCATTGCGCAGGGTGAATAGGAACAAGCCCATTTCTTTGTAGCGCCCTGCTCCATAGTCGGTGATATCCCAACCACAGCGCGAGGATATGACGGCAGAGGCACGATCCGCATTCTGACGGAACTCATCCGGTGTCCAATACGCGAAAGGCGGCAGTACAAATCCGTAGCGGCGGATCATCTCATCCGCTTCCGCCATGATGTCGTTGATCCTTGAGCGTTTCATGAAGCTCTCTTTCCGTTAGGGAATGCTTATGGCGTTTTACCAAGTCACTACGAAGATGAAAGAGCTTTCAGTTCGCATTCACAATGCGCTAGGCAAGAGGCCAGATGCAAAAGGCGGAACTTGATATGCCCCTCAAAAAACTAGACCACGTGAACCTACGCACAACGCGGCTAGATCAGATGATAGACTGGTACGTGTCCGTCTTAGGGCTTGAAAATGGTTATAGGCCCGAATTTCCATTTGCAGGGGCGTGGCTATACGCCGGCGGTACTGCGGTCGTACACCTCATCGAAGTTGATACAGAAGCAACGGGCTCGGAAGAAGAACTGAAGTTGGAACATTTCGCGTTTTCTGCCGATGATGCTGATGGTTTCGAAGCACGTCTCAAGGAGCATGGAGAAGAATTCAGGCGCTCTGAAATGGCGGCAGTTCGGCTGGCGCAGTACAATGTTTTTGATCCCGACGGAAACCATATCCACGTGGATTTTGTGCTTGAGTGATGCAGACGCTTTACACATTTAATCGTCCGGTCATGTCGTAGGAAACCGCATGGACACCGTCGAAACGCTTCGTGACCTGATCGCTTTTCCAACCGTTAGCGTAAATCCAAACAAGTCCCTGATTGACTATGTCGCCGCGCGGCTGCGTGCAGTTGGGGCGGCAGTTACTTTAATTGATGACGAGACCGGGCAGAAAGCGAACCTCTACGCAACAATAGGACCGCAAGATGTCCCCGGAGTTTTATTGTCAGGCCATACCGATGTGGTCCCTGTTGAAGGACAGGCATGGACTGTTCCTCCGTTTGAGATGACGTCGTCGAATGACAAGCTGTTCGGGCGTGGAACAACAGATATGAAAGGGTTTGTTGCAAGCGCTTTGTGCGCGGCGGAAAGGGCTGCCCAGCGCGCTTTGAAGACCCCGCTACATCTCGCATTTTCTTACGATGAAGAAATCGGCTGCGTTGGTGTCCGATCAATGATCGACATGCTTGCTGCGGCACCGTTTCGACCCTTGTGTTGTATCGTGGGCGAGCCAACACAGATGACAATCGCAACAGGGCATAAGGGCAAAACTGGCTGCAAAGTGACGTGCCGCGGTCGTGAAGCTCATTCGGCACTAGCGCCGGCAGGCCTTAACGCCATCTACCTTGCGACCGATGTGATCAATGCGATACGCGACATCCAAGCCGAGATCGAGCAGGCCGCCTCGCGTGATGCAGATTACGATGTCCCCTACACAACTCTTCATGTCGGCCGGATTGAAGGTGGCATCGCGCTGAACATCGTACCAAACATCGCAAGTTTCATCTTTGAGATCCGCAACATTGCGGCAGATGATCCTGATTTGATATTGGATCTCATACGCAAGCGAGCGAAAACATTCCTCGCGCCGCTACAAGACGCGTTCCCCGAAGCCTCAATTGAGATTGATGTGTTTAACACCTATCCCCACCTCTCCACAGAAAAAGAGGCGGATGTTGTCAGCTTCGTTAAATCGCTGACGGGTGGCAACGGCACGATGAAAGTTGCATTCGGCACGGAAGGTGGCCTGTTTTCAAGCAAGTTGGGCATACCAACAGTCGTCTGCGGTCCTGGCTCAATGGATCAGGGCCATAAACCGGATGAATTCATCGCGCGAGCCGAACTCGATAAATGCGATGCGATGATGGCAAGACTATTGCAACGGTTGGAAATCGGACTTTAGCGACCGACTTCAGGTCAGGAATTTTTCGACAGGCGTTCGTGAATGTAGGAAGCGAAGTCGTAATTGGGCCGTTCAAGATGTGACAAATGCCCTGGTTCGGCCGCCTGTGAGCACAGGCCGCGATAGACTTTTTCTGTACACCCTTTGTCTTCGGCATTCACTGCATCCAGCAGCGTTTTGAGTTGAACGAAACTTTCTTCAGCATTGGGATCACCCATGAAATCTTTCGACATCCCACCACCGAAAGCGATCCGAACTTGGCCGACGCCTTCTGGATGTAAACTGAGATACCAAAAATATCCGGGTGTCAGGGTAATCAGCAAACTGGGATAGATCGCAAGAAGGAATGTTGTACGACGCCGCTCCCCCGTCATGCGTGTATTGTTTGGGTGTGCGAGTGCGATTTTTAAAGACTCATCTTTCAAGATCGTATGATAGTTGAAAGCCGCCTCGCCCGGTGGGCAGACCATCTCTTCCAGTTTGGACAGACCACCCACGGTCTCCGCATGGCAGACAGGCAAGTGATAGCTTTCCATGAAATTCTCAGCGAGCACTTTCCAATTCGTGTCCCAAACATGGGTCTCAAAAAAAGTCTCGGTATAGTTTCCCATGTCGTAGTCGTCGATCAACGCTTCGACATTGGCGAGCCGTTCGCTGACTGGTTCGATTTCATGATTGAGTGTCACAAAGACCCAGCCGAGCCACTCTTCGCACCGGATTTCCGGCAAGCTATAGTCGGATTTACAAAAGCCTGCATTCTGCGACATCGCAGGTGCCCCTCGTAAAGACCCATCCAGGTTGTACGTCCACGCATGATAAGGACAGACGATGCTGCTCGTGTTGCCGCGCCCTTCCAGCAGCGTCGACATCCGGTGTCTGCACACATTCGACATTGCCTTCAGGTATCCAGCGTTGTCTCGCAAAACGATGATCGGCTGGCCCGCGAGATCTAGGGTGACATAGTCGCCGGGTGCAACAAGGGCAGAAGACCGGCCGACGCAGAACCATTCCTTTGCAAAAACATCATCAAGCTCACGCTGCAAGAACACCTCTGATGTATAGACCGAAGGTGGCATTGCTTTCGCCTGCTCAAACGGAACCGAAACATTTTCGCGCAGTTCATCAACGGCATCTTTCATGGAAGCTGCTCCATTCTCTCATTCAATTGGTGCATAGGTTGCCAGAAAATAGAATAAGGTAAAGCAGGCTTTCAATCTCGGTCTTCCCAGCATTTCGGCATGGATGAAAAGAGTGCTCACAGACCCGTCCAAGTTTCGGCATAAATTACCGTTCCAACAAGGGTTTTTTTGACACGGTTTTCAGGAAATTTCGGCGCGAGAACTCTCTGGGTATGAACCGAGGTACTGCGGTACCATGGCCTTACAAAACAGGTGTCTTTTTAACGCGAATTTTCTGAATATTCAGAATCAAAAAGTAGCTTTGGGAACGCTGTTAATGTGTGGCTTCTTCTTCGAGATGCAGCTTCATTTCCACCAAGACTTTCTGCAAAGCCAGTGTTTCCCCCAACATCCGTTTGGCCTCGTTTGCTGTAATAACACCGTCTTCGATCGACATGTTATACTCGCCCATCAGCATAGCGAAACGCTGTGCCAACGCGACGATATCAGCGTTCACACTATCTGAATTTCTTGTTCTATTTTCGTTTGCATTCAGAGAGTTACCGTTCACCTCGGCTAAGGCTGTTGTCACATGGGGATAGCTTGCCATAGCTTCGAGAGCGACGACCGCGTCAATTGGGATATAGCGGTCTGAATGCTCATCATTGTCTGAATAGTACCGCCCAAGCGTCGCCTTGGAGCGGCCGGTCAATTTGCATGCAACCTCAATACCCACGTCTTTTACCAACGCTTCGGTGTGTTTCTTGAGGTATTTGTAATGTTCAACCATGCGTATCCCCTTTGACTATCAATACCATGATTCAATAGGGGGAAAAGCCTTTATGCATTCCCCAAGTCGGGCGGAGCATTCACGCTTATATACCTGCTATGTCTCATGTTTATGGGGCTGCGATGACAAAGTTTACCGTATTGCTGTCATCTCGGGTGAGGGACCATCGCTACGTAGCGCGGCGCCCCTCAAACCAGCCGCGCCGTGGTCACTCACGGAACCCCTCACCCGAAACCAGCTTCAAGCAATCCTTTTGTATCAGGTGGTTGAATGCCCGTAGCGAGCCCGTTAGATCGGACCGTATGGCAAAACTCTACTTTCACTACTCCACGATGAACGCGGGTAAATCCACGCTGCTTTTGCAGGCCGCACATAACTATCAAGAAATGGGCATGGAGACGTTTCTGCTGACAGCAGATTTCGACGACCGTGCCGGCGAGGGTAAAATTGGCAGCCGTATAGGGTTTGCGAAAAAGGCGACCACTTACCGAAAGGAAGATGATCTGTTCGCTCTTATCGCGCAACGAACAAAAGTGGGTGCTGTTGCTTGTGTGATGGTTGACGAGGCGCAATGGCTGAGCAGCGAACAGGTTTGGCAATTAGCCCGTGCCGCTGATGATCTGAACGTCCCAGTGATGTGCTACGGGCTGCGCGTAGACTTCAAAGGAGAGTTGTTTCCCGGATCAGCGACATTGCTCGCCTTGGCAGACGATCTTCGCGAAGTCCGCACTATCTGTCACTGCGGACGCAAGGCGACCATGGTCATCCGAAAAGGCGAAGACGGCAAAGCCGTTACAGACGGTGCGCAAGTCGTTGTGGGCGGAAACGAAACCTATCTGTCGCTGTGTCGACGTCATTGGCGTGAAGCGACGGGCAATTAGACCGGGTTTGGCAGTTCTTCGCCTTTGGCGAAGGCGTCGATATTCGCCAACGCCATCATGCCCATCCCCTCCCGCACATCAAAGGCTGCGGTACCCAGATGCGGAAGCAATGTCACGTTTTCCATCGCGATCAGGGCATCCGGAACAACTGGTTCCTTCTCATAGACGTCGAGGCCGGCACCGGCCAATTCGCCTACTTGCAGTGCCCCGATGAGTGCACCTTCGTCGATCACATCACCACGCGAAATATTCACTACAATCGCGTGTGACTGCATGGCTGTGAAGAATTCAGCGTTAATCAAGTGTCGTGTCTCGGGGCCGCCGGGGGTCGCAATCACCACCACATCTGCAGCTTGCGCGACGGCCTCGGGGCTTTCCAACTGCGTGGCACCCGAGATGGTTTTCTTCGAACGATTTGCGAATACGATCTTGCAACCAAACCCCTCACGACACCTATGGGCAATCGCTTGCCCAATCCGCCCCATTCCAATGATCCCCACAGTTTTGCCGCTTATGTGAAGACCCAGCATTTGCGTGGGTTGCCAACCAGCCCATTGGCCTGCCCGCACCATCCGTTCGCCCTCGCCCGCGCGGCGTGCTGTCATCAAAATCAGGGTCATCGCAATATCAGCTGTTGCATCCGTCACTGCACCAGGTGTGTTGGTGACCGCAATCCCGCAGTCAGATGCTGCCTGCGCGTCAATGTGGTTATACCCAACGCCAAAATTCGCGAGCAATTTGCAACGTAGCGTGTCGCACGCACGGATAGCCGCACCTGTAAACGCATCACCAAGTGTCGGTAAAATCATGTCATAATCGGCCAGAGCAGCCGTGACCTCAGCTTCGGTCATAGACGTCTCTGTCTCGCGCAAGGTCACGTCATAGCGTGTACGTGCGGCCTCAAGCACAGTGTCGGGCAGTCTCTTGGAAATCAAAAGGGTCTTCATCAATACATTCTTCCACCAACTGGTACATCTTTGTCAGGCGTCAGCAGGACAACCTCGTTTTCATCATCTGGGACACCCAGAAGGAGGACTTCTGACATCACCGGACCAATTTGGCGTGGCGGAAAGTTCACCACCGCCACCACACGTTTACCCGGCAAATCTTCCGGGGTGTAGTGGCGCGTTATCTGTGCGGAACTTTTCTTCTCTCCCAACTCAGGACCGAAGTCTAACCACAGCTTAATCGCGGGCTTGCGCGCCTCTGGAAAGGGTTCGGCACGGATGATCTGACCAACGCGGATGTCGACTTTCATGAAATCGTCAAAGGAGATCTCTGACATGACCCCTAGCCTCTCAGTTCTTTGCCACGGTCCGTGGCTGCTTTTACAGCGCGCTTCAGAAGCGGTGGAAATCCGGTTTGTTCATCCATAAGCACCTCAAGTGCGGCTTGCGTTGTCCCGTTGGGGCTTGTGACATTGACCCGCAATTCTGTGGGCGTCTCCTCAGCTTGCAGCGCTAATTCGCCAGCTCCTGCGACAGTCGCTTTGGCAAGTTGCATTGCCATCTCGGCAGGCAGGCCCTGTGCTTCACCAGCTGCGGCGAGCGTTTCGATCAAATGGAAAACGTAAGCCGGACCGGACCCGGAAACGCCCGTTACGGCATCAATCTGATCTTCATTATCCAAGCGAACAACTTGACCGACGGCACTCAACAGCGCTTCAGACAAATCAAGATGCGCAGGGGTGGCATTTTTGTTTCCGACAATCGCAGTGATGCCACGCCCGACCGCTGCGGGCGTATTCGGCATCGAGCGGACGATTGCAGCGCTGGTGCCAAAGGTCGTTTCAAATGCAGCAATAGATGTGCCAGCAGCGATTGACAGGAATATCGTGTCACCTTTGAAGCCTTGCAAAGCGCCTAACGCATCTCCCATCATCTGGGGCTTTACAGCGATCAAAACAATCGCGGGATCGTCAGGCAACGCCCCATTGATGGAGACATTTTGTGCCTTCAACCAATCGGATGGGAAAGGATCAATGACATGGACAGCCGCCGCGTTGACGCCTTGTGCAAGCCAGCCTTGCAACAAAGCAGAGCCCATTTTACCGCAGCCAAGTAAGACGAGCCCACGGTCATTTACATCTTCTAGTGACATTGTTCTCCCCGATTTAGATCGGGAGAAAGCCTATGCGCGTCCGTATGCCTCTGCAATGGCGACCTGCATTGCTTCTGCGGGTGTCCGGTCGCCCCAGCAGACAAGTTGAAATGCGGGATAGAAGCGCTCGGAGGCCAAAACCGCTGCACTCAGCATCCTGTCGATCTGATCAGCACCTGCACCGGCGCCACCTGACAGCAACAAACCATAACGATAAACCATCAGCTTTTGCGCGCGCCAATAGCTAAACGCACCAGTCCAACATGTATCATTGGCCCGGTTGAGAACTTCATAGAGTGCGTGCAACCGTTCGTCCGGTGGCTCCATTTCGAAAGTGGAGACCATGCGCAGTGTTTCATCATGACCGGACCAAGCGAGTGTAATAGAATAGGTACGCCATTGTCCCTCTATGGCCATCGCGATCTGATCCTCTGCGATGCGGTCGAAATCCCAGTCGTGATGTGTTGCTAAGGTTTCCACCAAATCAATCGGGTGAAGATCCTCAGTTTCAAGGTAATGTTCCAGCTGTGACATGCCCGGCCCCTTACTGCTCTGGTGCCTGCGCCGTTGATCGCCGCTAAGCACTGGGTCCCAATCAAAGGGTCGCGTACTGTCGTTCGACCCTTACAACATATGGTGTGCCGTAACGCGGAGTCTGTAAAGCTCTAATTTGGGTTTACCCACAATAGAATGTGGAACACGGGATAAGTCGCCCCTAGAGAAGGTGTTATCCCCCGGTGCCGCATACAACGCAATCAGCGCGTCGCTTGACACTGATTATGCGGGTTTCGGCATATAGCGCATCGTAAATCATCAAGCGGTTCTTTAGCGGCTCACCAGCACCTGTGATGAGCTTGATCGTCTCCGCCGCCATCATTGCGCCAACAACACCGGGCAAAGCCCCAATCACGCCAGCTTCCGCGCAATTTGGCGCAAGTTCCGGCGCTGGAGCTTGCGGGAAGATACAGGCGTAACACGGCGCACCGGATGCTGGGTGATACAGGCTGATCTGCCCTTCCCATTGCGTTATCGCTGCTGAGATCAAAGGCGTCCCCGTCGAGACGCAAGCCTCGTTGATGATATAACGCGATTCAAAATTATCGGTGCCATCCAAGACAATATCATACTCAACAAACAGCTCTGACGCGATCTTGTCAGTCAAACGCCGTTGATAAGGCCTGACCGCTACATGTGGGTTTTGCGCAATCATGGCGTCCATTGCCGATTGAACTTTTGGGCGGCCTGTATCTTCGTCGCGGTGAATGACCTGCCGCTGAAGATTGCTGACCGACACAACATCATCATCAACCACACCAATCGTACCGACGCCTGCCGCCGCGAGATATTGCAATGCAGGCGCGCCAAGCCCGCCTGCCCCGATGACAAGAACTTTCGCATTCTTCAGCTTCTTCTGCCCGGGCCCGCCAACCTCACGCAGAACGATGTGGCGCGCATAGCGGCTCAACTCAGCTTCGGTGAAAGCGCCGGTTTTTTCCGGCTCAGGTATATGTGCCTTATCGTGCCGGGCCCGCAATGTTGACAGCCCGAAACGATATGCGAAACCAATTACAGCAAGCCCCGAAACAATAAGCCAGTTCTGTAAGTTACCCCCTGTTGCGGCCTTTAGCGGGTTTCCGTCTGGCAAAGTGAATTGGATCAAAAGCACTGCGAGGAAAACCAATCCCGGCAGAAGTAACCTCGCTTGCCGTGACGCCCCCATGACACCGCCCAGCAGGTACAAGCCCAGCATTATGATGAGGACAAGAAACATCAGCTCCGCCCGGTCGACCCGAATCCATCAGTACCACGGTCTGTTTGGTCTAGGCTCTCTGCGGCGCTAAAGGTGGCTTGAACAACAGGAGCGATCACAAGTTGCGCAATGCGGTCACCATGCGCGATCTCAAACACTGTCTCACCATGATTGATCATGATCACGCCAAGTGGTCCACGGTAGTCACTGTCAATGGTTCCAGGCGTATTCGGCAAGCTGATCCCATGCTTCAATGCAAGTCCGGAGCGCGGACGGATTTGAGCCTCAAAGCCCTCAGGGATTGCTAAGCGAAGGCCAGTTGGCACAAGAACACGTGCCCCCGGGGCGAGCGTGATCGTGTCCCCATCCGGACAATTAGCGCGCAGGTCAGCACCCGCTGCACCCGCGGTTTCATATCGCGGCAAACCAAGGCTGCGGTCCGCGTCCTCGGTCCAAGCCATTTTGATGTCTGGCATCATGTGAGTGCCTCAGCTACGGCGTGTGCGATCCTACTCGCCACTTGATCTTTTGTCATGCGGGGCCAGCTTTCTGCGCCGCTATCCTTGATCAGCGTAACCGCATTCTCTGAACCACCCATGATCCCAGTCTCAGGTGAGACGTCATTCGCAATAATCCAATCACAACCCTTCCGCTTGCGTTTTGCCGTTGCGTTTTCAATGACCTGATCCGTCTCAGCAGCGAAACCGACAATCAGTTCGGGACGGCCTTTCGTCAACTGAGAGACTGTAGCAAGGATGTCAGGGTTCTCTGCAAACTCCAAAACTGGCGTGCCATCTTTATCCTTCTTTAACTTGCTGTCAGATGCGGATTTCATACGCCAATCCGCGACTGCAGCTGCAAAAATCGCACCATCCGTCGGCAAGGCCTGTTGGACTGCCTCCAACATCTGTTGTGCAGTTTGCACGTTCACCACATTTACTCCCAGCGGCGGCGGCACATCCGCTGGTCCTGTCACGAAAGTGACCTCTGCACCCAAGGCCGACAACGCGCGCGCAATTGCTGTGCCCTGCGCGCCCGAAGACCGGTTGGCAATGTAGCGCACCGGGTCAATCGGCTCATGAGTTGGACCGGAGGTAACAAGGATATGCTTGCCTTTTAGGGGTCCATCTTTCAGCGCAGCCTCGACGGCGTCGACAATTGCCAGAGGCTCAGACATGCGACCAGGGCCGTATTCGCCGCACGCCATATCGCCTTCGTCTGGGCCAACCAGAAGAATACCGTCTCCTGCAAGTGTCTTAAGATTTCTCTGCGTCGCAGGATGCTCCCACATTCGTACATTCATGGCGGGGGCGATCAGCACAGGTTTGTCGGTAGCCATGAGCAAAGTTGATGCCAAATCATTTGCATGCCCCCCCGCCATCTTTGCCATGAGATCCGCCGTCGCGGGGGCAACGACAACAAGGTCGGCTGCGCGAGACAATTCGATATGGCCCATTTCAGCCTCATCCGTCAGATCGAAAAGATCACGATATACCTTCTGTGCCGATAAAGCTGAGGTGCTCAAAGGCGTCACAAATTCTTCTGCTGCGGAGGTTAGAACCGGCGTCACAGTCGCACCGCGCTCACGCAAGCGCCGGATCAAATCCAAGGATTTGAAAGCGGCAATGCCACCACCGATAATCAAAAGAATGCGTTTTCCAGCAAGCATATCGAACCCCTTCGTCGATCAACCCTTTGATAGTTAAGGGGTCCGCCGCAAAGGGGCAATCATTTGCTTTTGAATGCGTCGCATGGGTCACCCTCCACTGAGCGCGCAGGACCAACCAACCAAAGATCAAAAGGGGCAGGAACTTCATCTGCTGTAATCTGGCCGATGCTCAGCACCACGACGTCGGGTGCAGCATTTTTCAGGGCATGCGGCATCCCCCAATTGCGGGCATGACCGTTGCCAGTAATGACGACAACGGGGCCTCCGGTCTCCGTCAGTGCATCAAGCGCGACGCGTGCAAACGCGGCATCACGAAACCTCTGTGCTTCTACCATGCTGGGGATCATGTCAGCAGGCAGCGCACCGCAATGCGCCTGATCTTGAAGCGTTTCGCGCGTAGCTTGCTCCTCTGCCGGCAAGGGTGTGGCTAACCCAAACTGGCCCGCAGCTTCGCCGAAACTGGCTACAGCACCGCGAGACATTGCGTCCCGAACCGCAGCGGCAGATTGTGCGGCACCGTAAATCTTAGCGTCCGGAGCAGCCTGGAATACCGGTGCGCGTGACGCAAAATCACCCCACCCCGCTACGTTCCACTTCAGGGCGTCCTGCAGCAGTTCTGGATTACTCCGGTCCGCCATCTGGGCTTTTTCGGCCTGATCGGGTGAGAGCATTTCAAGCACTAAGGCTGAGGGTTTGATGGCGTCAACGGCCATAGCCTGACGTTTATGATGAACACGATTGTCGTGAAGCTCACCAATCAAATAGATGTCTGCGTGCTGTAGGTCTGACACATCGGTTTCAGTGATCTCCGACGCAAACACCGTCTGCGCGGCACAGCAAGCCGCACCGAAAAACGCACACCTCACATCAATGCGCGAGGAATTCGTGAACCTCTTTGGATTCAGTCTCCAGCGTTTTGCGCATCTTTGAGAAGGCCCCTGCTTCTAATTGGCGGACACGCTCTTTGCTGAGACCAAGCTCGTTGCCGAGGCATTCCAAAGTGCGCGGTTGATCACGCAATTTACGCTCGCGGATGATAAACTGCTCACGATCATTCAACTTTGTCATTGCGTTGACCAGCCAACCGCGAAGCGCTTCGATGTCATGCTGGTGCGTGACCGTCTCCTCCGCTTGCGGGCCGTCATCTTCGAGCGCATCAATCCACTCACGCCCCTCATCTTCGGTCGACTGGGTCGCGTTGAGAGAGAAGTCAGACCCAGCTAGTCTGCCATCCATCATTTCGACGTCGTGCAAGGGCACACCAACTTCGGTGGCGATCAACTGATGCAACTGGTGGCGGTCCATCTCTTCACCACGGGCGGAGGCTTCGCGTTCCAGGCGCGCTTGGACGCGGCGCATGTTGAAAAAGAGCGATTTTTGCGACGATGTCGAACCAGTCCGCACCATGGACCAGTTGCGCATGACATGATCTTGGATCGAAGCTTTGATCCACCATACGGCATAGGTCGAAAACCGAACGCCGCGATCAGGGTCAAATTTGTCAGCCGCCTTCATCAGACCCAAGCCAGCTTCCTGAATGAGATCGTTCATCGGCGCGCCATATCGTTTGAACTTTGCCGCCATGGAAATAGCCAAACGCATATACGCCGTGATCAAGCGGTGCAGTGCTTCCTCGTCGCGCTCGTCGCGCCACGCATACGCGAGCCTCAGCTCGGTTTCTGCGTCGAGCAGCTCTGCCTTCATGGCAGTGCGAGAAAGTGTCCGATCATATGTTGCGTCCAAGGCCATTTTTATCTCCCCCAGCCGGTAAAAGGCGTCGCCTTTTTGTGGTTGTTATGATTGATACGTGGTGGCGTCGAAATTGGATCAAAGGAAATTTTCAGTGGACGATCTTGCGCGTTTGACATTGGTGATCGGCGGCGCGGCATCAGGCAAATCTGACTATGCTGAGAGTCTGGTGCTAAGCGTTGGCAAAACACCCTACTACATCGCGACGGGACAAGCTTTTGATGATGAGATGACCGCAAAGATTGCGCGCCACAGAGGCGCGCGCGCGGACGCTGGTTGGATCACAATTGAAGAACCGATCGACCTGCAGCGCGCATTTAAGCAGGTTCCGGCAGACGCTGTTATCCTTGTCGACTGTGCAACCCTGTGGTTGACGAACCTGATTATGTCGGACCGCAACGTTATGGAGGAGACCGCAGGCCTTTTGAGCTGTTTGCATGACGTGGAGCAGCCCATTGTTATTGTCAGCAACGAAACCGGTCAGGGCATTGTGCCTGAAAACAAACTGGCAAGACGCTTTCGGCAAGAACAGGGGCAACTCAATCGCAAACTTGCAGCGCAGGCTGAACTGGTTGTGCAGGTAACAGTTGGCCTTCCAATGGTTCTGAAAGGCACCTTAGCCAGCGTGGATCAATGACGCGATGGTGGTGGGTGCGCCATGGGCCAACACACCAAAAGACCTTCACGGGCTGGCGAGATGTTCCGGCGAACCTAACCGATGAAGCACGCATCAGCCGTTTGGCAGATTACCTGCCAAGCAACGCCTTAGTAATCTCGTCTGATCTGATCCGTGCCGTGAGTACGGCCGATGCTGTTCAAGCCGGACGCAAACGGCTTCCGCATGAACCAGCACTTCGCGAATTTAATTTCGGTACATGGGACGGTCTACATTTCACGGAGGTTGCTGAGAGCCATCCAGACCTCTCGCGCGCGTATTGGGAGACCCCTGGTGACGTTCGCCCACCTGAAGGGGAAAGTTGGAATGACGCAGCTGGTCGCGTGCGAGCAGTCGTAGACAAACTCAATACCGAGGGCATCGAAAATATTATTGTGGTCGCACATTTCGGTGTGATCCTGACCCAAATCCAGCGCGCATCGGGCCAGACAGCGTATGAGGCGCTCGCACATACGATAGACCCTCTTTCGGTCACAGAATTGGATTTTGATGCTGGCGTTTGGCAGATTGGAAAGATCAATCACATCCCCTGATGAACACCGTCAAAATTCTGCATTTTGCGACGGCCTGCACCTATGCCTATTTTACGCTATGACATATGATTTATACCTCGGTGATCGCGCCTATTCGAGTTGGTCCCTCCGCGGCTGGCTTTTGTTCGAGAAGTTTGACCTGCCTGTTAGGTCTCACTTCGTTGATTTCTCAGACCCCGCTGGTGTTGCGGCGCAAATGGCGGATGTCGCTCCTGCGCGCACAGTTCCAACTTTGCGGTTGGACGACGGCACGGTTTTGTCTGAGTCACTGGCCATTGCTGAAGAAGTCGCGTCGCGCCATCCCGATGCTGGTCTTTGGCCCTCAAATCCCAGTGCACGGGGCATTGCGCGCAATCTTACTTCTGAAATGCATTCAGGTTTTGGGGCTTTGCGCGAAGAGTGCCCGATGAACATACGCGTTGCCTATAAGGACGTTTCGATCTCGGAAGGCGTGTCCGAAGACTTAAGAAGGCTCGAAGATATCTGGCAACGCGCACGTGTCGCCTGCAATCCAAGCGGACCATGGCTTACAGGGGATTACTCTATCGCTGATGCTTTCTATGCGCCCGTCGCTGCTCGGATAGCGGGTTATGGATTAGCCGTGAACCAAGATGCGCGAGCGTATGTTGCTGCCCATCTTGCAGACCCTGCATTTAGAAGATGGCGCGCGATGAGCTTTGCAAAAGGCGCAGAGCTTGAATGGTACAAACGTGACTATGCCCAAACGGAATGGCCGGGCCCTGCACCGATCCCGGCCAAAGCAATAGAAGACGGCTCACCCGAGAATCAGGCGTGCCCCTACTCCGGCAAAGAAGTCACGCATCTAGGCTTATTCGACGGACGGACCTTTGGGTTCTGTAATGCATTCTGCCGCGACAAGACTGTCGCGGACGCTGCGTGCTGGCCTGCCTTTATGGCGCTTTACGATTCCTAAACTTTCCTTCCTTAGCCGTTAACCAGATTAACGGTTTAAGGGGGCGGCATGGTTGCGCGCACATACACGGTCGCGTTCGAAGGGATCGAGGCTAAAATTGTCGAAGTCCAATGTGCGGTCAGCCCGGGCTTGCCCTCCTTTTCTATCGTAGGATTGGCGGACAAAGCCGTGAGCGAGGCGCGTGATCGTGTGCGCAGCGCGCTAAATGCACTGTCGATTGCGATGCCCTCGAAACGGATTACGATCAATTTGTCACCAGCCGACATGCCCAAAGAAGGCTCGCATTTTGACCTGCCAATTGCTCTATCGCTTTTGGCAGCGCTCGACATTTTGCCACGAGAAGATGTTCAGAACACAGTCGCTTTAGGTGAGCTGTCACTAGATGGCACGTTGATACCGGTCATCGGCACTTTGCCTGCTGCACTTGCAGCGGCAGAAGAGGACTGCAGCCTGCTTTGTCCAGCAGCGTGTGGGCCGGAAGCGGCTTGGGTCGACGCTACGCGGGTGCTCGGCGCACCCTCACTTCACGCCTGTGTCCAACATTTTAACGGACAGTCCCCGTTACAAACCGCTGTTCCCGGCGAAGTGCAACGCGCCCCTCACGCCAAATGCCTGCGGGACGTCAAAGGACAAGAACGTGCCAAGCGCGCGTTGGAGATTGCCGCTGCCGGCCGACATCATTTGCTGCTTGTTGGAACACCTGGCTCTGGCAAATCCATGCTGGCGGCACGCCTTCCCGGTATTTTACCGCCTTTGATCCCGGAGGAAGCGCTGGAAACCTCCATGATCCATTCGCTTGCAGGACTACTGGATGAAGGCGGTATTTCTCGCGAGCGTCCATTTCGAACGCCCCATCACACGGCTTCGATGGCCGCCATTGTCGGCGGCGGACGCGGTGCGAAACCGGGTGAAATATCACTCGCCCATAATGGGGTGCTCTTTATGGACGAATTCCCTGAATACCCCCGCGCCGTTTTAGAAACACTGCGCCAACCGATAGAAACAGGCGACGTTGTGGTTGCACGGGCCAATGCGCATGTAAAATACCCCTGCAAGTTCATGCTCGTGGCGGCCGCAAATCCGTGTCGCTGTGGGTATATGACTGATCCCGGTCGCGCCTGCGCACGAGCGCCAAGTTGCGGGGATGACTATATGGGGAAAATCTCCGGCCCTCTCATGGACCGCTTCGATCTCCGCATTGACGTACCACCCGTGGCATTCACGGATCTGGACCTTCCGGCCAATGGCGAAAGCTCCGATGACATATCCGCACGCGTCGCGGCGGCACGCGATATTCAAAGCGCCCGGCTTGCAGCGTTTCCAGAAATGCGCGTGAATGCGGACATTGAAGGCGAGCTATTGAAAGAGGTCGCGACCCCTGATGCAGAGGGTGCGGCGCTGCTCACCCGGGCGGCGGAGCACTACAGCCTTTCGGCACGTAGCTACCACCGCATTCTGCGTGTGGCGCGAACGATTGCGGATTTGGCTGGCTCCGATCAAGTGCGGTCTAACCATGTGGCCGAAGCCGTGAGCTACCGGGTTGCTGCTTAACGCAGCTTAGCTTCAATCGCTTCCCAGATTTTGCCGGCGATGTTGACATCGTCAAAGCGTTCCAGCTCTTGAATTCCCGTTGGTGAAGTGACGTTAATCTCCGTCAGCCAACCGCCAATCACGTCGATGCCGACAAACACTTGCCCGTGATCCTTTAGGTCCTGTCCAATACGTGCGCAAATCTCAAGGTCGCGCTCCGTCAGCTCCGTTTTTTCGGGACGACCACCAACATGCATGTTTGAGCGAGTTTCACCTTTTGCTGGAACCCTGTTGATCCCGCCCACAGGCGCACCATCGACCAAAATAACGCGTTTGTCGCCTTGCGCGACATCGGGAAGAAATTTTTGCATGATCAACGGCTCTCTATTGATGCCAGTAAAAAGCTCATGCAGGGAATTCAGGTTGCGGTCCTCGGGTGTCAGGCGGAAGACACCTGCACCGCCATTGCCATAAAGCGGTTTCAAGATCACATCGCCATGGGTCTCTTTGAACGCTTTGAGCGCATTAATATCCCGTGCAATTGCAGTGGGTGGCGTCAGGTCGGGATAGTCGAGTACTTTCAACTTCTCCGGCCAGTTGCGTACCCAAGTTGGATCATTCACGACCAATGTCTTTGGATGCACACGGTCAAGCAGATGGGTCGTTGTGATATAGCCCATATCGAATGGCGGGTCTTGGCGAAGCCAGACGACATCCCAATCCACCAGGTCGATTTCCGCCTCTACGCCAAGCTTGAAGTGATTGCCCTTTTCCCGACGCACAGCCAGCGGCCAGCCTTTCGCGAGTACACGGCCCTCACGGTATGCGAGCTTGTCAGGCGTGTAGAAAAATAACTCATGTCCGCGCGCTTGCGCCTCTTCCGCGATGCGGAAGCTGCTGTCTGCATCGATATCAATTGCGTCGATCGGATCCATCTGGATGGCGACTTTGAGAGCCATAAGTGTCACTCCTGAACTTGGTTGAACAACTACATGCCGCGAACTGTGCGCGCTGGCAATGCGCCATCAGCGCAGAGACGTTGCGCGAAAATACGTCAGGCGGTGAATGCGTTTTCCAAAATCTCGATCTGCCCGGCCCCATCGACAAGAGCCACATCGAAACGCGCATTCGTGTCTTGGCCGTTCGGACAGGTTGCTAGATATTCCGATGCAGTTGCATAAATGCGTTTCATTTGACGTGGCAAAAGACGTTCTGCGGCGCAACGATGGGAACTGCTTTTTTTAACTTCTATAAAGACGATGTCGCCGTTTTTCTCTGCGACTAAATCAATCTCACCAGACTTGGTTTTGAACCGTTGTGCGGTGATTTGAAAACCGCGCGCCATATAGGATTTCGCAACAGAAAGCTCGGCACTTTGTCCAGCATGATATCCCGTTGATCCGGTCAAGCGTCATTCCCTAATTGCAGTGCCATTTGATAAATTTTCCTACGTGCCACACCCGTTTCTTGCATAACACTGGCTACCGCATCCTTAACGCTGAGGGTTTTTAGCTCAGTTTTGAGCAAGTCCTCTAGATCACTATCTGTGAAAGCGTCCCTCTCGCCCCGCGCCACCAGAACTACTATTTCACCTTTGAGTTTTCGCGTTGCGAGCATGTCCGACAAATCGCGCAGCGATCCGCTGAGCACTTCTTCAAATTTCTTGGTCAATTCGCGTGCGATAACCGCCTTCCTGTCGGCTCCAAATACAGTCGCCATGTCTTTGATGGATTTGGCTACGCGGTTCGGCGACTCGTAGAATATCAGGGTTCCCGGCACGTCGACAAAAGCGCGAAAAAAGGTCTGGCGCTGTCCTGTGGCATTTGGCGCGAAACCCGCGAAAAAAAAGCTGTCACTGGGCAGACCACTGATCGTCAAAGCCGCGATTGCCGCCGATGGCCCGGGCGCTGCTGTCACCAGATATCCCTCCTCGCGCGCAGCACGACCAAGTTGATAACCAGGATCGGCAATTAGCGGCGTTCCCGCTTCAGAGGCATAAGCCACGGATTTTCCATCCTTCAATGCACCGAGCAGCTTTGCCCTCGCGCCGTCACCACTGTGATCGTGATATGCGACCATCGGGCGACCTTCCAAAGCGATTCCATGGATGTCCATCAACCTGCGCAATGACCGTGTGTCTTCTGCCGCAAGAACATCCGCTGACGCCAAAATATCAAGCGCGCGCAACGTGATATCCCTCGCTGTCCCGATAGGTGTCGCAATAAAATATAAACCAACGGGTAGATTTACGCGATTTGCTGCTGTCATGACGATTGCTGCGTCCTTCACATTTACTTGATCCCTTAGACCGCCTAGTTTGGCGCTGAATATGCTGGGCCAGCTGCATCAGGCCCAGATGGGGAGCAAGGAGATATTGCATATGTTCAACCTTTTGGGATTCGCGCGCAAGGGTGCGCGTTTGATCGCGGCTATTAGCCTGACAGGCGCAATTGCAGCCTGCGATGTTACCCTGCCGACCGTAGGCGGTGGTGGAGGGGAAACTCTTGGCGGTGAAGGAACAACAGTTGCCTTGTTGGTACCCTATGGATCTAGCACGCCCGGCGACGAAGCGCTTGCTCGCTCCCTAGAGAACGCGGCACGCCTTGCTGCGGCTGATCTTGGTGGCAACGTCAATATCAAGGTATACAGGACGGCTGGCCAAGCTGGCACAGCCGCTGCGGTTGCTGATCAAGCCATTGCGGAAGGCGCAAGTGTGATCGTGGGGCCGTTGCGCTCTGACGCGGCAAACGCTGCAGCTGTCGCAGCACGAGACGATGGCGTGAATGTTTTAGCGTTCTCCAACAACACATCTATTGCGGGCGGAAACTTGTTCGTTCTGGGCAATACATTTGACAACATTGCAAACCGGCTGGTGCGTTATGCAGGCGCGCAAGGTCGCTCGCGTGTAGTTGTCGTCTACTCCCGCACTCCAGTGGGCCAGATTGCGCGGTCTGCTGTCGTCAAAGCAACATCCGGCACCAATGTTCAAATTGTGGGCGATGGGTCTTTCGAATTCAGCGAGCAAGGGATCGCTGCGGCAGCACCAGTGATCGCACAAACAGTCAGCGCGTCGGGCGCAGATGCAATCATGCTGACCGATGACAGCGCCGGAGCACTTCCATTGCTGGCCCAAAAACTTCCTGCAAGCGGCGTGAACCCGTCAGTCGTCAAATCGCTCGGCCTGACACGCTGGGACGTGCCGTCGCAGACACTTGCTTTGCCGGGACTTCAGGGTGGCTGGTTTGCATTGCCAGACCCGACCTTGGCCTCGCGATTTAATGCCCGCTACCAAGGCGCATACGGCCAAGCACCACATCCACTGGCTGGTCTTGCATATGATGGTGTAGCTGCGGTTGGTGCGCTCGCCGCGAAAAATCTGAAAGCTTCCGCAGGCAATCTGACCCAAAGCTCTGGTTTTGCAGGCGTGAACGGAGTATTCCGTCTCAAAGGCGACGGCACAATCGAACGTGCTTTGGCAATCGCGCAAGTGACCAACTCTCAGGTTCAGATCATTGACCCAGCTCCAAAATCCTTTAGCCGAGGCGGCTTCTGATCCACAGATAGACCACATGTATCTTCAGACGCCGGGTGATTTGATCTGCCCGGCGTCTGATATTTTTGACTACGCTAAGGTTTTGTCGAAGCTCGACTCTGCGGTTCGCGCAGCAAAAGACGCCAAGGCGGCACGCAGCGCGACGGTCGAGATATTGAAGATCGCGCAGGCTGATGCACGCAGCGTTTTGGCTGACGCAATCACCGCCGATCCGCTCGCGGCCTACCCTCTCACACACTCTTATACCTATCTGACCGATGGGCTGGTGCGCGCAGCACTGCATGTCGCGAGAAATCATCTCCACCCTTTGCCAAACCCAACGGAGGCGGAGCGTCTCGCCCTGCTCGCGGTTGGGGGATATGGGCGGGGTGAAATGGCGCCTTTTTCTGACGTCGACCTGCTATTTCTGACACCTTACAAGATCACGCCTTGGGCAGAGAGTGTCATTGAGACGATGCTTTACATCCTGTGGGACCTGAAGCTGAAGGTAGGGCATGCGTCGCGCACAGTGAAAGACTGTCTGCGTCTGGGCCGTGAAGATTTCACAATTCGTACAGCACTGCTGGAGCAACGTTTTATCGACGGACATGCGCCATTAGCTGCAGAACTCGACACCCGACTTTGGAAAGATTTGTTCAAAGGCACGGAACGCGAGTTCGTGGAAGCCAAGCTTGACGAGCGCGCAGAGCGTTTGCGGCGACATGGTGGTCAACGCTATCTGGTTGAGCCTAACGTCAAAGAGGGCAAGGGCGGATTACGCGACCTTCAGTCATTGTTCTGGATCGCCAAATATACACGACGCGTCAAAACCGTCGCCGCGCTGGTTGACCAAAAAGTATTCACCGAAGAAGAGCGTGGTGATTTTGCAGCTGCGGAGAATTTCCTTTGGGCCGTTCGATCTCATCTGCATCTGGTCGCAAATCGCGCCAATGAAATGTTGAGCTTTGACATGCAGGTCGAGGTGGCAGACCGGATGAACTACCGCGATCATGGCGGCAGACGCGCTGTAGAGCATTTCATGCAAGACTTTTTCAGGCACGCCACACGCGTCGGCGACCTGACCCGTATCATTTTGACGGACTTGGAAGCGCAACACGTCAAACAAGAACCGGCGTTCTTTACGCTGTTTCGGAATGCACGACGCAAAAAGCTCAAAGCAGGCTATAAGCTGCGTAAAAACAGGCTCGATGTCACGGGTCCGAAAACCTTCTTGCGTGACCCGCTCAATATCCTGCGCGTGTTTGAGGAAGCATTGCGCACTGGCTACTTGCTGCACCCGAACCTAATGCGGTTGATTGATGCAAATCTTGATCTGTTGGACGAAAAAACACGCTGGAACAAAGACGCTTCACGCATCTTTCTCGACACACTGCTGAAACACGGCAACCCGGAGCGTGCACTCCGCCGCATGAATGAACTTGGTGTTTTAGGTGCATTTATCCCCGAATTCGGCAAAATCATCGCGATGATGCAGTTCAATATGTATCACAGCTACACGGTTGATGAGCACACCATTCAGACGATCTCGGTCTTGGCGCAAATCGAACGCAAAGAGCTGATTGAAGAATTACCCGTCGCCTCATCTATTCTTGATATGGGTATCAACCGGAAAGTTCTTTATGTCGCTCTTCTGGTGCATGATCTAGGCAAGGGGCAAAAAGAAGATCATTCAATCCTTGGCGCAAAGCTAGCTCGGACTATAGCGCCACGGCTCGGGCTTAACGCTGAAGAAAGCGAAACAGTCGAATGGCTCGTACGCTATCACCTGTTGATGTCCGATATGGCGCAAAAACGCGACATCGCCGATCCACGCACCGTCCGAGATTTCGCAAAAGCCGTGAAAACAGTGAAGCGGTTAGACCTTCTTTGCGTTCTGACCGTGTGTGATATCCGCGGCGTTGGGCCAGACACGTGGAACAATTGGAAAGCCTCGCTCATTCGCGCGCTGTATCGCCAGACAAAACGCGCGCTGGAAGACGGGATGGAAGCGCTCAACCGTCAAGAACGCGGGTCTGAGGCCAAAAAGAACTTGCGTGCCGCGCTGCCCGATTGGGATCAGAAAGCGCTGCGTAAGGAGGTTGGTCGCCATTATCCACCGTACTGGCAAGGCCTTCATGTAACGGCGCATGTCGATTTCGCAAAACTCCTGCATGATATCGACGTCGATGAAATGCGCACCGAACTGACACCCGACGAAGATCGCGACGCCACACGCATTTGCTTCGCGATGGCCGATCACCCGGGCATTTTCTCTCGCATGTGCGGCGCATTGGCATTAGTCGGTGCAAACGTCGTCGATGCCCGCACATACACAACCAAAGACGGATTTGTGACTGCGGCATTCTGGGTACAGGATGCTGAAGAACATCCCTACGAGGCCAGCAAGTTGCCGCGGCTCAAAACAATGATTGAAAAAACCTTGCGCGGGGAAGTCCTCGCCCGCAAAGCCCTTGCCCCCCGAGACAAGGTCAAAAAGCGCGAATCTCAGTTCAAGGTCCCGACCTCCATCACGTTCGACAATGACGGCTCCGAAATTTACACGATTATCGAGGTCGATACCCGCGACCGCGCTGGATTGCTATACGATCTGACCCGCACATTGTCTGAGGCAAACATCTATATCGCGTCGGCCGTTATCGCGACCTACGGCGCGCAGGTCGTGGATACATTCTATGTCAAAGACATGTTTGGCCTGAAGTTCCATTCGAAAGACAAGCAAGCTGGCATCGAACGCAAATTGCGCGCCGCGATTTCGCAGGGCGTCGAAAGGGCCTCTTCATGAGCCAACCGAACCGGTTGATGCGGGGCTTTGCCACCGTTGGGTTATGGACGCTTTTGTCGCGTATCTTTGGGTTTGTGCGCGACGTTCTGATTGCAGGCTTCTTAGGTTCGGGGCCTGTTGCCGAAGCCTTCCTCATCGCATTCTCTCTGCCGAATATGTTCCGCCGTTTCTTTGCAGAAGGCGCGTTCAACATGGCCTTTGTGCCCATGTTCTCGAAGAAAGTCGAAAGCGGTGACGGCCCGCATGAATTTGCGAGGGACGCGTTTACAGGACTTGCGACACTGCTGATTGCGTTCACCGCAATTGCACAGATATTCATGCCCGCGCTTGTTTTGTTGATGGCTTCTGGTTTTGCCACAGACGAGAGATTGGAACTTGCCACCCTTTTTGGAAGGATCGCCTTTCCCTACATATTGTTCATTTCTCTGGCCGCCTTGCTTTCCGGTGTGCTGAACGCAACAGGGCGGTTTGTGGCGGCTGCCGCTGCACCCGTCCTGCTCAATGTTCTATTCATCACCGCAGTGACCTGCGCCTATTACGCGGGTTGGGATATTGGACTAACGCTCGCTTGGACTGTCCCCATCGCGGGTATTGCCCAATTGGCCCTTGTCTGGGTCGCCGCTGCGCGCGCGGGATATCGGTTGATCCCGACAATGCCGCGCATGACGCCCGAATTGAAACGGCTGGCTATCATCGCCGCCCCTGCCGCTTTGGCGGGTGGGGTTGTGCAGATCAACTTGTTGGTCGGGCGCAATGTCGCCAGTTGGACTGAAGGCGCAATTGCTTGGGTCAATTACGCGGATCGGCTGTATCAGTTGCCTTTGGGTGTCGTTGCTATTGCAATTGGTGTTGTGCTTTTGCCTGAGCTGTCACGACGTCTTCAAGCCGGTGACACGGCGGGGGGGCGGGACGCATTAAGCCGCGCGGCAGAGGTTGCTTTGGCTCTCACCCTTCCCTGCGCGGTTGCGTTGATCGTGATCCCCGGTCCGATGGTTTCAATCCTGTTCGAACGGGGGCAATTCAGCGCGGATGATGCCGCCGCAACAGCGCTTGCTGTCGCCGTTTATGGCTTGGGTCTTCCTGCGTTTGTCTTGCAGAAGATCTTTCAGCCGCTCTATTTCGCGCGGGAAGACACCAAGCGCCCATTCAAGTTTGCTGTCGTTTCGATGGTCGTCAACGCAGTCGTGGCGGTAGGGCTTTGGGCCTATCTCGACTACCTTGCAGCGGCGCTCGCAACGAGCCTTGCAGCGTGGTCCATGGCTTGGCTCTTATGGCGCTATTCACGCGACTTCGGTGAGGCTGCCTCTTTTGATCAGCGATTCCGGACGCGACTGCCACGTATTACTCTCGCATCGCTTCTTCTGGGTGTCGTTCTTTATGTGCTAATGCTCGTCTTGAACCCGCTGCTGGAAACAGAAGGCTGGCGCTATGCAGCCCTCGCTATCTTGCTGATTTTGGGTGGCGTGTCTTATGCCGTTCTCGGTCGAGTGGTTGGGGCTTTCAAGCCAGCTGAGTTGAAAGCCGCAATGCGCCGCTAGCGCCTTTGGCGGAGCTTGGCCACGACACGCTGCCATCCGCCGGGGCTTACGATGAAAGACAGAAGAAACCCCGTCACGAAGCCCGCAACGTCAGCAATCCAGTCGTAGCCTGCCCCGAATAAAACGCCGAAGACCAATTGTACCGCGAGCAGGATGCCGATCAGCGTAAAAGCCCGCATGGAGTTTGCGCCAACGGCGGCGAGATTGACCCACAACAGGAAGGTGAATGCGCCGATCAAACCGTAGGCTCCAGGATACCCCCCGAACAGCCAAGTTTCCTGCGGAACCAATGTCGCAAAGACCAGCGCACCAACAATTGAGGATACAAAGAAGACGGCAAGAAAGGCAAAAGAGGAGAAGACTTCTCCGACGGCCTTACCGATAGCCAGCACGATCACCACAGCAAAGATCGCGTGAGTGAAGGAGCCATGCAGAAACGGATAAGTCACAAAGCGGATCATGTGCTCCGCGGGGAAGATGCCGTTGTCTAGCATGAACTGCCAGACGGGCGGCAGGAAGGCATAGTCTTGCAAGGCGGCTAAGCGCCAGCCGATCGCGCGTGCCCCGCCAGCCAAGCCGCTTTCCCCAAGCTGCAACACGATTTCGACCGCAGCCATCACCATGGCGAGGGCAACGACGACGGGCGGCAGGGCGTTGAAGGGGCTTTCGTCGGCGTTTGGGTTGTACATCTGGCTGCTCCGGTTGACCTCGGTTTTGCGCCTAGGTAAGCGACTATGACGATGAAATCCAGATGGAGGCCTGTCATGGCCGATCAATTCACACCACGCGTCTTTTCCGGCATCCAACCTTCGGGTGGCCTGACGCTGGGCAATTACCTTGGCGCGATCAAACGCTTTGTCGACATGCAAGCGGCAGAGTTCGAGACGATCTACTGCATGGTGGACCTTCATGCGATCACCGTCTGGCAGGAACCGGCTGATCTGCGGAAGAACACGCGGGAGCTGTGCGCGGGCTTCATCGCTTCGGGCATTGATCCGAAACAGTCGATATTATTCAACCAAAGCCAAGTCCCGGAGCACACTCAGCTGGCTTGGATTTTCAACACCGTTGCCCGCATGGGGTGGTTGAACCGGATGACGCAGTTCAAGGACAAGGCAGGCAAGAACCGGGAGAACTCTTCTGTCGGCCTCTTTGCCTATCCTGCGCTGATGGCGGCGGACATCTTGATCTATCACGCGACCCACGTTCCGGTGGGCGACGATCAGAAACAGCATGTTGAGCTGACCCGCGATATCGCGGCGAAGTTTAATCATGACTACGGCGTCGACTTCTTCCCGATCACGGAGCCGGTGATCGAGGGCGCCGCGACGCGGGTGATGAGCTTGCGGGACGGGTCGAAGAAGATGTCGAAGTCTGATGCGTCTGATATGAGCCGGATCAATATGACGGATGATGCGGATGCGATTGCCCAGAAAATCCGCAAGGCCAGAACCGACCCTGAGGCGTTGCCGTCTGAGGCGGAGGGTTTGAAGGATCGGGCTGAGGCGCGGAACCTTGTGAACATTTATGCGGCGCTGTCGGATCAAAGCGTGGATCAAGTGCTGAGCGATGTTGGAGGCAAGCAATTCTCTGAGTTCAAGCCGATGTTGGCTGATCTTGCTGTGACGAAGCTTTCTCCGATTTCGGGTGAGATGGCGCGGCTGATGGATCAGCCTGATGAGATTGATAAGATCCTGGCCCGAGGCTCTGAACGGGCCCGTGAATTGGCGGCGCCTATTTTGAAGAAAACCTACGAAATTGTCGGCATGGTTGGCTGATCTCAAGAATCCCCGCATGCGGGGATTCTTGTAACCTCCTGATAAAAATACATCTTCCTAAAAATTAGCGAATTCTTTACTTTCCAGCGTTGGCCGCAAGAAGCGGCCAACAGGAATAGATATCACATCAGCCAATCACGTTGTGATCGGGACCATATGGAAAGCCAGTGATGTTCTCGTTGCCATCTTCCGTGATGATTAGAATGTCATGCTCTCTATAGCCCCCCGCGCCGGGCTGGCCCTTAGGGATGGTCAACATCGGCTCCATCGAGATCACCATGCCGGGTTCAAGCACGGTATCAATGTCCTCGCGGAGTTCCAGTCCGGCTTCGCGGCCATAGTAATGGCTGAGAACACCGAAGGAGTGACCATATCCAAAGGAGCGGTATTGCAGCAGGTCGTGCTCGGCGAAGAATGCGTTGATCTTATGTGTCACTGCTGCACAAGACGCGCCGGGTTTGAGCAGGCTCATCCCGTATTCATGCGCCGCGACATTCGCGTTCCAGATTTTGAGGCTGGCCTCATCCACGGTTTCAACAAAGAGGGTGCGTTCCAACGCGGTGTAATAGCCTGAGATCATCGGGAAGGTGTTGAGGCTCAGGATATCACCACGCTCCAGCGCGCGCGCCGTGACGGGGTTATGTGCCCCGTCAGTGTTGATGCCGGATTGAAACCAGACCCATGTGTCGCGATATTCCGCGTCTGGGAAACGACGGGCAATCTCAAGCTCCATCGCGTCGCGGCCTGCCATTGCCACGTCAATCTCACGTGCGCCCACTTTGATCGCGTCGCGGATTGCATAGCCGCCGACATCTGCGGTGGCGGCGCCCGCACGGATCAGATCAAGTTCTGCCGGAGATTTATGGAACCGTTGGGTCATGATGAGCGGCGCGATATCGGTCTTGGCCGAAGGCCTCAGAAACTCATCCAGAAAGGCCATCTGAGAAATAGACAGATGATCGCCTTCAAAGCCGATCACTTTGTTCGGCCCTGTGACTGACAGGATTGCGCGCCAGTAATTGTTCCGCTGCCAATCGGTATAGGTGATGTTGTCCCCGTAGCACCGCCGCCATGGTTGGGCTGCATCAATGCCTGCGCTGAAGGTCACAGTATCGGTTGCTGTGACGACCTGCGCATATGGCCGCCCGAAGGCGCAATACAGAAAGCCGGAATAATACGCGACGTTGTGCATGGATGTGAGCACACAGGCGTCGATCCCGTTCTCTGCCATGATCGCGCGGAGCCCTGCCAGCCGGGCCTCATATTCGGCATCTGCGAAGGGCAGCAGTTTCTCACCTTGGTGAAAGCGGTAGAATTCTGGGCGCGCATGCCCGTTTACGTTGGATGTTCCGTCCATCGGTTTACTCCTGTTCAGGCCGCATATGGTCCGGTGAGGAGGGCTGCTGTTCGCGTTTGCACCTTCCCTCACCGCCCCATTGGCGGCAAAGCAAGATCCCGGCGTTCAGGATGGTTGGTGGGAGACTCTGATTGCAATGCAACCAGCGGCGACGCCATCGCCGCTCCCGCGCAAAGGGTTAAGCCAAACCGCGCTCGCAAATCAAGTGGGTGTTTTTTGGGGAAATGACTATCCCTGTTTCGCCAGCCTGTCGCGCCACATGGTGTAAATGCCCGACGCGATGATGATCGCGGCCCCCAGCAGTGTCAGGACATCCGGGCGTTCCCCGAAGAAGATCACCCCCAAAAGGAGCAGGAACAGCAACCGCGAATAGCGAAACGGTGACACGACGGAGACTTCCGCCGTCCGAACGGAGGCGATGATTAGCAAATAGCCAACAGCCCCAAACCCGACCATTGCGGCAACGATCAACAGATTGGGGTCTTGCGGCAAAACCTGCCCTTCGCTGAGCAATGCCCAGATCACGGCCAGCGGGACAGCGGCGGCCATTGTGTAGGTTGCCAACGTGGCAGAGCCCATTTCAGGCGGCGTCAGTCGCGTGGTCAGATCGCGGCCTGCGAGGCCGAACATGGCCGCCACGGGCCAAAGGATATTGGCATCAAAACTGGCCGTGCCCGGACGGATAATCAGCAGAACGCCCAAGAACCCGATGACAATCGCGCTCCACCGTCGCCAGCTGACTTTTTCGCCCAACACCAGAACCGCGCCCGCCGCCACGACCAGCGGTGTGGCCTGCAAGATCGCGCCCACGGTGGAAAGCGGCACGGCAGACAGCGCCATGACGATGCCGAAAGAGCCGCAAATCTCTGCGCAGTAGCGCAGCAGCATCACACGAGAGAACGCAGCCCGGCTAAGCAGCGTTTCGCGGCGCAGTTTTGCAAGGATGAAGAAGATGACCAAACCACCGCCCATCAGCAGCACGGTGGTATGGGCTTGCGCCATTTGTCCGGTCGCGAGTTTCACGAACGTGTCGGCAATCGCGAAGGCCGCCATGGACAGCACCATCAGCCAGATGCCGCGGGAATTGTTATGGGTATCGGGGGACATAAAGTGTTCTCTCTTCTTGATCCCTCCTATGAGCATGCGCTGCCCGTCGCAAGCGCTTCGTGATGGCTGGACCTTCCGCGCAATCCCCCCTAGCCTTTTGGTTCAACCTTACGGAGCGCATCACGATGGCCACCGGCACCCATATCAAAACCTTCTACAATGGCACATGGCATGACGGCGATATCGCGATCATCAATGGCGCGGATCATGGTGCGTGGCTGGGGACGAATGTGTTTGACGGGGCGCGCTACTTTGAGGGTGTGGCCCCTGATCTTGAGGCGCATTGCGCACGCGTCAACCGCTCTGCCGAGGCGCTGATGATTACGCCGACGCAGGATACCGCCCAGATGGTTGAGCAGGTCCGCGAGGGGCTTGAGATGTATGCGCCCGATGCAGCCGTTTATATCCGGCCGATGTACTGGGCCTTGGATGGCGGCGAGTTGGGCGTTGATCCCAAACCCGGTGCCACGGGGTTTGCACTGGTCTTGGAGCAAATCCCACTGGCCCCCGCAGATAAGGCGACCACTTTGACCACCACCCGGTTCCGCCGTCCGGTCATGGAAGATGCCGTGGTCGATGCCAAGGCCGGTTGCCTCTATCCCAACAACGCGCGGATGTTGCTTGAAGCACGCGCAAAGGGTTACGGCAACGCGCTGGTCGCTGATGCGTTGGGCAATGTGGCGGAGACGGCGACTGCGAACATTTTCATGGTCCGCGACGGGGAGGTTTTCACCCCTGCCCCCAACGGCACCTTCCTTGCCGGGATCACGCGGGCGCGGCATATGAAGCACCTGCGTGAGAACGGTATCCCCGTGCATGAGGACGTCCTGTCTTTCGATGATTTCCGCAGTGCTGATGAGGTCTTCATGACCGGCAATATGAACAAGGTCACGCCGGTGATCGAATTTGACGGCACACATTACCAGCATGGCCCAATCACGAAGTCGCTGCGTGAGATGTATTGGGATTGGGCGCTGTCCGAAAAATAGGGGCGGCCCGAGGCACAGGCCCCATGCCTGTGGCGAGACGAAAGCGCGCGCCGCAGGCGCTCAATTTAACTGGATCACCCAAAACAGGAGCCGATATGAAAACCGCAAAAGACTATATGGAAGCCGCGAATGCGGCCGTGACCCGCATCCCCGGCGCTGAGGCCATTGCCAAACATGGCGCAGAGGGGGCCGTCTTTGTGGATGTGCGCGATTCAAGCGCTGTCGCCAAGACCGGCACCATCGCAGGGGCCGTCTGGGTGCCGCGTGGCATGCTGGAATTTGCCGCAGATGAGGGTGGGCCCTACTACAACGACGCACTGACGAAAGACGCCGATCTCTATCTTGTCTGCGGTGCTGGCGGTCAGGCGGCACTGGCGGGCAAAACGCTGCAAGAGATGGGCTTCACCAAAGTGACCAATATTGGCGGTATCTCCGAATGGAAAGACGCGGGCGGCCCGATGCAGGACGGCTAGGCTTTCGCCTCATCTGCGCTGTTGCGCCTTATCGGGGCATAGGTCATGATCGCCAATGCCCCGGTTGCGGGTGGCAAGACAAGGAAGCAAAGCATGCGTAAGTTTTTGGTGGTTCTCGATGACAGCAAGGAATGCCTGAACGCCATGCGCTTTGCTGCGATGCGCGCCGCGCGGACAGGCGGTGGTGTCGAGGTCCTGGCTGTCATCCCACCGGAAGAGTTCAACCACTGGATCGGCGTCGGTGACATCATGCGCGGCGAGGCGCGTGAACGCATTCATGCCCATTTCGAGGTCTTCGCGAAATGGATGCGTGACAAACAAGGTGTCGACCCCGAGTTGGTGATCCGCGAAGGAGAACCCGTCAAAGAGATCATCGCTCAAGTGCAGGACGACCCCGAGGTGGGCGTTCTAGTTCTTGGCGCAGGCACCGACGGCGGCCCCGGCCCCTTGGTCACCGAACTGTCCCGCAACTCCGGCTCCCTGCCGATGCCCATCACAATTGTGCCCGGAGACATGAGCAAAGAACGGCTGGAGGCGATCAGCTAAGTGTGCTTCGCCCCCAAGGTGAGCCCGCTTTGATCTCAGGATTAGGGCGAACCTGTGCAACCGCCCAACGGCGCATTTCCTACGCGCATGTTCGGAAGTTTGTCCGCTGTGCGGACTTTTCTGCCATCTGGTGTTGAGAATGAAGTTACTGTCGGGATGTTCGGAAGGGGTGGCCGGGGTTTCGGACAATGAAGTCGTCAACCTCTGAAAGTCGTTCAGGTAAAGGCTCTACGTCGGGATGACTTCTGTAGCTGTAAAATCGAAACCCAGCTTCCCAGAGCTTTCTAACTTTTTCCCACTGTTCGCTATCGTTTTTCTTGGGGACCTTAAAGGATCGGCCCATAATACTAACTGCTTGACCGCACTGCGGGCAGACGTGACTCTTCTCGTCAGGCAACATCTTCCAGGACTTTTTGCAGCCAAAGCAAGCGTGCGCAATCAAATAGTCGGAGCTGCGAGTTGGATTGACGTCCGGCGCACTCGGCAGCACTCTAGACCCGTTCGCGCGGCGCAGGGCCATTCGCCGAGCCTTTTCGTTTCCAGTAGCCATAAAGTGATCTTCGCACGCAACGCGAAGGGTCCGCAATGGGCTCAAAGCGGTCATCATCAGGTATAACGATGCGTCGTGTTCCAAGAACTGCCTTGGTTTGTGACCCAGGGGAGTCGGATACAAATATTTGCGGGCGGTACGTCGAGACCTTCACGGGATATCGTTGACTTAGAACAATTCTAATCTCTTGACGTTTTTACCTGCGGCCCTCATATTAAAAGCCTGATAGAAAAGGTCGGCCTCTTATGTTTATCCAAACCGAATCCACTCCGAATCCTGCAACTTTGAAATTCCTGCCCGGCCAGGCCGTGCTGGAAGTTGGTACGGCTGATTTTCCGTCGGCTGACACAGCTGGTGATGCGCCGCTGGCGAAACGTATTTTCGCGGTTGAAGGTGTTACGGGTGTGTTTATGGGGTTGGATTTTGTGACCGTCACCAAAGAAGATGCGGTGGAGTGGGATCATATCAAGCCGTCCATCCTTGGCGCGATCATGGAGCATTACCAATCGGGCGATGATGCATTCACGGGTGCGGCCTCCTCCGGACATGCGGAGCATACGGGCGAGGATGGCGAGATTGTTGGCCAGATCAAAGAGCTTTTGGATACTCGTGTGCGCCCTGCTGTGGCGCAAGATGGAGGTGACATCACCTTCCACGGCTTTGAGCGCGGCGTGGTCTATCTGCATATGCAAGGCGCGTGCGCCGGCTGCCCGTCATCCACTTTGACGTTGAAAATGGGCATCGAGAACCTGCTGCGCCATTACATCCCGGAAGTGCTGGAAGTGCGCCCAGTCGCCGCCTAGGCGTCACCTGATGGCCCGCTCTGCCCGGTGTTATTGCGGGGAGGCCAAATTGGCCTTCACCGCTGAGCCGCTTCAAACCGTCTATTGCCATTGCGATGATTGCCGCCGTTGGACGGGGGCCGCCGCACCTGTGCTTGTGGCCTTTGCCGATGACGCGGTGACGGGATTGTCTGCCCTGGGGCCGGGACGCTCTTTTAACGAAGGGGTCCATCGCTGGAATTGCACTGCCTGCGGGTCGCCGCTTTTGGGGCGGTTTGACTATGTGCCAGGGCAATCTTGGGTACCGATGGGTGTGATCGAAGACGCGGCGGGGTTGGAGCCGGAGTTCCATTGTTTCGCTGATCGCAGACATGCGTGGTTTCCGGATGGCGGTTTGCCGGGGTCCGAGGGCACCGGGCAAGATGCGTTAAACGCGGTGACGCATGACTGATCATATCATCCTCGGGTTTGACACGTCGGGGCCCTATTGCGGCACTGCGCTGATGGTCGGTGGGGACGTGATCGCAGCGCATCATGTGGAGATGGTGAAGGGACAGGCGGAAAGCCTGATGCCGCTTCTGGAAGAGACGTTGCGCGACGGGGGTGTCAGCCACAAAGACCTGACGCGGCTTGCTGTTGGGACGGGGCCGGGGAACTTTACTGGCATTCGGATTTCCGTCTCCGCCGCGCGTGGGTTAGCGTTGTCGCTTGGCATCCCTGCCGTGGGCGTGACCTTGTTTGACGCTTTGAAAGTCGGCGCGCCCCTGCCCTTTCTGGCGAGTTTGCAGGCGACGCGGCGCGAGGTCTATATCTCCGACGTGACGGCAGACGGGGCGAGTGCGCCGGTTCAATGCGCGATTGAGGACATTCCAGCGCCCGCGCATGCGGGGTGTGTGTGTATCGGGCATCGCTCTGATGAAATCGCTGAACATTTGGGGTTGGCATTTCAACCTGCAGCTTATGCCCCTGCGTCGGCTATCGTGCGTGTTGCGGCCACAGTGACGCCTGATCCGGCTGACCGGCCCGCGCCGTATTATTTGCGGCCTGCGGATGCCGCGCCGCCGCGTGATCCGGCTCCGGTCATTTTGGATTGATGCTGCTGGACGCAGAGCAGATGGCCGCGATCCATCGCCGCTCCTTCACCAGTCCGCGCCCGTGGAGTGCGGCGGAAATTCGCGATCATGCGGAGCTGACGGGGGCGATTGTCTTGCAGACGGAGACGGGGTTCCTTCTGGCGCGTGAAGCGGCTGGCGAAGTTGAGTTGCTGACCCTCGCAGTGGATCCGGACCAGCGCCGCCGAGGGGCTGGGCGGGTGTTGGTGGAGGATTTGTTGACACTGTCAAAGGCGCGGCATGCGCAGACCGTGTTTCTGGAAGTGGCAGAGGATAACAGTGCGGCGATTGCGCTTTATCTGTCGGCGGGTTTTGCGGAGGCGGGGCGGCGCAAAGCCTATTATGGCGGCGAAACCGACGCGCTGGTCTTGCGTCATGATCTGGCGGATGTTTCGGCGGCAGCGCAGGTCTAGGGCTAACCTTGGGTAACATACTGAAAAGATTGCCCCGCCGCTTACAGATCACAAGAATCGGTTGCCCTTCCCCGTTAAAGATCGCTTAATATGAGGTGATCTGAGACAAATCTCTGCTCAACCTAACCGGGGGGACGGCCCCGGACCTGCATGGGGAGACCATCCCGCAGGCAAACAAAACATCTGGGAGACCAAAATGACCCTCATGAAATCACTTATGGGCGCTGCCGCAAGCATCGCATTGACCGCTGGCATGGCACTTGCCGAGCCTGCGATCATCTTTGACCTTGGCGGCAAATTCGACAAATCCTTCAACGAAGCGGCCTATACCGGCGCGAAGAAATGGGCTGATGAGACCGGCGGCTCGTTCAAAGAAATCGAGATGCAATCTGAGGCACAGCGCGAGCAGGCCCTGCGCCGCTTGGCAGAAGCAGGCTCCAACCCTGTTGTGATGACGGGCTTTGCGTTCGGCAACGTTTTAGGCGAGGTGGCTGGCGATTACCCTGACACAGACTTCGTGATCATCGACATGGTTGTCGACGCGCCAAACGTGACATCGGTTGTGTTCACCGAGCATGAAGGTTCCTACCTCGTGGGCTACATGGCCGCGCAGGCGTCCAAGAACAACACAGTAGGTTTCATCGGCGGCATGGATATCCCGCTGATCCGTCGCTTCGCTTGTGGCTACGCGCAAGGCGCGAAAGCGGCAAACCCTGACACGACCGTTATTGCAAACATGACAGGCACAACACCTGCGGCTTGGAATGATCCGGTTAAGGGCGGCGAGCTGACAAAAGCGCAGATCAGCCAAGGCGCTGATGTGGTTTACGCAGCGGCTGGCGGAACTGGCGTTGGCGTTCTGCAAGCGGCGGCTGACGCGGGTGCGTTGTCCATCGGTGTCGACAGCAACCAAAACGGCATGCACCCGGGTAAAGTCCTGACATCCATGCTGAAACGCGTTGATGTTGCAGTGTATGACGCATTCTCACGCGGCACAGAACAGCCAGGTGGTTTCTCTGTCCTCAACCTCGCGTCGAATGGCGTGGGTTATGCGATGGATGAGAACAACGCAGAGCTCGTTTCCGCCGAGATGCAGGCGACTGTGGATGCGATTGCGGACAAAATCATCGCAGGTGACATCACTGTGCACGACTACATGTCCGACGAAAGCTGCCCTGCGCTGAGCTTCTAAGACTTGCACTGACCAATGACTGGGCCGTTCCTTTTTGAGGGACGGCCCTTTTCGACATTGCCGGGGGGCCATTCATGTCACAAGCGCCAGCGATTGAGCTGAAGGGGATTTCCAAAGCCTTTGGGCCTGTGCAGGCCAATAAGGACATCTCCATCCGCGTGATGCCCGGTACGATCCACGGGATCATCGGAGAGAACGGCGCGGGCAAATCGACACTGATGTCGATCCTTTATGGATTTTACAAAGCCGATGCCGGAGAGATTTTCATCTCTGGACAGAAGACGGCGATCCCGGACAGCCAAGCTGCCATCGCAGCGGGCATCGGGATGGTGTTCCAGCACTTCAAACTGGTTGAGAATTTTACAGTGCTTGAGAATGTCATTCTCGGCGCTGAGGACGGTGCGCGGCTGGGGCCGTCGCTGTCAAAGGCCCGCAAAGAGCTGACGCAGCTGGCGGCAGATTATGAGCTGAATGTCGATCCGGATGCGCGGATCGAGAATATCGGCGTCGGTATGCAGCAACGGGTCGAGATTCTGAAAGCGCTCTACCGGCAAGCGGATATCCTGATTTTGGACGAGCCGACGGGCGTGTTGACCCCGGCCGAGGCGGACCACCTTTTCCGCATCCTTGAAGGGCTGAAGGCGCAGGGCAAGACTATCATTCTGATCACCCACAAGCTGCGCGAGATCATGGACGTGACGGACACGGTATCGGTGATGCGGCGCGGCGAAATGACCGCGACGGTGAAGACCTCGGACACCTCTCCGGCGGAATTGGCAGAGCTGATGGTCGGCCGCAAAGTGTTGCTGCGGGTGGACAAAGTGCCTGCGACGCCGAAGGACATGGTGCTGGAGGTCGATAACCTTGAGGTTATTGATGAGAAGGGCGTTAAGCGGCTGAAAGGTATTTCGCTGAACGTGCGCGCCGGAGAGATTTTGGGCATTGCGGGTGTGGCTGGAAACGGCCAATCTGAATTGCTGGAAGTGCTTGGCGGCATTCAGACGGGGACCGGGTCCGTAAAGGTGAACGGACAGCCACTTGATCTGACAGGGAAATTGTCAGACGGGCGGTCGCGCCGTGAGCGCGGGATTGCGCATGTGCCGGAAGATCGCCAGCGCGAAGGGCTGATCATGGATTTTGCCGCGTGGGAGAACGTGGCTTTTGGCTACCACCATGAGGACGAGTACAACGCGGGCCTTCTGATGGATCAGGCTGCGATCAAGGAAGATGCGGCGGGCAAGTTCAAGCGCTTCGATGTGCGACCCGACAATCCGATGTTGGAGGCGAAGAATTTCTCAGGCGGGAACCAACAGAAGATCGTTTTGGCCCGAGAGATTGAGCGCAATCCAGACTTGCTGCTGATCGGCCAGCCAACGCGCGGTGTTGATATTGGCGCGATTGAATTTATTCACCAACGGATTGTGGAGCTGCGCGATGCGGGCAAAGCGATTTTGCTGGTCTCCGTCGAGTTGGAGGAAATCCTGTCACTGTCGGATCGCATCGCGGTGATCTTTGACGGTCAGATGATGGGTGAGCGGTTGCCAAATGAGACCGACGAGAAAGAGCTTGGGCTGATGATGGCCGGGATGACCGGGCAAGAACGAGAGGCGTCCTGACATGCAAACTATGCCAAAATGGGCCGATATTGTTCTGATCCCTCTGATCAACCTGTTCCTCGCGTTCTTCATCTCGGGCCTTGTGATCCTTGCGATCGGCGAGGATCCGGTGGCGGCGGTGAAACTGATGGTCGAAGGGGCCGTTGGGTCGACATATGGATGGGGGTTCACGCTGTATTATGCGACGAACTTCATCTTTACAGGGCTGGCTGTCGCCGTCGCATTTCATGCCGCGTTGTTCAACATTGGCGGCGAAGGTCAGGCCGCTTTGGGCGGGTTGGGCGTAGCGCTGGTTTGTCTGATGATCCCGTGGCCGCATTGGACGGTCGCTTTGGTTGCAGCCTCGGTTGGTGCGGCGGCATTTGGGGCTTTGTGGGCCACGATCCCTGCCTATTTGCAAGCCAAGCGGGGCAGCCATATCGTGATCACGACGATCATGTTCAACTTCATTGCTGCGGCTTTGTTGAATTACGTGCTGGTCAATCTGTTGCGGCCCGCAGGCACGATGGATCCGGCCTCAGCCAAATTTCCTGAGGCCACGCATTTGCCGACCTTGAGCGATATTTTGAATTCTGTGGGCATTCCGTTTGCGGCACGGACACCTGCCAATGTGACGCTGATCATCGCTTTGATCGCCTGTGTTGCAGTGTATTATCTGATCTGGCGGACGAAGCTGGGTTATCAAATTCGTGCTTTCGGCAAGTCCGAACCAGCGGCGCGTTATGCTGGCATCAGCTCCGTCAAGATCATCATGATCACGATGGCCCTGTCCGGCGGGTTGGCTGGCATGATGGCGATTAACAACGTCATGGGAGAGGCGGAACGGCTGATCCTAAACTCCGTGGAGGGTGCGGGGTTCATCGGGATTGCCGTGGCATTGATGGGACGCTCGCACCCGTTTGGCGTGCTTTTGGCCTCCATCCTGTTCGGGTTCCTTTATCAGGGCGGTGCGGAGCTTGCGCTTTGGACGTCGATCCCGCGTGACTTGGTGGTGGTGATCCAAGCGCTGGTGATACTGTTCACGGGCGCGCTGGACGGCATGGTCCGGGCGCCGGTTGAGAAGATGTTCCTGATGATGCGGAAGGGAGCGTAGACATGGATTATCTGACGCTTCTGCAAATTCTGGACTCGACGCTGCGCCTTGCAACGCCGCTTTTGTTGGCGTGTCTGGCCGGGCTCTTTTCGGAACGTGGTGGGATTTTCGACATTGGTCTGGAGGGCAAGATGCTGGCGGCGGCCTTCTTCGCGGCTGCAACAGCGGCGGTGACGGGCTCTGTTTGGCTTGGGCTGCTTGCGGGTATCGCGGCCTCCATGGTTTTGTCTGGTCTGCATGGGCTGGCCTCGATCACATTCCGTGGCAACCAACTGATTTCCGGCGTGGCGATCAACTTTCTTGCCGCTGGGATCACGGTGCTGGTGGGCCAGAGTTGGTTCAAGCTGGGCGGGCGCACGCCGCCTTTGATCGGTGGAGGGCGCTTTCCTGAGATAACCCTGCCCTTTGCCGAGGCCTTGCGCGATGTCCCCGTGATCGGACCTTTTTATGCGGAGGTGATCTCCGGCCACACCATTCTGGTCTATGTCGCGCTGCTCTGTGTGCCGTTGAGTTGGTACATTCTGTTCCGCACCCGCTTCGGATTGCGCCTGCGCGCGGTCGGTGAAAACCCGGCAGCCGTGGATACGGCGGGTGTCTCTGTCATTGGGTTGCGGTTTGCCGCTGTTGCGATCTGTGGCCTGCTCTGCGGCATCGCTGGCGCGTATCTGGCGACAGGGCTTGGCGCGGGGTTCGTCAAAGACATGAGTGCGGGACGCGGGTTCATCGCGCTTGCCGCGTTGATCTTTGCGAAGTGGAGACCGTGGTACGCGCTTTATGCGACGCTACTGTTCGGGTTCCTGCAGGCGATTGCGTTGCGGCCCGACGTCTTGGAATCACTATTGCACTTCAAGATCCAAGTCCAGCTTTTGGATGCGCTGCCCTATATCCTGACTGTGGTTATCCTCGCGGGCTTCGTCGGGAAGGCCGTTCCACCCCGCGCAGGCGGCGAGCCATACGTGAAGGAACGTTAACTTTCGGTCTCAATTTAGCGACCTTGCTGCATCGCAGCAAGAATTGATGAACTGGACTTATGAATTGGCATTGCTCTCCCCATCTGGACGGGTCTAAGGGGGGCTATGCAAATTTATCTCCCCATAGCCGAGGTCTCGGTGAACGCATTCCTGTTGCTGGGGCTCGGCGGTATCGTCGGGATCCTGTCAGGTATGTTTGGTGTGGGCGGCGGTTTCTTAATGACGCCGCTTTTGTTCTTTATAGGCATCCCACCTGCGGTCGCGGTCGCGACTGAGGCAAACCAGATTGTTGCCTCCTCTTTCTCAGGTGTTCTGGCGCATCTCAGACGTAAATCGGTGGATCTGCGAATGGGAACGGTCCTGCTGATTGGAGGATTGGTTGGCGCCGCTGTCGGTGTTCAACTGTTTGCAGCACTGCGCGAGATGGGTCAGGTCGATCTGCTTGTGAAGCTTTGCTACGTTCTGTTTTTGGGCGTCATCGGCGGGTTGATGTTCTTTGAAAGCCTCAAGGCGATCCGGCGCTCCAAAGGGGACTACACGGTTCCGCAGCGCAAGAAACACGGGCTTGTCCATGCCCTGCCCTTCAAAATGAAATTCCGGACCTCGGGTCTCTATATCTCTGTGATCCCGCCCATTTTGGTCGGTCTTTTTGTGGGCATTCTGGCGGCAATCATGGGGGTCGGCGGCGGCTTCATCATGGTGCCCGCGATGATTTATCTTCTGGGCATGCCCACGAAGGTCGTGGTCGGGACGTCGCTGTTCCAGATCATCTTTGTCACCGGGTTTACGACCCTGATGCATGCGACCACCAACTATACGGTCGATATGGCGCTAGCGGTCTTGCTGATCGTGGGGGGTGTTGTTGGCGCGCAGATCGGCACGCGGATCGGGGCGCGTTTGCAAGCAGAACAGCTTCGGATTTTGCTGTCGATTATGGTATTGGCAGTTTGCTTCAAACTGGCGCTTGATCTGTTGATCATGCCGTCGGAGTTGTATTCCATCGGTGAAAAGGGAGGCCATTGATGCGTCCCTTTTTGATTGCGGTCATGGTCTTGCTGTGCAGCTTTAGCGCTCGCGCCGAAGAAGTTGTGGCGGACATGTCGTCCCGCACCGTTGAGATTACGGCAAATTTCGACGGATCGGATATTCTGATTTACGGCGCGATCAAAGGCGCAAAAGAAGACGCCGGATTGGCGCCGCTGGATGTTGTTATCGCAATTTCCGGACCGGCGGGGCCCGTCACCGTGCGTAAGAAAGAGAAACGCTTGGGGATTTGGGTCAATAGGGAATCCGTCAAAGTGAACCGAGCACCCAGTTTTTACGCGGTGGCCTCCACCGGGAAACTTGAAGAGACGCTTTCGCATATCGAAGATGTACGCTTCCAGGTATCACTGGAACGGGCGATTTATTCTGTCGGAGCGCCGGAAGAGATCGAGCACCCTGAAGATTTCACCGAAGCCCTGATCCGTATACAGAAGAAAAAGAACCTGTATCAGCAGCTCGATAATTCCGTGTCCCTGCTTGATCAGTCGTTGTTTTCCACGACGATTGATTTGCCTGCAAATCTCGTTGAAGGGGCGTATGTCACGCGCATTTATCTGACCCGTGAAGGGGAAGTCGTTTCAAAACTGGCGACGTTTATTGATGTACGCAAGGTCGGATTGGAGCGGTGGATTTTCGATCTGGCGCATGACCAGCCACTGATCTACGGCATCCTGTCCCTTGTGATCGCGATCAGCGCGGGCTGGTTGGCCTCTGCCTTCTTCCGCTACTTGCGGTTCTAGGGCTGCGGCTCTTCCGCTTCGAGCGCGAGAGGGGCGGGTGCCACGGAACTCAAGTCACTGGTATCAAGCGACGTCGTTGGGCGCGCCAAACGGTTGCGGGTGATCCAGAGCAACCTGTTTTCCGCGCGCGTGATGGCGACATAGGCCAATCGTTTCCAGACAGGTTGTCCCGCCTCTGAACGGCCAGATCTGGCAGCAGCGTAGAGGTCAGGGGCGAAGACTTGAACGGTGTCCCATTGCGACCCTTGCGCTTTGTGGATTGTCACGGCCGCCCCATGCAGAAACGCGGCTCCCATGCGGGCGGCGAAGGGAATGAATGGCTCTTCCTCATCCGGTGCTTCGATTTTGATGATGGACGCGGCGGAGACCTGCGGGTCTTCCGCGCCGATTACATGGAGGCGCGAAAACCCCGGCTTCTTGCCCGGTCCCATATAGACGACCTGTGCCCCCTTTACGAGGCCGCGCGCCTCTAGGTCGATGCGTTTCTTGCGGTGTTTGACGGGCAGTTCGATCCCGTCGCAGATCAATGGCTCCCCCGGTAAAAGCGTATCAACCGTGGCGCCAAATGCGGAGCGCCACGCCTGAATGAGCCGAATGCGTGTCGCGTTGCGCCAGACCAAAACCGGCGAGCGCGCCATAAGGTCCGCCTCCACCCGTTCCGCGAAAACGACGCGGGTGTCTTTTGCGGCAGCTTCGCGGACAAGGTTTTCAAATTTGTAGAAATCCACGCTCGGGTCGGCCAAGGCGTGAGCCAGATCAAGGATCGGGTTGTCATCCGCTTGGCGGTGCACGCGGCTGAGTTCGAGCCTGCGTCCGTCTTTCAACGTATCGAACACCATGTCGCCACTGGAGCCGACAGGAGCAAGCTGCGCAGGGTCGCCGAACAAGACAAGCGTGGGAAAAATCTCACGCAGGTCCTCGAATTGCTTTTCATCCAGCATCGAGCTTTCGTCGACGAACCCGATATCCAGCGGGTCTTCGCGACGTTTCCAGCCTTGAATAAAATCGGAGCCTCGCAATCCCGCCGCTGCGAGCGCGCCGGGGATTGATTTATGCGCGTCGTAGAATGCTTTGGCGCGCTCAAGCGCAATGTCAGCGAGACCTTCAATCTCTGGCCGGTCACCCTGCCCTGCGAGCCAGTCCGCGATCAGTTCATAATCAGGGTCATATAGCGGCGTGTAGAGGATGCGGTGAATGGTAGTGGCGGGCACGCCCCGGTTGCGCAGGACGGAGGCGGCTTTGTTGGTGGGCGCAAGGACGGCCAAGGTTCGGCGGTCCTTGCGGGCTTTGCCCTCGTAATCGCCTGAGACCAAATCCGCGCCTGCTTCCGTCACGGCCTTCACCAATTCGGACAGCAAAAGGGTTTTGCCAGATCCGGCTTTGCCCACAATGGCCATCACCTGCTCGCGGCTTTCCTGCAGCGGGGTCAGCGTGTTTTGGGTGATGTCTATTCCAGCGCGTGCGAGCAGTTCTGTCACAGCATCATAGGCTTCGGCCTGATCTTCGGAATAGGTGATTTGGGTGGGTGCGGACATGCCGCGACCCTACCCTTGGTGCCATGGCTTCGCCAGCGGCTTTTGCTTGCCACCAGCCCTAAGCTGACAAGCTCATGGTCTTTTCTTCTACCGCTGAAATCAGGGGGAGATTGAACGACTGGCGGAACCAAGTGTTGGCTTCTTCTTCGCTCAACTTTGCGCGGGACTGTACCTTTGGCCGCGCTGTTTCGTCAAAGCCCCAGAGGCCCACACCGATTTCGTCATCGCCCTCGCCGACGCGCCCGATCACTTCGGGACAGACGCCTAGAAGGCTGTAGATCCGTTCCATGCGTGGGTCGAAAACACCTACGAATTGCATGATTTCGAAGTGTTTCATCAGTTCCGCCGCCCCAAGGACCAGCCCTGCGGTGACGCGACGGTCCGCATCCGGTGCGAGACAGAAGCGGGTGCATTCCCAGATCAGCGGGCTCCGAATATCAGTGCCTTCGATGACATGCGCAAAATGGTCATTGATCATCGTATCGCCGGTTGTCGGCAGAAACCGCATGGAACCGCCATGCGTGCCATCCGCGTTCTCCCAGATGACATAGAGCGGGTTTATGTCGTCATATTCGTCACGCTCATGGCCATTATCATCAACGCTCACATCCCACCCGAGGCGGTCACGGAACTGGATAGCACGATGTTTGAACATCGTGTCGGCGAGGATTGGAAATTGATCGAGATCGTTTGCGTAGAGAAAACGTAGCATGAATAAAGCCCCTGTCTGTGCAGGGACAAAATTCCGCCATACCGGTAAGCAAATGCTGAAGGGGCGTAACGCTGTGGTTACACCTCGTTAACACTCGAATCGACTAGACGACAATTTGACCCGCGGCTAAGGCGCGGGCGACGGCGTGAGTGGTGTTCAATGCCCCAAGTTTATGGCGGGCGGATTCTACGTAAACACGCAGAGTATTTTCGGAAATTTCAAGTTCTTGTGCGGCCTGAGCGCGGTTCTTGCCTTTGGCCAATAATGTAAGCGTGCTGCGCTCCCTTTTGGACAATTGCGCGGCTTCGAGTTGAAAGACCCGCTCCTCAAGCTCCAACGCTTTTTGGTTGAAGGTGTGAGAGACAAGGATCATGTCCTTTTTCTTTTCCTCAATGAATGTCTCCCATTCATCATCGCTTCGACTATCGGCGAGGGTAAAAAGAGCGTACTGCCCTTTTGGTCCCCGAACCGGAATTGTGAACCCTTGCGGCCCAACTCCGTAGTCACATGCGTCGCGCAACATCTCGCGTGCGCCCTTGCTGCTCCAATCTAGCTGCTTCCAATTGACGGGATCAAATCGGTGAAAACATCCCAATATAACGGGGTCTATGTAGAGGTAGTCTTTCTCCAGATAGCGGTCGACCCATTCAGAGGTATAGGTGCCGCATCCAAAGCGTTCGCCTACGCTGTTTACCCAATGATAGACGACATGGTCGACGTTGTAGTCATCGCGGATGGTTTCCGCGGCGCGTTGCAGTTCTTCAAGCGTTGTCGCATGCGACAGACTCTCCTGCATGTTGACGAGCTTGTTCAAACTCACTTACCCTCGTACCCGTCGACATCGTATTCGGAGCCAACTCTCGCATCGCAAGCGCGATCGTGTCGTCCAAACCGTCTGCAAGCCGTCCCATGCTATTATTCGCAGTGAATTTTTGCAGATCCTCTAAAACGTCGATAATCCAGTCATTTGTCATGATGAGTTTCCCTATTAACGGTTAATCAATCGTTAATAGGAGTCTATCAGCAGTTTACCGCTCAAAGATATTCGCTGTTTCTTACTCACTATTTATGGTGAGGCATGGATCTTCTAATGGTCTGAAAAGTTTGAATTCAGGTATTCTAGAATAGAAAAACCCCCGCAAAATCAGTTATTTGCGAGGGTTGTTTATTAAAAAGTCAAGGCAGGAATTCAGGACTTGCGGCTTGCTTCCAGCGTATCTTCAAAAGTTGACAGACCTGTGCGTGACGCAGTGACCAAAACCGCCATATTCCCGGGTTTATGCTCGTTGCGCAGCATTTTTGTGTGGGCCTGCGGGATTTCATTCCAAGGGAAGACTTCTGACATGCAGGGGTCCAAACGACGCTCAACCATCAGCTGGTTCGCGGCAGAGGCTTGGGCCAGATGTGCGAAGTGCGAGCCTTGTACGCGCTTTTGGTGCATCCAGAGGTAGCGTGCATCCATGGTCAGATTATAGCCTGTCGTGCCAGCGCAGATCACAACGATGCCGCCCTTCTTACAGACAAATACAGACGCCGCCATTGTGCTTTCACCGGGATGCTCAAACACCATGTCGACATTGTTGCCTTTGCCCGTGATGTCCCAGATGGCTTTGCCGAATTTACGAACTTCGCCAAACCATTCTTTATACTCAGGCGAGTTCACGATGGGCATTTGACCCCAGCAGTTGAAGTCTTTGCGGTTCAGGACGCCCTTCGCACCGAGGCCCATGACAAAATCACGCTTGGATTCGTCAGAGATCACACCAATCGCATTCGCTCCGGCTGTGTTGGCCAATTGGATCGCATAGGAGCCAAGACCACCAGACGCGCCCCAGACCAGAACGTTCTGACCCGGTTTCAACTCATGTGGGTGGTGGCCGAACAGCATGCGGTATGCTGTTGCGAGTGTCAGCGTGTAGCACGCGCTCTCTTCCCAGCTGAGGTGCTGAGGGCGTGGCATAAGCTGTTGTGACTGAACCGTCGTGAACTGTGCGAAAGAGCCGTCCGGTGTCTCGTAGCCCCAGATGCGCTGGGAGTTGGAGAACATCGGGTCGCCACCGTTACAATGCTCGTCATCACCGTCATCTTGGTTGCAGTGGATGACCACTTCATCGCCGACCTTCCAGCGTGTGACTTTGTCACCAACAGCCCAAACAATGCCGGACGCGTCAGAACCTGCGATGTGGTAAGGCTCGCCGTGCACATCAAACGGGCTGAGCGGAACACCAAGGCCTGCCCAGACGCCATTATAGTTCACGCCAGCGGCCATAACGAGCACCACAACCTCGTGGCTGTCAGGCTTCTTCACGTCCACGACTTCGGTCATGAACGCTTCTTCAGGCTCACCATGACGTTCGCGGCGGATCGCCCATGCATACATTTGTTTTGGCACATGGCCGAGTGGGGGAATTTCGCCAACCTCATAGAGGTCTTTTTGCGGGGCTTCATAATCCATAACAGGGTCTCGCACATCTAGGGCCATTGCCGGGTTCCTCACTTTTACATGCTGCCACGCAGAATCAAATGCTGCGGCGCCAATAGAGGGTAACTACAAAGGCAAAAGTAAGATTACAACCCTTTTGGATCACTTTTTGTAATTTTATGTCGCGCAACTATTTCCAGCTTAAATGCGCGATAGAGGCCGCATAGTAAGGCATCAGCTCGGCATATTTTCCGGTGACGGTGATCAGGTCATTGTCGGTCGTGATCATGCCGCGCGCCTCCAATAGGCGGAGAGCCGCGTCCAACCCTTTTTCTGGCCCTGATTGCGGCAGGCACATGTTGATGCGCTTTTTGCGCATCGCCGCAACTTCCAATTCGAACAACTCAGCCAGCTTGGAGCGCAAGATCTGACCGTCGGCTTGTTGCAGGTGCCACGCGATGACCGGTACAGGTAGAACTGGGACAGATGACGCAACACGTTCCATCACAGCTTGACCCAGATCGCTGGCAATATCTTCACGAGGCGTGCTTAGAAATTCCCGAAGGGAGAGCGGGCTGCCATAGGCAACGGCGGCAAAACCGAGCTTGTGAAATTTTCCCGTAATACGTTGCCACAGATGGCGACCGACATATCGGAACACCATTGATAGCCGAAACTTGAACCGTTTGCGGCTGTCACCGGCGGCAGCGACCAACACACGATCTTCAAGCACGCGGTCATAATTCAGGCCGATGGGCACGAAGACAACGTCGCGCGATGTCTCAGGATCGAAACCGTCCACGATATAGCTGATCAGTCCAAGTTTAGGGTCGCCCAACTCTCCGGTTCGCGACAAACCACCTTCGGGGAAGACGGCTTGGGCGACGCCCTCTTGGGTAGAAAGTTGTACATATCGCGCCAAAACACGGCGGTAGAGCGGATTGAGGGATTTGCGCCGGATGAAATACCCGCCCATCATCTTGATCAAAGGCCGCAGGGGCCAGCCACGTGCCCATTCACCGACAGCGTAAGACAGAGAGGTATCCTTGGCCGCCAAATAGGTGACCAGTACATAGTCCATGTTGGAGCGGTGGTTGATGATGTAGACGACGGTTGCGTCTGGGTCGATCGCCTCGATCTCTTCCTTGTTTTGGTTGACCACGCGCACACGATACAGCCCGCGCGATAACCATTTGGCCAGCCGCGTGCCCCAGCCGAAATAGATCGTCGCGCTGAAAGACGGGACGATCTCGCGGGCATAGCGTTCGGCTGTCTCAAAGGCGACGTTGTCAGGGATGCCCTGTCTTTCGGCATACTCATTGACGGCACGGATGACATCCGGGTCGTAGAGCACGTTTTGGATCATGTCGTGACGCCGTGCCAGTTTGAATGGCTGGATTGGGCGTTTCAGGCGCGTATTTAGGCGTGCAACCACCCGTTCCGCGCGACGCCGGAAGAACCAGCGCACGGAGGGAAACAGCAGATGCGAAGCCGCCGTGACCGCCGCAAGCAGGCCCATCAGGATCAGCGCCCAAACGGGCAGTTCAACAGTCGTAAACATGGCGCGACGTTGACAGGGAAGCGGCCTCGCGTAAATGCGTCACAAAAAACTGTGGCGGGCTGTTTTGATCCCGCCACATCTTGTCAGGGTTTCAGCATGGTCTCTGAAACAGCTTGCATGGAGGCTTGGTTGACCTCAATCAATCCGCGTCTTGGCCGGTCGAGGTCGATGATCACGAAGACCAGCACGACGATCAGGATCAGCATTGCGTAGATCGGGAAGCCCGCTTTGACGGCGGTCAGCCCGCTAGAATATCCCAAGATACTTCCCAGCAGAACGAAGGTCGCAAACATCAGGAACAAGACAAGCTCAGGCACATGGCGTTCGATTGCCGCATCGCGTGCACCGAGCGCGTCGATCATGTCATTGAGAGACGCGGCAAAGGACATGGAAACTGGTCCGGGCTTGGTCGCTGTTTCTGCCGAGGCTATTGCCCAAAGCTGTGCGAAGACAGTTTCGGCAGCGCCCACCAATTCGGCGCGACGCTCATGTTCGCTGGCGGGCACCCTGCCCGCTTCTAAGCGCAAGATGCCATAGCGGCTCATGAGGGCTTTTGCCTCCGCGCGGCTGTCCTCAGCAAGCAAATCTGTCCGCAACCATGCCGTTCCGATAGCGTTTGCTTCGGCGACAACTGCCTTGGACCGATCATCGTAGCGGTTCAACGCGAGCGAAAAGGTGAAACCCAGAAGCAGAGCCAACAAACCGAGCAGAGAGCCTTGGACCGCGCCCACTTGGCTTTTGCTTTCTTCATTGTGATGATGCCGGCCACGTCCGCCAACATAGCGGCCAAGTTTCATCGCGAGGCCCATGCTGATCAACAACATGAGCGCAATGAGCCCGGAATTAATATCGTACATCAGTTCGTTCTGTCCCATATCCAACATAGCCTTTCGCACCATGCCATGCACTTGGCGACAAGCCAAATCCGAGGCGCATATGCGCCTGCAGTGACACTCTTACAAGTGGGATGAGGTTGCGGATTTTCATTTCCGGACCCAGCGATATTTCTGCAACGCAGCGAATTGACATTGGTATAAAATGTCTCGTATCTACTAAACGACGAAATAAAGTTACGCATAGCGATTCCGATGAAGTGTTCTGGAGAGCCCGTATGACCGAGACCAAAAAAGACCGCCCTTGGCTGTTCCGCACATATGCTGGTCACTCTACCGCCAAGGCGTCCAATGCATTGTATAAAGGCAATTTGGCGAAAGGTCAGACAGGCTTATCGGTCGCTTTCGATCTGCCAACACAAACGGGCTATGACAGTGATCACGAGTTGTCGCGCGGCGAAGTCGGTAAAGTTGGCGTTCCGGTCGCACATCTTGGTGATATGCGCACGCTGTTCGATGAAATTCCATTGGATCAGATGAACACGTCAATGACGATCAATGCGACGGCGCCTTGGTTGCTGTCGCTCTATATCGCTGTGGCTGAGGAACAAGGCGCGGATGTCACTAAACTGCAAGGCACCGTGCAAAATGACATCATCAAGGAATACCTGTCGCGCGGCACTTATATTTGTCCGCCAAAGCCATCCTTGCGGATGATCACAGATGTTGCTGCTTACACGCGCGAACATCTGCCGAAATGGAACCCGATGAATGTGTGTTCCTATCACCTTCAGGAAGCTGGCGCGACGCCGGAGCAGGAATTGGCCTTTGCTCTCGCGACTGCGACGGCTGTTTTGGATGACCTGAAGGGTAAAGTGCCTGCGGAACATTTCCCTGCCATGGTGGGACGGATTTCCTTCTTCGTGAATGCAGGCATCCGGTTTGTGACCGAGATGTGCAAGATGCGCGCCTTCGTCGATCTGTGGGACGAGATCTGCCGCGACCGATACGGTGTCGAGGACCCGAAATTCCGCCGGTTCCGGTACGGGGTTCAAGTGAACTCCCTCGGCCTGACGGAGCAGCAGCCAGAGAACAACGTTTACCGTATCCTGATCGAGATGCTGGCGGTGACATTGTCTAAAAATGCGCGCGCCCGTGCTGTGCAACTGCCTGCGTGGAACGAGGCGCTCGGCCTGCCGCGCCCTTGGGATCAGCAATGGTCCTTGCGGATGCAACAGATCATGGCATTCGAGACTGACTTGCTGGAATATGACGACCTGTTTGACGGCAACCCTGCAGTGGACCGCAAGGTTGACGCACTAAAAGATGGCGCGCGGGCAGAATTGGCAACGATTGATGCGATGGGCGGAGCCAATGAGGCGATTGAATACATGAAATCGCGCTTGGTGGAGGCCAATGCGAACCGGATTACAGGTATTGAGGGTGGCGAGACGACCGTTGTCGGCGTCAACAAATACACCCAAGCAGAAGAAAGCCCGCTGACGGCTGGCGACGAGGCGATCATGGTGGCGGACAAAGACGCCGAGGCCGATCAGATTGCGCGTCTTAATCTATGGAAAGAAAGCCGTGATGACGCGCAGGTGCAGGACGCGTTGCAGGCGCTGCGCGAGGCAGCGCAATCAGGCGCGAATATTATGCCTGCTTCCATTCAAGCGGCCAAAGTTGGCGTGACAACCGGCGAATGGGGCGACATGGTCCGCACGGCCTTTGGGCAATATCGCGGACCGACCGGCGTTTCGCGCAACCCGTCGAACCGGACCGAAGGGCTGGACGATATCCGGCAGCGCGTTGATGCTGTGTCTGACAAACTGGGCCGCCGTTTGAAATTCCTTGTGGGCAAACCGGGTTTGGACGGGCATTCAAACGGGGCGGAGCAAATCGCCGCGCGTGCACGCGATTGCGGGATGGACATCACGTATGAAGGTATCCGTCTGACGCCCGATGAAATCGTTGAGGCTGCACAAAATGATGAAGCGCATGTGGTTGGTCTGTCGATCTTGTCCGGCTCCCACATACCGCTGATCAAAGACCTAATGGCCAAGATGTCGAGCGCCGGGCTCGGACATATCCCCGTTGTTGTCGGCGGCATCATCCCGGAGGAAGATGCGAACCGTCTGCGTGCGATGGGCGTGGCGAAGGTCTACACACCAAAAGACTTTGAGCTGAACCGGATTATGGACGACCTTGTGACACTGGTGGACCCGCACGGCATTGCCGCCGAGTAACGCCTGACGTTTCCGCAAGGCAGTCGCTTCAATAGCCTCTGCCGCGCGACCGCTTTGCGAGCGCGTTGATTATGTAGCGCATTCCCTGCTACCAGCTTTGCCAGCAGGGGAGAGAGATATGACGGAAAAGGTTGCACTCGTCACAGGTGCCGCGCGCGGCATTGGCTTGGCCACGACGAAACTGTTCATCGCCCAACGGTGGCGGGTTGCAATGGTCGACCGCGACGGGGATGAACTGGACACGGCAGCGGCGGGACTGAACGAGGCCAGCGCGTTTAAGTACGATGTCTCGTTAGAAGCAGAGGTCGAAGAAATGGTGGATGCTGTCCGCTCTACCTTTGGGCGCATTGACGCGGTGGTGAACAACGCGGGCGTCGCGGATTTTGGCCCGATCGAAGAGACCGACTTTGCCCGCTGGCGGCGCGTGATGGAGACAAATTTGGACGGCGTGTTCCTTGTCTCCCAAGCTGTCACATCGGCCTTAAAGGTAACCAAAGGCAGTCTTGTGAATATTGCATCTATTTCAGGTCTGCGAGCATCCACATTGCGGGTCGCCTACGGCACCTCGAAGGCCGCTGTTATTCAATTGACGAAACAACAGGCAGCGGAATTGGGTGAGTATGGCATTCGGGCGAACTGCGTTTGTCCCGGCCCAGTGCGCACCAAACTGGCAATGGCAGTCCATACGCAAGACATCATTGAGGCGTATCATGATGCGATTCCGCTGAACCGCTACGGAAGCGAGACCGAAATCGCTGAGGTCATCACATTCCTCGCCTCAGACAAAGCGAGCTATGTGACCGGTCAGATCATCGCGTCTGATGGCGGGTTTGACAGCACTGGTGTGGGTTTGCCGTCTTTGCGGCGGTAATTCAGTGGTCATGCCGATCTGGCAATGATATCAATGCGAAGTTCAGTATCACTGTTTTCTGTTTATCCGCATTTTATTACGCCCCGAGACGAAACATGAAGCCGACCCCGCCCGCAGAATTGAGCCACGCCGAAGCCTTGCCGCAAAAGCAGTCAGACTATGCTTATGTCAGCGCAGAGGATGCGCGCGCTCTCGCGCGGCGGCTGAAGAAGTACAAAGATCCTGATCCGCGCAGGACATTTTGGGAGATCGCGCAAACCGTGATCCCGTTTGCGCTCAGCTGGGCTGCCGCTTTATGGGCTGTGACGTTCAGCTATCCGCTTGCGCTGCTTTTCGGGTTGGTCACCGGCATTTTCACGATCCGGATGTTCCTGCTGCAACATGATGTCGGGCACGGCGCTTTGTTCAAAACGGCGCGCGCAAATGACAGATTTGGTCGTGTCTTAGGAGTGATCACTCTGACGCCCTATTACATGTGGCGCAAAATGCATGCAAACCATCACAAAAACCTCGGCAATCTGGATGACCGCGATATCGGGGAAGTTCACACTTTCACCGTGAAGGAATACCGCGCTCTACCCGCTTGGCACCGGTTTGCGTATCGCATCTATCGCAACCCATTCTTTTTATTCGTGATCGGGCCGGTTTGGTTGTTTTTCCTCCAGCACCGCTTGCCCTTCGGGATGTGGAAGAAAGGCTGGATCTATTGGCGCTCCGCGATGGGCACCAACCTTGCAATTGGATGTGTTCTTACCGCGCTTTATGCGTATGGAGGGTGGGCTGCGATCTGGTTGATCTGGTTTCCATCTGTTTGGGTTGGCGCCTCAGCCGGGGTTTGGACCTTCTATGTGCAACACCAGTTTGAAGAGGCGCAGTTCGATTGGCAGCCCAACTGGACGATCCATCAGAAGGCGCTTCATAGCTCGTCGCAATATGTGCTTCCCAAGCCGTTGATGTGGATCACTGCGAATATGGGCATCCACCATATTCACCACCTTTACGCACGCATTCCATTTTACCGCTTGCCGGAAGTGCTAGAGAACGAGCCGGCCTTGCAAGGTGCCTACAAGATGACGCTCCGCAGTTCGGTGAAATGCATTTGGATGCAGCTATGGGACGAGGATAGTCGGCGCATGATCTCCTTCGCAGAAGAAAGGGCCATACGCCGCGCAAATAGCAGGCTTTCGCCTGTCGCGTGACGTGGCCCAATTTTTGGCGCGCGGCGTGATTTGAGTCTAATTGAACACAAAATCTCGTGTACTTTAATAAAATTCCGTCAACTTGTTGATAATCCGCTAGGCGCGCCTGCTTACGTGCTCTATCGAGGATTAACCATTGCTAGAAGACGGACCGACTATGCCTTTGCCTTCCACTTCCACCCCGGCAGAGGCCGCGCGTAATTGGGTCCGTGAACTCAAGAAATACCGTGATCCAAGCAATGCGCGATCTGCATTTGAATTGGCGGTCACCCTCATTCCGTTTTTGGCGCTTTGGACCTTAAGTTGGTGGGCTATGACCATCCATTGGTTCCTTCCTCTACCGATTGCCCTGTTGAATGGCCTTTTTCTGGTGCGCATCTTCGCGATCCAGCACGATTGTGGACATTCTGCGTTTTTCAAAAATGGGAAGCTAAGCGATTGGGTCGGCCGTGCGCTGGGTGTGCTGACGCTGACGCCTTACGATGTCTGGCAACGCGTACATGCGATACACCATTCTAATTCAGGCAACCTTGATCAGCGCGATATGGGTGAAATTTTTACACTGACAACAACTGAATATGCCGCGCGTTCGCGCTTTGGAAAGTTTACCTACCGCCTGTATCGCCACCCTATCGTGCTTTTTGTGCTGGGTCCTGGATATTTGTTTTTCCTTCAGAACCGCTTGCCAATCGGTTTGATGCGCGCAGGATTCAAATACTGGCTTTCTGCCATGGGCACTAATGCTGCGATCCTCGTCATACTCGGGATCATCTTCTACTTCGGCGGTGCAGGGCCGATCCTTCTGATTTTCGTCCCGACCACTTTGGTTGCAGCAACCATTGGAGTCTGGCTGTTCTACGTCCAACACCAATTTGAAGAGACACATTGGGAAAACAAGGACCTGTGGCAAGTACATGATGCTGCACTGCATGGCAGTTCGCACTATGTGATGCCGTCTGTTCTTCAATGGCTCACGGCCAATATCGGCGTGCACCATGTGCACCACCTTTACAGCCGCATCCCATTCTATCGCCTACCTGAGGTTTTGCGCGATCATGCGGCATTGGCAGAAGCCCAACGCCTGACCATCCGTGAAAGCTTTGCCACAGCACGGTTGCACCTTTGGGATGAAGGGGAGCGCCGTTTGATGTCTTTCCGTCAGGCACGTGAGCAAATGCGGGCAAGCCGCTAAGACTGCCGTTTTCACCAGCGCGTGGCGTGGTATAAGTGCGTCCTCAGTAGATGTAGGAGACAGCTCATGACCATCCATATCGGCGCGCAACCCGGTGACATTGCGGAAACCGTTCTTCTTCCGGGTGATCCATATCGCGCGAAATGGGCAGCGGAGACCTTCTTGAGCGATGTGAAACTGGTGAATGAAGTACGCGGCATGTTGGGTTTCACGGGTATGTGGAATGGCAATCGCGTGACAATACACGGGTCTGGCATGGGCATGCCTTCCCTGTCGATCTACGTAAATGAGCTGATCAAGGACTACGATGCTAAAACGCTGATCCGGATCGGTTCAACCGGCGCAATGCAGGAAAAAGTAGGCCTGCGCGATGTGATCCTCGCGCAAACGTCTTCAACTCTGTCGACCCCTTCCAGCGGCATTTTCAAAGAACTCAAATATGCACCTTGCGCAGACTTTGACCTGCTGCACAAAGCCTACCACGCCGCAGAAACCAAAGGCGTAACAACCCATGTCGGCGGCATCTATTCGTCCGACGTGTTCTACGACGAGCGCCCAGATCTTAACAAAGAAATGACGCGACACGGAATCCTCGCCGTCGAGATGGAAGCAGCCGAACTCTACAATCTCGCCGCGCGCTACGGCCGCCGCGCCTTGGCAGTCTTGACCGCCTCAGACCACTTGATCACCGGCGAAGCCCTGCCGTCCCAAGACCGGGAAAAGAGCTTCGGTGACATGGTCGAAATCGCGTTGGAAGCCGCTTTCGCCTAAGTGCCATGTGTGCGGTCATAGCCGTTTATCACTGGAGGGGTCCATGCGTTCAGGGCCCCTTCTTCCGGCGCGAATGTTTCGACTAGTAGCGGATAACATGCGGCCACATCGCTGGAATGCTCTGAGGAGCAATCGCCGCCGGGACAGGCGCTGAGGCATCCCAGAAGGTCAATCTCCGAAAAAAATTCGATGTAATCACCGGGGCGGACCGGACTGGCTTTCATAAAATATTGGCCAGTGTCGCGTGTAAAACCCGTACACATAAAGACGTTCAAAACGTCATGGATATGTTGCTCTGCTTCATGCGTGCTCAGGCCGGTCTCTGCGGCGAGCGCGCGTGTCAGGTTTGAGTGGCAACAGTGGTGGTACTGCGCCGCGCTCAATAGGTTATGTGTGTAGGGGTCGCAGCGCGTGCCAATCACGTCATGAACGGACCCGCCGAATTCGTCGATCCCGTACCAGCCAAGCGTGTCATGCGTGACAGTTGCCATGGGCCGCAGCGTCGGGAAGTTAGACCACATCCGCTCGCCCATCGTTATATGCGTACCATGGAGGGCGCGCGTTTTGCCTGAATAGAACCGCTCGCTGAGGTCATTTGCGTTAAACAGGTTCAGATCACCGACCTGCGGACCTTCGATGGATGTAATGCGGAAAAAGTGACCTTGAGGGACGCGGAAACAGGACGCATCACGCGGCGCGACAACGATCTCATCCGTCTTTTGAAGCCCTGCGCGAGCCGCTTCGTAAAGGGCCATATCCGGTGTGGGAAGCGTTTCAACCGGATAGCAGATCACCGGTTTTATCGCGCGCTTGGCGGCCGCGTCTTCAGGAGTCTTCATCGGTCTTATCCTTAAATTGCGTTGCCAGCAGCACGGCCAGTGAAGATACAACCGCCCAAAAATGTCCCTTCAAGCGCATTGTAGCCGTGGTAACCGCCACCTCCGAACCCCGCAACTTCTCCGGCAGCAAAAAGGCCCTGAAAGGCCGATCCGTCAGGACGCAGCACTTGGCCCGTCACATCGGTATGGATGCCCCCCAGTGACTTTCGCGTGAGCACGTTCAGACGGACCGCGATAAGCGGGCCCGCGTCTGGGTCAAGGATGCGATGCGGCTTCGCTGTGCGGATCACCTTGTCACCAATGTATTTTCGGGCACCACGAATTGCAGTGACCTGCGCATCTTTAGACACTTTGTTTTCAAGCTGCGCGTCGCGCGCTTCAATCTGTGCGCGGATATGAGCGGCATCGACCAGCGCATTTGGCGTCAGCGCGTTCATTCGCATGACCAATGCGTCCAAATCAGTTTCAACAATGAAATCTGCGCCTTTCTCTTTGAAGGCCTCAACCGCGCCTGTCGCCCCTTTGCCAAGCCGCTCTTTCAAAACAACGGCCCATTTGCCCGAGGACAGATCGGGGTTTTGTTCAGACCCTGAAAGCGCAAATTCCTTCTCAATGATTTTTTGCGTCAAAATGAACCAGCTATGGGCATGACCTGTCTGCAGAATGCGTTTCAGCGTGGACAATGTATCAAATCCCGGCAGACAAGGTGCCTGCATGCGGTCGCCATTTGCGTCGAACCACATGGATGACGGGCCCGGCAGAATGCGTATGCCGTGTTTGGGCCAAATCGGGTCCCAATTCTGAACCCCTTCGCAATAGTGCCACATCCGATCCGTGTTGATCAGGCCGGCGCCAGCATTCTCAGCAATGCCATGCATCCGTCCATCGACATAATCTGGCACGCCGGAAATCATCTCGGTCGGAGGGTCGCCAAGGCGATCTTTCGGCCAATGCGCACGTACAAGCTCGTGGTTTCCACCAATCCCACCTGTGGTCAGAATCACCGTCTCAGCTTGGTAGGAGAATTCGTCCACGACATCGCGATTGCTGCTTTCGCCGCGCCGCACGCCAGTGGATGACAAAACAGCCCCGGACACACCTTTGACCACGCCATTCTCGACCTCTAGCGCATCGACACGATGACGGAATTTCAAAGTGATCCTGTCCATTTTCGCAGCGTCGCGCACGCGGGCTTCAAATGGTGCCATTACACCTGGCCCGGTGCCCCACGTGATATGAAACCGCGGGACGGAGTTGCCGTGACCACCAGCCTGCGCACCGCCGCGCTCGGCCCAACCCACGACAGGAAACCATCGCATTCCCAGATCATAAAGGTATTGGCGCATATCGCCTGCGGCAAATTGCAGAAACGCCTCAGCTGCGGCACGCGGGTTGGCATCTTCTGGTCGGTCAAATTGAGCCGACCCCATCCAATCAGTGTGCGCAAGTTCAAGGCTGTCTTTGAGACCGAGCCTGCGCTGCTCCGGCGTGTCGATCATAAACAAGCCGCCCAGCGACCAGAAGGCCTGACCACCGAGCGACTGATCGCCCTCTTGATCGAGCAAAAGCACGCGCTTTCCGCGTTCAGATGCGGTGTAAGCGGCAACCAATCCGGCCAGCCCACCACCTACAATGATCACGTCAGCTTTCACGGCAAATCCTCCCTCTTTCAGATTAGTGTGGAGAGGTCGAAGCGCCTAGTGAAAATGTAGCGTTCTCTTAAACGGTCCGCTCCACCATCATCTTCTTAATCGCACCAATTGCTTTGGCCGGGTTCAGACCTTTTGGACAGGTCTTTGTGCAGTTCATGATGGTGTGGCAGCGATACAGCTTGAACGGGTCTTCCAACTGATCCAACCGCTCGCCCGTGGCCTCGTCCCGGCTGTCAATGATCCAGCGATATGCGTGCAGCAAAGCCGCAGGCCCGAGATACTTGTCACCGTTCCACCAATAGCTTGGGCAGGATGTCGAACAGGATGCGCACATCACGCATTCATACAGGCCATCGAGTTTCTTGCGATCCTCAATAGACTGACGCCATTCCTTCTGAGGGCGGTTCGTCGTTGTCTCCAGCCACGGCATGATCGAGGCGTGCTGCGCATAGAAATGCGTCAAGTCGGGGATCAAGTCTTTGATCACAGGCATATGTGGCAATGGGTAGATCTTCACGTCGCCCTTGATTTCGTCCATGCCGTAGATGCAGGCCAGCGTGTTAATTCCGTCGATATTCATCGCACAGGACCCACAAATGCCTTCGCGGCAAGAGCGGCGGAACGTCAGGGTTGGATCAATTTCGTTTTTGATTTTGATCAGCGCGTCCAGAACCATGGGACCGCATTTATCCATATCGACGAAATACGTATCGACAGACGGGTTTTTGCCATTATCAGGGTTCCAGCGATAGATCTGAAATTTGCGCACGTTCTTTGCGCCGTCCGGCTTTGGCCATGTTTTTCCCGTCGTGATACGGGAGTTCTTGGGGAGGGTCAGTTGAACCATGTGTCGTCTCCTAGATCAGAAACGGCGCAATGCCGTCTTCGAGCAAACATTCAATTGTTTCGGGGCGGGTCGCGATCTGGACAATCAATTCCACATCGGTTTGCGCCACTGTCGTGGCACCCGCTTTGGCAAGTTGGATAATTTCACTGGCCGAGGCGTTGTTAATCACGCAGTTGCTGGCAGGCTCGAGAGGAACTCCCGGAAAGCGTTTGGCCAGCACTGGGTTCACGGCATTACGAGCCTGATCACGTGCAATTTGGTCGGCAAGACCGTCTTCGCCGCATCCGGCGAGCAAAGCCAATCCTATCAGTGCGGCAACTGCTCTCACGTCCGAGCTCCAATCGTAATTCCAAACCGCGTTGGTGCTGGTTTGCCAGCTAAGCGCCGGTCGACACATTCTCTCAAATAATCTTGTTCTGATTGCGGATTGAACACGCGATCCGTCACCGTAATTGAGCCTTTGGCACGTCCACCACCAGTTCCGACGCCGACACCGACAGTGCCTTGCACTCCATCGGCAAGACCAATGTCTTCGCGGCACAGCTTTTCTGCACGTTCAGCCGTCATAGGCACTGGCGCACATGCCGTGATCCCCGCGACCAACGATATGCCAACCAATGGTTTCAAACGCTGATCCCGTTGGATTTGAGGCAAGCTTGCGTCTCTGGCTTCGAGAAAACCCCAGCCGCGGTCGCGCGCGCAAGGAACGCATCTGTTTCCGTTCCGAGCATCGACAACGACTGCAACTCTTCCGTGGTCGCGTTGAGGATCCCGCAATTTGCAGCGGCATTCGCATCTTGGCCCGGAAAGGTGCCTTCCGCAGCGATGCGCAGCGTTTGCTCCGCAGCCTGGGTCGGCTCGTCTTGAGGCGCTTCCAGCTCTGCTTTTTCAGAAGCACATGCGGCGACTGAAAGGCAGATTGGCAGGATCAAACAGCGCATCAATAGACCCGTGCTTTCGGGGCGATCTTCTTAAGGTCAATCCCCCCTTCATTATGCGATGTCAGCGGTTCCAAATGTACGCCACGATAATCCAGCTTGGCTTTCTGGCCTGTGAAATAGGTCAGGGAATGCTTGCGCCAGTTCTTGTCATCACGATCTGGGTAGTCCTCATGCGCATGCGCGCCGCGGCTTTCCTTGCGTGCTTCGGCGGACACGACGGTCGCGACCGCGTTTGGCATTAGGTTGGCAAGTTCCAGTGTTTCCATAAGGTCGGAATTCCACACGAGGCTGCGGTCTGAGACTTCGACGTCATCAAGTTTAGAAGCAACGTTATCCATTTTCTTGACGCCTTCGGCCAAGGTCTTGTCCGTCCGGAACACAGCCGCATCCGCTTGCATGGTTGTCTGCATTTCAAGGCGCAGCTCGGCGGTCGGCATCGCGCCTTTCGCGTGCCGCAAGCCGTCGAAGCGGTCCAAAGCGCGCTGAACTGAAATTTGATTGATCGGCGGGTTTGCCTCATCAGGGTTCACGACCTTCGCTGCACGAATAGCGGCGGCCCGTCCAAAGACAACAAGGTCAATCAGCGAGTTAGACCCCAAGCGGTTGGCGCCATGAACAGACGCACATCCCGCTTCGCCCACGGCCATCAAGCCGGGTGAGACGCGATCCGGATCGTCTTTTGTTGGGCTCAGCACTTCGCCCCAATAGTTCGTCGGAATACCACCCATATTGTAATGCACGGTGGGCAGGACCGGGATCGGTTCTTTCGTCAGATCGACGCCTGCGAAAATACGCGCGCTCTCGGAGATACCAGGCAGACGCAATTGCAGTGTTTCTGGTGGAAGGTGGTTCAAGTGCAGATGAATGTGATCACCATTGTCGCCCACACCGCGACCTTCGCGGATTTCCATCGTCATACAACGAGACACCACGTCACGCGATGCGAGGTCTTTATAGGTCGGCGCGTAGCGCTCCATGAACCGCTCACCTTCGGAGTTGGTCAGATACCCCCCCTCCCCGCGCGCGCCCTCAGTAATCAGACAGCCGGCGCCGTAAATGCCGGTGGGGTGGAATTGCACGAACTCCATATCCTGCAACGGAAGCCCGGCGCGCGCTACCATGCCGCCGCCGTCACCGGTGCATGTATGTGCGGAAGTGGCAGAGAAATACGCGCGGCCATAGCCGCCAGTCGCCAGCACAACCATTTTTGCACTGAACAGGTGCAGCGTGCCGTCATCAAGTTTCCAGCACAAAACACCTGTGCAAACGCCGTCATCGCTCATGATCAGATCAATCGCGAAATATTCAATATAGAACTCGGCCTTTTGCTTCAATGATTGGCCGTAGAGCGTGTGCAGGATCGCGTGGCCAGTCCGGTCAGCGGCAGCACAGGTGCGCTGCACTGGGGGGCCTTCGCCAAATTCTGTGGTATGGCCACCGAAAGGACGTTGGTAAATCTTACCCTCTTCTGTGCGGGAGAAGGGCACACCGTAATGCTCCAGCTCATAGACCGCTTTCGGCGCTTCGCGCGCCAGATATTCCATCGCGTCAGTGTCACCCAGCCAATCTGACCCTTTGACAGTGTCATACATGTGCCACTGCCAGTTGTCCGGCCCCATGTTGGATAAGGAGGCCGCGATCCCGCCCTGCGCAGCAACCGTGTGCGAGCGTGTTGGGAAAACCTTCGTTACACAGGCCGTGCGCAGTCCTTGCTCAGCCATGCCGAGCGTCGCACGCAATCCGGCGCCACCGGCGCCAACAACAACGACGTCATATTCGTGGGTTTCATATTCGTATTCAGCAGCCATGTTTTTGCTCCGAAATTAAAGTGCGATGCGCGCAATGGCGAAAAGGCCAGTGGCCGCAACGGCGTAGCTTAGGCAGATCATCAAGATGATCGTGACCTTCTTCGCCGTACCATGCACGTAGTCCTCGATCAGGACTTGCACACCATTTTTGAAATGCATCATTGACGCGGCAATCGTCAGCCCAGCGACAATGGCGGGGAAAGGCCGCGAGAAATAAGCAATCACCTCTTCATAAGGCGCGCCAAGGATGGGGCCAAAAGTGAAGATGAACAGCGGGATCAGGATCGCCAGCCCAACGGAGCTGACCATCATATGCCAGTGATGCTCGGTCCCGGACTTAGCAGAACCCATGCCTTCGGCGCGTTTGCGGTCGGTCATGTATGCCATATCGCGCGCTCCCCTATATCACGATGACAGTGAAAATTGTCAGGATTAACGAGCCCGCGATCACGGCGTAGCCAAGCTTCTCCGCCGTTTCCAACTCGAAGCCGTGTCCGCTATCCCAGATCAGATGCCGGATGCCAGCGCAAAAGTGGTACCATACAGCCCATAAAGACAGGAAGAGAACTAGATCGCCGAACCACGACGTAAGAACCGCGTCAGCGGTCGCGAAGTAGTCAGGACCATAGCTTGCCGCAAGAAACCACCAAACGATCAAAACAGATGCGACTAGCAGGGCGTTCCCTGTGATCCTTGTCAGGATTGAAGTCATTGAGGTCAGTTGGGGACGATAGATAGACAGGTGTGGAGAGAGGGGTCGGTCTCCCCGATTGACGTCGGCCATGTGCGCGTCCTTCGTTGGCTACGATATTTGCTACCCAATCTTTAGACGATTTATCAGCAAAGTCACGTACCCCAAGGCAGTTTTCGCTGGAATAGCTGCGGCATTTTCATCAATTTCTACGCAATGTGATCACTGAATTTTCACACGTGATCACAAATGATCGCTTCCACGGCTGAGATTTTCAAAAGACAGCTGTTTTGTGATCTCGCGCAACAGCTTACGCCGGATTCGGTCCGGGTAGTCTTGAAAGGTCTCAGCACGCACCGCAAACGCACCCGGCCCGGTGATCAAATTCTGTTCGTAATAGTGGGTCAACGTATCGTCGGATTGCTCAATCGCTAACCCATTTACGATTATCCCGTCGGCCGCCAGTTGCGCATGTACATCGCGCGGCGCAATCCCCTCATTGGATTGACCATCCCCAGAGACATCAATGACCTTTCGCTCACACTGCGTAACTTCGGAGAATGAGCCTTGAGCAAAGACCAGCGCCTCCCCTATTGCGGTTGAGAAATTTCGCCATACGCGTTGCGCGCCTTCAATTTCGGCCGCGAGCGCATCAACATCGTCGAAATCCTTTAAGGCCCGCCACGGGACGGAGACCCGCTGCCGTCCCTTTCCAGTCCACTGAATAAGCTGGACCTGCGCTTGCTTGACGACCAACGCTTCGGCAATAGCACCGTCGCGCAAGGCTTCCGCCAGACCTGACATTTGTATGCGGTACTCACGCGCATCGACAGACCCAGACATATCAACAGCTAGAATAAGGGCGAGCCCACACGCATATCCGGGTTGAGCCGCTAAAGCACAGACAACCGATAGCATTATGCGACGCACCCACCTCATGACAGCACCGTAGCGCGTGTCTCAAGAAATGGCAGTCACATTTCCAAGAGTTAGGTTGGCATCAACGCCCAATAGTCGAGATCAAGCAAAACGCCGGGAAGATACTTGCCGTCATCGCCCTTGAGAGAGAACATTTCTGCCTCGGCTTTCTGCGCAACCAGACGCAACCTGATTGCACCGATCCTAGGTGTAGCGGTCTCAGCTGTCTCAAGAACTTCAGACCACGCCCGGATCGTGTCACCTGACAAGCACGGATTTGCATGTGCCCCGCCGTTCAGACCCACGATCATCTGCGCATTTGCCAAACCGTTGAAGCTCAACGCTCGCGCCATGGAGATCACATGGCCGCCGTAAATCAACCGGCTGCCGTCTTCGCGAACAGTGGCGTCGAAATGAACTTTGGCCGTGTTCTGCCACAAGCGCGTGGCAAGCATGTGCTCCGCCTCTTCAATGGTGACACCGTCCACGTGGTCGATCTTTTCGCCGACTGTATAGTCGCCAAGCCTGTGCGGTTCGCCTGCATGCGTGAAGTTATACCCGTCAAAAGACAGCCCTTCTGGAATGACCAACTCATCGGCGGCAACAGCGGACGCAAGCGTCGGAACCACTGTGTCTGGGGCCGGCGCATCAACATCGCGCTTTCGCACCATCACCCAGCGCACATAGCTGAGCACCTCGTCACCAAGTTGGTTCTCGCCCGTTGTGCGCACCCATACCACACCCGTTTTGCCATTGGAATTCTGCTTGAGACCGATCACTTCCGACCGAGACAGAAGCGTGTCCCCCAGATGAACGGGCTTGAGGAAACGCCCCTCTGCGTAGCCCAGATTGGCCACGGCATTGAGGGAGATATCAGGAACGGTTTTTCCAAAGACCGTGTGAAAGCCAATCAGGTCATCCAGTGGCGCTTCGTGCAGGCCGCAATCGCGTGCAAACTCGTCAGAGGAATACATCGCGTGGCGCGCCGGATAGAGCGCATGATAAAGCGCACGTTCGCCACCTGACAACGTGCGGGGTACGCCATGGTGGATCACTTGGCCAATTGAATAATCTTCAAAGAACCGGCCGGTATTTGTCTTCGTCGCCATTAATGCGCCCCTAATTTTGTATCCGGAGTGTAGGTCCCTTCGACCTCTTTCACGACAGATTGACCACAGCGCATAACTTGCGCCTCGTGATCCCACGTTTGTGTGGGTGAGCCGTAAAGCTCCCAGCCTTTATTCAACGCATCTGTAACCTTGTGGCAAAAGGCGGATGTGTCTTCTTCGCTGAGGAACCGGTAAAGTTTCATATCAACCTCCGAAAGGTGAGTAGCCCAGCAACGTGTGAACTACGGCAACGATGCTGAACAAAACCAAGGTGATCACGACCAGAACGATTTCGGACTTAACGGGCGCTTGCGGGGGCGGCGTCCATGGCCCAGTGGCGCGATTTATCATGATGATGGAAATGACGGCCCAGCCCAGCAAACCACCGAACAATATGAGCGACGCCAAGTCGCCGTTCACCAACAAATGTGCCACGGCCCAAATGATAAAACCGGTCAATTGAGGGTGTCTGAGTTTCGTGCCGAGCCAAACCCGATCCGTCTTTCGTGCGCTTGCCCCGAAGCAGTAGAATGCCAGTAGCATCAACAGGTTGTTGATGTGCCGGAAGAAACTTGGCGGTTCCCAGACAGGTATGAAGTCCATCTGCCGATAGCCGATCACCATGAGCACGACGGACAAAACCAACAGGAACGCGATCACTCCGTTTGACGCATCTCCCATCCGTGCAGAAAGTGACGCTCGCAGGCCCGGCGCGAGACGTTTGAGCCAATGGACGAAGCTCCACTCAAGAACGCCTAAAATGAGTAACGCCATGGCCTATCCTTCCAATGATGCAATCGCCTCAGCTTTGGCGAGAACCCGCTTTGCGGTCTCAACATGCAGGTTTTCGACGATTTTACCATCGACAACGGCGACGCCCTGCCCTGCAGCCGCGGCTTCTTCAAAAGCTTCGATCTGACGGCGCGATAGCGCGATATCTTCTTCTGAGGGGGCGTATATCGAATTGGTGATTGCGATCTGCGCGGGATGGATCAGGGTTTTTCCATCAAATCCCATTGCGCGTCCTTCAGTGCATTCCGCTGTCAATCCGTCGTCATCTTTGAAGGCGTTATAGACACCATCCACACAAATCAGCCCTTCCGCCCGTGCGGCCAACAAACAGAGTTGGAGACTTGTCAGCATCGCTGGCCGACCGCTGGAGCCAAGGTCTTTTGCCAAGTCATTTGTCCCAAGCACGAAGCCTTCCATGCGCGGAGCGGCTGCAATGTCCAGCGCATTCAGAATGCCGTGTGGCGTCTCCATCATCGCCCAAATCGTTGTATGAGCGGCTTGTGGAATTGCATCCATAAGTCCGCTTAGCGCTTCAATATCAGAGGCTTGGTTGACCTTTGGCAACAAGATCGCATCCGGTCCAACCGCTGCTAGAGTAGCAAGGTCATCCGCGCCCCATTCCGTATCGAAACCGTTGATGCGCACAATTCGCCGACGCGAACCGTAGCCTGCAGTTGCCAGCGTTTCTGCGAGTAAAGCGCGTGCTGCTTCTTTCTCATCCGGCGATACGGCATCTTCCAGATCGAAGATAATTGCGTCGACGGGAAGCTCTTTGGCTTTCTCTAATGCGCGCGCGCGGGAAGCGGGGATATAGAGAACCGAGCGGCATGGGCCAGTGTAGCGTTGCATGAGCATCTTCCGTCTTTTTGGTCGCACAGCGTTCCACCACACACAGCGTTTTGACGCAAGTGACTTTCGCTGCAGCGCAGAAGGTTAAGACGTCAGGTCAAATTCTTTGTATCTTTTGCGGAAACAATAAAAGCAGCGTTCCAGCAATTAACCTTACCTTTCTGATTTGATGCGCAGGCTAAGGGCGTGGCTCGGGACCAGCTCGATAACCACACGAATTCAGAACCCAACTCATGAGCCGACAGCATCGCCTCGTGTTTCACTAATGGAGCAGGCCCATAAGGCGCTATCGCGCCAGACAAAAAGGTAAAAAACAATGAAACAGCAGTTCATCGCCCTTTCTTTAGGCTGTGTCGCCGCACTGGCCGCATCGCAGGCAACCTTCGCGCAATCCTCTAGCCGATGCGCAGAACGTGAAATGGTTCTCGACCGTCTTGGTGGTAAATATGGCGAGACGCGCCGTTCCATTGGCATGGCCGCAAATAACAGTGTGGTTGAAATGCATGCTTCTACGGAAACGGGCACATGGACGATTACGGTCACACATCCGAATGGCGTGACCTGTATGGTTGCCGCTGGAACCGCTTTTGAGACGATTGAGGAAGAACTTCCAGCCTCCCTCGGCGCGCCGACCTAAGTCAGGCCGTCGAACACCAGTTTGCTGCCAGATGCGAGCAGCAAAGCGTAGGTGATCAAAAAGAAAAGCCGCTCTGGCATGATACGGTGCGCATAGACACCAGCCGCACAACCAACCAGAGCGGGCACCAGCATGATCAGGTTTGCTTTGAACGTATCCAAAGTAAACACGCCAAAAAATGCATATGGCACCGCTTTCATCGCGTTAATTGCCCAGAAAGACAGGACCGTCGTCGCCTGATACGTCGTCTTCCCCATTCCTTTACTCAACAAGTAAATCGCCGCCGGGGGGCCACCGGCATGGCTGACAAAACTCGTAAATCCCGTAGCAACACCCGCAATAATGCCTGCGCGTTTGGGCAATTCCTTCCGGGACTGTCCAACCCATCCGCGATTGCGTGCGACTTGATTTGCAACAAACAAGAGCGCGATTGCGCCGATCAGAACCCGAAGGACATCAGGATTTGCCGCCCGATAAAGCAGCGTCCCGAGCACAACGCCAAAGATCCCTCCAACGATCAGTGCCTTTGAGGCCTCCAGGTCCCACTGCCGCCAGTAAGGCTTTAGCGTTGCCAAATCCAGGATCATCAAGAGTGGCAACATAATGCCCAATGCCGTTGCAGGGGGAAGGATCAACGCGAGAATCGCTGTTGCCACAAATGCGACGCCGCCACCGAACCCACCCTTCGCAAATCCCGCGATCACGGCCGCTGGTATGGCAAGCGCATAAAATGTGAAGTCGAATTCCATGGTCCCGACCTAGGTGAAAAAGCATCTGTTTTACAACGCGGATTTGGCACAAACCTTAGCCGCAGAGGCGCACAAGCCCCACTTTCTGCAACGCGGCACCCTTGCACGACACAATCCAACACGGTACGCCTCCGCCCAACTTTAACCGACTGGAGACCATTTCTGATGGCCAGACCCAAAATCGCCCTTATCGGCGCAGGACAAATCGGCGGCACGCTCGCACACTTGGCAGCCCTGAAAGAACTCGGCGACGTTGTTCTTTTCGACATTGCAGACGGTACGCCTCAGGGCAAATCGCTCGATATAGCCGAGGCAGGCCCAGCAGCGCCTTTTGACGCGGCAATGAAAGGCACCACGGATTACGCGGATATCGCAGGCGCCGATGTCTGCATCGTCACCGCTGGTGTACCTCGTAAGCCAGGCATGAGCCGCGACGATCTTTTGGGCATCAACCTCAAAGTTATGAAATCCGTTGGCGAAGGCATTCGCGACAATGCCCCCAATGCTTTTGTGATCTGCATCACCAACCCGCTTGACGCGATGGTTTGGGCGCTCCGTGAGTTCTCAGGTCTGCCCCATAACATGGTGTGCGGGATGGCTGGTGTGCTGGACAGCGCGCGGTTCCGTCACTTCCTCGCCGAAGAATTTGACGTCTCTATGAAGGACGTCACCGCATTTGTTCTGGGTGGCCATGGCGATACAATGGTGCCATTGACCCGCTACTCGACTGTTGCCGGTATTCCATTGCCGGACCTCGTTGAGATGGGCTGGACCAGCCAAGAGAAGCTTGACGCAATCGTCCAGCGGACACGTGACGGCGGCGCAGAGATCGTGGGCCTTCTTGGCAACGGCTCAGCATTCTACGCCCCAGCAACGTCTGCCATCCAGATGGCTGAAAGCTTCCTGAAAGACCAAAAACGCGTACTGCCATGTGCAGCTTATGTTGATGGTGCCTACGGGCTTGATGGCTTCTATGTCGGTGTCCCGACTGTGATTGGCGAAGGCGGCGTCGAACGCGTCGTTGCAATCAACATGAACAAGGACGAGCAAGCCATGTTCGACAAATCTGTTGATGCCGTCAAAGGTCTCGTAAAAGCATGCCAAGATATCGACGGCTCGCTGGCCTAAACCATCTTGCATTTTATCTGGAGGGGCCCTGCGATGCGGGGCCCTTCTTCACTTCTGCTTCATATTTCTTAGAAAATTTTAAAGATTCGTTTAATTCGAACTATTTGTGATCACACTATTTTCCGCCGTGATCACAAATGTCGGGTTTTCATGTGCTTCATCAATTATTCGCTTTTCCGTTGAACATATGCCGTGTCACATCGGTGACAACAGCGCATACAAGGAGAAGAGCTTTGAATATCCACGAGTATCAGGCGAAAGCCTTGTTGCGCAGCTACGGCGCGCCAGTATCTGACGGCCGCGTTGTCACACGAGCCGAGGACGCGAAAACTGCCGCAGGCGAATTGGACGGTCCATTGTGGGTTGTCAAAGCGCAAATCCATGCGGGCGGGCGTGGCAAAGGCTCTTTCAAAGAAGCCGATGCTGGTGAAAAAGGCGGCGTGCGTCTTACCAAATCCGTTGAAGAAGCAGCCTCAGAGGCCAAGAAGATGCTTGGCCGGACATTGGTTACTCATCAGTCCGGCCCAGCAGGCAAACAAGTCAACCGCATCTACATTGAAGACGGCTCCGGTATTGAGACCGAGCTCTATCTTGCGGTTCTCGTCGACCGGCAGACCAGCCGTATTTCTTTCGTCTGCTCGACTGAAGGCGGAATGGACATCGAAGCGGTCGCTGCAGAAACGCCAGAGAAGATCCTCGGCTTCTCTGTCGACCCTGCCACTGGATACCAGCCCTATCACGGTCGCCGTATCGCGTTCTCGCTGGGTCTCAAGGGTGCACAAGTCAAACAGTGCGTCAGCTTGATGGGCACACTTTATAAACTCTTCCTCGACAAAGACATGGAGATGCTGGAGATCAATCCGCTGATCGTCACGGATGGTGGCGACCTGAAATGCCTTGATGCAAAAATGGGGTTCGATGGCAACGCTGTTTATCGCCACTCCGACATTGCGCAGCTTCGTGACGAGACCGAAGAAGATCCCAAAGAACTTGCCGCGTCCAAATATGACCTGAACTACATTGCCCTCGATGGGGAGATCGGCTGCATGGTCAACGGTGCGGGCCTTGCTATGGCAACGATGGATATCATCAAGCTTTACGGCGCTGAGCCTGCCAACTTCCTAGATGTCGGCGGCGGCGCGACGAAAGAGAAGGTCACCGAAGCATTCAAGATCATCACGTCCGATCCGCAGGTGAAAGGCATCCTGGTCAACATCTTCGGCGGTATCATGCGCTGTGATGTCATCGCGGAAGGCGTTGTGTCCGCCGTGAAAGAGGTCGGTCTAAAAGTACCTTTGGTTGTGCGTCTTGAAGGCACAAATGTCGAAGAAGGGAAGCGCATAATCAACGAAAGCGACGTTGACGTAATTGCGGCAGATGACCTCAAAGACGGTGCGCAGAAAATCGTGAAGGCTGTGAAAGGCTAAGCCCTGTGCAGGTTGTCGTGCGCCTACCCCGTTTGTGTACCCCAGCGTCAGCTGTGTTGAGAGTTGGACTGACCCTTGGCACTCTGGCTTTGCACACAAACGCCGCTTCGGCCCAAGACCTGTTCAATTCAACAGCACTGTTGACGCACTTCGCGACCCGCTGCGGACAAATCGCGGCGGACCCGACCAAAGCGGTCTCCGGCATCGCGGGCGCGTCCGCACGCATCGCAGGTGATCGCAGCTTGATCGTCCACAAAGAACCAGCAGGCCCAAATGGGACCATTGCGTTCCGTCAGACGGTCTTTCCTGACGGAAAAAACTCTGATTGCGCTTTGGTGATGAAAGACTTCACACCGGGTCTTTATAACGATTTGGGCAAACTCATTGCGGAGAACGGTTCCGCTCTTTTTGGCACCGAAGTCGCAGTCACAGGCAGCCACGCAGGGGAGGATGCCGTGCAAATGATAGCCACTTCAGGCTACCCCCCTGCCGCCTCTTTGACGCATGTGCAGTCACGCGATGAACTGGAAATGGTCCTGTCGTTGAACAGTGCCGTGACACCCACAGCCGCACCGTCTCAACCAGAACCAAAGCCAGAGCCAGAAACCGCCCAGGCGCCGCAACCGCAAGTGCTCGACGTCGCGCCTGCACCGGAACCGGTGGTTTTTTCCGCTCAGGACTTAGCTGCAGCCGACGATATTGTTCTTGGTCTCGCCGGTTGCCTGAACGCGAGCAATGACCCAACGGCATTGGCGCCAGCAATGCTTGAGGCAGGTTTTGATTTCGAAGGCCTCAGTCAAGACGGCGATTTGATGTTCAAAAAGGCAGGCGTAACGGCACAACTCTCGTCCTCAGCCAGCACCGGCCTTTGTACACTGACTGCAGCTTCAGCACCTTACGAATTAGCGGCACACATTGGCGAAAAAGCAACGCAGCTTTTCGTCACCGCAGGGGCACCCGCCCCGCAACCCGCCACTGTCGATGGCTGCCCCGCGACACGCCTCACTGGACCTTATGGCCCTGTGACCCTCACCTACCTTAACCCATCTTTCCGCGCGACATGTGGCGACCCCTTGGGCGCCGCGGTCCGCCTCAGCCTGCAATAAGGAGCCAACATGGCCATTCTCATCGACGAAACCACTAAGGTGATCTGCCAGGGCTTCACCGGCTCTCAAGGCACATTCCATTCCGAGCAGGCAATTGCATACGGCACACAGATGGTCGGCGGTGTCACACCGGGCAAAGGCGGGCAGACACATCTGGACCTTCCTGTGTTTAACTCCTGTCACGAAGCCGTTGAAAAAACCGGTGCGAATGCCTCAGTGATCTACGTCCCTCCACCGTTTGCAGCGGATTCCATCTTGGAAGCGCTGGATGCCGAGATTCCGTTTATCTGCTGCATCACCGAAGGCATCCCTGTTCTCGATATGATGCGTGTGAAACGTGCATTGGAAGGGTCCAGCAGCATTCTGATCGGCCCGAACTGCCCCGGCGTTATCACGCCCGATGCTTGCAAGATCGGCATTATGCCTGGCCATATCCATAAACGTGGTTCCGTTGGTGTTGTCTCGCGCTCCGGCACATTGACCTATGAGGCGGTGAAACAAACGACAGATTCAGGTCTTGGCCAATCCACTGCGGTAGGTATCGGCGGTGACCCGATCAAAGGCACCGAACATATCGATGTGCTCGAGCGTTTCCTCGCGGATGACGAAACTCAATCCATTATTATGATCGGCGAGATCGGCGGCTCTGCGGAAGAAGAAGCCGCACAATTCCTCGCAGATGAGAAAAAGAAGGGCCGCTGGAAACCGACAGCGGGCTTCATTGCGGGCCGCACAGCCCCTCCAGGCCGCCGCATGGGACACGCAGGCGCGATTGTCGCAGGCGGCAAAGGCGGCGCGGAAGACAAAATCGAAGCTATGCGCTCAGCCGGCATTATCGTAGCCGAAAGCCCTGCGGGCCTCGGTGAGGCTGTTCTGGAAGCAATCGGCTGATCACACGCGACAGCGCTTGGGCCGTCCCGCAGGAAAGGCCCAAGCAAAAGACCGTGGTTCCGAGAGGAACCTCAATTTCGAAACAGCCGCAAAGAGGCTCAAAAATGACCGACCAGTCCAACAACGACCAGTTTCACGCGTCATCTTTCATGCAAGGCCACAATGCCGAGTATCTTGAACAGCTCTACGCACGTTATGCACAAGACCCGAATGCGGTCGACGAGGGTTGGCGGAACTTTTTCAAGGAACTGGGTGATACGGAGTTGGCACAAGCTGAAGCGGCTGGGCCAAGTTGGGCACGCACCGATTGGCCGCCTCAGCCAAATGATGACCTGACCTCTGCTTTGGATGGACAATGGGCGCCTGACGAGGCGCCGAAAGCCGCCGAAAAGATCAAAGCTAAAGCCGCCGACATGGGCGTCCAAGTCTCTGATGATCAAGTGCGCAATGCGGTCTTGGACTCCATCCGGGCCATCATGATCATCCGCGCCTACCGGATTCGCGGCCATCTCGCCGCCGATCTCGATCCATTGGGCATGCGTGAGACCGACAATCATCCCGAACTTGATCCAAAAAACTACGGCTTTACCGAAGCCGACATGGATCGTCCGATCTTTATCGACAATGTGTTGGGTCTTGAAACCGCCACGATGAGAGAAATCCTCGCCATCGTGAAACGTACCTATTGCGGTACATTTGCGCTGCAATACATGCACATTTCAAACCCGGAAGAGGCTGGCTGGCTAAAAGAACGCATCGAAGGGTTCAACAAAGAAATCACCTTCACCAAAGAAGGGCGTAAAGCGATCCTGAATAAGCTGGTCGAGGCTGAAGGATTCGAGAAGTTCCTGCATGTCAAATATATGGGCACCAAACGGTTTGGGCTCGATGGCGGCGAAAGCCTGATCCCTGCGATGGAACAGATCATCAAGCGTGGTGGTCAACTGGGCGTGCAAGATATCATCGTCGGCATGCCGCACCGCGGTCGCCTGAGCGTTCTCGCGAATGTAATGCAAAAGCCATACAAAGCGATTTTCAACGAGTTTCAAGGCGGCAGCTTTAAGCCCGAGGACGTCGATGGCTCTGGCGATGTGAAATATCACCTCGGCGCAAGTTCGGACCGCGAGTTTGACGGCAATTCCGTTCACCTGTCTTTGACCGCTAACCCGTCACACCTTGAGGCCGTTAATCCGGTCGTGTTGGGAAAGGCCCGCGCCAAACAAGATCAATTGAACGACGAAGACCGCACGAAGGTCATGCCGATCCTTTTGCACGGGGACGCAGCTTTTGCGGGTCAGGGCGTTGTGGCTGAAGGGTTTGGCCTATCCGGCCTCAAAGGTCATAAAACCGGCGGCACGATGCATATCGTTGTGAATAACCAGATCGGCTTCACAACCGCACCTCACTTCTCACGTTCCTCCCCCTATCCCACAGACATCGCGCTGATGGTCGAGGCTCCTATTTTCCACGTGAACGGTGACGATCCCGAAGCTGTGGTACATGCCGCGAAAGTGGCCACAGAGTTCCGCCAGAAATTCCACAAAGACGTGGTTCTGGACATCATCTGCTACCGCAGGTTTGGTCACAACGAGGGCGATGAGCCCATGTTCACCAACCCAATGATGTACAAGAAGATCAAAAAGCAAAAAACGACGCTGACCTTGTACACTGAACGCCTGATCAATGACGGTCTGATGCCCGAGGGCGAGATCGAAGACATGAAAGCCGCGTTCCAATCCTATCTGAACGAAGAGTTCGAAGCAGGACGTGACTACAAACCAAATAAAGCGGATTGGCTTGACGGGAAATGGTCGCATCTCGACACGCGCGGCGAAGAATACGAGCGCGGCAAGACGTCAATTTCTGACGCAACCTTTGACGAGATCGGCGCATCGCTCATCAAAGCCCCGGACGGCTTTCCGCTTCACAAAACTGTCTCCCGCCTCCTCGAGTCAAAAAAGAAAATGTTTGAAAGCGGCGAAGGCTTTGATTGGGCGACCGGCGAAGCTTTGGCTTTCGGCTCCCTTTTAACCGAAGGATACCCAGTTCGTCTTTCCGGCCAAGATTCAACCCGCGGCACCTTTTCGCAGCGCCATTCCGGCCTTGTGAACCAAGAAACAGAAGAGCGGTTTTACCCGCTGAACAACATCCGCGAAGGTCAATCACAATACGAAGTCATCGACTCGATGCTGTCGGAATACGCGGTGCTAGGCTTTGAATATGGCTACTCGTTGGCCGAACCAAACGCGCTCGTCCTTTGGGAAGCACAATTTGGCGATTTCGCCAACGGCGCGCAGATCATGTTCGACCAATTCATTAGCTCCGGCGAAAGCAAGTGGCTGCGTATGTCCGGTTTGGTGATGCTTCTGCCGCATGGATTTGAAGGTCAGGGCCCAGAACACTCATCTGCCCGCCTTGAGCGGTTCTTGCAAATGTGTGGCGGTGACAACTGGATTATCGCAAATTGTACGACCCCTGCGAACTACTTTCATATCCTGCGTCGCCAAATCCACCGGGACTATCGCAAGCCACTGGTGATGATGACACCGAAATCTCTGCTGCGTCACAAGATGGCCGTGAGCAAGAAGGAAGAATTCACCAACGGGTCTTCATTCCACCGTGTACTGTGGGACGACGCGCAGTTCGGCAATTCAGACACAAAACTCGTCGCAGATGACAAGATCAAACGCGTCGTCATGTGTTCGGGCAAGGTCTATTTTGACTTGCTAGAAGAACGCGACGCACGCGGCATCGACGACATTTATCTGCTGCGCTACGAGCAGTTTTACCCGTTCCCTGCACAATCGTCCGTGCAGGAACTCGGCCGCTTCGCAAATGCGGAGATGGTCTGGTGCCAAGAAGAGCCCCGCAACCAAGGCGGCTGGACGTTCATGGAACCTAATCTGGAATGGGTCCTGTCGCGCATCGGTGCCAAACACACACGGCCTGTCTATGCCGGACGCGCCGCCTCCGCTTCGCCCGCGACGGGTCTGGCCAGCAGACATAAAGAAGAACAAGCTGCGCTCGTGAATGATGCGCTCACACTGGAAGGGAAATAATCCATGACCGAAGTACGTGTCCCAACTTTGGGTGAGTCCGTGACCGAAGCCACCGTCGCCACATGGTTCAAGAAACCGGGCGATGCTGTTGCCGTTGACGAAATGCTGTGCGAGCTGGAAACCGACAAAGTAACTGTTGAGGTCCCCTCGCCAATCGCTGGCACCTTGTCGGAAATCGTGGCTGAAGAAGGTGCGACCGTTGGTGTTGACGCACTTCTGGCACAAGTCTCCGAGGGCGACAGCGCCCCTGCCCCGAAGGCGGAACCAAAGGCTGAGGCTCCAGCGAAGGAAGCGCCTGTTTCTGAGCATACGCCAGAAGCAACGCCCATCTCAGGGGCGACCGTCGATATCATGGTCCCGACCCTTGGCGAGAGTGTAACAGAAGCCACCGTTTCCACCTGGTTCAAGAAACCCGGCGAAAATGTACAGGCCGATGAAATGCTGTGTGAGCTTGAGACAGATAAAGTCTCTGTTGAGGTTCCGGCCCCGGCGTCAGGCGTTTTGCAAGAAGTGTTGGCTGGCGAAGGCGACACGGTTGAGGCCGGCGGAAAGCTGGCCACAATGACCAGCGGGGGCGAGGGTGAGGTGCCACACTCCGTCGCAGACGGTACGCCAGAAACCACAACGGCGCCTGCCGCGCAGGGTGGTGGCGGAAAAGACGTCGAAGACGCCCCTTCTGCCAAAAAACTGATGGCCGAAAACAATCTGTCTGCTGATCAAGTCACTGGCAGTGGCAAAGACGGCCGCATCATGAAGGAAGACGTGCAAAAAGCGCTCTCCGCGCCGAAAGCGGCACCAGCACCTGCGGCAGCTGCGCCACGAGCCCCGGTATCGGCAGATGACGCCTCGCGCGAAGAACGGGTGAAGATGACCCGCCTGCGCCAAACCATCGCGCGCCGTCTGAAAGACAGCCAGAACACCGCCGCCATGCTGACCACCTATAACGAGGTCGACATGGGCGCTGTGATGGACCTCCGCAACGAATACAAAGATCTGTTCCTGAAGAAACACGGCGTCAAGCTGGGCTTCATGTCCTTCTTCACCAAGGCTTGCGTGCACGCGCTGAAAGAAGTCCCCGAAGTGAATGCGGAAATTGACGGCACAGACGTGGTCTACAAAAACTACGTCCATATGGGCATTGCGGCGGGCACACCCACCGGCCTAGTTGTCCCTGTGATCCGCGATGCTGACGCGATGTCCTTCGCTGATATCGAGAAGGCGATTGCCGAGAAAGGCGCGAAGGCCCGCGACGGCAAGCTGTCCATGGCTGAGATGCAGGGCGGCTCGTTTACGATCTCCAATGGTGGAGTCTACGGCTCACTGATGTCCTCGCCCATCCTGAACCCACCACAATCCGGCATCTTGGGAATGCATAAAATCCAGGATCGCCCGATGGTGATTGGAGGAGAGGTGGTGATCCGTCCTATGATGTATCTGGCGCTGAGCTATGACCACCGGATTGTCGACGGCAAAGGCGCTGTGACGTTCTTGGTGCGCGTGAAAGAGGCCCTGGAGGATCCGAGAAGGTTGTTGATGGATTTGTGAGTTCAGCGAGAGGTGTGACCAGTGGCTGAAGGCGCACCTCTCACACAAAAACGACAGACGTTTAGCCGTAGGATAGTCGCTGCGGAAAAAGAAACAATGCGTCGGAAACCGAGGACGTTTTTTGATTGGCTACTCAACCCCACTAAGAGAGACTTTATAGCTGAACTCATTGGTTGATTAACGATGGTCGGACTAGCTTTTGCGTTCAGGAATGATCCGCTTGGGAAGTATGGAGTTATTCTTTTTTGGGTATTCTTGGGTTAGACCCTTCCATTGCTTCGCGCTGTTCAATACCGAATAAACGGATGGGCAGATTTGAGACCGCAAAGCGAGACAAACAGTTTGGATAACGAAAACACATGACCCCCGAACTCACAGCCCTCACCCTAGCGGCCCTACTCCAAGTCGTCCAGTTCGGCCTCATGGCCGTGCCTGCCAACATAGAGCTTGGCACAGGCAAGACGCTGTCGCCGCGTGATCCGGAGCGTTTGGGCGGCAGCCTGCAGGACCTCGTCAGCCCCAAAACCTCCCGCCTGTTTCGGGCGATGAACAACCATTTTGAAGCGCTGATCCTCTTCACAATTGCTGTGACCGTAATCACACTGTCGGACCAGTCCACCCCCACAACCCAGACCGGCGCATGGACTTACCTAGGCGCGCGCATCCTCTACATCCCGGCCTATGCGTTCGGTTGGGTCCCGTGGCGCAGCCTGATCTGGGCGGTTGGGTTTTTCGCGACAATCATTATGTTAATTGCAGCGCTGATCTGAGCGCACCAGCCCTAAGGAGACACCCCCATGTCCAGCTATGACGTCATTGTAATCGGCTCCGGCCCCGGTGGTTATGTCTGCGCCATCCGCTGCGCGCAATTGGGCATGAAGACGGCCATCGTCGAAGGGCGCGAGACCTTGGGCGGCACCTGCTTGAATGTGGGCTGCATCCCATCCAAAGCGCTGCTGCATGCCAGCCATATGCTGCATGAGGCCCAGCATAATTTCGCAGCGATGGGGCTGAAGGGCAAAGCGCCCTCGGTCGATTGGAAGCAGATGCTCAACTACAAATCCGACACGATCGGGCAGAACACCAAGGGCGTCGAGTTCTTGATGAAGAAGAACAAGATCGATTGGCTGAAAGGCTGGGGCTCCATCCCTGAGGCTGGTAAGGTCAAGGTCGGTGATGAGACACATGCGGCGAAACATATCATCATCGCGTCCGGTTCCGAGGTGTCGACATTGCCGGGCGTCGAGATTGATGAAAAGACCGTCGTCTCCTCCACCGGGGCCCTTGAGCTGGCGAAGGTGCCGAACAAAATGGTCGTGATTGGCGCGGGCGTGATCGGGCTGGAATTGGGCTCCGTCTACAAACGCCTTGGGGCCGAGGTGAAGGTGATCGAATTCCTTGATGCGGTGACGCCGGGGATGGATGCCGAAGTTCAAAAGACTTTCCAGCGCATGCTGAAAAAGCAAGGCATCGATTTCCAGATGGGCGCGGCTGTGCAATCGGTAGATGTGAAGAACAGCAAAGCCAAAGTCACCTATAAGCTGCGCAAGGATGATAGCGAGCATGTCGAAGATGCCGATATTGTTTTGGTTGCGACCGGGCGGCGGCCTTACACGGACGGGCTTGGTCTCGACGCTTTGGGCGTCGAGATGTCTGAGCGCGGGCAGATCAAAACCGACGGGCATTACTCGACCTCCGTCAAAGGCATCTATGCCATTGGTGATTGCATCGACGGGCCGATGCTGGCCCATAAAGCCGAGGATGAAGGCATGGCGATTGCCGAAATTCTGGCCGGTCAAAAGGGTCACGTGAACTACAATGTGATCCCCGGCGTGATCTATACGCACCCCGAGGTCGCCAATGTCGGCGCGACAGAACAGCAGCTGAAAGAGGCGGGAACAGATTATAAAGTCGGCAAGTTTTCCTTCATGGGCAACGGGCGCGCGAAGGCGAATTTTGCAGGCGACGGGTTCGTTAAAATTCTGGCCGACAAGACAACAGACCGCATTCTGGGCGCGCATATCATCGGGCCGATGGCAGGTGATTTAATCCATGAGATTTGCGTGGCGATGGAGTTTGGTGCCGCCGCTGAGGACTTGTCGCGGACATGTCACGCTCACCCGACCTATTCAGAAGCGGTGCGCGAAGCTGCTTTGGCGTGTAATGACGGGCCGATCCACTCCTAAGATCAAGCGTTACTGGTTACCCATGGGGAACCGGTAACGTTCTCTTAACCATTGATTTTATTGACTTAAATCCTGCGGCGCTAAGCGTTTCTTTACGCTTGAGCCATTATTGCGCCAACATGCGCAGCCCTTGGGTGACGTCAGCGCGCACGGCGAGGCGCAGGCCCGGCTCGTCACCGGCGCGTAGGGCAGCGACGATCAATTTGTGATGCTGCGGTGTGCCGGTGCGGTTTAGCCGACCATACAGGTCGCACATCGTCGGGCCCATTTGCAGCCAGACGGTTTCGGCCATTGCCAGCATCGCCGGCGCTTGCGCACGCAGATAGAGTGTGCGGTGAAATTCAAGGTTGGTCTTGATGTATCCCACTGCATCATGGCGCGCGATGACTTGCGCAATCGTGCCGTTGATGGCCTGCAACCGGTCAATCAGCGCCATATGGGCGCGGGGCAAGGCGCGGGCGGCGAGCTCTGGCTCTAGCAGCGCGCGGATCGCTGCAAGCTCTTCAATGCGTTCGCTAGACAACTCAGGGGTTGAGACCCGCCCGGAAGACGACAGAGACAGCGCGCCTTCTGCAACCAAGCGGCGGACGGCTTCGCGGGCGGGGGTCATGGAGACCTCGAACTCTTTGCCGATCCCGCGCAGGGTCATGGCTGTACCGGGTTTGATTTCGCCATACATGATTTGGCTGCGCAAGCGGCGATAGACCATATCATTGGCAGCGCCGGTCGGGACGGCGCCGGACGGATCGGCGGAACGGGATTGGATCAACATGGGGTCTATGTGATCACATCACGGCGGCGGGTCAAGTTCAGAACTGAAAACGGTGCAAGCCTCCGCCGTTTTTGCGCAACCATTGGCGATGCTGATCGTAGCCGGGCATGAGGCGCGCGACCTCGGCCCAGAAGGCTGCGGAATGGTTCATCTCGCTCAGATGCGACACTTCATGTGCGGCGACGTAGTCAAGCACTTCTGGAGGGGCCATGATCAGACGCCACGAATACATCAGATTGCCCTCAGACGTGCAGGAGCCCCAGCGAGAGCGTGTGTCGCGCAGGGTCAGTTTGCCGAAGGACTGGCCTAGTTGGGCAGCGTAGTTTTCAGAAGCCGCGGCCAAGCGGTCGCGGGCCATAACTTTCAGAAAGGCACGCAGGCGGGCGGCGGTTTTGTCGGGGCCATGCGGAACCTCGATCCAATGGGGGTGCAGTTTGATGACACGGGTGGCGGTCTCGACGATCTCGCGGGGGGTGCCTTCGACCGGTAGATGTGCGCCCGGAACGATGGCGACCGTTTCAGGCTGTGTCTCAAGATGCTTGCGGATCCAGCTTTCTTTTTCGCGTAGGAAGCCCTGCGCCTCAGAGAGCGCTGCACGGCGTGGCACAGTCAGCGAGACGCGGCCATCGACGCCGGAGATACGCAGCGACAAACGCCGCGCGCGGGCGGAGCGTTTGACATTGATATCAATCGGGGGCTGCCCAAGCTGGATGATCTGCGTCATCTGTGCCTGCTCCTGATGGTTGCAATCCCATGGTAGACGCCTATTTGGGTCGAGGAAACCCTGTCTGGGGTCACAAATGAAGGGAAAGGCTTTGACACGCCTGCCCCCATGTGGCAACTGGCGCCAACCTGTTTAAATACACCGCATATGAGGACGATCATGCCCAAGGAAGAATGGGGCGTAAAACGCGTTTGCCCAAACTGCTCGGTCCGGTTTTACGACCTGCAGAACGACCCGATGACTTGCCCCTCCTGCGCCCATGAGATGACGCTGGAGAGCATTACTGGCAACAAGTCCCGTACCATGAAGGCTGACAAGGCCGATGCTCAGAATAAAGACAATCAAGAGGCGGTTGTTGATGACGAGGATGTGGTTCTTGATGATGATGCCGAGGATGACGCGGATGATGTCGATCTGGGTGATGACGTCCTTGATGATGACGATGATGATGACACGGTGAGCTTGGATGAGCTGGCGGATGTTGCGTCTGAATCGGATGACGATTCCTAAATCGCTTTAAGAATTGGCTGCGCGGGGACCGGATTTTTCGCTTGAATTGATCCGCCGCGCCGCCTAGATAACCCCTCGCGGCTATCGCCGCTTTTAGGGCCCTTAGCTCAGCTGGGAGAGCGCCTGCATGGCATGCAGGAGGTCAGCGGTTCGATCCCGCTAGGGTCCACCAAATCCCCCTTTATTGACGACGCCCCGCATGCGGGGAAATTTGTAAGCTGTTGTTTTGTATGATTTATCATAAAAATTAAGACATTTTTAACGCGGCCAAAAGCCATAAGCGCAGCCGTCCTGTCCCGCCCCCGCAACACCCTAGTTTCAGACACTTTTTCTAAAATTCAAACAATCGGCAATAACCTTACGCAGTTTGAACACAATTGAAGCCCAGCGTTTGCGGCGTACTCACAGCTGCGGATTGTTTATCATGTTAAAACGACGTCACCTTCTTGTCTCAATGCTGGCCTCTGCCGCATTCACTGGGACCGCGTTGGCTGAAACCCGCAGTGCTGCGACGTTTGAAATCGTAAAGCCCGAGCCCGTGAAGCAGGACGTTTTGATCCCACCTTTGTTGGGACCCAATGATCTGAAGAACCTTCAAACCGTGGCCACGCCCTATATCATTGACGTACGCAACGCGCAGGCGAAGGGGAAATTGTTCAGCTATGCAGCGGGCCATATTCCGAACTCCGTCAATGTGCCTTACGGCAAATAGCGCAAACTTTGGAACGACCCACAATCTGTTCCGACAGATGCGGAGCTGACCGCCTTGGTGCAATCCTCGGGCATTCCAAATGATCGCCCGATTGTCATTGTGCATTCCAGCGCGGCCAAAGGAAATTTCGGCTCTGCGGCTTTTGTCTATTGGACACTGAAAAGCGCAGGGTTCTCGAACATGGCGATCTTGAATGGCGGGATCCGCGGCTGGAAGGAAAGCGGTGGTGAGATGTCGAAGATCTCAACACCGATTGTTCAATCCACATCGCAGGTCAGCCTGAACAACAAATGGCTTGCCACGCATGAAGACGTTGATGCCGTGTTGGATGGGACAAGCAACGCGCAGCTTCTGGATGCGCGGCCGCTACATCAGATTATGAAAACGGCCTCCCTTGATGGCTCGTTCAACTTGAACGCCAATGAATTGGTGTCCGGTTCGATGGCCTCTGCCGTCAGCGACGAGTCGATCTTCATGCGGATCAAACAAGCTGATCTGGATTGGGAATATAACGACGTCATCACCTACTGTAACAACGGCGCTTTGGCGGCTGTTGATTGGTTCATGGCCAGCGAAATCGCTGAAATACCAAACGTCCGCATTTATGCCCATTCGTTGAATGCACGACAAAAAGCAAAGTCCCTTTGGAACAAAGTCACAAATTGAGCGGCATCAACGGAGAATAAAAATGAAACATGTAAATAGACGTCAGCTCTCAGCCCTTGCCCTTGCGGCTATGACCGCTGTGACATCCCCCGCTCTGGCAGAAAAAGTCACGCTGAACGCAATCGGAAGCACTATCTCGATCCAAGGGGAGCTGATCTCCTTCGATGGTGAAATCTACACCGTGCAGACGAATGTCGGTGAATTGAAGGTGCGCGCGGACCGCTCCATGTGTGAGGGCGACGCTTGCCCCGACTTAAGCGAGATGCAGACAGCGCTTTACCTTGCAGGGTCCGGCAAAGTGACCGGCGCTCTAATCCCAAGCCTTGCCCAAGCTTATTTTGGTGGCCTGAACGCAGATGTCGCGCGTGATGATGCAAACCAAGGGCGCACCTATTTTGAACTGGAGGATCAGGACGGCAAAGACCTGATGATGACCCTCGTGCATTCCAACTCTGCCAAGGGCATTGACGGGCTGGTGGCCCGCGAGCTGGATGCGGCCTTTACGACGCGCCCTGTGACAGCGTTGGAGGAAGAAGCGGCCTCCGTCGTGGGTCTGCCGCCATTGCGCAGCGAAGAGCAGGAAAGCATCATTGCCTACGATAGCCTGCTACTTGTCACGCATCCCTCAAACCCGATCCAAGCCATGTCCGAGATGGATATTGCTGCGATCTTTTCGGGTGACATTTCGAACTGGACAGATTTTGGATATGAGAACGGCGCAATCAACGTCTACCTCAGAGAAGATGGCAGCAATTCACGTGATCTGCTGACATCTGTTTTGCTAAAACCTCACCGCAAGAAGATGGGCGTCAATATCACCGTGCTGAACACCGACGCAGAGATTGCAGACGCGGTTCGCGCAGATCCGAAAGGCATTGGCCTGACCAGTTTTGCAAATCGCGATGGTGTGCGGGCGCTTGAGATTGAAGGCGTGTGCGGTATCCGGACGCCTGCGTCCGAGTTCTCGATCAAGACAGGGGAATACCCGCTGGCGCAGCCGATTTATTTCTATCACTCCGCCGAGGCGACGACCGACCCCACCATGAACGGGTTTGCGGAGTTCATTTCATCAGAAGATGCGCAAGCCCATATCCGGTCTGCCGGTTTCTTGGATCGCGATATCGTGGTGGAGCCGCTTAACACGCAAGGATTGCGGGTGACCCATACGTTGATGGGCAATGAAACGGCTCAGGAATTGCAGACCACACGCAACATGCTGCGCCTGATGTCTTATGCGGATCAGTTGTCGACGACGATCCGGTTAGATGGTGGCTCCATTGATCTTGATTCAGAGGATTACGAGAATCTGGAGATGGTCGCGAAACTGATCGGCTCAAGCGAGTATGACGGTGCGACCTTCTATTTTATGGGCTTCTCTGACTCTGTGGGCCGTGCTGAGTTGAACCAGTTTGTTGCCTTGCAACGGGCCGAGATCGTGCGTCAGGCGCTTGTGTCGCGCTATCCTGAACTGTCTGACCGCGTGAAGGCGCAGTCGATCGGCTATGGTGAATTGTCGCCGCTTGGTTGCAACGAGACGCGTCCGGGTCGTGCGAAGAACCGCCGTGTTGAGATCTGGGTGCAGCGTCCGCTGGCGGTTGCTGCGCGGTAATCGTGTCCGATGACGGGTTGGTCTGCTTCTTTGACTGACGCAGACGTAAAAAAGGCGGCCCTCGGGACCGCCTTTTTCTTTTGATCGTAGCTTTTGAGGTGTAGCCGGTTAGCCGCCGCCCATGACCCTTGGCAGCCATAGGACCAGCTGCGGGAAGGCCAGAAGAAGTGTTAGGCCAAGGAGCTGCACCAGCATGAACTGCATCATGCCAAGGTAGATGTCCTTGAGGTCCCAATTCGGCACAACGCCTTTCAGGAAGTAGGCCGAGAGTGCCACAGGCGGACTGAGCCACGCCGTCTGTAAGTTCACCGCCACAAGGATGCCGAACCAGACCATCATGTCATACTGACTGAGGCCGTGCAGTTCGAGCGCCTGAACCGTCGGCAGCAGGATCGGGACAACGATCAAGACGATCGGCACCCATTCCAGTGGCCAGCCCAGAAGGAAGATCAGCGCCATGACCACGAGCAGCACTAGGAACGGTGCCATATCGAGGCCCAGCAAGATTTCCGTCATCATGCGTGGTGTGCCAAGCGCGGAGAATTGTGCGCCGAAGAAGTTGGAGGCTGCCACGAGGAACATGATCAGAACGGTGATTTCCAGCGCTTTGATGAGGCTGTCGAAGAACCCCGGGAAGGTGAACTTGCGGTAGGCGATGGACAGAACGATGGCACCAAAGGCCCCCATTGCCGCCGCCTCAGCAGGCGTTGCGAAGCCCAGCAGGATCGAACCCAGAGCGAAGGAGATCAGGATCGTGGGCGGCATCAGGCCTGCGAAGAATTCCGTCCACAGATCAGAGAAGTAGAAGCCGCCTTCCGCCTCTTTGCTGTAGATCGGACGCCCGAGGATTGCGAGCAGCACGATGAAGGCGCTGAAGACCATACCCCAGATCGAGACGCCCCCTGCGACCAGTGACAGATAGAGGTGGAAGACCACCGCAATCGGCACCATGATCCGCAACACCGCGAGCTTGGTGAAGGCGGCATAGGCGAGGCCAAGGGCCACGATAAGTCCGAAGAGGCCGCCGAACGGGACGACCCCGCCGAGCGCGCCGCTCATGCCGAGGCCGAAGACGCGGCAGACCGTGAGGATACCCAGACAGATCAGCGCGACCTCCGCCCCGTAGAAGCGGGAGGTGTCGGGCTGGTCTTCTTCCGACAGGATCGGACCGAGGCTTGGGTTCAGCCAGCAACGTCCCAGCGTGTAGATCAGGTAGAGGGAGGCCAGCATCGCGCCGGGGATGAACGCGCCGCGGAACAGATCGAGGGTGGATACCTCAAGCACCGGCCCCATGACGATCAGCATGATCGATGGTGGGATCAGGATGCCCAATGTGCCGCCTGCGGTGATCGTACCGGCTGCGAGTTTGACGTCATAGCCTGAGCGGCTCATCGTGGCACCTGCCATGATACCCAGAAGCGTCACCGAGGCGCCCACGATGCCTGTTGCGGCCGCGAAGATCGTGGACACGATCAGAACGGCGATGAACAGTGCGCCGCGCACACGGGCCATGATCATCTGGATGGAGGCGAAGAGGCGTTCCATCAGCCCTGCGCTTTCCATCACGATGCCCATCAGCACGAAGAGTGGCACCGCCATCAGCTGATCGTTCAGCATAGTGGAGTTGGTGTTGAGCGTCATCAGAAGCGTCGTCAGCTTGAAGTTTGAGCCCCAGATACCGAAGACGAAGGCGAGGAAGATCAGCGTGAACGAAATCGGGAAGCCGATGAAGATCACGAAGAGCATCGCGCCGAGCATGATCAAACCGATGGTGGGTTTATCAAGGTTCGGTCGTGCGCTCATAATCTCGGTGAACCACGCGCCACCTGGGATCACGTCAGGCAAGAAGATGGCCAGCGAGAGCCAGATGATGAAGACGGCATAGATTGGCAGGAAGCGGACGAACCACTTCTCCCGCTCTTTGCCCATTTTGTGGAAGGCGCGGAAGATCTCTGGCAGACCTTGCAAAAGCAGCAACGCGCCGCCGATGGGCATGGCCAGACGTGCGGGCCACAGGATTGGTTGCCACGCGGAGTCGAGCGCCAAGCGTTCGCCGGTCTCATAGGACAGCGCCCAATATTGCGAGGCGACAACCGTGAAGAAGATCATCGACGGAATAAAGAACAGCAGATAGGCGATTGCGTCCACAGTCGCTTGCGTTTTGTCCGACCAGAAGCGGTAGATGAAGTCAGCGCGAATATGCACGCCACGCATCAGGCCGTAGCCTGCGCCTGCCATCCACAAGACGCCCGCGATCATCCGGCTGAGGTCATAGGCTTGCAAGGTCGGGCCAAGGCCCCATGAGCGGGCCATCTCTTCATAGCCTGCGTTTTGCAGGATGATGAAGGAGTTACGGGAGAAGACTTCCCAGACAACGATAGCAATGAGGGGGACCATCATCAGAGCGATGATCTGGCCAGCGCGGTAGTTAAGTACGTCAATGGCCGCCGTGATCGGCTTTTGCCACGACGTCATATCCTCAGGCGTTTCGCCGGGGGCTTCCGCTCGACGCTCTGCAATGAGTTCGTCAGCGATTTCCAGATCTTCTGGATTTGGTTCTTCTGCCATGTGGTGTCCCTCCCCTGGCCGCAGATTTTGACTCTGCGTTCTCGTCTTCAAAACACCCCCGGAGAGGCGCTTGGAAAAAGAGAACGAAGGGGCCCGTTAGGGGCCCCTTCTAAATGTCTGAATTACTTCAGTGTGTCAGCGAATGCGCGACCGAGGTTCGCGTTCGATGTCTGAGCGCCAGCCCAGAATGGAACTGCGATCTTCGCGAATTCAGTTTGGGAAGCCCAAACTTCTGCGAAGAACTCGTTCTCGTCCGCAGCAGCTTGAAGCGCTTTGGTTGCAGCAGCGGAGTACTCTGTGAAGTAGTCAGCTGGTGTGTCTTCGAGGATAACACCGTGGTTTTCGGTCAGATCCTTCAGCGCTTTACCGTTTTCGTAGATACGGTAAGACAGCGATTTCGACAGCGACGCAGTAGACGCAACTTCGAGCGCTTTTTGCTCAAGCTCTGTCAGGCCGTTGTAGAAGTCTTTGTTCACATACATGTCTGCGTTCACTGTGACCTGGTGTAGGCCTTGCAGGTAGTAGTGCTTCAGAACTTTCTGGAAACCAAACACGGAGTCAGGCTTCGGGCAGCACCATTCAGCCGCGTCGATTGTGCCTTTTTCCAAAGCTGGCAGGATGTCGCCGCCGCCCATAGCAACAGCAGGAACGCCGATGTCAGCGTAAGCCGCACCAACCATACCTGGAGGTGCACGGAAACGCATCTGACGGAAGTCATCCATGGATGTGATCGGCTCTGGGAACCAACCCAAAGCTTCTGGGCCAACTGGCTGCAACATGAAGCCTTTGACGTTTACGCCCATTTCGTCCCACAGACGATCATAGAGCTCTTTACCGCCACCGAACTGGAACCAGCTCAGGAACGCGATGTTGTCGAGGCCAACACCGGCACCCGCAACAGGTGCGCCGAAGAGGTTAGCCGCAACGTGCTTACCACCCCAGTAGTGTGTCCAAGCAAAGCCACCTTCGACCAAGCCTGCGTCAACCGCATCCATGATGTCGCGTGGGCCGACAACAGCACCAGCAGGCAGCACTTCGATGGTCAGCGATCCACCTGTGAGCGCAGCAACGTCTTTGCCGAACTCATTGAGCATAACCACTTCGTCAGCCGTGTTTGGCAGAACGGACTGGATACGCAGAACTTTTTCCGCCATGGCACCAGTCGCCATCAGCGCAAGACCAACTGCACTTGCAGTCAGAGTTTTCAAGTTAAACATAAGGATCCTCCCTTAAGGTCCAAGCCTTCTTCTTAAGTTCAAAGCCGGCCAATGAAGGCATATCGCCCGGCGTGTGGTTCAACTCTGGCAGGAATGCCTGCCATAAGCGAATTGAATTCTCTCCCTTTAGTGCCCTTTTCCGGTCGGCCATCCCTCCATCAGGCCGAGCCAAGGGCCTACCCCGGTATTCACATCGACAATACCGCGGTAGAACATTTCACATGCGACGTAGACGAGCACGATCAGCCCGACCCACGATATCCAAGGATATTTTGTAAGCAACTTCATAATCATGGTTGCGGCAAAAGCCATGAGCACAATCGCGAGACCAAGGCCGAAAACGAGCATTGTCGTATCGCCATCCGCAATGGCGGCAACCGCCAAGACGTTGTCGAGCGACATCGAGACATCTGCGATGGTGATCGAGATCAGCGCGGACATCATCGTTTTCTGTGGCGCGCCGGTGTATCCGGCTTCAGGGTCTTCGGCCAATTCCATGGCCTCTTCACCTTCTTCGTGCCCGCCTTCGCGGATTTCGACGAACAGGCGCCAGCAGACGTAGAACAGCAGCAAAGAGCCTACGAACAAGATGCCTTTGATGCCCAACAAGCTGGTTGCAACGACCGCAAAGACGATCCGTAAGACGGCCGCGATAACCATACCGTAGAGGATCGCTTTCTTGCGCAGCTCAGGTGCCAGACCTGCCGCTGCCATACCGATAATCAGGGCATTGTCGCCTGACAGGATGAGGTCGGCAATGATGATCTTGCCGAAATCTAGTATCATATCCATGGCTTAGGCGATCTCTTTCTGTTGTGCGGATGCGTTTTGCTCCGCGTCTTCGAGCATCATGTCGGAGCATTTCTCTCCGATCATCATGCAAGGTGCATTGGTGTTGCCCGACACGATGATCGGCATGATTGACGCATCCGCGACGCGAAGCCCTTCGATGCCGTGCACTTTCAGGCGGGGATCGACGACGGCCATGTCATCGACGCCCATTTTGCAGGTGCCGGTCGGGTGGTAGATGGTCGTCGACGTGTCTCGCGCCCAGTTCAGAAGCTCGTCATAGTCGTCACCGATCTGCGGGCCGGGGGCGTGTTCTTCGGTGATGTGGCTTTTGATCGGGTCGTGACCGCAGATTTTACGGGTGATGCGGATGCCCTCAACGATTGTGTCGCAATCGGTCTTGGTCGCCAGATAATTCGGGTGGATCTTCGGATAGTCGCGCATATGCGCCGAGCTGAGTTCCAGATGCCCAGCGCTTTCGGGGCGCATTTGCAGCACGGAGGCCGTGAAGGCGGAGAATTTGTGCGGGCCTGCATCGACGCGGTCGGCGGACCACGGCTGAATGTGGAACTGGATGTCGGGTGTTGCAAGGTCTTCGCGGGTTTTCAGGAACCCTGTGCCCAAACTCGCGGCCATCGCCATCGGACCGCCGCGCGTGAAGATGTATTCCATGCCGATCAGCGCTTGTTTGAAGAGGTTCGAGACCTCGGTGTTGATCGTCGGCAGCGTGGTTTTGTAGACGGGGCGGGCTTGCAAGTGATCCTGCAGGTTTTTGCCTACCCCTTTGATATCTTGGACAACTTCGATGCCGTGTTGCTTCAGCTCATCCGCTGCACCGATGCCTGAGACCATCATGATCTGCGGCGAGGCGAGCGCGCCTGCGGATAAGACAACCTCCCGGTTGGCTTTGATCGTGACTTGCTTGCCGTTGTGGTTGGCGATGAGGCCGGTGCAGCGTTTGCCGTCGAAAGTCAGCCGTTCAACGGCGCATTTCGTCAGAACCGTGAGGTTGGAGCGTGACTTGGCCGGGTTCAGGTAGGCCACGGCGGAGGAACAGCGGCGACCGTTGCGGGTGGTCAGCTGGAACAGGGCCACGCCTTCCTGATCGGCACCGTTATAGTCTTCTGCGCGCTTATAGCCCGCGTTGACGGCGGAGTTGATCCAGTCGTCGACGCATTGCCGTGTGACGGTTGTGTCTGAGACGGACAACGGCCCGTCGCCGCCACGGTATTCGTCTTCGCGGCTGCCATTTTCAAAATTCTCTGAGCGTTTGAAGAGGGGTTTGACGTCGTCCCAGCTCCAGCCAGTGTTGCCCAATTGGCGCCAGCCGTCATAGTCTTCGGCCTGACCGCGCACATAAAGCAGTCCGTTGATGGAGGATGATCCCCCCAGAACTTTGCCACGGGGCCATTTCAGAGAGCGGCCGTTCAGACCGGGGTCTTCTTCGGTCTTGTAACCCCAATCGGTTTTGGGATTACCCATTGTCTTGAAATAGCCGACGGGGATGTGGATCCATGGGTAGGTGTCTTTGCCACCCGCCTCCAAAATCGCGACCTTGTGCTTGCCATTGGCAGAAAGTCGGTTAGCGAGAACGCAACCGGCGGAACCTGCACCTACTACGATGAAGTCAAATTCCACTCACTTCCTCCCAAAAGTGTGTATTTTTCAATAATTGAGACTTGAAGTCCCGTTTTTATACTGCAACATGCTTCAGTGAGTCGCACAAGCGAAAAATGTTCACTTTTGATTTGGGAGGATCATCATGAGCAGCGGGAGCAGAATTCCTACGAACTTACGGACGCTTTTAATCTTGGAGGCAGTAGGTGCACAATCTGATCCTATGTCTCCGGCGGAGATCGGGCGGGAGATTGGCCTGCCGAAGCAAACAACGCACCGCTTGTGCAATACGCTGCTCGAAGAAGGGTTTCTGATGCGCGATGAGCGGGGCCGTGGCTTGCGGCCCGGCAGACGCGCGCGGATGATGGGGCAAGGCGTTGTGCATTCGTCGTCCAGCCACGTGGCGCGTCATCAGGTTTTGCAGGAACTCGCGCTGCAAATCGGCGAAACCGTCAACTTCGTTGTGCCCGAAGACCGGGGCATGTCCTATCAGGACCGTGTTGAAACAGACTGGCCTTTCCGCATTCAGCTGCCCGTTGGAACGAATGTTCCGTTTCACTGCACCGCCTCGGGAAAAACCTATCTGGCTTCTTTGCCAAAGGCAGAACGGCGGCGGTTGGTGCATGTGATGCATCTTGAGCGCCATACGGACACGACGATTACTGATCCGGATGATTTGCTGGCTGAGCTGCATGAGATCGCCAAGCAGGGCTACGCTGTTGACCGCTCCGAATTCTACGATGGCATGGTGGCCATGGCGGTGCCTGTTTTGGACCCAACGGGGCGATATTGTGCCTCCGTCGCGTTTCACGCGCCTGAACAGCGATTGAGCGTGGAAACTGCGATGACAAAGGTCGATGATCTGGTCGCGACCTCCAAGAAGCTGACAGATACGATCTTTTCGTCCTAACCCGCGTACACGGATCGCGGCGGCAGCTTAGGTGTTGTCGCCAAGGCGATCAATCCGGTCAATCAAGGCTGGGCGGTCCAAAATCGTAATACGTCCTTTGCCTAATTCAATCACGCCAAGATCGCGCAGATGTCCAAGCTCGCGGTTCACGGTCTGGCGGGAGCTGCCCGCGACATTTGCCAGATAGGACTGACTGATGAGCAATTCTGTTTCCTGTTCGGACAGATCAAAAAGAAAGCTGCAAATCCGCTGCTCCGACGAGTAGAACTGATGCACCGTTTTGGTTTTGTTGTCGCGTTCAAGCAAATTATGCGTCGTTTCCGCCAAGCCTCGCAAAAGTCTTTTTGTTGAAAGTCGAGACGTCAGACGCTTCTTTTTGCAAAGGAAGACCGTGGTGTTTGAGAAGGCCGTACAGCTTGCAGCCAGGGGGCGTTGTGCGATGGCCTCCACCAGACCGAGCAACTCGCCCGCACGCGCGACATAGATGACGGAGTGATACCCCTCCTCACTCATATAAGCCACTTCAACACCGCCCTCAGCAACGATGCAAATGCTATCCGTCATCTCGCCTTGGTGAAGGACGGTTGTCCGCTTGTCGAATTGCCGCAACACACAGCCATCAAGAAATTTGGCGCGATCCTCTGGGGTCAAATCTGTTAGGAGGGGAAGGTCCAGAAGGTCTGGAAAGCGATCCGAATTCATCATGCGATGAGTATTCCGGCTTCGTAGAAAAAAGGCAACTCGTTACCCTACCCGATTTCTTGTTAATTCGATTCGTCGCTACATGTTGTCGGCGGGCCGACATTCGCTGTGAAAAAATGAACCGCAGCTTTGGTGGTTTGAAACAGATTTACGCGCTCGCAGATTGCGATATGGTCACGGCGCATTGGGAGGCGCGCTGCGTTTATGAAGACACATGTTGCAATCATAGGAGGCGGACCATCGGGCCTGCTGCTGTCGCAACTGCTGCATATTCGTGGCATTTCCTCGATCATCCTTGAGCGCCAAAGCAAGGCGCATGTTCTGTCCCGCATCCGCGCAGGTGTGTTGGAGCAGGGTTTGATCGGGTTGCTGCGTGAAGCTGGTGTCTGTGACCGGCTTGAAGCGGAGGGGTTTCGCCATGACGGCACTGTTCTGACCTTTGATGAGCAAAGCTTTCGCGTCGACTTCAAAGACTTCATCGACCAACCCGTCGTCGTGTATGGACAAACCGAGATCACGCGCGATCTTTATGCGGCCAGAGAAGCTGCGGGCGGGCGGTTCGAGTTTAACGTCGAAGACGTCGTGATTGATCCACATGGGCCAAGCGTCAGCTATGCTGTGGGAGGCGAGACGCGGGTCATCGAATGTGATTTTGTCGCGGGCTGCGACGGTTTTCATGGTGTATCGCGTAAGACCATCCCACAAGACAAGCGGCAGGAATTTGAGAAGGTCTATCCGTTTGGATGGTTGGGTATTCTGTCAGAAACGCCGCCTGTTCATGAAGAACTGATCTACGCAAACTCTGAGCGCGGCTTTGCGCTTTGCTCCATGCGGAATAATGCGTTGAGCCGCTACTACATTCAGTGTGACGCCAATGATGACGCCGCGCGTTGGTCCGATGATGCGTTCTGGGCAGAGTTGAAGAAGCGCCTGCCTGCGAAATTCGCGGATGCGCTTGTGACGGGGCCGAGCATTGAGAAATCAATTGCTCCGCTGCGCAGTTTCGTGTGTGAGCCGATGCAATATGGAAAACTGTTTCTGTGTGGCGATGCGGCCCATATTGTGCCGCCTACCGGGGCCAAGGGGCTCAATACGGCCGCGTCAGACGTGCATTACCTATATCAGGGATTGCGCGCGTTTTATCAGCGCGGCGACATGTCAGAGCTGGACGCGTATTCCAGCAAGGCCTTGGCGCGCGTGTGGAAAGCGGAGCGGTTCAGTTGGTGGTTCACTTCGCTGATGCACCGTTTTCCAGACCAAGCCGCGTTCGACATCAAGATGCAAAAGGCTGAACTGGAGTTCCTGCGCAGCTCACCCGCCGCGCAAGCGGCGATGGCAGTAAATTACGTGGGCCTGCCGTATTAGCGGCAGGCCCACTGTGGTTAGCTGAGGCAGCGGTTGAAGGCTGTTGCAAGTTTCTCGATCAGCTGCCCGTAAAGCTCGGGGCCTTGTTCAAGTGAGACACCAAGCGGGTCGATTGCCTCTACATTGACGTCGAAGCCTTCGGTGACCGCATCTACAATGGCAGGGCTGAATTGCGGCTCTGTAAAGAAGCAAGCGACCCCTTCGTTTTGCAACGCATCGCGCGCGGCTTGGACGTCGGCGGCGCTGGGTGTGGCCCCTTCATTGCTGACCAGCGTGGCGGCTGGCGTGAGGCCGTAATGCCATGTGAAATAGGCATAGGCGTCGTGGTAGACCATGAAGCCCTCGCTGCGCACGGGCTCGATCAGCGTGTTCACTTTGCCATCGAGCGCTTGCAGTTTTGCGGCGGCGGCGGCGGCGTTTGCTTCATAGGTTTGGGCGTTTTCAGGGTCCAACTGGCCGAGAGCTTCGGCGATTTCGTCCAGCCAGCCGGTTGCGTTTTCAGGACTCAACCATGCGTGCGGGTCGATATTGTGGGCGTGGTCTTCGTGGCCGTGATCGTCGTGATCCGCGTGGTCTTCATGCGCTTCGTCTTTATGCGCGGCGTGGTCTTCGTGGCCCTCATGCTCTTTGTGATCCGCATGGTCATGGTCCTCATGATCCGCGTGGTCTTTGTGATCAGCGTGGTCTTTATGGTCGTCATGGCCTTCGTGGTCGGCATGTTCTTTATGCTCTTCATGCGCGTGGTCGTCATGATCGGCGTGCTCCTTATGGTCATTATGATCTGCGTGATCCGCATGATCGTCGTGGCCTTCTTCTTTGTGGTCATCATGTGCGTCATGGTCGTGGCCTTCATGCCCGCCGACGCCAGGACCCAAAAGGTTGGAGCTGTGCTCAAGCAGGCTCAAGATCACGCTGTCTGCCGATAGATCACGCGCGTTTCCGGGCAGCCATGGGGTCAGCTCGCCGCCGATTATGACAACAAGATCAGCCTCTTGCAGCATGCGGGCATGGGACGGCTTGAGGCTTGCGTCATGGGGAGAAACGGACGGGTCGATGATATTTTGCGGGGAACCCAGATCGCCCATGACTTGCGCGACGAGACTGTGCACCGGAGCAATATCCGTGACAACGCGGGGGGCCTCGGCGAAAGCAGGCGCAAAGTGCAAGCTTGGCAAAAGGGCAGACAGCAGGCAGAAACGGCGCATATGATCCTCATCAATTATCTGTTTGCGCATCGGATAGATGAAATGTTATATCATAACAACCCCGAGCGGAGAAAAATCACGTGCCCCCCTTTGAGTTTCAATCTCATGACCATGCAAGTTGCATGACCTCTGCGATGCGCGCGGCGGAGCAGCATTGTCTGGACGCAAAGTTGCAGTTCACGCCCGTGCGCAGGGCAGCTTTGGAAATCTTGTTGAGCGAACACAAAGCGTTGGGGGCGTATGACATTTTGGCAAAGCTGGACGCGCGCGGATTGGGCTCTGCCCCGCCAGTGGCCTACCGCGCTTTGGAATTTCTGGTCAAAAACGGCTTTGCGCATAAGGTCGAAAAACTAAATGCCTATGTGGCCTGCGCCCATCCTGGCGAGACGCATGACCCTGCTTTCATGATCTGCACGTCTTGCGACAGCATTGTGGAGGCCGCGACGGACCCACAAGCGGGTCAGCTTGGCCGTGCTGCAAAAGCCGCTGGGTTCGAGATCAATACAGCCGTGCTTGAGGCAGAGGGGTTGTGCCCCTCCTGCAAGCCCACATGAGCTTGATCAAGGCCAAGGGCCTAAGCGTTATTTTGGGCCGCCATAAAGCGCTCGAACATGTCGATATGACTGTTGAGCCGGGTGAGATTATTACGGTGGTGGGGCCGAACGGCTCTGGCAAAACGACGCTTTTGCGGTCGCTCATCGGGGCCATATCGCCAAGCGCAGGAACCGTTGAGCGACGTGCCGGTCTGCGGATTGGTTATGTGCCGCAAGGGCTGAGCATTGATCCGACGCTGCCCATCACAGTTGAACGGTTTTTGTCCTTGCCCGTCCGGCGCGCGGCCAGCGATGTTGACGCCGCGTTGGCGCAGGCCAATGTCACGGGGCTGCGGCGCAAGCAAATGTCAGGTCTGTCTGGCGGTCAGTTTCAGCGCGTGTTGCTTGCCCGCGCCCTGCTTGAAAAGCCCCATCTGCTGATTTTGGACGAGCCGACCACGGGGCTGGATCAGCCGGGATCGGCTGGGTTTTACCGACAGATCGAAGACCTGCGCCAAGACACAGGCTGCGCGGTCTTGATGGTGAGCCATGAATTGCACGTCGTCATGAGTGCATCGGACCGTGTCATCTGTTTGAACGGGCATGTGTGCTGTCACGGTGCGCCGGATGTCGTGGCCTCCGCCCCTGAATATCGTGCGCTCTTTGGCTCCGGCACAGGGGGCGCTTTGGCGCTGTACCGTCATGATCACGACCATCACCACCACCATCATGAGCACGACCATGCTTGACGATTTTCTTGTCCGCGCAACCTTGGCCGGGATCGGTGTGGCTATAGCTGCTGCCCCATTGGGATGCTTTGTCGTCTGGCGGCGCATGGCCTATTTCGGCGACGCAACAGCCCATGCGGCTGTTTTGGGCGTTGCACTGTCGCTTGCGTTTTCCCTGTCGATCTTCACGGGCGTTTTGACAATTGCATTGCTTGTCGCACTGCTCGTCTCCAGCCTGAACGGGCGTAACCTTGCGGTTGATACGATGTTAGGTGTGATCTCACATTCCGCCTTGGCGTTGGGTCTTGTGGCCGTGTCGTTGTTGGAAGGTGTGCGCATCGACCTGATGGCCTATCTGTTCGGCGATATTCTTGCCGTTGGACGAGCCGATCTGTCGATCATCTGGCTTGGGGCGCTCACTGTTCTGGGCCTGAGCCTGTGGCGTTGGCAGGCTTTGCTGACCTCTACGCTCAACACGGATCTCGCCCACGCAAGCGGGCTAAACCCGAAAGCGGAGCAGATGGTTTTGACGATCTGCCTTGCGCTTGTTGTCGCGGTGGCCATGAAAGTTGTGGGGGCATTGCTGATCGGGGCTATGCTGATCATTCCCGCCGCAGCTGCCCGCCCAGTGGCGCGCACACCGGAGATGATGGCGGTGCTCGCCGCAGCGATCGGTGCGTTGTCTGCAGTTCTGGGGCTTCAGGTCTCAATCCTCTATGACACCCCTGCTGGCCCTTCTATCGTGTGCATTGCGGCGTTTATCTTTGCACTAACGCAAGGCGTCGCGGGTTTTCGCCAAGCCTGAAAAAGCGTCGTTTCTGACCTCTCACCCGGTCGGGTCTGGGTTGTTTGGCTTGGGTTTCTCAGACAGTTTGGCGTCAGTTCAGGAAAGCCAAACGCCATGCATTTTATCGCCAACCCTTTTCGCAACTCCGACCGTTCTGTCGAGGTCGCGGCAGGCACACCATTCCCATCTGATGACTGGTCCCGCCCAACGGCGCTGCTGAAGCGCTGCCCAGACGCGGCTGTGACACCCTTGGCGCGTGTCGACGACTTTGTGGGTGGCGCGCAGATATTTCTGAAGGACGAACGACGGCGCATGGGGCTGGGCAGTTTCAAAGCGCTTGGGGCCGCGTATGTGATTGCATGCGATGCCGAAGACGGCACGGCACGCGGCACGACCTATGTCACCGCCAGCGCGGGCAATCACGGATTGTCGGTCGCGGCTGGTGCGCAAGCCTTCGGCGCACATGCTATGATTTATGTCGCTGACACGGTGCCGGAAAGCTTTGCGGACCGGCTGCGGTCACGCGGGGCGGAGGTACGCCGGGCAGGATCAGTTTATGAGGAAAGCATGGCCGCGGCCCAAACAGCGGCTGCAGCGAACGGGTGGCGGTTGCTGTCTGACAGCTCGTGGGAGGGGTATTACGACATCCCGCATCGGTTGATGGAGGGGTATCTGACCTTGATGGCTGAGACATTCACGCAGATGGATGCCCCACCCAGCCATATTTTCCTGCAGGCGGGCGTTGGCGGGTTAGCCGCAGCTGGTGCGGCTGCCGCTCGCAGACACTGGGGCGATGCGCCTGTGATAGTTGTTGTCGAGCCGGAGGCGGCGCCTGCGCTGATGGCCTCTGTCGAGGCGGGTCGCAGCGTGATCGCGCAAGGCCCTGTATCCTGCATGGGGCGGCTAGATTGCAAAGAGCCGTCTCTGATTGCGTTGCGGGGCTTGGCGCGGGATGCAGATTGGTTTTGCACGATCACCGAAGCGGAGGCGGAGGGCGGGGTTGCGTCACTCGCAGAAGCCGGGTTCGAGACAACGCCATCCGGTGGGGCGGGCGTGATTGCAGCAATGCTGGCAGATGGCGCGTTCGGCGTTACGCGCGAGGCCCGCATCCTCTGCATTCTGAGCGAGGACGCGTAGCAATGTTGGGGTTCGAGGACGCGGAATATCATGCGCGGCGCGACGGGGCGCAGCGGCTGATGGCTGAGGCGGGGCTGGCTGCGCTCCTACTGACAACGGATCCTGAGATCCGCTATTACACCGGCTATCTGACGCGGTTTTGGGAAAGCCCGACGCGACCGTGGTATCTGGTTCTGCCCGCCTCAGGTGACCCGATTGCCGTGATCCCGAGCATTGGTGCCGTGTTGATGGCGCGCAGCTGGATCAGTGATATCCGCACGTGGCGCGCGCCGGATTATGACGATGACGGCGTTGGCCTTCTGACAGAGACATTGCGGGAAGTCGCGCAAGGCGGACCTGTCGGTATCGCGCATCATCTTGAAAGCCACGCGCGGCTTCCATTGGCGAGCCTTGCGGCGGTTCGAAGGGCTGTGACGCTGACCCATGATCATGCAATCACACAACGGTCGCGGGTGGTGAAATCCCACGCTGAGGTCGCGAAGATCAAAGCTTCCTGCGAGATAGCGGATCGCGCTTTTGCGCGGGTCGAGCAGATTGCACGTGTGGGCACGCCAGTCAGCGATGTGTTTCGTCGCTTTCAGATGCTGTGTCTGGAAGAGGGGGCTGATTGGGTGCCGTATTTGGCCGGGGCCGCCGAGAGTGAGGGGTATGGCGACGTGATTTCGCCCGCGACGGACGCGCCGCTTAATCGGGGCGATGTGTTGATGCTGGATACAGGGGTGATCCGGGACGGCTATTTCTGTGACTTTGATCGCAACTTCTCGGTCGGGCCACCCTCCGCAATTGTGGCGGACGCGCATATGCGTTTGGTAGCCGCGACGCAGGCCGGGTTTGACGCCGCAAAGCCCGGGGCCACATGTGCCGATGTGTTCGCGGCGATGGATAAGGTGTGTACCGGCGGCGCGGGCGGTTCCGACACGGGGCGTTTGGGGCATGGGTTAGGGTTGCAGTTGACGGAGTTCCCCTCGCTCATTCCTGCCGATCAGACGGTGTTGGTGCCGGGCATGGTGTTGACCCTTGAGCCCGGTTTAGAGACTGTGCCGGGCAAGATGATGGTACATGAAGAAAACATAGTGATTACGGAGACGGGTGCCGCATATCTGAGCACGCCTGCGGCGGAAGAGATCATGGAAATCGGCGCATGAGCGCCCTGCCCTACACGCTTGAGCCGCTGCAGCGCAAAACCATCGGGCTGATCGTGTTGCAATCTGATGAGACGATTGAGCAAGAATTCCGCAGCGTGATGCCGCAATCGGTCAACCTGCATATCAGCCGCGTTCCAAGCGGTTTGGAGGTGACCCGCGACAGCCTACAATCTATGCGCGATCACTTGCCAGCGGCAGCAGGTTTGCTGCCGCAGACGTTGCAATTTGATGCAATCGGGTATGGCTGCACATCGGGAACGGCGCAAATTGGTGTCGATGAGATCGCGGCGCAAGTGCACGCTGGGGCCAAAACGCATCATGTCAGCGAACCGGTCTCTGCATTGCTGGCCGCATGTCGGACCCTGGCCCTGAAGAGATTGGCGATCTTGTCCCCCTACCTCGAAGATGTCTCGCAGCATTTGCGCAACGTCTTGGCGACGCAGGGTGTTGAGACGCCGGTCTTTGGCTCCTTCGAAGAAGCGGAAGAACAGAAAGTGGTGCGTATTGATGGTGCGTCCATAAAAGCAGGGGCTGTTGAGCTTGCGCAGAGCGATCAAATCGACGGGATTTTCCTGTCTTGCACCAATCTGCGGACCTTTGATGTGATTGCAGAGATTGAAGGCGTGACGGGTCTACCTGTTCTGTCGAGCAATCAGGTTTTGGCGTGGCATTTGAGCCAACTTGCGGGCGTTTCGCTTGATGCACCGCAACTGGGCAAATTAATCGGGAACTCTTAGCGCCCGCCAAGCGTTCGCCAACGCGGTATACTATAACAGGATCGTGCGCGCTGTGGTGTGTCATCGCGTTGAGAACCCCGGGCGTATGTGTCAAACCAAGGATGTCGCCTCTGTGTTGGTCCGCAGATCTGCAGCTCGTCTTTTGCCAGAAGGCTCGTAACGTCAATGAACCGTGTCTTTCTCCTTTGTGTGTCACTGCTGCTGAGCGCATCGCCAGCGACGGCATTCGAGTTGCGGTTTTCGAGCGCATCAGCCTCTAAAGAATTAAACCAATCGCTGCGCGCTGCGTCCTTGACCGCGCCTTTGGCTGGTAAGGCCAACACTGATCCGCAGGACGTACTGGCAGCGGCGCAGGCAGATTACGCGCGCTTGGTTGGGGCGCTTTATGAGGAAGGCTACTACGCGCCTGTCGTGACGATTGCCGTAGATGGGCGCGAGGCGGCTGGTATCTCTCCGCTGGCGAGATTGGGAAGCGTGAGAACGGTACAAATTCGGGTCAATCCCGGCCCGCAATTTCGCTTTGGCGCGGCACAAGTGACGCCGCTCGCACGAGGTACAGAGGTGCCGGATGACTTTTCCCGTGGCGCCATCGCGCGCACGGGAACGATACGCGCTGCGGTGGACGCAAGTGTGGAGGCTTGGCGCGAAATTGGTCATGCGAAGGCCAATGTGGCAGGTCAGGAGTTGACGGCAAAACACCCAAGCAGAGTTCTTGACGCGAAGGTCCGACTGGACCCCGGCCCAAGGCTGACATTCGGCGAGCTTATTATTTCCGGCAACAGCGCCGTGCGGACAGAGCGTATTCGCGACATTGCGGGTCTACCATCCGGTCAAGTGTTTGATCCTGACGAGGTTAGAAAAGCCAGTACGCGGTTACGGCGTACGGGGGCTTTCAAGGTCGCAGCGCTGAGCGAGGCGGAAGCGATCGGGCCGAATGACACGCTTGATATCAACGCGCAATTTGTCGAGCAAAAGCCGCGTCGCTTTGGGTTTGGCATTGAGTTCTCAACCGATGAGGGCTTGGGGCTGTCCGGATTTTGGCTGCACCGCAATCTGTTTGGCGGTGCTGAGCGATTGCGCCTGAGCGGAGAGATCGACGGTATCGGTGGGCGCACGGGCGGTGAAGACTTCACCTTCGGCGCGCGCTTCACGCGCCCCGCGACGTTTAACGAAGATACCGATTTCTATGCGGAGGCCGAAGTTGAAAGCCTGAATGAAGAGAATTTCAGCACGGACCGCGTGAGCTTTGAGGCTGGCATAATTCGCTATGCCTCCGACAAGCGTACCTATACGTTCGGTCTTGGGGTGCGCCATGCCAAGACACAGGATGCAATCAGCGCGCGGGATTACACGATTGTCTACGGCACCGCTTCTGCCGAATTTGACTATCGCGACAACAAGTTGGATGCGACGGACGGGTATTATGCGCTGGCCAGCCTGACACCGTTTGGCGCGATTGAAGGCACTGAAAGCGGTTTGCGGACATATCTGGATTTGCGTGGCTACAAAAGTGTTGGTGCGGAGAAGAAGTTTACCTTTGCGTTGCGCGGCCAGCTTGGCTCTGTCTTCGGACCTTCTGTTGCGCGTGCCCCGACGGATTACCTGTTCTACTCGGGCGGCGGCGGCACAGTGCGAGGCCATAATTTTCAGGCGCTTGGCGTCGATCTCGGCGGCGGTCAGAGCATCGGCGGGCGGTCTTTTCTTGGGTTGTCTGCAGAGCTGCGTGTGAAAGCCCGCGACAAGCTGAGCGTCGTGGGGTTTGCCGATGCGGGCTATATCGGGCGCGAGGCGTTTCCCAACGGACAAGACGGCAATTGGCATACCGGTGCGGGCCTTGGCATCAGATATGATACTGGCATCGGCCCCGTTCGGGTGGATGTCGCCGTTCCTGTCTCCGGTCCGGGCGATACGTCGGGGTTTGAACTGTATATCGGCATCGGGCAGGCGTTTTAGATGTCGCGTGTCCTGATCTTTGTGATGGCCTTGTTGCTGCCCTCTGCCCTTGCGGCGCAGGAGGAAGACAAGGGGTTCGTCACCAACTTCCTCGAAGAAAACCTTGGCGGCGAAGGCCGCACTGTGTCGATCCTTGGGTTTGCGGGCGCGTTGAGCAGTCGAGCCACTGTGGATCGCATCATCATTTCCGATGACGAGGGTGTCTGGCTGACGATGGAGGATGTGGGCCTTCAATGGAACCGCTCTGCCTTGTTGCGGGGGCGAGTGCAAATTCGCGAACTATCCGCTGCAAGCATTTCACTAGAACGTCTGCCTGTCGCACCGGAAAGCGAACTGCCCCCTGCTGAAGCGTCTGGGTTTTCGCTGCCGGAGCTGCCTGTCTCCATCTCCGTTGACGCGCTGAATATCGGTGCTGTGACCTTGGGTGCGCCGGTTTTGGGTGAGGCTGCGACGGTGGCCATCGCAGGCTCTGCGCAGTTGGGCGATGGTGAAGGGGCCATGTTGCTGAATGCGCAGCGGGTCGATGGCAAAGTCGGTGTTTTCGATGTCGAGGGGCGGTTTGTCAGTGGCACGGAAGCGGTCGAGCTGAAGCTCAATCTGAGTGAGGGCCCTGCGGGGATTGTCGCGCGTTTGCTCGACTTGCCCGGTCAGCCAAGTCTGTCGCTGACCCTTGGTGGCACAGGGACATTGAACGATCTGACGACGGATATCGCCTTGCTGACAGACGGGGATCCGCGGCTGGAGGGGCAAATCGGTCTGAAAGCCGAAGAGGCTACAACAGCGGGTCCGGGTGTGAGCCGCCGGTTTACGGCTGATCTGGGCGGCGATGTCACAACGCTGTTCGCGCCGCAATACCGACCCTTCTTTGGCGACAACGTGCGATTGACTGTTGGTGGCGTGCGCGCTGGGGATGGCGCGCTAGATATTGAAAGTCTTGATCTGAGCACGGATGCATTGCGCTTAAATGGCGCTGTCGCGCTGAACCGTGATCTTTGGCCGGTGGTTCTTGACGTCGAAGGCGAGTTGGCCGCGCAGAATGGTGCGCCGGTTCTGCTGCCCCTGTCCGGCCCTGAAACCTATGTGAGTGCTGCAAATTTCCGACTGGATTATGACCAAAGCGACGGCGAGCAGTGGTCGGGACAGTTCGATCTGAACGGGTTGGACCGTGAGGGATTGCAGATTGCTCGAACACAACTGACGGCGAATGGTATTCTGGACGGGGATGTTAATGCGATCGGAAAAGTCTCCGCTGGATTGAGGCTGGCAACCGAGGGTCTGGATTTCGGGGATGACGGGCTGAACGCCGCCATCGGGGCAACGCTCACAGGTGCGTTGAACGTTTTGTATGTCGAAGGGCAGCCGCTGAAACTCAGCCGGCTTGATGTTTCTGGCGCGGACTACTCCGTGACCGGTGACGCGGAGGTTGGTGATCTGGACAGCGGATTTGAGACGACCTTCGATGTAGGGCTCGAGGCGCAGAACCTCGGGCGGTTTTCTGAGCTTGCGGGGCAGTCGCTTGGTGGTGAAACCTCCGCTCAACTGAAGGGCACGGCTGATCTGGGTGGGGCTTTTGACGTCCGCCTGAGCGGGACAGGGACGGCTTTGAGTGTCGGGCAACCCCCAGCGGACGCTGTTTTAGCAGGTATCACGCGGCTGAGCGGGCGGGCGATCCGCAATGAGGTTGGCTTGCGGATCGAACAGCTTGATCTGCGCAACGAGCAGGTCAGCCTGACCGGTGCCGCGTTCATAACGTCTGAACAAATCAATGCAGAACTGGACGTAGCGCTTGTGGATGCGGGGCTGGTCGCGGAAGGGATCGAAGGGCCCGTGCGCGTGTCTGGCACAGCAGTGCAAAGTGAAGACGGGCTGAACGTCGATGTCGCGGGAACAGGTCCCTATGACGCCGCGGTTACAGCTGTGGGGCTTGTTACTGGACCGGACGCCGAAGTGGCTTTCACGGCGAAACTGCCCGATATTAAGCCTATTGTGCCGCAATATAGCGGCGCCGTTGCGGTCGAGGGGACTGCATCGCAGTCGGCGGATGGCTGGCTTTTGGACAGCACCATGACCGGCCCGTATCAGCTGACTGCGCTCGTCAATGGTCGGGTCACAGGGGCAGACGCGCCGGATGTCCGCTTCGGTGCGCGCTTGCCCGATATCAATCCGCTCGTCCCGCAATATCGAGGCGCGGTGCGGGTCAGCGGGACGGCCAAACAACGCAGTGACGGGCTTCAAATTGCGACAACGCTTGAGGGTCCCTACGGTCTTCGCGCGGCGGTTGAAGGTCGTGCCACGGGAGAGAACGCGCCAGATGTCGAATTTGCAGCGAGCCTGCCAGATGTTGCGCCGCTGGCACCACAGCTTCGCGGGCCGCTAAACGTCAACGGCACGGCACGCATGGACGGAGAGGCGCTGCGGGTCGCGACCAGTGCCACTGGTCCTTATGGGTCGACGGCAAACGTGTCAGGCACACTGACCGGAGGAAGTCCGAATGTGCAATTCTCCGCTAGATTGCCAAACATCGCACCACTGGTGGGACAACTGAGCGGACCGCTAAGTGTCGATGGCACGGCACGTCAGCAAGGCACGAACTGGTTTGTGGACACAGCCGTTCAGGGGCCTGCAGGCACGGCGGCTGACGTCGTTGGCCGTGTCGGGAGCGATGGTCAACTGGGGTTGAACGTGGCAGGTAACGCTCCGCTCCTTTTGGCAAATCCGTTCATCGCGCCCCGGAATGTGCAAGGACAGGCGCAGTTTGATCTTCGGGTGAACGGCCCGGCTGCCCTTGGGTCGGTCTCTGGCCAGATTGCGGTGCAAGGAGGTCGTCTGTCCGCGCCCACGTTGCGCGCGGCGTTGACCGATCTGAGTGCTAATGTTGGCATCTCAGGTGGTCGGGCCCAAATTGATCTAACGAGTTCCGTTTCCAGCGGCGGTACGCTGGCCGTGCGCGGTCCGGTCACCTTGGCGGGGGCGTATCCTGCTAATCTGAGTATCGACTTGAACGCCATAAACGTGGTGGATCCGTCGCTTTACCGGACCACGCTTGACGGACAGCTGCAAGTGAACGGCAACCTGACGGGTGGTGCGCGGATCGCAGGACGGATTGATGTGGGAGAGACACGGATTTCGGTGCCTTCCAGCGGCGTCGGCGGTTTCTCCATCATTCCGCAAATCACCCATGTCGGCGCGTCGACTGCGGTGCGGAACACGCAGCGGCGGGCCGGATTGCTTGGACAAACCAGTGGACCTGCGTCTGGGCCATCCGTCAGCTATCCGCTGGACATTACGATTGCGGCGCCCGCACGTATTTTTGTTCGCGGACGCGGGTTAGATGCTGAGCTTGGCGGCAATCTGCGTCTGACAGGGACGACAGCCAACCTGATCTCGGCCGGTCGGTTTGAACTAATCCGTGGCCGCTTGGACCTGCTTGAGAAACGCTTCGTCCTTGATGAAGGCAGCATCCAACTGCAAGGCAGCTTGGAGCCATCCTTACGGTTTGTGGCAACGACGAACACGGAACAAGGCACTGCCAGCGTCATTATTGAAGGCCCCGCCTCGGAGCCGCAGGTGCGGTTCGTGTCATCACCTGAAGCGCCAGAAGATGAGGTGTTGGCGCAAATTTTCTTCGGGCGCGACGCCACCCAGCTTTCGGCGTTTCAAGCATTGCAATTGGCCAGCGCCGTTGCGACCTTGGCGGGAAATGGCGGCGAGGGGATTGTTTCCAAACTGCGGAAAGGGTTTGATCTTGATGATCTCGATATCTCTACCGATGCGGAAGGCCAAACGGCGCTGACCGCGGGGAAATACATTTCCGACAACGTTTACACGGATGTCACGGTGGGCGGCGCGGACGGCGCTGAAGCGTCAATCAATGTGGATCTGACCCCGTCGATCACGGTACGTGGTGGTGCAACAGCGCGAGGCGACACATCGGTAGGCATTTACTTCGAAAAAGACTATTGAAATTTTGTTCGAAACAGCGTCGGCCGTCCAGTTTCGGTTTTCCGCCGCCACATTTAATGTATACATTAGTGAGATGTTACGTTGCCCGTAGGAGGCCCCAATGTTGAAGGTTGCATGTGTCGGCGCTGGATATTTCAGCCAATTTCATTTCGACGCGTGGTCACGCGTAGAAGGTGCGGAGATTGTCGGCCTCACCAATCGGGAGCGTTCCAAAGCAGAAGCGACAGGCTTGCCGGTGTTTGACGACCTCAAAACCCTCTTGACCGAGACGCGGCCTGACATTCTTGATGTCATCGTTTCGCCAGAAGGCCATGTTGACGCGATTGAAACGGCGCTGAACTTTCCGCTGAAGGCCATCGTCTGTCAGAAGCCGTTTTGTACCTCCTTCGCCGACGCCCAAGAGATGATCGCACTAGCCGAACAAGCTGGGGTTCCGCTGATTGTGCATGAAAATTTCCGGTTTCAACCTTGGTATCGCTGCGTGGCTGACCAGATCGCACAAGGGGCGATTGGCAAACCTTTGCAAGCGACATTCCGGCTGCGTCCCGGCGATGGTCAGGGTGCGGATGCCTATCTTGAACGCCAGCCCTATTTTCAAAAGATGCCACGCTTGCTGATCCATGAAACGGGTGTGCATTACGTTGATACGTTTCGCTATCTGTTTGGTGACCCCACTGCGGTCTATGCCGATTTGCGCCGCGTCAATCCGGTGATCGCGGGCGAAGACGCAGGGTTTGTTGTCTTCGATCATCCAGACGGAGTCCGCACGATCTTGGATGGCAACCGGTGTCTTGATCATGCCGCAGAAAACACGCGGTGCACCATGGGCGAAGGGTTGTTTGAGGGCACAGATGGCAGTTTGGAAATCATGGGCGACGGGTCTGTGCACCTCAGGGCATTCGGAGAAACCGAAAGTCGAGTGGTGCTGAAAGCAGACACCAGCCCGAATTTCGGTGGCGACTGCACTTACTATTTGATCGCCCATGTGGTTGAAGCTTTGCGCAGTGGCGCAGCTTTTGAAAATGAAGCGGCGGATTATTTAACGGTTATGAAAGCAGAACACGCGATTTATCTCTCGGCTGAGACCAAAACCAAGATCGCTCTGAGCACCCTATGACATCAAACCCGCGTAAATCCCAATCCAGCACGTTGAAGGCTGTCGACGAATTACGCGATCTGATTTTCACTGGTGCGCTGCGCGCAGGGTCTGACCATCTCGAAAGTGAATTGGCTTTGGCGCTGGGGATGTCGCGCACACCGGTGCGGGAGGCGCTGCTTGTTCTGCAAGGTCAAGGACTTGTGGATGTGCGTCCGCGCAAGGGGGCGCGGATCAAGCCGATTTCGCCCACGGATATGGCAGAGATTTATGATGTGCTGACGGAGCTGGAATCCCTTGCCGCTGCGAATGCAGCACGGTCCGCCCCGAAGGAGGCTGATCTTGCCACACTTTCAGAAGCCATCAATGATATGGATCGCGCGCTTCGGGCGAATGATCTTGCCCGTTGGGCGGAGGCGGATGAGGCGTTTCATTGTGAATTGGTCCGATTGGGCGGCAATTCCCGTATCAGCCAGATCGTCGCAATGATGTCTGATCAGGTGAAACGTGCGCGACTGGCGACGTTGGATATGAGACCTGCGCCCACGCGGTCAAATACGGACCACCGCGATGTGCTGGACGCGATCCGGAAGGGCGATGCGGATCAGGCACAACAGATCCACCATGCGCACCGGACGGCTGCAAAAGAGATCCTGATCGACCTGCTTGAAACACATCACCTCAACACGCTTTGACCTTGCCCGCGCAGGGTCTGACGTCAGACATTGCGCGATAGGCCCAAACACCGCTAACATCCAACGATCAACCTTGGGAGGGGAGGTTTCGGGCACCATGTCTTGCGCCCAATGCTTTGCGGTATTGGCATGAAGATTTGCCCTGCCACACGCGCCTAGACCCAACAGCACATTGCGAAATACGATAATTGGAGGATGTTATGACAGTACTTAATCGCCGCAAGGCTTTGGTTTTAATGGGTGGCGCTGCGGCAGCCTCAACACTTGCGGCGCCCGCGCTGGCCTCCGGCAAGAAGATCAAAGTGGGCGCGCTGCGCTTCACGTCTCATTCCGGCAGCTTCATTGCTCATGAGCGCAACTACTTCAAAGACGCCGGACTGGATGTCGAGTTTGAGTTCTTTCAGGCCGCGCAACCCATGGCTGTGGCAATCGCCTCAGGCGATGTGGATTACGCGGTAACCGCCGTCTCAGGCGGGTTGATCTCATTGGCGCAAAAAGGTGCGATCAAGGTGATTGGTGGTGCGTTGTCAGAAGAGCCCGGCATTGACGGCCAGAAAATTCTGGCCTCGGACGCGGCGTTTAAAGCGGGGCTGACATCTACGGCTGGCTTGGACGGGAAGAGCTTCGGCATGTCTACGGCGGGATCGTCCTTCCATTATATGGGGTCAAAAGTTGCAGCAGCGGAGGGCGCTTCCATGAAGTTCAAGCCGTTGCAAAAGGTCGGTGCGATCATCGGCGCGCTGAAATCGGGTCAGATTGATGCGTGGTCAATTGTACCCCATATCGCCAAACCGCTCGCGGGGTCCGGCGCGGTACATATCATCGGTGACATCTCGGATTATCTGCCGAACTATCAGGTCACGACTGTCTTCACATCCGCCAAGAACGCAGCGGACGAGCGCGATATGACGGGCAATTTCATTGCCGGTTTCTCACGTGGTGTAGATGATTATGCCGCCGCCATGATTGATAAATCCGGTGGCGAGGATGGTGTGAATGAGATGGTCGATCTGATCCACAAATATGTCTACACGGATCGCCCGCGTGAAAAAGCCGCCCCCTCGATCATCAATGGCACGATGCGCCTGAACAAGGGTGCCGCGTTGAATGTCGCCTCTATCGCAGATCAGCTGGCTTGGTTCCAGGCGGAGAAGCTTGTTGATGCGGGCATTACGATGGAGACTTTGGTCGATACTTCTTACGTCGACACAATTTCCGTCTAAACACGTAGGGGGCGCGGTGCTGCGTCCCCTCCCCCCTTTCTGAGAAGTATCCCAATGGACATTCGGCTCGATGGTGTCGGACATTATTACGATGATTTCGAAGTGCTGCGGGACATCACCTTGGACATCCCACAGGGCAAAATCGTCTGCATCGTTGGGCCATCAGGATGCGGGAAATCCACGCTGCTGCGCTTTATCGGCGGATTGGAGCGTCCGACAAGTGGTAAGGTTTTGCAGCTGGGCGATCCACCCACAGACAGTCTGAACCCGCTGACATATATCTTTCAGGATTTCGCCCTGCTGCCTTGGCGCAGCGTGGCAGACAATGTCTCGCTCGTGTTGGAAGATCACGGATTAGCTGCAAGCGACGCAAAGCGGATCATTGACGATGTGCTGACGCGCACCAATCTGGCCGATTTTGCAAACGCGCTGCCGAAGCAATTGTCAGGTGGCATGAAACAACGGGTCGCCATCGCACGCGCCTTGGCGGTGAACCCAGCCGTTATGTTGATGGACGAACCGCTATCTGCGCTCGACAGTCAAACGCGCGAGTTGCTGATGGACGATTTAATTGGCCTTTGGACGCGCGCACCTTTCACGGCTGTTTACGTGACGCATAATCTGAATGAGGCCGTTCGGTTAGGCCATTCTATCGTGGTCTTGTCCCGCAGACCCGGCCAGATCCGTGATATCGTGCATCTCGACAAGCCCTTGGCGGACCGTAGGTTCGGAGACCCTGATCTGGAGCAACACCAGCAGCACTTATGGCAATTGATGCGCGATGAAGCGCGCGCTGCAGATGCGGAGCTGCTGCATGTCTGACCGCCCTGCCCGCGAGGTAACATTCCGTGGCGGCGGCTTCGCCCCCAAACCTGTCAAATGGGTTGGGTTGATCGTATTCGTGGCCCTGATCGCTTTTGCAGAATGGGGGACCCGCAGCGGCTGGATATCAGCGCTGACCTTACCGAAACCGTCCGATGTGCTGGCGACGTTCGGAGAATTGTATCAGTCGGGTTTGTTGTTCAAACATCTCAGCGTTTCCCTGTCACGTCTTGCGGTCGGCGCTTTCTTTGGCGCTGCTGCAGGGATTGGCGTGGGAATTTTGATCGGGTTGTTCTCAATGATACGAGCGGGGTTGGTGCCCTTGGTGGCCGCAATTTTTCCAATCCCGAAGATCGCTTTATTGCCGCTCTTCGTGATCTGGTTCGGCATTGATGAGGGATCAAAATACGCGCTGATCGCGTTTGGGACCTTCACCCCGACGGTAGTGGCGACCTATGGCGCCGTTGATAATGTGGATCGGGGTTTGATCCGCATGGGGCAGAGCTTCGGCCTGTCCTGGTTGTCGATTGTGCGCAAAATTGTCATCCCCGGAGCCATGCCCGGTATCTTGTCTGGGCTGCGGATCAGTCTTGCGATTGCCATCATTCTTCTGGTCGCGGCTGAAATGCTGGGGGCTGAATTCGGGATCGGCGCTTATATCCTTGAAGCGGGATCGTTGTATGATTTGGAACGCCTGTTTGCGGGTGTCGTCATTCTGTCGCTGCTCGGGGTCACGGTCAGCTTTGTCATCGGGTTGATTGAGAAACGGCTGCTGAGGTGGCGCAGTTAAAGCGCACCCAGCTGCGCCAAGACTTCCTTCGTGACCGCCTCTGTGCCCATCGTACCACCAAATTCCATCGGGCTGATCCGCGCGGCTTCAAAGCCGTTTTGCACGGCATTCTCAATCAGTTCAGCCGCTTTTGCATAGGCATTATCGCCTGACTTCTCTGCGAGGTAATCCAGCATCAGTGCACCGCTTAGAATGGCGGCGAGCGGGTTTGCTTTATCCTGTCCCATAATGTCGGGCGCGCTGCCATGTGCGGGTTGGAACAGGCCGTGATGATCGCCAATTTCCGCACAAGCGGCCATGCCCATGCCGCCAACAAGTCCACCTGCGAGGTCTGACAAGATGTCACCGAACATGTTTTCCATGACCATCACATCATAGTCCCACGGCTGCCGGATTAGGTTCAGTGCTTGCGCATCGACATAGGCGTAGCTGGTTTCGATCTCCGGATAGTGAGGCGCGACCTCGTCATAGATTTTGCGGAAAAATGCCATCGACGCGAAGACATTCGCTTTATCGACACAAGTCAGCGCGCCGGGTTTGCCGCGGGCTTTCCGACGTGCTGCCAGCTTGAAGCCGAAATGGTGCAGCTTCTCCGTCGTCTCGCGTGTGATGCGCAATGTGTCACGCACTTCGCTGTCGCCAATGATCTCGCTGCGTTTGTGAGCAGCGGCAGAGTAGAACAGCCCTTCGGTCGACTCGCGCAGGATAATCATGTCGATGCCCGCAGCGCGTGGATCGGCCAATCGCTGAGGTGCGTTGGGGTAGGCTTTGACCGGTCGAACGCCGGCATAAAGGCCAAACTTGTCGCGCAACCGAAGATGCGGCGAAATTTCTGTGCCATCCTCGTGACGCACAGACGGGAGGCCGATTGCGCCAAGGAAGATGGCGTCAGCCGCGCCAGCGCGGTCTTCGCCACCGGGCTCAATGTCCTGGCCGGTTTGCGCGAAGTAACCTGCGCCTGCTTGTATGGGATCATAGCTCAAAGCCGCAGCGCCAGTTTTTGAGGTCGCTGCATCGACCACAGCGACGGTCGCGCGTGATACATCCACCCCGATGCCGTCGCCTTCAATCATGGCAACTGTTAGTGACTTAGACATGGCGGGCTCCGACGTGATCTTTTTGTGCAATATCACAGGGTAGACCACGGCCCCGCAGCCGCGTCAAACGGTTAATGTATACATTAACAGAATGTGCTTTTGCGTGTTGTTTTGCCTCGGCCCGTGCCTAGAGTGAGACCGACACAGACGGGAGGCCCGGATGGAGGACAAATATTGCGAGTTGCGCGACGCGATTGCAAAGCTCTGCGCGCGATATCCCGGCAGCTATTGGCGCGCTTTGGATCGGGAGATGGCCTACCCCACCGCGTTTGTGGAAGAGCTGACGAAGGCGGGGTGGCTCTCCATCCTGATACCGGAGGAATATGGTGGCGCAGGATTGCCATTGTCAGCAGCCGCAGTCGTGCTGGAAGAAATGCAGGCCCAAGGCTGCAATGGCGGTGCGTGCCATGCGCAGATGTACACGATGGGAACGTTGTTGCGGCATGGGTCGGACGCCCAGAAGCAGACCTATTTACCCGAAATCGCCAGTGGTGCGTTACGCCTTCAGGCTTTTGGTGTCACGGAACCGACCAGCGGGACCGACACCGGTGCGCTGAAAACCACGGCCCAACGGGACGGAGATGATTATGTGATCAACGGCCAGAAAATCTGGACAAGTCGGGCAGAACATTCCGACCTGATGCTGCTTCTGGCCCGCACCTCGCCGCTTGAGGAGGGGACGAAAAAGACGCGCGGCTTGTCTGTTATCTTGGTCGATATGCGCGAGGCACTAGGCAATGGGCTGACCATCCGCCCAATCCGCACGATGATGAATCACGCCACCACAGAGGTGTTTTTCGACAATCTGCGTGTCCCTGCAAAGAACCTGATCGGGCAAGAAGGGCAAGGCTTCAAATACATCCTCACCGGCATGAATGCGGAGCGCATCTTGATTGCGGCAGAGTGCATCGGGGATGCCAAGTGGTTCACAAAGCAATCTGTGGACTATGCGAAAGACCGCGAGGTGTTTGGGCGCGCGATCGGGCAGAACCAAGGCGTGCAATTTCCAATCTCGAAGGCTTACGCAAATATGCGGGCAGCGGAGTTGATGGTCAAAGAAGCACTGCGGCTTTACGAAGCGGGCGAAAATCCGGGCGCAGAGGCCAACATGGCTAAAATGCTGGCGGCGGATGCATCTTTTGAAGCAGCAAATGCGTGCATTCAGACCCATGGCGGATTTGGATTTGCAGAGGAATACGACATCGAGCGCAAATTCAGAGAGACGCGTTTGTATCAGGTGGCTCCAATCTCAACCAACCTCATTCTCAGCTATCTCTCAGAGCATGTCCTCGGCATGCCGCGGTCTTATTGATGGGGGCGCTCGATGGCCTGCTTGTGGTTGCGATCGAACAAGCGGTGGCCGCCCCGCTTTGCACTGTCCGGCTGGCAGATGCCGGCGCGCGGGTCATCAAGATAGAACGTGAGGGTGGCGAGACAGCGCGGAACTATGACCGTGTGGTCAAAGGAACATCAGCTTATTTCGCGTGGCTCAATCGTGGCAAAGAAAGTGCGGTACTTGATCTGAAAGCGAGTAGTGATCTCAAGCTTCTGCGCCAGATGTTGAAGAAAGCAGATGTTCTGGTTCAAAATCTCGCGCCGGGTGCTTTGTCGCGACTTGGCTTGACTGATAACGTATTGACCCGTGATTTTCCGGCATTGATTGCGGTCTCGATCAATGGCTACGGGCAAGACACGGCCTACGCACAGATGAAAGCCTACGACATGCTTGTGCAAGCCGAGGCGGGCCTCTGCGCGGTCACGGGCACACCTGAAACACCCTCAAAAGTGGGCGTCTCAGCCGCAGATATCGCAACAGGAAGTGCGGCCCACGCGGCCATTCTTGAAGCGTTGATCCAGCGCGGCAAAACCGGGCGCGGACAGTGCATCGAGATCGCAATGTTTGACTGCATTGCAGATTGGATGAGCGTTCCGCTGCTGCACTTTGAGCATGGTGCGAGTGAGACTGGGCGGCACGGGTTGTCTCATGCCTCCATCTATCCGTATCGTCCATTTCAATGTGTTGATGGGGCGATTATCCTCGCTATTCAGACAGAGCGGGAGTGGCATCGACTGTGTCATGACGTGCTGCATCGTCCTGATCTGTTTGAGCATGACGCTTATTCAAACAATGCGCTGCGCGTTCAAAATCGACACGCGTTGGACGACATATTGGAACCAATTTTCGCGTCTCTGGATGTTGAAACTGCAATCAAGAGTTGCAGCGAGGCCGGAATCGCTTGGGCGCGGTATCGTGATGTGACCGAAGTCGGCGCACATCCAGCTCTTAGAAGCATGGATGTGACATTACCGGATGGTCAAACTGCATGGATCCCACGGCCTGCAGGTCGTCCGGACTTAGAGCCGCGCCCCATGCCTGCGCTTGGGGCAGATACTGACAAGATCCGCGCGGAGTTCGGTTAAACACTTGACGCATCAGAAAGATCGCAAGTGGCCATTGCCGCGACGATTTGGACCTGTTGCGCGTTGATGACGTCGAGACACGCGTCCACGCGATCCGGTGTAAAGAACCCGCTGCGATCGAGTACGTTGATCGTTCCGATAACCTCTGTCGTCTGGATCGGGACATTCAGCGCGGCACCGCAGCCGAGACTTTCAATCACCGCGTGGTCGGGGAAGTAGATTGCAAACTCCGCGACAGTGTTGGCGATGAAGACCTCGCCGCGTTCGACAACCTGATCAGTCCAATCGCCTTGGGCCATCGGCTTGGTGCCGGAGACAGGATATTCCTTTGGATGGGAGGTATAGACGCGACGCGCCAGACCTGCCGCGCGATCGAGGACTGTCACCGTAAACAAGCGCCCCCCGACAGCCTGATGCAACGCGGCGTAGACTTGATCGGAGGGCTGAAGGGCGGTTTGCGTCACTCTTTTTCTACCAGACGGTAGAAGACGTAATCCGAGGTCGCGCCATTGACGAAACCTTTGACATTTTTCCGCATCGCCACCTGCTTGATCGCTTGGAACATAATCACAAACGGTGCTTCAGCCTGCGTTTCTTTCTGCAGCTCCATATACATATCCAGACGCTTCTCTGCGTCTTGCTCACCCAGCGCGGCCATGGTCTTGGCGTTCATCTCAGCCGGGGGCATCCACGCATTGCGCCATGTGGTTGTGGACGCATATTTGTCGTCGGAGTTGTCTTTGTTGAACGCAAAGGCCTTGGCGTTGGAATGTGGGTCCATGAAGTCGGGGCCCCAATAGAGAAGCATCGCTTCATGGGTGCGCGCGCGATACTTGGTGATCACTTGAGCGCCAGTCCCTGCAATAATTTCCAAGTTGATCCCGCCTTCCGCGAAGGAGGCTTGGATAGCCTGTGCCATTTCCACAAAGGTCGGGGCTGAGATCACGTCCATCGTCACGTTGATCGGCGTCTCAACACCGGCATCCGCGAGGATTTGTTTCGCTTTCTCCGGATCATAGCTGAAAGGCGTGTCGGTCAAAGCGCCGGGGAAACCTTCAGGCCAGAACGCCTGATGCACTTCCATTTGACCTTTAAGCATACCGTCGGCCATGCCGTTGTAATCCACCAGATAACGCGCGGCTTCCCACACGGCCGGGTCGGTCAGCGCATCGACTTTCTGGTTGAAGGAGACCCAATGCACGGCGGCTTGCGGGAAGGTTTCCACGCGCACTCCCTCTGCGCCTTCAAGACCTGCGATCTGACCGGGATCGAGGTTCTTTGCCATGTCGATGTCGCCAGCTTCCAGCTGCAGTCGTTGCGTCGCGCCTTCGGGATTGTGCTGGATCACCACACGCTCCATCTTGGGCGCGCCTTGGTAGTAATCGGGATTGGCACTGAGCGACAGGATATCGGCAGGGCGATAGGTTTGCAGCGAAAATGGCCCGGTCCCGGCGGAGTTCTTGTTCATCCACGCATGGCCCATATCGCCATCGACCTCATTGGCCATGACGGTTTCCATATCCACGATGGAGGCAGGCCGCGCGGCCAGCACGTTCAGCACGAAGGAAGGTGCGAAATCACCCTCGTAACGCACGGTGACTGTGTTGCCTTCAGTGGTGACCATGTCGGCGATGTTGTCATTGGTCCAGCCAAGTTGGGTCAGGATGAATGACGGTGCTTTGTCGAGTGCCACAACGCGTGTCCAGGAGCCAACCACATCTTCGCCGCGCAATGGGTTGCCGGAATGGAAAGTGACACCTTCGCGCAATGTGAAGGTGACGGTCTTCGCATCCGCATCCACGCTCCAATCTGTCGCCAAAGCCGGCGCCAGCACGGTGGTGTCTGTCGCATCGTAGCGCACCAGCGTGTCATAGGTGTTTGCGACATATTCACCGGAACTGAATTCATAGGCGGAGGCCGGATCAATGGTTACGATGTCGTCGATGTTTTGCGCCACGACGAGGATGTTGTCTGGCGTTGCTGCGACGACCGGCGTGAAGGCAAGTGCACTCGCCAGCAAACCGGCAGTCATCGTGAGCTTAAATTGTTTCATCTTTATCCCCTTTCAAAGAGTATGTGTCGCCTCACTTAGACCGAGGCCTGCAGCAGATGCTGCGCATAGGGATGTGTCGCCTCCATGCGTTGAAGCGCGGACACATCCATAATTTCGACAATCTCGCCATCTTTCATCACCGCCAGACGGTCGCACATATGCCCCACGACAGAGAGGTCGTGAGAGACCATCACATAGGTCAGATCGTGCATCTGTCTGAGATCAGCGAGCAGGTTGAGAATTTCCGCTTGAACGGAGACATCAAGCGCCGATGTCGGCTCGTCAAGCAGAAGCAGTTTTGGCTCTGGTGCGAGCGCGCGCGCAATTGCGACGCGCTGACGTTGCCCACCAGAGAGTTGGTGCGGATAGCGGAAGCGGAATTTCTGACCGAGGCCCACGTCATCAAGCAGCTTTACAACGCGGTTGTCGATATCCTTGAAGCCATGCAGATGCAGCGTCTCGCCCAACACCTGATCGACGGAATGGCGCGGATGCAGCGACGCGTAAGGGTCTTGGAACACCATCTGCACCGTTTTGTAGAAGGACTTTGGACGGCGCGCTGGTATCGGCTGATCTTCGACGTGAATCTTGCCTGACCATGTCGGCGCAAGACCCGTGATCGCCCGCAAGATCGTTGATTTGCCGGAGCCACTTTCACCCACAAGACCGAAGCTTTCCCCCTGCGCTACAGTAAAGGTCGCGGATTTTACGGCATCCACACGGTCGCGGGCGCGGCCGAACCAGACGTTCAGACCCTTAATGTCGAGCATGCTCATGTGCGACCACTCACGCTGGGGGCTTCTGACCAAACGGGGTCACGTTTCAGCACATCCAGACGGTCTTTCGGGGCATCAAGCCGTGGCAGAGAGTTCAGCAACCCTTGGGTATAGGGGTGTTTCGCCTCGTGCAATTTGTCCGCCCGGCACACTTCGACAATCCGGCCCGCATACATGATCAAGACCCGGTCACAGAAATCGGCCACAAGGTTGAGGTCATGACTGATGAATATCAGCCCCATGCCGCGCTCCTTCACCAGCTTGTCCATGATATCGAGGACTTGTCGTTGAACGGAGACGTCCAAAGCGCTGGTCGGTTCATCCGCGATCAGGATTTCGGGGTTCGGGATCAGCATCATGGCAATCATGATCCGCTGCCCCATGCCGCCCGACATCTCATGCGGATACGCTCGCATGACACGTTCTGGATCGCGGATCGAGACAGCCTCCAGCATTTCAAGCGATTTGGCATAGGCCGCCGATTTTGAGGTCTTCGAATGCAAGCGGTAGGCTTCGATAATCTGGTTCCCAATGGTCATGACAGGATTAAGAGAGAATTTAGGGTCCTGCATGACCATCGAAATGCGCTGCCCTCGGACCGCGCGCATCTCTTTTTCTGACTTTTTCAACAGATCCACGCCTTCAAGGCTGATGTGATCTGCATCAACGATGCCCGGCGGACGGATCAGACGCAGGATCGCGCGGCCGGTCATGGATTTGCCAGATCCGCTTTCACCGACGATACCCAGACGTTCACGGCCAAGTGTGAACGAGACACCGCGCACCGCATCAAAGACACCTTGGCGGGTTGGAAATTTCACCCAGAGATTTTCGATATCAAGGAGCTTGTCCATTACTCACCCGCCTTTGGATCAAGCACATCGCGCAGCCCGTCACCGAGCAGGTTGAAAGCAAGTGATACCGTGAAGATCGCGAGGCCCGGCATTGTGGCGACCCACCAGTGGTCGAGGATGAAGCGGCGCCCTTCGGAGATCATCGCGCCCCATTCCGGACTGGGCGGCTGCGCGCCGAGGCCTAGGAATCCAAGGCCCGCAGCTGCCAAGATGATACCGGCCATGTCGAGCGTGACGCGTACAATGAGCGACGAAATGCACAGCGGCCAGATATGTTTGGTGATGATCCTGAGCGCACCCGCACCTTGCAGGCGGATTGCGGCAATGTAGTCGGAAGACCGGATCGTCAGCGTCTCTGCCCGCGCGATACGGGCATAGGGCGGCCATGCGGTCAGCGAAATCGCCAGCACCGCATTCTCGATCCCTGCCCCCAATGCGGCAACAAACGCCAGTGCTAGAACAAGACGCGGGAAAGCGAGAAAGATGTCGGTGATGCGCATCAACACGACATCGACCCAACCGCCTGCGTAGCCTGACACCGTGCCAACCAGCAGCCCCGCAACAGGTGCAATGAGCGCGACAAGTGCCACGATATACAGCGTAATCCGCGCCCCATAGATCAGCCGGGAAAGGATGTCGCGGCCAAGGCTATCGGTGCCGAAGATATGCCCTTCCGTGCCCAAAGGCGCCAGGCGGTTGCCAAGGTCTTGCACGAAAGGATCATGCGGAGACAGGATCGGCGCAGCAGCCGCAATCACGATCAACAGAACAAGAATGCCCAGCCCGATCATGGCCATCGTATTTGAACGAAAGGTCAACCAGCCCGTATAAAGCGCGGAGAGTTTCGCGTGGCGGCGGGAGGTTGGCGTATCTGTGAGGAGCCACTCTTTGAGGGTTTGATCTGCCATCAACGCGCCCTCGGGTCAAAGACCTTGTAAAGCAGGTCTGAGAAGATATTGAGCAGGATGAAAATAAGCCCCACGACGACGGTGCCCCCAAGGACCGCGTTCATATCAGCGCTGAGAAGTGCGGTAGTGATGTAACTGCCGATGCCGGGCCATGAGAAGATGATCTCCGTCAGAACTGAGCCTTCCAGCAGGTTCGCGTAGCTGAGCGCGATCACAGTGATCAACTGCACGCGGATGTTTTTGAACGCGTGTTTCCAGACCACATCCCATTCCGACATGCCTTTGACGCGCGCTGTGGTGACATATTCCGCGCTGAGTTGTTCCAGCATGAAACTGCGCGTCATGCGCGAGATGTAAGCCAGCGAGAAATAGCCCAACAGTGAGGCGGGCAGGATGATGTGGCTGAATGCGTCTTTGAACACGTTCCAATTGCCGTCAATCGCCGCATCGACGAGGATCAGGCCAGTGACCGAAGGTACGACGTCGACATAGAAAATGCCCACGCGACCCGGACCACCGACCCAGCCGAGGATGCCGTAGAAGATCAAAAGCCCCATCAGGCCCAGCCAGAAGATCGGCATGGAATATCCGACCAGCGCCAAGACGCGCGCGATCTGGTCAATCCATGAGCCTTTGCGCACGGCGGCTAACACGCCCAAAGGCACGCCCAGAACGATGCCGATGAAAATGCCCAAAGTGGCCAGTTCAAGCGTCGCGGGGAAGACCCGCGCAATGTCCTCGGACACAGGCCGCGCGTTCAGAAGGGAGGTGCCGAAATCCAGATGCAGCACGTCCCAAAGGTAATAGAGGAATTGCACGACCAGCGGTTTGTCGAGGCCAAGCTCAAGATACACCGCGTCGTAGGTGGATTGCGACGCCCGCTCCCCCACGATGGCCAGAACGGGGTCGATCGGCATGACGCGACCGATGATGAAGGTGATGAACAACAGCCCAAGCATCGTCACCGCGATGGAGCCGATGGTCAGAACGGTCGTTTTGATCCAAGGCGGGAGGGACAAACGCCCCTCCCCATTATTGTCAGTCATCGCCACTTACTTGGTGACCTGCCAATAGGCCGCTGATGTGACCGCTTGGCCGGTGGACCAATTGGTGACGTTGTCGCGCAGGGCCGATTGCTCGATCTGCTGGAACATCACGACGAAGGGCGAGGTTTCGCGGAACTGTGCTTGGATATCGAGATACATCTGCACCCGCTTGTCACGATCCCCTTCGGTCACGGCAGCGGCGACTTTTTCCGTCAGACCGCCCGTATCCCAGCTGTTGCGCCAAGCCAAAAGGCCGGTCGCGTTGGCCTCGTCCGAGTTGTCGGGGTTATAGGCGAATGTACCAGCGTTGGTTTGTGGATCGGGATAGTCCGGACCCCACGCACCCAAATAGACATCCAGTTCGCGCGCACGGTAGCGGGCGAGGATTTGCTTGGCTGTACCGACCGTGATGTTCACCTTGATGCCAGCCTGTGCAGCCGCATTCTGGAACGACTGACCGATCTCGATCCGTTCTTGCGCTTCACGCACACCAATCTCGACCTCAAGGTTTTCGACACCAGCCGCGGCCAGCAATTCCTTGGCCTTCTCGATATTTTGAGAGAATGGATTTTCGTCGGAAGCCCCCAGATAAGTCGCGGGCAGGAAGTTCTGGTGAATTGTGTACTGCCCTTTGAGGAAGCTGTCGCGCATGCCTTCATAGTCGATCAGATATTTGAACGCCTGACGGACTTCGGGTTTGCTCAGCTCAGGGTGTTTCTGGTTCAGGGCCAGATACATCAAACGGCCTTTCAGCTCGTCCGAGATGGTGACGCCATCCGCAGCTGAAGCCCCTGCAATGTCTTCGGGGTTCAGGTTGCGCGCGATGTCGATATCGCCGCGCTCGAGAAGCAAGCGCTGTGAAGCGCTTTCGAGGACGTGGCGCACGATGACACGCTCCATCGCAGGCGCGCCACCGTAATAGTCGGGGTTGGAGGACAGGGTCACCGCCTCATTCGGCTTCCAGCTATCGAGCTTATAGGGGCCAGAGCCTGCAGAGTTGGTTTTGAGCCACTCATTGCCCATGTCACCATCGACCTCATTGGCCATGACGGTTGCTTTGTCGACAACCGCCCCGATGGTTGCGGTCAGGCAGTTCAGCACAAAAGACGTCGCATATTTCTTATCCGTCGTGATCATCAGCTTGTTTCCATCGGCCTTGATCGTCTCGGCCGCATTGTCCGCGGTGAAGCCAAACTGCGTCAGGATAAACGCGGGCGTTTTGTTGAGGATTACAGCGCGTTGCAGTGAGAATGCCGCATCCTCAGCCGTGACCGGATTGCCGGAATGAAAGGTGACGCCCTCACGCATTGTGAAAGTGATGGTTTTGCCATCTTCCGAGACTTCCCAGCTTTCCGCAAGATCAGGCTGGTAGCCCGCGCCAAGGTCCATCGGGTCAAGGTTTACGAGACGGCTGTAGACATTGCGGCTGATATCGGAGCCCGCAAATTCAAAACTCTCTGCAGGATCAATCGTTGTTACATCGTCGATCCGGTGTGCAATGACCAACATGTTGGCGGGTGTCTCAGCATGGGCCGCGAAGGACGTCACGCTGACCGCAAGGCCGATCGCAGCACTGGTTAGTAATCTGTTAAACGCATTCATTTCTAGAACCTCTCCTGTTCATTTTCACTAAATCTGGCCAATGAGGTTTATGACCCCCATGTCTTTTCCAGCACGCGCAGCCAGTTCTCGTGGCAAAGTTTCGACATCAACGCATCGTTGTAGCCGTGTTTTGCCATCGCGTGCCTCAATTCGGGCAGCCCTGCACAAGAGATCAGCGCCTCTGGCACAACCGCCCCGTCGTAATCCGAGCCGAACCCGACCCTGTCTTCGCCCACATGTTCAATCAGATGATCAAGGTGGCGGATCATCTGCTCCAGCGGGACGTCAGCCAGCATTTTTCCATCTTCGCGCAGAAAGGCTACAGCGAAATTCAGCCCCACCATGCCATCGCTTTCGGCAATCGCTGCCAATTGCTTATCCGTCAAATTGCGCGAATGGGGGCAGATCGCATGGGCGTTGGAATGCGTAGCGACCAATGGCTTTGTGGAATGTCGCGCGACGTCCCAGAATCCGGCTTCGTTCAGATGGGACAAATCAACCATGATGCCCAACTCGTCACAGCGCTTGACCAATCGCAGCCCGTCATCCGTCAGGCCAGGCCCGATGTCCGGTCTGCTTGGATAACGAAACGGCACGCCGTGACCAAAGATCGTCTGGCGGCTCCAGACGGGACCAATGGATCGCAGGCCCGCTTTATGGAGAACCTCAAGCGTGTTCAGCTCGGGATCAATCGCTTCCGCCCCCTCGATATGGAAAATCGCTGCAATTTTCTGGGAGGCCAAAGCAGCGCGAATATCGGCTGCGCTGCGACACACCACCAGCGCGCCACGTTTTTCCAGATCGAACAGGATTGCAGCTTGGGACATGACCACCGGAAAAGCATCTTCCCAATCAATCGGGTCCGGTAGCGGCAGATCATATGTGTCCTTCGTCATCTCTTCGAACTTGAACTCAAGGTCCATGGGCGACGGAACATAGACCGCAAAAAACCCACCACCAAACCCGCCCGCTTGTGCGGAGGGCAGATCAATCGCGCCGTCGCGACCGGTCAAAAACTCACTCGCAGCGGATAAGCCGCCTTCGCGATAAATCTTCAATAAAACGTCGTTATGCCCATCAAAAATGGCAGGATGAGTTTTAAGCTGCAAAATTGAGACGCCCCCAAGATGTCCAAGGACCAGCTTAGGCAATAATTTCTCATAGGCTAGAATTATTAATATGATAAAAGATCATAGAGTAATGAGCTTTACGCAGGGGCATCTATGGCGCAAAAGGCATGGCACAGCCTTCCGGAATACCAAGCGCTACGTGCGCTGATGGAGAGCGGCACAACCTCAAAAGCCGCTGTACGATTGGGATTATCGCAATCGGCTGTCAGTCGGTCCATCGCCAGTTTGGAGGCGCGCACTGGCCGTATTCTGTTTGAACGAGACGGCGGCAGATTGCGCCCGACATCAGAAGCGACTCAGCTCAACAAACGCCTTGATCCTCTCTTTTCCGCGCTTGACCGGATCGACGGACCGCCTGAACAAGCGCAGGAAACACTCAAGATCATTGCGCCGCCAACCTATGCGCACCGGTTTCTCGTGCACCACATTGCGACCTTTCTGGAGGCGAATCCGCATTACTTCATCAGCCTTGAAGTTTCTTCTTCCGAGGAGGTTATACGCGGCATTCAAGAGACCCGCTTTGACCTTGGCCTGACCGGCGTTGAGCTGTCGCGCGAAGGTGTGCAATTGACGCCCTACCGTTTGTCTAAGGCGGTATGTGCAATGGCTGAGACGCACCCGCTTGCCGAATTGCCGACGATCACGCCAGAGGATCTGCATGAGCAGCCCTTAATCGCACTGACACATCGACATGCGCGCAGGTCTCAACTGGAAAAAGTTCTGACGATCAGTCGCAGTATCCCACGGATTGTGGCGGAGGCTTCAACGTCTTTTGCCGCTGTTGATCTGGCGCGCGAAGGCCTCGGCGTGACGATTGTGAACCCTTTTCCGGTTGTACAATACCGAGGAAATGAGGTGGCCTTTCGGCCCTTTAGCTCCCCCATCGAGTATCGCAGCTATTTCGTCACTCCTGAACACCGCCCCACACCAGCGATTGCGCGAGCCTTCATCCGCCATTTACGGCTGCACACCTTAACGACACCTTTTACGTCGAAGGCCTAACTGAGCTGCGCTTGAGGTCGGTGAGACCTGTTTGCGCCATTGCAATGCTCATCTCGTCGCTGAGCACATCCCAAAGCCGGGTCAGTCCAGCATCCCCGCCTGCAGCAATGGCGAATTGCAGGACGCGTCCGAAGAAGGTGAAATCTGCGCCTGCATGCAGGGCTTTCAACGCGTCTTCACCGGAGCGCAAGCCGCTGTCGAAGAACAGGGGATATGTGTCGCCGACCGCCTTGCGAATGTCTTGCAGGGCCAGGAACGGGGAAGGCGCGCTTTCAAGCTGGCGCGCGCCGTGGCTAGAGACTTGGATCGCATCGACGCCTGCATTTTTGAGCTGTACTGCGTCATCGGCGTCCAGCACGCCTTTGACAACCAGATTGCCGGGCCACGCATCGCGCAGACGTTGCAGCGTATCCCAATCGGCTTTGGCTCGGCTTTCAGTGCGGTCGAACTCATAGCCCTCCATCTCGAAATTCGCCATCTGGGGCTTGCCACCGAAGAGCATGGGCAGCGACCATTGCGGATGCAACGCGAAGTCGATGAACTGTTTCGGGCCGATCTTGAAGGGCATCTTGAAGCCGTGGCGCAATTCGCGCGGACGGCGCCCTACTTCGGGGACATCGACGGTCAGAACGAGCGTCTCGTAGCCTGCGGCTTTGGCGCGGTCGACCAGCTTGAATGAGCCGGTGCCATCGCCGCTGAAATACAGTTGGAACCACGCGTGTCCTTCGGCCACTTCGATAATCTTTTCCATCGGAGTGGAGGCCACAGTGGAAACACCATGCGGGATTTGGTGCCGTGCCGCAAGGCGGGCGAGCATCAGATCGGCCCCCTGCCCTGACAGGTTACACATGCCCATTGGCGCGATCCCGAAGGGGCGTTTCGTGGGCTTCCCAAAGAGGGTTGTGGATAGGCTACGCTCACTCACATCGCGCAGGATGCGGGGGCGGAGCGTATAGGCATCCATGGCGGCGCGATTCCGCGCGGCACCTGTTTCTGCCCCCGCCGCGCCATCGATATAGTCGAAGACCATCCATGGCAGTTTGCGACGGGCGAGCCGCCGCGCATCTTCGCTGGAATGAATATGCGCGGCAGACATGGCTTAGGCTTTCACAGCTTCCATGAAGCGGTGACGGATCACGACCGGATCCATAGTGATCACCGGCAGCTTGATATTGCCGCTGTCGCATTTCACGACGATGACGGTCATCTTCTTGCTGTCGATGGCCGCTTGGAGAACCTTACCCGTGTCAACATCTTGGCAGACGACCACGTTTTCGCACCCGCAAGCTTCCGCGACTTTCTCAAGCTTGGTTTTCTTGCCGGCATAGGTCGGTTGATCCCCGGTGGAGCCATAGGAGCCGTTGTCGATGATCAACAGGATGTAGTTGTCAGCCACGTTATTGGCGATGGTCGGCAGCGTGCCGAGGTTGGTCAGGACAGAGCCGTCGCCGTCGATGGAGATAACGGTTTTGTCTTGTGCCAGAGCAAGGCCCAAACCGATGGAGGAGGACAGCCCCATCGTGCCCAGCATGTAGAAGTTCTTGGCATTGTCGTCGATCATATGCAGCTCTTGGCTGGGCAGACCGATGTTGCAGACGACCAGTTGGTCACGAAGGATTGGCGCGATCTCGCGCAGGATTTCAGAACGGATCATTGGTCGCCGTAGCCTCCCCAGAAGTTTGCATCGGTCAGGATTGCGACCGGTTTGTTGCACATGAAGGTGTATTTCAGGATGTTGTCGAATTCTTCGACGTCCTTTTGCCAGTGGAAGTGGTAGGTCGGGATGTTCAACTGCGCCAGAAGCGCTTTGGTGTGCACAGCCATCTCGACTTGACAGGCCACAGGCTCGCGCAGCTCGCCGCGGAAGCTGATGATCATCGGCAGGGGCATGCGATAATATTGCGTCAGCGTCGCCAGCGTGTTGATGGTCACCCCAATCGCCGTGTTCTGCATGATGATCGCAGGGCGCTTGCCGCCCATGAAGGCACCGGCGCACAGCCCCATGCCCTCGTCTTCCTTATTGGCGGGGATATGGAACATGTCGTCGCGATTTTCGATCTCTTCGATCACGCCTGCGAGCTGTTTGCACGGAACGGTGGTGACAAACGAGACATCGTTTGCGACCAGATCATCCGCGATCTTCTTGTCGATGTTCATTAAGCTGTCCTTCATGGTGAAAGTGAATGGAAGTTGTCCCGAAAGAGATCAGGCCCATGGGTCGAGAATGATTTTTGGTGTGGCAACGCTGCCTGCGTAGAGCTGTTGGAAGGCGATGTTTCCCTCGCTCAGCGGTCGGGTTTCGGTCCAGTCGAGCGCGCCCAGTCGGCCATCAAAGATGGCCTGCGCGGTGTCACGGAAATCTTGTGCGGTGTAGGCATAGGTGCCGATGAAGGTGATTTCCTGCAAAGTCATGCGCCGGATATCCAAGCCGCCAGTGTCTTCGCCAAGCCCGATATGGGCAATGACGCCTCCGGGCGTGGCCAGCGCCGAAGCTGTCGCGCGGGTCGTTGCGTAACCAACGGCATCAATGACAATGGGGCAATGGACATCAGATGAGGCAACTGCTGTCTGACCGCAGCGGCTGATCAGAAAAGCCCGCCTGTCATCGTTTGGCTCAACAATGGTGATGTCATCCACGCCCATCGCTTTCAGGGCCAACGCAGCAGCCAAGCCAATCGCTCCACCACCTAGGATCACCGCACGCCGGTCAGCAGCGGGATGCAAGGCGTCCAACGTCAAACGGGCGGCGTGCCAGCTGACAGCCAACGGTTCGGCCAAGGCGGCTTTTTGGAACGGAACATCATCGGGCACCGTGACCAGATTGACCTCCGGCATCGCGACATATTGCGCAAACGCGCCTTCGCGAGGCGGCATTGAGATAATCTGACGATCCGGGCACAAGTTCTCGCGCGCCGAGGTGCAGGCGGGGCATGTGCCGCAGGTCACCAGTGGGTTGACGGTGACACGGTCGCCGTCACGTGGGCCACCGACAATCGTGCCTGCCGCTTCGTGACCCAAGATCAAGGGAGCGGGACGGCGATTGTCGTGGCCGAGATAGGCGTGCATGTCGGAGCCGCAAATGCCCACGGCCTCCACCTTGATCAGGTGATAGCCGTCTGGCGCGACCGGATCGGCAGCATCCTCGAATGTCAGCGTTTTGACGCCTTGATAAACCAGTGCCTTCATTTCGCGGTGAACCCCCCGTCAACCATCAGTACCTGTCCCGTGACATAGCGTGACGCGTCCGAGCAGAGAAACAGCAAGGGCCCATCCATATCTTCCAAAGTACCGTTGCGCCCTGCGCAGGTTTGCGCGGCATTGCGCGCCGCGCGATCCGCATCAGAGAAGACGGCCTGCGTTAGTTCCGTCGGGAAGAAACCCGGCCCGATCGCGTTGGCGGTGATGCCGTCTTTCGACCACGCCTCCGCCATTGCGCGGGTGAGTTGCGCGATGCCCGCTTTGGTTGCGCCGTAGGCGATGCCGCCCGGAAAGGCGCGATAGGTCTGCAAGGAGGCGAAATTGACGATCCGCCCCCAGCCCTTGTCTTTCATCGCAGGCACCAGCGCTTGGCTAAGAAAGAACGGCGCAGAGAGGTTCAGCGCGAGCGTCGCATCCCAACCTTCATCCGTCACGTCATCCGCCGCTTCGCGTGTGTTGACGCCAGCCGCATGCACGATGATGTCAGGTGCACCGAAAGGGGCTGAGACAGCAGTTTTCAACGCCTCCACCTTTGCCCTGTCAGTCACGTCCGCCACAACGCTGGCCGCATGCTCGCCGATCTCATCTTTTAGCGTGTCCAACGCATCCTGCCTGCGCGCCACGCCAACAACCTTTGCGCCCGCGGCAGCCAAGCCCACAGCCGCACGCCGCCCAAGACCGGAGCTTGCGCCTGTGACGCAAGCCACCCGTCCCGTCAGGTCAAAGAGGGCCCGTGGATCACTCATCAGCCGATAGATCGAAGTTTTCGCCCGGGAAGTATTTCGCCAAGCGGACATCTGCGGCGCGTGCGTGGCCTTCCATTCCTTCGAGGCGGGAAATGCGCGCAGTCGCTTCCGCAACAGCCTTTGAGCCTTCCTGTGTGGCGCGCTGCCATGTGACGATCTTCATGTATTTATGCACGCTCAAGCCACCTGTGTAGCTGGCTGCACCAGAGGTCGGCAGCACGTGGTTTGTGCCAGTGGCCTTGTCGCCATAAGACACGGTGGTTTCTTCCCCCAAAAACAGCGAGCCGTAACAGGTCAGGCGTTGCAACCACCAATCAAGGTCTTCGGCCTGAACGGTCAGGTGTTCGGGCGCATATTCATCAGAGCATGCGGCCATGTCTTCACGATCCGCGCAGACGATGACTTCAGCGTAATCCCGCCACGCAGCGAAGGCGTTTTCGCGGTTCACATCCGGCAGATCATCGATCAGACCGGGGACCATCTCCATCACTTTTTCAGCCAGATCGCGATCATCTGTGACAAGCCAGACCGGCGAGTTATAGCCATGCTCCGCTTGAGAGACCAGATCGGTCGCAACGATATGCGCATCCGCCGTTTTGTCGGCAAGGATCAGGCTGTCGGTCGGTCCTGCAATCATGTCGATGCCGACGCGACCAAAGAGGATGCGCTTGGCTTCCGCCACAAACTGGTTGCCGGGCCCGACGAGGATGTTGGCTTTCGGCAAACCGAACAGGCCAAAGGTCATTGCAGCAACGCCCTGAACGCCGCCCAAGGCCAAGATCTTGTCTGCGCCACAGATATGGGCCGCATAGACGATGGCCGGGGCAATGCCGACACCCGGACGCGGCGGGGAACATGCTGTGATGTGTCCGCAACCTGCAACTTTTGCGGTCGTCACGGTCATGATCGCGCTTGCGACGTGGCTGTAGCGACCACCGGGCGCGTAACACCCTGCCGCGTCAACCGGAATCGCTTTCTGACCGGCAACGAAGCCCGGCTCTATTTCCATCTCTACATCTGAGACTGTGGATTTCTGCAGCTCTGCAAAGCGTTTGACATTGTCATGTGCAAACTGAATGTCCTTTTTCAGTTTCTCAGGCACAAGAGCGCATGCAGCTTCGATCTCTTCTGCGGTGAGCAACACGTTCCCTTCGTATTGATCGAATTTCGCAGCGTATTCCAACGCCTTCGCGTCGCCGCCCTCTTCAATGTCGTTGAGGATTTTAACAACTGTGTCGTGGACCTGCGACGCGTCCGATTTTGCTGTCAGCGTTGCTTTCTTCAAATATTCACGAGCCATTGAACGAGATCCTATCTTTTCAGCCTTGTGACGGAGTGCTGACTATAAATCACACTCCGCGATTCCCTACTGATGTAAGCGCTTACAATTTTTTATGCAAGCGCTTACATTTCCAAGAGTCCCTGCTATCCTGAAACTAGATTTCATGAATGAGGCAACCGCATGAAGAAAGACCGCACGGTTCCAACATTGGAGGATGTAGCCAAGGCTGCAGGTGTGTCGACAGCCACGGTTTCGCGATGCCTAAACACGCCTGACCGCGTGGTGAAGGAGACCCGAAAGCGGGTCACTGACGCTGTTGAAGCCCTTGGATATACACCGAATTTTGGGGCCCGCATGATGGCCGCCAAGCGCACACATACGATTGGTGCGATTATTCCAACTATGGAGAATGCCATCTTCGCGCGCGGTCTTCAGGCTTTTCAGGAGGAACTTCATCGACGGGGGTACACCTTGATCGTCGCAAGCTCGGCCTATCAACCCAAACTGGAAAAAGAACAGATTCGTACTTTAGTCGCACGTGGAGCTGACGGAATACTCCTCATCGGTCATGAGCGGGATCCCGACATCTACTCCTACCTTGAGACACAAAACGTGCCCGTGCTCGTCGCTTGGACATATTCCACGGAGAAGCCTCAAATCTCTGTTGGTTTCGACAACAGGTTGTCCATGCGCGCGCTTGCCGAAGAGGTCATTCGTCAAGGCCATAGACAGATCGGTGTTATATCAGGCGAAAGTGCAGGAAATGATAGAGTGAGCCAGCGGCTTGCTGGCATTCAAGACGCTTTGAATATGAACGGTCTCTCCACTGACAAACTACGGGTCATTGAAACATCATACGGGATTGATGAAGGCGCCGCAGCCTTTGACAAACTGATGGACGCAGATCAGCAGCCGACAGCGATCATCTGCGGCAATGATGTTCTGGCTGTAGGTGCTATTCATCGTGCACAAGCGAGAGGGTTTCGCGTACCTGAAGACATTTCAATCACTGGATTTGACGATATCGAACTGGCCAAACTCGTGCGCCCCGCGTTGACGACCGTTCATGTCCCCCATCATCAAATGGGCCTGAAAGCCGCTGTTACGCTTGCTGACATGGTTGAAAACAAAGGTAGTCAGTCGTCTTATGAAATTGAAACCTCACTTGCCGTAAGGGACAGTCTAGGCCCTCCGACGCAAACCTAGTTTTAGCCAAGATAGCAGGCGGGGGACGAACGCTTCATCGTGGACAGAGCTTCGCAATTGCGTCGAATAATTCGGTCGGATCGGTCGGCTTTTTGAGGGTAATATCTGCGCCGAGCCCCTCTGACACACGCAGCAAGTTACCCATGCCGTGCCGATGGATTGCGCCAGAAATCGCGATAATCGGCATCTCTTGAAGCCAAGGGTCATTTCGCAAGCTCTGCGCGCCCCGCAACCACGTGATGAGAGAAATACCACCATCTGGAACAGGTGTTTTGCCTTGGTAGACAACGAGATCTGTGATCAACAAATCAAATTTCGTTTTTTCGAGTTGGGATCGTGCAGATGTCGCGGATGAGCAGATCGTAACTTTATGGTTTCGTCGTTGAAGCATCTCGGACAAAACTTCCGCGAACGGCTCGTCATCGTCCATCAAAAGAATATCAACCAAAATCTTTCTCCATTCGAATGCCAACAGACCGGAGCGTCTTCTTGGCACGATCTAAATCTAGTAATATGGCAGCAAATACGCAGGACTTAATAAAATTACTCAATGTGCTTGTTAGAGCCGTTTACGCCCCCGTGGCAAGGTCTCAAATTCTTAATAATCTAGCTATCAAACGTCTTACAAAATTCTTCAAACAAAACGATAAATTTGGCGGATTTTCCGAGGTCGTTCCGAGGCCAAACTCTATAGATCACGCATGAATTTCTTTACGGTCTCAGGATAGACACTTCGCACCTTTGCCCACCTCTTCTGTTGACCTGAAATGCCCGCTTTGATCGTAATCAAAGACCATTCCTGAGCCGCTCTCTCAAGGGCAACTTTCGGGGATATCTCTTTGCTGTGAGCGGCTGAGAGCCAATTGTTCAAGCTCCCGAAATATTCGCTTTGGTTCGCAATATAAAGGTCAGGGATAGACCCTGTAAGGCTGTCGCGATGAACCTTCAGAAACTCATCTGAATAGACTTCCCGAATTTCCGGATCAGCGTAATGTTCATCACGGTACGGGTCAAAATATCCACCCGGTGCCCGTATCGCCATGGTCGAAATATCCGGCGCATTTGCGAAGAGTGAAAACAGATATGCCAGTTCAGGCTCAGGGCTTGATTGAACCACAACGTAATTCCACCCCCAATTGAAGTAGGGGGTTTGTAGAATTTCACCGTTGATCTCGCCACCTGGTGTTGGGCCGAATGCAAGCTTGTTGCGCATGTTTGAGCGGCTGCTGTTGAGGTACTTCTGCGTCCCACCCCACCCAATATTGCAATAGACGTCTCCACGACCGTATCTCTCCCAGTTTTGAAACAAGCCCTGCGTTTCAGCTTCTGGAACCAAGTATTGAGACGCATCAATCATCTCGCTGAGCGCGGCAACACCTTCATCGGATGCAATCTGTGGTGTCATATCCAAAGAAAATGGCCAGACGCCCTTGGCGTGAAACCGGACCCACCATTCCCATGCCAAGTAGCCAGACGTCCGGAATAGCGCGCCACCATATAAGCCATCATCAGGTCGATGGAAAAACGCTAGTTGGCGATCCAACTCCTGCCACGTCTGCGGGACGTCGAGTGCGGTTCCAGTCTGCTCCGAATATTTGCGCTGCTCTTCTGGACTGTTGAGGAGCTCCGCGTTGTAGAACATGACATAAGTGTCGCCGTCCGTTTGGAACCCGTATATTTCATCATCATATTTGTCGCCGACGTCGTAGAGAATGCCACTACGCAGGCCACTCGGTTCATGAATGCGCGCGAACTCGGACAGCGGCAAAAGCACGCCAGCCGCGACCAAATCTGGCATGCCGAAGGTCGCAGGCAAAGCGACATCGTATTTCTTCTGCCCTGCGAAAGAGTTGAGGATGAGATGCGTGTTGATTTCCTCTAGTGCGATTTGAGTAGGCTCAACGGCAATCCCCGTCTCACGGCTGAACAGCGAAATTACTGGTGTGACGTTGTCTTGTGATCCTTCCGGAATCAGCATTTGCAGGGTCACGGAACGCCCCGCAGCGAGCCTTCTGGCTTCCGCTATAACCTCTGAACTCAGGCTCTCAAGCGTCATACCGTGGGTTGCGTTGGGCACATGTGAGGCAATCGCCAGGCCGGCAGCCCCGCCCAAAAGATCGCGACGTGAAATTGATAAATGTCTCTTAGAATAAAGCGACAAATCAAAACCCTATCTATTAGACTAAAATAAAAATTGCGTGTTATGAACAGTAGCACGAAAAGTTTTAATAGAAACTCTCATAGATTTTTTCCATTCGGAGACGCATTTGTCTGAGCACTGGTTCGGCCTATCCAACATTGCAGGACGTCTCAGAGCAGTGCTTTTGACTGTTGCCGTATTGGTTCTTGCCCAACCCGTCTTCATATACTTCGCGACAAATAGAATTGCGGCTGAGCAACAAGAAGTAACAGACAAGCTCACCGGAACCGTCGTTCAAACGACGCGCTTGAACAAAGAACTCGACCGCGTCGCGACTGAAAGCCGGGCTTTACGGTTCCAAGAAAACGTCGAGGAACTCAATGAGATCTCGCGCGCACTCACAGAAAGCATAGATGGTCTTATCTCTGAATTCGCAGGCGTTGATGAAGACGTATTCTCAAATGCAAATAATGAGCTGCTGATCAACGGCCTCAAGGATTACAAGGCGCTCATTGAAAGCGAAACTGAAGCGAATGCAGACAGATTGTCGACAGAAGAAAACCTTGCCCAGAGAATTCTTGAAACCAGAACCGTTTCGACGGACATGCAGGCGGTTATCGGCAACGAATTGGCAAATACCCAAATCTTGCTAAACAGACAGCTTGCGGAGGCCGGTCAGCAGACGAACCAAATTGATGTCGCCAAAAGGCAAGCCACACTCAGCCGCTTGATTACCCTGAATACGATTGCCGAAACCGTGACTGCAAAACGGTTCTCAGTGGTCGCAATCGAGCGAGTCTCAGCCTCCCAACGTCGATTGATGGCTCAGTCTCGGACGCAACTTCTCATGCGGAACTTAGCAACACAGATTGCGAAACTTCCAGAAGGACGAACACGCAGGGATCTAGCGAGCACCGCGATCAGGCTGAATGAACTCCAATTCGGACAGAGCGGGATCTATGAGCTGTTCGAGGCCCGCGATCTGGCCGCAGTCAATGCACAAAACATTGTCAGTGATAGGCAGGCGCTTACAACAAGCCTGTTGAGCACCACTCAAAACCTTGTAGAAGACCTTCAACGTGATGTCGTGACCGCAAGCAATGCAGCGACAAACCTTCTGACGCGAACGAGATTATATTTGGTTGCGACCAGTGCCTTGGCAGCCATTTTAATCATGGCCGCAATCATGTTTGTGGTCGAAAGACAATTCAATCGTCGCATATCAAAACTCACACGCCGCGTCCTTGCGATTGCGGATGGTGACGATGATGTGGGTGCAGCTGTTGCCGGCAATGATGAGTTAAGCGCAATGAATGATGCATTGGCGATCTTCAAACAGAACGCGGCAGAACTGCGGGACGCAAACCAAACGCTTGCAACGAAAAACACCCAGATCCGGCAAATCAGCGGCCGACTTCAAACCATTCTCGATACGACGTCCAGCGGTATTATTGCGTTCGACGACGTTGGCCAAATTATCTTGGTCAACAAGCCTGCACGCCATTTCATTGGGGGCATCTCCGACGCCGCTCCCTTTGAGCGGCCAAGGGATTTGAAGTTTCTGAACCGTGAAGACCTGTCGCCTCTGGATGAATCCTCCGATCCAATCAACCGCGTGATCGCAGGGCAGAACTTGAACAACGAAATAGCACTGATGGAGCGAGCCGGTGGTGGAGATGGTCGGTATGTTCGGATCACCAGCAACCGTGTAGACACAACAGACTCCGTCGTTCGCGCTGTTATGGCTATTGATGACGTCTCCGTCGCAGAGCAGAACCGTCAACAGATCGAACGCGCCAGCAGGCTTGATGCACTGGGGCAACTCACGGGCGGCATCGCACATGACTTCAACAACTTGCTCGCCACCATTCAATACGCAGTCCAACTCTCAGCGGACTCGTCCGACACCAAGACGCGCGACCGCTTTACCAAAATCGCACTTGAATCCGTTGATCGGGGCAGCAACCTCAGCAATCGGCTTCTTTCATTCGCCAAGCGACAGCCGGGCATTTCAAAGTCACTTTTGATTGAAAAAGTAATAGAGGATTTCCACAGCCTCATTGGCCCAACGCTCGAGAAATTCATCACGATCAAGTTCACAATCGAAGAGCCAGGGATGAGCGTCTTTTGTGATGGCGCACAATTGGAAAATGCATTGCTTAACCTCGTTTTGAATGCGCGCGACGCGATTTTGCGAAGCGGGTCTGGCAATGAAATCTCTATCGCTGTCCGCGGCGTTGCAGAAATCAGTGCAATCACGGCTGACGCCGAACCCGACCGATATCTGACGGACAGCTTGGCTGCTGAATTGCAACGACAAGCCGACCAACATCAAGACAGTGCTTATCGCTTTATCGAATTCTCGGTCACAGATAATGGTCCGGGCATGAATGACGAGGTAAAGCGGCGCGCACTTGACCCCTTCTTCACGACCAAATCGACCAATTCCGGCACTGGGCTAGGTTTGTCGATGGTCTATGGGTTTGTCCAACAATCCGGCGGGGAGCTTCGCATCTATTCAGAGGTTGGACATGGCACCACGATGCGGCTTTTGCTTCCACGCGGCTCGACAGCGGACACGCGTGAGGAACCAATCACGCGCGCCCTGCCCCGCGTTGGTGGTGGCCAGACCATTCTCATAATCGACGACGAACCGCATCTGCTCGAGGCGATGCAAGTGCTTGTCGACAGCCTTGGCTATAAGACCGAAGTTGCGCAATCCGCTCAAATAGCTTTGGACCGCGTCGATGACGGACTAGCCTTCGACCTTCTGCTCACGGACATTGTTATGCCCGGTGGTATCGGCGGATTTGATCTGGCTGAACAAATCAGAAAACGAAGACCGGATGTGCCTGTTATCTATATGTCCGGATATGCGGCCTACTCGCAAAACGAGATGGGCGCTGTCGTCGCTCCCCTTCTGCAGAAGCCTTGCGCCCCCAAGGACCTCGCCGAGCACCTCAGCAAGGCCTTTCCGTCTTGAACCGCAGACGACATCCACTTTAGCCTAGCTTTTCGGCGGAACCGCCATGATGACGTAGTGTTTGCGAATGTATGTCTCGACATGCCAAACCGGTTGCAGTCCATTGTCCATCACGAACGCATCACCTGCCTTTACAGTGCGGGAGGTCCCCTCAGCCGTCTCAATTCGTGCTTCGCCTTCAAGGATGTGACAGAATTCGATTTGATCGTTCATCGGGCCACGAAAAACCCCGGCCGAACTGTCCCACATTCCAGGCTTGAATGTGCCGTCAGCGCCGACAAAGTGGCTCCAGACATCCTGTTCTGGGGTCCCTTCAATAACATCTTCTGCAAACTCTTTCTTAAATGGTGCAGTCTCAAGGTCGGCAAAATTTACGAATTTCATTGCTATGATCTTTCCAAGTTAGCGCGATGCGAAAATGCGATCCCAGATCACACTGGCTTTATCGTGAAGCGACATCGACGGCGCCATAAGGGGGACCATGCGACGCGAGATGCTGTGAAAGGGAATAGGCGTGATCGTGGATACGGGGAACGGCAACTCTCCATTACTGCCGCCCAGCACTTTGCGAGCCAAGGCGCGGCCCATCACAGATGTCATCGCGATCCCCCGACCGCTGAAGCCCAGCCCCGCAAAAACTCCGGGTGCCGGTTCATGTAAGCGGGGCATCATGTCATCGGTCACACCGATGCGTCCTGACCATGTGCACTCAATCTCTATATCTTTAAGCTGCGGAAAAACCGTGTGAAGCCCGTTTCTCAGACGCGCATGGCCGCCCCAAGCCCCAACGCTCTGATCATCGCTTCCGACACATCCAAAGATCAGCCGACTATCCGCATCATAGCGTGCAAAGTAGATCGCCAAACGTGTGTCTGAGATTGTCTTGCGACCCGGCAAAACCGTTGCTTGTTGTTCGGGTGACAAAGGCGCCGTAGCAAGAGCAATGCTGACCATTGGAACCATTGTCTGACGCAACTTCGGCCAAAGATCATCAGTATATGCATTGGTTGTTAGCACGACGTTGTCGCAAAGGATTTTGCCACCGGGGGTTGTCACCTCCCACTGGCTCCCCTTGCGCGTGATGGACTGTGCGGGCGCTTTGTCAAACAAGCGCGCGCCTGCTTTTTGTGCCGCACGCGCATAACCACGCGTCAGGCCAAGAGGCTGAACAAACCCACCTTTCGCATGGTAAAGCGCAAAGTCATACGCACCTGAACCGACAGCAGAATGCGCGTCATTTTTTGATAAAACGGCGATCTCAGCACCCTCTGCAGCCCAAGCGCTGTGAAGCGTTTCCAAGCCTTTCCGGGCAGCCTTTGTGTGCGCCGCTTGAAGCCAGCCATTTTGCTCAGCTTCACACTCAACGTCATAGCGCCGAATGTCGTCAAAGAGATCATCCCCCGCAGTCAGCGTGGTTTGGATCAGGCGATCCCCCTGTTCCGCTCCGAATTTCTCACGCAAAGCATCTGGTGTCGCGCGCCAGATCGGGTTGCATTGTCCCCCACTGCGACCGGAGGAGCCATAGCCAATTTTTTGAGCGTCGATGACGGCAGTATCCGTCCCAGCTTCCGCCAGACTTATCGCTGCTCGAAGGCCTGTCAGCCCAGCACCAACGACGACGACATCGACGCGTATGTCTTCGTTTAATGTCTCACATTGGGGTGGTTTCGGGGCAGTGCGATCCCAATGAATTTCTTCTCTAGTCACCCTCTCACTCCCTCGGATGGATAAAAGGTCGGCATCTGCTGGGCCTAGCTGATGCCCACAATAGTATTGCATTGCGAAACTTGAGTTTCACAATGCATGACTTCCTTCAAGTTGCCAAGTGCTATCAGGGCGGGCTTTTCAAAATTCGCTAAGGTCTTGCGTCACTTTTTATCATCTGACCGAAACGCTCTGAGAGCCCTTCTGCGGTCTCCATCAGGGTCCCAGCTTGCGCCAGCAACTCGTCAAGGCTCGCAATTCTCAACGGAATCCACAGGCTGAGCGCGGCCATAATCCGTTCGTCGTAATCTAAGATCGGAACCGCGATACCGACGACTTGGAAAAACTCTTCGCGGTCTGAAATCGCGTATCCCCGCGTACGAATAGCGTCCATATCCCGTTCAAGATCTTCACGTGTTGTCAGCGTCGTTTCCGTAAATCTCTCAAGATGCGCTTGCTCGAAATACGCGGTCCGCTGTTCATCCGTCATATAGGTCAACAACACTTTACCCGCTGCGGTATTATGCAGTTCAGATTGCCCACCTGTTTTCACCGCCAGCCGATAGGGATGTGGCACACGCGTTCTGATGAAAGTTGCTGTATGTTCGCTGCGCACCGACAAAGCGACATTCATCCCGGTCTTTTCCGCAAGATCAATCAAGTCCTGATCTTCGATCAAACCAAGGTCTATTTTTTCCCACGCAGAGCGCGCCCAGCTCAGGAGCTTCGGGCCAGTCGAATAGGTGCGGTCTTGCTCATCGTAATGCACCAAATCACTGCCAATCAGGATCGCCAAAATCCGATGGGCAGAACTTTTGTTAAACCCCGTCGCTTTGACGATTTCAGTTTGGGTTAATCTGCCCTTTGTGCGGGCGAGCAGATCAATAACCGCGACGCTTTTTTCGACAACGGAACTCTGTATTTCCCTGACCATGCGCCTCCCCTCAAACGGCTGCGTGACATCTGCTGGCGGCAGACCTCCGCGATGAAAAATCTACGACCCGCCAGATCTTGCCAAAGCTACAAAATTGGAAATGCGGGCGGCTCAATGAAATCAGCTCCAACAATGAGTATTCACACCAAATGCGCTTGCTCAGCTGTGGGAACGGAAAGGCCGCACCAGATGGCACGGCCTTGACCTTTAACAAAGCCTGTAGGGCACTCTGACCTTGGCGGATCAGCTTTTGCCTTTCCAAGGCACCAACAAGCGCTCGGCCCAGCGCATCAGCATGTCGATACCAAAGCCAATCACACCAATCAGGATAATACCGAGGATAACGATGTCCGTGTTCTGGAAACGCGAGGCCACCATGATCATCATGCCTGCACCCTGTTCGGCTGCAACAAGTTCGGCCGCAACAACAGTGCCCCAGCAAACGCCCATCGCAACCCGCGCGCCTGTGAAGATTTCCGGCAAGGAGTTCGGGACAATGACGTAGCGCATGATCTGCCACTTGCTGGCCCCCAGCGAATAGGCCGCATGCACCTTGGAGATATTGACACCAGACACGCCGGAGCGCGCCGCAATCGCCATGATCCAGAGGGCAGCAAGGAACAGCAAGATGATCTTACCGCTCTCCCCAATCCCGAACCAAATGATGATCAGCGGGATCAGCGCCAAAGGTGGGACCGGCCGCATGAACTCAACGATCGGATCAAACCAGCCTCGGAACCAGTTGCTCAATCCCATCGCATAACCGAGCGGGATGCCTACTAGAGCACCGACAATGAAGCCTGCGACCACGCGGAACAACGAGTACCCAAGGTGTTCGATCAAGGTGAACCCACGGAAGCCCTCGCTCAGAACCTTGACGGTTCGGCTTGCAACATCCTCAGGTGGCGGCAAATACAGCGGCTCCATTTGCCATCCGCGTTCAGGCGCAAAGTTCGGCGTGCCTTTATCGGACAGAGTAACCGCACCATTTTCGACCTCTACGGTTACGCCGGGTGATATCGGCGTCCCATTGATCGCGACAACTTTTGCACCGTCGCTTTTCTTAATGTCGTCATTGCTGTCGACGCGGATCAAACCTGTCCGCCACTGCGCAATCTTCGCAGAGTCGTTTTTGGCAAACCCGTCACCGGGATCAACCTCAGGTGCATCAACTGTTTCTTCACGGGGGTGAACAACGACTGTGACTGTTGCATCGTCGCGACTGCCGTCTTCAGCTTCCGCTGTGTAGGTAAACTCAACGTCTCCAACAAACGCGCCGGGCGCGTGCAAGAACTTCGGCAGCAGGTTCGAGCCGGTAAACATGCCCCAGATCAAAAACAGCGTCAGGATGGAGATAATGCCAGCCCATCGGTTCGGCCGCACCGCGCTCTCATCGCCGAAGGTCACGGTTTTCAAGGATGTATAGTCTCGGCTGACCGCGCGATTGACCACCTTTGTGATGATAAAGAACGAGGCGACAAAAATGCCGACATAGATCGCAAGAACGAAAAGACCGGTCATGACTGCTCCTCCGTGCGTCCCATAATTTCTTCTTCCATATCCCAAATCATCGACAGGATTTCATCGCGCTTCGGGCCGAAATCGGGGTGCTTCTTGACCTCCCGCAGATCGGCACCAACGCCCAGCTCTGCAAACGGAAGGTTGTATTCTGTGTGAATACGACCGGGACGCGGCGCCATCACGATCAGGCGCTCACCCAACAGCAAGGCTTCCTCAACGGAGTGCGTGATCAAGATGATCGTCTTGCCCGTCTCTTTCCAAAGCTTGAGCACAAGGCTTTGCATCTTTTCGCGGGTCAACGCATCCAGCGCGCCCAGCGGCTCATCCATCAAGATCACGTCCGGATCATTGGCAAGGCAACGGGCCAAGGCCACACGTTGCTGCATCCCACCGGACAACTCGTACACGGCCTTCTCTTTGAAGTCCTGAAGACCAACAACGTTCAGCAGATGATCAACCGTCTCGCGCTTTTCAGCGGCGGGCGTCCCTTTCATGGACGGTCCAAATCCTACGTTCTCACGGACCGACATCCATTCGAACAAAGCCCCCTTTTGGAACACCATCCCACGCTCGGCATCCGGGCCGGTGATGACATGTCCGTTCATTGTCAGTTGGCCCGAGGTCGGAGCGAGGAAGCCCGCGGCGATGTTCAACAATGTCGTCTTGCCACAGCCCGACGGACCAAGGACACTCATCAATTCGCCCTGTTTTAAGTCGAGCGAAACGTCCTCCAGGGCTTGAACTGCGCCACCATTGGGCAATTCAAATCGCATAGATAAATTTTGGATGGATAGGCCGGACATATGTTCCCTCCCGAGCCGTAGATTTCTTGATATTTTCACAGCTTGTTTGTGCTGCTTTTGGGATGCCCCCGGCGTAGCGAACGCCGGGGACCATAACTTAGCTTGGAAGCTTACATTTTGCTCGCAGCTTCAAGTGGGCCGGTGTTGATCGTACCTTCATAGCTGTCGAGCGCAGAGTCGATGGAACCCGCGCCAACAAATACGTCAGCAACACCCTTCATGAACGGAGCAGCCGCACCGCCAAACCACTTGTCGGACAGTTGCTCGTCGATGGATGGGAACTTCATCGTCGAGATAGCGCCTTTCGCAGCTGGCACGTCCATACCGGCTTGCTCTGCGATAACAGCGAGCATTTCGTCAGATGGGTTTGCTGCCCATTCTGCGTTCGCGTCTGCAGTGACCTTGAGGAATTTGGCAACCACATCCCCATTCTCTGCAATAAAGTCTGCAGGGGCGGAAGTGACGTCGAACACCAGAATGCCGAGGTCTTCTTTCTCAGCACCGGTCAACAAGACATTGCCGTACTCTTTCATGGAGCTCAGTCCGCCACCGTAACCGCATGCGAAATCAACCGCTTTTTGGCTCAGTGCGTTCGCACCTTCTGGGGGAGGCATGTCCACGATGGACAGGCTGTCGAGAGGCACACCGAAGTGATCCATCTGACGCAGGAAGCCGTAATGTGCTGCCGTGCCGAGTGGAACAGCGACTTTTTTGCCGGCCAGCTCGCCAGCGGAGTCTTTGTCGACTTCAAGGTCAGCGTGCACAACGCAGTTGTCGTTGTCAGAATAGCTGACTGCTACGTCGACAACCTGAATGTCTTGACCACCGGATGCAGCCACCACGAAAGGTGGAACACCTTGCGAAAGCGCGATCTGAACGTCACCAGATGCCATCGCTGCGGACATAGCGGTACCAGTTTCAAAAGAAACCCAGTTTACCTTCATGCCAAGCGCTTCATCATAAGCGCCAGAAGCTTTGGCAGCCATCATCGGCATCGGCCACTCGAGGAAATACGCAACGGTGATTTCACCGTGGCCATCCGCAAATGCAGCCTGCCCTGTCATCGCCATTACTGCAGCAGCAATGAACGAAGTTGTTGTCTTTTTCATGTTGGTTTTCTCCCATGTTGTTAGCCCTGAATGTTTCGCAATACAGAACCATGATTTTGCAAACCGGAACGTGGAGAAGAATCGACATCCCGTCAATCGAATTGTCCCCAGGCCGCGTTTTGCAAACGCGATCACCCTATGTGAAGAGTGATACACCAGCAAAACAAAAATGAGTGCGATGACGAGCGCTACGGGTTTTCTGGGCCGTTTTCGCGAGAGGCGCGCCTGACCTTGGGGAGGCGCCCTTACCTCTGAGTAGCGCCGATCCCTGTCCTACTTGAGAACCATTTTTCTGTTTGAGATGTTGCAATCGCGCCTTCCCGGCGGGAAGGGTTTTGGCCGCCTCGGAAACTGTCGAGGACAGTTTCAGGCCGAAACGGGCTGAGCCCCGGACAGACGCCCGGCAAATCTAGGCGAATACCTCTGATGGCAATCGACGTCAGAGAAAATTGAGCCGCACAATCGCGCGTATAAATGAACCGAACGCCCGCTGTGCGGGACAAAGCTACCCTTGCCGCCTTATGAGTGAATGTCCTGTCTTAAGAACGTTCGTCAATGCTTGATATGGCCAGAACTAACGAGTGTGTCGTTTTGATCATAACAAACATACAAGCTATCACCGTCGAAGGACATGCTGCTACACATACCCAAGTAATGAGCTTCGCACAGTTTACCACGGATTGTTACTTTAGTGTCGTGCGCGCCGATCAATTCCATCACCTCGGACTTTGAAGTCTCACCGTTATGCAAGAACCTTTGACGAAGGTCTTGAACCATAGCCCCACGCTGGCAACGTCGCAGCTGATCCCTGCACGCCTCTTCAACGTTGGTTCGACATCGCTCGACGGCCGTCCATTCTTCTTTTGCAAATGTCCCGCCGCGAAACGCATTTCCGGACGACCAATACATAATCCCGATGATAACCAATCCTGCTAAGCAAAAGGCTGCAAAGACCAACAGCATAGTTTTCTGGAGCATGGCATGGCCTCAACAAATCATATCGGCTCCACTTTGTATTTAAGAGTACTCACGGGCAAGGGGAAGTAAGCCGACATTCATGCGCTGCGTAGCATCGGTCAAGTTGGGCTCTAAGCGGAGATTCGTCCAACACAATCATCAGCCTGGCATAAAGCCGACGGCGCCGGGCCAGCGTCTGTGTTGATCGGCGGGCGATTACTAGTGCAATCGCTGAGAGGGGTCTTCTGGTGGGGTGGCGACTTTGATGTCGGAGCGCTCCACATTTTTGGAAAATTTGGTTGGCGGGCATAAAGCTCTGTTAAAAATGCGGTGTGCCGTCTGCCCATGTTCAAACGCGCGCTCGATCTGCGGTGCGGAAAAGAAAAACGCCCCGCAGTTTCCTGCGAGGCGTTTGAATTCGTTTAGCGAGGTTCCCGCTTGCGCAGGGATAACACGCGTGAGGGGGAAAGGCTTAGCCCTTCTCCTCGATGATCTCCACCATGTGGGAGATCGAGTTCACCATGCCGCGCACCGAAGGGGTGTCTTCTAGCTCGCGGGTGCGGTGCATTTTGTTGAGGCCGAGGCCGATCAGCGTTTGGCGCTGTTTCGCGGGACGACGGATTGGGGAGCCGATCTGTTTGACTACGATTGTTTTCGCCATGATCTTCAGGCCTCCGCAGCTTCTGTTGCTTCAGCAGCCGGGGCTTCATCGCCCGTGCGCAGAATGTCAGCAACTTTTTTACCGCGACGTTGAGCGACCATGCGAGGCGAAGCTTCGCGTGTCAGGCCGTCCAAAGTGGCGCGGATCATATTGTAAGGGTTTTGCGAGCCGATGGATTTCGCAACGACGTCTTGCACACCCAGCATCTCGAACACGGCGCGCATTGGACCACCGGCAATGATACCAGTACCTTGCGGTGCTGTGCGCATAACGACTTTACCAGCGCCGTGACGGCCATTGGTGTCGTGGTGCAGCGTGCGGCCTTCGCGCAATGGGACGCGGACCATTTGGCGTTTGGCTTGCTCGGTGGCTTTGCGGATCGCTTCAGGGACTTCTTTTGCTTTCCCTTTGCCGAAACCGACGCGGCCTTTTTGGTCGCCTACGACGACGAGAGCTGCGAAGCCAAAGCGCTTACCGCCTTTAACTGTTTTGGACACGCGGTTGATTGCAACCAAACGATCCTGAAATTCTGGAGTTTCGTCGCGATCGCGGCGGCCCCGTCCTGGTTCTCTTGCCATGTTGGCAGTCCTTTTTGTTCGTCGCGCCTCGGCGCTTCATTCATTCAACCGCAGTGGGTTTGCACCCCCCGGTCATCGAAGGGGCGCTGGACGCGCCCCTCGCACTTAGATTTTCAAGCCGCCTTCGCGGGCAGCTTCAGCCAATGCTTTGACCTTACCGTGGAACAGAAAGCCGCCTCGGTCGAAATAAGCCTCAGTCACACCGGCTTTTTTCGCACGTTTTGCGATTTCCGCACCGACTTTGGTCGCTGCATCGATGTTGTTTTTGCCAACAACGCCCAGACCTTTTTCAAGGGTAGACGCGGATGCCAAAGTCGTGCCGTTCACATCGTCGATCAGCTGGACCGAGATGTTTTTGGACGAGCGGTGAACGGACAAGCGCATGCGGCCTGCGTTCACTTTGCGAAGTTTGTTCCGAACGCGCAGACGGCGTTTGATGAACAATGTGCGTTTGCTATTGGCCATTACTTCTTCTTCCCTTCTTTGCGGAAGATGTACTCATCTTTGTACTTGATGCCTTTGCCTTTGTAAGGCTCCGGCTTGCGCCAAGCACGGATTTCAGCGGCAACTTGACCAACCTGCTGCTCGTCATTGCCTTCAACGGTGATCTCGGTAGGCTTGGGGGCCGCAACGGTCACGCCTTCTGGCACTTCATAGACCACGTCATGCGACAGGCCGAGGTTCAGCTTCAGATTCTTGCCTTCCATCGCGGCACGATACCCAACACCGCTGATCTCAAGTTCTTTCTTGAAACCATCGGTGACGCCAGTCACGAGGTTTGCCACGCGTGTGCGCGACATGCCCCATTGCTGGCGGGCACGTTTGGATTTGCCACGGGGTTCGACTTTCACGACATTGCCGTCGACGGTGATTGTGACATCATCCGTGGCGGTAAATTCGCGCTGGCCTTTCGGGCCTTTGACCGAAACCGTCTGGCCAGAGACAGAAGCCTCTACGCCGGAGGGCAGGTCGACTGGTTTTTTACCAATACGAGACATTACGCTCTCCTTAGAAGACGGTGCAAAGCACTTCGCCGCCAACATTCTGGCTGCGCGCGTTTGCATCGGACATGACACCTTTCGGTGTCGAGACAATGGAGACACCCAAGCCCTGACGGACGGTTGGGATGTCGCTGGAACCCACGTAAACGCGGCGACCAGGCTTTGAGATACGCTTCAGCTCGCGGATAACCGGCGTGCCTTCGTAATATTTCAGCTCAATGTTCAAAGCCGGATGACCGTCTTTGCCGGTGGTTGTCTCGTAGCCACGGATGTAGCCCTCGTCAGCCAACACATCGAGAACCCAGGCACGCAGCTTGGAGGCTGGTGTTTCAACGGTGGCTTTGCCACGCAATTGAGAGTTCCGGATACGGGTGAGCATATCTGCGATAGGATCGTTCATTCTATACCCTCCTTACCAGCTCGACTTAACCATGCCGGGGATTTGGCCAGCAGAGCCAAGGTCCCGCAGCGCGATCCGGGAAATCTTCAGCTTACGGTAGTAAGCGTGAGGACGGCCGGTCAGCTGGCAACGGTTGTGAAGACGGACAGCAGAGGAGTTGCGGGGCAACTCAGCCAGTTTCAGGCGCGCTTTGAAACGCTCTTCCATTGGTTTCTCTTTGTCATTTGCGATTTCGAGCAGAGCAGCACGCTTGGCGGCGTATTTCTTCACCAGGCGCTCCCGCTTCTTCTCGCGTTCGATCATGCTTTTCTTAGCCATGTCTAATTCTCCTGCGGCTTACTGGCTGAACGGCATGTTGAAAGCTTTCAACAGGCTCAGCGCTTCAGCGTCGGTGGGTGCGGTGGTGCAGATCACGATATCAAGGCCCCAGGCCTCATCGATCTTGTCGAAGTCAATCTCTGGGAACACGATGTGCTCTTTGAGACCCATGGCATAGTTGCCGCGTCCGTCGAAGGACTTGGCGGAAATGCCACGGAAGTCACGGATGCGAGGCATCGCAATCGTGATCAGACGGTCAAGAAATTCGTACATCTTGTCGCCGCGCAAAGTAACTTTGGCACCAAGTGGCATCTCTTCGCGGACCCGGAAGCCAGCGATGGATTTCTTGGCGCGTGTCACCATGGCTTTTTGGCCTGTGATCGCAGTCAGATCATCAGCAGCGCCTTGTGGCTTCTTGCTGTCTTTGACAGCGGCCTTACCAGCACCGATGTTCAGAACGATTTTGTCCAGACGTGGGATCTGCATGTCGTTCTTGTAGGAAAACTCTTCCTTCATCGCGGCACGGATCGTGTCTTTGTAAACGCCCTTCAAACGGGGTGTGTAGTTTGCTTCGTCTAGCATTAGATCACATCCCCTGTTGTTTTGGCGTAGCGGACTTTCTTATCGCCATCCATTTTGAAACCAACGCGGGTTGGTTTGCCTTTGGCATCGACCAGCGCGAGGTTGGAAAGCTGGATCGGCATCGCAACAGGCTGACGCCCGCCTTGATCGTTCTGGCTTTGCTTGACGTGACGGATGGCGATGTTGATCCCATCGACAATCGCTTTGCCTGTGGACGGGCTAACGGACGTGATATTGCCCTTCTTGCCTTTGTCCTTACCGGTCAAAACGATGACTTCGTCACCTTTTTTCAGTTTAGCGGCCATGAGTTACAGCACCTCCGGAGCGAGTGAGATGATTTTCATGAAGTTCTTGGCGCGCAGCTCGCGAACAACTGGCCCGAAGATACGAGTGCCAATCGGCTCGCCCGAGTTATTCAGGATAACAGCGGCGTTGCGGTCAAAACGAATTGCGGTGCCGTCTTCGCGACGGACCTCTTTGGCGGTGCGCACAACGACAGCCTTACGGACGTCGCCTTTTTTCACGCGGCCGCGTGGGATGGCTTCCTTTACCGACACGACAATAACGTCGCCGACGGATGCGTATTTACGCTTGGAGCCACCCAGAACCTTAATGCACTGAACACGGCGCGCGCCGCTATTGTCAGCCACATCAAGATTGGTCTGCATCTGGATCATGTGATGTCTCCCGACCTTTGGGGACGCATTGTTATTCTAGCGCCCCACGGTTTCGTGGTATTGGGTTTAAGCCTCGACGAGGACTTCCCAACGTTTCGTTTTCGATTTTGGTGCACATTCTTGGATACGGACTTTGTCGCCCACATTGAATGCGTTGTTCTCATCATGCGCCCGGTATTTCTTGGACGACCGGATGGTCTTTTTCAGAACGGGATGTGTGAAGCGACGCTCAACGGAGACAGTGACAGTCTGCGCGTTTTGGTTGCTTGTGACGGTGCCGGACAGGATACGCTTAGGCATGGATTAAGCCTCCGATTTGGCAGCGTCGGCTGCTTTTTCGTTCAGAATGGTTTTGACACGTGCAGCATCACGTTTGACGGAGCGCATACGGGCCGTGTTCTCAAGTTGGCCAGTGGCCTGCTGGAAGCGTAGGTTAAAAGCCTCTTTTTTCAGATTTGCCAGCTCTTCATTGAGCTGATCTGCGGTTTTTTCACGCAGTTCAGTGGCGTTCATAGCCAAGTTCCTTTTTCAAACACTGGAGAGCCGCTTGGAGCGTGACCCTGATTCCAGTGGATTTCACGATAAGAGGTGCGTTTAGACCTGTGTGGCTAACAAAGCAAGGGCCTTAAGCCATTTAATTGGCCCGGTTGCAAACCGCCCGCCCGGAGGGCACCGACGGGCCACGCCCGACCTCCCCCCGGAGGGCGTGTTGTTGGGTCATTCACTGAATGCGCGGCGGGGATGCTTTCGTGTGTTTCGGGTCGAATAAGTGTTGCAAACGCCCTCCAGGTCGGGCACGGCCCTTGGGTATTTGAATAGACTACATTACAAAACCCGATCTCCGCCACGTGATAGAAACTGAAATTTCGTGTAGCTTTTTGTGCTACCTGTTTCTGTGACGGGACCTAACAATGCTGGCAAAGCCTTTTACTAGAGCTTCACCGCTCTTCGTCCTCCAAACTACCGCAAGTGCTACAATAGCTAGTAAGACTGCCCCTAACCCACGGCCAGACATAAACCAAATGTCCAATTCAGCTTCTCTTACTAGATTTACAAACTCCAAGACAGGCTCCCTCGCTCAAAGGCTATCTTGATCTTGTTTGATAGCTCCAATTACCTATCCATTCAGGATAGCGACACAAGCAATTTCTTGCTCTGGTTACGTTTCTCACAATCTCATGGAATAAAGTGAATTTCGCTAACTTGATATTAAAACTGATAGATTCGAATAACTTTATCATTTGGAATCAAATCACTAAGCCCTCACAAACCAACGAATCAGTGTCCGCATTATCTCAAGCATCTGGGTTCTCTGCTCCGATCCTAAGTTCACAATGTGGTCAGAACCGGCCGTCCCCGTTTCTGTCGAGTGCTGCTCTCGGAGAGTTTTCTGCGAAAACTAACCTGCCGCCCACTGGTTCAATATCGCTAATCGCGATATTGAACTTGAATGACAGAAATCAGATCTCTCTTCGCCACGCGATTGTATAAAGCCAAGCTCTCCGAGTTTGGCAAACCCATCGACCCGCAGGAACTCGACACTGCGTGTCTCTCCATTGCCGAGGATGACGAAGCGGGGCAGGAGTGGTGTGAGCGGGAGGGGTTTCCGGGCTATACGTCCTATGCTTCGCTCACCGATCTGCCGTGGCGGTTTCCGATCTTTAAGGACCTTGTCAAAGTGCTCGATAAACATGTCGCGGCCTTTGCCAAGGACGCGCAGTTTGATCTTGATGGTCGAGAATTAAAGCTGGAGGATATCTGGATCAACATCCTGCCCGAGGGCGGCATTCATACCTCGCACATCCACCCGCATTCCGTCGTCTCTGGCACGACCTATGTGGCGATCCCGTTTGAGGGCTCGGCGATCAAATTCGAGGACCCGCGCAGCCAGATGATGATGGCCGCCCCTGCCCGGCTGCGCGATGCGCGCGAGGAGATGCGGCAGTTCATCTATGTGGCCCCTGAGGTCGGTGATGTGCTGCTATGGGAAAGCTGGCTGCGCCATGAGGTGCCGATGAATATGTCTGAGGAAGACCGCATCTCCATCAGTTTCAATTACAATTGGAGCTAAATTCCAAACGGGATTTCAACGCTTGGCCGTCATAACCCATCGGGAGTGAACCACGAGGGTGCAGCCAGTATGGCGCGGTATATTGCGATCATTCTTCTAATCTCGGGCCTGTTTGGCGGGCCAGCCGTGGCGCAACACGGCTCGCTTTTCGCGAAGAACCCCGCCGCCTTGTTGATCCAGCCGCGCGTCGTGGCCGCCAGTACAAGGGGCAGCTTGTTTCAAAAAACCTCCGTCCACGGGTTCATGACGCCCCTGCCGGACCGGACTGTTGAGGAATGGGCGAAACCGCATGCGCAGCTGTCACCCCGCGTGGCTAAACTGCTTGATCTGATCGCCGCCGCTGAAGCAGGTCCAGCAGGCTATAACGCCGTGCAATACGGCGCTGTGATCCGCCCCGGACGGCCGCCGACGCAAAAGACGTTTGGCGAGATATTCGACTGGATTGCGAACACGCCCGGTCAACCGCATGCAATCGGGCGCTATCAATTCATCCCCAAAACGCTGCGGCGGTTGGTGGCGATCGCGGGCTACTCGCGGAACACGCGGTTCACCCCCAAAGTGCAGGACCAGTTGGCATTGATCTTGTTGCAGGATGCTGGTCTAACTGCGTTTCAGGCAGGCACCCTGCCCCAACGCGCGTTTATGAAAAACCTTGCGCGCATCTGGGCCGGATTGCCTTTGCCCAATGGCAAATCCTACTACCAAGGCTATGCAGGCAACAAAGCCACGATGAGCTTCGCGCGGTTTGAAGAGGGGATGGCGCAGATTTTTTGACGCGGCTTGTTGGAATTGTTGGGGTATTGCGGTTTTTCCACTAGCCGGAGGTTTCGCACACAAGGTTATCTTGAATAAGATGTCTGGATTGTTCCAATCACTATGACAGGGCCGCACGCGTGCCAAATTTTGTGTCAAAAACAGACGGCGCCAAGATCTTAGCGCAGGCGAAGCGCATTCTGGTGATTGGCAGCTCCGCAGGCGGTAAATCCACCTTGTCTCGAAGGATCGCCACACAGTTTGCTCTGCCCTACATCTCGCTTGACCGCGACGTGCGGTGGCTGCCCGGATGGACAGTTCGTGACCGAGGGGAGCAACGCCGCCTGACGGAGCAATTCGTGGCGATGGAGGCTTGGGTGATGGATGGGACGACCGTGTCCAGCTTCGATCTACGCGCGCCTCGCGCTGATCTGGTGATCTGGATGCGGCCACATCGGATGCGGGCGATGTGGCAATTGGCGAAACGGGTCTGGGGCAGCTATGGCAAGGTGCGGGAGGACATGGCAGACGGCTGTCCGGAGCAGTTGCCGGATTGGGAGTTTCTGAGTTGGATTTCGACGTTTGAAAAGCGGCAAGCGCCGCGGATCATTGAGGGGTTGGATCGGTTTGCCCCGGATGTACCGGTGGTAACACTACGAAAACCATCTGATCGAGATCAGATGGTTTTCGTCGACATGTGATCCAATAGCATTCGCCATCGCGGCAAGTCAGTTTTCGAGGAAAACTTACTGAGAGCTTGTACGACTGTTGTATTCTCAAAGCTGACAACCAGCTTAGAACAACAACCCATTTACGTTAAGAGGTGATCCAGTATTTCACATCAGTATACCCTTTTCGTCGATGAAGCGGGCGATGACAAAGCCGAAAACTTGAAGCCTGAATACTCAAACGGCAATTCTGAGTGGCTTTGCTTAGGAGGCTATTTAGTTAGATCAGAGCTTGAAGATGATCTCGAGCAAAGGAGAGATGATCTAGTTTCAATGATCGGAGGAAAGCCCGGCCAGCCCCTGCACTATCGTAACTATAAGTCAGCTAATAGGCTAAAGGTCTGCAAGTCATTGGCTACTAAAAGAGCTCGGGCATTCGTGGTATGTTCATGCAAGGAAACAATGATTGGGTATAGAAACGAACGGGCTGAAGCCGCCGGAAATTCATCTTCCAATCGACAGTATTTGTATAATTTCGTGGTCCGCCTTCTCTTGGAACGAGTTACCGCATTTGTCAGGGATGACGCGGAAATAAATGGTGTCGAACAACCGCTTCTTCGCATCATTATGGCAAGCAGACGTGGCCATCACTTTGGTCACTTCAAGGCGTACGTTCTTCAATTGATCCGACAAGCCAAAGCGGAGAGCACATTTCTGAATACGAGAGAGGTTGATCCAGACATACTCAAGTATTCGCTAATCGAAAGAATGCCTGCATCTCAACACCCCGGCTTGCAGCTTGCAGATATCGTTGTGAGTTCGGTCTTTCAGTCAATCGAGCAATCGTCTCCCGCATATAGCGAGAAGCCGGCCGAATTCCTTCGAAGTATAATAGCTGGGAAACCTAGGTGGAAAGATGGAAGGTCGTTTAAGAATAACGTTGGTCTCACGATCTATCCTGCGAACCAAGCAATGGATTTGATCAACAAAGATCAAGAAGCGTTCTTCACTAAATTCGACTATGATTTCGAATGGCTTAGGCAAAACCGAAAAAAATAACCCCCACCGCTTAGCACGGAGGGGGTCATAATTTCTACCGGGTGCTGCTCTCGGTGAGTTTTCTTTGAAAACTAACCTGCCGCACACTTGGTGGTTTTCGCTTTAGCGAAAATCACCAGTCTTCGCGTACAACAACCCGTGTCTTAATCGGCAGCTTCATCGCAGCCAGACGCAATGCTTCGCGAGCTACGGCGTCGTTGACACCGTCGATCTCGAACATCATGCGGCCGGGTTTGACTTTGCAGGCCCAGAAATCGACAGAGCCTTTACCTTTACCCATACGAACTTCGATGGGCTTGGAGGTGACGGGCAGATCAGGAAAAATCCGGATCCACACGCGGCCTTGGCGTTTCATGTGACGTGTCATGGCACGACGTGCAGCCTCGATCTGGCGCGCGGTGATGCGCTCAGGTTCGGTGGCTTTCAGACCGTAGGAGCCAAAGTTCAGGTCAGACCCGCCCTTTGCCTGACCTTTGATCCGGCCTTTGTGCATCTTGCGGAATTTAGTGCGTTTTGGTTGTAGCATCTAAATGCCCTCCTTTAGCGGCGGCCGCCAGCACCGCGAGGTGTTGGGCCGTCTTGGAGTTCCTGTGCTTTACGGTCACGTGCCTGTGGATCGTGTTCCATGATCTCGCCTTTGAAGATCCAGGTCTTGATCCCGATGATGCCATAGGCCGTCATCGCTTCGACATGTGCGTAATCGATATCGGCACGCAGCGTGTGCAAAGGCACGCGGCCTTCACGGTACCATTCTGTCCGTGCGATCTCAGCGCCACCAAGACGACCAGCAAGGTTCACCCGGATACCGAGTGCGCCCATACGCATGGCGTTTTGAACGGCACGTTTCATCGCGCGACGGAAAGAGACACGGCGTTCCAGCTGTTGAGCGATGCTTTCGCCAACCAGTGCGGCATCCAGTTCAGGCTTGCGCACTTCAACGATGTTGAGGTGCAGCTCGCTGTCTGTGAACGCGGCCAGCTTTTTGCGGAGCGTCTCGATATCGGCGCCTTTTTTGCCGATGATGACGCCCGGGCGTGCTGTGTGGATCGTGACGCGGCACTTCTTGTGCGGACGTTCGATGATCACACGGCTGATGCCGGCTTGCTTACACTCTTTGTTGATGAATTCGCGCATCTTGATGTCTTCGAGAAGAAGATCACCGAAATCAGCGGAGTTCGCGTACCAACGGCTGTCCCAGGTGCGGTTGACCTGCAGACGCATTCCGATGGGATTAACTTTGTTACCCATTATGCTTGCTCCTCAACTTGGCGCACTTTGATTGTCAGCTCTGAGAACGGCTTGACGATTTTCCCGAAACGACCACGGGCCCGAGGGCGACCGCGCTTCATTGTCAGGTTCTTGCCGACATAGGCTTCCGCCACGATCAGCTCGTCCACGTCCAGATTGTGGTTGTTCTCTGCATTCGCGATTGCGGATTGAAGACATTTCTTCACGTCATCCGAAATACGCTTTTTGGAGAACGTCAGGTCGGCCAAAGCACGGTCGACTTTCTTGCCACGGATCAGCTGAGCCACGAGGTTCAGTTTCTGCGGGGAAGTACGGAGCATGCGCAGTTTTGCCATTGCTTCGTTATCTGCCACGCGGCGGGGGTTCTTTTCCTTACCCATGGCTTACTTCCTTTTCGCTTTTTTATCCGCGGCGTGACCGTAATAGGTCCGAGTTGGCGAATACTCACCGAACTTCTGACCGATCATCTCTTCGGAGACGTTCACCGGGATGTGTTTCTTGCCGTTATAGACGCCAAACGTCAGACCCACGAATTGCGGCAGGATCGTCGAGCGGCGCGACCAGATTTTGATAACTTCGTTGCGGCCGGATTCTTTGGACGCTTCGGCCTTTTTCAACACATGCGCGTCGACAAAAGGGCCTTTCCATACTGAACGAGACATTCTTAACGCCCCTTCTTCTTAGCATGACGCGAACGCAGGATGAGCTTCGACGATGCTTTTTTCTTGTTACGGGTCTTGGCACCTTTGGTCGGTTTGCCCCAAGGGGTGACCGGGTGACGACCACCAGAGGTCCGGCCTTCACCACCACCATGCGGGTGATCGATCGGGTTCATCACAACACCACGCACAGAGGGGCGGATGCCCTTGTGGCGGTTGCGACCCGCTTTACCGAAGTTCTGGTTCGAATTGTCGGGGTTCGACACGGCACCCACGGTGCACATGCATTCCTGGCGCACCAGACGCAGCTCGCCCGAGGACAGGCGGATTTGCGCGTAACCACCGTCACGGCCAACGAACTGCGCGTAGGTGCCAGCGGCACGTGCGATCTGACCGCCCTTGCCGGGCTTCAGCTCGATGTTGTGGATGATGGTCCCGATGGGCAGGCCCGAGAAGGGCATCGCGTTGCCCGGCTTCACGTCTGCTTTCGCAGTGGAGATGATGGTGTCGCCAACGCCCAAGCGCTGCGGAGCAAGGATATAGGCCTGCTCCCCATCTTCATATTTGATCAGCGCAATGAAGGCTGTCCGGTTCGGGTCATATTCAATGCGCTCGACGGTCGCCGGGACGTCCATCTTGTTGCGTTTGAAATCGACGATACGGTAAAGGCGTTTCGCGCCCCCACCAATGCGACGCATCGTGATCCGCCCGGTATTGTTCCGGCCACCGCTTTTCGTCAAACCCTCAGTAAGGGATTTGACCGGACGGCCTTTCCAAAGTTCCGAACGGTCGATCAGAACCAACCCACGTTGGCCTGGCGTCGTCGGCTTATACGACTTGAGTGCCATGCTTTCTGTCTTCCGTTATGAACGGCGAGGATATCTTCTCGCCTATGTCTCTATAGGGCCCCGTAGGTCCCCGGCTTTCATGTCTTTGCAGACAACAACAAAGCCCCAGACGAATCTGGGGCTGTGCCGATGGGGCTGTTTAGGAGCGGGAGGGTGTGGGGTCAAGGGGGTGGAGGACGAAAGCAACCCATCTGCAGAAACTCCATTTGAAGCGTATGATGAATCTAAAAGATCGCCTTGTAACGCACTTCACCGTCCTGCTCGGTTCGTATTGAAATCTCCGATCCAAGTTCGGCTTCAAGCACTATCGCTTCGTAAAGCTGCAGAGACCGTCTAATTACCTCAGCGTGAGATGCGGCCTCTAACTTGTCTTTAAGAGCGACAAGTCGAGCGTATGACTGCTGTGGCATCTCGAATTGCACCCTAGTTGTCTTTTTCTGCATGAGATGTTGAACCTCTGAAATAGTATCCGCCCACCCATCCTAGCGGAAGGGAAACTAGACCCCATACCTTCAACAAATCCGCACCAGCTTTACCACCAAAAAGGTAGGAAGTTAACAGAGCGCAAATAGCTGAAAACACGATCACAACGGCAATTATGGACCTAGTCCACTCTCTTACGAGCGAACGCTTTGCTTCATAGACCTCAAATTCTTTGCCGACTTTGAGGTCGGTGTATGCCTTCTTCATTTCCGACTTCCCCGCGCCCCGAAGCCGAAACGTAAACAGCAAAATAGAAATTTGGCTTCGGAGCATTGGTCGGAATTATTGAAGTTATCATGTTCCACTCCTGCAAGTTCGCCCTAAGACGACTTAGTTTCTTTTGCTTGCCCACATCATGTGGGCTGCCCGTTCTTGAACTACCCGCAGATTGCTTGGTAGCTCATCCTTCGATGGGTTCCACCCGTACGAAAACTGCCTCTTTTTCTGTAGCTGCGAGGCTTCTATGACCTCTTAACTTATGATGAACATCAATTTATTGATAAGTAAACATCAAAATTTGATGTTATTCAAAAAAATCGCTGCCTAAGCACTTCTCAAGGGCAAGTCTTCCAGAAAAATAGTAGCGAGTTCGCAAGTGTGTCTAACGGAACCCTTCTTCTGTTCGCCGGCTTGGTGTGTTGGCGAAGCACATTATCCGTATCCACTCAGCCCCCCCAACCAAATCGCCAGCCCCTGGCGCCGGCCCCTCTCGGTGATTGCCTTTGGCAATCACCTGCCAGTCAATGCAGTCGATGCCCGGCGCCTATGGCTTGATTCCGGGCAAGTTTGGAAAAGCCAAGACTCTTTCAAACAGTGCGGAAAGTCATGTCGCTTGCGACGTGACATCGGCACCCGGTAGCTATTCGAAATCTGCCAAATAAGAAGCCCCAGTCGCTTTCGCAACCGGGGCTTCTCAATACACTATCGGACCAGTCTTACAGACCAGCGCCCACGTCGAACGTATTGCCTTGTCTCAAGATCACACAGGCCTTCTCGACTTCCTGACGCTTGCCAAGCCCGCCCCGAAAACGCTTGGCTTTGCCTTAGCGACCGTCGTCTTGAGCGAAGCTCAATCGTTCCTGAGGCTACATCAAAGCCAGCAATTTCTTCGCCGCCTCTTCAGACGACGCAGGGTTTTGGCCGGTGACGAGCAGGCCATCGGTGACAACGAAGGAGGCCCAGTCGTCGCCTTTCTGATAGTCGCCACCATTGGCTTTCAGCATGTCCTCCACAAGGAATGGCACGACGTCGGTCAGGCCCACGCCCTCTTCCTCCGTATTCGTGAAGCCGGTCACGACCTTGCCACGGACGAGCGGTTGGCCGTCGACGCCTTTGGGATGTTTGAAGATCGCAGGCGCGTGGCACACCGCGCCAATGGGGCGGTTTGAGCGGTTGAACGCCTCAAGCAGGTTGATGCTGTCGGCATCCTCCGCCAAGTCCCACAAGGGGCCGTGGCCGCCGGGATAAAATACAGCGTCATAGGCCGTCGGGTCGATTTCAGACAGGACTTCGGTTTGGGACAGCGCCTTTTGCGCGGCGTCGTCATCTTTGAAGCGCTTAGTCGCCTCTGTCTGCGCGTCGTCGGCATCACTGCTGGGGTCCAGCGGAGGTTTCCCGCCTTTGGGCGATGCCAAGGTGACCTCGGCGCCCGCGTCCCTCAGCACATAAAACGGCGCTGCGAATTCCTCCAACCAGAAGCCCGTCGTCTTGCCCGTGTCGCCTAGCTTGTCATGCGATGTGAGTACCATCAGAATTTTCATCTGGTTTCCTTTTATGAGTAGTGTTGATGCGCAGGCACTTTACGCGCCCTTCACCCACCCAACCCTCATGCGACGCGGAAGTTCCGGTCCTTGCCCCGACGTCGCCGAAACATTTCGGTGGCCCTCTGAAGACAGATCAAAGAACACAAACGGTAATGCTCAAAAGAAAAAGCCCCGCTCAATTGAGCAGGGCTTTCCGATAATTCATCTGAACCGATCTTTACAGACCAGTGCTCACGTCAATCGTGTTACCTTCTTCCAAGGTCACATACGCCTTTTTGACGTCCTTGCGCTTGCCGAGTTGGCCGCGGAAGCGCTTGGACTTACCTTTGGTGATCGTCGTGTTGACCGCTTTGACCTTGACGCCGAAGAGTGTTTCCACCGCTTCTTTGATCATAGGTTTGTTCGCTGCGATATCGACCTCGAAAACAACGGCATTGGACTCAGAGGCCATGGTTGCTTTCTCGGTGATCACAGGCTTGCGGATCACGTCGTAATGTTCAGCTTTAGTGCTCATGACAGGCGAGCCTCCAATGCTTCCAGACCGGCTTTGGTGATAACCAAAGTGTCGCGTTTCAGGATGTCGAACACGTTCGCGCCCATTGTTGGCAGGATATCCAGACCAGCAATGTTGCGAGCGGCTTGAGCGAAATCTTGGTTCACTTCAGCACCGTCGATGATCAGAGCACGTTTCCACCCCAGCTCTTTGACCTGAGCGGCCAGAGCTTTGGTTTTGACGTCCTTGACGTTGATATCGTCGAGGATCACCAGCTCGCCTGCATTCGCTTTCGCGGACAGCGCGTGCTTGAGGCCCAGCTTGCGGACCTTCTTCGGCAGATCGTGACCATGGCTGCGAGGGGTCGGGCCTTTGTAGACACCACCACCGCGGAAGATCGGAGCAGAACGCGCGCCGTGGCGTGCGCCGCCGGTGCCTTTCTGGCGATAAATCTTCTTGGTGGAATAGTTCACCTCGGACCGAGTCTTCACCTTGTGGGTGCCAGCCTGCGCGTTGTTGCGCTGCCAACGAACCACACGATGCAGGATGTCCGCACGTGGCTCCAGACCGAAGATGGCATCAGACAGCTCAACCGAGCCAGCCTTCTTGCCGTCGAGTTTGATGGCATCAGCTTTCATCGGACTTGTCTCCTTCTGGGGCTGCATCTGCGGCAGGTGCGTCACCCTCTTCAGCTTTGTCAGCTTCGATGGAGGCTTCCGCTTCCGCCAATGCGGCCGCTTCTTGTGCGGCTTGCTCTTCAGCCAGACGCTTTGCTTCTTCTTCTGCTTCCGCTGCAGCTGCTGCGGCTGCTTCTTCAGCGGCTTTCGCAGCTTCACGGGCAGCAGAGGCCAGAGCGGCAGGGTAGATCACGTTTTCAGGAGTTGGCTTCTTGACCGCATCCTTGACTGTGACCCAGCCGCCTTTGGAGCCGGGAACCGCGCCTTTGATCATGATCAGGCCACGCTCTACGTCGGTTTTAACAACCTGCAGGTTCTGCGTGGTGACACGGGCTGCACCCATATGACCGGCCATTTTCTTGCCTTTGAACACCTTGCCCGGGTCCTGACACTGACCAGTAGAGCCGTGCGAACGGTGCGAAATAGAAACACCGTGTGTCGCGCGCAGACCGCCGAAGTTGTGACGCTTCATGGCACCGGCAAAGCCTTTACCAATCGATGTACCGGCAACATCAACAAACTGGCCTTCAAAGTAATGGGCCGCGATGATTTCTTCGCCAACAGGGATCAGGTTTTCTTCAGCAACGCGGAATTCCGCGATCTTGCGCTTGGGCTCTACTTTGGCAGCTGCAAAGTGACCGCGCATCGCTTTGGATGTGCGTTTCGCTTTGGCCGTACCGGCACCAAGCTGAACGGCCACGTAGCCGTCCTTTTCAGTTGTGCGCTGAGCAACAACTTCGAGTTTATCAAGTTGAAGAACGGTGACAGGGATCTGCTTGCCGTCTTCCATGAAGAGGCGGGTCATGCCGACCTTCTTCGCAATTACACCGGAGCGCAACATACGTAAGCCCTCCTTTAAACTTTGATTTCGACGTCAACGCCGGCAGCAAGGTCGAGCTTCATAAGCGCGTCCACAGTCTGCGGTGTTGGGTCGACGATATCCAGCAGACGCTTATGCGTGCGGATTTCGAACTGGTCACGAGATTTCTTATCCACGTGTGGGCCACGAAGAACGGTGAATTTCTCGATCTTGTTTGGAAGCGGGATCGGGCCACGCACATCAGCGCCAGTGCGCTTTGCGGTGTTTACGATCTCTTGGGTAGATGCATCCAGAACCCGGTAGTCAAACGCCTTCAGGCGGATGCGAATGTTTTGGCTCGCTGCCATTACACTATTCCCTCATCAGTGAGGTCTCAACGGATTGGACGAATGTGGCTCATCCACATCCCTCATCGCGTCTTATGGCGGAACATAAAGAGGGGCATGCATGGCATACCCCCGTTCCGTGTTGGTGCGTATAGGGGGAGTCGCTGGGGCTGGCAAGCCATTTAACCGACCCATCTGCGATCTTCAGAAAAATATCGGGAACCTAACGAATGGCCCGCTCGTTCCCTTACTGAAACGTAACCACATTTGAAAGGAAATGAGATGGCACTTAACTCTTTGCACGACGTCTATCACGATCAACTTCAGGACCTTTACAGCGCTTGCACGCAATCGCTGACTGCCACCAGCAAGCTGAGCGGGGCAGCAACCGACAAAGACCTGTCGGAAGCGCTGAACGCTGGCGCCAATGGTATTTCCGAAGGTATCGACGTGCTGAAATCCATCTGCGCAAAGCATGACATTGACCCCAATGGTGAGCATTGCAAAGGCATGGAAGGTTTGGTCAAGGAAGCCCGCGCTCACGTGCTCGAAGCGGAGTTTGGCGATGACGCCACGCGCGATGCGATGATCATTACGCAATACCAGCGCATGGTACATTACGCCTTGGCTGGCTATGGCTGCCTCGTGGCCTTCGCAAACCGCCTCGGCCTTGATGAGGATGGAAGCCAGCTGCAGAAGCTGTTGGACGACACCTATAATGGCGACCGCACGATGACAGACATCGCCACCGGCGTTGTGAACAAGAAAGCCGCCTGATCTGGCTTGAGGTTCAACCGAAAACGGGCCGTCTCAGTTCTGAGGCGGCCCTCTTTCATTTCTACCCAGTGCGCTGACAACCCGACCGTTGTTGCGGATTGTAACTTACACGCGGGGTAGACCGGCGCGCATGACATCTATCAAAAGTTATCTTGACCAAGAGCCTCTATTTGTCTGCGACCGGCGCACCAAAATTGTCGATCCCCAAAGCGACGAAACTGTCCTTCACTTCATCGACCGCAGACTTTTTAAGATGGATCGTGTCCCAAAACCATTTTGCATCACAAGATCCATCCTCAGACAGAAATGGCGTGTGCATATCTATGAACGCTATCCCCAACCTATTGCTTCCCTCAGACAATTTTTCGACAAACAACTTGCTCGCCAACCGCCTCTGCATCTCTGAACCGGAGTAGGTAATCGACATCCAGATGGCCTCGTTCAGCTTGCTTTTCCGTGGAACGAAATTCCGCGCCAAACGCAATATGACACGCCCGATCGGTGTGCGCGCCAAGTTTGACAGTTTACTCAGGCTGGGATGCCTAACGGCGGGATGCAGCGTTGATGAGGTCGGCGGAGGGCTAATTACACCCACATTCAAATTCAGATCGTCAGCCTCCTTCTTGAAATCAGAAACGAAGCTCAGATAGCCGTCCACTGTCGTCTGAACTGTCCCTGCGATCTGAGCGTCGTCAAAATTTGACCGCCTCACAATATGAGCACGGCAGTCTATTTCTCCGAAAGAAAAGAATACAAAGGAATTCACCTGAATTTGGGAGATCAGATCGAAAGCCTTTCTACGACCGCCTGTAGAGGAGTCACTTTTGGAAAGTGTCCCCGCCAGCTGCGCGCCAACGCGGCAGACTTTGACATTCGGGAATGTTCCCTCAACCACAGCGGGATATTCCGCAATCATCAGGTCATTCGCCGCAAACGCTGATACGTGGCTGTCCCCAATAATCCAAACGTCTCGACGATCCGACAAAAGACTTACCTTCCCACTCGTTTGCGCAGCCTGACAGAATTATCCAATTGGATGCCGATGGCCACAAGCACATTTCATAGCAGAACTCTGACAATTAAATAGTCGTTCGGGGCAGGACAATACTCGTTCTACAGCCGCTTCTTGGACCTTGAATCCACAGACAAAAAAGGCCGCCTCCCTTCGGACGCGGCCTTTCTCCATGTCTACCGGTGGCCCCCAGCTGTTCGGGGGTGTGAGCCCTCGGCGATTTCCATTGGAAACCGCCTGCCGCTCACCCGACGGCGGAGCCGTCGTTACTCAGTGATCTTCGACACAACACCCGCGCCAACGGTGCGGCCGCCTTCGCGGATCGCGAAGCGGAGGCCTTGCTCCATCGCGATCGGTGCGATCAGCTCAACGTCGAACTTCAGGTTGTCGCCCGGCATCACCATCTCTGTGCCCGATGGCAGTTGAACAGTGCCCGTGACGTCTGTTGTCCGGAAGTAGAACTGTGGGCGGTAGTTGGCGAAGAATGGCGTGTGACGGCCACCTTCTTCTTTGGTCAGAATATACGCCTCAGCCTCGAACTTCGTGTGCGGCTGGACAGAGCCTGGCTTACACAGAACCTGACCACGCTCAACGCCATCACGGTCGATACCACGCAGAAGCGCACCGATGTTGTCGCCAGCTTCACCGCGATCGAGCAGCTTGCGGAACATTTCAACGCCTGTGCAGGTCGTTTTCGCCGTATCACGGATACCAACGATCTCGATTTCTTCACCCACATTGATCACGCCACGCTCAACACGGCCTGTCACAACAGTCCCGCGACCAGAGATCGAGAACACGTCTTCCACAGGCATCAGGAACGGCTGGTCAACAGCACGCTCAGGTGTCGGGATATACTCGTCGACAGCCGCCATCAGCTTGCGAATGGCTTCTTCGCCGATCTCAGGGTTGTTGCCTTCCATTGCCGCCAGTGCCGAGCCCGGGATCACCGGGATATCGTCGCCTGGATACTCATAGGAGCTTAACAATTCGCGAATTTCCATCTCGACCAGCTCAAGAAGCTCTTCGTCGTCAACTTGGTCCACTTTGTTCATGAACACGACCATCTTCGGGATGCCAACCTGGCGGCCCAGCAAGATGTGCTCGCGTGTCTGTGGCATCGGGCCGTCAGCTGCGTTCACAACCAGGATCGCGCCGTCCATCTGAGCGGCACCTGTGATCATGTTTTTGACGTAGTCGGCGTGGCCGGGGCAGTCGACGTGCGCATAGTGACGCGTGTCAGTCTCATACTCAACGTGCGCCGTGGAAATCGTGATCCCACGCGCTTTTTCTTCCGGCGCACCATCGATCTGGTCATAGGCCTGAAAATCACCAAAATACTTCGTGATCGCCGCCGTCAACGTCGTCTTACCATGGTCAACGTGACCAATCGTGCCGATATTCACATGCGGTTTCGTACGTTCAAATTTTTCCTTAGCCATGATGGCCTCCTTAAGGTTTTTCGAGCGGTGTGTGAGGTCACACACCCTACGGGGTTGGTAGGGCGCGCGCCGAAGCGCGCACCGCTGTTAAGCGAATTTCGCTTGGATTTCTTCGGAGATGTTCGACGGAACAGCTTCGTAATGACCGAACTGCATGGTGAAGTTCGCACGACCAGACGACATCGACCGCAAGGTGTTGATGTAGCCGAACATGTTCGCCAGAGGCACCTGTGCGTCAATCGCAATAGCGTTGCCGCGGGTGTCTTGACCCTGAACCTGACCACGACGCGATGTCAGATCGCCGATGATACCACCTGTGTATTCTTCAGGGGTGATCACTTCGACTTTCATGATCGGTTCCAACAGTTTCGCACCAGCCAGACGCATGCCTTCACGCATACACATACGTGCAGCGATCTCGAATGCGAGAACGGAGGAGTCAACGTCGTGGAACTTACCGTCGATCAAGGCCACCTTGAAGTCGATCACAGGGAAGCCAGCCAGCGGGCCGCTATCCATGACAGAGTTGATGCCTTTTTCAACGCCCGGGATGTATTCTTTCGGAACAGCACCACCAACGATGCGGCTCTCGAAGGAATAGCCTTCGCCCGGCTCTGTCGGTGTGATGATGAGTTTGACCTCACCAAACTGACCGGAACCACCAGATTGCTTCTTGTGGGTATATGTGTGCTCAACCTCTTTCGAGATTGTCTCACGATATGCCACCTGAGGCGCACCGATATTGGCTTCCACTTTGAACTCGCGCTTCATGCGGTCGACAAGAATGTCGAGGTGCAATTCGCCCATGCCCTTCATGATGGTCTGACCGGACTCCAGATCAGTTTCCACGCGGAAGGACGGATCCTCAGCAGACAGACGCTGCAAAGCGATGCCCATCTTCTCTTGGTCGCCCTTGGTTTTAGGCTCAACCGCGATCTCGATCACTGGGTCCGGGAAGGTCATCGTTTCCAGAACAACCGGATCGTTGACGGCGCAAAGCGTGTCACCCGTTGTCGTGTCCTTCAGGCCGCCAAGCGCGATGATGTCACCAGCGAATGCTTCAGTGATCTCGTCACGGTCGTTGGAGTGCATGATCATCATGCGGCCAACGCGCTCTTTCTTGCCTTTGGTGGAGTTCAGGAACGTGTCGCCCTTTTCCAGCTTACCGGAATAGATCCGTGTGAATGTCAGCGAGCCCACAAACGGGTCATTCCAGATTTTGAATGCCAGAGCGGAGAACGCCATGTCATCGTCAGCACGACGCGCAATGTTACGAACTTCGTCTTCATCACCGGGTTTGAAGCCCATGTAGTCAACCACGTCGAGCGGGCTCGGCAGATAGTCAACAACAGCGTTGAGCAAAGGCTGAACACCTTTGTTTTTGAACGCGGAGCCACCCAGCACAGGCACGAATGCCATAGCCAGTGTACCCTTACGGATCAGCGCGCGGAGAGTTTTGATGTCAGGCTCGTTGCCTTCCAGATACTCCATCATCGCGTCATCGTCCATTTCGACGGCAGCTTCGACAAGCTTGTTGCGCCATTCGTCAGCCATGTCTTTCAGGCTGTCGCGAATGGGGGCTTTGATCCAGGACGCGCCCAGATCTTCACCCTGCCACAGCCACTCTTCCATCGTGACGAGGTCCAACAGGCCTTCCAGCTCTGTTTCCGCACCGATCGGGATACCAACTGGAACAGCTTTCGCACCAGTCCGGTCTTCGATCATGCGCACACAGTTGAAGAAGTCAGCGCCGATTTTGTCCATTTTGTTCACAAAGACCATACGTGGCACTTTGTAACGGTCAGCCTGACGCCAAACAGTTTCTGTCTGAGGCTCAACACCGGCGTTTGCGTCAAGAACGCAAACCGCGCCATCAAGAACAGCCAAGGAACGCTCAACTTCGATTGTGAAGTCAACGTGGCCCGGGGTGTCGATGATGTTCATGCGGTGCTTTTCAGAGTCAGGCGTTTCACCGTCTTCTGTACGCTCCCAGAACGTGGTTGTCGCAGCGGATGTGATTGTAATGCCGCGCTCTTGTTCCTGCTCCATGTGGTCCATGGTTGCAGCACCGTCGTGAACTTCGCCGATGTTATGCTCTTTACCTGTGTAATACAGGATGCGCTCGGAACAGGTCGTCTTACCAGCATCAATGTGAGCCATGATGCCGAAGTTACGATAGCGGTCGAGTGGATATTCGCGTGCCATAGCTGTGCGGTCCTCTTACCAGCGGTAGTGGCTGAACGCTTTGTTCGCGTCGGCCATTTTATGCGTGTCTTCACGTTTCTTTACGGCCGAGCCGCGGGAGTTGATGGCATCCATCAGCTCGCCTGCAAGGCGTTCTTCCATCGTGTTCTCGTTGCGCGAACGGGCCGCTTTGATCAACCAGCGGATGGCCAATGCTTCGCGGCGCTCTGGGCGCACTTCAACTGGAACTTGGTATGTCGCACCACCGACGCGGCGCGAACGCACCTCGACAGATGGTTTGATCAGGTCCAGCGCCTCGTGGAACACTTCCACAGGGGCTTTCTTCAGTTTCTCTTCAACGCGATCAAACGCGTTGTAGACGATGCGTTCGGCGGCAGATTTTTTGCCGTCGATCATCAGGTTGTTCATAAATTTGCTCAGAACGAGATCACCAAACTTGGCGTCTGGCAAAATCTGGCGCTTCTCGGCGGCGTGACGACGTGACATCTGATCTCTTCCTTACTTAGGCTTCTTCGCGCCGTATTTCGAACGGCGTTGCTTACGGTCTTTGACGCCTTGGGTATCCAAAACACCACGCAGAACGTGGTAACGGACACCCGGAAGGTCTTTCACACGACCGCCACGGATCAGAACAACAGAGTGCTCTTGCAGGTTGTGGCTTTCACCACCGATGTAGGAAATAACTTCGAAACCGTTGGTCAGGCGAACCTTTGCGACTTTCCGCATCGCGGAGTTCGGTTTCTTAGGTGTTGTCGTGTAAACCCGAGTACATACGCCACGTTTCTGTGGGCATTGCTCTAGGTGCATCGACTTCGAGGTCTTACGCTTTGGCTGACGCGGCTTGCGGATCAGCTGTTGGATCGTTGGCATTCAGGATTTCCCCTTGTTTGCATCTTCATGTGGGGCGCAATGCCCCGATTATATCTCTCGCCCTCGCGGGTCGTTCAGTTCAGCATTCGCGCGTCCGCAAACACAAAGACCCGCAACGGGTTACCCTACCTGGGTTCCGAGCGGTGGAGTTTCAGAGGTTCAAAGCTAAAGGCGCTGGGAACTTGACCACTTAAATTTTGAATACAAAACGGGCGTGCCCCGTCGTGATTGCGCGCTTACTAGAAGGGTTGACGTGAGGTGTCAACAGCCACAACCGACTCTCCTCCGATTTCTCGCAAGGCACTGCCCTTGCAGGGTTTACCGGAGCGAAACAAATCCGGCCCCTCGCGCGCAAACAACCGCCAGATCTTCACTAAGCGGTGATCAGCCGATCCGTAACCCATTCATTCTAATAACGTTTTCATACAGTTTCCAATAACGAAACAGTGTGTCCCCTTGCCATGACAGGAGCATTGCGCGCATCTCAAGTCAGAACGTCGCACGGGCTACAGCAAAACGCTGTCCGCTGCGCCAATAATTGTATCGCAAGGGGCGGTGCATATAGGTCAGGAGCCGCCAGATGGTCGCCAGAAATCTGCTCGTCTTCGACAGCGAAGCCTTGCTTGTCGATGCCTCGTCTCCTTTCCAAACGCCGGGCAACCCGATCATCAACAACGGCAACACCCCCAACGGCACGATCTATGAGTTTCAATCAGGGTTTGGCCGTGAAGATGTCGTCGTCGATGACACTGGCGGCGATCCGGACGTGTTTGAAGACGGCAATCCCGGCGGTCACACCATCTTGGATGGCGGCGGGCTGATCCCCAACGGCACCGGCGTCGAATCTGAATCGATCATATTCCTGCGGGCGCTCGATGACTTTGGCAATCAAACTGGGCCCACCATCCGCCTCGCCGTCTTTTCGCGGGATGGGAACTTCAGCGATATCTGGGGCTTTGCCACAGATGACTTCCTCGTTCCCGGAACGAAATATGTCAAAACCAACGGGTCTAATTTTGGCAATAGCGATTACGAAGACTTCATCCCGTGTTTCACACGCGGCACCCAGATCCGTCGCGCGGACGGCACCTGTACAGCCATCGAAGACCTGAACATCGGCGACATGATCCTGACCCGGTCCGGCGCGAAACCCATTCGCTGGATTGGCTCCACCACGGTCGCGGCCAAAGGTAATGTCGCGCCCGTTCAAATCGCCAAAGATGTGCTGGGCAATACCGCAGACCTGACCGTTTCCCCGCAACACCGCATGCTGATCACCGGCCCTGCCGCACATTTGCACTTCTCGGCGGAGGCCGTTTTGATCCCCGCGATCCACCTCATCGGGTTGGAAGGCGTCACGCGCCAGACGGAAGGCGACGTGGATTACTTCCACCTCCTCTTCGATCAGCACGAAATCATCGAAGCCAACGGCGCCCTGTCAGAAAGCTTCTTCCCCGGCGACATGGCGATGAATGCGCTTGGCAAATCCACCCGCGACGAACTTCTGTCGCTCTTCCCCGACCTTGCCCGCGCTGACATGCCCACAGCCGCCCCCTGCCTGAACGCCGCCGACGCGAAAGTCATTCGGGACTACCTCGCGCAGTAACCTGCGACGTTTTCACTCCATAGAGCCACCACCGTGCCGTGGTACCCCCGTCACAAACTCAAAGCGCGGGAGGCCCACGTGAAACTCAGAACCATTGACGGTCAGTACGGCGTGGCCCAGCTGGCGGCAGACGCCCCGATCCCTAACTGGATCAATGGACCGGGCTTTTCTGCAATCATCCGCTCGGATGACGAACTGACCCTGATCTGCGACCAAGACCGTATCCCCGCCACCGTCACGTCCGAGCGTGACTGGGCCTGTTTTCGCAGCATCGGCCCTTTCGCCTTTGAGGAGACCGGCATTGTCGCAGCACTCGTGACCCCGATCTCAGCCGCGGGTATCGGCGTCTTTGTCGTCTGCACCTTCGACGGCGAACACATTTTGGTGCCGCAAAAACATCTCGCAGAAGTCGAAGACCTGTTAACCGAAAACGGTCATCACTTCATCCAAACGGATCCCGCCCCGCCGCGATAGCCAACCCATCCGCCACTGCCGTGAAAACTTCGGTGAAGGAATGTTCAGCCATGGGGAACTGCGCCTTCATAGTGTCAGACACCATCGACATCAGACTGGAGCCGCCAACATAAATCACGCGATCCACCTGCCCGGCTTCAAACCCCGCCATCTGCAGAATCCTGTCCGCGCCGCCACGCAATGCGTCCGCATGAGTGGTCAAACTGGCCGATAGCATCGCGGGCGACAATTCCGCGCTCAGACCTTTTTCAATCAACCCCAACGCGATCACCGCATCCGCGACGCCACTATTGGCCGTGATTTTGCCCTGCTCTACCGCGAAGGCCAGCTCATGACCCAGCTCTTCTTCCAACACCGCATCCAAACGGCCCAGCTTCTCTGGCTCGACCGCCAATTGCAGCATCTCAGCCACCATCCGGCGGGTTTGCGGCGCATAAAGAAACGGGATCTGCTCCCAAGTCGCGAGGTTGTTGAAAATCGCCGCAGGTACTGGCGTCAGATCATCGCCAAAGACTTTGCGCAACTGACCGCCCTTCCCTAATAACGGCATCACATGATCAATGCTGAGCGTGCGGTCAAAATCCGTTCCGCCGATGCGCACACCGTGATTGGCGAGAACCGTGATCCCATGAGGCCCCGACCGAAACAGCGAAAAATCCGAGGTTCCGCCGCCGATATCAACGATCAGCCCAACCTCCCCTTCGCTTTCCAACGCACCGCTAGCAATCGCCGCCGCTTCGGGTTCGGCCAGAAATGACACGTCCTTGAAACCGGCCGCCAAATAACAGGCTCGCAAATCCGCTTCCGCCTGCGCCTCGCGCGGATCATCCACGCCGTGAAACACGACGGGGCGACCAGACACAGCACGCTCAAACACCAGCCCCGTCTTTGCTTCTGCCCGTGCCTTCACCTGCACCAAGAACCGGCTGATGATATCGACAAAACTAATCCGCTCGTTCAAAAGCTGGCGCTTCTCATGCATCAGACTGGTGCCCAAAATACGCTTGAGCGAGCGCATAAATCGCCCCTCCAATCCCTCAAGCAGAGCTTGATTGGCAGGCGCACCGATCACCATCTTGCGCTGGTCGAAATCAAAGAACACCGCCGTCGGCACAGTGTCTTGCCCGTCTTCCAACTCAATCAAAACTGGTTTGGCATCTTGCAAATAGCCCGCCGCCGAATTCGACGTCCCAAAATCGACCCCCAATATGTGGCTTTGCTCTGGCATGGCTATTCCTGTCGCTGAAAACGAAGCGTCGAGGCGTATCCCCGCATGAACGGTCCGTCAAGCAGCAGACGAGTAGCAGGCGTGCGATTTGATTCGGTACGCCTCCGGTCAGGTGTCGCTGCATACCGCCAACGGCTTAACCCTCCGCGTCAGGGACGTGCCCAAAGCTGATGGCTAAACGGTTCCAAGCATTCATCTGCGCAATCGCAAGGGTCAGATCGACAATTTCAGCATCTGAGAAATGCAGTTTGAGTGCCGCGAACAATTCCTCAGGCGCGCCTTGATCCGCGACACGTGTCACCGCTTCGGCCCAGTCCAATGCTGCCATTTCTCGCGCATCGAAGAACCCGCATTCCCGCCAAACCGTCAGGCAATCAAGGCGTTGCTGTCCTTCACCGGCAGCCCTTGCCTCACGCGTATGCAAATCAACGCAATAGGCGCATCCATTAATTTGGGAGACCCGGAGTTCGACAACAGCTTTCAGCCGCGCATCCAGCAAAGCCACATGCGTTTTCGCCTGCGCCATACTCGCAATCGCTGCGCTGTTTATCGTCACATAGTCCAACCGTTCGATCATCATCCCGCTCCCTAAGCCTGTGATGATCTTATCAAGCGTGAAACAAGAATGCACCGGGAGGGCACATCTCCGCTGATTAAGAAAACGTAAATTTTTCTGATAATGCCTTAAAATCAATATCTTATAAAAATCCCCGCACGCGGGGAAAACAAAAAAGCCCCGCTCGATCAGGAGCGGGGCTTTAGAAGTCTTAAAAGCTCAGTCGCTTAATCGCGGCTTTCCTCGGTCGTATCAATAACCGTGTCAAACTCCGATCCACCGACGACATCGTCACCAATGGTTTCTTCCGGAGCAGCCAAAGCCAGCGCTTCCTCAGCCTCAGCCTTCCGCGCTTCGATGACGACATTATCACGATCGCTCGCAATCTTACGCATCTGTTGGGTCGCCCCACCAGTACCCGCAGGGATCAAACGACCCACGATCACGTTCTCTTTCAGACCGATCAGCTTGTCGCGCTTCCCTTGCGTAGACGCCTCCGTCAGAACCCGTGTGGTTTCCTGGAAGGACGCCGCCGAGATGAAGGAACGTGTCTGCAACGAGGCCTTGGTGATGCCCAACAAGATCGGCGCACCTTCCGCAGGCTGATGCCCACGTGCGATGGCTTTCTCATTGGCCGCGTCGAACTCAGCCTTATCAACATGCTCGCCCTTCAGCAGAGTGGTCTGACCAGACGCGCTGATCTCCCATTTCTGCAGCATCTGGCGGACGATCACTTCGATATGCTTGTCGTTGATCTTCACACCTTGCAGGCGATAGACGTCCTGAACCTCGTCGATCATGTAGTCAGCCAAGGCCTCGACACCCATGATGGACAGGATGTCATGCGGCGCAGGGTTGCCGTCCATGATGTAGTCGCCCTTCTGGACAAAATCACCTTCCGCAACCGGAATGTGTTTGCCCTTCGGCACCATGTACTCAACCTTGTGATCCGGATCATCGGAGCTTTCGATCGCAATGCGACGCTTGTTTTTGTAGTCCTTGCCGAAGCGCACGTAACCATCAATCTCAGCGATGATCGCGTGGTCTTTCGGACGACGGGCTTCAAACAGCTCGGCCACACGTGGCAGACCACCGGTAATGTCCTTGGTCTTGGCACCCTCACGCGGGATACGCGCAACCACGTCACCGGCTTTGACGTCCTGGCCGTCTTCGATGGACAGGATGGCATCCACGGACATTGGGTATGTCGCAGGGTTGTCATTGTCCAAACGCACAGGCTCGCCATTGGCATCCTCAAGAATGACCTCAGGCTTGAGCTCATTGCCTTTGGGTGCCGCACGCCAGTCGACCACGATCTTCTGGGTCATGCCTGTCGCATCATCGGTTTCATCCTTCACGGCGATACCGGAGATCAGATCAACGAAACGGGCCTTACCGTCTTTTTCCGCGATGATCGGCAGTGTGTAAGGATCCCATTCGAACAGCTTATCACCACGGGAGACCTTCGCCTTGTCCTTGATGTGCAGTTTGGAGCCGTAGTCGATCTTGTGCCGCGCGCGTTCCACACCGTTATCGTCGGTGATGGTCAGCTGCATATTGCGGCCCATGACGACTTGCTCGCCAGACGCGTTTTCGAGAATATTGGCGTTCTCAAACGCGACCTTACCCTCTTGCGAGGCTTCAAGGAAGGATTGCTGACCACCTTGGGCCACACCGCCGATGTGGAAGGTCCGCATCGTCAACTGTGTACCAGGCTCACCGATAGACTGCGCGGCGATAATGCCAACAGCCTCGCCAGTGTTGACCAGCGTACCGCGTGCAAGGTCACGACCATAGCACATGGCGCAAACCCCTTCTTCGGCTTCACAGGTCAGCGGCGAGCGCATTTTGGCGTTCGGAATATCAGCTGCATCAATCGCGTCTGCCTTCCGCTCGTCGATCAGCTCGTCACGTGCCACCAGAACTTCATCGGTCCCCGGAACAAGGATGTCCTCAGCCGCGGTCCGGCCGAGCAAACGCTCACCGATGGAGGAGACGACTTCACCGTCATTGACTGCCGAAGACGCATTGATGAAGTTCTCGGTGCCACAGTCGTGCATACGAACGATGCAGTCTTGCGCCACGTCGACCAAACGACGTGTCAGATAACCGGAGTTCGCTGTCTTCAGCGCCGTGTCCGACAGACCCTTACGGGCACCGTGGGTGGAGTTGAAGTACTCAAGAACGGTCAGACCTTCCTTAAAGTTCGAGATGATCGGCGTCTCGATGATCTCGCCATTCGGCTTGGCCATCAGACCGCGCATCCCGCCTAGCTGCTTCATCTGCGTGACCGAGCCACGCGCACCGGAGTGGGCCATCATGTAGACGGAGTTTGGTTCTTTCTCAGAGCCGTCTTCCGCACGTCCACTGTCAGAGATCGAGCCCATCATGGCATCGGTAACTTGGTCGTTACATTTCGACCAAGCATCGATCACCTTGTTGTACTTCTCGCCCTGAGTGATCAGGCCGTCCATGTACTGTTGTTCGAACTCTTTCACTTGATCACGGGTGTTATCCACGATCGGCCATTTGGTGTCAGGGATCAGCATGTCGTCTTTACCGAACGAAATACCGGCCTTGAACGCCTCTTTGAAGCCCATGGACATGATCTGGTCACAGAAGATAACCGACTCTTTCTGGCCGCAATAACGGTAGACCGTGTCAATAACCTGCTGCACTTCCTTCTTCCGCAGCAGGCGGTTGACCAAGCTAAATGGCGCTTTCGCATTCAGCGGCAGAAGCGCGCCCAGACGCAGACGACCCGGCGTGGTGTCAAAGCGCGTCAGCACCTCGTTGCCTTCGTCGTCGATCTGCGGCAGGCGGGCTTGGATTTTGGCGTGCAGATGCACGGTGCCAGCGTCCAAAGCGTGCTGCACTTCTTCCACGTCGGAGAAGACCATGCCTTCGCCAACCATGCCCTCCCGCTCCATCGAGATGTAGTAGAGGCCAAGGATCATATCCTGCGACGGCACGATGATCGGTGCGCCGTTTGCTGGCGACAGAACGTTGTTCGTGGACATCATCAGAACGCGGGCTTCAAGCTGCGCTTCAAGGCTCAGCGGCACATGGACCGCCATTTGGTCACCGTCAAAGTCAGCGTTAAAGGCCGAACAGACCAGCGGGTGCAGCTGGATGGCTTTCCCTTCGATCAGAACCGGTTCAAACGCCTGAATGCCAAGACGGTGCAACGTCGGCGCACGGTTCAGCATGACAGGGTGTTCGCGGATCACTTCGTCCAAGATATCCCACACTTCGGGACGCTCTTTTTCGACCAGTTTCTTCGCCTGTTTCACGGTGGAGGAAAGCCCTTTGGCCTCAAGCCGTGAGTAGATGAACGGCTTGAACAGTTCCAACGCCATTTTCTTCGGCAGACCACATTGGTGCAACTTCAGCTCTGGCCCCGTCACAATGACCGAACGGCCAGAGAAGTCGACGCGTTTACCCAAAAGGTTCTGACGGAAGCGACCTTGCTTCCCTTTCAGCATGTCGGACAAGGACTTCAGCGGGCGCTTGTTCGCACCCGTGATGGTCCGACCGCGACGGCCATTGTCAAACAGCGCATCGACGGATTCCTGAAGCATCCGCTTCTCGTTGCGGACGATGATGTCAGGTGCACGCAGCTCGATCAGGCGCTTCAGACGGTTGTTCCGGTTGATCACGCGGCGATAGAGGTCGTTCAGATCGGACGTCGCGAAACGACCACCATCCAGAGGCACCAGCGGGCGCAGTTCTGGCGGGATCACAGGCACGACAGTCAGAACCATCCATTCCGGACGGTTGCCGGATTCAAGGAAGTTCTCGACCAGCTTCAGGCGCTTGATGATCTTCTTCGGCTTCAACTCGCCAGTTGCTTCCGCGAGGTCTTCGCGAAGCTGCTCGGCTTCGGCTTCCAGATCAATCGCGGCCAGCATTTCGCGGATTGCTTCAGCACCGATATTGGCGGTGAAAGCGTCCATGCCGTAGGCGTCTTGCGCGTCGAGGAATTCTTCCTCGTTCATCAACTGGCCATAAGTCAGGTCAGTCAGACCCGGCTCAATCACGACGTAGTTTTCAAAATAGAGAATACGTTCCAGATCGCGCAGCGTCATATCCAGCATCAGGCCGATCCGGGATGGAAGCGACTTGAGGAACCAGATGTGTGCCACTGGCGCGGCCAGCTCGATATGGCCCATACGCTCGCGACGGACCTTCTGCAGCGTAACTTCAACACCGCATTTCTCGCAGACAACGCCGCGATACTTCATGCGCTTATATTTGCCGCAGAGGCATTCGTAATCTTTGATCGGGCCAAAGATACGCGCGCAGAACAGGCCGTCACGTTCAGGCTTGAACGTCCGGTAGTTGATGGTCTCGGGCTTTTTGATCTCGCCATAGGACCACGAGAGGATCCGCTCTGGCGATGCCAAGGAGACTTTGATTTCATCAAAGGTCTTCGGTGGCGTGACCGGGTTAAACGGGTTGGTTGTCAGTTCCTGGTTCATATTTTTACCTATCGGTTATGGGCAGAAGGAAGGGTGGGAAGAGGCGCGCGCGCGCCTATTCCTCGTCCTCCGCATCCAGGAGTTCCATGTTGAGGCCGAGGCCCCGGACTTCTTTCACAAGCACGTTGAACGATTCCGGGATACCGGCCTCGAAATTGTCCTCGCCTTTGACGATCGACTCGTAGACTTTCGTCCGACCCGCAACATCGTCCGACTTCACAGTCAGCATCTCTTGCAAGGTGTAAGCCGCGCCGTAGGCTTCCAGTGCCCAGACTTCCATCTCCCCGAAACGCTGGCCGCCGAACTGGGCTTTACCGCCCAGAGGTTGCTGCGTGACCAAGGAGTAAGGCCCGGTGGAGCGTGCGTGGATTTTGTCGTCCACGAGGTGGTGCAGTTTCAGCAGATACTTCACGCCAACCGTCACAGGGCGGGCAAATTGCTCACCTGTGCGGCCATCATAAAGCACCGACTGACCCGACGTATCAAAGCCAGCTTTCGCCAAGGCCTCGTTCACATCGCTTTCTTTCGCACCATCAAAGACCGGCGTCGCAATCGGCACGCCCTTACGGACAGCTTCAGCGGACTCAATCATGTCGGTTTCGATCATGTTGCCGAACGCGTCGTTATACGTCTCGTCACCATACGCGTGCTGCAGGGCATCACGGACAGGCTGGCTGTCGCCGGTGCGTTTGAAATCGTCCAAAGCATCGTCGATTTTCAGACCCAGACCACGTGCGGCCCAACCCATGTGCGTTTCAAGGATTTGTCCGACGTTCATACGCGACGGCACGCCCAGCGGGTTCAGACAGAAATCGACCGGTGTCCCGTCTTCGAGGAACGGCATGTCCTCCATCGGCACAACTTTGGAGATAACCCCTTTGTTGCCGTGACGACCGGCCATTTTGTCGCCGGGCTGCAGCTTGCGCTTCACAGCCACGAAGACTTTGACCATCTTCATCACGCCCGGTGGCAGATCGTCGCCGCGGCGAACCTTCTCGACCTTATCCTCGAAACGGGCTTCCAGAGCACGCTTCTGCGCCTCGTACTGGCTGTTCAAGGCTTCGACCGCTGCGGCCTCAGTCTCTTCGGCCAAAGCCAACTGCCACCACTGACCGCGCGACAGCATTTCGAGCATTTCAGCTGTGATTTCCGAATTGGACGAGACGCCTTTCGGACCTTTCACAGCCTTCTTGCCAAGCAACATGCCTTGCAGACGGGCGTAGATGTTACGATCCAAGATCGCCATCTCGTCGTCACGGTCACGCGCCAGACGTTCGACTTCTTCACGTTCAATCTGAACAGTCCGCTCGTCTTTCTCAACGCCGTGGCGGTTGAAGACGCGCACTTCGACCACTGTGCCGAAGTCACCTGGCTTCACGCGCAACGAGGTGTCGCGCACGTCGGAGGCTTTCTCACCGAAGATGGCGCGCAGAAGCTTTTCCTCCGGCGTCATCGGGCTTTCGCCTTTTGGTGTGATCTTACCAACCAGAATATCGCCCGGCTCCACATCCGCGCCGATGTACACGATGCCCGCCTCGTCGAGGTTGCGCAGCGCTTCTTCGCCAACGTTTGGAATGTCACGTGTGATCTCTTCTGGCCCAAGCTTCGTGTCACGAGCGGCGACTTCGAATTCCTCAATATGTATCGAGGTAAACACGTCGTCACGCGCGATGCGCTCGGAGATCAGGATTGAGTCCTCATAGTTGTAGCCGTTCCAAGGCATAAACGCGACGAGCACGTTCTTACCAAGCGCCAGTTCACCCATATCCGTGGACGGACCGTCAGCGATCACTTCACCAGCGGAAACCACACCGCCCACTTTCACCAGCGGACGCTGGTTGATGCAGGTGTTTTGGTTGGAGCGCTGGAATTTACGCAGGGAATAGATATCCACGCCCGGATCGCCCGGCTCCAGATCATCGGTGACACGCACAACGATACGCTGCGCATCAACTTGGTCGATGATACCACCACGTTTCGCCTGGATCGCAGCCCCGGAGTCAGTGGCAACCACGCCTTCAATACCGGTGCCCACGAAAGGTGCATCAGCTTGCAGCAATGGCACAGCCTGACGTTGCATGTTCGAGCCCATCAAGGCCCGGTTCGCATCGTCATTTTCAAGGAACGGGATCAAAGACGCCGCGACAGAGACCAACTGCTTCGGCGAAACGTCGATCAGGTCAACATTCGCATTCGATTGCAGCATGTATTCGCCGGACTGACGTGTAGACACCAGATCGTTGACGAATTTCATATTCTCATCAAGGTTCGCGTTCGCCTGCGCCACGGTGTGACGCATTTCTTCGGTCGCGGACATGTAGCTGACTTCGTCCGTCACCTTGCCGTCGACAACCTTACGATATGGCGTTTCGATGAAGCCGTATTTGTTCACGCGGGCAAATGTCGCCAGCGAGTTGATCAGACCAATGTTCGGCCCTTCCGGCGTTTCAATCGGACACATACGACCATAGTGCGTTGGGTGCACGTCGCGCACCTCAAAGCCCGCACGTTCGCGTGTCAGGCCACCTGGCCCAAGCGCGGAGAGGCGACGCTTATGCGTCACTTCGGACAGCGGGTTGGTTTGGTCCATGAACTGCGACAGCTGTGAAGAGCCGAAGAATTCACGCACCGCGGCAGCCGCAGGTTTCGCGTTGATCAGGTCTTGCGGCATCACCGTGTCGATCTCGACCGAAGACATACGCTCCTTGATCGCGCGCTCCATACGCAGCAGGCCGACGCGGTACTGATTTTCCATCAGCTCGCCAACGGAGCGCACACGACGGTTGCCCAAGTGGTCGATATCGTCGATGTCGCCACGGCCATCACGCAGATCGACCAGCGCTTTGATACAAGCGACGATGTCTTCCTTGCGCAACGTGCGTACGGTGTCTTCGGCATCCAGATCAAGACGCATGTTCATCTTCACGCGACCAACAGCCGAAAGGTCATAGCGCTCGCTATCGAAGAACAACGTGTCGAACAGAGCCGACGCCGCTTCAACGGTGGGCGGCTCGCCTGGACGCATGACGCGGTAGATATCCATCAGCGCAGTGTCGCGGCCAAAGTTCTTGTCCACGGCGACTGTGTTGCGGATGTAAGGACCGACATTGATGTTATCGATGTCGAGGACGGGAATTTCCTTAACGCCGTTATCAACGAGAGTTTTCAGCGTACCGCCGATAACCTCTTCGCCCTTTTTGTCCAGCTCCCACGTCAGCTCGTCACCAGCTTCAACCCAGATCTCACCGGTTTCTTCGTTGATCATGTCGCGCGCGACGAAACGGCCGATGATGCCCTCAAACGGCAACAGAACCTCGTCGACATCGCCACCATCAATCATTGCCTTCACAGCACGTGGGGTGACTTTCTTGCCAGCTTCCGCAATCACTTCGCCAGTTTTGGCGTTGATGATGTCAGCCGCGGGCTTGGTGCCTTTGATCCGCTCAGGGAAGAATTTCGTGGACCAGCCACCTTTCTTCACAGCCTTGAACGACACGGTGTCGTAATAGGCGTCCATGATCTGCTCTTGGTCCAGACCCAGCGCATATAGCAGGGTGGAGACAGGCAGTTTCCGGCGACGGTCGATACGCGCAAAGACCACGTCTTTGGCGTCAAACTCAAAGTCCAACCAAGAGCCGCGATATGGGATGATGCGGCAGGCGAACAGCAGTTTGCCGGAAGAATGCGTTTTACCTTTGTCGTGATCGAAGAACACACCGGGGGAGCGGTGCATCTGGGAGACGATCACACGCTCGGTACCGTTCACAACGAACGTTCCGTTTGGCGTCATCAATGGCATGTCGCCCATGAAGACGTCTTGCTCTTTGATGTCTTTGACCGACTTGGCGCCGGTATCTTCGTCGATATCAAACACGATCAGGCGCAGCGTCACTTTCAGTGGCGCGCTGTAGGTCATGTCGCGTTGCTGACACTCCTCGACGTCGTATTTGGGCTCTTCCAGCTCGTATTTCACGAACTCAAGAATAGCGGTTTCGTTGAAATCCTTGATCGGGAAGACCGACTGGAAGACGCCTTTAATGCCTTCGCCGTCCATTGGCTCCAGCTGATCGCCGGACTTCAGGAACAGGTCGTAGGACGACTTCTGAACTTCAATTAGGTTTGGCATCGCGAGAACTTCGCGGATTTTACCAAAATATTTACGGATGCGTTTCTGACCAACGTATGTTTGAGCCATGCTCGTCAAAGCCTTTCAGTTTCCTCGGACACGTCACCCCGGGGCCGGGCGGCGGATCACTTGGATAAGGGACGGTTCACTCAATACCTGCGCATCTTCCCACGAATGCGCTCCCGAGCGGTTTTACCGTTCCTTAGAGAAGGCCCTTTAGCGTCAAGCCTGATGAAAGGCCCTCTCTGAGACGCGGAAAGCCGGACCCGAATTTTGCTCGGGTCCAGCTCTTTTTGTAAGGGTCGCAGCTTAAGCTGCGCCCGGATTACTTCAGTTCGACTTCTGCGCCAGCTGCTTCCAGCTTGCCTTTGATGTCTTCTGCTTCGGCTTTGTCGACGCCTTCTTTGACAGCTTTGCCGCCAGCTTCGACCAAGTCTTTTGCTTCTTTGAGACCCAGGCCAGTGATGCCGCGGACTTCTTTGATGACGTTGATTTTTGCAGCGCCTGCAGAAACCAGGATTACGTCAAACTCAGATTTTTCTTCAGCTGCACCGCCAGCGTCGCCGCCAGCTGCACCAGCCATCATAACTGCGCCACCGGCAGCAGGTTCAATGCCATACTCGTCTTTGAGGATGGTTTTCAGTTCTTGTGCTTCGAGAAGGGTCAGACCAACAATCTCTTCAGCCAGTTTTTTCAGATCAGCCATTATACTGTTTCCGTTCTATTAAGTTGTGTTCCAACGTCGAGCTTTCAAGCCCACGAGGGTATCTGTTCCCGAAGACTAGGCGGCTGCCTTGTCCTCGACGGTGCTGATGATGCTTGCGATGTTCGAAGCAGGTGCGCCAATTGCGCCGGCGATGTTCGAAGCAGGGGCACCGATGCAACCCACGATGGAAGCAATAAGCTCCTCGCGGCTTGGCATAGCGGCCACTGCTTTGACACCAGCGACATCCAACGCGTTATCGCCCATGGCCCCACCAAGGATAACGAGCTTGTCGTTATCTTTGGAATAGTCGTTGACCACTTTCGCGGCAGCAACTGGGTCCTCGGAATAGGCGAGAACGGTCATGCCTGTCAGGTATTCAGAAATGCTTGCGCATGGCTGACCTTCCAGAGCAATTTTGGCGAGCCTGTTCTTGGCAACACGCACAGACCCACCAGCTTCGCGCATACGCGCACGCAGGTCTTGCATCTCGGCAACCGTGATACCTTCGTAGTGGCTCACCACAACGACGCCAGAGCTTTCAAAGATTTGGCCGAGCTCTTCGACCAATTTCTCTTTCTGGGCTCTATCCACAGTTTCACTCCAATTTTGGAGGGTTTCCCCTCCGGCTCAGTCAAACCGGATTTCTCCGGCGGTTGGGTCCGTTCTACGGGACACCCGAACCGCCACGGAGCAATCGCCCATGAACAATTTGGTCTGTTCCCGTCTCAGGTAGGAATTATAGGGGTTTTAACGCCCCAACCCGCCATCTTGGACGAATCGAAAAGGCCGTCTGACACAACAGACGACCCGTTCGAGGCGTTGGTTAGTGCATTTTTCACCAGATGTGAAGAGAGAACTGCCGTCTCATTTGAGGCAGAGCGCCTTTTCTGGTATAGTGCTTTATCGGGTCCTTATTTTTAACCCGTGTCACGATATTGAACCAATTCTATTTTAGCCCATAACTATGGAGATTTCCCATGGAACGTCAGCTATATTTTGACAGAAAAATTGCGTCTCGACTTGAAAGCGCTGAGCGCTTTCGCCTCAACCCCGGCCTATACTACGATCTCTTCTGGCGCCCCTGCACGGTGCGCATTCTCATGGTTGCGGATAGCTTTCTCTACTTCAGCGATGAAAACTTTGGGCTGAGCGATCTAATCAGCGTGCTCAAAAACGAGACGCATGGCTATGTCCAGTTCGAGATCACGGTGGCCCACCGTGGCAGCCCCAGCAACATCCGCATGGGCATTGGAAATCCCGATATCGAAAAGAGCATCACAAGTTTCAAATTCGACGAAAGTGACGACTTTGACCCGGAAGCCTTTGACCAGGTCTGGCTGTTCGCCGCCCAGCGCAGCGATGACGACGACAATGATGGGATTTGGAGCAACCGACTGTCGGACAGCGAATTGCGGGTCCTCACGCAATTTATGGATGACGGCGGCGGCGTTTTTGCGACCGGTGATCACGAAGATCTTGGCGCAGCGATGGGTGGCTTCGTCCCCCGCGTCCGGCAGATGCGTCGATGGTTCTTTCCCAATCCCGGACCAAATGGCGAAGGTGTGGCCCCACCATTTGAAGGTGAAGGGCGGTTTGACACCAACCGGGAGGGGCACGACGCCGGCTATCAGTTCAACGACCAGTCTGACGACGTCCCGCAAACCATCACACCGCAGATGTATCAGACCCGTATCGGGGCCTTTCAGGAATTTTCTTACCCGCATCCGGTTCTGTGTGGCCCGAACGGCCCGATCAAAGTTTTGCCCGATCACGCACATGAAAGCCAATGCACGCATGCCGCAAATCCAAATGCAACGGAAACACTAGACGGAAAGACATTCACGGAATTTCCCAACGCCACCGATGGAGGCAGCAGACCTCTGCCCGACGTCATCGCGACCTCGACGGTCATAGGCGGTCACCTCACATCCGGCAAAATGGGCACAACAGTTGCGCGCAGCTTTGGTGCAATCTCTGCCTATGACGGGCATCGGGCAAGTGTCGGGCGCGTCGTATGCGATGCCACTTGGCACCATTTCATTAACATCAATCTGACCGGCGCCCACACTATGAACAATACCTCTGCGCCACCAATCTCGGGTAACAAAGGTCTTGGATTTCTGGCGACACCAGCTGGTCAAGCCGTCTATGAAGAGATCAAGGCCTATTTCGTCAACATTGCACTATGGCTGTCGCCTGCCCCAAAAATCAGCTGCATGCGCAACTGGGGCCTCTACCTCGCAATTGAGACGGAACAGCTTGTCGAAGTCTTTGACCCACGCATCACTTCGAGCAACGCCAGACTGATCGACTATGTCATCCTTGGCCGCCATGCCCGCGATGCAATCGGAAACTTCGCCAGCCAGTGCCAACGCCTAATCTGGACGTGGGACCTTGTGCTAAGAGAAAACGAGTTTCTACCCTTTATTGACCTGGGCGACCCGTGGCGGCCGTTTGAACAGGATCGTGAGAGACGGGAGGACTTCAAGGAGATAGAGGACCTCAAAGCACTCGACATGGTGGATATGAGTTGGGTTGCAGATGCGGCACTGGGCGGTGCGATCCTCGCATTGCGCGAAGAGGCATTTCCGATCAACCAAAAACTACTCGATTCCTTTGATGAGATTGGTGAGGAGATCACGCGAAAAGGCGCGCAAACCGCTTTGGAACGCGCCTTGCCCTTCTTGCAGCGCAGCCTCGAAGAAATGGGCGAGCGCGGCAAAGAGGTTCTGCGCCGCCGCAACTAAGCCGGGCAGCTGCGGCCACAAAAAGAAAGGCGGGCCAAACGACCCGCCTTCCAAACAATCATCCGACAGACTGCGTCAGTTGCCTGTCGCGTTCTCGACGTTGATAGACACGCTTGGACCCATTGTCGAAGACACAACGATCTTCTTCATATAGGTGCCTTTTGCGCCCGCAGGTTTGTTCTTGGAGACGGCACCAACGAAGGCACGTACGTTCTCAACCAGCTTGGCTTCGTCAAAAGATGCTTTGCCGACGCCTGCGTGCACAACACCCGCTTTTTCGACTTTGAACTGGACTTCGCCGCCTTTGGCCGCTTTGACAGCTGCCTCAACGTCCATGGTCACAGTGCCGACTTTCGGGTTTGGCATCAGGTTACGTGGACCCAGAACCTTACCCAAACGGCCAACGATTGGCATCATGTCAGGTGTCGCAATGCAGCGATCGAACTCGATCTTGCCGCCTTGAACGATTTCCATCAGGTCTTCCGCACCAACGATATCTGCACCAGCCGCTTTGGCTTCCTCCGCTTTCGCGTCACGTGCGAACACAGCAACACGAACCGTTTTGCCTGTGCCGTTTGGCAAAGCGACCACACCGCGGACCATTTGGTCGGCGTGACGTGGATCAACACCAAGGTTCATTGCAATCTCGACGGTTTCGTCGAACTTGGCTTTGGCGTTGTTCTTGACCAGAGCAACCGCCTCTTCAACTGTGACGTCGCGCTTGCCAGCGAATTGCTCACGAGCGGCAGTTGTGCGTTTTCCGTACTTAGCCATTACTTCACCTCGATGCCCATAGAGCGAGCAGAGCCCGCGATGATCAGCATTGCGCCTTCGATATCGTTCGCGTTCAGGTCTTTCATTTTCGCTTCTGCGATCTCACGCAGCTGCTTTGTTGTGACCGAACCGACAGTTTCGCGCGATGGTGTGTTGGCGCCGGATTTAACTTTGGCCGCCTTTTTCAGGTAATACGATGCCGGTGGAGTTTTGATATCCATCGAGAACGATTTGTCCTGATAGTACGTAATCACGGTCGGGCATGGCGCACCTGGCTCCATTTCCGCTGTCTTGGCGTTGAACGCCTTACAGAACTCCATGATGTTAATCCCGCGCTGACCCAGTGCAGGACCAACAGGTGGGGATGGGTTGGCTTGACCTGCAGGAACCTGCAGCTTCATTGTGCCAGCAATCTTCTTGGCCATGTGGCCTCTCCTTTTTCAACTCCCGTTGGGACGCGTCCCGCAGGGTCTTCGTTATAGTGGTCCGGTTTGACACGCGCGGGCGCCTCGCCTCCCACAGATTTGGGCCTGTTACAGCCCCGATGCTGAGTCTTCAACCCAGCCTGAACATCAGGACGATTTCGCGACCTGAGTGTATTCCAATTCGACCGGAGTCGCGCGACCGAAGATCGAGACAGTCACTTTCAGGCGCTGGTTCTCGTCATCAACTTCTTCCACCATACCAGAGAAGCCTTCGAATGGTCCGTCTGTGACAGACACATTCTCACCCACATCAAAGACGATAGTGGAGCGTGGCGCCTCGGCACCTTCTTCAACACGGCCCAGGATCGCTTGTACTTCAGCATCGCGCATCGGCATTGGCTTGCCTTGGGGGCCCAAAAACCCGGTGACGCGGTTGATGGAGTTGATCAGGTGATAGCCTGCATCCGACATCTCCATATGGACCAGCACATAGCCCGGCATGAAGCGGCGCTCTGCCGTCACTTTTTTGTTCCGACGTATCTCGATGACTTCTTCAGTTGGCACCAAAACTTCGCCAAAATCGTCCTGCAATCCGTTCTCTTCCACCGAGGTGCGGATTTGCTCAGCAATCCGTTTCTCGAAGTTGGAAAGCACGCTGACCGAGTACCACCGTTTTGCCATTGTCGAATGCCTTTGTAATCAGAGCCTTACTGAAACGAAAACAGCGCGCATCTCGAATCCATGCGCGCCATCTGTCTCTTCTTGGCGCTGACCTAACGCGCAAACGCCTTGAGTTCAAGAGATTAAGGCACCTTCCACAGGCGGGCGTGTGCGATATGGGTTAACCCAGCGCCCCGTCTAAAACAAAAACCGCGGGCCACCGCAAAAAACGACGAGACTAAGCAGTCTTCTGCTCGGACGTTTCAAAAAGTGCCATAGCCGTCGCGAGGTCCGCCGGACGACCCAGTAAATACCCCTGACCAAGTGGAACACCAAGTTCGCTGAGCACTTCCAACTCAGTCTCTGTCTCTATGCCTTCGGCGACGATCTTTGCCCCTGTTTGTTTTGCAAATCCAACCAAGGCCGAAGCAAGAGAACGACGCACAACATCTGTATCGACCCCAGTCGTCAGAGACATGTCCAACTTGATGATGTCTGGTTGCAGGCTGAGGATCTGTTGCAGGCCAGAATACCCGGCCCCTGCGTCGTCAATTGCCAGCAGCACACCGCGTCCGCGTATCAAATGTAGCTCGTCCATCAACCTCTCCGCATCAGAGATTTCGGCATGCTCGGTTACTTCTAAAACGATACGTTCCGCAGGATAATCCGCGAAAACCGCGTTCAACCGCCCCGTTTGAACAGTTGCGGGCGAAGCGTTGACCGACAAATACACGCCCTCAGGCAGATGATTGAGATAACCCAAGGCGCTTTCGATCACGCAAATCTCCAAATCCGCCTGCAGGTCCACGGTGTGCGCATCATCAAACCACAAGTTAGGCGGCCGGTAAGGCTCGGCCCTGAAACGGCAAAGTGCTTCAAATCCTGCGGGGCGACCGGTGGAGATGTCCATGATGGGCTGCAACACGACATCAAATTCTTCCTGATCTAAAATCTGCTGGATCATCGTTTTCAGCAGATCACGGGCAGAGCGCACGCTGATTGTATCATTGATCTGTTCCGCTGACAGGTTTGCAAAAGCTCGCATCACCTCCAGATCGCGCGCGTTCAAAGATGGTGCCGCCGCGCGCGACATGCAACAAAACATACCATAAGGCGTTCCGTCACGTCTGCGGATTGGCACGCTGATATGCGATTTGATTGGCACAGCATGGGTCAGAGGAATGGTCTGCGCAAAAGGCTCCAATGCCGTGTCAGGGATTAGTTCCGGCAAGCGCCCTGCCAGAATATGACGGCAATAGACCTGTTCGAGGGGCATGGATTTCCCAACCGCAACAGCATCTTCAAACCCGGGTGCATCGACCGCCCTGAACACAAGATCATCGTCTACAAATTCGGAAAGATACGCGACTTCCATCCCGAGGTGCTGGCGGACGAAATTCAGCGAGGACTGGACGATATCATCAGGCGACGATGTATCCATATCTGGCGCCAAGGCCATCGGGTTGTCCATCATCTCAAATCTCCACATGCACGGGTTTCGTGCAATGGGATACCCAAGACCGATATAACAACTTCTTTCGCTGAATACGGAATTCAGAGACGATTTTGTTCAGATTTTATGGAAAAACCGGTCTAGAACAGTCCGAAGACGCCGTTCAGACCAGTGCGGATCGTCAGATCGACAAGGCTGAAAAAGATCGCTGTCAAAGTCGCCATGATAAACACCATCACGGTCGTCAACAGAACCTCACGACGGGTCGGCCAAACCACCTTTGCGACTTCCGCGCGGGTTTGCTGGATAAATTGTGCCGGGTTGGTGATCGCCATGGTCGGGTGCCTCAATCAGACTCGTCTTTATGGGCAGATACGGATCTTGACGCCTGTTTGCAAGGGTCGCGCAAATCTTCTTCACCAAAAGGTGGCTTTGCGTATGCCTTATCGCGCGCTAGCCTTTCGAAATAATCAAGAGGAATTGGAAGGACGCAGAATGAAACGAGTAAAACAGTTGGCCGCCACTTTGATCCTGCTTCCGGCCCTCGCGATGGCGCAAAGCACAGAGGACACCCAAACCCAGCCCGCACCACCACAAGCTGAGACCAGCGAAGCGCCCATGACATTGCAGCGCTTGGGCGAAATCGTGACCGCACTTGACCCCGACAGCAAAACCAACGGCTTTCAATTCCAACTGACGATTGAAGACGTTCCCATCCTGATTATCACCGACTTCCGCGCCGACCGCATGCGGGCGATGGTACCGATCCGCGCAGCGACTGACATGACGGACGAAGAACTGATGCGTGTGATGCAGGCCAATTTCGACACCGCCCTTGATGCTCGATACGCCGTTGCGCAAGGCCGGCTTTGGGGCGTGTTCATCCACCCGCTTTCGCCACTTGAGAAAGACCAGCTGATCTCCGGACTTGGGCAGGCCGTCAATCTCGCGAAAACATATGGCGGGCTTTACACTGGTGGGGCGATGTCTTTTGGCGGCGGTGACAGCGTGCCCTTGCAACGTCAGTTGATCGACCGCCTTCTCAAGCGGGGCGAAGAAATTTAGCTATTCGTCATCAACCAGACGCGCAAATTGATCAAGCACATGCTGAATGTAGGGGACGCCCTGCGCGTCCGCCCCGTCCAACACCAGATCTGTCAGAGAGGCATGCGGGCCTAGCTCGACCTCCCGCAATGTGATCGGCGCGTCCTGCGTTTCGGCACGGGCAACCCCAATTTGCGGATCGGCGATATCGACCAACTCATCGTTTACATCATTGATCATCATGCAGGTCGGGCCATCTGGCACGATGCGCCAAGGCTGCACAATCGCGGCACCAAGTGCGACCACCGCATCAGGTTGGGAGACACGATGCCCCCAATGCGTCGGTGGGTAAGCGAGGCCAAGTCCCGCGATGCCACCACTAGCCACACCAAACAGCCCTACTTTGCGTTGCCTGATACCAAGCCGTTTGCCTTCAACCCAAAGAAACTCGATGGCGCGTGAAATGTCTTCCATCGCAGCAATAAAGCGGTGCCCATAGAGCTTCGATGACAGGGTCAGCCCTACCTTTGCGCTGCGCAGTTTATACGCCTCGATACGCTCTTTGTCCTGTTGTTCGTAAGTGTCCGCCTTGGCTTTCAACCGGTAGCTGACAGATGCGACCGCAAACCCAGCCTCAACAAGCGGCGCGGCCACATAGGCGGCATCGGGATCATCGCGTCCGCCAGACGTGAAATCACCACCATGCGCATAGATCACACAGGCGGAGGCCGACAGGTCATCGGGAAGGTACAAATCTAGGGCTAGATTTTGTTCGGGATCAAAAACAATGTCGGGAACGCATTTCATCGGGAGTATGTACCGCCAAGACCCCTAGCAACATGTTAACGCGCCGATGGCGTTCAAAGTGGCAGGGGATGAGAGACTCGAACTCACGACCCTCGGTTTTGGAGACCGATGCTCTACCAACTGAGCTAATCCCCTGCACTTAAGATGCTGATTACGAAACGGGCTCGCAGTTTGCAAGACGTGAAACGCAAAGCGACGCCGGTTCGGGAGGAAAGCGGCGTCGCGCTGCAACATCTTAGGTAATGTCAGAGATTACTGACGGGGCAATCCCGACAGAACCGATTTGAGCGCTTCGAGCTGTTCAGCTGTCAGAACCGTCATCGAGGAGGCGTCAGCCCCTTGTTGAGCGAGGGCGGGTCCGGCAACGAAAGCAGCGGCGACGGCAAATGCGAGTGCGGTGCTGGTTACGATGCGAGTCATGGTCTTTCCTTTTTGCTATGCATCACCGATATTGGGAAGGAGCCCGGCTTTGCGTTCAAGCGATAACTGGTATCTGGGGCTCAACATCCCGCAAATAAAGTCACGAAAGATCGCAAATCCTCACGGCACTGTGAGAAAAATTAGCACTTTGGTTTGGAACTATTTCAAGACAGTAAAATATGTAACAAAAACATGTACTTAATAAGATATATGCAACCTGCAATCTTCACCAAAACCTCGCTTCCGGAAATGCACAGGTCATGTGCATTCACGTCTTTTGTCTCGTCAGTCGATACTGCGGCACGAGAAGCTAAAAAATGCCGGTACAGTATCGCTACTCAGGCCGCGCCGCCCGCAGGGCCTCCAGATCAGCTCCACAAATCTCCGCCTCGTGGGACGAAATAGTTTCAATCGGCCAGTCCCACCAAGCGATCTCCAATAACGCCGCGATGACATCATCTGAAAACCGCATCCGCACAACGCCTGCCGGATTTCCCGCAACGATCGCATAATCCGGGATCACACCACCAACCACAGCACCAGCCCCGATAATCACACCGGAGCCGATCTGCGCGCCCGGAAGTATCCGCGCACCCTGCCCAATCCACACATCATGGCCGATCACCGTATCGGGACCCGCTTCCGGCATCGAGGGACGGCTGCGGTCCATGTCCTCGAAAATCGCAAACGGGAACGAAGAAAACCCGTCATATCGGTGGTTCGCCGAGGCTGTGATGAACTGAACCCCATCGGCAATCTGACAAAACTTCCCGATAATCAAGCGTTCCGGTGACTGCGGATACAAAAATGGCGCCAACCGAAACGCCCAATCCTCGGGCGGCACATGCGCACTTGCATAGGTGTAGTCCCCCACATCCATCTGCGGATGCGACACAGCAGCTTTCAGAAACACTGTCCCCACATGCCCCGTCCCATCGGGCAAAATCACGGGATACAACGTGTCAGCGGCGGGAAACGCACGCGGCGGTAAGGGCGGCATCTCAAAACTCCTTCGAATTGGACATGACGTATAGCAAGATCGGGACAAATGTTCCCTACCACAAGATATCAGTCTGCAAACCGACCCAAAGGACATGCTCGAGCATTCAATAACTGCGCTGAAATACCCTCGACCTATCTACGCTGTCCTTGGTGCGATCCTGCGACCAGAGTTCATAACGAATACCGTGTTGAGCCAGCGCGAGAAAAACGCGGTGAGGATGAACGCCAGCCGTATCGCGGTCAAATGTTAAGACAGCGCCATCCGTCATGTGAAGTTCGAACCGCTCGCGGCTCTCCGTAAACGCGCCATCGCTATCTTTGCCTGTGCGGCTGATTTCCAACAATACCGCCTTGGAGATACTATCCATAGCCATGTCGAGCGGCAGGCCCCTACACGGGATCGCCACCTCCCACATCAACCTACCGGATCGAATTGTTGCCCTCCAATCACCCGGCGTGGTGAAAATACGCCAGACCTTTAGCGCATCGTTCAATGCGAAAGCCCCGCTCGTCAGAGCGCATAACGCAAAAACCGCTTTGAAAAATGTAGGGATATGATCCGCCGGATGGATCGCAAAAATGTAGAGAGTCGGGAAAATCAACGCAAAACAGACGCCAATCATGGGAACACTCGCCACACGCAGCTTTGATGATTGGATGACAGTCTGCTCGATCACAAAATCTGGCTAGAGCAGAACTGCATCACAATTATGACAAAGCTTGCGAAAAAATTGGTTGCGAGAGCGCGAGCCGGATATCGTCAGACCGCAGGCAAGCGATCTGGCAGGACGTCGACGGAGCCTTGCAGCAAACAAGCACATTCTCCATTGATGCGGAGCACAAAGCCCACCAAGTCACCAACCCTGTCGAGCAGTCTGGCGACACCCAACGCGCTCCACTTTTTTCTGGGTTAGTTGCGCTAAATGACCGCTTGGAGTCCAAATTAGCGAATGCTGCGACCTGAACCAACGACTGCTTCGAGATTATCTGAAAAAGCAGCCAACGAGCTTCCGCTATGTTGGCTGGGCGATTTCTTTCGCCCAACCGATATGTCTAGGTCCGCGGATTAGAAGGGTGCAAACCCATCCGATGGCTCGGTCGGGGCCGACCAGCGCGTGCGCGGATCAATCTCTTTCGCTTCAGCACCTGGATGCGGGATTTGACCGTTTTGACCGTAGAGCCACAGCACGAAGTTGGAGCGTTGGCCTTCGGTGATCGGTTCAGACGCGTGAGGGACGCTCCCGTGGTGGATCAAGGCCGTGCCAGGCTCAAAGTATAGTTTTTCGACCCGTCGCGACGCGGGATCGATGAAGCTGACAGCGGAACCTGAAAACGACTCGTCCGGTAGGTTGAGATTGATGTTCAGCGTGACCGATGATGCGTCCGAGTGAGGCCGCAGAGACGTGTCCTTGTCGGCTTGCCATTGGATGGAAAACCCGAAGGTCTGCGTATCATAACCCATCACATCCGGGAACAAGAGCCGTGAGATTGGCCGCATGTAGGTGTCCATCAGATCGCGGTAGAACGTCTGGAAGGCTGGCGCGCCAAGATGTCCTTCCGAGCGCGGGTCAAGCATTGCACCGCCCCTGTTGAGAGAAATGCCATAGGGCGGGCGCAGCGGAATGCCTGCACCGGCCACGCTGTCCATATAGCTGCGCAAAACGGACAGCCGTTCAGGGTCAAAGAATTGGGTTTTGTAGACGCCAGGGAAGACCTCTTCCCATAACTCTTTCACGTTGCCTTCGGTTGACGGGTCCTTCCAAGCCCCTTCAACCGCTGCGCGGAGGTCATCGTCGTAAACGGAGGCATCCAAGGCGGGTTGATTTGCCTGCTCCCACTCCGTCCATGCGTCCTTGAACAAATCCTGATTGTCAGCCCAGAATTGCGCAACTTCCGGAGCGCGTTGCAGCATTGCTTCGCGTGTGGGGCGTTCGACGGCGTTTGCCCGCTCTAATGCAGATTGTGTCATGTGCTGTCTCAACTTTCTGATGGTCAAACTTATTGCTTTCGGCACGAGACATAATATCCCGCGAATGAATATAAATGGACGTCTTCTGATAACAGAATTCGCTATTTATATATAATCGTGGGGTAACGTCTAAGACCCGGCCCACGCCGCTGACTGGCCGATCTGTTGGATCAGATAGTCGATGAAGACGCGAACCTTTGCAGAGACCACGTTGCTTTTGGGATAGATGAGCCAAAGCGCCGGATTGTCCGCCAGTGTGTAATCAGGCAGCACCTGTACGAGGGACCCGTCATTTAGCTCGCTGTGGACCGCCCAGAGAGAATTGATCGAAATGCCAGCACCCTTGAGCGTAACACGCGCCTGCGTAAGCCCGTCGTTCACGATCAGCCTGTGGCCGGCCTTTTGGGGGTCGAATGTTGCTTTGCCTCCATCATCTGATACCAAAGCGCGCGGCTCCAGATCCTTGAAGGCGACCAGACGATGCGACGCAAGGTCATCCGGTGTGACGGGCACCCCATGTGTTTCCAGATAGTTCGGTGCTGCACAAAGAATACGTGTGTCATTTGCCAGTTTGCGCGCCGTCAGGCTGCTGTCCTCCAGAATAGAATTGCGGAGGGCCAGATCATAGCTGCCCTCAATCAGGTTGACCTGTGTATCTGACAAATGCAAATCGAGCGTCAGGTCTGGATAGGCATCCATGAAAGCGGGCAACAGCGGCGCGATGTAGAGCTGAGCAAAGGTGCTTGGCGCGGCAAATCGCAATGTCCCGCTCACCTCAGCCTTGCCTTTGCCGAATGCGGCGAGGGCAGCTTCTTCTTGTTCAATCATATCTTGGGCGTACGGCAAGAAGTCCTGCCCCTCTAGGGACACCGAGACTTTCCGCGTGGACCGATGCAACAACTCCGCGCCCAGCAGTGTTTCGAGTTTTGCGAGCCGCGCGCTGGCCACCGCCGGGGCCATTCCAAGCGTCCGGCCCGCAGCGCTGATGTTCAACGTTTCAGTGGCAAGGACAAAAAGGCGGAGGCTTTGCGTGTCCATATTTTATAGATTTCCCGAATACTGAATTCATTTATTTGCCATTTATATATTTTAGCAGCGGTATAGGTCAAAGCACAAGACACAACGGAGAGCGGAATGACCCAGACAGCGACAGTGAATTATCACGTCCACAAACCAGAACGTCAGGCGTTCGAGCTTGATGCGGGTGGCATCATTGGCAATTTGATCGCACCGGAACTCGCCCCGACAGAAGTGAAGGTGCGGGACGCGCGCAGATCACTTACAGAGACATCATTTGAGGCTGACGCTGTCGCGTTTGTCTCTGCCCCGACAACGGTGTCTTTTGTGCAAGGCGGTGATGCCTGGCGAGCGGAGTACGACGCAGAGCTGACAACGCTTTTGGCTGACAAGCTGGACGTGCAGGAGGTGATCATCTTTGACCACACCATCCGCGTGGATGACCCTGATGCGGTCCGCAAGCCTGCGAGAAATGTCCATAGCGACTATAGCCCGGACGGCGCACACCAGCGGCTGATCGACATTCTAGGTGCGGACACAGCAGCAGAATGGAGGGCGGGACACTATGCCTTCATCAATATCTGGCGGCCAGTCGAGGCCCCGATCAATTCTGCCCCGCTTGGATTTGTACTGCCGTCAAGCGTCGCTCCGGACGACTGGATACTGCTCGATCTGATCTATCCCGAACGCAAAGGGCAGATCATGGGATTAGCCGCAAACCCTGATCATCAGTGGATTTACATGTCCAAGATGACCCCTGATGAGGTCGCCTACTTCAACATCTTTGACAACCAAGGGCGGCCCTCCATCGGGCACTCCGCCCTAGACATGGTCGAAGATCCAAACGTCACGACCATTCGCAAAAGCATTGAGAGCCGCACGCTGGTGCGTTTTGCCTGATCCAGTCAGGTCCACGAAACACGAACAAACAGACAAAGAGAGACGATCATGACCAAAACAATTCTTGTCACCGGATCAACAGATGGCATCGGTCTTTTGACGGCGCAGACCCTCGCAAAAGAGGGGCACAAAATCCTGCTTCATGGACGCGGTGCAGCCAAATTAGAAGCCGCTGTCAACAAAGTCGGCTGCGAAGTGGAGGCTTATGCCGCTGATCTGTCGCGCATGGCCGATATCCAGACCTTCGCGGCCGAAGTACGCGAGAAACACGACCGCCTCGACGTGCTGATTAACAACGCAGGCGTGCTGAAAGTCGCGGACACCCAGACCGAGAAAGGGCATGACGTGCGCTTCATGGTTAACACCTTCGCGCCCTATGCGCTGACTCGTGCTTTGCTTCCCATCATTCCGAAAGACGGGCGGATCGTGAACCTGTCCTCCGCGGCGCAAGCGCCGATTGATCTGGCTGCTATGCGCGGGGAAAAACAACTCGGCCACAATGACGCCTACGCGCAGAGCAAGCTCGGCATTACGATCTGGACCCGCGAATTGGCGAAAGAGCTGACCGACGGACCCGTCGTCGTCGCCGTCAATCCCGGATCGTTGCTGGCCTCGAAGATGGTCAAAGAAGGCTACGGCATCGCAGGCAACGATTTGTCCATCGGCGCGAACATCCTGCGCGAAGCGGCGCTTGGGGCGTCGTTCGCGGATGCATCGGGCAAATATTTTGACAATGACAGCGGCCAATTCGCGCAGCCACATGCGGCTGCACTGGACGCCACCCATTCGGCGCAGGTGATGCAAGGCATCGAAAATGCTTTGAAATCGCTGAGCTGATCTCCGGGGCGCCCTGCTGACAGCGGGCGCCTCACTCCCTCCCCTGAAACTGCAACCCTCCGGCAACTTGCGTTGTCCGGACCCAAGAAAGGACTGACTGATGAAATACAAAAATTTCCAAACCTTTGACGTTAAGGTCGAGGACGCCATCGCAACCGTGACCTTCGATTTTGGAACAGTGAATGTGCAAGGCCAGGAAATGCTGGCTGACCTCAACAGCCTTGCCATGAGGTTGGAACGGGACCGGGACACCAAGGTGGTCATCTTTCAGTCGGCCAACCCCGAGGTCTGGGTCTGCCACTACGACACTGAATTACTGAAAGACATGTCGACCGAGGCCGTGTCGCGCGAAGAGGCGCAGCTGCTTGACCTGCAAGCCGTTTGCGAGCGGATTAGCAAAGTGCCACAAGCCACGATTGCCAAACTTGAAGGCTTCGCCCGCGGCGGTGGTCACGAACTGGCGCTTGCCCTCGACATGCGCTTTGCGGTGCGCGGCAAGTTCAAATTCATGCAGATGGAAGTCGGCATGGGCATCCTGCCCTGCGGCGGTGGTGCTTCCCGAATGGCACGTCAGACTGGTCTTGGCCGAGCGCTGGAAATCATCCTCAGCGCGCGTGACTTTGATGCGGATGAGGCCGAGGCGATGGGCACGATCAATAAAGCCCTGGATGCTGATGAGATCGACGATTACGTGAACACCTTGGCACAGCGGATTGCCAAGTTCCCGGCGGAATCCATCAATGCCTGCAAGCAGATGGTTTACGAGTCGATCGACAAGCCTATCGACGAGGCCCTGAAGGCCGAGGCCTATTGGCTCTACCAAGCTACGAGCAAAACGCCCGCCGTCAAACGCTTTTCGATCGCGGACGAGCAGGGACTTCAGCACGACATAGATAACCAGCGGAACTGGGAGAATCTGGTCATGGAGGTGCAAGACATCAACTGAGGTTGATTGAAATAAGCGGACATTCGGCCTTGTGGGTTGGATGTCCGTTTTGTCCCGCACAGCGGACCTTGCTGCGCTATGCGGTGCATGTCCGCCTTGAGCCCGAACCTCAGGTTTTCTGCGAGGCAGCGAATGATCGGTTTGGCGGGGCCTTGAAAGGCCTCCGTCGCTAACTGGCGCAAGTTGTGCTGTAATGCGGTCAATTTAGACCAACCTCTCACAGATGGAAATTGTTCATGCGCCTTCTGTTCGCTGTTGCCCTTGCCGTTTGCCTTACAGGTCAGGCTCGCGCGGACGAAACAATATTAATCGGCGACGCACCTCTACCAGTTGGTATCGAGATTAGAGAAGCGGAGAACTCGCCTTTCATCGGCGTCTGGACGGGCACATGGGATTCTTGGCGCAGCCATATCCTGGTTGTGGAAGGCGTCGATGAAGACGGGCTGTTTGAGGTTATCTATTCTGTGGGCCGTAGCCAATTCGGCGGTGGCAATTGGCTTCGCGACACCGCGCGTGAAGAAAACGGTACTTTGGTTTTCACCGATGCAAGCTTTGCCGCAAGCTACACACTCTCGGACACTGGGCGGCTGCGTGGCATATTCCCAACCGAGGATCGCTTCGCAGTTTTGGAACGCCAAGACCTATCAGAAGTCCTCGCATCTCCGACCGACGACTGGTTTCAAATTGGCCAACGCGAGTTTCTACTGACCGACATCACGGAAAATGGCGAAGCCATCGAACTTGCTGTTGCCATCTACGTTCCAGATGGAGCTGGCCCATTTCCTCTTGCGCTTTTCCACCACGGCTCAACGGGTTCAGGAACAAATGAAAGCGACTTTGAGTGGTTTTTCACAAACGACTGGTTCGCCGACGTCCTCAATGCCCACGGTTGGATTGTCGCATTTCCTCAGCGTCGCGGTCGTGGCGGGTCGGATGGGCTTTACGATGAAGGGTTTTCCGAAGATCGATCTCAAGGGTATTCGTCTGAGGCGCGCCTTTCGTTGCCCGGGGCCGAGCGGGCACTGATCGATGCCAATGCTGCCCTTGCGGTTCTTCGCGAACGCCCTGATGTCCGTGATGATCCAGTGCTCTTCACCGGGGTGTCGCGCGGTGGCGTAGTTGCGCTTATGCAAGCCGGGGATCAGCCAAAGGATACAGCGGGTGTGATCAATTTCGTCGGCGGTTGGATGGATGAAGGTCAGGGAGACGCAGAGATTAACCCAACGCTCTTTCGCCGCAGCGAGGGATATGAGGGCACTGTCTTATCAATGTACGGTGAAGACGACTCGTTTTACAGCATCGAGCATTCCAGAGAGAACCTCGGACACATTGAAGAGGTTGGGGCGACAAGCGAGTTTCATGTCGTAACGGTGCCCGAGTTTAACAGAGGCCACTGGGTTCTGTGGTGGCCATTGCTTTGGGAAGAAACCGTAGAAGACTATCTGCTTCGCGTCGAAAGCCGACCTTGATTTATCTGCGGCGGACGGCAGTTTCGTCCGCTTCTTGGACCTTGAATCCACAGACAAAAAAGGCCGCCTCCCTTCGGACGCGGCCTTTCTCCATGTCTACCGGTGGCCCCCAGCTGTTCGGGGGTGTGAGCCCTCGGCGATTTCCATTGGAAACCGCCTGCCGCTCACCCGACGGCGGAGCCGTCGTTACTCAGTGATCTTCGACACAACACCCGCGCCAACGGTGCGGCCGCCTTCGCGGATCGCGAAGCGGAGGCCTTGCTCCATCGCGATCGGTGCGATCAGCTCAACGTCGAACTTCAGGTTGTCGCCCGGCATCACCATCTCTGTGCCCGATGGCAGTTGAACAGTGCCCGTGACGTCTGTTGTCCGGAAGTAGAACTGTGGGCGGTAGTTGGCGAAGAATGGCGTGTGACGGCCACCTTCTTCTTTGGTCAGAATATACGCCTCAGCCTCGAACTTCGTGTGCGGCTGGACAGAGCCTGGCTTACACAGAACCTGACCACGCTCAACGCCATCACGGTCGATACCACGCAGAAGCGCACCGATGTTGTCGCCAGCTTCACCGCGATCGAGCAGCTTGCGGAACATTTCAACGCCTGTGCAGGTCGTTTTCGCCGTATCACGGATACCAACGATCTCGATTTCTTCACCCACATTGATCACGCCACGCTCAACACGGCCTGTCACAACAGTCCCGCGACCAGAGATCGAGAACACGTCTTCCACAGGCATCAGGAACGGCTGGTCAACAGCACGCTCAGGTGTCGGGATATACTCGTCGACAGCCGCCATCAGCTTGCGAATGGCTTCTTCGCCGATCTCAGGGTTGTTGCCTTCCATTGCCGCCAGTGCCGAGCCCGGGATCACCGGGATATCGTCGCCTGGATACTCATAGGAGCTTAACAATTCGCGAATTTCCATCTCGACCAGCTCAAGAAGCTCTTCGTCGTCAACTTGGTCCACTTTGTTCATGAACACGACCATCTTCGGGATGCCAACCTGGCGGCCCAGCAAGATGTGCTCGCGTGTCTGTGGCATCGGGCCGTCAGCTGCGTTCACAACCAGGATCGCGCCGTCCATCTGAGCGGCACCTGTGATCATGTTTTTGACGTAGTCGGCGTGGCCGGGGCAGTCGACGTGCGCATAGTGACGCGTGTCAGTCTCATACTCAACGTGCGCCGTGGAAATCGTGATCCCACGCGCTTTTTCTTCCGGCGCACCATCGATCTGGTCATAGGCCTGAAAATCACCAAAATACTTCGTGATCGCCGCCGTCAACGTCGTCTTACCATGGTCAACGTGACCAATCGTGCCGATATTCACATGCGGTTTCGTACGTTCAAATTTTTCCTTAGCCATCTCGAAAGGCGCCCTTCAATTGGTGGAGCTTCCCCGCCCCGATTTCACTTCGCGGGCTACCTATTCATAGACGGAAGAAAAATCAAGCCTGAGTTCACATCGGCGCCACACGAGCGCGCACTGTCACAAGAGTGCTTCAAGGTCCTCCAATGGCAGGGGCCTACTGATATGATAGCCTTGGATTTGATTGCATCCTTGAGCCGCAAGCCAGTCATATTGACATTGTGTCTCAACACCTTCGGCGACAACCGTTGCACCGATCTGCTTTCCCAACGCTAAAATCAGCGTCACGATCGGCCCCGCTTCGGGCAATTGATTGATAAATGACTGGTCGATTTTCAAACAACTGAGCTGGAACCGTGAGATATAGGACAGGTTGGAGTAGCCCGTTCCGAAATCATCAATCGCAATTTTATAGCCTAACTCTGAAATCGCCCGCAGCTTGGCCGCAATCGCTTCCAAATCCCCGATCAGGACATTCTCAGTCAGCTCCAGCTCAATTTTATCGGTCCGGAAATCAGGCATCTCTGCATAGAGGGTGAGCATTTCCATCAATGCGCTGTCCGCAAACTGACGCGGAGAGATGTTAAGCGAGATGCCCAGATCAAGGCCTTGTTCCTGCCAGATCAGGGATTGCTTAAACCCTATTTCCAGCACTTGTTGGCCCAAAACCTCGATCATGCCCGTATCTTCACAGATCGGTATGAACAGATTGGGCGGCACCAGCCCGCGGTCAGGATGGTTCCACCGCACCAACCCCTCAACCGAGACGATTTTACCCGAGGCCACATCGACACGTGGTTGATAGAACAAAACAAACTGACGTTTGGCCAAGCCATGCTCGATCTCTTTCTCGAACTTGATCTGTTCGAGCGCGGCTTTGCCCATCTCTTCGTCATAAATCGTGTAGCGCCCACGCCCCTTACGCTTGGAATGGTAAAGCGCAATATCAGCCTGACGCAAAAGCCCCTCGAAATCGGTCTGATCGGGAAGAAACTCCGTCACACCCATGCTCACACATGTCTCGATCCGGGCAGCCCCGCTGGTGACCGCGCCACATAGGCGGTCGAAAATAGAGCGCACACGCGTCTCAAGATCCGCCTCCATCTCAAGTCTGAGAAGGATCGCGAATTCATCGCCGCCCAAACGGACGACAAGCTCTTCCGCGCCCGTCGTTGCTTCTGCCCATTGCGCAAGTGCACGCAACACATCGTCGCCGGCCTCATGACCAAACGTGTCGTTGACATGTTTGAACCGGTCGACATCAAAGAACAGCAACCCATAGCGAAAGGGTTTGTACTGCGGCAATGCGTCGATGTGGCGTTGCAAATAGGCACGGTTGAAACAGCCCGTTAGTTGGTCGCGATCCGCAAGATGGCGTGCCTTGTCGCGCGCGGTTTTCAACTCGCTGACATCAATTGCAGTCACCAGAACAGCAGGCTTGCCGGTCACCGCGTCACTGCACAGCTTGGCAGAAATATCGAACCAGCTCGGTTCCGGTTTCGTGGCCACTTTCGCCACCATGTGATGCTCGCTTTTCCCATCTAGATCAAACATCAGCACGTGATAATCAGATGGATCTACAAAGAAGGACGACAGCGTTTGCGCAATTCCATCCATGACATTGCGTGCGGCGGGATTGGCGTAAAGCACGCCGCCGTTCAGCTCAAAAAGCGCAATCATGACGTCAGTGTGCAAGAGCGCTTCGGCGCTTCGAATATTGTCCGGTGTGTCTTCCGCGTCCGCGAGGACTTCGCATTGCATCGCCATGCGGCCGTCCGGCAAAGGGAACCCGCGAAAAGCAACACTGGAACTGATGGGCCTTCCGTTCGGATATAGGGTCCACATTTCGCGGAAAGTGACTTCACTTTGAATGAAATCGGCTTGGTATTGCTTCAACCGCTTGGCGACGGTTGTCGACATGTCCCGCCCCATATCGCGCGAGACAAGCTCCGCCTCATCCTCCGCTTGCCACATGACGCAAGCGCGGCGATTGGCAAATAATATGCGGCCCCTATCAATGTCGAACACCCAAACAGGTGTGGACAGCGCGCGCGCCGCAAAGAACGGATCCCCGTAAGACGGGTGATCTTTGTCAAAGACATCGACCTCACTCGCGTCAGCTTTGAGACCCGTCCTATTTGCTTGCATGGAAGTGATCCCCGCTCAGCTTCAGGCCGCTTTCACGGATTTTAGGCCCAGCTCAGACAAAGGAACAAAACCGCGCGTGGCACACACGGCATCAATCCAACGCGCAATATGAGGATAAGCTGTAAGGCTTAGTCCCGCTTCCTCCATCACGTGCACATATCCAAAGATCGCAATATCAGTGACGGAATATCCCGACGCCAACATAAACTCATGGTCTTTGAGATGATCGTTCAGGCGCGACAATCCCGCACCTGCAGCATCTTGCCATTGGGTAATCTCAGCCGCTTTGTTTTCGCGCTCCTGCGGCAGAATTGTCGTGAAGAACCGGGCGGGAGAGATATACGGCTCCAGCTTGGACTGTTCAAAATACATCCATTGTTGTGCAACCGCACGGTCGGTTTTTGAGCTAGGCATCAAGGACGTGCCTTCCGCCAAATACCACAGCATTGCGTTACTCTCACCAAGGCCCACGCCATGTTCCGTGACCATATAGGGCATGACGCCATTCGGATTGATGTCGAGATACCAATCAGATTTTTGTTCCCCTGCAAGCACATCAATCAGACGCATTTCAAAGGGGATATTAAGCTGGTGCATGGCCAGCCATGGCTTGAAACAATTGCCGGAACCTAGGCAGGCAAACAATTTAATCATGGGGGTACCTTTAGCTGATGGGATGTCAGCCAACGCTAAAAATACGCGGTTAAGCGACGCTTAAAGCACCGCCGGTATCAATATGGGATTTAGTGAAAATGCGCCTTAGTTTTCAGCCGGAACGTCTTCAGTTGGCGCAGCTTCAATAGGCGTATCGGACGCAGGTTGCGCCGCTGCATCAGCTTGCGCCTGCGCTTGCTTCGCCAACGCGGTCGCGTCGTCTTTTAATGCCGCCTCACGCGCCTCTTCCGTGACTGCGACACCAAACAGGTCTCCGTTCGCGACCAGCCAGCGCTCCACCGCTTTGGCAAATTGGGCACCAAGTGTTTCCATCTGCTCATTGCGAGACCGAAACAACCCTGACCCGATCACTGTCTTCCCGTCGAACCCCTCTAGGATCAGCAATTGCTTTGATCGCTCTTCGAGGCGTTTCAGGGGATCCGTTTCCCAGATATGAACGGTGATGCTCATCGCGGAATTCGGCGCCAGCGCTAGACGTCCGCCGCGTGTCGCAAGGATGTAGCCGTTCAAGGAATAGCTGATCGTATACGGAACCTCGCCCTCGTACTGTGCGAACCGGTTCTCAATCGCCCTTTCCAGAACCTCTTCCCATTCCTCAGCCGACGCTTTGCGCGATACCCCCATGCGGCTTGCATTCGTCGTCACAGCGACATTGCTCAAGAGGCGGAAATTCCCAAGATCGACCTGCGGGTCGGTTTCCGGATCAGGCACAGCGCAGGCGGAGACCAAGATCAGGCTCGCCAAAGCCAGTAGTAAACGGTTCATGATCGGCCCCCCATAAGCGATGCTGCACTCTTGATAGCGCCCCCCTGTCCTGCGCGCAATCGGCGCACCCCGTTGCCGTGACGGCACAGCCACATATACTCTTGCCTATGGATGACACTGCAAAGCTCTACCCACCCCAAGTGCCTCTGGTCACGGAGGCCTGGAATGTCTGGCAGTCCTTGACGGCTGCGCGGCGCAATATCCTTGAGCTGATCCCTGAGATTGCCCTGCATCAACCCATCGTCTCGGGCAAGATGGGCCGCCGTTGGCACATGGTCATGGACCCTGATGCCTTGAAACGCATCCTGCTTGAAAAGGTTGATGACTACCCGAAATCCGACGTCACCAAGAACATCCTGCGCCCCGCGATTGGCGAAAGCCTGTTTGTTGCCGAAGGCGCGCATTGGCGTTGGCAGCGCCGCGCTGCCGCCCCCGTCTTCACCCATCGCAACATCGCCAACCTCGCGCCCATCATGTCCGCCGCTGCTGACCGCAGCTGCGCACGGATCGGGGCCAGCGTTGGGCGCGCGACGGACCTTTACACCGAGATGATGACCGCCACGTTCGAGGTGATCTCAGACGTCACTTTCTCCGGCGATGAGATGTTCGACCGCCAAGCCGTGCACCGCGCCGTGGACGGCTATATCGACCAGACCGCCAAGGTCTCCCTCTTTGACATCCTCGGCCTGCCCACGTGGATCCCGCGCGCGTCGCGCATGATGACCACGGGCGCCATGAGCCAGATGAAGCAGATGTCCGACAGCGTCATCGACGCACGGCGGGAGAAAAGCCCAGACGACATCCCCGACCTGCTCGACCTGCTGCTCGCAGGCGAAGACCCCAAAACCAAACGCTCCATGAACACGGCAGAACTGCGCGACAACCTGCTCACCTTCATCGTCGCAGGCCATGAGACGACCGCCCTGACGCTGTCATGGGCCCTCTATCTGCTGGCCTTTGACGAAGACGCGCAAGACAAACTCCGCGCGGAAGCCCAAGACGTCCTGCAAGGCAGAACCGCTACCTCCGACGACGTGCCCAACCTGCCCTACACGCGGCAAGTCATCGACGAGACGCTGCGCATGTATCCGCCCGCCGCCTTCCTGTCGCGCACGGCCCAGAAGGACGACACGCTGTGTGACCGCCAGATCAAACGCAAAGACACTGTGACCCTGCCGATCTACGCGCTGCACCGCTCCCACCTGCTATGGGACGACCCGCACAAGTTTGATCCTTCCCGCTTCGACGGCACCAAAGAAATCAACCGCTACGCCTACCTGCCCTTCGGCGACGGCCCACGCATTTGTATCGGTGCCAGCTTCGCGATTCAGGAGGCCGTGATCATGCTCGCCACCGTGATCTCGCGTTACAAATTCACGCGCGTGCCGGGCAAAGATCCCAAGCCCGTGCTCATTTTGACCCTCCGCCCCGAGGGTGGCGTCTGGTTGAACGTCGAAAACGCGACATAAAATCATCGCGTTAACCCTAAGTGTTACAAACGATCACGGAATGCTCCCCATTCCCAACACAGCCTTTACCCCCGCGTGACTTCGAAATCCCTACGCTTCTGGGCAGATGATCGTGCCACAGAATTTGGGACACCCTGTTACAAACGGCTCGTTCATCTCATTGTAAAAATCGGAGAAGAACACATGAAAAACCTATTTATCGCGACGGCCGCTACCTTTGCATTTGCCGCACCAAGCTTTGCGGATGGTCACATCAACGTGGCTGAGCTGCTGGCCATGAGCAATAACTCTGCGGCGGAAATCATGCTCGGTGAAACATCCTCAGGCGACACAACGCGCGACCAAATGCGCTTCGCCTTGGGCAACATGAGCGCGGCTGAACGCGAAGCCTTCTTCAAAGCCGACCAGAAATCACGCGACCAAATCCTGGCCGCTCAGATCAAGCTGATGGACGGCGACAGCGCCGCTGAGCGCGTCACCAACTAAACCTTCGACACAAAACGGACCCAAGCCGCCTCAGGCTTGGGTCACATAAAAACAGGAAGGGATAAGTCTATGACCGCCAGACCACCACTGACACGGCGTCGCTTTTTCGCAACCTCCGGTGCCGCCGCACTGACAGCAGGCACAGCACATGCTGCAAGCCCAGCCGCCACGGGCAGCGAAGACATGGTCTACGAGGTGCAACGCACGGAGGCCGAATGGCTCGAACACCTTGATGAATTCAGCTACTTCATCCTGCGCAAAGGCCTGACCGAAGAACCGAAATCAAGCCCGCTCTGGATGGAATTCCGCGATGGGACGTACCATTGCAAAGGCTGTGACCTGACCAGCTATGACGCCAAATGGAAAATCATCCTCGATAAAGGCTGGGTCTTCTTTGACCACTCCCAACCCAACGCGGTGCTAACCGGCATTGACGGCCCTGTCCCCGAATACGGCCAAATGGCCGATTCAGGCAAAACCGTCACCGAATTGCATTGCCGCCGCTGCGGCAGCCATCTGGGCCACTTGCTGATCATCAACCGCGTCATGACCCACTGCATCAACGGCGCGGCGTTGAACTTCAGACCGCTGGAAGCATGAGCGATCCAAACCGCCCTTTCGGGCGGTTTGATGATCCCCTATCGCTGATTTTGACGCTGGCGTTGGGCGATCCAATACCACAGCAATCCTGACCCGATCAAAATGGTCATGACCGCAAAACCAAGCCACGGCTGGCCTGCAAAGAACACCATATTCATTCGCCGTCCCGGCAGGAATGTGAACAGCCCGGCAACGCCCATCGCCCAAAAATAAAGGCTTCGCATCTCTGCCTGATGGGCCTCTATGCGGCGGGCGCGCGCCGCGTTCACCCCTTTCCAAAGCCCGATCACCGTGACCACAGACAAGGCATGGATCACGCTGAACGGTCCGATCATTGGCCTGTCCAAAATAGCAAATGACGACAAAGCCGTCAGCGCCATCGCGACGACCCACGCATACCCAAAACGCTTATGCCAATGATCCCGAGAGCGCCGCCAAAGCGCAAGCGGGCCTAAAATGATGGCACAAAGCGCTGCGCAAACATGCAGCTGCACTGCAAACGGGGCAGCAAGTAAGGGGGCTAATGTCATGATATCTCCCATGCTTGGCAGGTTTAGACGAACATGGCATTCTGAGGACCAGCAGCCCCACGCTGCCGCAACCATTGATACGCAGAAGGAGCGTTTTCGCTCGTGACTGACGGGGTGTTCCCATCCGCGCTTCGTGAAGTGCGCCAAGATTTGACCAAGCGCCCGGTGATCGTTGGGGTGCTTTCGCTTGGCGTTCTTCTGGGCATATCAGGGCCGTTCGACACGTTCAGTGTCCTACCCGCCCTGCCGCGTTTGCTCTATTGGACCAGTGTCGTCTCGCTGACATTTGTAACCGGAAGTCTGACCAGCACAATTGTGCACCGCCTGCTGCAAAAACGTCCCAACTGGCTGCAGCTGGTCGTCAGCATCTGTGCCGTGGGCATCGTTGTCACCGCAACCCTCGAGCTGTTCAACCTTGCTACGCTCGGTTTTCGACATGAGACCTTAGGCGATCTGCTCAGACAACTCGGTGTTGTCACCTTGATCTCCGGCGTGATCGAAGCGGGAAGTCTGGCGCTTCGCTCTGCCCCCGCCCCGCAGCGCACTCGTCTCGCCCCGCTATTGGACCGCCTCCCCCTAAACAAGCGCGGCCAGATTTTGGCGCTGGGGGCAGAGGATCACTACGTTCGCGTGACAACCCACAAAGGGTCTGAGCTGGTGTTGCTGCGCCTATCTGACGCCATGAAAGAGGTTGGCGAGACACGCGGCCTGCAGATCCACAGGTCCCATTGGGTGGCGCTGGATCAGATCACCAATGTCACCCGCACCGGCGACCGGGGCCAAGTTACCTTGTCGGACGGCACATCTCGTCCCATCAGCCGCCGCTTCCTGCCCGCCATACGCGACGCAGGTCTCTTACCTGGCAAGACGCGCGGCCCCGCCAGGTCTGCATAAGGCACTAACATTTCGTAAATTTTTTCAGAAATCGTTTGATTGCAATGCGTTACAATATTCCCCACATGCGGGGAATTTAGCTAAAGCGATTATTTCTAGGAAATCCATAGGGTGGCCGCTTACCAACACCGGCCCGCTTACCCAGCCATTCAGACATATCAGCCTCGGTTCGGGTCTTGCCGCCACCCATCTCCCAGCTCAGCCCCTCGGACCACATAAAGGTCGTCAGATCAGCCAGCCCACCATCCAGCTCAAGCGATCCCTGCTTACCCCGGGCCATGTTATATTTCTGAAGCCGAACGCCCTTACCGCGCCCCATCTCAGGCAGCTCAGCCGTCGGGAAAACAAGGAACTTCCCGTTCTGGCTGACAATCGCCACATGGTCTCCCATCACTGGCTTACAGATCGCAGCCTTGGCGTCATCCTTCACATTCAAGACCTGCTTGCCTGACCTCGTCTGAGCAACCACATCCTTCTCAGGAACAACGAACCCGTTACCCTCCGTCGAGGCGACAAGAAGTTTCCGCTCAGGATCATGCAGGAACAGATCAATGATCTGCGCTTCATTCGGCAGATCGACCATCAAGCGCACCGGCTCGCCCATCCCTCTGCCGCCCGGCAGATTGGACGCGGCCAACGTATAGAACCGCCCGTTCGAGCCAAAGACGATCAGCTTATCTGTCGTCTCCGCGTGGAAGATAAAGCGCGGCCCGTCGCCATCCTTGAACTTCAATTCACGGCTCAAATCAATGTGCCCGGTCATCGCCCTGATCCAGCCCATCTGAGAGCAGACAACCGTGATCGGCTCCCGCTCGATCATGGCTTCAATCGGCACCTCTTCAAACTCAACAGCTTCAGCAAATTCTGTCCGCCGCGCACCAATGTCCGAGCTCTTGCCGAATTCCTTCCGCGTCTCTCGCAGTTGCTCCGCAATCCGCTTCCACTGCAGGTCTTCGCTGTCGAGTAAGTCTTCCAGAGCAGCCCGCTCCATCATCAGCTCGTCCCGCTCGCGCTTCAACTCCAGCTCTTCCAGACGCCGCAAGGACCGCAGACGCATGTTGAGGATGGCATCGACCTGAACTTCGGTCAGAGACGGCTCTTCATCACGTGCCAATACGCCCACATAGTCTTTCTCAGACATCGCGCGCACATGATCTTTGCCCCAATCCTCATACATCAACGCGGATTTCGGGTCGTCATCGTAGCGGATAATATCAATCACGCGATCCAGATTGAGGAACGCGACAATGAAGCCTTCCAGTACTTCGAGGCGGTGATCAATCTTCTCAAGCCGGTGCTGTGATCGCCGTACAAGAACCTCACGCCGATGATCAAGGAAGGCTTTGAGCACCTCCTTCAACGAACAGACCTTCGGCGTCATCCCGTCAATCAGCACGTTCAAGTTCATCGAGAACCGCGTTTCCAGATCGGAATTGCGGAACATCATGCCCATCAATACGTCCGGATCGACATTCTTCGAGCGCGGTTCGAGGATCAGACGTATGTCCTCCGTCGACTCGTCCCGCACGTCAGCAAGGATCGGGATTTTCTTGGTGTGGATCAGCTCTGCGATCTTTTCGATCAGCTTGGATTTCTGAACCTGATACGGGATTTCCGTGACGACGATCTGCCACTGTCCACGGCCTAAGTCCTCAACCTCGTAGCGAGAGCGCAAGCGGAACGCGCCACGCCCAGTCCGATAGGCTTCAGCAATGTTTTCACGTGGCTCAACGACGATACCGCCGGTCGGAAAATCGGGCCCGGGAATGTGATCAAGCAGCGTTTCATCGCGCGCATTAGGAGCCTTGATCAGGTGCAAACAGCCATTGATCAGCTCTTCAATATTGTGCGGCGGGATATTCGTGGCCATGCCCACCGCAATGCCGGCCGCCCCGTTGGCCAGCAGGTTCGGATAGCTGGCAGGCAGCACCGCAGGTTCTTGCAGCGTACCGTCGTAATTGTCGCGAAAATCGACCGCATTTTCATTGAGCCCGTCCAGCAACGCTTCGGCGTAGGGCGTCATCCGCGCCTCTGTGTACCGTGCTGCGGCCGGATTATCGCCGTCGATATTCCCGAAATTTCCTTGCCCGTCGACCAGCGGATAGCGAACATTAAATTCCTGCGCCAGGCGCGCCATGGCATCGTAGATCGCGGCGTCGCCATGCGGGTGATAGTTGCCCATCACGTCGCCTGAAATCTTTGCCGACTTCCGGAACCCACCGTTCGAAGCGAGTCGCAATTCCCGCATTGCATAGAGAATCCGACGGTGAACCGGCTTCAATCCGTCCCGCGCATCCGGCAATGCCCGGTGCATAATGGTCGATAGCGCATATTGCAGATACCGCTCACCGATCGCACGGCGTAGCGGTTCTGCCATGTTGGCATCGCTCATCTTGGGGTCGTCGGTCTCCTCAGACATAGATTGTGTGTAGCCTCGCAAGTCAGCGCGGTAAAGCGCTGAGACGTCGTCACACACTAGAAATTATTCCCCCTAGTCTGGCCTACAATTGATCCGATAAGATGATCCAACAGAGAAATACTGCCGGGGGGAATATCGTGTTCAAATGGGTTGCTGGATTGTGTGCCGCTATCTACGTCACATTGCTTGTCTTCGGCGAACCGCAAGACAGTGAACAAATCGCTGTAACGACCGAAACGATTATTACAGAAGAGACAGCACCTGCTGAACCCGCTGAAATTGTGACAAGAGCGCCTCAAGAACCTGTGGAAGCGATCACTCTTGTTGAAACCATCAAAACAGCAGCCCTAGACACGGCGACAGATACGCTGAGATCGCAAGTTGGAGCGTCAGACGAAACGGCAACAGAAATCGTAACTGCCGCGGCGGCGGTTATGCAACAAGTCGCGACGCCTGAAGAAACCAGCACTCCAGTCTGGGAACCAGAATTAGAAACCGTATTAGCTGCTGCTGAGGATCGGGGGATTGGCGAAATTTGGCGCGTCACCGGCTCAACGGTAAATTTACGCGCGGGTGCGAATACGCAGTCTGCTATCTTGGGCCGGACCCAGCGCGGCGACAGTGCAGAGGTGATCGAACTTCTTGATAACGGATGGGCACGGGTTTTTATCCTTGAGAATGGTCAAGAGGCCTATATGTCGGCCAAATTTTTGCAACGCGGCGGCTGAGAACATAATTGCAAGATCACGCGTGTTCGCTTAGCGAAGCGAAATGGCCAACCAACAAAAATCTATCCTGATCACAGGCTGTTCCTCCGGCATCGGCTATGACGCAGCACATACGCTGAAATCGCGCGGATGGCGGGTCTTTGCGACTTGCCGAAAGCAAGACGACTGCGACAAGCTTATTTCGGAGGATCTAGAGAGTTTCCTGCTTGATCACACGGATCAAGCCAGTATGGAAACAGCCGTTGCTGAATGCCTAAACCGAACCGGTGGCACTTTGGACGCGCTCTTTAACAATGGGGCGTATGGCATCCCCGGAGCAGTAGAAGACCTTCCTACGGACGCATTACGGACGATCTTTGAAACCAATTTGTTTGGCTATCATGCCCTAACCCGTTTGGTGCTTCCAGTGATGCGCGCTCAAGGACATGGCCGTATTTTGAATTGTTCGTCCGTGCTTGGTTTCGCGGTGATGAAATGGCGCGGTGCGTATAATTCGACAAAGTTTGCCATGGAGGGTCTCACAGACACTCTTCGTATTGAAATGCGGGACACGGGAATTCATGTAATCCTCATCGAACCCGGACCAATCACATCTAAGATCAGACAAAACTCTATTCCTCATTTTGAGAAATGGATTGATTGGGAGAATTCGCCGCGGCGAAACGAGTATAAAACCAGGCTGATCAAACGGCTCTATGCAGACACTGGCCCCGATACGTTCGAATTGCCCGCATCAGCAGTAAGCAAAAAAGTCATCCATGCATTGGAGCATCCCCGGCCTAAGCCGCGTTACTTCATTACGACACCAACCTACATCATGGCGGCGCTCAAAAGGCTTCTTCCAACCCGTGCGACCGATTGGCTAACAGCAAAATTGTGATTGCAGCGATTTGGCATTCGCTTTTTTGCATCGCCCCGCTACATGCTATCGCACTGCAAACTGAGGAATGCCGCTATGGCCAATGATCCACTTTTTATCGTCGTCGCAATCGCCTGTATCGCCGTGTTGTGCATTCTATTGGTTGGCATTGGCGGCTTTGCCAAAGGTGGCGACTTCAACCGCAAACACGCCAATAAAGTTATGCGATACCGTATTTATGCGCAGTTCATAGCAGTCTTGCTGATCCTCGCGTTTGTCTTTTTCCGCAGAATGGGAGGGTCTTGATCCATGGTCGTTTTGAACAAAATCTACACGAAAACTGGTGACGCCGGTGAAACGGCTTTGGGGAACGGGGCACGTGTTGCAAAGCACTCCATGCGTGTGACCGCCTATGGCACTGTCGACGAAACGAACGCAACCGTCGGTCTGGCGCGCCTTCATGCGAGCGGTAACCTAGACACACAGCTTGCAGCGATTCAAAATGATCTCTTTGACCTAGGTGCAGACCTTTGCCGTCCTGATATGGAGAAGGACAAAGATGCTGAATATGCGCCTTTGCGCATCACCGACACCCAGGTCTCGAGACTTGAAACAGAAATCGACGCGATGAACGATGCGCTTGAACCACTGCGTTCGTTCATTCTTCCGGGCGGGTCTGCATTGGCCGCACATCTTCATATGTGCCGGACGGTTTCGCGTCGTGCAGAGCGTCTTTCTGTTGAGCTTGCAACGATGGAATCAGTCAATCAAGCCGCAGTGAAATACTTGAACCGCCTCAGCGACTGGTTTTTCGTTGCCTCTCGTATCGCCAATAACGATGGCAAAGACGATGTCTTCTGGGTGCCCGGCGCAAATCGTTAGCGCAAACCTGATCGTCTCGTGAAAAAATCGGTTGGAATTTCATGAACGCGACGTCAGAATACGGGTGCGCGTCGATTTTGACCTATTTTCTGCGTCAACCGTCCGCTAAGTGAATTAGAAGTCTTGGCGTGCCGATCGTGGCACCGAAATATTTGGGAGATACCGCAGATGAAGGTCCTCGTACCGGTCAAACGCGTGATCGATTATAACGTAAAAGTTCGTGTGAAAGCGGATGGCAGCGGCGTCGATCTTGCAAACGTGAAAATGTCGATGAACCCGTTTGACGAAATTGCTGTCGAACAGGCGATCCGTTTGAAAGAAGCAGGTCAGGCTGACGAAGTTGTGGCGGTCTCGATCGGTGTGAAGCAATGCCAGGAAACTCTCCGCACTGCACTCGCCATGGGTGCCGACCGCGCGATTTTGATCGTCGCTGCGGATGACGTGCATAACGACATCGAACCCCTTGCCGTTGCGAAACTGCTCAAAGCCGTTGTGGACGAAGAGCAACCAGGCCTTGTTCTGTGTGGCAAACAAGCCATCGACAATGATATGAACGCAACCGGCCAAATGCTATCTGCTCTAATGGGCTGGAGCCAAGCCACATTCGCCTCAGAGGTAGAGATCGAAGGCGATAAGGCAGTCGTCACACGCGAAGTAGATGGCGGCTTACAGACAATCAAAGTAAGTATGCCAACAGTCATCACAGTTGACCTGCGCTTGAACGAACCTCGTTATGCGTCACTGCCAAACATCATGAAGGCGAAGAAGAAGCCTTTGGATGAGAAAACGCCGGCAGATTACGGTGTAGATGCAAGCGCACGTTTGACCGTTGTCGGAACAGCGGAGCCGGAAGCGCGCAAAGCGGGTGTGAAAGTCAGCTCTGTTGACGAGCTGGTCGAAAAACTTAAAGACGAAGCGGGAGTTCTCTAAAATGGCTGTATTACTTCTTGCAGAGGTCAATGACGGTGAACTGTCCGTCGACGCAACCGCATCCGCAGTCACCGCAGCGGGTCCGCTTGGTGATATTCACGTACTTTGCGTCGGTGCAACTTGCTCCGCTGCGGCTGATGAAGCTGCTAAAATCTCAGGTGTTGCAAAGATACTGTGCGCCGAAGATGCTATCTACGGCAAACGCCTTGCAGAGCCTGCTGCTGACTTGATCGTCTCTCTGGCCGGCGACTACGAACATATCGTAGCTCCAGCAACCACAGACGCAAAGAACATTATGCCACGCGTGGCGGCTTTGCTGGATGTCATGGTCATGACTGACGTATCGGGCGTCGTTGACGGATCCACATTTGAACGCCCGATTTACGCGGGTAACGCAATCCAAACAGTGAAATCCGACGACGCCAAAAAAGTCGTGTCGTTCCGGACGTCCAGCTTTGATGCCGCAGACATGAGCGGTTCAGCCGCCGTTGAAAGCATCGGCGCTGCAGGTAATCCGGCTCTGTCCGAGTGGGTCGCCGATAAAGTTGCCGCCTCTGATCGCCCAGAACTGACATCAGCTGGTGTTGTTGTCTCTGGCGGGCGTGGTGTTGGCTCAGAAGAAGACTTTGCCTTGATCGAAAAATTGGCCGACAAGCTGGGCGCCGCTGTTGGCGCGTCTCGCGCTGCGGTGGATTCTGGCTACGCGCCCAATGATTGGCAAGTTGGCCAAACTGGCAAAGTCGTCGCACCGGACTTGTATGTTGCTGTCGGCATTTCTGGCGCAATTCAGCACTTGGCAGGTATGAAAGACTCCAAGATCATTGTTGCGATCAACAAAGACGAAGAAGCACCGATCTTTCAAGTTGCCGACTATGGCCTGGTTGCAGACCTGTTTGATGCAGTGCCTGAGCTGATTGAGAAAGTCTGAGTTTTTGACACTCAAACAAGAAGGGGCTCCGCTTTTGCGGGGCCCCTTCTATTGGTTACATTTATCTCAAATGCGGAAGAAGCTTCTCGGCAATTAACTCGTGCACGGATGGCCCAAACATCTCTTGAGCTGCGGCGGTTTCGAGTTGGGGATAAAGCATTCCATCCGTTCCCCGTGCGATCAATTCTGACGGAACGACAACTTCTATATAGCTGTCCACTTTCTTCCGTAACTCATCGATCATTTTTTGATCAATAAAGAGCGGGTCCTTTCCCAAACCACGTTCGGGCTCAGGTTCACCAGGAGCGCGATGGGACACCCAGACCAAAACGACTTTGCCCGTGATCTTATTCAAAAACATCTCCATGCGTGCCGTCCAAGCCGCCTTAAGCTCCTGCTCGAGCGCATCAAACTTGTCAGGCGACAGTGTTTTCAACGATGTCAGCAAATGACGCGTGAAGGAGAATTCTGTGAAATCCACTTCTCTGAATATTGTGCGCATCAGCGTTGATGCTTTGAGGAATCGATCATTGCGGCGCGGATGAACGGAATAAAACCTATTGGACATATTCTGCGCACCCATCACCTGAATAACGGTCACATCGGCACGGCAACACAATGACAGCACGGTGTCATCATTGACGAACGCATCAACACCGCCGTTCACGGCACCCAGATTCACGCAAGGTTTTGACACCTCGCTTTCTATCAGATGGGGAAACGGCTCTGGGATGTATTTCCCATAAGTTTCCGTCCCACCAACGAAGGCAAAGAACTTGTTTTTCGTATCCCGCCTTGGTCCACGGAACAGTAATCTGGAGTGCCCATAGCGGCACTGTTGATAATCTAACGGGCTTTCCCCGGGTCTTTCATAGGCCATTTCCCACCTCTTTCGACTCACACAGCAGGAATGTGCGCCTGACCTATTTCGAAAAGGCTAAAGGAGTGATTTGCGACAAGTTTTAGCAATTTGCAGCACTTGTACATGACCGACGGACCAGCCTATCCTGCGGGGAGACTTTCGCCCGAAACCGGATAAGGACCAGCGACATGGATATCAATAAAGTCGGTATCGTTGGAGCTGGGCAGATGGGGAATGGCATCGCGCATGTCTTTGCTTTATCTGGCTATGACGTGATCTTAAGCGACGTTTCTCAGGATGCTCTGGACCGTGCCATTCAAGTGATTGATGGCAACTTGACCCGCCAGGCTGGCCGCGGAAAAATCAGCGAAGAAGACCGTCAGACTGCCCTGAACCGCATCAGCACAACGCTAAAATTGTCAGAAGTTGGTCCAACGGATCTGATCATCGAGGCGGCAACTGAGCGCGAAACCGTTAAGAACGCAATCTTCGATGATCTGCTTCCGCATCTTCAGCCACATACGATTCTGACATCGAATACGTCTTCAATTTCGATCACCCGGCTTGCTTCTCGGACAGATCGTCCTGAAAAGTTCATGGGGTTCCATTTCATGAACCCCGTTCCAATCATGCAGTTGGTCGAACTGATCCGAGGCATTGCTACGGATGAACCTACGTACAAAGCATGCCTCGCCGTTGTCGACCGCTTGGGCAAAACTGCAGCATCCGCTGAGGACTTTCCGGCGTTCATCGTGAACCGAATTCTGATGCCGATGATTAACGAAGCCGTCTATACGCTTTATGAAGGCGTCGGGAACGTGGCGTCTATCGACAGTGCAATGAAGCTTGGTACAAATCACCCTATGGGCCCGCTGGAACTGGCAGACTTTATCGGCCTCGACACCTGTCTTGCGATTATGAACGTGCTACATGATGGTTTGGCCGACACGAAATACCGTCCCTGCCCATTGCTTACAAAATACGTAGAAGCGGGATGGCTCGGACGCAAAACGGATCGTGGGTTCTACGATTATCGTCAGGATCCGGCCGTTCCGACAAGGTGACCTATTTCGTTACTTCTGATTTCAGCGCGAGCGTCTGTTCGCGCAACCAAGCCATAAATCCGCGCGGGTTAGACCCCCACTGCTTTACCACATCCGCATCAAACGGTTCGCCGACCACAGGGGCTTGCGGTTTATAAAGTGCATGGCGCACCTCATAAATCAGCAACCCTTGCCGAAGTGTTGGCGAAATTTGGTTTGCGATCTGATAGGCACGTGAATTCTGACCCGGGAAAAATATCGGAACCACTGCGGCACCTGAGCGCTGTATCATTTTCGCGGTAAAAGGGTTCCATTCTTGCTCAATCGCTGGTCCGAACCATGTCTCGGAGGCTGCGACAACGCCAGAAGGGAACAAGACGATGACCCCCCCATCCTTCAAATGCTCCATCGCTTTGCGGCGCATCTCAAGGTTTTGTTGCAACGCATCTTCTTCATGCGGGAATGGAACCGGGATCATAAATTGATCAATCGCGTTAACCCCAGTTAAAAGCGATCGGGTCAGAATTTTGTAATCTGTTCTGACGCGCCCAATCGTTTCCGCAAGCACCATGCCATCCACCAACCCGTGAGGGTGGTTTGCAACGACGATAGCCGGACCGGTCTTGGGAATACGATCAAGTTGTTCTTGCGGCGTCTGAAGCTCGATTCCCATCACATCGAGCGCATCTTTCCAGAAGCCTTGACCAAACTTAACCCCACCGCGTTCAAATTTACGGATGAGGTAAAGCAGGTGCAATTTTCCCGTAAACAATTCCATCGCTTGAATCGCGAGCCGCTTGAACGGATTGGTGAACGTGTTCGCATAAGACAGGTTACGCCTGTCATATGCGACATACTCCGGATGAGAGGAGCCGGCCTCTTCGATCTGCTTCTCGGTGCTTTGACTTTCAGTCATTTTTTACATGCACCTAGAACTCTTCGCCAAATTTTTCGGCGATCAAAGCCTCAAGCGCATCGGCCAATGGGTCAGCATGCGACCCGTTCGTAACGACCTGGATAGACGTCCCTTTGGAAGCCGCGAGCATCAAAAGCCCCATAATGCTGTCTCCTGAAACGTCCATGCCGTCTTTGCTGACCGTGGCCTTTGCATCAAATTTCTCCACCACTTCAACAAATTTGGCAGATGCACGTGCATGAAGGCCCTTTTCATTGATGATCTTGAATTCTCTTTCAGCCATCGGCGGCTAATCCATTAAAGCTATTGATATACTTTCGACCGGCTTCCATGGCGAAGTCAACGGCTTGAGGCACATCGAGATGCCGCGACTTTGCCAGTTTAATCAACATCGGCAAGTTGGCCCCATAAAGGATGCGCCGATTTTGCGGCTGACAGGCCTGCAGAGAGAGGTTCGAAGGTGAGCCACCGAACATATCGGTCACCACGACCACCCCATCTCCGGTATCCACGTCATTTGCTGCTGCACAGATCTCCGACTGCTTGGACGTGCGGTCGTGCTCTTCTTCAATTGTTATTGCTTTTATTCCAGGTTGTGCGCCAACCACATGCTCAATTGCGGACAGATACTCTCTGGCCAGCCCACCATGTGCAACAATCACAATACCTATCACGCGGTTCGGTCCTCGTGGCAACGGCCTGTGCCAGTGCCTTGTTTCAAATCCAGACGATCAGCGTCGTCGAGCTGTACGTCCATCTAATTCCCGGTGCCTTATAGACACCCGCCACCCCTTATTTGCAAGGGCTTTGCCAAGGGCTTCCGCAACGGCAACAGACCTGTGTTGCCCGCCGGTGCAACCAGTTGCAATAGACAAATGCGCTTTGCCCTCATCTCGAAAATTGGGCAATAGAAACTCAACCATCTCCTGCATCTTTGAAAAGAATGGTTCATATAGCGGGTCTTGAGCGACATAATGCGCGACCTCGTCATCCGTCCCGTTCATGGCTCGCAAGTGTTCTTCCCAATGTGGGTTTTTCAAAAAACGGCAGTCCCAAACAAGGTCTGCACCGCGCGGCAACCCACGCTTATAGGAAAACGACTCCAGCGTGATCGACAGGTCCCCTTCTTGATCACGTGCAAAAAACCTGACCAACTCATCGCGCAACTCATGTGGTGACAACTCAGAAGTATCGATCAGAATGTCAGCCCTCGCCCTCAGAGGTTCCAGCAAGGACTGTTCCTGTTCGATGCCTTCCCTAGGCGTTGCGTTGGGCGTTAGCGGATGTCTACGACGCGTCTCAGAGAAGCGTCTAATAAGTGTGTCGGACGTCGCATCAAGAAAAAGCAGCTGTCCTTGGATATCAGCATGCGCCGCGAGCTCATCCATTAAGCCTGACACACCCGCGGGCGAGAAATCGCGGTTTCGTACATCTAACCCAAGCGCCAATGGTCGATCCATAGGCGGCCCCATTAGCAAACGTGGGACAAGTGAAATCGGAAGGTTATCAATCGCCTCAAAGCCGAGGTCTTCAAGAACATTGATCGCCGTTGACCGGCCAGCACCAGATGGCCCTGTAACAAGGACAATAGAATGACTTGAGATAGCAGGCTGCGATGACATTTCGACCAATTACGTTGCGCTGATGCTTTGAAGATAAAGCAAAACAGCCGCAGGGAAATGGGCGCTTTGCGATTTCTTGATCATCTTTACTTGATGCCCCAGAAAAGACATTGCTTCGTCTTCGGGAATGCGTGCGTCAGTGACCTCGGCCAAATCTACGACTAGCCGAACCGACGCAGCTGTAGCCATAGGGACTTTCAAAAGGCCAAAGCCCCGCGCTTCTATCAACTCCGGCAGGGTATCTGGCCGCGCAACCATCAGCGCATCGTTTTCAGACGACAAAAGGCACTGATCGTCGGCTACCAGCTTTGCACCCAAAGACAAAAGCTGCAGCGCAAGTGACGACTTTCCACTACCAGACGGCCCAATCAGCAAGGCGGCGCAACCTTTCACTGCAACGGCTGTGGCATGAAGTCGTTCTTGCTCAGCACTGGACATGGAAGCTCCCTAACGGGGTCGGGTCGCGAACGTCTCAGGTTGGCAGACCGACAACGAAGCGGGCACCTAACGGCTCCGAAGTCACATCCGCATCCGTTGGTCGGATATTCTCGGCCCAGATAACGCCACCATGCGCTTCGATGATCTGCTTTGAAATCGCGAGGCCCAGCCCGGAGTGATTTCCAAACTGCTGCTCTGGCCGTTCCGAATAGAAACGGTTGAATACCTTGTTCAGCGCCTGTTCCGGAATGCCAGGGCCGGTGTCTTCGACCACAACAAGAACACGGTTATCACGGCGGCGAGCCCAAATCCGAACTGCATCGCCATCTTCGCAAAAGGAGGTCGCATTCGTAATCAGGTTCACAAAAACTTGGGCAAGTCGCGCCTCAAGCCCATGTATGATGATCGGATCGCGCGGGACGTCGCGGATGAACTCGACACCCTTCTCCGCTGCTTGCTGACCAAGGTATTCGGTCAGGTTATGTAGCATCTTCATCAGGTCGAACGGCTCTTCGTCTTCCTTCACCAACTCGCTATCAAGCCGCGAAGCGTTCGAAATGTCGCTCACCAAACGATCCAGCCGGCGTACATCATGCTCGATGACTTCAAGAAGCCGTGTGCGCTGTTCATCTGTCTTTGCCACATGCAACGTGCCGACTGCTGACCGAAGAGACGCCAACGGGTTCTTGATCTCATGCGCCACGTCGGCTGCGAACTGCTCGTTCGCATCAATCCGTTCGTAGAGCGCTGAGACCATACCGCGCATCGCACCGGAGAGACGCCCGATTTCGTCAGGGCGCGCGGTTAAGTCTGGAATGCGTACGCGCGACGGGCTGACTTTACGAGCATTCTTGTCGCGCCCCAGCTCTGCTGCCGCAGCCAAGTCGGAAAGCGGGTTGGCAATGGTCGAGGCCAGCACAAGACTCAACCCAATGGACACGAGGATCGCAATGACAAACATCTGCAAAACCTGTTCTCGTTCAACACGAACAAGCTGGTCAATTTGTCCTGCGACAGTGGTCAATGCGATGACGCCAACCGTACCAGATTCCAACTCTATCGGGGTCGCAACCGAAAAAATGCTGCCGCCTGCGCCATCGAGGCCGGAGCGGACTTTTGTCGTTCCGCTTAGCGCACTTTCTAGCAATTTCCGGGCTTCTTCTTCGCCTGTGACACTTGGGAGTTCGATTTCATCAGGGCCGAAGATTCCGGAGACGGTTTCCCAAACTGCATTCAAGAAATTTGTAATGATTGTGCTGTCATTGTCGGGCTGTAACGCTTCGGTTCCGGCGAGCGTTTCACGCTCTACCCCTTCAGTGGACGCAATCAGCACTTCATCGGGCGCAAAAACATAGACCTCCGCGCCCGGAGAGATATCAAGACCTGCCAGTGTTTGCTCGGCCGTGCGGGCGCCATCAGCGGCCAAATCGCTCAGCGCGGCCCCTTCAAGGCGCGCTTCAAACACATCCGCCATCAGTTGAGCCTCAGAAACCAGCCCGGCCTCTCGCTGCGCGACGAGGCTGTCACGGAAAGGGTTCAAAAACAAAACGCCAGCAACCAAGATAACGAGTGCCAGCAAATTGAATGTGATGATTTTTCGCGCGAGGGGGGACCGCTTCAGCGACAGGAAATTTCGCTTTTCACGGCTGGTCTGCAGTTCGGCCTCGACGGAGACATCGTCATCCGTCCAGTCCTCACCCATTTCCAGCTCTGCGCTACCCGAAGGTCTCGTATTTGCCACAGCAAACCCCGCCGCCACAGTTACGTCTACTCTTCGTTGTACCTGTAACCGATCCCGTAGAGCGTCTCAATCGCAGAAAATTCGTCATCTGCTGTGCGCATCTTCTTACGCAGACGCTTGATATGGCTGTCGATGGTCCGGTCATCCACGTAGACTTGGTCGTCATAAGCAACGTCCATCAGTTGATCACGGGATTTCACAAAGCCCGGGCGCTGCGCCAAAGCTTGAAGAAGCAAGAACTCTGTTACGGTCAACGAAACATCGTTGCCTTTCCAGGAGACTGTGTGACGCAGCGGATCCATTACCAGATCACCGCGCACCATCGTTTGCGCAACTTCGCCTTCGCCTGCGTCATCTTTTGCGATCGCATCCTTACGGCGCAAGATCGCACGGATACGTTCAACCAGAAGACGCTGGGAGAATGGTTTGCGTACGTAGTCATCCGCACCCATCCGCAGGCCGAGAACTTCGTCGATCTCGTCATCTTTGGACGTCAGGAAGATTACTGGCACTTCGGACTTCTGCCGCAATCTTTGCAGGAGGTCCATGCCATCCATACGGGGCATCTTAATATCAAGAACTGCCATATCCGGCATCTTGCGGGAAAACGCATCTAGCGCGCTTTGCCCGTCATTATATGTCTCGACCTCGAAACCTTCGGCTTCAAGTGTCATTTGCACCGACGTCAAAATATTCCGATCGTCGTCAACCAACGCAATCTTGGACATGGGGAAACCCTTTGTACTGCTCGTTTATTTTATTTTTTCCATACCATCCGCTGAGACCCCTTAAGAATCAATGGTTTTGTTCCGAATCACTCTCAACCTGAGTCAATTTGGCCATTTCCGCCCTAATGTTTGACTAATTTGCCGCACATTGTTTCCCATGATAACGCTAACTCCCCCCATCTGACCGGTTCCAAGGTTTTGTCAGCATGTTATACCTAGGCCATGCCGCATTGCAGCGGCGACATGTGATATTGGCCCTTCACATGCGAAAGAAACTTACGAGGATAGGACCCCTCGTGACAGGAGCGACTCCATGATCAAAGGACGCGTCAACCCAACCCATACGCTGGAAACTCAAGGCATAACCGGACTTGGAGACGTGTATTACAACTACCTCGAACCTGCCTTGATCGAAGACGCTCTAAAGCGTGATGAAGGAACACTGGGCAAAGGCGGCGCTTTCTTGGTCACGACAGGCAGCCACACCGGCCGGTCGCCAAAGGATAAGTTCGTTGTACGCACCGAAAGCGTTGAAAACACGATCTGGTGGGAAAACAACGCGCCTATGCAGCCTTCGGCCTTCGATGTGCTGCACGCCGACATGTTGGCGCACATGAAAGGTCGTGACTATTACGTCCAAGATTTGTTCGGTGGCGCCGACCCGTCGCAACGCCTCGATGTGCGGGTTGTGACTGAACTTGCTTGGCACGGCCTCTTCATCCGCCACATGCTGCGTCGTCCAGAAGCATCGGAATTAGAAAATTTCATCCCGGAATTCACAGTTATCAACTGCCCTAGCTTCAAAGCTGACCCAGCAAAGCATGGTTGTCGCTCTGAAACCGTGATTGCAATGCATTTCGACAAGAAACTGATCCTTATCGGCGGCACCGCCTATGCAGGTGAAAACAAGAAATCCGTTTTCTCACTGCTGAACTATCTGCTGCCAGAAAAAGGCATCATGCCGATGCATTGCTCCGCCAACCACGCCCCTGACAATCCGGCGGACACGGCTGTGTTCTTTGGCTTGTCCGGCACTGGTAAAACGACTTTGTCCGCAGAGCCGTCCCGCACACTGATCGGCGATGACGAGCATGGCTGGTCCGATCGGGGGTCCTTCAATTTCGAAGGCGGCTGCTATGCAAAGACGATCAACTTATCAAAAAATGCTGAGCCCGAGATTTTCGCGACGACCGAGAAATTTGGCACCGTTATCGAGAACATGGTCTTCGATCCGGAGACCAAGGAGCTTGATTTCGATGATGACAGCCTGACCGCAAACATGCGGTGCGCTTACCCGCTTCACTACATCTCCAACGCATCAAACACCGCGATGGGTGGACATCCTAAAAATGTGATCATGCTGACCTGTGACGCGTTTGGCGTCCTCCCACCAATTGCGCGGCTCACGCCAGCTCAAGCCATGTACCACTTCCTGTCCGGCTTCACATCAAAGGTTGCCGGGACGGAGCGTGGTGTGACCGAGCCTGAACCCACGTTTTCGACCTGCTTTGGCGCGCCTTTCATGCCGAGACGCCCTGAGGTGTATGGCAAACTGTTGCAAGAGAAAATTGCGAAGCACGGGTCAAATTGCTGGCTTGTGAACACCGGCTGGACTGGAGGGGCCTACGGAACTGGCTCACGTATGCCAATCCGTGCGACCCGTGCCTTGCTGACAGGCGCACTTGACGGGTCTTTGAACAAAGGGACGTTCCGCAAAGACCCTAATTTCGGGTTTGACGTCCCTGTAAGTGCAGAGGGAGTGGCTGATGTCATCCTTGACCCGCGCAGAACTTGGGACAATCCTGAGGCCTATGACAGACAAGCCGCGAAACTGGTCGATATGTTCTCCGAGAACTTCGAACAATATCTTCCGCACATTGACGCTGATGTTAAAGCCGCAGCGCTTGGCTAAACAATCGCTCGTTGCGCTACTCCTTTGCCCGCTGCCAGTTTTGGCGGCGGGCGTTTCATTTGATGAAACCCGCGTAGGTGTATTACGCTACGGGCTTGTTTGTGGCTCTGACACAGCAGAGACGATGCCCGCGCCAGATACAGCACGGGGTACGATCCAAAAACGAGAAGACTGGCAAAAGATCATAGTTGAAACGCAGGTGATCCCCCTCGTGAAGGGAATGGCGCTGGGTGTTGATATGGTGCCGGCTGGGCCCCGATCATTGGAAAATGTGCGCATCACGGTCACCCATCCGCCGTTTCGCGACTCTGGCTTAACCGTTGATAAGTGGACCGCTGATTTCAGCAGAGGCAGTTCGAACCTCAATTTCTTTGAGTTCGAATTTCCCTATGAGATGGTCGAAGGCACCTGGACGATGGAAGCCACCAAAGGTTTCCGCACGCTCTACAGTGTTTCGTTTCAAGTCGTAGATGCTGCAACCGTGCCGGAGATGGCAGGCCTTTGCGATGGGGTGTCTTTGACAAGCTAACCCATTACTCCGCGTCGGATTAGGTTTAGGCCCGCCAGAAACAAAACCCACAGGGTCGCTTTGCGAAAAAGGTCCTGATTGATCCGGTCTTGCACTTGAAACCCAAGCCATAAACCCAAAACAGCCGGGACGACGAGACCAAGCGAAAGAGGCAATGTTTCCGCACGAATAACGCCTGATTGCAAATGCGCCAAAAACAACGCTGTCGCCCCGAGCCCGTAGATTGAGCCTTGGATCCGAAGATGCTCTTTCTTTGGCGTTTCAATGGCTGTCAAATATGCAACCGTGGGCGGACCCCACACGCCAGACAGTCCCCCAACAAACCCAGCTAGAGCTCCAACTGCGGCCTCAATACGTGTACTACGCATCATTACAGCCGGTCGCCAACCGGCGATCTGGCTGGCAGTGAAAATGGTGATTGGAACCCCGATACCCAGGAACAGCCAATTGATCGGTAGCAAACGGACCAGCTGTGCACTCAACAATAGCATCGTAAGGCCCGCTGACAGAAAGACCCTGAATTTCTTGATAGACGACCACGCCGCTGCGAAGCCTTGGCGCAGGGCTTGCATTCCATTTGTCACCAGCGTTGGCAAAATCAATCCCGCAAGCGCCAGTTCGGGTGACATGAAAGACGCCAACCCTGAAATCATGATCGTCGGCATCGCAAAGCCCACGACGCCCTTAATAACACCGGCAATGAACGCGATCAGCACGGCAAAAGCCAGCCCCGACGGGCCGTAAAGTTGTGAAAGAAATTCCATGGTGTGTTGATACCCTCAGCACAGCTGAGCTGCATCCAAAAAGAGGGCTGCGACATATTCGTTCAATTGCTTACCGCAGGTCGCATTATAATTGCGCTGCACCTGCACAATGACTAAACCTGCTATAAAGCTGAAAGAGGATTCGAAAATGGCACATGACGGTCAGGACATCGCAGTGAATGACAGCGGGCAAATCATCATAAGCGATCTGCTCTCGCAGACTGCGGCAGCTGTTCCGGCAGTCAACAAATTGCTCGATACTGCGAAAGCAAAAGTGACCACGCTTCTGACTGAAAATGGGCGTATTTCCGGTGCTTTGCTTGAAGAAAACCAAACAGCTGCGCATGGTTTGGCTTGGCTTGCGACATATACTCAGGCGCTGACACAGATGCAGAACTGGGCAGAAAGACTCAGCGCTGAGGGCAAGTTTGGCGAAGCTGAACAACTGATCCACCAAATCGCATTTGGCGAGTATCTCTGGCAAATCTACGGGGGCATCCCGATGAGCCAAGGCGAAATGCTGCGCCCGCAAGATATTGGTCTGACCCAAGATGACCAACGTGCGATGATGATCCCTGAAGTACGGGAGCTTACTCAATCGGGCAACACCCAAGCAGCGCGGACACGCCTCGTCGAGTTGATGCAGGAACAAGCGGCCAATGCCACTGTTGGTGCCTCCGGCCTCGATGGCGAGATGGAGATGATCCGCGAGCAATTCCGCCGCTTCTCTCTCGACAAGGTCGAACCCCACGCACATGAGTGGCATCTGAAAGACGAGCTGATCCCGATGGAGATCATCGAAGAGATGGCTGAGCTTGGGGTGTTCGGCCTGACGATCCCCGAAGAATATGGCGGTTTCGGTATGTCCAAAACCGCAATGTGCGTCGTCTCTGAAGAACTTTCGCGTGGATATATTGGCGTTGGTTCTCTGGGTACCAGATCTGAGATTGCGGCCGAATTGATCCTGTGCGGCGGAACAGAAGACCAGAAGCAGAAGTGGTTGCCGCAGCTGGCATCAGCTGAAACGCTTCCAACTGCCGTTTTCACTGAACCCAACACCGGATCCGACCTTGGCTCCTTGCGCACACGCGCGGTGAAAGACGGCGAAGACTATAAAATTACAGGCAATAAAACTTGGATCACACATGCGGCGCGCACACAGATCATGACGCTGCTCGCACGAACCGATCCGGAAACAAGCGATTACAAAGGCCTGTCGATGTTTTTGGCCGAAAAGACGCCAGGGACAGATGAGGCTCCGTTCCCGACCGAAGGCATGTCCGGCGGCGAGATCGAGGTTCTAGGCTATCGTGGCATGAAGGAATACGAACTTGGCTTCGACAACTTCCACGTCAAAGGTGAAAACCTTCTAGGCGGCGTTGAAGGTCAAGGGTTCAAACAGCTCATGCAAACCTTCGAAAGCGCGCGGATCCAAACAGCGGCACGTGCAATCGGGGTTGCTGCGTCTGCGTTGGATGTGTCTATGCAATACGCTGTTGACCGCAAGCAATTTGGAAAATCCCTCATTAATTTCCCACGTGTCTCAGGCAAACTCGCCATGATGGCGGTAGAGACCATGGTCGCGCGCCAGCTGACATACTTCTCGGCGTTTGAGAAAGACAATGACCGCCGCTGCGATCTCGAAGCAGGTATGGCAAAGCTATTGGGTGCCCGCGTTGCGTGGTCTTGTGCGGACAACGGATTGCAGATTCACGGCGGAAATGGCTTTGCACTTGAGTATAAGATCAGCCGCATCCTGTGCGATGCACGCATCCTGAACATCTTTGAAGGTGCTGCGGAAATTCAAGCACAAGTGATTGCACGTCGGCTGCTCGGCTAAGTAAGGTGGGGCCATGCTTCGTGTGGCCCTCCTCCTTCCCTTTCTTCTTGCGTATTGCAAGGACGAGACCCTGACAGGATACGGCGCGGCAGAACAGACTTTCGTCCTGCAGTCGATCAACGAGACGCCTTTTCCTGCCCGCGCAACAATTGCGTTTCCCGAAGAAGGTCAAATCGTGGGGGACGCTCCATGCAATTCCTATCGTGCCACTCAGAACGTGCCATACCCTTGGTTCGAAACTGGCCCCATCGCATCAACCAAACGCGCATGTCCTGATCTAAAAGCAGAACGGGAGTACCTTGCTGCGTTGGCCCGTATGACGCTATCGGAAGTATCCGGGAAAAATCTGATCCTTAGTACGTCAGATGGCGAAAAAATGATTTTCGAAGCCGAATAAGCCCTGCTCTAACCCACGACTGTTCACCGGCCAAGCATATCAATAAGCCTTTGGCGGGAAGCCGGAACAGGTTTCGTCCCCAAAGACGGCGCGATCCACTTCTCTAAAAAGTACCCTGTCGTGCGCAGCCCATCAGACACCTCGTCCAGCGCATTCGAGCCAATCAATCCGCGCAGGGATGGCGGCAGCGGTAACAAGCGATCAGCCCAGTCTCCGGCCCCTTTCTCAGACACCGCACGACCTGACTTTGGCGAGACATACCGCAGGTCCTGCGTTTCTCCGGTGACGGCGCAGCTTTCCAAATCAAGACCAAACCCCAATTCGTTGAGCAACGCTACTTCCCAAAACATATAGGCCAACGGCCATGCAGGATCATTGCCCAACCTGTCAAACAGGTCGAGCGTTTGGGCATAAAGGTCAGGATGCGGATCGCGCTCCGCCAGAACAAAACACAGCAGGCCACAGATTGCATTCAAACCGGCCAAAGCGTCACGATCCCCCATGACTTGCGCGGCGCGCGATTTGACAAGCTCTACAGTGAAGGCCCCCAAATGGTCTTGAAGTCGCGCACGCCAACTCAGGTCAAGCTGCGCACCCGGTTGAAGGACAGGGGCAAGTTTGCGCGACGTCCCACCGCGCACGACTCCGGCATGAAGGCCGAACTCTTGTGTAAAAGCTTCAATGATCGCGGCATTTTCGCCATGACGACGCACCGACAGCAAAATGCCCTGCCCGCGCCATTCCATCAGTCCGCCAGCCCCGGCTCATCAAGCAGGTGCCGGCCAGCACGGTCCTCCACTTCGATTACCCAAAGATCAGGATCAAAACTGCGCTGTTTCGCGACAGCTGCATCAACCTCGGGCTCAGGTCCTTCGGACAGAACCATCCAAGCCCGCGCGCCAGTCATCAGATCGAAAGAGCGTTGATAGCAGCAGGCATTACCGTCCAACGTGTTGAGTTTGATCAGAACAGCGCCTGCCGTCGCATCGCCTTTGGACGTCACGAAGGCTGGAATATCTGACAGCTGAAGTCGGCGCAAATACGCGCCTACCCAAAACTCTGCGGTCAGTCGCGTCACGAATTTCCGTCTTTGAAATCGAGCCCCATTTCAGAGTAACGCTCACTTTCCTCAAGCCAGTTTGGCCGCACTTTGACTTGCAAAAACAGATGTACCTTCCGACCAAGAAACTCGACCAATTCTTCGCGAGCCGCTTTACCGACAGCTTTGATCGTCTCTCCTTTATTGCCCAAAACAATGCCTTTGTGGCCGTCCCTGACCACGTAAATCATCTGGTCAATCTTTGCCGATCCGTCTTTGCGCTCTTCCCAATTCTCTGTCTCGACTGTCATTTGATACGGCAGTTCTTGATGAAGACGCAGGGTCAGCTTCTCCCGCGTAATTTCCGCCGCGATCATGCGCATGGGAAGGTCCGCAATCTGATCCTCGGGATACAACCATGGCCCCTGAGGCATTTCAGTGGCCAGCCACTCCCGCAGTGTTTCAACACCATGCCCTTTCTCGGCAGAGATCATGAACGTCTCCGCAAAGGGATATGCATCGTTCAGCTTTTTGGTCAGGCCCAGCAAAACGTCCGACTTCACCTTGTCGATCTTGTTGATGGCAAGCGCTACTTTTGCTCTGCCAACACGCTCCCCTAACCCTTCCAAAACGGCCGTCACGCCTTCTGTGACACCACGATGGGCTTCTACCATCAAAACCACAACGTCGGCATCTGACGCGCCCGTCCACGCGGCCGCAACCATGGCGCGATCCAGTCGACGGCGTGGTTTGAACAAACCCGGTGTGTCGACGAAGACCAGTTGGGCCTCGCCTTCCATCGCGACCCCACGAATGCGCGCGCGGGTTGTTTGGACCTTATGTGTAACGATGGAGACTTTCGCCCCCACCATCCGGTTCAAAAGTGTCGACTTGCCTGCATTTGGTTCGCCAATAAGGGCGACAAATCCGGCGCGTGTTGTTGCGTCACTCATTCTCTAGACTTTCCAATAACGCCTTTGCGGCAGCTTGTTCTGCTTGCCGCTTTGATCCGGCTTGAGCCTGCGCGACTTGTCCGCTTTCAGTGCGAACTTCAATGGTAAACTGCGGCGCGTGGTCTGGGCCGGAGCGTTGTTTGATTTCATATTTTGGTGGCACTTGCCCCTTGGCCTGCACAAGCTCTTGCAGCGCTGTCTTCGGATCGCGGGCATCTGCCTCTACATTGTCCACGCGTTTGCGCCAAAAGCGCAAGATCACGGTACGTGCGGCCTCCAAGCCGCCGTCCGAATACACGGCAGCGATAACGGCTTCCATCGCATCGCCAAGCAACGCTTCTTTGCGCCGTCCGCCTGACACCATCTCCGACTTACCAAGTTTCAGCACGACCCCAAGGTCAATCTCCCGCGCGACATCAGCGCAGGTTTCTTTGCGCACAAGCGCATTAAAGCGCGGCGCCAATATACCCTCTGCAGCGGATTTATCTTCAGCGAGCAGTGTTTCTGCAATCACCAGCCCTAGCACCCGGTCTCCTAAGAACTCCAACCGTTGATTATCCGGCCGCGTCGCAGATGAAATCGAACCATGCGTCAAGGCGCGGATCAGCACTTCCGGGTTTGCGAACCGGTGACCTAACCTATCCATGAAAGCGGACAGATCTGCAGATAGCTTTACTCCACCCATCGCATTGCTCGCCCTTCTTCCCCTGTCAGCGAAAACAGTATCACGTCTGCACGCCCTATCATATTCTCCAACGGCACGAACCCAATCCCACCACTTTGGGTGGGAAACCGAGAGTCGAGGGAATTGTCACGGTTGTCGCCCATCACGAACACATGCCCCTCTGGCACAGTAAAGACTTTCGTATCATCGGCATTCAGTCCATCAGCGATATTAATTACTTTGTAGCGCCTGCCATTTGGAAGGATTTCTTCTGCCTGATCTTTGAAACAAGGCTGACCGATTTCCACCGGCGCGTTCTTGCACGCAATATATCCATCTTCGAGGCGATAGGTTTCTTCAAACGCATCACGAGCAATGGTTTCAGTCACAGTGCCGTTCAAAAACAAGACACCTGCGCGCATTTGAACAGTGTCACCCGGAAGACCAACAATACGCTTGATGAAATGCTCGTCGCGGACGGGGTGAACGAAGGTGGCGATGTCTCCGCGATTTGGCATCTTCCCTAAGGGACCAAGGTCATTGTCGCATTCGCCGATGTTACACATCAAAGCCGGGAAGCCATAAGCTGCACGGTTGACCAACAAGTAGTCCCCGATCAGCAAGTTCGGCTTCATCGAGCCAGACGGGATCCAATATGCGCGAAACAGGATCAGTGTAACGATGGTCACAAAAGCGACCGGCGCCAAGATCACTAGAAGCGCAATTTCGCTCCGTCGCGCCGTGCGCATTGTTACTCGATCTTCTCGAAGAAACGATCGCTCCGCCATGTCCAGAAGAAGAGCATGCGCGATCCGGCTGACGAGAAGATCACACGGTCCGCACGCCCTAAGAGGTTCTTGAACGGCACCATTCCGACACCGTTAGCGGTTTGCGAAAAACGCGAGTCGAGCGAGTTATCGCGGTTATCACCCATAAAGAAGAAATGCCCGTCAGGAACAGTGTAGACGGGCGTGTTGTCGGCGTTCAGCTGACCTTGCGGCGGAACGGGCAGGTCAACGATATTAAGAATGCTATGCTCGCCATACCCATCCAAAGCTTCTTTCGCGCGCGGCTTGATACAGTCAGCGCCGAGGCCAGTAGCCCCATTGAAACAGCGTGGATAGCCCCCGACAGACCCTTGCGGGGCGTTGGTTTCAACGAAATCACCATCAGGCGTCTGCGTTTGCTCTTTGCCATTCAGAAACAGGACACCCTGTTTCATTTGAACTGTGTCGCCAGGCAAACCGATCAGGCGTTTGATGTAATCCTGGCCGGTCGTGGGATGACGGAAAACAACAACATCGCCGCGCGCGGGATCACGGGCAAGGATGCGATCAGAAATCGGGCACAGACCAAATGGGCAAGAATACTGTGAGTATCCGTAAGCCATTTTGTTGACGAACATAAAGTCACCAACCAGCAACGTGTCTTTCATTGAGCCTGTCGGGATGTAGAAAGGCTGAAAGAAGAAGCTGCGAAAAACGGCTGCAATCAGTAGCGCATACACGACCGTCTTGATGGTCTCGGTGATGCTGTCTTCTTTTGGTTCTGCGCTCGCCATGTCGGTTCTCTATCTCTTTGGGTTGCGTGGTAAATGCGGACTGCGTGCGCGGGTGTCAAGGACACTCAGCGCCACATGGCATCACTTCGCAGGGACCGCTTCAATCACGACAAAAGCCTGTGCCCACGGATGATCATCTGTCAACGTCACATGGATAATTGCTTCGTGCCCTTCCGGCGTCATCTCGCGCAAGCGCTCCGCTGCCCAACCGGAAACGGCCATCACGGGTTGTCCGGTCGGCAAGTTACTGACGGCCATATCCTTCCAGGATATTCCCATACGCAATCCCGTGCCCAGCGCTTTGGAACACGCTTCTTTCGCGGCCCAGCGTTTGGCATACGTGCCAACAACGTCCTTTCGCCGTTCCGCTTTGCGTTGTTCGGTCTCTGTGAAAACGCGGTTACGGAAGCGATCGCCGAACCGTTCCAATGTGCCTTCAATCCGCTCGATGTTGGCGAGGTCTGTCCCGATACCAAGGATCATGTAAGCCGTGTCGTCAAAATCTTGAGGCCAGCAGCGCCGAACAACACTGCGAACGTTACTTCAAACCAGCGTCGCATACTCTTATAGCCACGCACGACGGACGCAGATGAGAATAAGATCGCATAGCCGATGAAGACCAGAATGGAGCCGGAATATAGCAGGGCAAACATCCAAAACAGGTCCGCGATTGAGGCGTCTACAGGACTCGCAACCGCGTAAACAGCGCCCCAGCCAAGAATTGCTTTTGGGTTCGTCAGGTGGATTAACGCGCCTTTGGTAAAGACCCGCTTCGCGGAACCCGACTGTGCTTTGCCCATCAAAGCATCTTTACCCGAAAACGCCGAGCGTAGCGATTTGAAGGCAAGGTATAGCAGATACGCAGCGCCCACATATCGCATCACATCAAAGACCCAAACATTCGCAACCATAAGCGCGCTCATTCCAAGAGCCGCTGCAATCCCCCAGAATGCGCTCCCTGCTAAAATGCCGAGCGAGAACATCAGCCCCATCCTACGGCCCGCTGACATAGACGCGCTTGCGATACCCAGTGTCGCCGGACCGGGACTTCCTCCGCCAAGGACCCATGCGAACCATAGTATGACCAACTCATATCCGCTCATCAGGCGCGTGCCTCATCCATAAGACGGCGCATTTCTGCAATCGCAGGCGTCAGCCCACGGAAAATCGACTCACCGATTAAGAAATGGCCGATATTGAGTTCCACAACCTCCGGAAATGCCGCTACAGGTTTGACCGTCTCATAGGTCAAACCATGGCCTGCATGGACTTCTAATCCTAACTCATGCGCAAAAGCAGACATGGTACGCATCTTTTCCAATTCCGCATCGCGGGTTTTGAAATCCCCTTCTGCATGGGCGTCGCAATACGCACCTGTGTGAAGTTCGATGACTTGCGCACCGATACGGTTCGCCGCTTCAATTTGCTTTTGATCTGCTGCAATGAAGATCGAGACGCGACACCCCGCCTCACGCAACGGCGCGATATAATGCGCCAATTGGTTCTCTTCGCGGGCGACCTCCAAGCCGCCTTCCGTCGTCCGTTCTTCGCGCTTCTCAGGCACGATGCAAACAGCATGTGGCTTATGACGTAATGCAATTTGCTGCATCTCTGCGGTTGCCGCCATTTCGAAATTCAACGGCACAGTGAGCGCATCCATCAAACCCTCAATATCGGCATCGCCGATGTGGCGGCGGTCTTCGCGCAAATGCGCTGTGATCCCATCGGCACCAGCTTCTTCCGCCAATTTAGCCGCCCGAATTGGATCGGGATCGCAGCCACCTCGCGCATTTCGCACTGTAGCAACGTGATCAATATTGACGCCAAGGCGTAGGATGGGTTGGGCCATAATGTTGGCTCCCTATAGCAGCATCTTCTCTTTCACCATCTAGGCCCCCAACCAACTGCAGCGCAACCCGTCACATGCCGCAATGAGATGATCTGACCCTAGACTTCTAACTCCGTATTTTTAGGAAAATTGCATTTCTGTTGGGGAACCCGTTCGCGGGATCAGCGTTAAGTCAGCATAACAGCGCCGCGGCCCGAATACCCCTTTTAGAAGAGTGTTTTTGAATGCGGCGCGCGATAGAGAAAGGAAACTAAAATGCTGAATACCACTAGTAAATTTGTCATCGCTCTTGTGCTCGCAGCAACACCTGTGGCCGCCTATGCAGGCACGGAAGCCGAGATGAAAACAAAGACCGAAACGGAGACTTCCATTGAAGCTGCGGCCTCCGACGCCGTCAAAGACGGTAAGGCTCTGATCGACGATGCCGGCAACGAAATCGCCGCAGCAGCTGATTCCGTGACCGACATGGATAAAGCCGAAGAAGGCGAGATGACCTTGGCAGAAGAAGCGCCTGCACCGGCAGCGGATCTTCAAGAAGACACAACCCTTGCAGCAAGTGATACATCTGACCCAATCATCGCAACTGATGATAGCGAACCGGTCGCGAAAGTGGACGGCCAGATTGTGAAACAGGATGAAGGGACTGTGCTGGCCAACACCATTATCGGTTCCACGGTCTACTCGCCATCAGATGAAAACATCGGCGATGTGAACGACCTGATCATTACGACGGACGGTTCTGTCGACGGCGTTGTCGTAGGTGTCGGCGGCTTCATTGGCATTGGTGAAAAAGACGTCGCCATTGCAATGGACGAGCTGGAAATGCGCCAAGACGAAAACGGCAACATGAAGCTGGTGCTTGACGCAACTGTTGAGCAATTGGAGGCTGCGGAGGAGTTCGTAACCGCGAGCGACCAACGCAACATGATGCAAGAGCAAGAAGCGTCAAACCGCATCGAAACTGACGAAGCATCAGCCGAAGAATATTAATCGGGCGAGATATCTGCTGGAAGGCGGGCGCCATTGCGCCCGTCTTTTTTGTTTGCAGCTGTCTTTTCCGCTTGTTTGGCCGCCTTCTTTTCTTTTCGCTCCAGCCACTTCTCTTTCAGCCGGCCTTTGCGTCGGTTCTGGTAAACCGTAATAATCGGAAGTGACAGGTAGTAGCAGACAACGCCCGCAATGATGCCGGGAATGATGCCGCCCACCATGTAGGGGAAGAACACTTCATCGTAGAAGCCCTGCAAACGGTGCCAATCGGCGCGGTCGTCAGTGAACATCGCCCAGAAATTGTCTTTCAAGTCTCGCCAAGCGCCAGCAAAGCGGTGGCCGATATTCATGTTTTCCTCAAACTCGGTCCCCAGCAGAAAATGCCCGGTTTTGAGCGCGATCACCCCAATAGGAAGATATGTCAGCGGGTTACCAAAAAACGTGGACATCAAAGCGGCAAGAATGTTGCCACGTCCAATTTTGGCCAAGCCCGCCGCGATGAAGAAATGAAACCCGTAAAAAGGCGTGAATGTCGTAAACACCCCAAACATGACCCCGCGAGAGATGCGCTTGGGGCTATCTGGCAATCGCCGGACACGATGCTTTACATATTGCGCAGACCGCGCCCATCCGCCTTGCGGCCAGATGAGATGAAAGGCCCACAAGGCCCAACTCTTTGGTGTGCGGCGTTTAAAGACCAACTCGTCCTCTGCTCATTACAACCCGACTTCCACGTGAAAGCCGCGCATTCGTTCATTGCCAACAAATTGCGGCAGAAATTTTACGGCGCGCGGTTCAAATCGCGATGCCGCTCCAAAGATGCCACATCACTTTCAGCGTCAATGGCGGTCATGACACCGTGAAGGTGCTCGGCGTCACGGACATTCACGTCGATCAGGATTCTAAAGTAGTCCGGTTTACGATCAATGAAATGCAAGTCTGAGATATTGGCGTTCCTTTCGCCAATCAACGTGCAAATGCGCCCCAACACGCCAAATTCATTTGAGATGGTCGCATTGAGCGTCACGGCGTTCTCAGCAGGGTGCAATCCTTCGTGCCAATGCAGATCAATCCAACGATCTGCCTCATCTTCTAGAGTTGCCAAGGTCTCGCAGGCAATCGCGTGAACGAACACGCCTTCACCCTTGTGTTTGATGCCGACAATGCGTTCCCCAGGAACAGGCTGGCAGCAGCGGGCGCGTTTGACGTTCGCGCCCCGCGGCAAACCAGCGACGGAGCGTTTGGGATCGACCTGAATTTCTGTCTTTTTAGCTGCGAGGTCGGGATAAATCGCCTGCACGACTTCCCGCGCGCTCAATTCGGTAGAGCCCACAAATTCCAGCAATTGCGACGCATCAGATAGGCTCAGCTCTTTAGCGGCGGTCGCCAACGCCTTTTCCGTCGCCTTTTTCCCAACATGTTCAAACGCCGCGCGGGTTAGTTCACGACCAAGCTTGATGAACCTGTCGCGATGTTCTTCGCGCAATGACTTGCGGATTGCCGCCTTTGCGCGGCCCGTCACCGCGATGTCGATCCACGTTGGCTGCGGGCGTTGTCCTTCTGCCGTGATGATCTCAACCGATTGCCCGTTACGTAGACGTGTCCAGAGCGGCACGCGCAATCCGTCTACTTTGGCACCGACGCAACTATGGCCGATGCGCGTGTGGATCGCATAAGCGTAATCAAGTGGCGTCGCGCCACGCGGCAGTTTGATCACCTCGCCTTTTGGCGTGAAACAAAAGACCTGATCCGAGTACATCTCCAGTTTGACGTGCTCGAGAAATTCGTCGTGATCGTCATCCTCGGCTGTACCAAAGCGTTCCGTGAGCTGGGCAACCCATTTTGTGGGATCGACTGCGAACGGGTTTTCCACCCGTTCACCGTCGCGATAGGACCAATGCGCAGCAACGCCTGCTTCCGCGACTTCATGCATCTGGCGCGAGCGGATTTGAACCTCGACGCGCTTGCCGTCCCGACCCGAGACGGTTGTATGAATAGAACGGTAGCCATTGGATTTCGGTTGCGAGATGTAGTCTTTGAAGCGCCCCGGCACAGACCGCCAACGGCGGTGGATCACACCTAAAACACGATAACATTCGTCTTCCGAGCCGCAAATGACGCGAAAACCGTAGATATCTGACAGTCTTGAGAAGCCTTGCTTCTTCTCTTCCATCTTGCGCCAGATTGAATAGGGCTTCTTCGCACGCCCCATTACTTCGGCTTCTATGCCAGCGCTCGCAAGTTCACTGCGTATGTCTTCCGTAATTTTCGGAACGACATTGCCTGTCTCTTTTTGAAGCTTGATGAAGCGACGGATAATGGAGGCCCGCGCCTCAGGATTGAGGACACGGAAGGACAAGTCCTCCAACTCTTCGCGCATCCAGTGCATCCCCATCCGCCCAGCAAGTGGGGCGTAGATATCCATGGTCTCACGCGATTTCTGCGCCTGCTTATGCGGCTTCATGTGCCGGATCGTGCGCATATTATGCAAACGATCCGCTAACTTGACCAAGATCACACGCAGATCTTTCGACATAGCCATAAAAAGCTTGCGGAAATTCTCTGCCTGTTTCGCCTCGGTGGAGGAAAGCTGCAAGTTGGTCAGCTTCGTTACGCCGTCGACAAGTTCCGCAATTTCCTCGCCGAACTTCGTCGCCACGTCTGCGTAGGTGGAACGGGTGTCTTCGACGGTGTCATGCAGCAATGCCGTGACAATCGTGGCATCATCTAAACGCTGTTCTGTAAGGATGGCCGCAACTTCTACGGGATGCGTGAAATAGGGCTCGCCGGAATGCCGCAGCTGCCCTTCATGCATAAGGCCGCCATACTCATAGGCGGCCTTGATCAGGTCTTCATTTGATTTTGGGTTATAGGCACGGATTAGATCGATCAGGTCTCTGACGTCCAACATATGCTTGCCTTGCCCAATAGGCGCTTACTTGGGCTCTTGAGCTTCCATCAGCGCGCGCAGCAGTTTCTCTTCGGACATATCATCCTCAGCCGGTTTGTCCTGCTCGACTCCCATAAGAAGCGCCATCGCATCTTCTTCTGGCTCGTCAACTTCAATCTGAGTTTGATTGCTCTCGATCATACGCTCACGCAAGTCTTCAGCGCTTTGCGTCTCTTCTGCGATCTCCCGCAAGGAGACAACAGGGTTTTTGTCGTTGTCACGATCAACCGTGACAGCAGAACCGGCGGAAATCTCGCGCGCACGGTGCGATGCGAGCATCACCAGATCAAAACGGTTCGGGACTTTATCAACGCAATCTTCGACGGTCACGCGGGCCATGGGGCTCTCCAGACAACTATCAGGGAATATCAGGCGCTTGAGATAGGCGCGTTTTCTTTGGTTTACAAGTAAAAAACCGCTCTTACACGGGCATATCGAGCGGTCTCAATTCAGCGCGCTCTTCATTTGGACGTGCGGCGAACATCTCCTCAGCAGTAAGATCAAGCACAGGATGTCGCCACTCAGGGGCCACATCACATAACGGTCCAAGCACAAAGGACCTGTCCTGCAATCTTGGATGGGGCAAAACCAACGCTTCAGGCGCCATCGTTTTTTGCGCTTCTAACGGTAAATCACGCCATTTTTTATAGGATTCCACACTTGGCAGGACCATGTCTTCATACGCCACTAGGTCAAGATCAATCGTGCGCGCAGACCATCTTTCATGTCGTTGTCGTCCGAGCTGACGCTCAATGTCGTGCAAATAGTTGAGCAGGTCTTGTGGCTCTAATTCTGTCTCAACAAAAGTAAGCGCATTCACAAAATCGGGCCCACTTCCGGCCGGAAAGGCTGGGGTGGCATAAAACCGGCTGGTTTTGACTATTCCGACAGAATCGCTAGGTATTCTTCTGAGGGTCTCAATAATTGTAAATTGCGGAGCCCCATGAGATGACGTTACGTTACCACCTAGGGCGATATAGGCATTTTTTACATTTTTGTGACAGCTCGTGGGTTGCGACATAAATCTATTCCCCTATTTTCGCCGACGGCCTTGCTTCACGCCTTAAACACTCACGGTTCCAACAGGCAAGGCAGACATCGAAAGGACACTTGATGTTTTATAAAGACGAACGGCTTGCGCTGTTCATTGATGGCAGCAATTTATACGCTGCCGCAAAGTCTTTGGGGTTTGATATTGATTACAAACTTCTCAGACATGAGTTCATGCGTCGTGGCAAACTTCTACGCGCATTTTACTACACTGCACTGTTAGAGAACGATGATTACTCTCCGATCCGCCCTTTGGTTGATTGGTTGAATTACAACGGTTTCACAATGGTGACCAAGCCCGCAAAAGAATACACCGACCGCGAGGGGAGACGGAAGGTGAAGGGCAACATGGATATCGAATTGACTGTCGATGCCATGGAACTTGCGCCACATGTTGATCATATCGTGCTGTTTTCCGGGGATGGGGATTTCCGGCCGCTGCTCGAGTCTGTTCAACGCAAAGGCGTGCGCGTTTCGGTGGTTTCCACCATTCGCTCCAACCCTCCCATGATCTCGGACGAACTGCGACGTCAGGCAGACAACTTCATCGAACTTGATGAGTTGCGCGACGTCATCGGTCGTCCACCCCGCGAAGAGAACTCATTCGCACCTCGCGAGACTGAAACTGTCGAGTAAGACGTCTCGCATCTAAGCCAATTTAGGCCGCGCTTGGGAAACGGGCGCGGCCTTTTGCATTGCAGCCGGACAGCCTTGCGGCCAAAAGCGCTCTGGATCTTGGCCAACCGATTGCTTACCTCTGGATCAACAGCCGGAGAGACACATGACCAAGCCACCTTTGACCCTTTATCTCGCTGCCCCCCGTGGCTTTTGTGCAGGTGTCGACCGCGCCATCAAGATCGTTGAGATGGCAATCGAAAAATGGGGTGCGCCGGTCTATGTGCGCCATGAAATCGTTCACAATAAATTCGTGGTCGATGGGTTGCGTGACAAGGGTGCTGTCTTCGTCGAAGAGCTTGAGGAATGTCCAGATGACCGCCCCGTTATCTTCTCTGCTCACGGTGTGCCAAAGGCCGTGCCCGCCGCCGCCGCCAAGCGCGAAATGGTCTATGTCGATGCGACCTGCCCGCTCGTCTCCAAAGTGCATATCGAGGCTGCGCGCCATCACGACAACGGCCTGCAAATGGTCATGATCGGCCACGAAGGCCACCCCGAAACAGTGGGGACAATGGGTCAACTCCCGGACGGCGAAGTCCTGTTGGTGGAAACCCCAGAGGATGTCGCCAAGATCACGCCGCGCAATCCTGAGCAGTTGGCCTTCATCACACAAACCACGCTATCCGTCGATGACACGGCCGATATCGTGGCGGCGCTGCAATCGCGCTTCCCCAACATCGTGGGTCCGCACAAAGAGGACATCTGCTACGCCACAACAAACCGGCAAGAAGCAGTCAAAGCCATGGCGTCCAAGACCAAAGCCATGCTGGTCATCGGGGCACCAAACTCGTCGAATTCCAAACGTCTCGTCGAAGTTGGTGCGAAAGCCGGATGCGACTATGCCCAGCTCGTCCAGCGTGCGACGGAGATCGACTGGCGCGCCCTTGATGGCATCAACAGCATCGGCATCACCGCCGGTGCATCCGCTCCAGAAGTCCTGATCAACGAGGTCATTGACGCCTTCAAGGATCGCTACGACACCACGGTCGAGATGGTCGAAACCGCTGTTGAAAACGTCGAATTCAAGGTTCCGCGCGTGCTGCGGGAACCCGCATAATGATGCGGCTCATACTTATTCTGCTCTGCGCCTCAGCCGGCCCGCTTATGGCTCAAGACAGATCTGAACAAGTTATCGCAGCCTTTGAAAACTGGATGACCCAGCAAGGCGTCACTGAAGGTTCCATCGCAGTGATCGAGGGCAATTCACCTGTCCTTACAAAGGGCTACGGGCGCGATGCCGACGCCGCTGTCACACTCGCCAGCCTTTCGAAAGCGCTGACTGGCGCGTGCGTTGCAGTGCTGCAGCAAGAAGGCGTTTTTGATCTCGACACGCCCATTTCTGATCTGCTGGACGTGCCAGAAGGTTCCGGCAGTTTGCCGGACTTTCTGTCGCAGACCTCAGGTTTCCAAGACGACCAAACACAAGGCAAGCCTTGGCACTTGGAGGCTGACCGTACCCCGCGCCACATGCTCGCAACCGAATTGGCCCTCGCAACAGACCGAGGTGACACATCCTTCCGCTATGACAATGGCAACTTTGCCGTCCTCGGCGCGGTGATAGATGCGGTCGCGCAAGAAGACTACGCAACGGACTGCAAATCCTTGGTTATGGAACCGCTCGGCATCACAACCGCAGCACTTGATCCGGTCTGGGGACCGCTTGCCGCTTGGGGTGGGTGGTCGATGTCTGTGGGTGACTACGCACGGTTCGTCAAAGAATGGTTCGGCTCCGAGCGCAACATTGGCCGCGATCCGCTGGCGTGGCCACATGCCAATCTTGGCGGCGGCGCGCATTATGTCATGGGATCGTTCTTCCGCGAGTTGCAAGGCCGCAACCTTTTCTGGCACGCCGGGCTTTTATGCTGGAACACCGAAGGCGATGGGTCCTACTTCGCTAGCTACGGTGGTGATATCGTCGTCGTAGTCAGCTATGCAGAATGCATGCCAAACGATGGGCTCGCAGCGCTCGATCAGGCGTTATTTGAAGCCGCCCTAAAGTAACGAAGCTAAAAATCGCCGCCACCATTTTGATGGCATGACTGACGTGACTTCGCTGCTCAACATGATACTTCTTTGTTCAGCATCCGGAGGCATTTCCATGATTACCGTACAATTTCTACTCACAGCGATAGTCGTCGTCATCGCGCCAGGCACTGGCGTGATCTACACGCTTGCGTTGGGTTTGGGCCAAGGCAGGCGCGCAGCCCTTTGGGCGGCCTTGGGCTGCACCTTTGGGATCGTACCACACCTTGCCGCAGCAACCCTTGGCCTAGCGGCGCTGCTCCACACCTCGGCCTTGCTTTTCCAGATCGTCAAATTCGCAGGCGTCGCCTACTTGATCTACCTCGCCTACCAAGCGCTGAAATCAGATGGCGCGCTTGCCGTCAGTTCAAAAACCACGACCCAATCTGGTTGGCTCATCGCGCGCCGCGGTGCGCTCATTAATATCCTGAACCCGAAGCTGTCGATCTTCTTTCTTGCGCTCCTGCCTCCGTTCCTATCCGGAAACCCTGCCAGCGCGACACTTGAGATGGCAACTTTAGGCGCCGTGTTTATGGCACTGACATTCGGCGTCTTCGTGCTCTACGGCCTCTTTGCCGCCCGCGCCCGTGACGCGATCCTTGGGTCCGAGCGGATCATGCTCTGGCTCAACCGCTCCTTTGCCGCCATCTTCGCAGGTCTCGGTGCGAAACTGGCCTTTGAACGCGCATGACACAGATCCCCCGCGCACCGCTTCTGCTTGGCCTTGCCGGGCTTTTGCCGTTCCTTTGGGCCGCAGCAGGCATTCTTGTTCCCGCCCTCTCCGATGCGACGGTCAGCATCCTCGGCGCGCGCTTCAATGCACCCTACGTTTTGATCAGCTATGGCACCGTCATCATGTGCTTCATGTCCGGCGTGCTTTGGGGCTTTGCCACCAAATCTGAGCGCCTCGTCCCCTATGCCATGTCCACCATGCCCGCTCTTTGGGCCTTCTTCGCCATCGGTGGTGGCGAACGTCAGGCCACATCTGCCGTGCTTGTCGGCTTCGTCCTTGTATTTCTGTGTGATCTGCAATTTGCCGTCTGGCGCTTGACCCCGCCATGGTGGATAAAACTGCGAACGCTGCTGACAGCCATCGTGCTGGCCTGCCTCGCGATAGGATTATTTGCATGAGCGATGAAGAAACGATCAGCGTTTATGATGCACAGGCTGAAAAATACGCAAACCTCGTCTCGCGCGACACGCCGGATCAGGATTTGCAGGCGTTTATCGACGCAATGCCAGACGGTGGGTTCGCGCTTGATCTAGGCTGCGGCCCCGGCAATTCCGCCGCGATGATGCAAGATGTGGGCCTACGGGTTGCGGCGACGGACGCCTCAGCCGCTATGGTCAAACTGGCCCGCGATAAATTCGAGCTGGACGCGACGCAAGCCACTTTCGACGATATCACAGGCTCAGATATCTACGACGGCGTCTGGGCAAATTTCTCGCTGCTTCATGCACCAAAAGCCAACATGCCCCGCCATTTGGACGCGATCAAAACCGCGCTCAAGCCCGGTGGCATTTTCCATATCGGTATGAAACTAGGCACCGACAGCGCCCGCGACAGGATCGGTCGGATGTACAGCTACTATTCTGAGGACGAATTGAAGGGCCTGCTGAAAAACGCAGGCTTCACACCACGCAGCACGCGCAAAAGTAAGGATAAAGGCCTCGACGGCACAATGGCTGACTACATCATAGTCTTATCCAATGGCTGAGCTCTTCGCCTACACAGACGGCGCATGCTCCGGCAATCCCGGCCCCGGCGGCTGGGGCGCGTTGCTGATCGCACGCGACGGCGACACAGTCCTGAAGGAACGTGAGCTGTCAGGTGGTGAGGCCAACACAACCAACAACCGCATGGAGCTTCTTGCTGCAATCAACGCGCTCGAAACGCTAGAAAAACCCTCGACCCTGACCGTCATCACCGACAGCGTTTATGTCAAAGACGGCATCACCAAGTGGATCCACGGCTGGAAAGCCAAGGGTTGGAAAAAGAAGGGCGGAGAGATCAAGAATATCGACCTCTGGAAACAGCTCGACGCCGCGCAAGCCCGCCATCGCGTCACATGGGAATGGGTCAAAGGCCATGCAGGCCATCCCGAGAATGAGAAAGCCGACGAGCTTGCCCGCGCAGGCATGGCCCCCTTCAAGCCGTGATCCACAAAGCCTGCCCCGTTGCCCTACACCCAGACGGCTGGCCACCCCGCATTGCAGCTTTCAAGCACCCGCAAGCAGGCTTCCAACTGGTCAAAGGCAATATCGAGCCAAATGAAAATCCTGACCGCGCCGCCGCGCGCGAGTTGTTTGAGGAAAGCGGGCTAGAGACCCGCGCCACCCTCCCCCTCGGCCAAAGCAAAGACATCGCAACTGACCAGACATGGCACTTCACACTGTGCCGCATCGCCCCACCGATTCGCGAGCAATGGCAGCATTTTACGAAAGACGATGGCGGTCACCTGTTTAAGTTCCACTGGCACAGCCTTGAAGATGAGACGCCCGATTGGCATCCCCACTACCAAGCCGCGATCAACTGGATCAAGGCCGCGCTGTAGTCACTTCCGGTAATGCGTCGGCACCAAAATCAGCGCGCCCACCGCACTGATAATCGCATCCACACCGGGCGGTCCAAAACTGATCCCAAACATGATCCGCACCATGAAAAACAGAACGGCACCACCAACAGCAATGATGATCGACTGCACAAACCCGTTATGCGTAAACCCCGATTTCTCCGACGCATAGCCGATGATCCCTGCAATCATAATCGCACCAAAGAACGCGAAAAACGCCATCTAAAACCCCAGCTCAGCCATCAGAGCACTTCGCCCCAGCTTCTTTCTGCCACAAATATGCAAATCCCGCAGCCGCAATCACGTGATCCGCTCGGGCAAGATAAACCCCGCCAGAAACGTCTCCGCATCAGCAGGCTTCTTGCCCGACCGCTGCGCCCGCGTGATCTCCACCGCGCCGTCGCCACAAGCAATCCGGAACCCGTCCAAAACCTCACCATGCGCACCAGACCCGTAGGTCAATCGGCTGGCCAACAGCTTCACGCGGTCCCCGTTGATTTCTGTCCATGCGCCCAGGAACGGGGATAGCCCCCGGATCAACCGGTCCACCTCTATGGCAGGCATTGACCAATCCACCCGCGCCTCGGTCTTGTCGATTTTGGAGGCATATGTCACGCCGTCTTCTGGCTGTGGCTCCGCTTTCAAACCGTCCAGAGACGCCAAAGTTTCAACGATCTGTGCGGCCCCCAAAGCTGCCAATCTGTCATGGAGTTCACCAGTGGTTTCGGTCGTCCCGATCTGCAAAACACCGCGCGTCAGAACAGGCCCTGTATCCAGCCCCGCTTCCATCTGCATAATGCAAACGCCTGTCTCCGCATCGCCTGCCATAATCGCACGGTGAATAGGTGCGGCCCCGCGCCAGCGCGGCAGAAGGGAGGCATGAATATTCAAACATCCATGTACAGGCGCATCCAAGATCGCTTGCGGTAACAGCAGGCCATAAGCCACAACGACAGCCACATCTGCGTTCAAAGCCGAAAATTCGGCCTGTGCCTTGGCATCTTTCAACGAGACCGGATATCGCACTTCAAGCCCCAAGGCCTCCGCACGGGCCTGCACTGGCGAAGCGCGCAGCTTCTTACCCCGACCCGCAGGTCGTGGGGGCTGAGAATACACCGCACAAATCTCGTGCCCCGCCTCAACCAAAGCATCCAACGCGGAAACGGAAAACTCCGGCGTCCCCATGAACACAATTCTCATGAGCGCACCTTCTTTGCTTTCTTGAGCAACATATCCCGCTTGGTCTTGCTCAACCGGTCAAAGAACATCTTGCCGTTCAAATGATCGATCTGATGTTGCACCGAGGTCGCCCAAAGCCCCACAAAATCGCGCTCTTCCTGATTGCCAGCAGCATTCAAGAACCGCACCGTCACCGCGCGGGGTCGCTCCAGCTTGGCCCAGACGCCGGGCAAGTTCGGGCTGCCCTCCTCATGCGTTCGCATCTGCGCACTGGAATGCAAAATCTCCGGGTTTGCCATCCGCACTGCCTGCCCGCGCGCCTCGGACGCATCCACAACAGCCAAGCGCTGCATCACACCCAGTTGCACAGCAGCCAGCCCAACACCGGGCATCGTATCCATGGCTAAGATCATCTCTTCCCAAACCGCCCGCGTCTCGTCGGTCACGGCCGTCACCGGCTCAGCGACGCTGCGCAATCGCTTATCAGGCCACATGACAAACGACCTCACGCAGCCACCTCGTGATCCAAGATGAGTTTCCCGTCGAGGTGGTCGATCTCGTGACAAATGCAAGCCGCTTCAAATCCCTCAAACGCGCCGCGCTGTTGTGCGCCTGTTTCATCAAGCCACATCACTTCGATCCGAAGAGGTCGAACAACCAGCACGGGCATGTCGGGTATGGAAAGGCACCCTTCCTCATTTGTCTGCACCTCAGCAGAGCGCGACAAAATCTCAGGATTCACGAACACCATCGGGTTCGCCTCCCCGGCTTTCCATGTGGCATCCATGATAAACAAACGGACAGACTCGCCCACTTGCGGCGCCGCCAAACCTCGTCCTTGCGCGTCATACAACGTGTCAAACATATCAGCTGCCAATTCGCGCAACGCATCATCCACAGTGAACACCGGCGGGCAGAGTTGCCGCAGCCGTGCATCCGGATGCATGACAATCGGACGGATCAAGCGCGCGCCCGCTCACGCTTCAGCTTCACCATCTTGCGCGTGATCATCTGGCGTTTTAGCGGTTTGAGATAGTCAATGAATAGCTTACCTTCGAGGTGATCAATCTCGTGCTGAACGCAAGTCGCCCAAAGCCCGTCAAAAGTTTCGCGCTTTGCATTGCCGTCCAGATCCATCCAAGACACCGTTACCTCCGCCGGACGTGTCACATCGGCGAATTGTTCCGGGATCGACAAGCAACCTTCTTCATATGTGTTCAAGTCGTCAGACCCGGCTTCGACCACGGGGTTAAGCATAACCATCGGTCGCGCTGCCTCACCCTCTTCCTTAACACAATCAAGGACGATCATCCGGCTCATAATACCCACTTGCGGAGCGGCCAGCCCAATGCCCGGCGCGTCATACATCGTCGCAAGCATCTTGTCGGCAAGGGCCCGCAACTCATCTGAGCTGTCCGCAACCGGATCGGCCACCTTCTTCAGGCGTGGGTCAGGATGGATAAGAATAGGCAATATCATGGGCAACCATTTAGGACAGCACGCGCCGCTTCGCAATCTCTCTTGCGGCTGAGGCCTGCCACGCTAGGTTGATCCCAACAAGGAGAGCGCCAGATGAATTTCGATGACCAACCCGACCGCCGTGGCACCTACTGCGCCAAATGGGACTTTTTGGAAGATTTTTCCGGCGTTTCCCCGAAAGACGGATTGGGCATGTGGGTTGCGGATGGCGATTTTCAAACGGCACCGAATGTCATTGAAGCCATGCGCGCCTATGCAGATCACGGCATCTATGGTTACGGGTTCGACGATGCGGGCTACCGCGAAGCGCTGTGCTGGTGGATGAACCACCGCCATGACTGGCAGATCGAGCCGGATTGGATCCTCACGACCCAAGGGCTAGGCCATGCAATCGGCATGGCCATCGACACATGGACAAATATCGGCGATGGCGTTGCCTTCTTCACGCCAGTCTATCACGAGTTCAGCCTCAAGACCCAACGTTCCGAGCGCCGCCCGGTCGAGTTGCCAATGCAGCTCATCGACGGCAAATACGAACTGGATTTTGAGACAGCCTCAGAATTGCTCGACCCTGACGTCAAAATTCTGATCTTCTGCGCCCCGCAAAACCCCTCAGGCCGCGTCTGGACGCGTGACGAGATGCGGCAAGTGGTCGAGTTCGCCGCACGCCACGACCTTCTTGTGATCTCCGACGAAATCCACGCCGACATCACCTTCGCCCCGGCCAAACACGTCCCAATGGACCTAGCCGCGCCAGAGCATCGCGACCGGATCATCACGATCACAGCCGCCTCAAAGGCGTTCAACCTGCCTGGCCTGCGCACGGGACAGGCGATCATCGCCGATGACACACTGCGCGCGGCCTACAAACGCCGCCTGACAATGACCGAATACTCGCCCGGCGTGCCCGGAATTGTGGCCACTAAGGCGGCCTACTCGCCAGAAGGTGAGACCTATATCAACGCGTTGAACGACTACCTTGAAGGCAACAGCAAACTATTCAACGAGGCGATCAACACCATCCCCGGCCTGCATTCCATGCCGCTGCAGTCAACCTTCCTTGCATGGGTCGATTTCTCCGGCACCGGCATGGGACCTGACGAAATCACACGCCGTGTCCGCGAAGACGCCAAGATCGGTGCCAGCCCTGGCCCGACTTTCGGCAAAGGCGGGGAAAGCTTCCACCGTTTCAACCTCGCCATGCCCCGCGCGCAAATTATCGAAGCGACCGAGCGCATGCAAAAGGCCTTCAGCGACCTGCAATAGCCCGCGTCGTCGCGCGCAGCACAAGTTCCACATCACAACGCACCCGCGTGATTTCGGGTGCGTCGGACGCAACCGATTTTACGATCTCCTCCCCCGCAATCCGCCCGATATCCTGCGCCGGGATATGGACCGTCGTCAAAGCAGGTTCCATTTCCAGCGAGCCTTTGAAATTGCCGATGCCCACAATCGAAAGGTCCTCCGGCACGCGCACTCCCAGTTTCAACGCCGCGTAGACCGCGCCTTGCGCGATCACATCATTCCCGCATATCAACGCCGTCGGGCGGGCGCCCGAGCGCCATAGCTCTTCAACCGCCGCCTTTGCCATCGCAACGGAGTAAGGCGATTCCAAACGCCACGCTTCCGGCACGGTAATGCCCTGTTCATCCAGAACAGACCATGCCCCGTCCAGCCGATCCTGCGCACGGTCATTGCCTGCCGTCTGCGGGAAGATCATCCCAACCTCACGATGACCCAGTCCCAGGATATGCTCTGCTGCCATGCGTCCGGCGGCAAAATTCTCGGCCCCCACACACGACACGCGTGAAGCCGCATCATGGTTCCAGATCGCCACGCAGGGCACGTCTTGCTGCGCTATCAGGGTGTAGGTCTTCTCGCTATGCTCCAACCCGATCAGCGCGATCCCGTCCACGCGATGCTCCAACAATTTGCGCAGCACGTCGTATTCCCGATCCAAGTCGTACCCATGCGACGTCATCAGGATCGTAAACCCCGCCTCCTCCACCGAATCCGAGAAGCTCTGCACCACTTCCGCAAAGATCGCGTGATTGATCGTCGGTACAATCAGCCCAATCGTCCCAGAGCGTTTTCCATGCATCGCCTGCGCCGCGCGGTTGCGGATATAGCCCAGCCGCGCAATGGCCCGATCGATCTTCTTGCGAGTCGCCGGATTGACCAATTCCGGGTGATTAAAGCACCGAGACACCGTTGAGGCCGACACTTTTGCAGCCCTTGCGACGTCCACAATATCCGCCTTACCCGATTGCTTTAGCGACATAAAACGGCCCTCTCAAAGCGCTTTTATGAAAACATTTGCAATACTATTTTCATCGCCTAGCGTGTTAGTCAATGGACGGCCAGATAGGGTTTGGGAGGACCTTGATGGAATTTCTCTATTATTTCGGTGACGTTTTCACACCCATCAACTTTGGGTTGTTGCTGCTCGGAACAATAGGTGGATTGATCTTAGGCGCGACGCCGGGGCTTTCGCCCACAATGGCCGTCGCCTTACTGATCCCGTTCACATTTCAACTTCAAGCCGCACAGGGCCTGATCCTGCTGGGGGCCGCTTACACGTCGACGGTTGCAGGCGGCGCGGTCTCTGCGATCCTGCTCAAAATCCCCGGCGCGCCAGCCAACATTGCCACCACGCTCGACGGCCACACGATGGCGCAAAAGGGCGAAGGCGCGAAAGCGCTGCAGATCAGTTTCCTTGCCTCTGCTGTCGGCGGGGTCTTCGGCGTGCTGCTGCTGATCTTCCTCACACCGGTCTTGGCAAAATGGGCCCTCGCCTTCGGACCAAGCCACCTGTTCTGGCTCGCGATCCTCGGCGTCACCGTGATTGGCTCGCTAGACAGCAAATCCGTCGTCAAAGGCCTGCTTTCGGGTTGCATCGGCCTCTGGCTCGCGACCATCGGCTTCGACGACATCATGGGCGCGCAACGCTTCATCTTCCACCCCAGCTTAGGCGGCGGCATCAACATTATCGCTGCCCTCATTGGTCTTTTCGCGATCCCGCAAGTGATCACCATGTTCGCCAAAGGCCGCAAGGGCGACGGCGCGGAAGTGCTCAAAGTCCAGAAACACCCCATCTCCGGCGCATTTAAGGAACTGTTCCGCAACAAACGCGCCATGGGCATTGGCACCGCAGTTGGTTCCGTCATCGGCCTGATCCCCGGTGTTGGCGGTCAGATCGCAGGCCTTGTCGCCTATGATCAATCCAAGAAGTTCAGCCCCGACCGCGACAAGTTCGGCACCGGCCACCCGGAAGGCGTCATCGCCGCGGAAAGCGCCAATAACGCCATGGTCGGGCCAAGCCTTGTGCCACTGCTCACCCTTTCCATTCCCGGCTCACCTACTGCCGCCGTTCTGCTCGGAGGCCTCCTGATCCACGGCATCTTCCCCGGTACGGACCTGTTCGACAATCATCCCGACGTGGCGTGGACCTTCATCAATTCCATGCTCATCGGCCAAATCCTGATGTGCATCTTCGGTCTCTATGTCGCAGGCCTCGCCGCGAAAGTCGCGCAGGTGCCGCAGAGCGTCATGGCCGCTGTAGTCCTCGGCCTCGCCGTATTCGGCAGCTACTCCGTTCAAAGCTCCATGGGCGACGTTTATGTCATGGCGAGCCTCGGCGTGATGATGTATTTCCTCGAACGCTTCGGTTTCTCCGCAGCACCACTTGTCTTGGGCCTGATCCTAGGCCCCATCGCGGAAGCCAACTTCATCCAAGGCTCCATGATCGCAAACGCTACAGACGGCCTCGCCCCCTATTTCCTTGGCGGCCCGCTCAACATCTTCCTGATCGCCGTCGTCATCGCCTCCGTCGCCTACTCCGCCTATATGGAGCTGCGCACCAAACGCTACACCTCGAAAGAGGAGATATTGGCATGACCACGCTCCCCCGCCTCCAGCATATGATCGGCTCAGGCATTGTCGCTGCCGTGGGCATATGGGTGACCTATGTCAGCTACACGCAACAGCCGTCTGAGGCGTTCCTGTTCCCACGCCTGATCTCCACGGTGTTCGTGGTTCTTGCACTTTGGACCTTCGCCAAAGCCTGCCTTGGCTGGACCAAAGTCGGCGGCGGCATCACCGCCACGCAATTCAAAAACCTCGTGCCCGGCCTGCTGGTAGCACTTGTTTACATTTTTTGGGCCGCAAAGGGCCTCGGCTTCTACACAGCCACGGCAATCGCCTTCTTCATCTTGCTCAGCCTCTATGATCCAGCCTCCCATAAGGAGCTGAAAACATGGGGCAAACGCATACTCATCACGGCGGTCTTCATGATCGTCATGTACGGACTCTTCGCAAAATTACTCACCGTGTACACACCGCGAGAGGTCTTCTTCTGAACCGGAACACCGGCAGAACTCATAATCCTAGGGAGGAACTACAATGAAAAAACTACTCGCAGGGGCCGCAATCGCCCTGACAGCCATGACCGGAGCGTCCTTCGCTGACGGCCATGCCAACTACCCCGAACGGCCCATCATGATGATGGTCAGCTACGGCGCAGGCGGCGCGACCGATTTCCAAGCCCGCATCGTCACGATGACCGCAGGCAACGAAGACGCTTTGGGTATGCCCATTGCGATCCTGAACAAGCCCGGTGCGGGCGGTCGTGTCGGCTGGAACTGGCTCGCCGGTCAGGCCGAAGCAGATGGCTACACGCTAGGCGCCTACAACATCCCGCACTTCATCGCGCAGTCAATCAAAGGCGGTGTTGAGTATTCCCGCGACAGCTTTGAGCCTATTGCAAACTGGGGCGCTGACCCTGCCGTTTTCGTGGTCTCCAAAGACAGCGAGTTCAACTCCATGACCGACGTCGTGGACTTTGCCAAAGCCAACCCCGGCAAGCTGACCTTCTCCGGCGCGGGCCTGTTCGTGGGTCACCACATCGCAGCCCTGCAGCTTGAAAAAGCCGCTGGCGTGAAGATGGCCTATATCCCCACCAAAGGCGGTGGCGCTGCGGCAATGAAAGCCGTGATCGCAAACGAAGTCATGGGCGGCGTGAACAACCTGTCTGACGCCTTCCGCGCACGTGAAGCGGGCAACGTCAAAATCCTCGGCGTGTTCGATCTGGAGCGCAACGCGTTCATGGAAGACGTGCCAACCTTGATGGAGCAGGGCTTTGACGTCGACAACGCGTCGGTCAACTTCCGCGGCATCATGGTGCCCAAAGGCACGCCCCAAGGCATCATCGACAAGCTGGCGGAAACCGTCCCAACCATGTTCGAAAACAGCCGCGTGGCAGGCAAGATGAAAGCAGGCGGCTCGCCCATGCACATCATGAACCGCCAAGAAGTGCTGGACATGTGGGAAGCGCGCGAAACGACCCTCAAAGAACTATTGGCAGGTCTGTAAGCACAGATCACAGGCAAGACAGGCGGGGCGCAGATCAGCGCCTCGCCAACCCCATAGGAATTCCCCCATGAACGCCCCCGACCCCCTATCCGAGGTTGACGCCATCGTCGCAAGCGCGCGCAAAGCGCAGGCCGCGTACGAGGCGAACGGATCGCAAACCCGCTACGACCGCGCCGCACAGGCCGCCGCTTGGGCCATCATGGAACCCTCCCGCAACCACCATTTGGCAGAGCTTGCGGTCGAGACCACAGGTCTGGGCAATGTCCCAGACAAGATCATCAAGAACCACCGCAAAACGCTTGGCCTGATGCGCGACATCGCGAACGCTAAAACCTTCGGCGTCATCTCGGACGACCCCGCCGCCGGCATCACCGAAATCGCTCGTGCCATGGGCGTGATTGGCGCTGTCGTGCCGTCGACCAACCCCGCCGCAACGCCCGCCAACAACATCATCAACGCGCTGAAATGCGGCAACGCGATCGTGCTGTCCCCGTCGCCCAAAGGTGTTCCCGCCTGCGAGGTTTTGCTGGGCTACATCCACGCAGAATTCGACAAGATCGGCGAAGACAAAGCACTGGTCCAAATGGTCCCCGCCCCCGGCAGCAAAGACAAAACCCAGCGCCTGTTGGAAATCTCCGACCTCATCGTCGTCACTGGAAGCCAGAACAACGTCAAACGCGCCTACACCTCCGGCACGCCCGCCCTAGCCGTGGGCGCGGGCAACGTCACCGTCATCGTCGATGAAACCGCCGACCTGAAAGCCGCCGCCGAGAAGATCACTGCGTCGAAAACCTTTGACAACGCAACGTCATGCAGCTCCGAGAACGCCATCGTCACCGTCGATGCGATCCACGATCAATTCATGGAAGAACTGGCCAAAGCGGGCGGAGCCTACGTCAAAGACGAAGGTCCCATCGTTGCCAACCTCTGGCCCGATGGGCATCTGAACCGCTCCGTCATTGCGCAAGACGCGGACAAGATGCTCGACGCCCTCGGCATGACCGACCAAGTCTCAACCGACACCAAATTCCTCGCCGTCGAAACCACAGGCATCGGACCAGATCACCCGCTGTCGGGCGAAAAACTCAGCCGCGTCGCGGCCCTCTACCGCGCGAAGGATTTTGAAGACGCCGTCGCCACAACCCAACGCATTCTCAACCACCAAGGCGCAGGCCACTCCGTCGGACTGCACTCCACAGATGACGCACGCGCCCACACATTGGCTACCGCCGTCCCAACCTGCCGCGTCATCGTCAACCAAGCCCACACCTTCGCCACGGGCGGGTCTTTCACCAACGGCATGCCGTTTTCGCTGTCCATGGGTTGCGGGTCATGGGGCGGCAATTCCATAGACGACAATCTGCACTGGAAACACTTCATGCAGACCACCAAGATTATCCGCGAAATCCCCGCCAACGAGCCAAAACTCGATGACATCTTCACTGACTACTGGGCCGAAGCAGGCAAATGATCCTGCACCAAGATACGCCCCCAGATGGAACGGTGCGCGACTGGCTTGACCATCGTGCCATGCAGGGCGGTATTGCGTTTATCTTCCCCGAAGACTGGTCGATCCTGACATGGTCAGAACTGCAATCAGACGCCACGCGCATGGCCTCCATGCTCCACAGTGCGGGCCACAAAAAGGGGGAAAGCATCGCTATCATGCACCCCAATGGGCGCGACGGCGTTGTCGCGCTGTACGGCGCGCTCTACGGCGGCTTTCGCGCCACGATGATTAACCTTGCGGCGGGCCGCGATGCCATCGCCTACGCGCTCGAACACTCAGATGCACGCACGGCATTCGTCCATGACGACGCGGCTGAGCTTTTTGCCATGGCAAAGCCAGATCACATGCGCCGGTTCAAAACAGATCACGAAGCCCAGCTGGTCCCTTTGCCCGCCATCACCGCTGAAGATCACGCTCTGCTGATGTACACATCTGGCACAACGGGCCGTCCAAAAGGCGTATTGCACACCCATGCAAGCCTGCTTGCAGGCGGCTGGACGACGACAATCGCGCATGCATTAACGCCCGAAGATCGCGGTTTCTGTGTTTTGCCCATCTATCACATCAACGGGCTATGCGTCACCGTTATGGGCGCGCTGGTCTCTGGCGGGTCCCTTGCGATGTGCCCGAAATTTTCCGCCAAAACATTCTGGACCAACGCCGGAGAGACCAAATCAACTTGGTTCTCCGTCGTCCCAACGATCATCAGCCACCTGCTGCACGGCTCCATTGACCCTGATCCGGAGACCAAACACCGCATCCGTTTTGGCCGTTCCGCCTCTTCTGCCCTCGCGCCCGATGTGCAAAACGCGTTTGAGACAAGGTTTGGCGTGCCGATCATCGAAACTATGGGTCTGACAGAGACCGCCGCACAAATCCTGTCCAACCCGCTGCCCCCCGGTACCCGCAAAATTGGCAGCCCCGGCTTGCCCTATGGCAACGAAGTCGCAATCCTTGCCCCCGACCTCCAACCCTGCCCACCGGATGTGGAGGGCGAGATTGCAATTCGTGGGCCGAATGTCATGCAAGGCTATCTCAAGAACCCGGACGCCACCTCCGCGACATTTGCGGGCGACTGGCTGCGCACAGGCGATTTAGGCCGCAAGGATACCGATGGCTATATTTACGTCACCGGCCGCCTGAAGGAGTTAATCATCAAAGGCGGTGAGAACATCGCGCCGCGCGAAATTGACGAGGCGCTTTATTCCCACGAAGACGTTGTGGAAGCCGCCGCCTTCGCGCGGCCCTGCACCAGCTACGGGGAGCGTGTCGAAGCGGCGGTTGCCGTGCGGGACGGCTCAAATCTGTCTGCGGCAGAATTGATCGAGATTTGCATAGGCAAGCTCGGCAAATTCAAAGCCCCAGATCATGTGCATTTCATGCCGGAGCTGCCGAAAGGTCCGTCCGGCAAGATCCAGCGCCTAAAGCTCTCTGAGCTCACAAAGTAAGGCCAGCGCTTCAATTTTGGAAAATTGCCGCAGCGCAGCGCTTGCAAGCCGCCGCGCAATATCATAACCAGTTTTCCAACTGAAACGACATTTCCTTACCCGAAGGTTTCCCCACATGAGCTTCCGTTTGCAACCCGCACCGCCCGCCCGTCCAAACCGCTGCCAGCTTTTTGGCCCCGGCTCACGCACGGCACTTTTTGAAAAGATGGCGGCGTCTGATGCAGACGTGATCAATCTCGATCTCGAAGACAGCGTCGCGCCCAGCGACAAGGATCAGGCGCGCAAGAACATCATTGAGGCGATCAATGATGTCGATTGGGGCAATAAGCACCTCTCCGTGCGCATCAACGGGCTCGACACACCCTATTGGTATCGCGACATCGTCGATATTCTGGAACAGGCGGGCGACAGGATTGACCAGTTCATGATCCCGAAAGTGGGCTGCGCAGGCGATATCTACGCTGTCGATGCGCTTGTCACTGCAGTCGAGGCCGCCAAAGCCCGCACCAAACCCGTAGCCCTTGAGGTGATCATCGAATCCGCTGCCGGTATCGCCCATGTCGAGGAAATCGCCGCCGCCTCCCCCCGCCTGCAAGCCATGAGCCTTGGCGCTGCCGATTTCGCCGCCTCCATGGGGATGCAAACCACCGGCATCGGCGGCACACAGGAAAACTACTACATGGCACGCGAAGGCGAAAAACACTGGTCCGACCCTTGGCACTGGGCTCAGGCCGCCATCGTTGCCGCCTGCCGCACCCACGGCGTCCTGCCGGTCGACGGCCCCTTCGGCGACTTCTCAGATGATGAAGGCTTCCGTGCGCAGGCCCGCCGCTCCGCAACACTTGGCATGGTTGGCAAATGGGCCATCCACCCCAAGCAAATCGCATTGGCTAATGAGGTCTTCACCCCATCCGAGGCCCAAGTGACCGAGGCCCGCGAAATCCTCGCTGCAATGCAAACCGCCAAAGATAACGGCGAAGGTGCCACCGTCTACAAAGGCCGCTTGGTCGACATCGCCTCGATCAAACAAGCCGAAGTCATCGTCAAACAATTCGAGATGATCAACGGCTAGCCCGCCATATCAATTTTTCCAAAAATACTCAGGGGGTGCGGGGGCAGGATGCCCCCGCTATCGCGACGCCAAAGGCGGCGCAAAACCTCACACAATCGGCGCACACACTTCCGTCTTCAGATCGTCCGGCGCCGTATCCTGCGGCCCATTCAGGTAAATTTCCATCGCAGGCGCATCGCGCAGCTCGAGCCCATTTTGCGGAATATATTGCCCGTAGAGATAATCATACGCCGCTTTCAACCCAGCATAGGGCCCGGTGTAATGCAGCACCGCAAACCGCCCGCCATCGGCTGAAACAGCCTCCATCCCCTCAGGAACTTCCGTACCTTCAGCCGTCATCACACCCGCATAGGATCGCAAATCCGCCTCAGCGACAGAGCCCGGATCATCGTAATACAAGCCCAGCATCCCGCGCATCTGCGGCAGTAACCCGCGCGACGCGAAGATTGTCCCAGCTTTCTGAAACTGCTCCCCAATTTCCAGGTAACTCCCGCGATGCGCCAAAGCGGCAACAGGGCGGTCTGGGTGGCTTTCAATATCAACACTATACATCGTGCATTCTCCATTCATGGGTTCAGGCAGCGATCCTCTCAGATCGCCACGGTTGCGGAACGCCACGGGGGACAGGCCATATTCCTCGCCAAACACGCGCGTGAAGCTGCCCACATTCGGATACCCCACGCGCTTGGCGACCTCAGCCACAGACCAATCCTTCTGAACCAGCCAACAGGCCGCGCGGTGCATCCGGATCTCACGCGTCACTTGCGCAATGGTCTTGCCCATCATGCCCGAAAACACGCGATGCCAATGAAACCGGCTCATCGCCGCCACATCCGCCAGCGTATCCAGCGACAGATCCCCACCGGGGTTGTCGTGAATATAGCCAAGCACCCGCAACACGCGTTTCTCGTAGCTTTGCATCTGGTCAAATCCCTTTTCAGTCGTTCCAACACTGACATGACACGGACCCAATTCACAAATCTTGCGGAGTTGTATCTGCCCCCTCAAAACGTCATATAGGGACAACGAGAAGCGGAGAGCCCTATGACCAACTACCTCGATTTCGAAAAGCCACTGGCCGACATTGAAGGCAAAGCCGAAGAGCTGCGCGCGATGGCACGCCAGAACGAGGATATGGATGTCGAGAAAGAGGCCAAAGCGCTGGATGACAAGGCGCAAAAGCTGCTCGAAGACCTCTACAAAGACCTGACGCCTTGGCGCAAATGCCAAGTCGCCCGCCACCCGAACCGTCCGCATTGCAAAGACTATATTGACGCGTTGTTTGACGAATATACGCCCCTCGCAGGTGACCGGAATTTCGCGGATGATCATGCCGTGATGGGCGGGCTTGCGCGGCTAAACGGCAGACCTTTGGTCGTGATCGGCCATGAAAAAGGCCACGATACAAAGACCCGGATCGAGCGTAATTTCGGCATGGCCCGACCCGAAGGCTACCGCAAAGCCATCCGCCTGATGGACCTCGCGCACCGCTTCAACTTGCCGGTTGTGACCCTTGTCGACACACCCGGTGCCTACCCCGGCAAGGGGGCTGAAGAACGCGGCCAATCTGAAGCCATCGCGCGCGCCACACAAAAATGCCTGTCGCTCGGCGTGCCGCTGATCTCCGTCATCATTGGCGAGGGCGGGTCCGGCGGGGCCGTGGCCTTTGCCACCGCCAACCGCGTCGCGATGCTGGAGCACTCCATCTATTCCGTCATCTCGCCAGAGGGCTGCGCCTCGATCCTCTGGAAAGATGCAGACAAGATGCGCGAAGCCGCCGAAGCCCTGCGCCTGACCGCCCAAGACCTCCAGAAAATCGGCGTCTGCGACGTCATCATCGGCGAGCCTATGGGCGGCGCCCAGCGTGACACCACCGGCACAATCGAGAAGGTCGGCCGCCAAATCGAGACCATGCTCGACGACCTCTCCAAGCTCGACAGCGCCAGCCTCATCGAGGACCGCCGCAAGAAGTACCTCGACCTCGGCTCCAAAGGCCTCGCCGCCTAACCCGCTCAGTTGTCCGCTTTGAGCCCATACTTATGAATGCTGCAGAGCAAGCGAAGGTCTGCTATCAAGAATAACCATCCCTGCGCAGTCACAACCAACTATATCTATCCGAACCGACTTCACGCGGAGAACTTCAGTGCTACGCAGATATAGCCTTTAGAACGGTTTCGCGCTGAAGCCAATATAGCTTTAGACTACTCTGAATCTCGGGATAATTCCGAAAGAACCCCTTCGATCTCAGATAGAATTTTGTCAGTAGAAGGTAACTTACAATCATGATTTTTGATTTCAGCATCTTCGGTTTCAACTGAATAGATAAGTTGAGCGATATCTGCGTGAATCTCACTTAGGTTGGATTTTGCATCGGAATAGTTAAGCACTCCGGCAGAAATTGAGCCAACGAGGGTCATTATGAGGACCAATGACTTTGCTCTTATCTTGATCTCGCCGTTTTCAATTTTGATAGATCCGAAGCTGATTTCACCGGATACATCAATGTCTTGGAAAGTAATTGGGCCGCCAAGATTACCGAGACCTGCTCTTGCCCTTATTTTTGTACGTCTTTCATCTTCTTCATTTGGTGCATATTTCTTGGCTAAACCTTCTGATAGTTTCCGAGTTTTTTGATCAAAATACTCAAGTACTTTCAGGTGAAATTGGTCCAAATACCAATTTCCAAAAGTAAGTTGGCCATCATGGAGCTTACTTGATATTACCGTGCTGAATTGGGCGACGCATATGAATCTGTCGACATCGACTCGATCCTTTACCCCAACTTCCATTGTTCGTTATTCCTCGAAAAGCGATCCGCACCACGAAGATAGTTGAGATCAAGTCGATAAGGTTCGTGTCGAGCTCGGAAACTCGGGAAGATGACATTATGTCAAAGACTTAATGTCTCGGTGGTAGGCGTAGCACTCGGTGAGTTTGGGATCAACATGGGCTTTCACTAAATTAGTGAGAATGACAGACAGCGCCGGTTCGAGTTACAGGCCGGTTGTGGAGCGCTTGAAAGCAGTCATTGATTCAACAGTATCCGGAAGACCGCACTGTCCGCATAGCGGCGCTAACACCCTCTACTCACCACATGGTCTTCGCAGCCCGCACCGCCCAATCCGTGTCATACCCCGCACCATCAATTCCGCCATCTGTCATCTCGCGTAGCATGTCGCCAACGCTGGGCAAGCCTGCGCTTTGATCCTCGCCGGACCACGTGCCGGCGCGCATCAACGCGCGGGCGCATTGGCTGTAGATCTCGGCGATTTTGATCACGATGACGGAGCGGGGGTTCTGGCCTTTCTGCTCGAAGGAGGCACACAGTTCGGCATCCGTTGTCACCCGAGCGACACCGTTCACGCGCACCACATTGTTTGACCCCGGCACCATGAACATCAATGAGACCCGGCCATCGGCCACGATGTTGCGCAAGCTGTCCATCCGGTTGTTGCCGCGCCAATCGGGCATCGCCAACGTGTGTTCATCAAGTTCGCGCACCACGGGGCCGTCATCTCCACGTGGGCTGCCATCGGTTCCATCCGGCCCCACGGTGGACAAGATGCACAGCTTCGAGGCCATGATCCATTTGCGATACATCGGCGTCATCTGTCGCGCGACTTTGACCAAAGACGCCTCGCCGGGCGTTCCGTAAAGGGCCTCTAGCGCGGTGACATCGGTGACGTAGTCCATCAGCTTTCCTTGCGAACGAAACCGGCCTCATCCAGCAGTGCCTCGGAGGAGGTTTCGACCTCATGCTCCAACCGTTCCAGAAAGGCTTCTTTTCCAAAGCCCGGTTCAATGGGTGGCAGGAACTCCACAACAGCTGTACCGGGTTTGCGGTAAATTCCGTGACGCGGCCAGAACACGCCCGCATTGGTCGAGACCGGGTAACACGCCGTGCCCATCTGTTCATACAGCACCGCCGTGCCGACCTTGTAGGGGCGCTTCACGCCGGGGGCCAGCCGCGTGCCTTGGGAATAGATCACCAATTGTCCGGGCAACGCTTCGCCCTTTTTGACGTCGGCCAGCATTTTCTCAATCGCCTTGCCGCGCTTGCCGCGGTTCACAGGAACACAGCCAAGCCTATAGGCATACTGGCCAAGGATCGGCGCATAGAGCAGGATTTGTTTCATGATAAATTTGCCATGCGGAATGGCATCATAAATCATGATGATATCAAGGAAGGATTGGTGCTTGGCGGCGACCAAGACCTGATCGGTCGGTGGCGTGCCGCGCACCTCGCATTCCAGATTGACCATCCAGCGCGCCAAAAATTTCACGTAACGACAATAGGCATGGCAGGCTGCTACGGCCCCATGCGGGCTCATGATGGTCCAAGGGAGGTACAGGACCGCGTAAACCGGCATGCCCAGATACATCACGATGATGAAAGCCAGCGAGCGGATCCACTGAATTGCATAAGCCATTACTGCACCTCTTTCAAAACACGCAACGCGGCGCTGCGGGTTGCCCAGAAGGACACAATCGCGCCGAGTGGCGGCAGGATCAATGGCCAGAGCCAATTCCAGCCCTGAAAGCCTAACCCCGTGAGGAAGGCGCCTTCTTCAGCGGCGGCGGGCAGGAAGGCAATTGCGATCATCCCGAGCGCTGTGCCGATAATGCCACCGATCAATGCCCTCAGCGTGAAACGCCGCACAAAGGCACGCGCAATATAGACGTCCCTTGCGCCCACCAGCCGCGAAACGCGGATCACCTGCCCATTGGCCGCCAACGCGGCGCGCGCCGCCAGCGTGATCATGGCCGCCGTGGAGATGGCGATCAAAGTGATCGAGACCCAGCCCAAGGTCCGCAACCTGTTGGCCGCACGCACCAATGGCTTTCGCCAGCGCGTATGGTCATCCAACACGGCCCCCGGCGCTTCTGCCGCCAGCCGCAAGCGCAACCCTTCCGCATCATAGCCCTCACCCTCCTCGACCACTTCGATCAGGCGCGGGATCGGCAGGGTATCAATCGGCAGGTCCGGTCCGAACCACGGCTCCAGCAACAAACGCTGCTCTTCATCGCCCAGCACACGGCTGCGCGCCACACCGGGCGTCAGGCGCAAGACCTCTTGCGCCGCAAGCGTCTGCGCTTCTAATTCGGCCGCTGGGGCTGAAATACGCACCGTCGAAGAGCGCGCCAATTCCGAAGACCACCGATCCGCCAGCCGTCCCGTCGCAAAGGACAAGGCCATCGCGAACACGGCCAGAAACGCCATCGCACCCGCCGTGAATGTCGTCAACGTCGCCGTGAACCCTGTCGGCGGCACAACACGGTCCGCGCCGCTATCACCCGCCAACAAATCGGCAATCATACGCAACGCGGCCTTCACAGATCCGCCCCCGCCAACTGCAACTTCCGGTTCGCAATCCGCAGGACACGGGCAGAGACCTGACTTTTCGCGGCCCGTATCAGGTTCAGATCATGCGTCGCCATCACCACCGACTTGCCCATCTTGTTCAGCTCGATCAGCAAGGACAGAAGGCGCTGTGACATCTCCCAATCGACATTGCCCGTGGGCTCATCTGCCAAAATCACATCCGGCCCCATGATCACCGCACGTGCCAACGCCGCGCGTTGCCGCTCGCCACCCGACAATTCCGGCGGGCGCTGATCTTGCTGGCGCTTCAACCCGACCCAATCAATCAACGACGTCAAGTTATCCATCTCTGAGGACAGATCACGCCCCGCAACAGTCAGCGGCAAGGCGATGTTTTCCACCACGCTCAAGTGATCCAGAAACTTGCAATCCTGATGCACAACACCAATCCTGCGCCGCGCCATCGCGATATCATCGCGCTTCAGATCGCGCACATCTTTGCCAAAGACCTGCACAAGCCCGCTGGTCGCCTTCAATTCCATGTAGCACAGTTTCAAAAACGTAGATTTCCCCGCACCAGACGGGCCCGTCAGAAAGTGAAAAGACCCCGGCTGCAGGCGCAACGAGATATCGCTCAACAGGTCACCGCCGCCATAAGAATAGGCCACATTGTCTAATTCAATCACGCGCGTACTGCTCCGGTTCCTGTTTTGACGACAATTAGGACATTGCGGGCCACACTTGCAATCAATCAGAAACACAAACGCTTGGATTAGCGATTTTTGCAAGGTAAGACAGAGATCGAAGGCTGGGGACGCCCGTTACGGCGCGGCGAGGATAAGGGACAATGATGCGGCTGGTTTGCCCGAATTGCGATGCGGAATATGAGGTGGATGAAGACCTCGTCCCTCCTGAGGGACGCGATGTGCAATGCTCAAACTGCTCTATCACATGGTTCCAGAAACCAGATCAGCCCGAAGCGGATACAGAGACAGCAGCGGCCGCACCCAGCCTGACGCCGCAGCGCCCGGACACTGACCCCGAGGCGCTCGCGATCATTCACGAAGAAGTGGAACGTGAAACCCGCGCGCGGCAAAGCGAAAATCTCGAAACTCAAACTGATCTTGGATTGCAGGAAGCGCCCGCCCCGCGCCCGAAAGAAGACGCAGGCCCCGGGGTAAACGAGGCCAATATCGCCCCTGCGCCCAAACGCAAGGAATCTGCAAAGCGCGAACTCTTCCCTGATATCGAAGAGATTAACTCCACACTGGCCGATGCACCTGATCCCAAGCATGACGACGGATCAGAGGAGTCGGCTCCGACAAAAGCCAGCAGAAAAAGCGGCTTCCGCATGGGCTTTGGTTTGATGTTGATGCTGACAGCCGCATTGATCGCGCTTTACGTCTACGCCCCCGCGCTGACGGAGAAGTTTCCCTCCATGGAAGGTCTCTTGAAGTCCTATGTCGCGTTGATCGACAAGCTGCGCATCCTGCTTGAAAGCGGTGCGCAAGGCCTGCTGGCAATTGTTTCAGACCTGACAGAGCGGGTCGGAAAATAGATCTAGAGCCCGCTAGAACTGGTCCAACAGCCGGTTCAGATAATCACGCTCAACTTCAGGGCGTTCCTGATCGCCGGACCGGCGTCTGATCTCATCAAGCAACTCTTTCGACCGGCGCTGGGCCAACTCATCACCCAGCAGATTTTCATCCGTGCCGATGCGGCCATTCTCGCCAGCTTCGCGGCCCAACGGATCACGGTTTTGCTCTGCAAATTGCCCGTCCGAATTGCCTTGCTGGCCTTGTTGACGGTTCTCGGCCATCGCCTCGCCCAAGTTACGCAAGCCTTCGCGCAGCGCTTCCATCGCGTCAGATTGCGCACCAAGCGCATCGGCTGTTTGATTGTCTCGCAAAGCCTCTTCAGCACGTTCCATCGCGCGCTCTGCCCGTTCAAGCGCTTCGCGTGCGGCGTCGCCTGCTTCCGTCCCCGCCCCCGGCAATGCGCCGGAGCGTTGACGGTTTAATTCTTCACGCAGCCGCTCTTGGCGTTCCGCAAGCGATCCTTCTTGGTCGCCATCGCCGCCTTGACCTGACTGGCCTTCGCCTTCGCGCTCGCCGCCACCTTCACCTTCTTGGTTTTGAGCCTGACCCTGACCGCCACCTTCATGGCTTTCGCCCCGGCCCTGACCGCCATTGCGACCCTCGTTGCCTTGGCTTTCGCCAGCCTGCGCGCCCGGATTGAACTGTTCTTGCAAGTCGCGGAACGCCTCGTCGCTCAGTCCCTGCTGTTCGCGCAACGTCTCGCTCAGACCTTCCATCGCTTGTTCACCCTCTCCCTGCTGGCCTTGGCCCTGCTGGTTTTGGGTGACTTGCATGTTCTCCATCATTTCCATCAGCTCTTGAAGAAGCTGCTCTGCTTCGGCTGTGCGGCCTTCTTTCATCAGCTCTTCGATCTGGTCGAGCATCTCTTGCAACTGATCTTGCGTGATCTCTTGGCTTTCGCCCTGCTGGCCTTGCTGCTGCTGACCCTCTTGGCCCTCTTGCGCAAGCTGCTCCATATATTGACGCATGGCGTCTTGCAGTTCGCGCATCAGTTCTGAAATTTCTTCGTCGGAGGCGCCGTCGCGCATGGCTTGGCTCAGCTGTTCGCGCGCTTGCTGCAACCGCTCCAAGGCATCAGCCAAGCGACCAAGCTCCAGAAGGTTAGCAACCTCCCACAAAGCCTGCGCGATTTCGTCCCGAATTTCGGTGCTGAGGCCAAATTGATCATTAGTTTCCAAACGCGCCAGAATACGGCGCACTTTCAGCAAAGACGTCTCGGTCGGGAAAAACCCGTCTGGCTCATAGGTTATTGTGCGCAAAATCTGGCTGACACGTCGCGCGTTCTCGCGCGACCACAACAAGTCGCGCCGCTGTTCAACCAAGGCAGCGGCAATAGGTTGGAAGAAGCGTTTTGACGGCAAGGTCGTCTCCACCGTGTCACCTTCGCTGTTCTGTCCCGCGCCGTCCAAAACATTGAGGTCGAAGCGCACATTCAGTCCGGCCCAAGGATGCTCCGCAACATTTTCGACCAATAGTTCCGAAAAGTTGTCCCGCTCGCCATTGATCGGCATCGGCAGGTCCAAAATGAACGCATCGCGCGGTTCGGGCTCCACGCTCAACCCGTAGCGGCGGTCGACTTGCGACAGGTCCAACGTGATCGCAGTCGTGCCGGTTTCAACGCCGTAGTCATCTGAGGCGTTGAATGGCATCTTCATCTCGCCATCCACGCTGCGCTCAATCGCGCCTTGAAACCAGACCTTTGGGCGCTGATCCGCGCGCGCGGAAACGGCCCATGACCGGTCCGCGACCGTCAGCTCACCGCTTTGATTGATCTCAATCGAAAAGGCCGATTTCGGCTCCGCCGGTGCAGGCTCGCCCGACAGTGTTTCCGACCACGCCGTCGCGCCAAGCTGGCCGTAAAGCCGCATCGTGATCTCGCTGCCAACCGGCACTTCAAACGCATCACGGCGCACGTCATTCAGGTAGATCGTGGGCAAGCCGGTATATTGCGGTGCTTCGATCCACGCTTCCCAGCTTGGTCCCGCAATCACCGCTTCACCGGGCGTGCCGGGCAAAATGCCTTCTGGCGTACCCAAGCGGAAGATCGACCCGAACAACAACGCCACGCCGAAAAACAGCAGCGCCGCGTAGCGCAGCGCAAACGGGTCACGATCCGCAACTCTCAGATCCGGCTCAACCGGCTTAGCCTCTGCCAGCCGTTTCTTTGTCCGCAAAATATGCGCCTGCCACACCGTTTTGGAGGCTTCATCTTCGCTGCCGATCGCCATGTCGTCAAAGGTCGCCGTCAGCGGTCTGCCCGGCATAGAGCGGTCCAGCCGGTCAACCGCATCAGCGTGGCTCACCCATTTGAAATTCCGTTTCGCGTACCACAGCCCGTAGCCAATCGCCGCAACGAACGCAGCCGACCCGATCCAAAACACCTCGACGGAAACGTTCGCTTGCAGATTGAACGACAGCACCACAAACAGCGCCAAGAGCGCAGACCACAAAGGCCAGAACCCGCGCACAGCTTGCTCGGCGAGCATACCCAAACGGGTCAACCCAAGCGGGCGCGCCAGCTCATACAATGCAATCTTGCGGTCATTCTCGTTCAACGGCGCGTGCCTCAAAAAGCCGGATCAGCGCACCATAGCGCTACATCCATGAAGGAATGGTATCGCGATTTATCATCTCGTCAAAGGTCGGTCTGGCCCTAATGACAGCGAATTGATCCCCATGCACCAAAACCTCTGGGATCATCGGGCGCGAGTTATACTCAGACGCCATCACCGCCCCATAAGCGCCAGCAGAGCGGAACGCCACCAGATCACCCGCGCCCATCCGCGCCATAACCCGTTGTTTCGCAAAGGTATCCCCGCTCTCACAGACCGGTCCCACGATATCATAAACAGCGGGTTCCGCCCCCGCCTCAGGCTCCACCACAGGGATAATATCGTGATATGCGCCATACATCGCCGGTCGGATCAAATCATTCATCGCCGCGTCCAGAATCAGAAACTCCCGATCCTCCCCCGATTTCACGTAAATCACCTCCGAGACCAAAATCCCCGCATTCCCCGCAATCAGCCGCCCCGGCTCGATCTCGATCTCACAACCCAAATGAGACACCTCTTCCCGCACCACCTGCCCGAATTCCACCGGCAAAGGCGGCGCTTCGTTGGAGCGTTCATAAGGAATGCCCAAACCGCCCCCAAGATCCAACCGCGCGATCTCATGCCCCTCGGCCCGCAACACCTCGGTCAATTCCGCTACCTTGCGGAACGCCAAACGGAACGGCTCCAGATCGGTCATCTGGGAGCCGATATGCACGTCAATCCCAATCACCTTCAGACCGGGCAATGCCGCCGCCTGCGCGTAAATCTCCTTCGCCCGGGAAATTGGGATACCGAACTTATCGCCCTTGCGCCCTGTTGAAATCTTCTCATGCGTCTTCGCATCGACATCGGGGTTCACACGAATGGTCACCGGCACTTCAACGCCCATCGAAGACGCAACAGCAGACAGCAACGCCATTTCAGGCTCGCTCTCGATATTGAACTGCCGGATGCCGCCTTCGATTGCCAAGCGCATCTCACCTTCCGTCTTGCCGACGCCGGAAAACACGATCCGCTCACCGGGAACGCCCGCCGCCTTTGCACGCCGGTATTCCCCGCCAGACACAACATCCATGCCCGCCCCCAGTGAGCCCAGCAAAGACAGCACCGCTTGATTGGAATTGGCCTTCATGGCGTAGCAGACCAGATGGTCCATCCCGTCCAACGCCTCATCAAACAGCCGGAAGTGCCGCGTCAAAGTTGCCGTGGAATAGCAGTAGAATGGCGCGCCAACAGAGGCCGCTATTTCGCGCACAGGCACGTCCTCGGCGTATAGCTCGCCGTCGCGATACAGAAAATGATCCATGAAAAGGCCCCTTACTCAACCGGACGTGTGCGCAGAAACAGATACAAAGGCAAGCCACAGCTGACACCGATGCAGAAGGTCGCAGGGATCGCGATCAGCGCGCTCCAGTTTTTGCGCACCCAGACTTCCGCGATGATCCAGATGGTTAACGCCACCGCCGCAATCGTCAGATCCCATACAAGACCGGAGGTCGCGGCATTGGCGTGCCACGCCTCGACCATGCCCGCCAGTGAATAGCCGTTTTCGTTGAACCAGGCGATGAACCAACTCATCGGATGGATCGTCCCCCAGACGGCCAAGGCCAAATAAATCATGCGCAAAACGGACATCAAAAGCCCTCCCAAGGCCAAGCTAAGTCTGTGCATCTAGTGCAGAATCGGCGTCAGGAAAACCCCGCGATATCGCCACAAACTGGCCCAAATCCGCCAATAGTTTCTCACGAAAGGGTGATTAAAGACGAGTGGGCCTGATGAAACGATTTTGCTTATTTTCAATTTTATACTTCTGCATCGGACTGGTGCTTTTGATTGTCTGTCGCGACAATCCGGCCGACCAACTCTACAGCATGATCGGACGAACCGTCCTGCTTTTCATCAAATTGCTTCAATATTCGCCTTATTTGCTGGCCGGATTCATCGTTGTGATGCTGACAGGGCGCTACGTCTTGGGCAAAGCGCTTCTTGCTGAAATGGGCTGGGCCTTTCTGGGCTGTGTCTTTCTATCTGCCGGATTTGCTTTCATCAAAACCTGCATCCCGTTCATCATCCCGTTCTATGCCGATCCGTTCTTTGCCGATCTGGACAAAGCCCTGCATGGCGGTATCGACCCATGGGTTCTGACCCATAGCCTACAGGCCTATATCGACCCGACCGCCGTGTCCGTTCTCTATTTCGGCATCTGGGGTCTTCCGGCGATCTTCTTTCCGCTTCTGCTCGCCATTCTTGATCAAGATCAAGAGCGTAAGCAGCGGTTTATACTCCTCTATCTCTTCGTCTGGATCGGTCTGGGCAACGTCATCGCCTATGCAGGCAGTTCCGTCGGGCCGGTTTACTATGACAGACTGCTCGGCACGGACAGGTTTGGCGATCTCCTGCTCGCATTGGGCACGAGCGGCATCACAGACAGCCGCGTGGGAGAGGTGCAAACCATTCTGTGGGATATCTACACAACCTTCGACGAGCTTCTGGGCTCCGGCATCTCCGCCTTCCCATCCGTGCACAACGGTATTGCAACGCTGGTCATGGTCTACCTGTTCGAACGCTCGAAATGGCTTGCCCCGGTTGGTGTCCTCTTTTGCGCCGCGATCCTCTTCGCCTCCGTCTATGTCGGTTGGCACTATGCCATCGACGGCTATGTCTCGATCATTCTGGTCGTAGGCGCGTGGGCTGCGCTGCGCAAATACGCGCAGCGCCAACCAAAGGACGCTGCAACCCCGTTTGAGACACCAATTGTGCAACCGGCGGAATGACCTCTCTTACGCCATAAAGTGGCCAAACTGGACTGGTAGGCCCATGCGGCGATAGTAAGATCAACGCCCCGCGCGCGGCGCAAGGACCCAAGACCATGAGACAATTCTTCAGTTTCTCCCTGATCTATTTGATGGGTGCAGTGGCATTGGTCATGGTCGTCCGTGAAGACCCAATCGCCTTGCTGCAATTCGTACTGATCCAATCCTACCTGCATGTCGTCTCCATGATCGGCTACATCAAATACCTGGGCTTGTTCTTCTTAATCGGGCTTTGGTTCACACGGCATCTGGGTTTGAAACAACGTATCGCACCAACCCTTTACGCCTTCTTCGGATGCCTGCTGTTCTCCGCCGCGTTTTCCCTTGTGAAGACATCCATCCCCTATGTCGTTCCGTTCTACGCGGATGAATGGCTGGCCAATCTAGACGCGGCCCTTCACTTCGGGACTGACCCGTGGGTCTTTACGCACAGCCTGTCTGACTACATCCCTGCCAACGCGGTCGTGCTCTTGTATTTTGGGATCTGGTCGATCCCGGCGGTGTTCTTTCCCGTCATCATGGCGATCACCGATACAGACACCGCGCGCACCAAACGCTTCCTTTTCTTGCACGTCCTGTGCTGGCTGGGCTTAGGCAACGTGGTTGCCGCCGCTTTCAGCTCCGTCGGGCCGATTTATTATGACCGCCTGATTGGCGGCACGCGCTTCACTGATCTAACCACAGCGCTCGAGACCTCCGGGATCACCGAAAGCAAGCTCGGCATCGTGCAGGAAGGTCTCTGGACCCAATATATCGAGAACGGCCAATCCATCGGTTCCGGCATCTCCGCCTTCCCGTCGGTGCATGTCGGCGTCGCAACCGTCTTCACGCTATATCTGATCGAACGCAGCCGCGCGCTGATTCCAGTGGCTGTTCTATTTCTGGCTGCGATTTCCTTCGCCTCCGTCTATAACGGATGGCATTATGCGGTAGACGGGTATGCCTCCATGGCGGTGATCTTTGCCGCATGGGCCTTCCAGCAGCGACGCAACGTCGCATTTGCCACATACAAGCCTGCCTGATTGAAACACACTCACTATTTACGCTAAGAGCGCTCAACTGAGCGAAGTAATAAGGGATGTCTACAGATGGCTGAGATCGAACGCGAAAGCATGGAATATGATGTGGTGATCGTGGGGGCTGGCCCTGCCGGTCTATCCGCCGCCATCCGTTTGAAACAGCTCGACGCTGACATGAATGTCGTGGTCCTTGAAAAAGGCTCAGAGGTTGGCGCGCATATCCTCTCCGGCGCGGTTCTGGATCCATGCGGCCTTGACGCCCTGCTGCCTGACTGGCGCGACATGGACAGCCCTATCAAAGTCCCCGTCAAGAAAGACAATTTCTACGTCCTCGGCGAAGCTGGCCAAGTCCGCATCCCGAACTTCCCGATGCCACCGCTGATGAACAACCACGGCAACTACATCGTCTCCATGGCGAATGTCTGCCGCTGGATGGCGGAACATGCGGAATCCCTCGGCGTTGAAATCTTCCCCGGCATGGCCTGTTCCGATCTGGTCTTCGGCGACAATGGCGAGGTCAAAGGCGTCGTCGCTGGTGTCTTCGGGCTGGAAGCAGACGGCAGCTACGGTGAAAACACCGAGCCCGGAATGGAGCTTCACGGCAAATACGTCTTCCTATCGGAAGGCGTGCGCGGATCGCTGAGCAAACAAGTGATCGAGAAATACGACCTCTCCAAAGGCCAAAGCCCGCAGAAATACGGTCTCGGAATGAAGGAAATCTGGGAAATCGACCCGGAGAAGCATCAAGAAGGCACCGTCACCCACACAATGGGCTGGCCGCTTGGCGGCAATGCAGGCGGCGGTAGCTTCATCTATCACCTTGATAACAATCAGGTCTATGTGGGCTTCGTCGTCCACCTGAACTACAAAAACCCGCACCTGTTCCCTTACATGGAATTCCAGCGCTTCAAGCATCACCCGATGGTGGCGGAGCTGCTCAAGGGCGGCAAACGCGTGGCCTACGGCGCTCGCGCCATCACCGAAGGCGGCTTCCAAGCCATGCCCAAAACCGCCTTCCCCGGCGGCGCACTGCTGGGCTGTTCGGCCGGTATGGTCAACGTCCCGCGCATCAAGGGCAACCACAACGCGATGCTGTCCGGCAAAGCCGCAGCCGAAGCCGCCTACAAAGCCATCCAAGATGGCCGCCAGGGCGACACGCTCGAAGATTACCACAGCGAAGTCAAAAACGGCCCCATCGGCAAAGACCTCAAGAAGGTGCGCAACGTCAAACCGCTCTGGTCGAACTACGGCCTCACGGCCTCCCTCGTGCTGGGCGGCATGGACATGTGGACCAACACGCTCGGCTTCTCGCTCTTTGGCACTCTGCCGCACAAAAAGAACGACGCGGAAAGCACAGAAGAGGCCAGCAAGCACAAACCCATCGACTATCCCAAACCCGATGGCACGCTCAGCTTTGACCGCCTGACAAATGTCAGCTTCTCAGCAACAAACCACGAGGAAAGCCAACCGGCCCACCTCCACCTTATCGACGCGTCCGTCCCGATCGACATCAACCTGCCGAAATACGCGGAACCTGCACAGCGCTACTGCCCCGCAGGCGTCTACGAAGTGGTTGACGAAAAATTCGTCATCAACTTCCAAAACTGCGTGCACTGCAAGACTTGCGACATCAAAGATCCAAGCCAAAACATCACATGGACCGTCCCTCAGGGCGGCGACGGGCCGAATTACCCGAACATGTGATCCGCATCGCAAAGGGGCGCATGGACAATGCGCCCCACGCGCCCTAGCTTTCCATCAAGCAAAGCAAAACGGGCAAAGCACATGACGTTCAAACGCACTACAGCGCTGCTTCTGGCGGCGACCCTTCTCGCAGGCCCGCTCCAAGCGGATGTCGCAGGGCCCTACCTCGCCGCGCGCCAAGCCTCCATCGCCTCCGACTATAGCGAAGCGGTCGCCTATTATTCCCGCGCCATCGTGCAGGATCCGACCAATGCGCGGCTGTTGGAAAGCGCAATCATTGCCAATGTCGGCACCGGCGACATCGAGACAGCCGCACGCGTCGCGGACTCCTACGCCAAAACCGGCCAAAGCAATCAAATCGTCACGCTCGTCATGAACATGGTGGCACTCGATCAAGGCAACTTCGCCCCCGCTGCCGCAGGCCCGTCGGAAACAGATGGGCTCGCGGTTCTTCTGGAAGGGTTGCTGCAAGGCTGGGCTTTGCTTGGTGAAGGCAAGATGACGGATGCCACCGCCGCCTTTAAGCAGGTTGCTGCCCAACCCGACTTCGCCCCGCTGGCCAGCTATCATGAAGCCCTCGCGCTTGCACAAGTCGGCGATTTCGAGGCCGCCCATCAAATCCTGTCGGGGGAGCGGGACGGCCCCCTGACCCTAAGCGCCCGTGGGATTGAAGCCCATGCGCAGGTTCTGATGCAGCTTGAGAAGAAAGACGAAGCTCTTGAGCTTTTGACCGCTGCGCAATCCCAACGCCTCAACCTCAGCTTGCGCGCACTCCAAGACCGCATCACGGCGGAGGACACGATTGACTACACATTCGTGACGACCCCCCAAGAGGGCGCGGCAGAGGTACTCTTTACCATCGCGTCTATCCTGCAAGGCCGCGCGACGGCGGAACATGTTCTGATCTATACCCGCCTCGCCAGCTTTCTGCGCCCCGATCACGCGCAAGCCCTGCTGATGAGCGCTGAAATGCTTGACGATCTGGAACAGTACGCCTTGGCAGAAGATGCCTACGCCGACATGCCGCCAGAGCATCCCGCCTTCTATCAGGCCGAAATGGGCCGCGCGAATGTGCTTTATGCAGATGACCGCAAGGACGCCGCAACAGAAGTGCTATCCGCCCTGTCCAAGTCTCACCCAGACATCCCAATGGTCCACGCCGCTTTGGGCGATTTCCTTGGCCGCACAGACAGGGATGCCGAAGCGATTGAGGCCTACACCACCTCCATTGAACTGCGCGGCCCCAATGACCGCAGTGCATGGCCCGTCTATTACGCCCGCGGCATCGTCCACGAGCGCATCGACATGTTCGACGAGATGGAAGCCGATTTCCGCAAGGCGCTGGAACTGCAACCCAACCACCCCGATATCCTGAATTACCTCGGCTATTCTCTGGTCGAGCAGAAAATCAAATTCGACGAAGCGCTTGAGATGATCGAGACAGCCGTCGAACTGCGCCCCGAAAGCGGCTACATCACCGACAGCCTCGGCTGGGTTTTCTATCGACTTGGCCGCTATGAAGAAGCCGTGGCCCCGATGGAGCGCGCGGTAGAACTGCTGCCCGTTGACCCCATCGTCAACGACCATTTGGGCGACGTGTATTGGAAAGTGGGCCGGACCCGCGAAGCCGAATTCCAGTGGCGCCGCGCACTGTCCTTTGATCCCGAAGAGAAAGAGGCAGACCGCATCCGCCGCAAGATAGAAGTGGGGCTTGATGTAGTATATGAGGAAGAGGAAGCCGCAAAAACGTCAGAGTAGATGCCCACAGAATTTGCCCCCGCAAAGATCAATCTGACCCTGCATGTGACGGGTCAGCGCGAGGACGGTTACCATCTTCTCGACAGTTTGGTGATGTTTGCCGATACCGGTGACTTGGTCGAAGTCGTCAAGTCCGACGCCTCCTCCCTCTCCGTGATCGGACCGGAAGCGGCAGGCGTCCCCAGTGATACCAGCAACTCCATTCTCAAGACCGCCCATCTGCAAAGCGGTAATGCGACCTTCAGGCTGACCAAGAACCTTCCAAGCTCCGCCGGAATTGGGGGTGGCACCGCCGACGCCGCTGCAGCCTTTCGGGCGATGAACCCTGATACCAGCTTTGACCCCGCCACTCTCACCCCTGAGGATATCGCCGCTTTGACGGCGCAAGCGGAAAAGCTCGGGGCCGACGTGCCGGTTTGCCTGTTCTCGAAAACCGCTCATATGCAGGGGATCGGCGAAGACCTGACTTTCTATCCCGATCTGCCCCCGCTTCACGCTGTTTTGGTCAACCCGCGCATTCCGGTTTCAACCCCTGACGTCTTTCAAGCGTTGAAGTCGAAGAAGAACAGTCCGATGCCCCCCATTCCAGGGCACTTTGGTAAACCCGACGCGTTGATCGCGTGGCTCGCTGAGCAGCGCAATGATCTGCAACGCCCCGCCGTGACGCTTTTCCCAGAGATCGGATATACGTTGCGGGCGCTTGAATATTCGAACGGATGCAAACTGGCCCGCATGTCCGGTTCAGGCGCCACATGTTTTGGTCTTTATGAGACGGAACGCTTTGCCCAATTCGCCGCAACCCGACTGGCCCAACTGCATCCAGACTGGTGGGTCAAATCCTGCATTTTAGGCGGGTAAAGAAACAGTAAATTTATAGCTTATCTCTTTGAGATCAAAGCTTTAGAGATTTCCCCGCATGCGGGGACCAGCCTAATTCAGGCGCGCGACGACATAGTCAGAGAGATCAGAGAGCATTTCTTTCATCGGATGATCAGGCACAATCTCAAGCGCTTCCTTGGCCTGCCCAGCCCATTCAAGCGCCTCGGACTTAGCCTCGTCAAGCGTTCCATGCCGCTTAATAATATCGAGGCACTGCTCTAGGTCGCCATCCTCTTGCTGACCCTTCTCAATCGTTCTCTTCCAGAACAATCTCTCCTCATCATCTGCCTTCGCGATCGCTTTGATCAATGGCAAGGTCAGCTTCTTCTCTCTGAAGTCATCCCCGATATTCTTCCCGATCTGCGTGCCGGCCCCACCCAGATCAAGGACATCATCAACAATCTGAAAGCTGACGCCCAAAGCATCGCCATAGGTGAACAATGCTCGCGTCACCTCGTCAGAGGCATCAGCAATCATACCTCCCACTTCAGTCGCCGCAGAAAACAACGCCGCAGTCTTGCCCCGCACGACCTTCAGATAGGTCTCCTCAGTCGTCGCCAAATTCTGCGCCGCCGTTAGCTGCAAAACCTCACCTTCAGCAATCGTCGCCGCCGCGTTCGACAGGACCTTCAAAACATCCAGCCGCCCCGGCTCCGTCATCAACTGAAACGCGCGCGCGAACAGATAGTCCCCGACCAAAACGCTCGACTGGTTATCCCACAACAAATTCGCTGAAGGTCGCCCCCGCCGCTGCTCGGACTCGTCAACAACGTCATCATGCAACAACGTCGCCGTGTGAATGAACTCCACCGTCGCAGCCAGATGCACGTGATAAGGCCCATTATAGCCACAAATCCGCGCCGCCGCCAAAGTCAGCATCGGCCGCACGCGCTTGCCACCGGCATCAACCAGATGCGCCGTGACCTCAGGAATGCGCGGCGCGTTCTCCGAGGCCATCCTCTCGCGGATCAGCCCGTTCACAGCAATCAGATCACCCTCAAGTGCCGCCTGAAGCCGATCATGCGGCTTTATGCTCATCTCGGTTTGAATGGTCACGCCTGCCTCGCCTCTCGACAAACCCGTCGGGCTGCCGTTATCTCACGGAATGAAAGAACTCCTGCGCAGCAACGACCCCACCGTTATCGCCTTCGCAAAAGCGCTCCTCCAAGGAGAGGATATAGGCGTCTTTGAGTTAGACGTCCATATGAGTGCACTCGAAGGAAGCATAGGCATAATGCCGCGTCGCCTGATGGTGGTTGAGCGCGATCTCTTTATGGCCCGCGCTGTCTTGCGCGATAATGACATTGAGATCGAGGGCTGACACGCCCGTGGCATTTTCTTCCGACCAGCTGAGCCAAGACAAGTTCCTCGACGGAAAACTCCTGATCCAGCAACCTATAGCAGGATATCGCGCCGCCACGGATCCGGTCCTTCTTGCAGCAGCCTGCCCCGCAAAATCAGGCGAAAGTGTTCTGGATATCGGCTGTGGCGTCGGCACAGCAGCCCTATGCGTCGGGGCGCGGGTGACGGGCGTTAAACTCTTTGGACTTGAGGTGCAGGCTGATTACGCCGCGCTTGCAGAACGCAACGCTCATAGCAACCAGCTCGACATGCAGGTGCATGTAGGTGATCTGTCGAACATGCCGATAGAGGTGAAGGATCAGATCTTTGATCACGTGATTATGAACCCGCCTTTCTTCGGCCCGGGCACCAAGGCCGCCGATAAAGGGCGTGCTCTTGGTCGCCAAGAAGAAACGGAACTGGTCGTCTGGCTCGACGCGGGCCTCAGGCGTTTGAGGCCAGGCGGTTGGTTGACAATAATTCAGATCATTGACCGCTTCCCGGAGGTCATCGTCTCTCTGAATGGCCGCGCCGGTGGTTTGGAAATCAAGCCGTTATCACCACGTAAAAGCAAATCGGCAACACGGTTCGTTTTACGCGCACGCAAGGGGTCTCGCAGCAAAACGCTTCTCTCTCACCCACTGACCTTACATGACGGGGATGTCCATAAAGAAGATATGGACAGCTACAGCGCAGACGCGCGGCGTATCCTGCGCCACGGCGAGCCACTGCAATTTTAACCAATTCTTCATTGATACGGCATCTAATTTTCGTGACAGAAGCCACTATATATGGTGGACTGCAGTCACCACATCCAAAATAGGAGGAATGCCAATGACCATCAGTTCGCACTTGTCGGAGCTGAAACGGAAACACGATGCGTTATCTCAAGAAGTGGAAGCGGCCCAGCGCCAACCGGGAGCTGATACTCTCTCCATTGTCGAGCTTAAGAAACAAAAGCTGCGTTTAAAGGAAGAGATGACGCGCTTGGCACATTAAACTGCAAAGCTTAAAGGCTTTCTGCGTGTAAGGTTTCGGCCGCATCTGCTTCGCCAGCAGTTGTGGCCGTCTGTATATCTGGGCTTAAAAACGTGCTTGAGCCGCGCAGCGATACATTTCTGATTATTTTGAAAAACGGCACGAAAAAGGGCCGCACCTTGGTTGGTACGACCCCTTTGTAATTACGTTTGAACGCCATTAGCTCATGTATTGGCCGCCATTCGCGGAAATTGTCGAGCCTGTGATGAAGCCCGCATCGTCAGAGGTCAGAAACGCGACAGTCCGTGCAATCTCGGCAACCTCGCCCAATCTGCCGACAGGGATTTGCGGCAAGATGACTTCGTTCATTACTTTTTCCGGGATGGTGCTCATCATTTCAGTATTGATGTAGCCCGGAGCAACGACGTTAACTGTAATACCGGCACGCGCGCCTTCTTGCGCCAAAGCTTTCGTGAATCCGATATCGCCCGCTTTCGTTGCGGCGTAGTTTGCCTGCGCGAATTGGCCCTTTTGTCCATTGATCGAACTGATGGTCACGATACGGCCAAACTTGCGTTCGCGCATGCCACCCCAAACATTGTGGGTCATGTTGAATACGCCATTCAGGTTTGTGTCGATGCACTCATGCCATTGCTCCGGCGTCATTTTGTGAAACGGCGCGTCACGGGTAATGCCGGCATTGTTCACCAAAATATCAACCGGCCCCAAATCGGCCTCGATCTGCACGATGCCAGCGGTACATGCATCATAGTCCGCGACATTCCATTTATAGGTCTTGATCCCAGTTTCAGCGGTAAAAGCCGCTGCTTTTTCGTCGTTGCCAGCATAAGTCGCAGCAACTTTACAACCGTCGGCAGCGAGGGCTTGTGCGATTGCAGCGCCAATACCGCGGGAGCCGCCAGTTACAAGTGCAACACGGGTCATAAGTGATCCTCCAGAATCAAGAAAGTAATTTTATTTCTATTGATGTATAAGTTGCGCAATTTTCATGCGCAACCTTTTCGCTTCGGATTTAGTCGCGCTCAACGCAAAGCGCCACGCCCATTCCGCCGCCAATGCAAAGCGTTGCGAGGCCTTTTTTGGCGTCGCGGCGCACCATCTCAAAGAGCAGCGTATTCAAGACTCGGCAGCCAGACGCCCCGATGGGGTGACCAATCGCGATTGCACCACCATTGACGTTCACAATTGCAGGGTCCCAGCCCATATCTTTGTTCACGGCACAGGCTTGCGCGGCAAACGCCTCATTCGCTTCGACGAGGTCCAGATCTTCTGCTTTCCAGCCCGCTTTCTCGAGCGCTTTGCGCGAAGCGTAGATCGGACCAACGCCCATGATCGACGGGTCAAGACCAGCAGTTGCATAGGATGCGATGCGCGCCAGGGGTTGGATGCCGCGTTTCTCGGCGTTGTCAGCTGACATAAGCAAAGTGGCTGCAGCACCGTCATTCAAACCAGACGCGTTTGCAGCAGTGACCGAGCCATCTTTTGTAAATGCAGGGCGCAGTTTGGCCATCGCATCCATCGTCGCGCCATGGCGGATATATTCGTCCTGGTTGACTGTAATGTCGCCTTTGCGGTTTGGAACAACATGAGGGGTGATTTCATCCGCGAACTTACCAGCTTTTTGGGCAGCCTCGGCTTTATTCTGCGAGGCGACTGCGAACTCATCCTGCATTTCGCGGCTGATCTGCCATTTCTCGGCAACATTCTCAGCAGTTTGACCCATGTGATAGCCGTTAAATGCATCCCACAAACCATCGCGGATCATCGAGTCGATATATTTCATGTCGCCCATTTTCTGACCGCCACGCAAATTAGCCACGTGCGGAGACATCGACATGTTTTCTTGTCCACCAGCCGCCACAATATCCGCATCGCCCAGTTGGATATGCTGTGCGCCCAATGCGACAGCCCGCAGACCGGACCCACACACCTGGTTGATACCCCATGCCGCGCTTTCTTGTGGCAGGCCTGCATTGATATGTGCTTGGCGCGCCGGGTTTTGACCCTGACCACCGGTCAAAACCTGACCCATGATCGTTTCAGAGACTTCACCTTTTTCAATACCTGCGCGGTCGACAACGGCTTCCAGAACAGTCTTGCCCAAGTCATGTGCGGGTGTGTTTGCAAAAGATCCCAGAAAGCTACCAACAGCAGTACGGGCAGCGGACGCGATAACAACATTCGTCATGAATTTTCCTTTCCGACACAGACGGTCGATGAACGATTCTCATTCTACACGCACAAGGCGCGGTGTGCCTTTCACGTATCAGGGCGTCACTGTCTATGCAAATAAGAGTATGGTCGCTGGAGGGCAAACCCGTCATGCAACACTGGCAGAGCTAACGCCGGGTGAGCGCCGTTAGTCTTGTAGATTTTGTGATGGAAAGCCTTGGGACGTGGCAGTCGAAACTTATGCCGTCCGCGAAAGCGAGCCCGTTGCGTTCGGAGGTAGACGCAATTGCGGTGCGCCAAACAGATAGCCTTGAAGACAATCAACGCCCGCACCAATAAGGTATTCCGCCTCCTCGGTCGTTTCGACCCCTTCAGCCACAGTAAACATGTCAAAATGCTGTGCGATTGAAACGAGTGCTTCTGTCAGAATTTGATTGTCCCGCGACATGTGAATGTCTTTGATGAAGCTGCAATCAATCTTGACCATGTCAAAAAAGAACTCGTTAAAGTACCGAAACGCGGTGTAGCCCGCACCGAAATCATCCAGCGCAAAACTGACGCCTTGATTATGAATGCGATCCATAAAGTCGATAACAACATCAGGCATAACCATAGCCGATGCTTCAGTGATCTCGAGGATCAGCCGCTCACCCAAGGTCGGGTCTGCACCAATCCCAGCTTCGAAAACCTGTTCCCAACGTGGGTAGCCAATTGTTCTGGGAGAGACATTGATTGAAAGCCGCAGGCTCGGGTTCTCGATCAATGCCTGGCACCCCATTTCAAGTGCAAGACAGTCGATGGTGCGCCCTTCTGTCAGCGGCTCGATCGTATTGATAAACTCACGCGCTGGAATAACACGCCTTGTATCATCCATGACCCTGATGAGCCCTTCGTAGAAAGCAGGGCGCGCAGGGTTAGAAGACTGTACAACCGGTTGGAACGCCAGCATTACATTGCGCGTGTCCAAGGCATTTTTTACAACCTGAAGAATGTCAGAGTCCCGTTGCTGGACAGCGGCGGCCAACGGATTATCTGCAACGGCCCAATCTTGGTTCTCTGACACAGTGACGTTCCTTTTCTGCTTGAGGACCTCTTACGCAGCCTAAGTTTAAATGCGGGTTAATGTTCCAATTTTGTTCCAATTTGACTAAACTCCGCTCAAAGCCAGCAAACCTTTGAAAGATAGTGGAAATGACTGATCGTTGCGGATGGTGCGGTACGGAGCCGATTTATGTTGAATACCATGATACAGAATGGGGCGTTCCCGAATATGACAGCCGCACACTTTGGGAGAAGCTGATTCTTGACGGGTTTCAAGCGGGTCTAAGCTGGATCACGATCCTCAAGAAACGGGATAATTTTCGAAATGCCTTTGAAGGGTTTGACCCCAATGTCATAGCGGCTTGGCAAGAACCGGAAGTGGAACGCCTTCTGCAAAACACCGGCATCATCCGCCACCGCGGCAAGATTGAAGCGACCATCGGGAATGCCCGCGCTTGGCAAGTTATCGAACAACGCGAAGGGTTTGACCAATTTTTATGGAAGTATCTCGATGGCAAGCCACTACAAAATCGTTTCACCAGTCTCGACCAAGTTCCCGCTCAGACCGCATTGAGCCAGCAGGTTTCAAAAGACCTCAAGAAAGCAGGCTTCAAATTCTGCGGACCAACGATCGTTTATGCGTTCATGCAGGCAACCGGCTTGATTAACGACCATCTCGTTACTTGTCATTGCCATGACAAAGTGGCTCAGTTAGCGAGGTAGGCAAGGTTAGAACGCTTTGAACGTCAATGTCGTCAACGTCCGCTCAATTCCATCGACGTCCATCAAATTATCATTGATGTAGAGGCCAACATCCGCGTCATCAGGAATGTAGAGTTTGAGAAGCAGGTCGAATTCGCCACTTGTCGAGAATAGCTCAGAGTGGATTTCGCGTAGAACGATTTCTTCTGCAACCTTGTAGGCCGTACCGGGGCGACAGCGGATTTGCACGAACACACACTTCATTTCAGACGCCTTTTTTTATGTTCCGTGATCGAGTTTAGTCGCTCAGCAGCCACGCGCAATGGGGGATCAGCGTAGCTTGTAAAGCCGCCCCCCTTCGCGTGTCTCTGCATCGACCATCGACTTGGCTGCGGCCAGCATCAAAGCGCTATGGCAAGAAGTAATCAGCAGATCAGTCGGTATCCTTGCGATCATCTGGGGGATATTTGAAACTGGCTCGCTGCGATGTGCGGCACAGGCTTCCGGCCAATCGGTTAGCTTTGCCCTCAGGTAATCAATCTCAACGATATTGATCTTGAGGCCGGATCGAGTGGATATCTCGCTTAGATAAGCATCGCGGTAGCGATCAGCACGTAGGTTAGAAACATCGACTAGACGACCCGGCTCTGTACTCCAAAGGCTCGGATCCCGGATCGTGAAAGAGACTTCCGGGATCAACCTTAGCCCCGCGTTGAAAGAGATTAGGGTTGCTTCGGTCAGATACGGATTTCGTGCGCGCGCTGTCAACGCGGCGTCGATCAACGTATCAAGGCCCGTATTCTCAATCACGCCACCGTCCCCAAGATGCCAGAACAGCTCTTTCCCATAGTCGCCTCGCGCTGGGACTTTGATTGTCAGAGGACCGAGGACCGGTGGAAAGGCAGCGGACGTCGCGACGGCCAGTCCAAGGGGAAATTTGTCAGGCGTTTTCAAAGCGCAACCCTGCCGCTCAGAAAATGAAATACTCCGCAGCTCTGACGCGAATTGCGAGGCTGCAACTTCTTTTGGGTGGGGAATGGGTTGATTTGAAAAAACAAATCGTTCGGCGGAGTCGTAGCTCACGGTGTTGTAATAGAACGCCGGTTGAGGCGGCATTTTTTCGAACGACATACCCCGTCCGATAAACCCGTCCTCCAACGCTTCTTGAAGGGAGATCAATCGGCGGGACGGGCTAAAATAGCGAACTGGATGCAGCGCTTGCTGCTGCTCCATCCTCCAAAAATAGGGTTGTCTCATCGCTTCAGAAAATGTCGGGAGATCGACCGAAAGACAATTATCCGGCGTTGTGCCGTTCAAGTTTGGCGCGCAGTTGTCTTTGGTATGTGTCGCCAAATAAGAGGACGTGAATCCACCGCCGGAGACGCTGGAGATATGCGTCACTTTCTGCAAAAGGCCCGCATCTTGCAGCGCTGCGGCACCGCCTGCACCGAACATGGCAGCGCGGCTACCCCCGCCAGAGAAACCGACACCGAAAAATCTGTCAGATAGCTCAGGAAGGTCTTCGCATTGCGCGGCTTCCTCCGCAGTAAAGGTGTAGTTGATCTCCGCTTCGGATTTCAATCCATAGACGATTGCACCAATCAAGGCGATCACAGCAAGAAGAACGACACCCAAACCCCATTTCAGAGCTTGCAGCAGCGCCGCAGCTAGTTTCTTTTCAGACATTCAAAGCCTTTTCTTGGCAGGAGTGACCTGCTTTTTTTCAAGGCCTGAACGACGGATGAAAACGATCCACCCATCAGAAAATAATCACAAAATCAGCACAGTCCAAACCGTTCCCTCGCCTTACCCTGCAAAGGAACTTGCCGTTGGGTCAACTCTTTTGATGTCCGTACCATACGTGGGGTATGCGTGCAGAGCACAGCAACCTCATAGTCAGCCCAACTTCGAACCAAGGGTTTTCACCGTGCATACGTCTCTTTCAACACTCGACCTTGACCAATTTCTGCAAGCTTGCGGGGTCTTGGGCTTTTTTCTCTACGTCGGAGCCTTCGCTGCACTCCAACTGCAACTCATTGAAGGTAAAAGTCCGCTTTATACTGTCGCCAATATTGCGGCTGCCTCTTTGGTGATGCTCAGCCTGATCGTCGATTTCAATCTTGCGTCAGTCCTTATTCAAGGATGTTGGATCATGATTGGCGTTGTTGGTCTGATGATGCGCCGCGCACCAAAACCAGCGCTTGCGCCTTAAATCCCCTGCTCTCCCGTTATGCGATCCATGTCGGCGCTTTACCTCCGCTGCCACGCATAACCCGACGCCCAAAGCCGCCGCACCCTCTTCCAAGCGGTTGCTTTGGGTGGATGGGTTCCCCTTTCTCACGCAATCCAGTTGCCCTAAGGTAAACCAATTAAATGACATATCTGATTCCCTTCCCAACTCTTGCGACATCGCTGCGGTATCTCTGGCAAGGGAGTGCCTGACGATGACGGACGAAATCAAGAAATCCGCCGTTAACGATGAGATCGTGGATCATCTATATGACATCGCTCTCGATCCCGGCGAACTGGACCGCCTGATAGACACATGGAACGATGCTGGTCTTGATGCGGAACGGGTGCGTAGAACAGTCAGCAAGATGGACGCTTTCGATAATGACTTCCAAGGCCACTTGGAGCGCGCCAATACATTTCTTGAGCGACATGAAACGCCCGACCGGACAGCATTGCTGCGCGAAGCCCTTGAACCGTTCGACGCATCACCTGCTCTCATCCTTGACGCGCAAATGCAGATCGTTGCTTTGAACGTCGGCGCAAAGACGGCTTACGGTCTGACCGAAAACGGCAAATTGGGCGCACTTGACCTCTATGAGGCTGAGCAGGAGGAACTTTCCAGCATACTCCAGACAATGGTACATTGCGCAGGCGACCAGAACGTCTTGCTGAATTTCGAGTCCGTCTCAACCGGTCGTCCAGTGATCTTTCATGTCAAACGGGTCACTCAGTCAAAGAGCGGCACAGCACTCAGCGCCTCGCCGCTGGTCTTGATCGTGACAACCGAGTTCTTTTGGCCTGTCGCTTTGAACGAAACTCTGGGCGAAGTCTTTTCCCTTTCCGCGGCGGAGTTGGGTGTCGTCCAAGCATTGGTCGAGGGCAATGATGCCAAGTCCATCTCAAGCGCGCGCGGCACCAGTATCGAGACCGTACGCACGCAAATCAGGAACATATTGGGAAAAACGAAATCACGTTCTCAAACTGAGTTGATCCGACTGGTGCTGACAATGCGTGATGTCGTCGGAAGCACCGAAGATGCTAAGCGCGCGCATAGTTCCAAGTCGTCTGTGCATTCCGCTGATTGGCTGGATGCCGAGGTCTGGAAACCCTTCGAGTCTATCAAGCTGAAAGATGGACGTGTCATGTACTACCACGTCCAAGGTCCCCATGACGGTGCCCCTGTGTTGATGTCCCACATGGGGTATTGTCAGGTCCGTTGGTCCCGCTCGATGCTGAAGCAAGCCTATCGGCACGGGTTGAAGGTTATCTGCCCTATTCGTGCAGGCTACGGCGACAGTGATCAACTTGACCGCAAAGCGGACGTATTGGCGAGCCTCGCCGATGACACCGTGCAGTTGTTGGATTATCTCAAAATCGAAAAGCTGCCCTACGTCGTTCAGGGCAATGACCTTCTATTTGCCTGCGATCTCGCCGTACGAAACCCAGAGCGCGTTTCAGAGATCATCGGCCTCGGCGCCCGACCATTCCTACATGGCGACCAACATTACGCCGCGATGAGCGCCTGGCACCGCTTTTTTCTCTCTACCGCTCAACATGCGCCGCACCTTCTATTCTACACGATCCGCGCCGGCTTTACGCTTGCCCGCAAGCTTGGAAGCGCGAACATGTTTGCACGGGTCAATAGTAACTCTCCCGCTGATCTCAGGCTCCTCGAAGACCCCGAAATGCTGCCCATTCTCGAAGCCAATGGGCAACTCAGCATTGGCGACAAAAAGAACGCTTCAACGGCATATGCAATGGAGTTGCTGGAAACGGAGGGCGACTGGTCCGAAACATTGCACAAGGCCAAGAATACGCCAACATGGTTCGTCAATGGCATGGAAGATCCGCTGTATGACAGTGCGACCATTGCAGCCTACCGGCAGCAATACCCTTGGATTGACATTGAGACGGTAGATCAGGGCGGTCAGTTGTTGATCTACCTACAGTACAAGATGCTTATCCCTCGGATCGCCGAAGCAGCTAGACGCGCACGTGATTAGACGACCACCGGAAGGGGCTGCGCCGTATAGCTGAACGTGATCGTCTGCTGTCGCACAGGGTCATGCAACTGCGCCTTGAACATGGAGGCGGGGCGCACACCACCGATAGCCGCAAATGTGCCGCACAGCATCGCTTGACCGTCACGCATATCAATAGCGCCCGCAAGCTCCGCCACCGGAAGGATTTGCGCCAGTGTGCCATCTTGATAAAGAACCCAATCGCCGTCTTCCCAGATCCACGACCTCACTTCGAGCTGGTCAACATGGTCCGCAACAAGACTGAAATCCCACAGATGATCCGCACAAGGTTTGGCGCAGACCTGCTTTGATGACGCAACTGAAACGGTCTCCAGCTCACGGTCCGTATGGTCAGAACCCAATCCGATCCATAACTGACCGCCGGCGCGGATCAACATCGGTTCTGCTTCGCCCGAAGAGGTTTCTCCGAGCATTTGCACATTTGCGCGTGTGGTCAGCAAGTTATGTGAAACCCGGTAGAACAGCGGCACTTGAGATGGTGGCGCCACACCAATCGCAGCCAACTCGTCAATATGATGCTGCACGGCTGCCGAGTCACGTCCTGTCCAGCCAGCAATGGTCAAGTCTCTGACCTCAATCTCGACAGTCCCATGACCGTTTTTGGTTTCAGTATTAAATTGCATATCCGCGCCTGACATCCTCTAACATGAAACCAGACACTGCGCTTGGCAGCACGAACTGTCCAGCGCATCGGGGGCAGGAATGACATTTGAACAACTCAAGACTTTCTTCTGGGTCGCGCGCCTCGGCGGGTTCCGCCGCGCGTCCGAGCAATTGAACCTCTCGCAACCCGCTATCTCCACCCGCATCGCAACCTTGGAAGAAGAGCTGGGCGTCAAGCTGATGGAACGCACATCGAAGGGCGTCCAGCTCACCAAGTCCGGCACATCATTGCTTGGCTACGCCGAACAAATGCTCTTCGTCCAAGAAGAGATCGTCAAACGCGTGGCCAACACGTCCGAGGTCGAGGGCCTGTTCCGTATCGGCTCGTCAGAAACCATCGCTCAAGCGTGGCTGCCCGACTTTCTCAAGGCGCTCAGCAGAGAATTCCCGCGTGTGAATATCGACCTAACCGTCGATATATCCGGCAACCTACGCAATTCTCTGTTGCAACAAAATGTGGACTTGGCTTTCTTGATGGGTCCCGTATCAGAATTCACTGTGGAAAACGTCGCCCTGCCGAAATTCGATCTGCATTGGTACAAATCGACTGACTCTGGCATGGTCGATCTCAACGAAACCCCGGTAATTTCCTATGCCGCACGCACGCGTCCTTATCGCGAACTCAAGGCCGAGCTGTCGCGCCGTATCGGTCCGCATGTCCGGATCTATTCCTCCGCTTCACTCTCCGCGAGCTTGCAGATGATCGCAGCCGGTATCGCCGTGGGCCCCTACCCCCGCGCCTTGGCCGCAACCCTGATTACGTCGGGCCAAATTGAGGAGTTCGATCCCGGCTTTCAGCCTAACCCGCTGGAGTTCACCGCCTCTTTTCTGGGCGAGCCACGCAGCATTCTGGCAGAACGCGGGGCGGAAATTGCGCAAGAGATCGCAAAGGACTGGGCGGACTCTAACGAAGCTTGAGTGATCCATTTTCCCTATCACCTTTGATTAAAAATGATAATTTGGATGAATTTCATTGGCGTGCCATGCTGAGGAAAGATTCTCGCAAAGGCTGCCGCCATGTCTTTACCCCAAGCCAGCTACGCCGATCTGCGCACTCTTAGCGCCGCGGACGTGCGCGCCGCCATCCGCTCGGGTGCCTATGATCGCCACACCGCTGGCCTCGCCGCCGGCAAGCTGCAATGCAATCTCGCAATCCTGCCCGAAACGGTCGCGCTAGACTTCCTCCGTTTCTGCCAACGCAACCCCAAGCCCTGCCCTGTCGTCGGCGTCAGCGACACTGGCAACCCGTTCATGACAACGATCGGCCATGACATCGACATTCGCACCGACGTGCCCCGCTACCGCATCTTCCGCGACGGCGTGTTCACCGAGGAAGTGACGGAGATCACAACCCACTGGCGCGACGACCTCGTCACTGTCGCGCTCGGCTGTTCGTTCACATTCGAGAACGCCCTGATCGCCAATAATATCCCCGTCCGCCATATCGAGCAGGACAAAACCGTCCCGATGTATCGCACCAATATCGCCCTGACACCCGCCGGCGTCTTCGCCGGAGAGATGGTCGCCACGATGCGCCCCATCCATAAATCGCGCCTCAATAACGCCTATGAGATCAGCGCAGCGTTCCCACACGCCCATGGCGCACCGATTGCGTTCGGCGACCCTGCACAAATCGGCATCTCCGACCTGAACGCCCCCGATTGGGGCGATCCTGTGCCCGTCAAAGATAATGAAATTCCCGTCTACTGGGCCTGCGGCGTCACCCCGCAAAACGTGCTGCTGAACGCCAAGCTGCCGATGTGCATCACCCATGCGCCGGGTCACATGCTGATCGCGGACCTATCCGAGACTCTGCAAGACCAACAATTCCTACAAAAAACAGACCTCAACAAGGAGACCAACCATGCTTAAGACACTTCCCATCCTCGCGGCCTCGCTCGCGATTGCGACACCTGCGCTGTCCGAAAACCTCGCCGTTGTCGGCAGCTGGTCCGGCCTGCCGCTGCACAAAGAATACGAAGCACCGTTCTGGGGCGACGCCCTGCCCGCGGCCTCCGATGGCAAACTGACGGTGGAGCTGACCACACATAACCAAATGGGCCTCGGCCTTGGAGACATTTACAACCTGCTGGGCCAAGGCGTGTTTGACGTCGCCATGACCGTGGCAGACTACGCCGTCGCCGACGCGCCCGAGCTTGAAGGCCTCGACGTGCCGCTGATCGCGCTCAGCGCTGATGAGGCCCGCGCCATGGTCGATGCGGCCCGCCCGATGGTTGCTGACATCTACAAGGACCGCTTCAACAGCCACGTTCTGGCCATCGCGCCCTACCCGCCGCAGGTCGTGTTCTGCAATGCGGACATCAAAGGTCTTGATGATCTCAAAGGCCTCAAAGTTCGCGCCTCTGGCCGGATGACCGCGAAACTGCTTGAAGCTTTGGGTGCAGAGGGTGTCAATGTCGGCTTCTCTGAAGTGCCGGGGGCGCTGCAAAAAGGCGTTGTCGATTGTGCGGTGACAGGCGCAGGATCCGGCTACAGCGCGGGCTGGTGGGAGGTCTCCACTCACCTGATGCCGCTGCCTTTGGGCGGTTGGGATCCTGTGGTCACCGCGATCAACATGGACAAGTGGAACGGCATGGATGACGCCACCAAATCCCTGATTGAGACCAAAATCAAAACCGATTTCGAAGACCCAGCTTGGGACACGGCGCAAAACGCGTTGGTCAATGATATCGCTTGTCTGACTGGCAACGGTGATTGCCCCGCAGGCGATGCGCGCGACATGACATTGGTCGAAGCTTCCGACGCTGATTTCGCCAAAGCCCGTGACATCCTCGTGGCCGAGGTGCTGCCGGGTTGGGCAGAGCGCGCAGGCGATGACTGGGCTGCACGCTGGAACGCGTCTGTCGGCCAAGTCGTCGGCGTCGAAATCAAGTAAATCTCTCCCTCAGGACCCCGATCGATGAAATTCATCTCAACTCTCAGAACGATAAACAGAGGCGTGGCGCTCATGACCGGCATCATGCTTCTGACCTGCGCGGCATTCGTTCTGCTGGACATTGTGTTTCGTCAATTGGGGTCCTCCTTCGGGGGCACGGATGAGATCAGCGGCTACGTCATGGCCATCGCCACGTCATGGGGCATGGCCTACACGATGCTGGAGCTCGGCCATGTCCGGATCGACTTGTTGCGCGCTCGCTGTGCGTCCCTTGGCCGCTGCCTGTTCGACCTGTTCTCCATGGTTGTGCTCTCCGGTACCATCGTCCTCATCGCCTTCAAATGCTGGCCCGTTCTGGAACGCTCGATCAAGAACGGCTCCACCGCCAACACACCACTCGAAACGCCACTCGCCCTCGTACAAACCCCATGGTTCGCAGGCTGGCTCTGGTTCGCCGTGATGGCCTGTCTGACCACTCTGGCCGCTGCCCGCATGATGCTGCGCGGCGAGTTTGAGGACACCGAACAAGCCATCGGCGCTTTCGCCGAAGTGGAGACATTGCAATGATCGCATATGTCGCCATCGGCCTGCTGGCGCTCTTGAGCCTCTCCATTCCCGTCGGCATCGTCCTGTTCCTTCTGGGCTTTGGCATCGATTGGTTCTTCTCCAGCTTCCCGCTGATCCGAGGGCTCGGCAATATGGTTTGGAGCGCATCGAACAGCGCGACCCTGATCGCCATCCCCTTCTTCGTGTTACTTGGCGAAATCCTCGTCCGCTCCGGTGTCGCTGCCCGCACCTACGCCGCCCTCGACCGCTGGGTTTCGTGGCTGCCAGGCGGGCTGGTCCATGCCAATGTCGCAACCGCCACGATGTTCTCCGCCACCTCCGGTTCATCGGTTGCGACAGCCGCAACCGTGGCCACCGTTGCCATGCCGCAAGCCGAAAAACTGGGCTATGACCCCAAGCTTTTCTCGGGAGCCATCGCTGCCGGAGGCACGCTCGGCATCATGATCCCGCCGTCGATCAACCTGATCGTCTACGGCTTCCTCACCCAAACCTCGATCCCGCAACTCTTCCTCGCAGGCCTCATCCCTGGCATCGGGCTGGCCATCGCCTTCATCATCGCAGTCGCCATCATCTGCACGATCCGGCCGTCCCTAGGCGGCGAACGCCGCGTCTTCGCCCTTAGCGAAATGATGAGCGCGCTGACCCATTTGCTACCAATCATCCTGCTCTTCATGATGATCATCGGCTCCATCTACAACGGTTGGGCCACACCGACCGAGGCCGCCGCCGTGGGCGTCGCAGGTGCCTTCCTGATCGCGGCTTTCTTCGGCGGCGTCTCACTACAGATGATCAGCGAAAGCCTCTACGGCACCGTCAAAATCACCTCCATGATCATGCTCGTCGTCATCGGCGCGTCGTTCCTGAACTTCACACTCGCCTCCGCCGGCCTCGGCCAAGCGCTGGACGGGTTCCTGTCGGGCCTTGGCCTGTCGCCGATGGGCACACTTTTCGTAATCGTTCTGATGTATATCGTGCTGGGCTTCTTCATCGAGACGTTGTCGCTGATGGTGGTCACCATCCCGATCATTGTGCCGCTGGTCGTCGATCTCGGCTTCGACCCGATCTGGTTCGGCATTCTGATGATCGTGCTGATCGAAATGGCGCTGATCACGCCGCCTGTGGGCCTCAACCTCTATGTCGTGCAAGGCGCACGCAAGGATGGGACCATGACCGAAGTCATGCTTGGCTCCATCCCCTTCGTCCTCGTGATGCTCGCAATGGTGGCCGCGCTGATTGCCTTCCCGCAAATCGCACTTTTCCTACCGCAGGCATTGAATTAACCCTTCCCCAATTTCGCGTTTCAAAGGCTTCAACCCGTGACCCGCAGCGACACCATATATCCGCGCATCACCGATGTCGGCCTGAGCGGCATGCTTGTCACCTTCTCGGACACGCTGACAGAGGCCGCGAACCGCGCTGCCTTGGCCCTGCGCGCCCGCATTGAGGAGCTGCGTATCGAAGGTGTGCAGGAGACGACAACCTCGCTCACCTCAACCTTCGTCGTCTATGACCCCCTGACACTGAGCCAAGACTTGCTGCGTATCCATCTCAGCGAACTGCTGAAAGAAACCTGGCACGAAGCTCCCCTGCCCGAAGGTCGCAAGCTCTGGCGCATTCCAGCCGTTTTCGATCACCCCGATCATGGTCCCCAACTACAAGAAGCCGCAGAGCTTGCAGGCGTCTCCATCAAAGACGCCATCGACAGCCTTTGCGACACGAACCTGCGTGTCATGACACTGGGGTTTGCACCGGGCCAGCCCTACCTCGGGTCCCTCGGCCCGCATTGGGATATCCCGCGCCAGCAGGGCCTCACCAAGCAAGTGTCGGTCGGGGCGATCACCGTGGCGATCCGGCAAATCGTCCTGTTCTCAACCGCCTCACCCACGGGCTGGCGACAGGTGGGCCAATGCGCCTTCCGCGCCTTCCGGCCGGACCAGCCCGACCCGTTCGCGCTGACACCGGGGGATGAAATCAGTTTTTATCCGGTAACTGCAGACGCGCTCGCCCAGATCAGATCTGAGGACCAAACCGGCGATGGTGGTGCCTCGGTGGAGCCGCTGACATGAGCGCGCTCAAGGTCCTTCGCGCTGGTCCCGCGATGAGCATTCAGGACCTCGGCCGCCCCGGCCATATGGCCAACGGGCTGTCTTGCGGCGGTGCCGCCGACCGCATAGCGCTTGCCGAAGGCGCGGCCCTTCTGGGCCAAAGCGTCCAGAGCTCCGCCCTTGAAATGGCAGGCATGGGGGGCGAGTTCGAGGCGTCCGAGCCCACCCGCATCGCCCTGACCGGCGCGCCGATGCAGGCCAGTTTGGACGGGCAACCGCTTGTCTGGAACGCGAGCCACAAGCTTGAGGCAGGCCAGCGACTGACCATCGGCGCGGTGACCAGCGGCATCTATGGCTACCTCCATGTTGGCGGCGGCTTCGCGACGGAGCCGTTCTTGAACAGCCGCACTGCGCATCTGGTTGCGGGCATCGGCGCCCTGATCAAAGCCGGTGACATGTTGCCCATTGGCCAAGACCCAAACGCGGAGGCCAGCGCTCAAAAACTGCCGAAAGAGGCCCGCTTCACAGGCGGCACCATCCGTATTCTACCAAGCGTACAGACCGCCAACTTCGCACCAGAAACGCTCGACCGCTTCCAAGCGACCGAGTTCACCCGCACCCCGCGCGGCAACAGGCAGGGCGCGGAGCTGGCCTTTGAAGGCGACCCCTTTGCCTCTGCAGATCAGCTCAGCATTCTGTCAGAACCGATGGTCGCGGGCGATATCCAGATGACCGGCACCGGTACCCCCTTCGTGCTGCTGCCAGAATGCCAAACCACTGGCGGCTACCCACGCATCGGTACGGTCTTGCCAGATGACCTACCGCTTGTCGCACAAGCCGGACCCGCCGCGACGCTACGCTTCAAATTCGTGGATCACGCAGAGGCCACGCAGGCACATCGCACACCGGAACAACAGGTCAAGGAGGTGAAAGCCAAGCTACAGCCGTTGATCCGCGACCCCCATAACATCCGCGATCTGCTCAGCTACCAACTGATCAGCGGTATGGTGAACGCGCGCGACTAAGGCACGACGACGATATTGCCCGTGTGCTTTTTGTCGATGAACGCCTGCTGACCCGCTTTGAAATCCTCCAAAGCATGGGTCCCTGCCACGACCGGCTTCACCTCGCCGCGTTCGATATAGCCAACCAAGTCAGTGAAGACAGATGGCGGGATGACCGTCGAGCCGGTAAATGTCAGGTCCATCAGATAAAGCGTACGCACATCCAATTCGACCATCGGCCCCGCAATCGCGCCAGAGGTCGTGTAGCGCCCGCCGCGATCCAGAGCGTCAATGACGGTGCCAAAATAGGGGCCCGCGACAATATCCGCGACGACATCCACGCTCTCGGACCCTGTGGCCTGCTTTAAAGCCGCATTCGGGTTCTCAGGTGCACGCGGTAGGATATGGTCCGGGTTCGTCTTGGCCACCTCGGCATGCTTGGCCTCGGACGCCAAAGCAATCGTCACCGCCCCGCGCCGGTTGGCCAGCTGGATCAACGCACCACCGACACCGCCCGACGCGCCCGTGATCAACACGCGGTCCCCTTCACCAACACGCGCGCGCGACAACATCCCTTCCGCGGTGGAATATGAGCAAGAGAACGTCGCAAGCTCGACATCACTCAGATCGCTCTGCACCGCATGCACATTCCGCACATCGATCTTGGTGTATTCGGCGAAACCGCCATCCGCCTCTGAGCCGAAATAGACCGTCTTGTGCATGTTCATCGGCTCGTCCCAGTCACGCAGCCAAGCGTCAGTGATCACCCGCTGCCCGATCAGGCCCTCGTCCTGAGGATCAGCGACCGAAACCACATGACCACAAACATCCGCGCCCTGAACGCGCGGGAACTGCACGCCCGCGCCGCCCCATGTGTTGTCAGCCGCCGCATCCAGATCATAAGCACCGCCGGTCGTGGCATCCGTTACGGATTTCGAATACCAACCCGCCCGCGTGTTCACATCGGTATTGTTCAAACCGCAAGCGGCCACTTTGATCAGCACTTCGCGCCCCTGAGGTTTCGGCACGGGCCAGGCCGTTTCAAACTCCAGAGCATCCATATCGCTATGCCGTTTCAGCACCATTGCGCGCATCGTTTCGGGAATATTGCTCATCGCTTTTTGTCCTGGAGAATTCAGTCAATTTGCACCGTAGCCGGGCTGGCGTCACATGCCAGCATCATTTACCGATAAGCCTGTGAAGGCCGTTTGCCCTAATGCGAAACGGCCAACCTTGAAGGATTATTCATGAGCACATTTGACGAAGACCTGTTTCGCAAAGGGTTGGAACAACGCAAAGCCACGCTCGGCGCCGACTATGTCGAAAAGAACCTTGCCGCGGCCGACGATTTCAACCAGCCCTTTCAAGAGGCCATGACCGCGTGGTGCTGGGGCTTTGGCTGGGGCGACGCGGTCATCGACGCCAAGACACGTTCCATGATGAACCTGACGATGATCGCAGCATTGGGCAAAATGGCGGAGTGGGAGCTGCATCTGCGCGGCGCGATCAAGAACGGCGTCACGAAAGACGAAATCCGCGCAGCTCTTCATATCATCGCGATCTATTGCGGCGTGCCGCAGGGGGTCGAATGCTTCCGCATCGCGCGCAGCGTTCTTGAGGAAGAGGGCCTGCTTTAGTCGCCCAACTTTAGTCACCTAGGCCAAGCGCCTGCTTGCGATCTGATGACCATTTCAGAATGGTCAGATCAAAGGTCAGCGCCATCAGCGACACACAGATCCCCAGCACAAAATTCTTGCCCAGATCCGTCCCTGCCAAGGTTCGTTGAAGCTCTTGGCCCAAATCCTGCGTGCCGATAAACGCGGCAATGATCACCATGAAGAACGCAAACATGATCGCCTGATTGAACCCCACAGCCATCGTCGGCAAAGCCAGCGGCAATTGCACTTTCATCAGCTTCTGCATCCGCGTGGCTCCAGCCATATCTGCGGCCTCGGTCATCTCAAGCGGCACGGTGCGTAAGCCTTCGATCGTGTAGCGCGTCAAAGGCACCATTGCGAAAATCAGAATGGAGAAAATCACCGCAATATCCGTAATGCCGAACAGCATGATCGCAGGGATCAGATACACGAAGCTCGGGAAGGTTTGCGCCGTGTCGCAAACCAAGAGGATGCGTTTCGACCATTTCTCAGTGCGCGCCGCCCAGATGCCTAGGGGCAGGCCGATAAGCATGGCAATCGCCACGGCCGAGATGACGGAATACAGCGTGATAACAGAGCGGTCCCACCATCCCGACAGCGCCACGAGGCAAAAGAAAATCAGCGCATAAATCGCCTGCTTCCTACCACCAAGATACAACGCGAAGGCCGTAACGAGCAGAATGAAAGCAGGTGTCGGAATCGAGAGCAGGAAGTTGCGGAACGGGATCAGGATTTGCACATTCACAAAGGCACGCAGGAAGCCAGTTGTCGCTTTCACGATATCAATATTCAGGAAACCTTTGATCAGGTTATCGAGCTCCTTACCTTGGCTGAAGTTCTGCTTGCGCCCCAGCGTCTGAGCCTCTGGGATAACCTTGGACACCAAAAGGAAAAACACAAATGCACCAACCGCCAGAACCAGCGTCTGATTGCGTTTCCACCAAGGGGTCCCCTTCTCGAAATGCTCAGGCTGTTTGACGACCCACGCTTTCGACATCCGATCCAGCATCACGGCCAGAAGCACGATGGTCACGCCGATCTCAAACGACCGGCCCAGCTTGAAACTACCCATCATCGCCAACAGCTTCGCGCCCAAGCCCGGCATGCCGATGAAAGCGGTCAGAACGACCATAGCAAGGCAGAGCATGATGACTTGGTTCACGCCCACCAAAATCTCCGTCCGGGCGGAGGGTAGATAGACATGGCGCAGCAATTGCCACTTGGTGCAGCCGCTCATGTTTCCAGCCTCAACCACTTCAGGGGAGACCTTTTGCAGCCCCAGTGTCGTCATCAGGATCATCGGCGGAATGGCGTAAATTGTGGTCGCCACGGCGCCAGCCGTTGGGCCTACTTTGAAAAAGATCACGGCGGGCAGCAGATACGTGAAGAAAGGCAGTGTTTGCAGAACCGACAACACCGGCTTGATCGCCCGGTTAAACCACGGCTTCTTCCACGCCAGAATACCCAGACCAAGCCCAATGAAAAACGCCAGCGGAGCGGCCACGACGAGCACTGACATCGTCTCCATCGCAATTTTCCACTGACCGATGAGGGCCGTCCAGATAAACGTACCCGCGCCGAGAAAGGCCATGCGCCAGCCACCCAGATGGTAGCCAATGACACCCGCTACAGCAGCTACGGCCGTCCATGGGATCGGCCCGATGTTTGGCCAACGGCGTTTCCCGAACAGAAGGTTAGCCGTCACATCCAACAGCCATTGCAGCCCTTCAGTCAGAAACCGTGTAAGAGCCAACAACCCCAGATCATCTTTGACGAAGTTGAAGATCACATCGAGCCATACGGCAAAAGGCGGCACCATGGTTTCAGGCAACCGAAACAGCGCCTCCGGCAGTAAGCCGACATAATGCAGAATAGTTAGAACAACGGCGATACCGACAAGAATTTGCGCGCCCAAGGTCCGGCTGATCCCGCCGATCTTCGCTTCGCTTGCCAAGACTTCTGCGGCGTCGGCCATCAGCCCGCCTCCAGCAGAATTTCCAGCGCCTCTGCGCGGTTCATTCCGCCAATTACGTTTCCGTCACGCGTGACCGGAATAGAATCGCGAGTGTCCTGAACCAACAGTCGCGCCAGCTCTTGAACGGTTGCAGTCGCCTCAACCGGCTCGCCCGAAGCGGTGACATCCGACTTTGCCAAGACCCCCGCATGCACGACCCGCGCCTTGTCGATTTCTTCGGTGAACTTGCGGACATATTCCGTCGCGGGGTTCAGCACGATCTGATCCGGCGTGTCGCATTGCTCAACCGCGCCGTCCTTCATGATCGCGATCCGATCAGCCAGACGCAAAGCTTCATCAAAGTCATGCGTGATAAAGACAATCGTCTTGCCCAGAAGGTCCTGCAGGCGCAGAAACTCATCCTGCATTTCGCGACGGATGAGCGGGTCCAAAGCCGAGAACGGCTCATCCAAAAACCAAATATCAGGCTCAATCGCCAAAGACCGCGCAATGCCCACACGTTGCTGCTGACCGCCAGACAGCTCGCGCGGGAAGTAATCCTCCCGTCCCTCAAGGCCCACCAGTTTCACAACTTCCATCGCCCGCGCACGACGCTCATGCTTGTCTTGACCGCGCATCTCCAAAGGAAACGCAACATTGTCCAGAACCGTGCGGTGCGGCAGCAGGCCAAAGGACTGAAACACCATCCCCATCTTGTTGCGGCGCAGATCAATCAGCTCTTTTTCCGACAGGGACATGATGTCCTGCCCTTCAACCTCAATCGTCCCGCCTGTAATCTCATGGAGGCGGGAGAAACAGCGCACCAAGGTCGACTTGCCGGAGCCCGACAGCCCCATGATCACCAGCATCTCGCCCCGCGACACCTCGATAGAGACGTCTTTTACACCGGCGATGTATCCATCCGCCCGTATCTCATCAAAACTGCGACCCGCCGGCATTTTCGCCAGATATCCTTCAGGATCGGCGCCAAAGATTTTCCACACATTTTTGCAGGAAATCACGGTGTCGCTGGTCATCTCTTTGCTCTCCCCTCACCGAATTGCCCTTCGGTGTTTAAAACGCCCGCCCGAAGCATAACCTCGGGCGGGCGAAAGTCGTTACCCAATTTTGAAAAGTTTAGGAGCCGGTCCAGCCCTGCCAAACTTCAGGGTTTTGCTCCAGCCACTCGGCCGCTGCTTCTTCCGGCTCCATCTCGTCAACGTCGACGAATTTTGCCATCTCGGCGATCTGAGGGTTGGTGAAGGAGATTTTGGTCAGCACGTCATAGGCTGCTGGCCATTTGTCTTTCATGCCGTCCCAAGCAGCTTTCTTCAGGTAGCCTTTAGCCGGGTTGCCGCAGTCATAGAGCGCGTCTGGGTTCGGGCCCACTTTCGGGTCCTTGTCGCAGCCATCAACCCACTCTGGGAATTCAACGAATTCACCTGGCCAGACAGCTTCGGCGAAGTTCGGTGTCCAGTTGAAGACAACCACTGGCTTCTTGTCAGCTTCGGCAGCGCCGATCTCAGCCCACAAAGCTGCAGCGGAGCCCGCGTTCACAACCACGAAGTCCATACCAAGCGCTTCAACACGCTCTTGGCCATGCTTCAGCCAGTCAACAGGGCCGTCCAGATACCGGCCTTTGTCGCCTGTTTCCGCTGTCGCGAAAACTGCAGCGCAGTCATTGAGAGCTTCCCAAGATGGCAGGCCGGGGCATGCATCTTTCGTCCACATCGGATACCACCAGTCTTCACGTGTGACCGCATCGTGGTCGCCCGCGTCATGCAGACCGCCCTTTTCCAAGGCCGCACGGAAGGATGCACCGAAAGCGCCTTCCCAGACTTCCAGCTCAAGCGTGACATCGCCCAAACGGACCGATTCATAAACCGCTTGGCTATCTGTTGTGACGAATTCGACGTTGTTGCCCATGGATTCGAAAATCTGACCAACCACGTGGCTCATCACGATTTGCGAGGACCAGTTGTGGATCGGAATGACAATCGGATCGCTGCTGTCTTCTGCGAAGGACGCCAGTGGCATCAAAGCCACGACACCTGCGCTCAGCGCTGTTGTAAACTTGTTCATGTGTTTCTCCCAGTTGTGGCGCGGCCTGTTGGTGCCGCTTTCAGATAGAGACCCGCATCGGCGAAACGCGGGCTTTGATGTGGCGACAGTGATTCTCTGACGCGCGTTGAACTCTACGCTCATCAGTGTTGCAGAGTTTTCCTAACAATCAAGTTTTTTTCTTACCAAGGCATATTTACATTTTTGGCAAAGCGCGGCCAAATGCATCATGAGGTCCGATTTGAAAATGCCAATGTCGGATTTCAGAGGGACATATAACCGGAAAAGAGCAAGAATTGCTCAACAAGAGGTCTGATTCCATGCGCTACTCCGGTTTCAAAGTCATCAAAGAAGCTCTGACGGGCCACAAGGGATGGAAACCGGCATGGCGCGATCCCGAGCCCCAAGCCCATTACGACATCGTGATCATCGGCGGCGGCGGTCATGGCCTCGCGACGGCACATTATCTTACGAAAGTGTTTGACCAGAAAAAAGTCGCCGTCATTGAAAAGGGCTGGATCGGCGGCGGCAATGTCGGGCGCAACACAACGATCATCCGCTCCAACTATCTGCTCGACGGGAACGAGCCGTTCTACGAGTTTTCCCTCAAGCTTTGGGAAGGGTTGGAGCAGGACCTGAATTACAACGCCATGGTGTCGCAACGCGGGATCATGAATCTTATCCACTCCGATGCCCAGCGCGACGCCTTCATTCGCCGCGGCAATGCCATGATGCTGAATGGCGCGGATGCGGAATATCTCGACTTGCCCGCGATCAAAAAGGAATACCCGTTCCTGAATTTTGACGATGCGCGCTTCCCGATCAAAGGCGGCCTTGCCCAACGGCGCGGCGGCACGGTGCGCCATGATGCCGTCGCTTGGGGCTATGCGCGTTCCGCCGACAGTCGCGGTGTCGACATCATCCAGAACTGCGAGGTCACAGGTTTCAAGATCGAAGATGGCAAATGCCTCGGCGTCGAAACTTCCAAAGGCTTCATTGGCGCAAACCGCGTCGGTTGTGCCGTGGCAGGGTCCTCTGGCCGTTTGATGTCGAAAGCGGGCATGCGTCTGCCTATTGAAAGCCACGTCCTGCAAGCCTTCGTCTCTGAAGGTTTGAAACCCGTCCTGCCCGGCGTCATCACCTTCGGCGCGGGCCATTTCTACGTCTCCCAATCCGACAAGGGCGGGCTGGTTTTCGGTGGCGATATCGATGGCTACAATTCCTACGCGCAACGCGGCAACTTGCCCGTCGTCGAAGACGTGTGCGAGGGCGGCATGGCCATCATGCCCATGATCGGCCGCGCGCGGCTGTTGCGCATGTGGGGCGGCATTATGGACATGTCGATGGACGGCTCGCCCATCATCGACCGCACCCATATCGACGGGCTCTACTTCAACGGCGGCTGGTGCTATGGCGGCTTCAAGGCAACCCCTGCTTCCGGCTTCGCCTTCGCGCACCTACTCGCCCGCGACGCCCCGCATGAGACCGCCACTGCCTACCGGTTCAATCGGTTCGAGACAGGCCACATGATCGACGAAAAAGGGATGGGCAATCAGCCCAATTTGCACTGATGATTATCAACCATCCGCTTCTTGGGCCCCGCGACAGCGCCGAATTCGTCTACCTTGGCGACGCAGCCATGATCGACCGTCCCAACCCCGAAACCGCCAGCCCACAAGACTGGCACGACTATGCATACCTGCGCGAAAACCCTGCAGGCGAACATCGCGAACTGTGGTTTCACGAAGGCGGCGATCGCTCTTGGCTGGTCATCACGCGCAACACATTGACCCATGAAATCAGCAAGGTCGAAATCGCCCGTGATGTGGCCCGCAAGATGGGGCGTTCGAAATGACCCAGAAAAATCGGCTCTCTGGCGGTCAGATTGATCGCGACACCACGCTGAAGTTCACCTTCGATGGCAAAGAATATGAGGGGCACAAAGGCGACACTTTGGCCTCCGCGTTGCTCGCTAACAACGTCCGCCTCATGGGACGTTCGTTCAAGTACCATCGCCCGCGTGGCCCTTTGACTGCTGGCTCAGAAGAGCCGAACGCAATCGTGGAACTCCGCGGCGGGGCGCGTCAGGAACCAAACACACGTGCCACAACAGCAGAGCTTTTCAACGGTCTCATGGCGAAGTCGCAGAACCGCTGGCCATCTCTTGCCTTCGACGCCATGGCGATCAACGACCGCTTCTCAAACTTCCTAACTGCAGGATTCTACTACAAAACCTTCATGTGGCCCGCCGCATTCTGGGAAAAACTCTACGAACCAATCATCCGCAAAGCCGCAGGCCTCGGGTCACTCTCGATGAAGGAAGACCCCGACGCGTATGACAAAGGGTTTCGCCACTGCGATCTCTTGATCATTGGCGCAGGTCCTTCTGGCCTGATGGCTGCGTTGACCGCCGGGCGCGCGGGCAAAGAGGTCATCCTTGCCGACGAAGACTTCCGCATGGGTGGTCGTCTCAACAGCGAAACACTTGGTATCGACAACCTCGCAGCTGCCGACTGGGCCGCGCAAGCTGTCGCTGAACTCAGCACCATGAACAACGTCCGCCTGATGCCGCGCACCACAGTCATCGGAGCGTTCGATCATGGCATCTACGGCGCGGTGGAACGTATCTCAGACCATTTGCACACACCCGACGCTGGCAAACCACGCCAGATCCTATGGCGCATCTACGCACCCAAAACGATCCTCTGTGCCGGTGCCACGGAGCGCCCGATAGCTTTTGACAACAATGACCGCCCCGGGATCATGCTGGCCTCTGCCATCCGCAGCTATGCCAATCGCTGGGCCGCGACGCCTGCGCAGCGCATTGCGGTATTCACCAACAATGACGACGGCCACAAAACCGCATCAGACCTGCACGCCAAAGGCATCAAAATCGCCGCCGTGGTCGACACCCGTCCCGACGCGCCACTCGCTGAAAACTATGAAGTTTTGCGCGGCGCGCAGGTAATCGACAGCAAAGGCCGCCTTGGTTTGACCTTTGCCGAGGTAAAGCTGGCCGACGGCACGATGCGCACCCTTGAATGCGGCGCGCTCGGGGTCTCAGGCGGGTGGAACCCAAATGTGCATCTGACCTGCCACCAGCGTGGCCGCCCCGCATGGAATGAAGCACTTGCCGCTTTTGTACCCGGCGACACCCTGCCTCCGGGCATGACCGTCGCGGGCGCAGCCAATGGCGATATGTCGACCCATGGCGCGCTAACCACCGGCGCGGCAGCCGCCAGAAAAGCGCTCGGTCTGAAAGGCAAAGCCGCGAAGACGCCAGATGCCGAGGACGCGCCCGTGACACAAACTCCGTTCTGGTATGTCGAAGGCTGTTCGCGCGCATGGCTCGACCAGCAAAACGACGTCACCGTGAAGGACGTGAAACTCAGCCACCAAGAAGGCTTCCGCTCCGTCGAGCACCTGAAACGTTACACCACGCTGGGCATGGCAACGGACCAAGGCAAAACCTCCAACATGGGCGGCCTTGCGATCATGGCGGAGCTGGCCGGCAAAGCTATCCCCGAGGTCGGTACAACGATCTTCCGCCCGCCCTACACGCCCACCGCCATCGGGGTGATGGCCGGTCGCATGAAAGGTATGGAGTTCCACCCAACCCGCCTGACGCCCTCGCATTTCTGGGCCAAGGAACGCGGCGCCGTGTTTGTGGAGGTCGGCAACTGGCTACGCGCGCAATGGTTCCCGATTGAGGGCGAAACCCATTGGCGCGAAAGCGTTGACCGGGAGGTGACAGCCACCAGAAATTCGGTCGGCGTCTGCGACTGCACCACGCTGGGGAAGATCGATGTCCAAGGCACCGATGCCGCAGCCTTCCTGAACAAAGTCTACTGCAACGGCTTCGCCAAACTCGCCGTCGGCAAAACGCGCTACGGGTTGATGCTGCGTGAAGACGGAATCGCGATGGATGACGGCACCGCCGGGCGCTTGGCAGAGGATCATTTCGTCGTCACCACGACCACAGCGAACGCAGCCAAAGTCTACCAACACTTGGAATTCTTGCGCCAATGCCTCTTCCCCGACATGGACGTGCAGCTGATCTCAACAACTGAGGCTTGGGCGCAATACGCAGTCGCTGGCCCCAATTCTCGCAAGCTTCTACAAAAGATCGTCGACCCGGAATTCGACATCTCCAACGACGCGTTTCCCTTCATGGCCTGCGGCAACATCACCGTTTGCGGTGGACTGCGCGCAAGGCTCTTCCGGATCTCCTTCTCCGGCGAGCTCGCGTTCGAGATCGCAGTCCCGTCCCGCTACGGCGACGCACTGATGCGTCAATTGATGAAGGAAGGCGAAGAATTTGACGTCACGCCCTACGGCACCGAAGCCCTTGGTGTGATGCGGATCGAAAAAGGTCATGCAGCGGGCAACGAGCTGAATGGCACAACCACCGCCAACAATCTCGGCATGGGCCGGATGGTCAGCAAAGCCAAGGACAGCATCGGCTCGAAATTGTCGGAACGTCCCGGCCTGAACGAGGCCGACGCGCTGAAGCAGGTCGGTATCAAGCCGCTAGATCCGTCGAAAAAGATCACCGCAGGCGGTCACCTGATGAACGCGGATGGACCGGTCGATGCCAAGCATGACCAAGGCTACGTCACCTCAGCCGCCTTCTCGCCCTCGCTGGATAGTATGATTGGCCTTGGCTTCCTGAAGAACGGAGCGGAGCGTCTAGGCGAAAAGATGCGCCTCGTCTCACCTGTGACCGATCTTACTGTCGAGGTGGAGATCGTTTCTGCTCATTTCATCGACCCAGAGGGGGAACGTGTCCGTGCATGATCTTACGCCCATCACTGCCCTTGGTGCCACGACCGCACAAGCAGACACCGTCGCTGACCTGACCTGCACGGAGGTCACGGACCTCGCATTGGCTTCTGTCGCTGCACGTTTGGGACAGGAAAAGAATTGCGCCTCGACGCTGGGCAAACTTTTGGGCGCGCCCCCTCCTGACGCCGGAAAAGCGACAATGGGCACACCCTATACAGCGGTTTGGATGGGTCCTGAGCAATGGATGCTTGGTGCCGATTTTGGAACGCATGAAGATATCGCAACGGGCTTAAAAGCCGAACTTGGCGATGCGGCGTCTGTCACGGAGCAAACAGATGCATGGACTGGGTTTGATCTGACCGGCGACGGTATCGAGCCGGTGATGGAGTTGCTCAGTAACATCAACCTGCGAACGCTTGCACCGGGTGATGCTCAACGCACAACCATTCACCACCTTGGCTGCTTTGTGATATGTGGCGATCCGCATGCGTTTGTGCGCATCTTGGGGCCACGCGCTTCTGCAGGGTCACTTCACCATGCGATCATGACTGCGATGAAATCCGCACTTTAGGCGTTGTTCCAATCAAACTGATGGCAGCGGCACATTGCCTTGCACCCTGAACGCGTTGATGCGCCCACGATCTTCCTGTGGGGTCACGCCAAAAGCCTTCCGGTAATGCCCGACAAGCGGCGTAGCGGTCGCATATCCCACTGCCTCGGCCACCTGAGCCATGCTGTCTTTAGAATACAAAACCAGCTGACGCGCGGCCTTCATCCGAAGGTGACGGTAGTAATGTGTCGGACTTTGGCCCGTCGCCTTTTTGAACGCCCGTTCCACCTGACGGGGCGTGACCTGTAAAGTCGCTGCCACCTCGTAGATCGAAATTGGGTCAGCGATCCTACCGGCAAATAAGGCAACCGCGCGCGCGACTAAATCCGGCAACTCGGATTCTGCGCTGGATTGCATGGGCACGCGTTGTTGTACCCCTTCGCCGCGCATCATCGGATGTTGAAACCAGCAGGCCACCTCATGTGCGATCGCGCCGCCCAACCGCTCTTCAATCATCCGCAAAGCCAGATCAAACGCCGCAGCTGCACCTGAGGCCGTATAGCGGCGACGGTCTGTGACGATCACATCATCCGTGGCGTTCATCGTAGGAAACTCTGACTTAAAAGCCGCCTCGTAGCACCAGTGAACGGAACATCTGTACCCTTCCATCACGCCCGCTTTGACCAAAGGAAAGACGCCGCCGCTGATACCGCCGAGCACCACACCCGCCCTTTCCATCCGCCGCAGCACAGCGTTCGACGCGCGCGGCGTTGCAAACTCGCTGAGCGGGCCACTGAGCAGGAACAACAAATCAGGTGCAAGGTCTTCGGACAAGGACAGGTCCGGCTCAAAAACCACCTGCGCGCTCGAAGTGACTTTGGCCCCGTTTTCCGAGATCAATTGCCACTCAAATGTCGTCTGCCCCGCAATTTCGTTGGCCGCACGCAAGGGTTCGATCATCGAGGTCAAACACGACATCGGAAATCCCGGAAAGATCAGGAAACCGATTTTAGTTATTTCACTCGTATTCAACTTTTTTGTTCTCACAGGAAAATTTCTGCCTATAATATGAGGGAATTAGAAGCAAAACGGAATTGTTAAGACGCGTCGGGCTGCGTAGAAGGCGACAAAATGAATATAGAGAAGCTCCCCCTCGAAATGGTCACACTGAGCCAAGACCCACATAGCACTACCGAAGGTGATCGAGAGAAGGTCCTCGAAGTTGCAATTGGGCGTGAAGTACGCGCGTTTCGACGCCAGCAGGAAATCACTGTTGCTGAACTGTCGAATATAACCGGTCTTTCCATCGGAATGTTGTCCAAGATCGAGAACGGCAATACGTCGCCGTCCCTGACCACGCTCCAAACGCTCGCCAATGCATTGAGCGTTCCGCTCACAAGTTTCTTCCGTCGCTTCGAGGAAACACGTCAAGCCGTCCACACAAAATCAGGCGAAGGGGTCGAGATTGACCGCGACGGCACGCGTGCCAACCATCAATACAACCTTCTGGGCCATATCGGCTCCAATGCATCCGGTGTGATCGTTGAGCCTTATCTGATCACCCTGAATGATCAGTCTGACATTTTCCCAACTTTCCAGCATGGCGGGATCGAAACGATCTATATGCTTGAGGGTGAGGTTGATTATCGCCATGGCGATGAGGTGCATCCACTGAAACCCGGCGACACACTGTTTTTCGATGCAGACGCACCGCATGGCCCAGAGAAGCTCGTCAAATTGCCCGCGCGCTACTTGTCGATCATCAGCTACCCACAAAACGCATAGAGGCGTTTTTGCATTGTGATTTCTGTAGGGCGATCATAGCCCTCATGCGAGCCTTCGGCCGTCTTTACAAAACCAAGCCGTGCAAAGGTTGCGTGGTTTTCCACCAACTCAATCCGCGTCTGTAGCTCCAGCATAGGAAGGTCCAGCGCCTGCGCCCGCTCCTCCGCCAGCTCAACCAAGGCCCGCGCCAAACCTGCGCCGCGACGTGTAGGATCAACAGCCAGCTTGCCCAAGTAAAGCCGACCCAGTTTCTCCGTCAGAAACACACAAGCCACAGGTGGTGCGCCAATGGTCCAGACCTCGCCAATCGTGCACGCCCGCGCAATCCCCGCGACGTTCAGATCATGCAACGATGACGGCGGATCAATCCTCCCGTCCATGTAGGCAAAGCAGCGATGCAACAGCGTGTGGATGTCGCCAAGATCAGGATCATCCGGCTGCCTGCGCTCCGGGATCACTTTTGCAATGGCGGTTCCGTTTCGACATCCGGGAATACGCCCGGGGATGTCGGCAAGCCATCGTCGAATTGCGACAGGTAGTCCAGCATCATCGGCCGATTGTCGATGAAGCCTTTATAGGTCGCCAATTCCTCCGGCAGGTCACGGATCACGCGATGCAAACGGCGGCCCCATTTCGGCTTGGTCATCAGGTCCTGAAAGCTGCACAGGTAGCAGCGGATCGGGAAGACCAGCGCGTTGGAGCGCGGCAGGCGGAAGAAGGTTTGCAACTCCACCCGCAAATGCTGTTTCTGCCCGATATTTTCCGGCGTCAGCGTGGTCTTTTGCACGCCCCATTTGTGGTAGTTCTCAGGGCTGGTATCCAGCAGAGGATTGACCGTCATCGTCCAGTTCAGCCGCCGCGCGGGCGCGCCTTGCTGGATGTTCAAAAGGAACTTCAGCGCCCGCACGAAAATACCTTTCTCATGCGCCAAAGGCACGGGCGCGTGCCATTCGAAGAAGTTCATGCCGATGTCGAAATCGAGCGACCAATCGGCTTGCGTCGTTACGATGCCCGCATCCATCCATAGGTTATCCTCGCGCTGGTCAAGCACGCAGAAATCGCCTTGCGTCTGACGGGTGATGTATTCCATCGGGCCGTAAGGCAGCGTGGTTTCATCCATGAAGGTGAAGCTGTCATCAATACCCAAGGGCTTGTTCACCCAACGCCATTGGTCGCCTTCACGATGCAACTCGAACAGGTCGGGATAGTCCTCCGACTTGCTGACCATGATCAGTTCCAGCAGGTCCCACCCCGCCAGCGTCATATGCGGCAAGGATTGGCAGCGCAGCGGGTCATCAGCCAAGACCATCGCGCGATCGCGCATCTCAGCCACGTAATGCTCGTCGACATCGAAGCGTTTCTCATAGACGGAGCCCTCAGGCCCGCCGCGATGCTGCTCCATGTTGACAGCATACATGTAGCTGTCTTCGTGGAACGGGAACGGAAAGCGATTGATCGCCCAATCGGAATTGCGGAACGTATAATCGTCGCGAAACGTCTCGTCGTTGAACTGGATCGTCATCTGTCTAGCTCCAAAGATTTGCCAACAAAGCGGCTGATACAGGGCATGATTTTCTTGCCGGAGGCGTGTTCGTCCTCATCGAGCCAATGGTCGCGATGCACGAACTCCCCATCGCTGGACACCACATCGGTTTCGCATTGCCCGCAGGATCCTCCGCGACACAGGAAGGGCGCTTCCACCCCTGCCCGCTCAATCGCTTCCAGCAGGCTTTCATGCTCACCCACGGTGATGGTCTTGTCGGATTTGCACAGGCGGACTTCGAAAGGTTCGCCGGGTTGCGGCGCAAGGAACTCCTCGGAATGCACATTCGCATCGGGCCAGCCCGCGGCGGAAGCCGTGGCGTGCACCCAATCGATCATGCCCTTTGGCCCACAGACATAAGCATTGGTGCCCAAGGGTTGCCCGTCGAGCAGGTCTTCAAGCGCAATCGCTTCATTCTGATCGTCGTAATAGATGTGCACCTTGTTCGGATACTTATAGGTCAGCTGATCGACATAGGTGCCAAGGCTTTCGGTGCGGCAGGCATAGTGCAGCTCCCAATTGCCATTGCTCTTCTCCAGCTGTGCAATCATCGCCATGAAGGGCGTGATCCCGATCCCGCCCGCGAAGAAGATATGCTTCTTGGCTCGCAAGTCGAGCGAGAAGAGGTTCACCGGGTAGGTGATGGTCATGTCGTCGCCGGCTTTGACATTGCGGTGCATGAACAGCGATCCGCCCCGCCCCTCATCATCGCGCCGCACAGAGATCGCGTAGGTCGAAAGATCGCCCGGGTCCGACATCAGCGAATAGGGGTTCAGCCGCGTGCGCCCGTTATCGTCCATCTCCACCACGGTATGCGCCCCGCCAGAGAATGGCGGGAACTCAGCGCCGTCACGGCGGGTAAACTCGAAACGTGTCACCAGATCATTCAACGGCACAACGGCGCTGACCGTCACCTCAATCTTCTCGGCACCGGGTTTGGCTTTTTGTGGTGCGGCACTCATTCGTAAATCCCCTTAGATGGCGGCACGTTGCCCGGGTCCTCGGCATCAATGCACACGCCCTGATAGGCGGCCAGACGACGCGAGTAGTGATCGCGCACAAAAAGGTTCAACCCGCAATGCGAACAGACAAACGGGTCAATCTCCACATCCTCGGTGATGCCTTTGCAATGCACGCATTGCATCCGCCGCGCGACGGACCCGCGATGTTCCGTCTGGATCGCGGAGAACGGATAGCCCGCCTGCATCGCCTCATTCTGCGCTTGGCCCATCAGCCCCTCGGTGCCTGTCAGATAAATCTGCAGCCCCATATGCGCGTCCTGCAGGACGCGCTGAATACGCGTGACGGAAGCGGCATAGCTCGGCCCCTCATAAAACTGCGCCGGGTTCAGCGCGCGCAGTTTGTCGGCGTAATCCGTTCCGCGCGGGATGTAGATGATGTGGGTGTTCGCCATCAGCTCTGGCGTTGCAATCGCCATGATCGCCTCGGCCCCTTCGGCATCGGCAATCATCAAATGATGCTTGCCCGGACGGGCCTCCAGCGTGCCATAGACCGGCCTGCTTTTGATAGATCGCGGGAATTCAAACTTCGACATGTTTGTCCTCTGGCAGAAAATATTGGGGCGCGAACCAATGTCCGCGCCCTGACCGGTATCAGCCTTTGGCTGTGCGGATGGATTTGTCCTTGTCGTAGAACGGCATCTCTTCCGCCGTTGCTGCAAGCTCCGTGCCATCAGGCTGCACAACGGTCAGTTTGGTGCCCGCTTTCGCGACAGAAGGGTCTAGCCGCGCAATCGCGACGGAGTAGTTGTTCAGCTCTGACGACAGACCATAGGTGATCACGCCGACATCTTTGCCATCCGCGTGGACACGAGCGAACATCTCCATCTGGTCCATGCTGTCAGACAGCTGCACGCCGAAGATCTTGAAGCGCTCTTTGCCTTCCATCGCGTAGTGGTTCTCCGCCCCGATGAAGCCTTCCTTGCCGGGGGAGACGACGAAATCGAGCCCCAGCTCCCACAGGCTGTCACCCGCGGGGGTGCCATCCTCGAACGGGAAAGTCTCCGAATTGTCGCCGGGGTAGAACAGCAGGTACGATTCAATCCGCAGCATATCGAGCGTGGAGAACTGGGTCGGGCGAATGCCCATGCTTTCGCCATCTGACAGAATGTTGTCCCAGACATGCACAGCGTCTTTGCGACCCACAAAAATCTCATAACCGCGCTCGCCGGTATAGCCCGTGCGGCTGATCATCACGTTCTTTCCGAACAGCTTCGTGTGCATGATACCGAAATAGGCCAGATCGCGAATGCCATCGACATGCTTGGCAAGGAAATCGACCGAAACAGGCCCCTGCAACGACATGTCATGCAGATCATCATCCATTATGACGGAGCAGTTCTTGGCCGCTGCGACCTTGGTCAGCTGCTCCATCCCGGTGCCAGTGCCATGCACCACCATCCAGGAGTTCACGGCGAGGTGGTAGATCACGCAGTCATCGACAAAGAGCCCACGCTCATCGAGCATCGCCGCATAGGTCGACCGACCAACACCGATCTTCTCAACGTTTCGTGTCGTCACACGGTCAATAACATAGGCCGCGTCTTCGCCAACCACATGCACCTTCTTCAGACCAGAAACATCCATCAAACCGGCCTTGGTGCGGATCGCCTCGTAGTCAGCTTTCGCGCGCTCGGGGGTGTTGTCATAGAACCAAGCGGTCCCCATCCCGTTCCAATCTTCCAACTCGCCACCAATGGCGGCGTGGCGGTGTGCCAGAGCGGAATGTCTCCAAAGAATGGCCATGATAAGTCCCCTGTCTGTTGAGTCTTTTGTTGAATGTATTCAGCCCCAGCCCATTTCAAAAAGCAAGAACGTGAGGCAAATTTTTTTCCTGTCAGGCAATATTTCACGAAAAAGGGCCGCCCTGATGGACGGCCCCTTCTCAATCGATCTGACTTACTTGTCGAAGCGTTTCGCTTTCTTCTTCTCTGACGCGTTGCCGACCACAAGGACGGCGGCACAGATCACTGCTGCGATCAGCGTATAGAAGCCCGGTGCGGCAGAGCCCCACCCCATGAACATGGCGCCGTCGACAACCGACCAGCTTGCTTCGTCATATGGAAAACCCATGGTTCTCTCCTTTTCTTATGATTATTCAGCTGGCGCTGGTGAAGTTGGAATGCCCTCAGGATAACCCTGCGCTGGCACTTTGACGGTGTCCATACCCGCAAGCTCTGCGCCTTCGGGGACACGCAACATGCCCATGCCTTTCAGCACAAGGGACACAACGTAGCCCGGCACGAAGCCGAGAAGGAAGAAAACAACCGCACCGACAATTTGGCCGACGAGGCTGATCGTTGGCACCTCGCCTGCTGCACCTTGCAATGCCGGGAAGCCAGAAGCGAAGACGCCCAACATAACCACACCGTAAAGGCCGATCGTGCCGTGGACGGTGACCGCACCTACCGCATCATCAATGCCGCGTTTCTCAAGCCAGTTTGCGCAAGACTTCAGGATCAGACCTGCAGAGAAGGCAATGATGAAGGTCAAAGCAGGATAGTAGATATCCAGACCAGACGCAGTCGAGATGATCCCTGCCAGTGCACCGGACATCATCCAAAACGGGTCTTTGGTGATAATCCAAGCGCCGATGATCCCGCCTGCGACAGCCATCAGGATGTTGAAGGCCAAGGCCGACAGCGTGATCGGTGTGCCGTAGATTGTCGACGGCTTGTCCGCGAACCAGCTCCACGCCTCGCCCGGTACGATCACGCAGGCCATGAGGAAGCCCCAGAAACCGACAATGATCAACATCAGACCCACAACCGTCATTGGCATATTGTGACCCGCGATATCATTGGCGGTGCCATCGGCGTTGAACTTGCCAATCCGTGGCCCAAGGTTGATCAACACGCCAAGCGCGAAGAAACCAGCAACCGCGTGGACGAGGCCCGCGGCACCGAAATCATGGACGCCCCATTGGGTGACGAGCCAACCGTCTGCATGCCAACCCCAAGCGGCAGCAACGACCCAAGCGAAGGAGCCAAGCACGATGGCAAGGATCACAAATCCCACGGTCTGAATGCGCTCGATCACGGCACCTGACATGATGGATGCGGTGGTCGCCGCAAACAATGCAAAGGCTCCGAAGAACACGCCCGACGCTTGGTCGGCAACGTTTGGCCCCATGTATTGCGCGCTTTCACCCCAACCCCATGCAATCGCATTCGCATATTCAATGCCTGAAATGCCCGCTGGTCCCGGTGCACCCGGAATACCCGTTGGGAAGCCCCAATAAACCCACCACCCGAAGAAATAGAAGGTCGGGATCATGAACGCGAAGGCCAAGATGTTCTTCACACCTGAGGACAATACGTTCTTCATCCGCGACGCGCCCATCTCATAGGCCAAGAAGCCTGCGTGGATGATAATCATCAGCGGAATTGTCAGGTAATAAAATGTCTCGGCAAACATGGTGTTGGTGACTTTTGCACCGCCCCCTGCTGCCTCTAGCTCGGCCACTTTGGCGACAAGCTCTGCGAGTTGTTCTTCCACGTCTAAACCCCCGTGTTGGTCTGTATATTCGTTACGCCGTCTTTGAATTCACGCGACGCTGAAGAAAATGAACCACGAGTTAACGATTTAGGCGACTCTTTTTTTAACTGAAGTGAAAAATAGTTTCCTAGTGGTTGTTGGTTGAAATTTTTGGTGCTAGCGTTTGAGTCGTATTATTCACCACCTGAGGGAGGGCCCCGGCTATGTGCGGGATCGTCGGACTTTTTCTGAAAGACAAATCGTTGGAGCCCAAACTAGGCGACATGTTGACAGATATGTTGATCACCATGACAGACCGTGGACCTGACAGTGCGGGCATCGCAATTTATGGTGGAGAAACAGCAGGTAATGCGAAACTGACAGTTCAATCTGACACCCCTGAGACTGACTTTGAAAAGCTCGACAATGAACTGCGTAAGATGGTCAAAGGCAAGGTTCAGATGCGGGTCAAAGACACTCATGCGGTGCTCGAAATTCAGGCCGATCAGGTAGCTGTCGCACGGGCTGCATTGGCAGAGATCAGACCCACTGTTCGGCTCATGAGCCATGGCGAGTCGCTAGAGATATACAAAGAAGTCGGACTGCCTGAAAAAGTGGCAGATCGCTTCGATGTGCGCAAATTGAGCGGGTCTCATGGAATCGGTCACACTCGCATGGCAACCGAGTCGGCGGTGACGACGATGGGTGCGCATCCGTTCAACACCGGCTCTGATCAGTGCCTCGTCCATAACGGCTCGCTGTCTAACCACAACTCCCTGCGCCGCAAATTGCGCCGCTTGGGCGTCCATATCGAGACAGAGAATGACACCGAAGTGGGTGCCGCATATCTGACGTGGAAAATGCAGACGGGTTCAACCTTGGGTGAGGCATTAGAAAGCTCGCTCGACGACCTCGACGGGTTCTTCACCTTCCTTGTCGGCACAAAAGACGGCTTCGGCGTCGTGCGCGACCCCATCGCGTGCAAACCCGCCGTGATGGCCGAAACAGATCAATATGTGGCTTTCGGATCCGAGTACCGTGCACTGGTCAACCTGCCGGGCATTGAAGACGCCCGCGTGTGGGAGCCTGAGCCCGCCACCGTCTATTTCTGGTCGCATAACGCGGCCCCAACCGCACAAGAGAAAGCGGCATAAATGCAAACATTCGATCTGGAGGCGCAGGGTCTGCGCGCATTGAATTCCACCCTGCATGCGCAGGCGGAGAATACCAACCAAACGACGTGGGAAATCATCAACCCCAAGGGCAGCCACGCGATTGCCGTGGGTCTGGACGCGCCGATTGAGGTGAATGTCAAAGGCTCCACCGGCTATTACTGCGCGGGCATGAACAAGCAGGCCACCGTACATGTGCACGGCTCTGCAGGTCCCGGCACGGCAGAAAACATGATGTCTGGCACTGTGATCGTCGAGGGCGACGCCTCGCAATATGCAGGTGCTACCGGTCATGGCGGCACGCTGATCATCAAAGGCAATGCCTCCTCGCGTTGCGGTATCTCGATGAAGGGCATCGACATTATCGTGCATGGCAACATTGGCCATATGTCGGCCTTCATGGCGCAGTCCGGCAACATTGTGGTCTGTGGTGACGCAGGCGACGCGTTGGGCGACAGCTGCTACGAGGCCCGTTTCTTTGTGCGCGGTACGGTCAAATCGCTCGGCGCTGACTGCGTCGAGAAGGAAATGCGGCCCGAGCATATTGCGATCTTAGAAGAACTTCTGGAACGTGGCGGGTGTGATGCCAAAGCGTCCGAGTTCAAACGCTACGGCTCTGCCCGCAATCTGTATAATTTCGACGTCGACAACGCCGCCGCATATTAAGGGATACCTGAGATGAAAGATTTCGACGCCAAAGGCATCCCGCACACTACGCCGCGCCAGTCCGCGACGTTCACCCAAGACGCCAATAGCGATATCCGTCGCGCAGCGGCCACGGGCATCTATGACATCCGCGGCGGTGGTGCAAAACGCAAAGTGCCCAGTTTTGACGACCTGCTGTTCCTTGGCGCGTCCATCTCGCGCTATCCGCTGGAAGGCTACCGGGAGAAATGCGGCACCGACGTCAAACTCGGCACGCGCTTTGCCCAAAACCCGATTGAGCTGGATATCCCGATCACAATCGCAGGTATGAGCTTCGGCGCATTGTCAGGCCCTGCCAAAGAAGCTTTGGGCCGTGGCGCGAACGCTGCTGGCACATCAACGACCACCGGCGATGGCGGCATGACACCGGAAGAGCGGGGGCATTCGTCAAAACTCGTCTACCAATACCTGCCCTCGCGCTATGGGATGAACCCGGACGATTTGCGCAAGGCTGATGCGATTGAGATCGTGGTGGGCCAAGGTGCGAAGCCAGGTGGCGGCGGTATGCTTTTGGGTCAGAAAATCTCAGACCGTGTGGCTGAAATGCGTAACCTGCCCAAGGGCATCGACCAACGGTCCTCCTGCCGCCATCCGGATTGGACCGGCCCGGATGATCTTGAGATCAAAATCCTCGAACTGCGTGAAATCACCGGCTGGAAAGTCCCGATCTACGTCAAAGTCGCAGGCGCGCGCCCTTACTTCGACACCACACTTGCCGTGAAAGCTGGCGCAGACGTCGTGGTGTTGGACGGCATGCAAGGTGGCACGGCAGCGACGCAAGACGTCTTCATCGAACATGTGGGCCAACCGACTTTGGCCTGTATCCGCCCCGCCGTGCGCGCGTTGCAAGACCTTGGCATGCACCGCGAAGTGCAGTTGGTTGTTTCCGGCGGCATCCGATCCGGTGCGGATGTGGCAAAGGCCATGGCGCTGGGGGCCGACGCAGTTGCCATTGGTACCGCAGCCCTGATCGCACTGGGTGACAATGACCCGAAATGGGAAGCCGAGTATAACGAGCTCGGCACGACCGCGGGTGCCTATGATGACTGGCACGAGGGCATGGACCCAGCAGGCATCACGACGCAGGATCCGGAACTGATGAAGCGCTTTGATCCCATCGAAGGGGGACGTCGTTTGAAGAACTACCTCAAAGTTCTGACGCTGGAGGCACAGACCATCGCGCGGGCTTGCGGTAAAAACCACATGCACAATCTGGAGCCCGAGGATCTGGTCGCGCTGACAATGGAAGCCGCTGCCATGGCGCAGGTTCCGCTGGCGGGCACCGACTGGTACCCCGGTAAACCGAACACCTCTTACTAATCAACGAAGGGCGCGGCCATGACGGCACGCGCCCTCGCTCTTTCAACGACAGGGACACGACTATGACCACTGATCTCGCCAAATTCGCCAAGGATAATGGCGTCAAATACTTCATGATCTCCTTCACCGACCTGTTTGGCGGGCAACGCGCCAAGCTGGTCCCGGCAGAGGCCATCGCCGACATGCAGGAAGAAGGCGCGGGCTTTGCGGGCTTTGCGACATGGCTCGATATGACGCCCGCCCATCCTGATATGCTGGCCGTTCCGGACCCGTCTTCGGTGATCCAGCTGCCATGGAAGCCCGAGGTTGCATGGGTCGCAGGCAACTGCGTCATGGAGGGCGAAGACGTCGCGCAGGCGCCGCGCAATGTATTGCGCAAATTGATCGACGAGGCTGCATCTGAAGGCATGCATGTTAAGACCGGGATCGAGGCGGAGTACTTCCTGCTGACACCCGATGGCTCAGCAATTTCCGACGAATATGATACGGCGGCCAAACCTTGCTACGACCAGCAAGCCGTAATGCGCCGCTATGATGTCGTGCGCGAAATTTGCGACTACATGCTGGAGCTCGGCTGGGGTCCGTATCAAAACGACCACGAAGATGCGAATGGCCAGTTCGAGATGAACTGGGAATTTGACGACGCGCTGCGCACCGCTGACAAACACAGCTTCTTCAAGTTCATGACCAAATCTGTGGCCGAAAAACACGGCTTCCGCGCCACATTCATGCCCAAGCCCGTTGAGGGTCTGACCGGCAATGGCTGCCACGCCCATATCTCTGTCTGGGACGCGCCGGGTAAGGACTCCAAAACCAACGTCTTTGCGATGGATGCGAATGACAGCTCCCAAACCGCTGAACTTGGCCTGTCGGAGAAAGGCCGCCACTTCCTAGGCGGCATCATGAAGCACGCAAGCGCCTTAGCCGCGATCACCAACCCGACGGTGAACAGCTACAAGCGCATCAACGCGCCACGTACTATGTCGGGTGCGACTTGGGCGCCGAACACGGTCACATGGACCGGTAATAACCGCACGCATATGGTGCGCGTCCCCGGCCCCGGCCGGTTTGAACTGCGCCTGCCCGATGGGGCGGTGAACCCGTATCTGCTGCAGGCTGTCATTATCGCCGCCGGTCTGTCGGGCGTGCGCAGCCAAGCCGATCCGGGCAAGCGTCATGACATCGACATGTATGCAGATGGTCACAAGGTGCGTGGCGCACCGAAGCTGCCGTTGAATATGCTCGACGCCTTGCGCGCCTATGATCGCGACAAAGGTTTGAAGGCTGCGATGGGTGAAGAATTCTCTGCCGCGTATCTCAAGATGAAAGAGCAGGAGTGGAACGATTTCACATCGCATTTCTCGCAATGGGAAAAGGACAACACGCTCGATATTTAAAGCATCGCTCTAGTCAAATCAGGACCACGCATTGCTGAGCCGCGATGCGTGGTTTTTTCGTTGAACACAGATCAGGCCGCTTGACGCATCCCGCGATTGATATGCTTGCGCGCTACACCCACACGCAGGATCGCATGAGCAGGTGGGCCATTGAGATACCCTTCTATCGCGTCAGCGTCAGGAAAGCATGCGTTCAAGCTTCTGCCATATCGACCAGAGCGGACCATTGGCCCGACAAGCAACGACTCCGCCGCGAGGCCGTTCGACATCACAATCGCATGCCGAGCGCAGGTGATGTGGTGCCATTTGTCGGTTGCATCCGCCGTACTTAAAGAAATCCCCGGCAACGCACAGAGCGCTTTGGCCGCAACGATCTGCGGCGTGTCAAACAGGGTTTCAAGCTGCCCGTGCTGCCCGACAAGTACGCGATGCTGGGCAGACACACTTAACCCCGTTCTGGGCAAGCCGGGTCCCAAACTGTCGGGCTGGATTACCACTTTCTCACGAACACCACCGTAGCTCATTCCGGTCCAAATCAATGGCTGAACGCCTTGATCCAGAGTGACCACCAGATCACCCGCAACCAATTCCCCGATTGCGCGCGGTCCGGTTGGGGTGTCGACTAAGGTACCTGCCAAGAAGCAAGCCACAGATCCTTTGGTGGCTGGGGCGTTGTAATATGTATGGCCCCCGTCAGAAGACTGTGTTGTCTCGCTACTGGAAAATCGTCCAACACCATCCGCTGTTTGACCGGCAGCGGGCCCTTCCGTCGCCGTGACGTCATACCGATCATCCGAGATGAACTGGACGACATTGCCACTGCCATCGACCAAGGCGATTCCGCTGTCAAATGAAGCTGAGAAACCGTCGCCTGAGTCGACGACATAAACATCCTCTCCGTTCTGAGTGGACTGAACCGAGCCCAGACCAAACGGCCCCGAATAAATCGTGCCGTCACTTTTGTAAGCATAAACCTGATACCCGGAGACATCCGTGCCAGCAGGAAAGGCCAACTCGACAAAATCACCGCCAGCTTGCGCTCCGTATACGTTAATCTCTGATATGTAGCCTGCCATGTCTTACCCTTCACAGAACAGGCGCACCAAAAGCCGCTTCGGTTAAGATGCTCTTACAGGGCAACAGAAAGGCGCATCCAATTTGAGATAAACCAGTCAGCTTAATTTCATCATGAGAAAATTTATTGACTGACAGTGCAAAATTTCGCTGAATGAAAAAGATCGAAAGGATGCACTTTATGACCAAAAGAATTGCCGTCATTGGCGCTGGACCGTCTGGGCTTGCCCAACTTCGCGCTTTCCAATCCGCTAAGCAAAACGGGGAAGATATTCCTGAGATTGTTTGCTTTGAGAAGCAGGCCAATTGGGGTGGTTTGTGGAACTACACATGGCGCACAGGCGTGGATCAGTATGGGGAGCCAGTGCATGGCTCCATGTATCGGTATCTGTGGTCCAACGGACCAAAAGAAGGGCTGGAGTTCGCTGACTATTCTTTTGAAGAGCATTTCGGAAAGCAGATCGCGTCCTATCCACCGCGAGCAGTGCTGTTTGACTACATTCAGGGCCGCGTGGAAAAAGCGGGGGTCCGCGACTGGATCAAGTTTGAAACCGTCGTGCGTCGTGTGGAATTTGAAAACGGCAAGTTCTCCGTGACAGTGAAAGACCTGCCGAATGACACCGAAAGCACGGAAGAGTTTGACCATGTCATCTGCGCATCGGGACATTTCTCCACGCCGAATGTGCCGCAGTTTGAGGGATTTGACAGCTTCAAGGGTCGCGTGCTTCACGCCCACGATTTCCGCGACGCGCTGGAATTCAAAGACCAAGATATCCTGATCGTCGGAACCAGCTACTCCGCCGAAGATATCGGCTCGCAATGTTGGAAATACGGCGCGAAGTCGATCACGGTCTCACACCGCACGGCAGCGATGGGGTATGACTGGCCAGATAATTGGGCCGAAGTTCCGCTGCTCACCAAAGTCGTCGGCAAAACGGCCCATTTCAAAGACGGCACCACTAAAGACGTCGATGCGATTATTCTGTGCACCGGATATCAGCATCACTTCCCGTTCATGGCGGAAGAGCTACGGCTGAAAACCGCGAACCGTTTGGCGACGGCAGACCTGTATAAAGGGGTGGCATGGGTGGATAATCCGGCGCTCTTTTACCTCGGCATGCAGGACCAATGGTTCACATTCAACATGTTCGACGCACAAGCGTGGTGGGTGCGCGATGCGATCATGGGCAAGATTTCGATGCCGTCGAAGTCCGAGATGGAAGCAGACGTGGCCGACCGTATCGCACGCGAAGATTCGGGCGAAGATGACTATGCCGCGATCTGGTATCAGGGCGACTATATCAAAGAACTGATCGCAGAAACGGACTACCCCAGCTTTGATGTCGAGGGCGCATGCATGGCATTTAAGGAGTGGAAAGGTCACAAGAAGGCTGGCATCATGACCTTCCGCGACAATTGCTACAAGTCTGTGATGACAGGCACGATGGCTCCGATCCATCACACACCATGGAAGGATGCGCTGGATGACAGCCTTGAGGTGTATCTGCAAAACTAGATGAAGGTCCTAATCCTTCAACACACTGATGGTGAGCACCCCGCAGCCTTCGGAGATTTGATCGCGGAGGCCGGTGACACGGCCTTTGTTGTGGAGCTACATCTGGGCGAGCGCATTCCCGACATGTCGGAGTTCGACGCAATGATCGTCATGGGCGGCCCCATGGATGTGTGGCAAACCGCAGAGCATCCGTGGTTACGTGCAGAAAAAGCCGCAATCGCCACATGGGTGCGTGCCTTCCGGAAGCCCTATCTGGGTATCTGCTTGGGCCATCAACTTTTAATCGATGCTTTGGGCGGTTTATGCGAGCAAATGACGCCGCCAGAGATCGGTGTTTTGGATGTTTCGCTGACTGCGGAGGCTACCGCGGATCCGATCTTTGACGGTTTCGAAGACACTTTTCGTGTGATGCATTGGCATGGTGTAGAAGTGACGTCCCTTCCAGAAGATACAGTGGTGCTGGCTGAAAATGCCAATTGCAATGTCCAAGCCGTCCGCTTCCGCGACAAAGCCTGGGGTGTCCAATTTCATCCTGAACTGACGCCAGAGCTTGTCACGGGGTGGTTGGGCGATCCGGGGAATTACGCTTGCGCGGTCGAATGGTTGGGCTCTGAAGAGAAGGCAAAGCAATTTGCATTGGATTGCGAGGCCCACGTAAGCACGGCTCAACAGCAATCGCGCAGGCTTTATGCGGGATTGCGGGCGGCAGTGACGAGATCTGCAGCAACACTCACAGATTGAGAAAAAAGCGGGCCCGCTTGTTCGTGGGCTATAGCTTTCACCGCACAACCTGCGCGGCGTCTGAAATCACCGGTGACAGCTCAGAGACTGGCGCGAGAGACGTCGTTTAATCGACGGCTGCACCCTCCCAATATGCCACGAATAGATACGACGGGGTGTCCCCCGAAGGTTCGAACACGGCTCGTTCTATAGGCTGTCCATTTGCAATTCCTGAAGGCAGCGCGCGCTCAAGCAGCGGTGTCCGCAATGGTTAGAAAAATCTACATAAAAAACCGATTTTGACGATTTTTCACGAATGATTAATGCCGAAATCACGGCCCTTTGACCCCATGCCGTTACGTAACCTTCACCAGACGGCGTAAACGCCGCAGCATTTGAAGGGTTTCAACGTGGTTTCTTTTTTTCAAGCGAACAGCCTCGGTCAGGTTACAATTTTGTTCGGCATTGCCTCCGCTTTATTGAGCACAATCGCCTTCGCTCCGTACATTCGCGACACGTTCACCCGCAGGACAAAACCCGTCAGGTCGTCATGGTTGATCTGGTCTGTCCTGAGTGCAATCGCCTTTGCGTCCCAATTTCATGAGGGGGCAACGGCATCTCTTTGGTATGCTGGTGTTCAGGCGGGAGGGACGATCTTTGTGTTTGTATTGTCCTTATTTTTGGGAATGGGCAGGTTTTTGAGCAGTGAGGATGTGATCGTTTTATTGATTGCGGGTTTCGCGTTGATCATCTGGTACTTTACATCAAACGCAGCGTACGCGTTGACGATTTCGATCGGGATCAGCTTGCTTGGTGGAAGCGTAACCATCCGCAAAGCCTATCTTGATCCAGCGCGGGAGACGATGTTCATGTGGGCAGCGTCGCTCGTCGCATCACTTCTTGCGATCGGATCAGTCGGTGCATTTGATCCCGTCTTGCTGGCCTATCCCGTTTATCTGTTGGTCCTCAACGCGGGGATCGTCTTTGCGATTATCTTGGGTCGCGCGCGGCGCAGAGATCTTCTGAACACTTTGCTGGCGCGTCACGGATCAGCGCCGATCACCCGCCCAAATATACCAGTATTTCATAGTTCCGCGCATCTTATGGAGCAGGTGCCACACGCAGAAATATCAGCGTTTGAGCCAGAGCGCCCTTATCTTTGAGCGAAATGCCGACCTCGCCTTGAGGATGTTGAAACACCTTCAAGTCATAAAAATCCGGATGGTTGACCGCTTGATCGGCAATCGGTTGTGCCTGCCCGTTAAAACACCGCTCAAGGCTTGATGTAGCCCCTTCAAAGGCTGTTTGGGCTTCGTCGCTGCGGTAAGCGAACGTCCAGTGGCAATTTAGCGAACGTGCACCACCCAATGCCAGTGAGGAACGGCAGGATGCTGTGCCCGCAGCCGCGTCAGGCAGGCTGATGCGCACGTCACCGGCCTTAAGGGCGTCGCTTGCCAGAAGTGAGGTAACTTCGTCGCAGAAAACATCTGCCTGCGCAGGGAAAGCGGCTATTGCGATCACTGCAGTGAGGTATCTCACTTTGCGACCAACTGTTCGCCTTCAAGCACAACGAAGGGCGTTGGTGGTGTTTTCTTACTGACCCAGAAATAGTCACCAGCCCATTCCATCACGAACCAGCCTTCCCATTCGGCGTCACGGGGCCAGATGGATTGGTATTCGTCCCGCGTCTGATCAATACGCCACTGCCCCAAGGTCGAGCGCGCGCCGTCTTGCGCGTAGATCGTTGATCCGTCAGACGCAAAATATTGCCGGTACTTGGTTCCTTCCCAAGTGCCTACCGCCGTATTGCCAGACAATAATGCGTCGATCTCATGGGCCTTCAGCTTGACGGATTGCGCGCTTGCTGGCGCCGCAACTCCAGCAAGTAGTGCAAAAATCAAAGCGCGCCTGTGCATCAACAGGCTCATTTATAGTGTGCGCGGCGGGTGCCGAAGTCACGCACCCGTTTGCGCCATGTCCTGTAGCTGCCCGGTTTGAGGCTGTTGCGCATAAGCTCTTTCACCTGTTTCTCCTGCAATCCGTATTCCGCTTCAATATCAGCAAAGCTGACATGGTCAGACAAAGCCATCTGGATAATCTCGCTGCGATGCCCGTCGCTCAGGTCGGTGTTTTGTGTCATAGCCCGTAACCTAGGCGCGTTTGCCGACGCGGCAAGCTACGAGCGCGGCCGTTCTTTCTTTGGATCAAAGGCTGCAAGATCGGCGCGGATACGGGCAGGCAATCGTTTCTGATGGCCGTCCAACTTCCCAATTTCCAATTCTGTTCCTGCCTCTGCATGCGCCACGTCGACCCGCGCCAATGCGATATTCTTACCTAGCAAGGGCGAGCGCATGGAGGATGTCACCTCCCCAATTTGAGCACGGCCAATATGGATGCAATCGCCGTGATCCACTTGCACGTTACCGTCGATATCAAGCCCGACCAGTTTACGCATCGGGTGCTCTTTGCGCCTAATAAGCGCGTCCCGCCCGATGAAGTCATCCGGCTTGGATTTGAGCGGCACGGTGAACCCGATGCCCGCTTCAAACGGGTCTGTCTGGTCAGTGAAATCATAGCCCGCAAAAATCAAACCAGCCTCGATACGAACTAAGTCCAAAGCTTCCAGCCCCATCGGAGTTAGGCCATGGGCTTGGCCGGCATCCCAGATCGCATCGAAAATCTCTGCGCAGTCTTTGGGATGGCACATGACCTCATAACCCAGCTCACCCGTGTAGCCCGTGCGGGATACGACAAATGGCGTGCCGCTTTCATTATTGAGGCGTGCTGGCGTGTGACGGAACCAGCCAAGCTGGTCGAACTCAGGGTTGTGCGGCGCCGTCCAGACAATCTTACGCAGGAGGTCACGGCTTTCAGGGCCTTGAACAGCAACATTGTGCAACTGATCGGTCGAGGAGCGGACAAGAACTTTCAGACCTAACTTCTCAGCCTGTTCGCGCATCCATTCGCCGCCATAGTCGTTCCCGCCAATCCAGCGGAAGTTATCCTTGTCGAGCCGGAAGACCGTGCCATCATCAATCATCCCGCCGTGCTCGTAACACATGGCGGTGTAAACCACGCCGCCGACGGGCAGAGTTTTCATGTTGCGCGTGAAGACATATTGGCAAAGCGCCTCCGCGTCTGGGCCGGTCACCTCAAACTTGCGCAAGGGGGAAAGGTCCATGATCACCGACTTCTGGCGACACGCATGGTATTCCTCAATCGGGCCTGCTTCGGCGAAGCAGTTGGCCAGCCAATAGCCGTTATATTCGATGAAGTTGCGGGTGTGCTTGGCGAAGCTGTCGTGGAAGCCGGTTTGCTTGGTCATTTTAGGTTCCGCATCTGGGGTGGGCCGGTATGCGACCGCGCGTTGGAAGGTTTCCTTGCCGCTATAAGTGCGGACATGAATATCGGTGGGGTTCCATCCGTTGGCCGCCGTCGTGTCATCGGGGCAGGCAGAGGAGACGCAGACGATGTCAGTCAGCGCGCGCAAGAGCACGTAATCGCCAGGGCGCGACCACGGCTCGTCGGAATACATGACACCGTGCTCGTCGAGGAAGGTGTTGAAGAAGAAGTTGATCGCCATCCATCCCGGGCGCGCCGTGACGTTGAATTTTTCCAGCGCTGTATTGAAGTTCTCAGAGCAGTTGGCGTGGCCAGGATAGCCGATGTCGTCATAATATTTGGCTGAGCACGCCAACGCGAAAGCGTCGTGACGTCCACACGTGTCTTGAACGACTTCAACGAGCGGCAGCATCTCCTGATCGTAGTATTTCGCATGAAGGCCGGGCATTGGATAGGCATGGCCCATCAGGGTTCTTGTGGTCGTAACGTCCAGCGCATGCTCAATGCCCTTGTCCAGCTTACGAGCCGAAAAACACTCAAAATCAGTACATTGTCGACCATCCACGTCGATGATCTGGATATAGTCACCCGCTTTGACGAAAAAGGCCTCCGCAGTGGCGGAGTGCACGCGGATGTCGTCTTGGATGTCGGCAAGCGGATCGGGAAGCTCGAACTTCACATGCGATTTGATCGTCGCACGTTTTATCATCACCGTTAGTGGAGTCGTTGTGTTTTGCGCTTCGATATCCATCGCCGCGCCGGGGCTGGCGATAATAACCACACCATCACGCTGCGCCCGCAGCGTTTCTTCGGCCTTGGCGCGGGTATCGGGGTCGAAAAGATGCAATGCCTCAGCCTGCGCTATGTCAATCTTGCGCGCCTCCAACCCCATTCGAAATCCACGCAGCGACTGTGTGTCTGAGCTTAGAAGCCCGCGAAGACCTGCCGCTTGCGCGTTCGCTTTGGTTCCAAGAATGCCTAGATCAATACTACCCTTGGCATCGGCAGCCAGGATTTCGGCCAGTTGGCCCCCCTCATCATTTATCACCGTGAGCTGATCGCCAGCTTCAATCGGGATCAAAACCGCCCCGGACCCTTCGACAACATATCGTTCTGTCCCCGGTGGAAGGGAAAAGACACGGGGTTGGATAATCTCGCTCGGGCGCGGAGGTCCGGGCTGGACCTTGGGGTAGAGATCGTCGAGCATATGCCATTCCCTCCGAAGCTCAAATGTTGCATGAGCGGAAAAAAACTTTAACAGTGAGAATAACGAGCGGTTCTTTGACTCGCAAGGAAATCAAACAGGCATCATGAGAATTCTTACTATTTTTTGTCGGATGCCCTGCTGATGGGTGCCTTGACCCTTGGGCTCATTGCTGCGTTCTGCTGGGGTTTGCACGACATTCTTGTGCGCCGCGTTAGCCAGAACATACCACTTATGGCGTCGCTTATGGTCGTCCTTGTTGCTGGCACCATTTTTCAAGGTGGCCTGACCCTCGCAAGCGGTGGGTTTGACGCGATTTCGCGGGAAGCGATGTGGTTGGCGGCAGCATCCGGCGTCTTCTTCTTAATCGCGAGCCTTGGTCTATATGGCGCGTTCCAACGCGGACCCGTCCGCTTGGTGGCCCCGATCATTGCAAGCTATCCCATCCTCTCCGTCGGTTGGGCAGCCCTGTCTGGTACGACGATTTCACTGTTCGAGTGGTTTGCGGTACTTGCGATCATTGCGGGCGTCTCAGTCGTTGCGGTTTTGTCAGATGACAGCGATGAAGACGTCCCTCCAAAAGGACTGACAATTCTCTATGCTTTGATCGCAGCGATTGGATTTGCCGGAACTTTTGCGCTAGGCCAGATGGCTGCCGGTATGGCGCATGATTTGCCGGTCGTGATGATCACGCGGGCCGTTGCTATTGTCTTGCTGACACTGCTTATTGCGGTGCGTGGTTTGCCATTTTGGCCAGGACGAAAGGCGCTGCCGATTCTCATATTGATGGGATGCCTTGACGGTGTTGCGTTGATGGCAGTCCTCTCCGCTGGCGGATTGCCGGACGCACAATATGCCTCTGTTGCCTCATCTGTTTTCGGGTTGCTGACGATTGTCATGGCATGGGCGTTCCTAAAAGAACGCATGACAAGCGCGCAATGGGGCGGCTGTCTGCTGACATTTGTCGCTATTGGCTATTTGGCGCTTTAGTCTTCTTCTTCGAATTTCAGCAAGCTGATCTTCTTTCGCGCCCGCATCTTTGATGGGGTGATCCCATATTCATCTTTCACGGCCTTGGACAGTGTATCACAGGACCCAAAGCCCGTCGCGACCGCGATCTCCACCATCGGCATCAATGTTTCTTCGATCATTGTACGGGCGCGTTTGGTGCGCAGCCGTTTGTAGAATTTCGCAGGCGTGTCGTCGAAGACTTTCCGGAAAACCCGTTCGAGGTGGCGGGTAGAGACACCGACCTCTTGCGTGAGGTCCGCCATTGGCATGGGCTCTGCGATTGAGCCCTCCATCAATCGGATCGCATGGGTGACGTGGCTGTCAAACAGACCCGCATTGTCCGCGATGTCTTTTGGTTGCTCCGCATCAGATTTACGGATTGTATGTAGTAGCAATCGATTGCCAAGTTCAGCCACTTGCGGACTGTCGAGGAGCGGCGCAATCAGGCCGATGATCAGTTCAGACGTCGCACCGACACCCGCCGCGGTAATGATCCCGTCACTGCTTTCCGAAAACCGCGAGGTCAGATTTGGATAATATCCGGTTTCTTCTAAAGTTGCGATATCGCGCCAATGCGTGGTGACTTTGCCGACAGGTGACTTCGCCTCTTTGATGTATCCAGTCGCAGCATTCGATAGCAGAACAACAGGCAGGGCTTTGCGTTGCATCGCACGGGTACGGCGAAGCCATGACGCTTTGGAGGCAGACTTCCCCCCGATCACCACCATCAAATCGGAAAAACCATGGTTATCAATGGCTGGCTCTGCGCGCACGATGGTGCCTGTTTCACCATTTACGAAGCCGGGAGTATCAGACACGAATCGCCAGCTGAATGTATCCTGCGCGAGAATGTCGTTGGCGGTAGATAAGGTATGGGTAATGGCGGCAAGTTCTAAGTCGCTGAAGCCCTTGTTTACATAGATTTCAATACTGCGTTGCACCGCTTCCCGAGGGGTCCGCGGATCAACCGTCGTGAAGGCATGAAAGCCAGAATGTCGAAGCCCCATTATTTTCGTAATTCCTTCTGCAACCCGCCCATTATGTACAATCCGCACGCCGCTATCAACGGAGCGATCAAATTGCTGAAGTTTGATCGGTTGGAGCCAGCGACGCATGGCGACAGCAAGTTGTTTCTTACAACCACTATATTCCCAATGTTAAATATTTTTTCCTAAGCGTCAATATTTCCTTGTGATGAACCGCTATCCCTTCGCATCAGACCAACACCTGATGACGTCCTTCATTGAACCAGCGGGAAAAGACACAAACAGCACAGTGTTCGAGATTGCGGCGCACAACGCGGCCTGCCCATTGGAATTTTCGATACCACGCCCTGTACTCAGCAGCACAAAATGACCGCTCGACGTTTCTTGCATCGGTGGTGCGGCTGATGAAGCCTCCTCCTTCGCGAGCGCAAGAAGGTGTTCAAGTTGCCGATCTTGACCGACAGCGTTGGAAATCTGGCCGTGATCTACGCGCACCAAAGCGGTCGAAAGGTCTGCTAATTTTGCTGCAAACCTTTCAACCTGAAAGCCTTGCCTTTTGATCCCTTGCGAGCGATCAAACATGTCTGGTGTCAAAGTCAGGCCATACCCGTCGCGAACGATGTCGGTTCTGATGAGATCACTTCGGACCTTTAGGCTTGCAGTGCCCGCCAACAAATTCCCGCATACGGAAATTTGCGCGTTTTTTTCGTCGTCATCCGCTTCTGACAAGTCACCGCGTGGATTTGGTCTATCCTGCCATATCCACAAAACACGGCCAGACATCACGTCGCAATTCACGGTCTCGCCACGATCATTGGTAAAGGTTAATCGGCGCAAAAACTGAGTTTCCGCCACTTCCTCAAGAAAGGCCTGATGTGGGTCGTTACAATCGTTTCCCAGAAGCTCGCGACCGCTCTCATCAGCATTCTCAACCCTGCTGAGAACGGTGATGCGCTTATGAAGAGCAGTCAGGTCGTTCATGTCGATGCCACAGCGCCAAACTGCTTTTCCAGATCACAAAAGTGCTGATGCGCGTGGCGCAGAAATTCTGCGAGATCAATAGAAGGTCGACATGCGCAACACAGAGCATCCGAGGACCCATGTGCAGATTTTAGAAAAATGCCAATTTCAGTTGCCTCAAAAATGATGGCTTGCTGTACGTCTGACGCGTCGTCGAACACTGTTGAAATCCGTCTTGCTGTGTCGCCGGATAGCATGTCAGTGGCAGTCGCACATAATGCGTCTAGATGCTCTTGGTTTAGGTGATCTTGGGAGCTTGATGACAGGACCATCCCTGTTGAGATATCGGCAAAGGCAACGGTCATACAGTCTGAGAACTTGTGCCGAAGCGCAGTCAGGCTTTCGGATATGTTCATCGGATCCTCACATCAAAGCAAACGGCACCCCACCATGAGGCTCGCTTTCTATCTGCTGTAAGGGGTAAGGGTTTGGAAGGCGTTAAGATTGCGCAAGTTCAAGCGCGTGGTGGCGGGCGTCGCGTTGTTGCCTGAGCTGCCACACGGCGTGGGACGATCTGTGGCACTTGGGGTGGTTCAGCGTCCAGTTCGGAATCTGGGCGTTGCGGCGGAGTAAACGCTTTCACACCCAATGCGACATCTACAGGTAAATCCGAAGAGTGTGTGGCTTGCGTTTTCAAGTCGGATTGCAACTGACCCAAGAGCTTTGCCAACGCACGCGCAAAGTCACCAGCGCCGCTTTGCTTCCATTGCTCGTAGTCGTCTTGTTCCTGCGTTGCCTGAAGAAGCGAAATAGGCAAGCAGGACGTGAAAAGACCAACGGTTTCCTTGCGCACTCTCTTCAAGACCCGCATTCGGTCAGTCTCATTGAGCAACTTGTCGATGCGCGTAAGCAGCAGGATGCTGCGATCGTAAAGGTCTGGATTCATTTCGCCCCAGACGGCAGCCTCGCTTTGGCGCCACGCTTGCGTTGCATGGCTACACCAGATGACGCCATTTGCTTTGGAAATCATACGCTGCCAGACATCCGGCGACATATTCGGATCTGAAATGCCGGGCATATCGAGCAGATCACATTGTTCAAGAATGTCTTCTTCCCGGAAAATGTGGATATAAGATGTGTCCTCCAACGGGACCGCTGCAAGATCGTTAATGTCGATGGCGTGCTCTTCCCCTTCTAGATCGACACGGTACGGCCGGCGCGCGCCGTGGGATATCCAAACAGGAGGCAACTGTGTCGCGACGACTTGTACCGGCAGAGGATCGGCGCCAATCAACAGGTTTGCCAAGGTGCTTTTGCCAGCACTGAATTCCCCCATCAGGGCAATACAAGGCTTTGCGGTTTCAAGCTCATCGTCTGTCATGTGCAATACTCTTCAATGCCGCTGAGCGCGGCTTTCAACTCCTGCTCACGATGTTCGAGTGAAGACAGATCAAACAACTGATCGAGCTTTTCGGCCCCAAGAGAAGAGTGTTCTGTCACGCTTTCGAACATGGCGCATTGAGCGTTCAGAAACTCTTCAAACGCCAATGCCATGTCGCTGCGCACCGCCTCGGCCTGCGTATCGCGCAGGTCTGTGATCAGACCAACGGTTTCCGCCTTAATCAGCTCGTGAAAATTCTTCGCATAGGCCTGATAGCCACGGCGCCGGAACCACCAGCTTTTCCACCAACTGCCTTTCATGTCCAAAGCAATTGTTTGTCCCAGAGCGACGGGCGGCGGAATGCGAACGGGCGCGGGTAGTTTCGTATCAAACAGATCGAGCGGCAGTTTGAGCGTTTCTTGATAAAGCGCCCCCATTTCGGTCACCGTTTGCTGCGCGCAATTCGTGAAGGTGGCTTGGCATTTTTGGCCAAACATCTTGTAAGATGAGCTGAGAAGAACACGCAGGCCCGTCGGGTCATATTCCCAAACACTGTGCTCCCCATAGCGTTCCAAATGCGCGATCAACGCCTGCGTTGCGCGCGTGAGAAAGCTGTCATGGGCACGGTCAATCCGGTCGGAGAAGGTTGCATGTAAGTTCGTAAGGCTTTCCGTCAAAGCCCGCTCGCTCCGCCGCCGAATACCATTGAGCGCGTGAGAAATGTCGTCCTGATTTAAATGGACATCAACCTGTCCTATTTGGGTTTTCGCGGCGACATTGTCAGAGATAAGGATGTTGTTGATGAGGTTACTTGCCTGCGTCGCGATATCATGCAGCACCTCATAGCCTTCACCTTCGATTATGCGATTTCCAACTGATTTATACAGCGCCGGAACGCCGGACAATTCCCATAAAAGCGCGCGCGGGTCTGATCGCCTTGGAATTGGGCAATCCGCGAATTCTGCCCAGTTCAACAATGCAGATTTGCTTGCCTCGGGAATACCTTTTAGGCGTCCACGCATTGCATAATCGGCCCAAAGCGCACTTCCGAATATGATCTCCGCCGTATCAGGCCCATGATGTTTCGCGAGCGTGTCTGTGATACTCGCGCGGATTTGAGGCACTTGGGTACCGGGATCAGATAATTCGTCAATCCGGTTAACATAGATAATGACATCGCGACTTTTAACGTTTGATATCAGCCGGATAAGACCCATATCGGTCGATGAGAGAGCCTGATGCGCTGAAAGAACAACCACGCAAATGCGGCTATCGCGGATCGCTTGAATTGTGATCTGCTCACGCATTAGGAAGGTGTCATTGACGCCGGGCGTGTCTCGCACGCAGAGATTTACGGGCAAACCACGTTGCTGGAAGAACAACTTGGCGGATTTGGTGATATCAGCGAAACGACCTTGCGTATTGCGAACCTCTTCTTCTTCGCCGAAATCATCGCCTAAACAAACATAGCGCTCGATCAGGTCTTTATCGAAATGGCCATAGGCATGTTCTTGGCCCAACAGCATCTCAAATTTACGGCCCAAACGTTGACGCGATTTTTCGCGCATAGCTTCGACCTGTTCCTTGATTTTCACCAATTCCGCTTCGGCTCCCGCCCGATCGGCGAGTTCACCCATCCGGCCACCGCCTTGGATCAGGCGGTCCCATTCGCTTTGCTCAAAAAACCGAAATTTTGCGCTTGTTTCTGGCGTGCGTCCTTTTGGACTCATATGGAGGGAAGTCACCACGGAGGTCCACGGGTTCACATCAGCGGGGAGCAGATCTGGATGCCCGACCATCGAATTCACAAGCGACGTTTTGCCAGATTTAATTTGACCAATCAGCGTGACGCTTGGCTCAAACGCCTCAATCTGTCGGGTCAGGCGATCAGCGGCCTTTTGTGCATTCGCATCACCAAACTCGTTGATCACATGCAAAGCGCGCTGAACAGGACGGAGCGCGGCCTTGAAATCCGTTAGCGCAGCCGTTGACGAACTGATCAAGGCCTCACAGGCCGTCAGCTCGTCATCTTGTCCTGTGTCTATTTTCGCTTCAGCGTTCATGGCCTGTCATTTCTGCGGCGCAAGTGTTGCGCAGTTGCGTGCTTATACGTTCGTTTACTTATCATTCCGTAAAGACAGGTTCGTCAGGCTGCACATCGCATCTCAAAGTCACGTTTAAGCTGAATGAGCGTCGTGACAGCGTCGATGGCCGGTTGGACACCTTTTTCCATCGTCATCAACGTAAGTTGGTCCGAGGCTGTCAGCACGTCGTCTCTGAGCGTTCGAAATTTCGCATCTTCCTCTGCGACATCCTCAAACAAGTCCGCAATCGTCTGTGAGGCATCTGCACATTTCATCAAAACCCCCGCCAGATCAGAGCGGTCTTCGTTTGGTAGTGGATCGGACAGGTCAATCGCACAATCCGAGATAACTTTCAGCGCCTTGGCATAGACCGGCGATGTCGGCTCTACCGAAACCTCAGGAGTCTCGACAGACCCAGCAGTGACTTTGAGCAAGGTCTCATAGGTTTTTAGCAGCATTGCCGCGCCATCTTGATCAGCACGTCGGCCAGACTGTGCGATATTATAGATATCAGACAGTAACCGCTTAGCTGATTTTTGACCGGGCTCATTCAAGTTGACTTGTTGAGCGGCATAAAACTCCTGCTCCACCGACGCCGCCAACGCGGCTTGTTGAGAGGGTGGCAAGGACCCATCGCCTGTGAAGCTGACAAGGAAGCTATGATCCTTCAGACGGTCCGGCGCAGAGTTCCATTGCGCGGCCTCAGAAGGGTCAAAACGCAAAGTACACCACAAGACAATATCTGCATCCTGAAAGGCATGAGATCCCTTCAGCCGTTCACCCTCGCCACGATCCAGATCACCAACCAGATGAAAGGACAGCAATTCGAGCTCTCGGATTGGTGCGGCTAAATCAATACGAATTGGGTGGGCGGCGCCATGTTCTGTATCTGGCGTCCAGATTTGACTGGTCCCGTCGTGGTAATGCACGGTTGTCAACGGGACCTCACCGTAGTGCAACCAAACCTCCGCATGCGGAATATCGGGCAATTCCATCCCTGCAAATGCTGCGATCAGACCGGTCTTTTGCGCCCGACCCGGTCCCATCAGGCGAACATTGATAACGGATTGTAGACGCCCCAGCAGAAGAGCCGTCGAGGCTTGCACATTATTGGGCAATCCCCCGGTCTTGATGAGCCGTTCCAGCTGAGTAGTCAGCGGCGGGTCTTCCATCGTTTAACCCCGTCCTTTCCCGGCGAAGAGGCTTCGCCCTTTCGCTGCCAATCCTGATGATGCCTTAAACAGGTTCGCAGGCTGTGGTTGTTTTGCGATATGCTGAGGCACAGAGACTTCAGGGCGAATGGGTGTGATGTTTGCGGTTTGCGGTGATTGACTGACCTGCAAGACGGATAAGGAAATATTGTCCAATTCCGGATCATTGAGACCGCTTAAGCGGGTCATCAACGCATCGGCGACTTCCTTGCTGCGGCTTAAGGGTAGATCACGCAGCGTGCGCCGAATGTCATCGTCGCTTAAAAACTGCAGACCATCACTGGCAACAATCAGGGTATCGCCCGCCTGAAGATGAAACGGACGGTTAGGACAGTCCACTTGTGGGATAGGCGTTCCAATGAGAACTGACGTCAAAACGTTGCGGTCTGGATGTGTCTTGGCTTCGTCAGCGCTCAGCATGCCTTTCTCTACCATCATATCAATTTGACCGGCCATGGAGTGATCTTCATTCAACTGCGTCAGCTCGCCATCCCGGTACAAAAGAAGCGGCGAGTCCCCGACAGATATCCAATAAAGGTTACCGTTTTTGATAACGGCGGAGACCAAAGTGGCCCCCATACCCTTCCTCTCAGGATGGGCTTCGACATGGCATTCCAGGCTTTGATTGGCGCCGTCAGCCGCTTTCCTGAGAACGTCGCAAATGGCTTCGCTGCTCTCAACCATTGAGCCGCGCTGGAAGGTTAGTTCACGAAACATTTCCGTGACGACAATTTTGCTGGCGATGTCACCGGCCGCATGGCCGCCCATACCGTCGGCGAGGATCACGAAACCCAAATCATCCCCATTGGCAAAATCTGCCAACAGCGCGTCCTCTTGGTAGTCTCGCGCGCCGCAACTGATCGCCGATGCCGCGTCAAAGGTGAAACCCTGCCGCTCATGCTCCATTGGTTTTGCTCCCGGCCCAATCGAAGTCGGGACCGCACAGGGCAACGAAACGCAATGTCGTCTCACCGATGCGCAAGATGTCAGCGTGATTGAGGTCTTCTGTGCTCAGCACAGGTTTATCATTCAGACGAATGATATTCGATTTACCACCATGGCCGAGGAAGAACTTGTTTTGCTCTCCATCATAAGCGACGGCGGCATGGTTTTGGCGGGAGATGCTCGTATCCCCGAAATCAAGCTTCAAGGCCTGATCATCGCCCCGTCCAAGAGTTGAGACGCCCTCATAGATCGGCAAGGCGTTGCCCGTCCCGGGTCCATCTACAACGACGAGCCAGCCCGTTGGAAACAGCCCGCTCTGATCAGGGGCATCTTTCTGCGGGTCCTGAAAGGGATCCGCCGAAATACCGGCTGCTTGGTGGAATCCTAAGAGGCGGGTTTTGACACGACCACGGCCGCGCTGTGCTGCCTCTGGCGGTTCTGCCACGCGGTCAAGGTGTTGAGAGGCGTTTGCTGCGTCGTCCTGCTGTATTTGGGGCGCGCTGTGCTGCAGCTGTGCGCCATTCATTTGCGCATGCGCTTCGGCAGCACGCGCGGCCATAGAAATCTGCGGTTCCGGCTCGACCTGTTCTTGAGGTACGGGAGGGGCCAGATGTTCGGGAACAGCACTCAGCGTCTCAAGACGAGACAGTATTGCGACTGCGTCATCTTCCAATGGGTCTTCTTTTGCCACCTGATGCTGGTCAAGCGCAACGTCTTCAATATCCCGTTCAGCCGGTGTAAATTCAGAATCCAGCAAGGCCGGTGTTCCGCTTGCTGGTTGATCTTCCTCACTAAAATGGCTCTCAAAAACCCGTTTAAATAACGTCATTTTACACACTCTCTCTTTACTGCTCTGATATTGCGCTGCGGGGTTGGGAGGATAGCTAAGGCGGGGCCAAGCTGAAAACATGTCGAAGGACGGGTTCTGCTGCGTAGCCAAGCTGCGCGGGCCAGCCATCAAACATAGCGACCACGACCGACCAAAAAATCACCATGACCGCAAGAAACCGTGGTGTGGACACGCCTCCGTCCATCTCTTCTTCCACGGCGGGTTCAGGCTTAAGTTCGACAGTCTGTTCTGGCGCGATCAGGTCTGCGCTGTGGCCTTGCGGTTCGATTTGTTCTTCTTGAGGTGGCTCAACGACCACATCTTCCGGCGGAGCCGCAAGCTCGATTTCTGCCAGTGGATCATCCTGTTCCGGCTCAAGTACAGGCTCTACTTCAACCAATGCCAGCAAGGGTTTCGGAGCAGGTTTTTCCGCGACCAATTCCGGCTTACGCTTTGGGGCGGGCTGCTCTTCAGGAAGTGTTGCAGCTTTGGTAACCAACTCCATTACTGTCAATTCGATTTGCTGATCATCATTTGCAGCCGCCAGTGCCGCGTCGCGGCGACGATCAGCATCAATGCGGATAATCCAGTCGTGGGCGGTTTGGATGCGGTCGGTCGGAAAGACCTGCATCCCGTCATCAAGCGCTTCAAGAAACTCTTTTTCGTACCCGTCAATCCGACCAACCATCGGCTGGTACGGGTCCGGCTGATGGTTGGCAATCGCCGCAAGGCGGCTTTGGCTGTTGGGCGGGGCCACACCTGTGATCAAATGGCAAAATGTTGCGGCCAAAGCGTAAAGGTCGCTGCACGCCGTTTGTTGGCTTCCTGCGATGTAGAATTCCTGCGGGGAGTATCCGTCTTTCACGACGAGCAAAGCAGACAGGGCCCGGCTTTTCTTGCTGGCCTCCTCGCGCGCGGCTCCAAAGTCAATGAGGACTGGCGCGCCTTGACGGTCAATCAAGATATTGTCGGGTGAGATATCGCGATGCAGCATGTCCTGATCATGGACCGTTGTGATGGCATCGAGAATTCTAAGCAGTAAGCTTTTGACCTCTGACGGGCTCATCTGCAAAGGGCCGCTTTCGATTGTATCGAGAAGGTCGCGCCCCTCAATATGATCGAGCGCCATATATGCCGTCTCATTGTCCTCGAACACCTGATGCACACCCACGATGTTAGGGTGGTCTAACTTTGCAATGCTGCGGGCCTCCCGTACGAACATCTCGACGAGGGATTGATACTCGCTCAGATGCGCGCGTGAGCGGGCGATAACAGTTTTTTTTGAACGTGTGCAGATCGCTTCAGGGAAGCATTCTTTGATTACGACAACGCGGTCGAGGCTGTCGCGTGCGAGATATGTAATGCCGAAACCGCCGCTCGCGAGATAGCGATCAATTGTGTACTGGCCGTTCAACAACCGCGTCCCCGGCGCAAGTGCGTCGGAAGGATATGCATCCGCATCAGTCGTGAAATTTTGCTCCGCTACAGTCATTGTTCCTTACGCCTAAGATCAAAGGACCCAGCCCCATGGCACAAGATCCGCGTTGATTTATGCGCGTTGAATTGTGTTTGAACGGTGGCAGGGCCTTGGCCTGCCATTGGCAAGAACCTTCAAATAGGTTCAATTTTTATGGGGTTTCGTGGTTTTCAGGAGCTTTCAAACCCTAGAAAAAATTCAGTTGACTAATTTAGTCAGATATTATTATTCTTACTATTATTATCGGATATAAATTCGAACTCCCAGCCACCTGCTGACAGGCAAGCCCGGATCCCATGAAACTTGGAGTCTAGAAATGAAACAACGCCTGACCCCACCCCAGATCACTGGAGAAAATCGCCGCTCGGACACATCTTGGATGGAGCTTCTACAACGCGCGTTCGATGGTGTTTTCCCATCCGAGCAGCGGCTTGAAGAATTTTTGGACCGTTGGGAGAGATTGCCATGAACGCGATAACCAGACCAACGGCCCTCACGGCATTCTCAGTACAGGACGACAACTTGCCGACTTATGATGCGCGGGCCTTGGTGCCTAATGGCGTCCAAGCGCGGATCGCTTTAGACGGCCAAACCTATGTCTTGCGGATCACGCGCGCTGGGAAGTTGATATTGACCAAGTAAAGCGCGCCCATCTGCCTTTAACTTTCTTTCCAAATACCTAGCTCAAGGGGTGCATACAGCCCCCTTACTCTTTGCAAGGCAACAGCTATGACCAAGACGCCCAGCCCCTGTATCGATGTATGTAAGTATAAACGCGAGGGGCATTGCATCGGCTGCTCGATGACGAAAGCCCAGAAATCGTTGTTCAAAGCGCTGAAGAAGGACGCGCATCGTGAAGGCTTCGTGGAAATGCTGCAAGGCCAACAGAGCTCAATGGGGCGGTTCGAGCATTGGCGTGACGCTTACCTGAAGAAGTTGAGGAAGAAGGGCCTAAAGCCGCTACCTTTTCTTTAAGCCATTGGTCAAAAGCAAAAACGCCCGCCCTTACCGGGACGAGCGCTTGACTTGTTGGGCTCTAGATCACTTTGCCTTAGCGCAAATGGGACCGCAGGAACCAGGCGAACTTCTCATGCTCTTGACCACGTGCAATGCACAGGTCTTCGGTTAGTGTGTCGCCATGGCTGGCAGCCGTCTCTCCGCAGCCTTTCAGGGTTGCGGCAAGCGTTTCCTGCGCGGCAACCATCATCTTGAGCATTTCTTTGTCTGTCGCGGCGCCCTCATGCTCCGTCACTTTCGAGCGCTTCAACATGCCGGACAGCGTACCTTCCGCGTGCCCGTCAAGCGCCTTCACACGTTCGGCCAGATCGTCTTGTGCAATAAAATGATCTTCATAAATCTTTTGAAACAGATCATGCAGCGGGCCAAATGCCATGCCGGTCACGTTCCAATGAAAGTTTTGCGCAAGCATCGTTGTTACAGCTGTTTCAGCGACGGATTGGTTCAGCGCGTCAACAATTTGCGTTTGGGCGTCCGTTGAAAGTGCAGCAGATGTCTGGGTCATATCTTGTCTCCTATCGGCAAAAAATCAGGCTGGCTGGCAAAATACTGGCTGGCATACCAACACATTTAAGCCCAACGCTGCAAAAGCCAAGAAGTTTCTTAGAATAATTCTAAATTAGGCTGAACTGCTTTGAAATTCCGATGAACAACGACGCGACATTCCGCAGCGCATGAGAGCGTACGCGAGACCGCAAAAGGAACTCAAAACTCTGCCAGTCTTTTCGCGACGCCATTTCGGTTGTGCGCAGCAGCCAAGCCTCGTCAAAAGATATGTCTTTCACACCCGGTCTGTACAGTTCCGGCGCTTTGCCCATCGCTTGGCTCAGACATTTCATGAGAGTTTCCGCATACGCGTTCTTCGCAATCGTTTCAGATGAAGACAACACAGCACAGGCTTCAAAAAGATCAGTGCGGCGCGAAGTTCGGCAATGCAACGAAGTCATGCGCAGATGGTTCAGAAGGTCGCGGTGCAATAGTGGCAAACCTTCCAGGACCGGAGGTTCCGGCGACGCCAGATTGACGGGTGCTTGAAGCGGCAAAGCGTGCATTCTACGAGTTCCAACTTTCGCAGGGGAATAGGTCAAGCCCATTTCCGACTATTACAGTAAAGAATATATAGACCCGACATTGATTTGGCTCAAGGCAAATGACTCAAATCACAATAAATTGCGGCGATCAGTGGCCAAGTGCTGATCCGATGGCGCGTGAAAACGCACCTTTTTCGAATGGCTTAGAGATAAATCCATTCTCATGCGTCAGACCGCTATTTTCGACCAGTTCATTCTCTGAATACCCAGACATGAACAGCACTTTGGCATCGGGCTGGCGCTTCTTGAGTTGTTTAACGAAATCAACACCGCTCTTGCCGCCCGGCAGTAACACATCAACAAGATAGAGTTGAGCATCGGGATTCTTCTCAGTCCAGCTCAACGCTTGTGCCACATCGTTGGAGGTCGTGACTTTGTACCCAAAAGACTGGACCAACTTCGACACTGTCTCTTGGACTTGCTGGTTGTCTTCAAGAATATGAACATGTTCCCAGTTACCGAACAGAACGTCACTGGAGCGCGGTGCAAGGTCTTGCGTTTCTGCCTCGTCTGACTTCGGCAAATAAAAGGACACAGTCGTGCCTTTCCCCAGTTTTGACGTGATACGTGCATTGCCCTGCGATTGCCGCGAAAAGCCCAAGACCATCGATAATCCCAGCCCACTGCCCTGCCCGACGCCTTTGGTTGTAAAGAATGGCTCAAAAGCTTTGCGCACGGTTTCTTCCGTCATTCCTGCGCCAGTATCGGCCACGGAAATTTCAACATAGTGAGTGCCGCTCAACTCCAAAAGCTCGACATTTCTGATATCTGCGATGTGGCGGTTGGAACAGGTTATCGACAACGTCCCGCCCGACGGCATCGCATCTCGCGCATTAAGTGCAAGATTAAGAATTGCTGTCTCCAATTGCGTCTGATCTGCATGGACAGGCCAAAGGTCCGCCGTTCCAGAATAATCAATAGTGACCGTCTCACCGATGGCCCGCAGCAAGGTTTTACCCATTTCAGGAACAAGCGTATTGAGGTTGATAGATGTCGGGATCAACGTCTGCTGCCGCGCAAATGCCAGCAAGTGGGTGGTCAGGTCCGCGCCGCGTTGTACGGCCCGGACAATTTCGCCCGTAAGCTGTGTGTCGGCTTCTGTCAGTTCTTCAAGAAGTTCTGCATTGCCTTGGATAACAGTCAGCAAGTTATTGAAATCATGCGCAATGCCGCCTGTCAGTTGGCCAATTGCTTCCATGCGCTGCGACACCAGCAAACTGTCTTCGAGCTGTTTGCGTTGGGTGATGTCTGTCAAAAGACCAACAGATCGGCTGACGCGTCCCCTGCCATCGTGGACGCATTTCCCTTGGCAATGGAACCAAAGGGCCTCCCCCGTTTTTGTGAGAAAGCGCATCTCATGTGACAGACGCACATCGGGATTGCCGAGATGCTCCAGCAGCTTCGCTTTATATTCCTTAACGTCGTCGGGATGAAGCAACCCTTCAATGCGCCGCTCCTTCAAGACTTCGTTGAAGTCTTCTTCTGTAAAGCCGAGCGCATTGAAAAAGTTCGGGGAAAGGAACAGCTTATCATCAAGCACATCCCAGTCCCAAATGGCGGCCGTTTGAGCCGCAAGCTCGTAGCGCTCTTGTGACACGCGCAGCTTGTCGGAGCTTTCAGCCACTTTATGCTTCAGCTCTTCTCTCTCTGTCTCCTGCAGTTTGCGCAGCTCGGCCCGTTCAGTAACATCTTCCTCGCTTAGGACAGTCACGAAATCGCCTGTGATTGGATCGCGCCCTTTGCGCACGGAGATTGAATGCACGCGCGTGCCTTGCGCCGTTAAAACCTCCGCATCCCATTTTGCGGTTTCGTTTGACGCGGTTTTTGCCAAGACAAGCTCTGCGTCACTTGCATTCAGAAATCTGGCTTCAAGATCAGTGAGATCTGATCGCTTTGCAGACCTGCTGCCATAACACGCCAACGAGGCCGGATTTTCCGCCAACAGATGCCCTTCAAGCGAGAAGGTCGTCATCATCAGAGGCGTCGCGCGCGCGGCTTCAAGCAACCGCCAAGTCTCGTCGTCTGCCTCTCTGTCAACGACTTCGACCAATTCAATCAAAACGCCATGGACCTGTTCTTCAATGATCACTGGCTGGAAAGACAAAATGACGGTCTGGGGATCACCTCCAGGGTACAATGTCCACGTGTCAGTGACGTGAGAATCGTTAGACCCGAGATCGACAATCTGCCGCAGTCGTTCGCGCACCGTCGCGCTATCCGTGTCGAACTCGCGCGCGCGCAAGTCTTCGATGCTGTTAGCCTTCCAAAAGGCGAGACCTTGAGTGTTCGCCCACCAAATCCCGTGCCGGTCCACATCGAAAATCCAAACAGGCGTCGACAAGCGTCCAAGCTGGCGTAGATCGTTATGGTCTTTAAAATGCAGACGTGGCACGCGCGGGTGACTTCCTATCTAGATAAAGTGGACGCATCAAAAAACATCGTCCGAACGCATAAAATCCCCGCCAGTATGGCAGAGTACGCGCCGCTTGACACTACAATTCCCGAAAACGACCATCATAGAATTCCGCTTTTGACCTAACCCAGATTGTACCCTCTTCATCATCATAGATGACGACCTCACTGCGATCAGACTCCAGAATTGCGGGCGCCAAAACTCTGTAGAGGTTGCCCTTCTTATGGCGATGGGATGCGGTCCATGGTATTCCTCCACGCTCTGAGATGAGGAGAGAACCGCCCGCGCGAGTTGGCGCACGGGCGTCTCCTTTCAACAGACTCAACAGTAGGGCTGTCAGTCTCATATAGATAATACCGATCCTGTTACGTCGTTGGGCCGGTATGTCGTACACCCCTTGCAGCCCTCCACAAAAGCCTGCCGGTAAATGTTTTGAAAATCAGCGAAACTAATATCTGCCGGACAGTTGATGGTTTTGGAAATCCCGCTATCGACCCATGCTTGCGCCGCCGCTTGGATACGCAGGTGGTCTTGAGGCGTGAGATCAGCAACGGTCACAAATGCGTCTGTCAAAATGGCTTCACTCCCATAAATCTGATGGAATTTCCAAACAGCGAAATCTTCAATCACCTGCTCGGATTTTTCGCCGTTGGGCAGATTGATCTTCCGCGTGTAGGCGGTCGCAAAAATTGGCTCCACGCCAGAGGAGACATTACCACCATACATTGACGTGGTTCCTGTAGGTGCGATCGTGGTCAGTGTCGCATTCCGCAACCCATGCTGCCAGATGCTGTCCTGCACGTCAGGTTCCAGCGTCTGTACGATTGCATTCTTCAGATACTGCTTTGCATCATAACATGCGAAGGCTCCGCGTGTCCGTGCGAGATCAGCTGAGGCTTGATAGGCTGCATTGGATACCGTTTGCATCCAATTGCTCACCATCGCCTCCGATGCCTCACTTCCATAGCGCACACCAAGCATGATCAATGCATCTCCTACACCTGTGACGCCGATACCAATGCGGCGTTTCGTTTGGGCTTCGATACGCTGCTCCTCGATCGCAAAATCCGAGACATCGAGAGCGTTGTCGAGCATTCTCACAGCAACGGCGGTCAAGCTTTTCACTTGCTCAATGTCTAGTCGCGCTTGGTCCGTGAATGGCGCGATGACCAAACGCGCCAAGTTAATTGATGTCAGCGGGCACGTGCCATTGGGCGGCAACGGTTGTTCCGCGCAAGAGTTCGTTGCGCAAATTTCTTCTAAGTAGTGCAAAGGGTTCGCGCCATTGATCCGGTCGATGAACAGCACACCAGGTTCGGCAGCATTGTAGTTTTGCTGCATGATCATGTCCCACAACTCGCGCGCTTTGATCGTGCGTTGAATGCCCCCGTTCCAAATAAGCGCCCAGTCGTTATCGGCTTCAACTGCATCCATGAAAGCATCTGGTATCAATACAGAAAGGTTGAAGTTTCGCATCCGCGCCGGATCAGATTTCGCCTTTACGAAGGCTTCGATATCAGGGTGATCTACGCGCATCGTTGCCATCATCGCCCCGCGCCCCATACCCGTTACAAGCATCTTACAAACGCTGTCGCAGATATCCATGACAGCAAGAGGACCGGCTGCCGGACACTCCAGCCCTTTCACCAATGCGCCTTGTGGTCGGATGGTTGAGAAATCAAACCCAAGGCCGCCGCCCATTTGCATCGTCAGCGCAGCCTCTTTGATGACGTCCATGATGCCGTCAAGCGAGTCCGGAAGGGTTTTCATGACAAAGGTGTTGGACAGTGAGACATTTCTATCGGTCCCGGCACCTGCCAGGATACGGCCTGCTGGCAAAAGCTTGAAGTCCTCCATGGCATCGTAAAACTGTTCAGCGACACGCTGGCGTTCATCGACACGCTCGGCTTGCGCGAGTGCAGAGGCCACGCGAAACCACGTATCGCGAACGGTTAGATCAACGTCGGCTCCGCCAGATCTTAGTTGGTATTTTGAACGCCAGATCTGCTCTGCAATGGGCTGTTCGAACAGATCGTTAAAGGGATTGGCGTCGGTAAAGTCGTACATATCAGTTCCTCAAATTTGCGATTGAGGAATTTAAATTTCTTAACTCTCAAACGCTGTTTCAAATAGTCAGATGGGTGGTCCTAAGACATTGAGACAGCGTTAATAAATCATTAACGCAAAAAGCCCCTGACTCCGGAAATCGGAGCAGAGGTTCGGCAATACAATACCGTTTTCAGGCCATTAGCGAGAATCGGGACGATTCAGCGCACCTGAAAAAAAAATCGAACGATACAATCGCTCTGAGAGGATCTTGCGCAAACGGTCAGTTTGAACAGAGTGAACTGCCGCATGAGCTACGTCATAAATCGACAGAGATTCTTAAATAAAGGTTAACAGACCGAACGCAGATCATTCAAATTGTGCAAATCCAACACCTCAGGACTTCGCAAGGAGGTTGCGTCGTTTTGACGGCCTTTGCCACTAAAGCGTCTTAACAAACTCCAAGAAGTCGTTGATCGCAACTTGGTCTGGCTCCGTTCCTGTGAATCCACGGATATACGGCCCCAGTCGTGACATGCGGACGTCCATATCTTCACGCACTTCCAAAGCGTGATATCCCAACTGCATGAAGTACAAAATTCGCGCACGTGCATCTGCATCCACCGCCTCATATCCGTGATTGAGAAAAAGAGCGGTCACGGCTTCTATGCGTTTCGCGTCAGCCTTATCGACACGTGCGCGGATAACGTCATCTCGCCGCGACCATTCCCGGACAGCAAAATCAAGCCCCTGATCAAACTTGCTCGGGTCCACGAAGCACCGGAAGAAATTACATGCAGCGGCTGTGATCGACGCCGCTGGCAAGGCGCAATGCGCCACAATCTGTTGTGTGTTGCGTGCCTCCCATCCCTCAAGCAAGGCATGAAACAGGTCATCCCGGTTTTCAAAGTACCAGTAAAAACTTGATCGTGACACGCCCATCCGATTGGCAAGAGACAAGACTTTCACTTCGCCAACCCCCTCTGTGACAAGCACGTCTCGGGCCATATTCAACCAGTCTTGGCGGGTCACTTTCACGTGGCCAATGAGAGGGTCTTTTTCTGGGTCATCTCGATGCAATATGGGGGATTGGCGTTTCATCGCGCCCTCAACTTTCTGGCAGCGCGCCGCCTTCAGCGGTGCGCTTCGCAATAAAATCTTGAAGGGCTCCGAAACGGTCGCTGTCGACATCAGGGCGGTTATCTGCTTCAAGAATTTCTTGCCAGACCCGCGTCGCCCGGTGGTTTGTATCGACGCTACCGCGTTCCGTCCAAGTGCCGAAATTTGCGTAATCATGAACGATCGGTTCATAAAACTCGGTGTTGTATCGCTCCATCGTTTGTGAAGCCGCAAAGAAATGTCCGCTTGGGTTCACTTCACTTAACGCAGTGTCGAACCCGATTTCGTTCGGGCCTGCTTTTGCTCCTGCGCAAAGCTCAGCGATCATGTTCAAGACTTCGACGTCAGTGACGATCTTCTCGTATGACACGCTTAATCCGCCTTCCAGCCAGCCTGCGGAATGGATCACGACCGTGGCCCCGGCCATTAAACATCCCCACAGCCCCATCTGATTTTCATTGGCCGCCTGCACATCGTTAATGTTTGAGGCCGAGCCCGCGGCCGAGCGCCATGGCAAACCAGTAAACCGCGCAAGCTGGCCTGCAGCAAGGGAGGCTTGAAAATGCGCGGGCGTTCCGAAAGCAGGCGCACCAGATTTCATATCGACGTTCGATGTGAAAGTACCGTAGCACACCGGTGCTCTGGGTTTGACGAGCTGAGTCAGCGTGATAGCGGCGAGCGCTTCAGCATGACTGAGTGTGATCGCACCGGCCACTGTAATTGGCGCCATCGCCCCCATCAGTGTGAACGGCGTGACAATTGACAGCTGACCATGTCTGGCAAAGTCAATCAGCCCTTGTGCCATAGGTATATCAAGCGTGCGCGGGCTATTGGTATTGATGATCGTGTACGCATGCGGCGTGTTTGCAAAATCGTCATCTGAGATACCACGGAAATCGCGCAGCATCTCAAAGCAATCCATCACTTGCGGCGTGCCTCGTGAAAAGATGAACGGAAACTTGTCGCTATACGTCAGCTGCGTTTCCGTCGTGAAGTAGTGACGTAGATGTGTTGGCACATCTTGTGGCTCGACCGAAGGTGACAGCATCTGCAACACATCAAAGTGCTGATTTAATTGCGTATATTCGCGGTAGTCTTGCGCAGACCCAGGGCGGCGCCCCCGTTGCAAGTCTGTGGCATGGGGTGCGCCAGCGCCGGGTTGAAACAGTAAGCTTCCCAATTGAAGCGTAATGTCCTTGGCGCGTGTTCCCGCCCGCCCCGTGATTGACTTGGGTGCAGCCGCCACGGCATCAGTGACCATGTCGCGACCAAGAAAGACCATATCGCCGTCGACCTTCGCACCACCTTTTGCAAAAATGGCGCGTGCCTCAGGCAGCAAGGTCTTGATCCCCAACTCTTCAAGCAGGCGCAGGGCCGCCCGGTGCATATCCTCAATCTGGTCTTCCGAGAAGACATTCATCGGCGGGAACGGGTTTTTCAGCGTGTGGTAATCAAACACTCGCTTCGAGCTCTCCGCCACCTTTGCAGCACGTCCGCGCCGCCGCCCGCTTGTCGCCTCCACCCGCTAAACCCGCATCGCTTTGCCATTAGGATCATAGGGAGAAGGCGCAATCACTTTGGCCGCACGCTCTACGCCGACAATGTGAACACTCAGATCAGACCCTTCTTCAGCCGCTGCTGCGTCTACCATTGCCATGGCGAGTGATTGGCCAATCGTGTGACCATACCCGCCTGACGTGACGAACCCGACCATTTTGCCATCTTTCCAGACAGGCTCGTATCCGCTTGCATCCGCGTCCACCGCATCCACCTCAAGCGTCACGATCTTTTGCGCTGGGCCTTTCCCGTCACGCTCTGAAAGGGCAGCAGCCCGTCCAACAAAATCGCCTTTATCCCATGCAATCCAGCGGTCCATACCCGTTTGCGCAGCGGTATAGCCTTGCGTGAACTCTGCGCTCCAAATACCGAAGCTCTTTTCCAACCGGAGACTGAGCAGCGCATTAAAGCCGATTTCTCTAATGCCCAGATCAACACCAGCACCAAGTAGAATATTGCGTAGTGTAATATGCTCCGCCGCGGAGCAGTGAATTTCGTACCCCAACTCGCCCGCAACAGAAAGACGCCCGACTGTGGCGCGGATCAATCCGATGTCAAAAGTGCCGCATCCCATGAACGGCAGCTCAGCAATTGGGCCGTCAGTCAGTTGCTCGAGAACCTTCCGGCTATTGGGTCCAGAGATAGAAAATCCGACAGTCGCATCAGAGATATCGCGCACGATGACACTGTCATTCATCTGATCATCGAACCACCGCATATGCCAATCGCGCAGGTAGTAGGAGCCCATGACCCACCATGTGCCATCCCCCCAATTGAAGACCGTGAGATCCCCCTTCATCCGCCCGTCCGGCGCCAGCATCGGTGCAAGTTTGGCCCGTCCAGGTGCTGGCAATTTTGACGCCATCACATGGTCCAACCATGCTTCTGCACCCGCGCCGGATACCTCAAACCTGGAGAACCCGGAAATATCCAGCAACCCGACCGCCTCTCGCACTGCTTTGCATTCCTGCGCAACGATATCATGCGCGTTGGAGCGCTTCAGCGTCGGGGTTTCCTCAAAATCGGCGCGATCCGCAAAATAAAGCGGCACTTCTAAGCCCCAGCTCGCCCCCCAACGACATCCGGCAGCCGTCATGTCTGAATAAGCGGGCGCTTTCTTCAGCGGCCTGCCCGCCGGCAACTGCTCGTTCGGATAAGTCATCACAAAACGGCGTGTATAGAACTGGCCAGTGGTCTGCTTGATGTATTCTTTGTTTTCGGCAAAAGCGCCATATCGGGCGACATCCATGCCAAAGACATCGGCTTCCGGTTCGCCGTGGATCATCCATTCCGCCAGTGATTTTCCGACGCCACCGCCCTGCAAGAAACCGGCCATCACCGCGCATGCGCACCAATACCCTTTCTTCCCGCGCACCGGTCCAACCAACGGGTTACCATCCGGAGAAAACGTGAAAGCGCCATTTACCCACGTTTTCACACCAACATGTTGCAACGCTGGATAGCGCTCAAATCCTAAAGTCAGCTCATGCTCAATCCGGTCTGGATCTTCTTGTTGAAGCTCAAATCCGTAATCCCAAGGCGCACCATCCATATTCCAATGTTGGTGATCGACCTCATAGATGCCCAGTAAGATACCCTTCTGATCCTGCCGCATATAGGTGAACCCTTCTAGGTCCACAGTCATCGGCACTTCAAAATCAAGGTTTTCGAGTTCCGGGATCGTGTCAGAGATCAGGTAGTGGTGGTTGAGCGGTGAGACGGGAAGCTCGATCCCGGCCATTCGGCCCACCTGCTTTGCCCAAAGACCAGCCGCATTGACGACGTGCTCGGTATGGATTGTGCCCTTCTCGGTCACAACCTCCCAGCCTTCGGCGGTTTGGTTTAATTCCAAGACACGATTGTGCTCTATCACCTCCGCGCCACGCTTTTTGGCAGCACCTGCATAAGCATGAACGGTCCCCGTCGTATCGATGTAGCCCTCTCGATCTGCCCACATGCCACCCAGAATACCGTCAGTCGACATGATCGGACAAAGCTCCCCCGCTTCCTGCGGCGAGATCAATCGGCAATCATTGATGCCGATTGACTGAAATGTGCGATACGCGGATTGCAACCACTCCCAGCGGTCAGGTGTCCCAGCCAGTGTCATGCCACCGGTCATATGCAAACCAATATCCTGCCCTGATTCTTCTTGGATTTCAGACAGAAGATCGATTGTGTAGGCCTGCAATGCGGCGATGTTGGGGTCCGCGTTTAACGCGTGAATGCCACCGGCTGCATGCCAGCTGGATCCGGCCGTCAGGACCGATCGTTCGATCAAACAAACATCTTTCCAGCCAAATTTTGCCAGATGATACAGAACCGACGCGCCTACGACACCTCCACCAATCACCACTGCACGATAATGCGATTTCATGATTTCCTCCCGTGGCGTAGTGGCTTCGGCAATTTGCAAACACCACCCATTGAACAGTCATGGACAATACTATCAGCAGCTATAGACACATCTGTCTAGGAAATTCCTGTTCCTTATGACTTTCTAAAGACCTGCCTGCGCTTTAAAATTGCAAAGCTTGGCGCCTCAGCCTTCTTTCCGCCATTGGTGGGATTGGAAATTCAGAAGCGCGACTTGACGTGCCGTTTTCCCCGGCAGTGTCTTAATCGTCAACTTCACGTCATCATCGCTCAATGTATCAAGATGGTTTTTTATGATCGCTGCGTGTTGGTCACGCAGCCGTAGAGTCAGGTCTTTGGGTATTTCCACCTGAGCGTCTTTAGGGCGCGCTGCAATCTCAATACCGCTCTCGCTTTCTTTCGCTTCGGGCAAGGCATCGTCCAAGGGGCGAGGTGGATAAGTCGTCGTTTTGGCGCCAAGATATCGCGCCAATTTTCGAGATGCGTCTTCGATATCCGCAAGCTTGACCGAATGTCGCTGTCCGGAGAATTTGACCAATTCCTCAATAAAATCGTCAGAAGGCTTTGGTATGACTCCTTGTTCGATCAAACCCAAAATGATTGCCGCTTTGGTCTTCTTTGGATCATCTCCTGCAGGAACGTCCTGTTCGGCTTCAGATGGATTTTTCTGAGTGTGCTTGGTCATTCAAAATAACTCCTGACTAAAGCCGTGGCGAGCAAGCTCCATCCATCGGCGACGACAAAGAAAACCAGCTTGAAAGGTAAAGAGATGATCGCAGGTGGGACCATCATCATCCCCATCGACATCAAGATTGCAGCAACCACCAAATCGATGATTAGGAACGGCAAGAAGATCAAAAATCCGATCTGAAACGCACGTTCAATCTCGCTCAGCATAAATGACGGAATAAGCAGGGAAAGAGGCGCGTTTTCCGCACTCGTCTGCAAGGGTGTGCCGCGCAAATCTACCATGGCGTCAAATGTTTCCAGGTCCAGCCGGGCGGCCATGAAGACGCGGAACGGCGCGAGTGTCTTTGTGAATGCCTCTTCCACTTCGATGCCCCCCTCGGATAACGGCTTTAATCCCGTCTCCCAAGCTTGGGTAAATACTGGGTCCATAACGAAATAGGTCAGGAACAAAGCGAGCGAAATAATCAGCATATTGGGGGGCGATTGCTGCAATCCGATAGCTTGGCGCAGAATAGACAAGACGGTCACAATAAAAGGAAAGCAGGTGATCATGATCGCAATGCCTGGCGCGAGGCTCAGCAGCGTCAAGAGCGCCATCAATTGAATTGCACGCGCACTCAGGCTCGTTTCGTCACCTAAAGAAATAGAGATGTCTTGTGCCGCAGCTGGACCTGCCAGTCCGCCCAACACAAAGATCCCAAGCCAGATGAACCCGCGCAACATCCTAGCTCTGACTGTGCTGGATCACGCGCGTGATCCGGACACCGATGCTGCCACCGGCGTCATCGCTCAACTCTTCCAGAACACCTTCGGCAATCAGTCGATTACCGATACAGATCGTGACCGGGTCATCAATTTTTGAATCGAGCGGCAAGACATCGTCTACATCAAGCGCGCTGAGCGTTCCCATTGTCGGGTTTGCTTTGCCAATAAGAATGCCGAGTTCCACCTTCACATTTTCGAGGATACGGTCGTTTTTCAAGGCTTGCGTGGGCTCATCCGGCATGGCTGACTGCCTCATCTTCTAAGGGAGCAAAGAACTCTTCAATTGCGGCTTGGATACGCTCCACCGCTTGTTGGGTGTCGACTGACGAAAACCCGTCGGCATACCGCAATTGAACTTGAAATGAGGTCAGAGTTTCTTCCGGAACAATTTTTACAGGAGCACCCGCAACTTGTTTCAACATGTCTTGCAGTTGCGCGACGTTGGCCGGGGCGCAGGCGACCTTTACTGGCGGCTCCACCATCTCAGCCAGTTTCGTCATTTCCTGTTGAACAAACGGGATCAGAGATGCGTGCGACGCATGGGGAAGCACGCTATCCATCATCGCCTGCAGCAAAGGCTTGAACGACCCCATGATATGTTGCCGTGCTTCAAAATAGGTAAAGCCTAATTCTTGCAGAGCATTCGCAATATCAGACCGCGCTTTACTGTCCTCATTGCGTGCTTCTTCAAACGCGTCATTCCATCCGTCCCGGTACCCCTCATCGAAAGATTTTTGTTCAATAACCTTGGTGTCAGCAGGGGTCAGTGACGAAGGGATGGACGCACCCAACTGCGCGAAGTCTTCAAGTTGCAACAAATGTCCCATTACGCAGTCTCCTCTGGGGCTTCGATCCATCCACGGAGGACTTCAACTGTTTCGTCCTGACGTTCATCAATCAGTGATTTCAATCGCGCCACCGGATCGGCGCTTAGGTCAGTCGCTGGCGGCGAAAAAGCACCCCTGCCAGCTTGCGGAATTTGACCAGCGATTTGTTCAGTCGGGGTTTGGATCTCTCCGCTCAGCGTTTGTTGCGGCGGCCCACCAACAAGATCCGGACTATCCGGTGCTGGGAGGGCTGCGGCGTTCAAGGAAGCGACCACAATTGGTCGCACCACAAACAAACCCAAGATCAAGACAACTAAGCTGGTGATCCCGACCTGCGCTAACTTCACAATATCCAAAGGGCGGGAGTTGGCCCAACCCGCAGCCTCCGCCGCCTCGCCGGCTTGTTCAAGAGGTGTTGGTAACTCCATCGACCGGATCGTTACACTGTCGCCGCGGGCTGCATCAAAACCAACGGCGGATTTGATGAGTTCCTCAAGCATGCTTATTTCTTCTGCGGGTCGTGCCTGCCAAACGACGTCGCCGTTGGCGTTCGTCTGCTTTACACCATCAACCAGAACCGCAACGCTGACGCGCTTGATTGAGCCTGGCAATTTGCGCAATTCTCGTGTCGTTTCTGACAGCTCGTAATTGATGGTTTCATTGGTTTCTGAGTTTTGGCTATTGGACTGCTCACCATCCCCGGCCGCGTCACCATCTGGCAAATTCGAAGCCACCGTGACATCGCCGCCTGCTGAGTTTCTGCTATTGTTGGTTGTTTCTTGAGTTTGCGTGCTGACCACGACACGACCGTCGGGATCAAACCGACGCTCAACAATCATCTCGTCATCAGTCAGTGTCTCAACGTTGACTTCGACGACCGCGTTACCCACACCCGTTCTGGCTTGAATGAGACGTTCTACATTTTGCTTGAGGATTGCTGCGCGATCCAAACCAACTTGATGCGGACTATTTGCGGTGTCTTGTGCGATAACAGTCCCTAAATCCGCGTTGATAATCGACACATTGGACGGCTGAAGACCCGAAACCGCAGATGCAACAAGAAACCGGATCGCGTCAGCCGCGTCTGGGCTGATGTCGCGGCCGGATCCGCGGACTGAAACTGATGCAGTAGGCTCCGCCGATTTACGAAACGGCGAGCGAGCGTTCTGGGCAATATGGACGCGGGCCGCACTGATTTGCGGATTTGCGAGGATTGTACGGGCCAACTCGCCCTCCTTTGCCCGCAGATACGCCGCATCGAACATTTGTGACGTCGTGCCGAAACCGGACAGGTTATCAAGCAGCTCATAGCCATTTACGTCGCCCGCCGGCAGACCTTCGGCGGCAAGCGTCAGGCGCAACGCATCGCGTTGGGCCGCATCCACATAAATAGCCGAATTACGCACCTCATATGCGACGCCTTGCGCGTCCAAGGCTGCCAAAACCTCACCCGATGATTTCTGGCTAAGCCCGCTATAGAGCAATGAATAATTTGGCTGCGCGGCCATTCTTGTCAGGGCAAGAACGCCAATGAAAACGAGGAGCGTCGCCCCGATCACAATTACCCGTCGACGATTATCAAGCTGATTCCAAACACTTGCAAATTGCTGCACTGATCTGCCTCTGATTCTGTCCGCGCCTTTCTGGCCCGCTGCATTCAGATAGATCGACCAGCCTTAACAATCGGTTAGCCAGTTGGCGGGTATAGGACAAAAAGTGAACTTCGAAAGAGATTCGTATGTCCGAGACTGAAGAAACCGAAGAAACGGAACCAGCGCCGAAAAGTAAGAAAGGCTTACTGATCGGATTGATTTTGGCACTGGCCTTGGGCGGCGGCGCGTTCTTCGCTGTCTTTTCCGGCATGGTGCTGGCACCGCCGGAAGCTGAAGTGGCAACCGATAAACCTGTGCTGGAAGACACTGAACTTGCAACATTTGTAGAGATCACACCATTGGTCATCTCACTGGGAAAACGGTCGAACTATCAATTGCGATTTAATGCGCAACTGGAAGTCGAGGGATCAAAGAAAGAAGCCGTCGAGAACCTGATGCCGCGGATACTTGATATTCTAAACGGGTATCTTCGTGCGGTCGATATCCGGGAACTGCAAGATCCGACAGCGCTCGTAAAACTGCGGGTGCAAATGTTGCGCCGCGTCCAACTGGTGACCGGGCAAGGTCATGTTCGCGACTTCTTAATCACTGAGTTCGTCTTCACATGATGGGAAATATCTTGAGCTTTTTATCCGATATTCTACTTGGTGCCGGTGCGCTTGCAGCTGCCTTTTATTGTGTCGTCTTGTCACGCAAGCTCAACAGGCTGACCGGCTTGGATCAAGAGCTGGGCGGCGCGATCGCCCTTCTTTCTCAGCAGGTGGATGAAATGACGCTCGTCCTACAAGCTGCGCAGTCTTCCGCCACTGGAACGCGTGATGAACTGACCGAGCTGACCACCCGCGCGGAACAGATCGCGGCCGAGTTGCAAAACACAACGGAAGAACTTGCTCGAGCACGCACTGCGCCCCCGTCTCCTCCATCAAGTCATGAGGCAATTCAAGAAGACAGCGGTGGATTGAAAGACGGTGCAGCATCTCTGTTTGTGCGCCATGCAGAAAGAGTGGGCAGATGATCAAGTCGACCGCTCAAACTGCACCCAAAGGCGCGTTGATAAGCATTGTCGCAATTCTGCTTCTCTCCGGCTTGTTGCGCTTAGGTGGTGTGGGATTAGCCGTTGCAAACGAAAGTCAAGACTTTGATGTCAAACAACAAAATATGGAGAAGCGCCCAGACAATACGGCACCAGATTTGAACGCTTTGTTGGAAATGATTGCGACCCGAACGGCCGCTTTGGATGCAAAAGAAGCAAAGTTGCAAGAGAAGGAATACGCATTAAACGCGGCGCGGGTTCTGATTGACCAGAACCTTGTGAAACTAGAGGCCGCTGAAAAGCGGCTAGAAGCCACAATAGCCAGTGTTGACGGTGCCTCCGAAGACGACTTGGACCGGCTGACATCTGTTTACGAGTCGATGAAACCCAAAGTCGCATCGCAACTTTTTGAGCAAATGAATCCCGAATTCGCAGCAGGGTTTTTAGGGCGAATGGCACCCCAAGCCGCCGCGAACATCATGTCCGGGCTGAGCTCTGAAACAGGATATGCAATTAGCGTCGTTTTGGCTGGCAGGAACGCCAGCGCACCGAAGAACTGATTGACACCCCCGAAACCAAAAAACGTGTGAGAACCCAGTCGAATGATCGGAATTGTCGGAATTATCATTGTTTTCGTAATGGTCTTCGGTGGCTATTTGGCCGCTGGGGGGAAGATGGGCCTCATCCTCAAAGCCTTGCCGTTCGAATTTACGATGATCGGTGGAGCGGCGCTTGGGGCATTTGTGATCAGCAACGATATGGCAGGCATCAAACACACTGCAAAAGACATCAGCAAGGTGTTCAAAGGCGCCAGATGGGTGCGGGAAGATTACCAAGATCTGCTGTGTCTCTTGTTCGAACTTATCCGCGTGGCGCGGAAAAACCCCGTTGAACTTGAACCGCATATAGAAGCACCGCAGGATTCAGCAATTTTTGGACGCTATCCGAAAATTCAGGCCGACAAGGAGTCCGTTGAACTCATTTGTGACACCTTACGGTCGGCGAGTATGAACTACGATGACCCTCATCAGGTCGAAGAGGTGCTGGAGAAACGCCTTGAAGCGAACGAGCATCATGCGCTCCATTCCAGTCACGCACTGCAAACAATTGCCGACGGCCTACCCGCGCTTGGGATTGTTGCAGCCGTTTTGGGCGTTATCAAAACCATGGGCTCTATCGATCAACCGCCTGAGGTTCTCGGCAAACTGATCGGTGGCGCGCTGGTCGGGACGTTTTTGGGTGTGTTCCTCGCTTACGGTTTTTTCGGCCCCTTTGCGAGCAAAGTTAAAACTATCACCGAACAAGATTGTCAGTTCCACTTGCTCATCCGCGAGGTTCTGGTTGCAAACCTGCACAATCATGCCGTGAACATTTGCATTGAAGTTGGCCGACAAAACACTCCCGGTCATCTTCGCCCCAGCTTTGCGGATCTCGAACAGGCCCTGAAAGAAGCAAAGCAGGTTGCCGCATGATCCTCAGATGCTGCATCTTTGCGCTTTTTAGTCTTGGCTTGCCCCTGCAAGCCCATGCACAAGCATTAGTGAAGTCTGGTGAGCATCCCACATTCAGTCGGTTGGTCGTTTACCTGCCAAATTCAATTTCCTGGGACTTATCAGAGACCGGAAACGGGTATGCGTTGTCCGTGCCTGAATGGAACAGCGGCTTCGATGTCTCGAGCGTTTTCGAGATGATCCCGCGGTCGAGGATCGCGTCAGTTTCTGCGAAGGACGCATCGCTTGAGATCGAAATCGCTTGCCAGTGCGACGTCAGCGCTGAAGCACTGGATCGTGGCGGTGTGATTATTGATGTTGCTGATGGCCAGCCTGAACCGCAAACTTCAGTCGAGACCGCAGATAGAAGGCAACAGTTTTCTCTTCCTCGACTTGAACGCGCGATCGACCTGCCAAATCCAGCTTTAGTCAACGCGATTGAGCCGCAGCAATCGCTTCCAGACCTTGATGCCTTTCGTAGCACCCTATTGGGCAATTTGGGGCGCTCTGCTTCTCTTTCATTGATTGACCTTGATGTTGAGAAACAAAGCCCGGCAACGGGCCCAAATGCTGGCAGCCCGACAGTGTCAGAACCGGTTGATATCTACGAACTTAGTGCAGAAGACCGGCTGAGGGTCACGTCCGCCTTGGATGCGGCTTTGGCGGACAGCCGCTTGAAAGGCGAAGCTGCGCCTGTTTCTTCCTGCCCCCGAAAGTCACAGTTTGAAATTTCACAATGGGCGGGGGATGACACATTTCCCAATCAACTTGCCCAGCTGCGCCAAACCCTCATGGGTGAGTTCGATACGTTAGACCCAAAGGCCGCCCACGCTTTGACGAGGCTGTATCTTTATTTTGGCCTCGGGACAGAAGCGCGTAATACCCTGATCCAATTTGATTTACTCGGCGGCGATCAAAAATATCTCGTCGCGATATCAGACGTTCTTGAACCGATGATGGACCGTCCAGAGATGTCGTTAAAGCCTTTCTTGAAGTGCGATGCTGCAATCGCGATTTGGGCAGTTCTCGAAACTGGGCAGGCAGCTTCATTAAGCAATGCAGATATCAAAGGCATAGTCGCCGAATTTGCCAACTGGCCAATTCACCTGCGCAAAGACTTGGGCGCACGATTGATCGAGGCAATGGAAGACGGCGGGCATGTAGCATCAGCATCAGTTGTAAAAAACGCGGTGAAACGCTCCTTGGGCGTCAAAAAAAGTGAACTGGCCTTCGTCGATGCAGCAGTCAAACCCGATCAACCTTATCCGTCAAATCAGTTGCGCAGTCTAATCAGTCAGGACGGTGAACAAGCGCCTGATGCGTTAGACCTCTACCTCCGCCAATTGATGAGCGAGTCGCAACCGCTTGACCCGGCCATGCTTGAATTGGCAGGAGCATACGCAACTGAACTTGCCGGATTAGAGATCAGTGACCGGTTGCAAAACACCTATTTACTGGGCCTTGGCTATTCTGGTCAGCTAAAAGCGGCAAGCGCACAGTTTCGTCGCATGGCAGTGCAGGATAACCTGCTTGCCCCCGCATCAACCGACACCTTACTGGCGCGGTTTCTTGCCCAGGGAACACATGAAGACATCGCAATGATATCCATGGCCTTGCTGCAAACAGATCGCGTTCGGGATTTGAGTGAGAGCAATGTTAACGCGTTGATCAGCAAAGTCTTGACTATAGGGCTGCCGGACCTCGCGCAGACGCTCATGGAGCGTGCTGAAATGCTAAAAGGCCAATCACTTTTGGCTGCAGAAATTGAAGCAGCCAAAGGCGATGATTCCGAAGCTGAGCAAATATTGCGCCAGATGAGTGATCAAGAAAGCAGAAAAGCTTTGGCCGAACTTCTGCTTAACAGCGGGCGCGCTGAAGAAGCTTGGTCTAGCCTAGCAGGACGGGTGCCGACAGATACCGAAAATCAAATGGCATGGGGCGCGTCAGAATGGGCCGCCGTTGGAGAGGACAGTATTCGTCGGGACGTTGCCAAACTGATAGCGGGCGTCCCATCTACCTCCATTGAAGAGGCGCCGCTTTCGGCGGCCGGTGAACTTCGCAATACAAGCCAAGCATCCCGGCAGGCTGTTGCTACCTTGCTAGATCAGCTGCCGTAGTGAGGCTTTTGCTTACACTAATTTAAATGAATTCGACCTAAAAGCTGAGTTACCGCAAGAATTGCTGGAGCACTGATATGAGACGCGCGCGACCCACAGACATGGGACCTTCGAGGCATATTTGCATGGCGAGTTCACTGTCCGCGCGCCATCAATGTGGTCTGTCTCTGTCAACTCTACTCTCAGTATTGGCGGGCTGAAACCGAATGCGGCTCTACGTTCAACCGACAGTCTTGCTTGCACTTTTCCTCATGGCGGTAATCGTCATGATGATCTTGCCGATGCCTTCATGGGTTTTGGATTTAGGTCTGGCCGCAAGCTTTGGCCTCGCGATCCTGATTTTCACAGTCACACTATTTTTGGATCGGCCTCTGGATTTTTCAGCATTTCCAACAATTCTGCTGGCCTCGCTTATGCTGAGATTGTCCCTCAACGTGTCCTCTACAAAACTGATCATCGGGGAAGGTCATAGCGGCACCGGGGCGGCGGGTGATGTCATCGAGGGGTTTGCAATGTTCATTATGGGGGGCAGCGCAGTTCTTGGACTGGTTGTGTTTTGCGTCCTTCTCATCGTCAACTTTATCGTCATTACCAAAGGCGCCGCCCGAATGGCCGAAGTTGGTGCGCGCTTTGCACTAGACGGCATGCCAGGAAAACAATTGGCAATCGACAGTGATATGTCGGCTGGCGCAATCGATCATAACGAAGCCAAGTTACGCAGAGAACGCGAACAACAAGAAACAACATTTTTCGGCTCCCTCGATGGTGCGTCCAAGTTCGTAAAAGGTGACGCAATCGCAGGTCTTTTGATCACGTTGCTCAACCTTGTCGTCGGTGTGATCATCGGGGTTGCAATGCATGACATGCCGCTCGGCAAAGCTTTTGAGACTTATTCGATCCTAACCGTCGGCGATGGTTTAGTGACGCAGATCCCTGCGGTCATCATTTCGATTGCAACAGCGCTTTTGTTGGCCCGTGGCGGTGTAAAAGGCGCGACAGATCTCGCACTCAGCGCGCAGCTTGGGCGGTATCCCGCAGCGCTTGCAACTGTCGGTATTCTGATGGGCTTTTTCGCATTGGTGCCCGGCTTGCCATTCCTGCCATTTTTATTGGGCGCTCTGGCCCTGATGGGCAGCGCTTGGGTTGTCCGCAAGAATGCGTCCGAGCCAGAGGAGGAAATCGACCAACTCGAATTGGCACCGCAGCCGGCGGACAAATCCATGGGTGACATTCTTGACCTTGATGAAATCCATGTCGAATTCGCACCAGACCTCGTCAACATGGCCCTCGACCCGGCAACCGGGTTAGACGCAAGGATCGCTAATATGCGACGCCATGTTGCTGTGACATATGGGCTTGTCCTGCCGGAAGTTCGGCTGACCGACAATCCAAGTTTGCCAACAGGGGCTTACCGCATTCAAATTCAAGGCGTCGATCATGCCGATGATCGGCTAAAACCGGATCGCGTGCTGGCTTTGCTGCCCGTAGATCGGACCTCAACGTTGCAAGGCGATCATGTGGATGAACCCGTTTACGGCGCACCCGCGGTTTGGATCGACAAAGCAAATCAAGAAGAGGCCGCTATCAACGGATGCACGGTGGTAAAGCCGACGGAGATTTTGGCAACGCATCTTCTGGAAGTGATCAAGCAAAACATGTCGCGTCTTTTGTCGATGCGCGCCCTTCGCAGACTTCTGGATGAGTTTACAAACCTAAGTGACGAGGTGCGCAACGAGGCAAACCAGCGCCTATTGAACGAACTCATCCCCGACAAAATCTCGATTGATCTGCTCCTTCAGGTCTTGCGATTGTTGCTTGATGAACAGGTCTCAATCCGAAATCTGGCGCTTATTCTTGAGGCGATTGCGGAGGGACGTTCAAGCTACGCGACTGCCGACGGGCTATGCGAACACGTGCGGCAAAGACTGGGGTTCCAAATCGTAGCACAATTCAAACGTGAAGATGGCTCCCTTCCGTTGCTCCAATTGGCACCGGAATGGGAGACGATGTTCCAAAAATATCAACTTGAGACCGACCTCGGCAGTGACGTCGCCCTCCCCCCTGAAGAATTCAACAAGCTCGCTGGTCACGTTTCCACAAAGTTGAGCAAAGCGAGTGAAACCGGCGTCTTTCCGGCGGTCGTAACATCGCTTCATCGACGGCGTTTCTTACGAACCGTGCTACAAGCCAAAGGGATCAGCGCCCCAGTCGTGTCATTTGAGGAAATCGCACGCGACGCCAAACCCTCTGTCGTTGGCCTTGTGCCGGTATGATTGAGCTCGTCAATTCAATAACTGGATTGGCCGAAACCGCAATTTGGACAGCTGCGGTCATTTTCCTACGCATCTCAGCGGCAATGGCTTTGCTGCCAGCCTTTGGCGAACAAGTCACTCCGATGAGGGTAAAATTGGTCGCGGCTTTGGCGCTGACCCTTATCGTTGCACCGGTGGTTTGGCAGGACATCGAATTGGTTGTGTCGCAAAGCGGCTGGCTACCTTTGATCGGGGCTGAGGTTGTCGCAGGTCTGCTAATCGGGATCATGTTCCGCCTCTTCGTGATCGCATTGCAAGTCGCAGGGACAGTCGCGTCACAAGCGACATCCTTGGCCCAGATTTTCGGAGGTGGCCTCGGCAGCGAGCCACAGCCTGCAATGAGCACGGTTTTGGTAACAGGTGGCTTGTGTCTAGCGGCAATGGCGGGCTTGCATATGCAAGTGATCGAAGCCTTGATCGCCTCATATTCACTGTTTCCAGTGGGCAACCCAATCGCCGCCGCCGATCTGTCGACATGGGGCGTAGACCGCGTTTCGCGCGCTTTTGCACTGGGTCTGTCGTTGGCAGGCCCATTTGTTTTGGCCGCTTTTGTCTACAACCTCGCGTTAGGTGCCATCAATAAGGCCATGCCGCAATTGATGGTCGCCTTTGTCGGTGCACCCGCCATCAGCTGGGGCGGGCTTGCGCTGTTGTTTTTGTTTGCGCCGATTATGCTGACGGTTTGGCTAAAGCTGTTTTTGCTTGAAACGTCCTTGATCGACGGCGTGCTCTAATGGCTGATGAAGAAGAAGCCGCTGAAAAATCCCATGAGGCGACCCCTCAAAAATTGGAGCAAGCGCGCAAGAAAGGCGACTTGCCAAAGTCAACAGACCTGACCGCAGCGGCGGCATATCTCGGACTTATTCTTGCAATTTTGGTTGTTGGACCCCAATCAGTGGATCGATTGGCCGGTATGTCGAGCCAGCTTATTGCGACATCTGACCAGATCTCCGCCGACGGGTTTGCGGGCACCAGAACGGCTGTCTATGACCAAATTTTCAGCAACCTGTCGATATCTCTATTCGGGTTTTTCGCAGTTCCTGCCGTTTTGGTAATCCTTGTTCTAACTGTGGAACGCGCTTGGGTTTTTGCCCCTGAAAAACTGATGCCGAAGCTGTCGCGCATCTCGATGATCTCGGGCGCAAAGAACAAATTTGGGGCGAATGGGCTATTTGAGTTTGCAAAATCCGCCTTCAAATTGATCATCGTGTCGTTCCTCTTGTTCTGGTTCGCCCTGAAGAACTTTGAAACGCTCACCGTTTCCGTTGCCTCTACGGCAGCGCAAAATTTGCAAATGATGATCACACTGACATCCGAATTTCTATTGCTGGTCTTCGTCCTGTCACTGGTCGTTGGCGGCGCGGACTATCTTTGGCAAGTTGCAAGCCATTTGCGGAAAAACCGGATGTCGCGAAAAGAAGTCGAAGATGAAACCAAGACCAACGAAGGCGATCCGCATCACAAACAAACCAGACGGCAACGCGGCTATGAAATTGCGATGAACCAGATGTTGGCAGATGTTCCGAAAGCCAACGTGGTGCTGGTCAATCCGACACATTACGCCATCGCGCTGCAATGGGATCGAACGTCTCAAGGCGCTCCAGTCTGTCTTGCGAAGGGTGTCGATGAAATCGCCGCTCGGATCCGTGAAACCGCGCTCGCTTCGAGCATTCCTATCCATTCAGACCCACCCACCACGCGGGCTATCTATTCCAGCGTCGATCTTGGTGAGCAAATCTTGCCAGAGCACTACAAAGCGGTCGCCGTTGCGATACGTTTTGCGGAAACGGTACAGCGGAAATCTGGTAAAAAATGAACCTTGATAAAAGCAAGTTGCCCAAGCTGGCGCGTCTCAAAACAGCGACTGATCTCGTGTATCAACGCGACCAGTCACGCTTGGCCAAGGCTCAAAAGACGGTCACGGACATTGAGCAAAAAGTGAAGATGATGCGCAATCAACTTGAAGCACCGCATGACTCCGGCGCATTTCTGGTCTCCGCAAAACACCGCGTCTGGATCGAAAAGTGCTTACGCACGCTCTATGTCGAAAATGCCAAAGCGATTTCGGAGAGAGAGCAGGCGCGCGCGCAGTTGGCCCAGTCTTCCGGCAAAAAAGAAGCAATCGCAGAACTGTTCCGACGGTCAGTTTAAGTATCTTGACGAATAATATCCGTGATCAGCACGTCGGTCACAGCGTCTTTGGCAATCAGATTAATCGCGTCGAGCAAAGCTTTGCGAAGCGTGTCCAATTTTGTCGGAACAGTGAATTGCCCGTCAAAACCGCCTGAGAACGCGTGATCAAACAGGACGCGTAATGACGTGTCTCTAATCTTTGGCTCAAGGCTATAGAGTTGCTCAGTCGCCGCCTCGTAAGTCTCAAGCGTTAACGACAACACGACCAACGCAGACACGTTTTCTGAAGAGACAACAGGAACAACAAACTGATTGTTGAGCTTTACAAAAGCCGGTGGATTCTCTTCCTCATCCGGCGGCGCGGTTTTGTGATCAGCTTTGGCATTTTCCTTTTCACCATGATCGGCGTCTGCGACGGGTTCCGGCACAGGCCGCAAGAAAAACCCAGCGCCACCGCCCCCAGCGACGCCCAAAACAATAAGGATGATCGGCAGTAACTTACCCATGATGCTATCCTAGAATGGCAACACAATATCAGCGATTTGCTGGCCAAGTCGTGGCTGTTGCACATCTGTAATTTGGCCGCGGCCGCCGTAGGATATGCGCGCTGCTGCAATCTTGTCGTAGGAGATTTCGTTCTGACGGGTGATATCAGTTGGGCGCACATAACCGTTCACCAGCAACTCACGCAGTTCGAAATTCACGCGCACCTCCTGAGAACCTTGCACAGCGAGCACACCGTTCGGAAGGACATCAACGACGGTGGCGGCGACCCGTAGGGTCAGCTTCTCATTTCGCCTTACGGACCCCGTGCCATCGGAAGAGCTGGAAGAATTGGTGGACACTGCGTTATCAAGGCTCGCCCCATCAGGCAGTTTTTTATTGAGAGATTGCGGAAGCCCCAAGAGCCCGGGAATGCTTAGGTTTTCTGACCCCGTTCTGCTTCGTGATGTATTGTTTGAGATCTCTGCTTTGTCATCGATTTCAATGACGACCGTTAAAATATCTCCCACACGTTCCGCGCGTTGATTGCCCAGCAAGGAGTCTCGGCCAGATCGCCATAAAGACGCCTCTTGCGTCGGGCGCACTGTTTCATTCGTCTCTGGAAACGGTGTCCGCATCATTGCGAAATGTTCGTTGCTTTGCTGGGGCGCATTGAATTCAGGCGCTTTGCCAACCTGTTCAAGCCGACCACAACCGGAAACCGCCAAGATCAATATTGCAGTGATGGATATGATTTTCATAAAGGCGTCCTACTTCCCGACCCAAACAGTACCGTTTTGATCTATTCGGCCTGAAACTGTCGTTCTTGATTGCAAATTGATGACCCGAATTCGGTCGCCATACCCGCCGCGCGCCAACGCGCGCCCCTCGGTCATGATTGTGAGACCGTTCACGTTGAAGCCAAGCGAGATGATCTGATTACGGTCGATCAAAGCCGCAGGCCCGATGTCGCTCAACGGAATTGGACGTCCCGCGTAAATAATTCTGCGCGCCTCAAACCCGGCGACATCCTCTTTGCTGGCGGCCATACCCGCAATCCGCTCGTCAATAAGCTTCACGTCGGAAGGCAATATGATTTCCTGCGCGCGGATCGTACGCGACGCAACCACAGTGTCAGCGGCAGCATCAGTTACGATCAATGCAAAGATGCAGGATATGAGCGCAGACCGGATCATCTGATCTGCGTTGTTGCGCCCAGCATTTGGTCTGCTGCGGTAATGACTTTTGCGTTCAACTCGTAGCCACGCTGCGCCTCGATCAGTTCAGTAATTTCCCGCACCGGATCGACAGAGCTGTCTTCAAGAAAGCCCTGACGAAAGAACCCTAACCCTTCCGTACCAGCGGTTCCAATTGTCGCTGGACCCGACGCGTTGGTTTCAAGGAAAAGGTTGCTGCCCATCGCTTCCAAACCCTTTTCGTTCGAAAAACCAGCCAGCGAAATTTGCCCGAGATTTTCAGGCTCAATTCGATCAGCGAAATACGCAAAAATCTCACCATCGGCATTGATTGAGATAGAGCGCGCGTCCTCCGGAATCGTCGTGTTTGGCACCAGCGGGAAGCCGTCCGATGTGACGATTAAGCCATCACCGGTTCGTTTCAACGCACCATCACGCGTATATGCGGAGACGCCAGAGGGCAGGGTCACTTCAAAATAGCCACGCCCTTCAACAGCGATGTCTAGATCGCCACCCGTTTGCGACAAGGCACCTTGCGCCACATTGATACTGACTGCAGTCGGGCGCGCGCCAAGCCCCATTTGGACGCCTGCAGGGACAACCGTTCCGTCAGCCGCATTGATTGTGCCAGCGCGCGTCAATTGCTGGTAATGCAGGTCTGCAAACTCCGCCCGTCGCGTGTTATAGCCCGTCGTCGACATGTTCGCGAGGTTGTTAGAGATTACGTCAACGCGTGTTTGCTGCGCAGCCATGCCTGTGGCCGCAATTTTCAGTGCATTCATCTTCTGCTCCTTCTTATCGTTGGATCAAAGCCATGATCGACCGCAATCGATCCTCTTCCTTCTCCAAGAAATTCTGACCCATCTCATAAGCGCGCTGCACTTGGATCATCCGTGCAACTTCGCTGACCGGGTCCACGTTGGACCCTTCTAGAAAACCTTGAAGCAATGTAGGCGTCTCAACTGGGTCAACCTCGCCATTCACAGCAAACCGAACGCCATCTTCGCGCACTAAAGTCGCCCCTTCCTGGGGCGTGACCAATCCGATTTGTGTCAGTGGATTGCCGTTCACACTCAGAGTGCCGTCTTGCGCAAGTTCAATTTGGCCCGCATCTGCGGGCACAAAGACTGGCGCGCCACCGGCATCGAGCAATCTGTTGCCGTCTGCCGTGACCAAATCGCCCTCAGCGGTTGGGAAAAAGGCACCAGACCGGCTGAGACGGACGCCATTCGCCGTCTCAATCTGGAAGAACCCTTCACCTTCGATAGCGAAGTCAAACTGACCGCCTGTTTGCGTTATTGTGCCTTGCGCAAAGGACGTCTTGTGACTGTCAGCCGTCGCAAAAGACAGCGATTCCTGGCCCGCGCCAACGGCTTTGACATGTTCTGAAAAAATCACGCCATTTGCACGAAATCCGGTCGTCGCGAGGTTTGCAATGTTGTTGGCGACGGACTGCATCTCCTTCATCAGACCGGATTGGCGTGTCAGAGAGGCATAGACAGAGTTTGACATGTTACCCTCCGACAACCAGCGGGATGACGCCATCTTTCCAAAAACTCGTAAGCGTTTGGGTCATGAACGTCATCGACACCCAAAACACCGCAAGCATCGCCGCGACTTTTGGAACAAAGGTCAGTGTCATTTCCTGAATGGATGTCAGAGCCTGAAACAAGCCAACCAAGAGCCCTACGATCAGCGCAGTTGCCAAGATCGGCGTGGACATGATGACCGCCGCCATCAGCCCTTGCCTGAGAATGTCAAAGAACTCTGCTTCTCTCATCACACAGGCATCCGCAGAATTTCCTGATACGCTTCGACAACCTTGTCGCGCACGGCTGCTGCCGTTTGAATTGCAAGCTCGGACTGGGCGAGGGCTTCAACCAACGCATGCGGGTCAGCGCCACTTGTCACGGCCTGCAATGCCGCGTCTTCGCCTTTGTTCATCACATCAGCGAAGTTCTGGGCCGAGGACATGAGCGCATTTCCGGTGTCCGGTTCCGTGACGGGTTTCGCAGCGCCATACCCTTGCGTTGCGATTTGTGTGTTAATTTCCATGGGGTCTCCTATCTGCGTAGAATATCAAGGACTGCGGAGGACATTTTCCGCGTTTGCTCGAACATTTTGAGGTTGGCCTCATAGCTGCGCTGCGCTTCACGCGCGTCAGCCATTTCAACGATAAGGTTCACATTTGACCCCTCGTAATACCCGGCCGCATCCGCCATCGGGTGGGACGGGTCAAAGAGCTTGGGCAACTGGGACCTGTCCAGTTTGACGTCGCCTTGCTTGACCAAGCCACTGACCTTGCCACCATTCATCACTTGTTCAAACGCTGCGGTTTTGCGACGGAACCCCGGCGTATCAAGGTTTGCCATATTCTCGGAGACCAGCCGCAATCTTGCCGCTTGCGCGCGCATGCCGCTGGCCGCCATTGCCAAGGAATTACTCAGATCTGTCATGAAAGCTCCTTACCGCCCGCGGCCAATACTGGTGCGCAAGATCGTCAATGCACTTTGGTAAACGGTCATAGCCCGTGAATGCGCGCGCTCTGCTTCAATGGATTTCAATATCTCCATCTCGACAGAGACAGAGTTCCCATTGGGCGACATCTGCGCATCAGGGTCTTCGACTGGTTTAAGCGACGTTAGGTCGGCACCCATCGAAAAATGGCCTGCCCGCGTCGCACGACTTGTCATTTGAGGAAAAGGGGCGCCCTCACTGCCGGGGCGCTCAGGCAACATCATCGCCTTAAAATTTGGCGTATCTGCATTGGCAATGTTCTTTGCCACAACTGATTGCTGGCCAGCCGCGTGACGCGCCATGGCTTGAGCTGATTGCAAAATCTCTAACGATGTAAGCATCGGGGCTTCTCCCTCGATCGGTTTCAACGAAGCATTAAGAGAGAATCCTTTAGAAATTGTAATCACCGCCACAAAAGGACAGAACGTCATGAAGGCTTCCAGTTTTGCCACGCTCATCAGCGACATCGAAACGATAAAACCCGTGGACAGGTTTGGCTTGGTTATGGGGACGGGTGGCGGTCTCGTCGAAGTGTCGGGCCTGTCGCCCTATGCCAGTGTGGGTGATTTGGTCACGGTCAAAAACCGCATGGCAGAGACCACGGCCGAGGTCCTTTCTGTCTCCAAATCAAAGATATCGATCCTCCCAGAGGCCGGAACGCATGGGATCAGCATTGGTGACACAGTACGCTATGCTGGAAGTGGTCACATTTATCCCGACATATCTTGGGTCGGCCGCACGATTGATGCCTATGCGAAACCTCTCGATGGCAAACCACTGAAACCGGGCAGAGAAGGCCGGTCCGTTCTTGCCAACCCGCCACCAGCTGCGCGACGAAAACGTCTAGGCCCGATGCTTGAAACTGGTTTGACGGCTTTTAACACTTTTCTGCCCTTGGTGCAGGGCCAACGGATTGGGCTTTTCGCAGGTTCAGGCGTCGGGAAATCAACACTTCTCGCCAGCTTGGCCAAGCAGGTTGAAGCGGATTACGTCGTTATCGCCCTGGTCGGCGAGCGGGGCCGCGAGGTTCGCGAATTTATCGAGGACACATTAGGCGAAGACGGGCTGAAGAAGGCAGTGGTGGTCGCGGCGACCTCGGACCAGTCCCCGGTTCTCAGGCGGCGCGCGGCGTGGACCGCAATGAGTGTGGCCGAATATCTTCGCGATCAAGGCGGGCATGTCTTGCTGTTAATGGATTCGATCACGCGCTTTTGCGAAGCCCATCGTGAAATTGCCACGACGACTGGCGAAACGACCGCATTGCGCGGATTTCCTCCTTCAACACCGCAGGCTCTCATGGGATTGTGCGAGCGCGCGGGTCCTGGCGCCGCGGGTCAAGGCGACATTACGGCTGTTTTTTCCGTCCTCGTTGCGGGCTCAGACATGGACGAACCTGTCGCCGATATGGTCAGAGGTGTGCTCGATGGGCACGTCATTCTTGACCGCTCAATTGCAGAACGCGGCAGATTTCCAGCAATTGATATTTTGCGCTCTGTGTCTCGATGTTATGACGCGGCGACCCCTCAAGAGGTTAAGCCCGCGATTTCAAATGCGCGCACCCTTATGGCCGCGTATGATCAGGCAGAGGTCATGATCCAGACCGGGTTATACCAACAAGGCACAGATCCGATGATCGATCGCTCAATAAACGCACGTGCAAAATTTGAAACGTTTTTGTCTTCGTCAGAAGACGCAGGGCATGTCACGATTGACGAGGCGCGCGAGCAACTTTTGACACTACTGCAAACTGTGAACGGACCAGCCCACCAGAAGGCGACCTAGACCAGATTTGAAGGGTCTTTATCCGTTTTACATCAGTTTAGATCGGGTGGATGCTTTCAGGCAGTTGGCAAGCCGAAGGAAGTTATGCCTTATCTCTCCAAGTATTGGGCAATTCGCGGCAGCTTCCATCAAACCGACGAAAACTGAAACGAACATTGGCGTTCGCCGCGCATTTGGTCTTCTACTTTCCAAAACGACGAAAATCAGAAAAAGCAAAACGGAAACAGCCTCCCACGTAATTCAGAATGAACACCGCATTGGCGTCGATGAATGGCAATGAAACAATTCGCGAGTTGACCGATGGGCTCGGAAGACATGCGACAATAACCCAAAGTCGGAAGAGGCCATTCCATATCGGTGAAACTATTTCTTTAGATCCCGGCAGTCGAACGGCGCGGGACGTTGAAGAAGAGCAGTTCAAACAAGCGTAAGCCGAGCTCAGCCGATTGGGTCTCGCCAATAAATTTGCGGTCAGAAATGCCAATCTTGGACCGGTAAGTGACCTGCAAAACAACTGGGTTCGCAAACGTCTGACTGGCCACCCAGATCCTGTCTAAGCTGCCATTGATTTCGCGATCCGCTTTTCACTCTTGGTGTAAGACAGCAACATGAATTCGACCGGCGTCTACAAAACCAAACACCAACACTTTTCCTTTGGCGGCAAGACGCCCTCAATGATCAATCGATAGCGGCTTGGATCATCATCTCTGATCATCAAATGGATGAGCAGGGCAAGCTGGAACACGACCAATTTGAGACTTCTGGACCAACTCAGTCTACGACCGACAATTTGTTGTTTCTTGCCAGGACGCGCCGCTAGACATCGTAGGAGAAGGTTGAAGACTGCAGCAAAGAAAGGGCGATATTCTGACCGCTTAATGCGGATGTCGAACTCAACTGGGACTGCAAAAGAAACTGGTCAACAATTCGTTCCTGCGCTTCTTTGTCTGCAAATTGCGAAATGTCCTCAGACCCGAAAACAGAATTGGCCCTATCTTTGAACTCTCCAAGTTGATCATCAATTGGCAGGTTTGCAAAAGATGCGGGGAGTCTGAATGCGACCTCAAAGACTTTTCGTAACGGAGGAGACCCCATTACCGAAAACCACTTTGCATCATTCGACAACCCTGATGTCGCGATGTCCCCCAAGTTGCGTTGCAAGTTCAACGCAAGCCGAAAATCAGGGTTTTGATCACCAACAGCACTTTCGAATGACTGATCTACGTATCTGGCCGTAATATCTCGGGTGAATGCTGTATTCGATGCTGCAGGATTTGGAAATGAAAAGGCGTCAGCAAATTTTTGATACCTATTATCGGCCAAAAGATTGGAAAGGGCAGATTGGCTTTCAGTGCCGTCCTCTAAAACCCGCCTTATGAAATACTTGTTGTTGATGTCATCCTGCAACCCATATGCACCAAGCGCGACATTCAATAGCCTCCGATCCGCAACGAGGTCTTCCGCCGTATTCAGTTTGGGAAACTCACTTTCAAAGTAGTCAATATCGCGTTGAACCGAACTGCTTTCACTGAAAGCTTCTTTCTGGGCCTCTACAGTTCTGGTCAAAAAGTTCCAACCAACTAAGCCTGTGCTTGGTAATACGGGTGAAAATGTCATGTCAGATGAGTCGCGAGTAAGCGGTCCTCACGAGGAAGAAGACCACGAAGTGCCTTTAAGGCCGGATATACACTTTCTTGGTTCAAACGCTCCGTCGCAGTATTCAACAACGTTTTACTATCGTCATCGACCAGAACTTGGCTCAACTGCTCAATTCCACGTAATGCTTGATGCTTTGCCTCTTCAAATTCAGCGTCACCGGACAGAATAAGCTGCAAAACATAGCAGACACGACGCACTGGCGTGTTTGCATCTTCGGGATGAATTGCATCTCGAAGACGCAGAATATTTGCGTTTGGTGTCAGGATGTTCAACCGCCCGCGACGGTCACCGTTTTCAATGACGGCGCCGTTCACCAAAACCCGCTCCTTTGGACCAAGTTTGAGGACGAGACCAGTCATCTGTCATCTCCCGAATTCAGTCCGCGAAGAATTGAGACGTTGATATCCACCAATGGATGGACATCGGCATCGCCTTTCAAAACTTTGCGAGAGTGCAACAAGGTAAACTCATAAAGGTAAAACAAGCTGGCTTTGAGGTCTTTGGAGAACTGGTTGTCAGTATCGCCAACGCTAGATGCGATGAGTGACCACATACGACGGTTTTCATCGACCGCCTTGATAAGAGCGAGGAAATTGTCCGGATCAGAGACGGTCATCTTCAACTTGCTCGTTACCCGCGCAATGACATCATATTCGAGTGAACGATCTGTTTTGACGGGCGCGCTATGTTCGGCGTAAGCGTCAAAGGCCTGCTGTGCGTATGTCACTTGTTTCTGCTCCTAGTTCAAATGGGGATGGAGCGCCCGTGGGGCGCCCCAAAGTTCTTAACGGAACAGTGACAGGATACTCTGTGGTGCCTGATTTGCGATCGACAGCGATTGCACACCAAGCTGTTGTTGAACCTGCAAAGCCTGGAGACGGGCCGAGGCTTCCTCCATGTCTGCATCCACCAAAGTACCAATACCGCTTTTCAGAGAGTCAGTCAGTTTCCCAACAAACTCAGACTGAATTTCGATACGACCTTGAGCAGAACCAAATTCAGCCGCTGCATCAATCGAGTTCGAAATCAGAACTTCAATTGTTGCCAACGCTGCGTCGGCACCCTCAGTGGTTGTAACGTCAAGGTTATCAAGGCCGAAAAGGCCACCAGACGCTTCGCCATCTGCGTTACCGATCGCAGTAAATGTCGCAATTGCAGTCGCACTGTCATTGTCAATCTTCAGAACTTGAGCGCCAGTGTTATCTGTCGTAATCGCAGTCGAAACACCGTCGATACCAGCCGCATCAATGGCCGTTTTCAAACCATTTGCGACATCCTCGAATGTCTCGCCTTTGCCAGCAACATAAGTATAGGCCGTCGAACCAAGCGTGACGCGATATCCGTCGCCTTCATTCACAGGCGCTGTGTTCGAAAATGTGACGCTAGATGCACGTTCCGCCAGTGTTACGGTACCGGGCGCTGCAACCGTATCGCCGGAGAAGTTAGCTGCAACATCCTCAAAGGCCCGTGTAGACGTCAACTCTAGGTCGTTGCCATTGCGGGCGGCTGTGATTCCATCCAGCTGCAAACCATTGATCTGACCTACGATTGTGTCGATCGCATCGGTTTGAGATCCAGTCAAATCACCAGCGCTGTAGGAGAGCTGTGTTCCCCCAATCGTCAAGCTGAACGTATTGTCGGACGTATCAGCGTCAACAACGAAAGAGATGGCTTGTGTATCGCCCGTGTTGTTGATCGGCGCCGCACTTGCTGTGACGTTACCGTTCAAAACCGTACCTGAACCAAGGCTACCTGCATCAGTGGAAAGGTCCTGACGGGCCACCGCAATATTTGCTGCCGTGACTTGACCAGAAGATTGACGATCAAGGGAGGACAGAATGTTGACGTCTTCAGTCCCTGCCAGAAGGTTCAAGCCATTGAACTGTGCAGCACCTGTCACAGAACCGATCTGCGCAGTGAGTGCGTCGATATCTGTTTGGATTTTAGCGCGGTCAACGTTCTCTTCCTGCGCGGCAACGATCTTGCCTTTGATCTCAGTCAAAAGATCGGTCACCGTTTCCGAACCCTGACGGGCAACTGCAATGGTCGATTCACCAAGCGACAGGCTTTCTGAAATAGCTTTGAAGCCCTGAACGTCAGATTCCATCGTCTTGGAAATCGCCCAAATCGCAGAGTTATCTTTTGCAGATCCTACAGACTTACCGGTTGAGATTTCGGATTGGACTCTGCCAAGGTCTGAGTTGATGCTTTTGAGAGTTTGAAGCGCGACCATCGCGCTCGTGTTGGTCAAAATACTAGACATTCTTTTTCCTCTAGAAGTGGCACTTTCGACGCCATGTTTTCGAACCGCTTTAGCGGGGTGAATGTCGTTCTGACATTTGCAGAACCGTGAGGTCCTGAGCCGATAAGTCCCAAGTGTTTGGGTCGCAGGGGGGATATGAAGCCATTACTCCTAACGGAATGCTAATGCGCCTTTGGCAAGAAGGACGCATTTTATGTAAGTTGTAATGCTAGGCTTTTATTGAGACAGACGGGCTGTCCAAAGACGTCGTATTTAAAGCGCCTTGGTCATCATATGTCGTCATTTTTCCAAAGCTAGATTGCACATCCGCAAGCCGCTCGATTGCGATCTGAAGGCCATTGAGCGTTGCCTCGTAAAGGCGTGCATTGCGATTGGCTTTTGCATGCAGTTGCGCTGCAAAACTAGGCTCGCGATGTTCGCTTTCGGCCTCTAACTTCGCGATCAATTCTTCCTTACGTACCGTGAGAGATGGCAATTTCTCAAAGTCAGCAGTCAAAAGCACCTGACACTCCGTTTCCAGAACTTCCGATATCTGGGCCTCAAGGTCTTTGGCCGAATTCAAACTCATGACTGCTGCCTTTTCATTGCATTGAAAATATGTTCGGCGAGCCCAATTCCACCACGGTCCGCAAACGCTTGCGCCTGTTGTTGCGTCATAAATGATGCGAATTGCTCTTCGCCGACACCACCACTGAACGCTGAGTTATTCTTCCCAAATCCGGCGGATTTTAACATTTCGGCAAGGAACACTGCCTCCAACTCTTTAGCGGAATCCCGAAGCTTCGCATCGCTCACAGATGGGACGGGCTGTGAGATGGCACCAGACGTGATTTGCATTTGGATCTGCCTCAAATTGATTGCAATTCACGCAACCTAAGCCGGGCGAGGTAAAGAATCGGTAATCAATCAGGTGCATATGTGGCCGAAATAGAAATTGGAGCCAGAATGAGCCTGATTGACTCTATCGCAGCCGTGTCGACGACACGCGAGCATACAAAATCAAAGACGCCCGCGACCACAGAGGGGCAGACCGGGGCTTTCGCGGACGAGGTTATCAAAACCGCGCTGCCCGCTATGTCGATTGAAGAAGCAAGCGAAGTCCCTTTGGGTATTGTGTCTTCCCGTAACGACAAGACACCAGAGGCGCAAAACGTAGTGACGCTCGAAAAAGATGGTCCTGAGCCACATCCATCCTCAGCTGAGCCTCTTTTGTCAGCGCGTGTTGAGCAAGAAATAACCTCTCCCTCATCGCCAAAAGTCGAGACTAAGAAAGATATAGGTGAGGCTGAGCTCGCTCTGGCTCAGGCCGCAGTGCAAAAGGATGCACCTGAAAAACTGATGGTCAGTCCAAGGGTGGAGAGTTCCGATATGCTCCAGCCTAAATCCGCGGACGGCCTTCATTCAAAAGAATCTTCGGATACTCGGACTAAAAGCGACGTTGCTCACCCAATTCCTATCGCTTCAAAGCCGACAATTCCGCCCGCGGCCGGAGACACGCAAAAAGCCCAGCCAGCGCAAGCCGTGCTTCGTAAGATGGTCGTTGAAAGCAGTCCTTCAAAAAAGACGGTGCCAACCGCCGCGATGCCTACAATACCAACCGCTGGAACGCCGCCACAATTACAACGCGAGCCTCTGAAGCCTACTCTCAGACCGAATAACGCGACAGACGAACCTGTCCTGCCATTGCCTCCGGTAAAAACCACAAATGCGGGTCAGCACATGGCACCAGTTCTTCCGACGCCGGTCTTTCAGCAGTCAACCAGAACACAATCCGCGCTTGGAGCTGACATTGAAAGCCTGTCAGCGGGGAACGCCCTACGATCTGAACACGTGATCGCGATACCGCAAAACACCCCTTCCTCAGTTTCGCCGGTGATCGGACCAGCGACGACAACGACCGCCCCCCCGGCACAACAAATTTTGGCCCATATCACTGCCGCAGATGATGTGACCAAACCGACATCCATAGATGTGCGCTTGGACCCTGAAGACCTTGGAAAAGTCCGACTGAATTTCTTACCTCGTGAAACAGGATTTCTTGTCGTCGTGTCAGCAGAGCGCGCAGAAACGCTGGACCTGCTCAGACGCAACGCCGAAGACTTGAAAGCAGGGTTGCTGGATATGAATTTTGAAGGCGCGGATCTGGAGTTTTCAAATGCTCCGGAAGATACGGACTGGGGTTCACAGGAAGATGAGGTCATTGAACAATTTTCCGCTGTTCAGGCCCCTTCTGCCACACCGGTTCTGGCTGCCGCAAATGTTCAGACAGACCGGCTAGACATCCGACTATAACAAGGAGCGTAGACATGGACGTGACCAGCACCCTTTCCGCCACAAATACCCCCACAGATACCAAAAAAGCGTCTGAGGCAGGGGCAATCAGCGCTGATTTTGAAACGTTTCTCAAGATGCTCACTGCGCAGATGAAAAACCAAGATCCGCTCAACCCGCTCGATTCTCAGGACTTCGCGACGCAGCTTGCAACCTTTTCAGGTGTTGAACAGCAAGTGCGCACCAATGATTTGCTGACCGGTTTACAGTCACAGTTCACCTCGTCGAATTTAGGCGAAATGGCCGGATGGGTCGGGATGCAAGCGCGCATGGCTGTCCCTGCCCAGTTCACAGGCACCCCGATTGAGATTGTTCCAAATCCTCCAGTCTTCGCGGATAGGACGGAGTTGGTCGTATGGGATAGCAGCGGCACCGAGCGCCAACGCATCGCCATACCCGTTGGGGATGATCCCTATCAATGGGCAGGCGTTGCCTCAAACGGGCAACCTTTCCCCGATGGGGAGTACAGCTTTGGCGTTGTCGCATACGCCAATGACGAGATCATCGACGAGTCCGTGCCAGAAACCTTTGTGAGAGTGACCGAAGTGCGTGCAATTGATGGCGAAACACTTGTCGCCGTTGAGGGCGGCGCGCTTTATCCGGCAAATATGGTTGCCGGCCTGCGTTGACCCCGTCTACCCCATCAACATCCAAACCAAGATTAAATTGGAGCTGAGCAGCAACGCAATTGCAACCAGCATCACTTTCTGGCGGAAACTCATCTTTGGCGAGACCTCGACAGGATTTTCCTGTCGCACCAGAATACCTTCCACAAGCGCGGGAAGTTTCGGGCCGAACCGCGCAACAACCAGCGCAGTTTTGGCCAAATCGCGCAGCGCCGCTTTAGGACCAACACTGTCGCGCACGTAGTCGGCAACAACAGGTTGGGCAACTTCCCAAATGTTGATCTGCGGATGCATCGTGCGCGCAACGCCTTCAACAACCACCATCGTCCGCTGCAGCAAAATCAACTCGGTACGGGTTTCCATCCCAAACCGTTCGGTCACCTCAAAGAGGTAGCTCAAGATACGCGCCATTGAAATTTTTGACGCGTCCATACCGAAGATGGGCTCCCCAACAGCGCGCAAGGCTTGCGCGAAATCATCGACATCCCGATCAGCAGGAACATACCCCGCCTCGAAATGCACCTCGGCGACGCGGCGATAATCCTTCTGGATAAACCCCATCAAAATCTCAGCGTAGACCCGTCGTGTATACGCGTCGATCCGCCCCATGATCCCAAAATCATAAGCGATGATTTCTCCATCAGAGCTTACCTTCAAGTTCCCTTGATGCATGTCCGCATGGAAATATCCGTCATTCAAAGCGTGGCGTAGAAACAGGCGCAACACACGCTCGCCCAAGGCGCGGCGATCATGACCAGCCGCGTCAATCGCTGCAACATCGCCAAACGCGATGCCCTCCGCCCAATCCATCACCATCACCCGGCGTGCGGACATTCCAAAATTCGCTTTTGGGACCAAAAAGCCTTCATCGGACGCTGTGTTGGCCGAGTATTCACCGGCAGCCGCCGCCTCAAGGCGCAAATCCAACTCCCCTTTCACGACACCATCGAAATGGCTGATCACATCCGAGGGGCGCAGCCGTCGTGACGCAGGTGAGATAAACTCAATCACTGAGGCCGCGAAGTAGAACGCATCAATGTCTTTCCGAAACGCGCGTTCAATATTCGGGCGCAACACTTTGACAGCGACCTCTTGTCCCGTTTCTGCCAGCCGCGCGCGGTGAACCTGCGCGATGGAGGCCGCGGCGATCGGCTCCGAAAACTCGGAAAACAGAGTTTCAACTGGCGCGTCCAACTCACTCTCGACCATCTGTTTTGCGACAGACGACGAAAAGGGCGGCAATTTATCCTGCAAAACACGCAACTGAACGGCCAACTCGTCGCCCACCACATCAGGCCGTGTCGACAGGACCTGACCAAATTTGATATAGGCCGGGCCCAACGCCGTCAGGGCCCGCGTTGCGGGCGGCATGGTGGGATCCCCTTTGAAGCCCAACCACTTGAAAGCACCGCCTACGACGCGCGCAACCACACGCAAAGCCGGTGGCGCACTGAACGCATCCAGTACAATCGGCATCGCGCCCGTGCGCTGCAAAGTCGCGCCCGTGCGGATCAGACGCCAAATATTGAGCGGTCCGCGCATCTAAATCTTCCAACCGGAATGGAGTGCGGCGACACCAAATGTCATATTTCTGTAGCTCACATTGCCAAAGCCCGCGTCCGAGATCATATCCGCAAACCGGTCCTGATCCGGAAATTTACGGATTGATTCAACAAGGTATTGGTAGCTCTCACTGTCATTTGCGATCAGCTTGCCCATGCGCGGAATGACGTTGAAGGAGTACAAATCATAGGCCTTCTGCATCATCGGATTGGGCAATTGAGAGAACTCAAGAACCATCAACCGCCCACCGGGACACAAAACACGGTACGCCTCGGATAAGGCATCCGCGATCCGCGTCACGTTTCGGATCCCGAAGCTGATCGTGTAAACATCAAAGCTGTTATCTTCAAACGGCAGGGCCATTGCATCGCCCACAACCCAGTCCAGATGCGCACCAAGCGCTTCAGCTTCTGCCCGTTTGCGACCTTCAATCAACATGCTTTCGGTCATGTCCAAAACAACCGCGTCCGCCGCGCCAGCGCGATCAAGGAAGCGAAACGCCACATCGCCCGTGCCACCCGCCACGTCCAGCAACCGCTGCCCGGCGCGCGGGGCCAGCCAATCCATCATCGCATCTTTCCAAATGCGGTGGATACCACCCGACATGACGTCATTCATAACATCATATTTGGACGCCACATTCGTGAAGACGCCATGCACCATCCCTGCCTTTTCGGCCTCGGGCACGTCCTGATATCCAAAATGGGTCGTTTTTGCGGATTTATCTGTCATCTTACCTTGCAACCTTTGTGGCCTGACCTTCCTTATAGATTGGCTTTGTCTGAGGACAATGCGACCAAACACACACTTACGAGGGCGAATTGTGCCAGAACTCCCTGAGGTCGAAACTGTCATGCGCGGGTTGCAGCCGGTGATGGAAGGCAAACGCATCGCAAAAGCGGATGTGAACCGTCCGGATTTACGCTGGCCGTTCCCTCCACAGATGTCGGAACGGCTGACAGGCCAGACGATCACATCCATGCGCAGGCGGTCCAAGTACATTCTGGCGGATCTGTCCTCAAAGGAAACCTTGTTGATCCATCTCGGCATGTCCGGCCGGATGCTGATCGACGAGGTCCCTACAGCAGAATTTCACGCCAACCCCGATCTGGTGGGCAAGCACGATCATGTGGTGTTCACGATGCAAGACGGGGCACGCATCACCTTCAACGACGCGCGCAGGTTTGGCGCGATGGATCTGATCCCAACTGACGGAATTGAACGCCATTGGCTGATTGAAAAAATCGGACCAGAGCCCTTGGGCAATCAGTTTGATGAAAGCTACCTTCAGTCAAAGCTCAAGTCGCGAAACATGCCGATAAAGTCTGCCTTGCTGGACCAACGTATCGTTGCGGGGCTTGGCAATATCTATGTGTGCGAAGTTCTGCACCGCACCGGCATCTCTCCGAAACGCAAGGCCGGTAGTCTCGGTGCAAAACGGGTGGCAAGTCTTGTGCCCGCGATCAGGGATGTGCTGGCCGAAGCCATTGAGGCTGGCGGGTCATCTCTACGCGACCATCGCCAAACCAATGGCGAGTTGGGCTATTTCCAACATAATTTTGCGGTCTATGACCGTGAAGATCACGCCTGCGCAAAGCCTGGCTGCACCGGTCGGATTAAACGGATTGTCCAATCTGGAAGATCGTCCTTTTATTGCTCAACATGTCAAAGATGATTTGACGAGGCCGGTCGGGCTGATAGGTCTGGGTGCCAAACAAGCGACCTCAAGAAGGGTGTTCCAGATGGCTTTCAAGACAATCAATGTTAAATTCGAAGACCATATTTCCGTCATTACATTGGATAGACCGGAAGCGTTGAACGCGCTCAACGGTGAACTGTTGAAAGAGCTGGCACAAGCCGTACAAGAGGCAGATGAAAGCGACAAAACACGCTGCATCATCATCACCGGGTCAGAGAAAGCCTTCGCAGCAGGTGCTGACATTACAGAGATGAAAGACCTGTCTTTTGTTGATGTCTTTATGTCCAACCTGTTTGTCGACGCAGCGGATGCCGTGAAGAAGGCCCGCACACCTATCATCGCTGCTGTGTCAGGTTACGCGTTGGGCGGCGGGTGTGAACTGGCCATGATTTGCGACTTCATTATTGCCTCTGACACCGCAAAATTTGGTCAGCCAGAGATCAACTTGGGCGTTATGGCGGGCTTGGGCGGCTCCCAACGCCTGACACGCTTCATTGGCAAGTCTAAGTCTATGGACATGCATTTGACTGGTCGCTTTATGGACGCGGAGGAGGCAGAACGCTCCGGATTGGTCAGCCGCGTGGTGCCGGTCAAATCGCTGATGACGGAAGCCATGTCCGCCGCCAACAAAATCGCAGAGAAGTCTATGATCGCAAGCCTAGCCGTCAAAGAAGCGGTCGATCGCAGCTACGAGACCACGCTTGAAGAAGGTTTGATCTTTGAGCGCCGACTGTTTCACAGCCTCTTCGCAACCGAAGATCAGAAAGAAGGCATGGCGGCCTTTGTCGAAAAGCGAGAGCCGCAATTCCGCGACAAATAATCGACGCGACAAACCCTCTTCACATGGGCGCGCAAACCTCCTATATGCCCCCTATCCATGCGCGTGAGGTCCGCTCTGACCAGAATCACCTAGTTTCTAAACCTAGGTCGGGCCGAATGTGCAGCTATAGAAATATTTGACCCCGACGAAAGGGAAACCGACATGGCCAATTCGCCCCAAGCTAAAAAACGCGCCCGCCAGAACGAGCGTCGTTTTGCCGTTAACAAAGCCCGCCGCTCGCGCATCCGGACACATCTGCGTCGCGTTGAAGAAGCAATCGCATCCGGCGATCAAGCCGCTGCAGCGGCAGCGTTGAAAGAAGCCCAGCCAGAAATCATGCGCGGCGTGTCCAAAGGTGTGCTGCATAAAAACACCGCTGCACGCAAAATGTCGCGCCTGTCTTCTCGTGTGAAAGCTCTCGCTACGTAAGCTTCAAAATTGAGACCGATCTCAAAAACGCGCCTCATTCGGGCGCGTTTTTTTATGACTCAAGGGGTTAACAGGTGACGTGCAAGTCCCGCTTAGATTCGGTTTTCAACTAACTCTGAGTCAAGCGAGAAGATCAGTTGCGACAGCCCCTCACGTGTCGCTAGTTTCAGCAAGCGATTCACTTCGTCTTTGGGGGACATGGAATATGAGCAGCGGCTCAGGTTCCGGCGTTTCAGAGCTTTTGCCGACTGAAACCTGGGACCTACTGAAAGAAGATTCAGACGCCGTGCTCGTCGATGTCAGGTCAAAACCGGAACTTGGTTTTGTTGGGATGCCTGATCTATCGACACTGGATCATACGATGCTTTGCGTCGAGTGGGCCAGTTTTCCGGGAATGTCTGCGAACACAACGTTCGTCGAGGAAGTTTTGCATGAACTGGGCGGGGCCACCCCCTCTGTCATGCTCTTTCTCTGTCGGTCTGGTGTTCGGTCCATCGGTGCAGCGCGCGCAATGACAGAGGCCTTCACTGCGGAAGGTAAGACAGTCAAATGCGTCAGCGTGGCCGAGGGGTTTGAGGGGGATTTAGATGAGCAAAAACACCGGGGGGGCCTTAACGGATGGAAGGCCCGAGGATTGCCGTGGGTGCAGTCTTGAATATTAAACTGACGGGTTGGAAATGACGGAAGACGACTGGGGACACATTCGTGAAACACTTGAAGAGACAGTGGGCAAGAACAACTATCTGACCTGGATAGAGCCCTTGGATTATCTGGGCTCCGGCGACGGCGTCGCCCAGTTTCAAGTGAAAACAACCTTCATGGGCGATTGGGTCTCCCGCAATTTCGGTGACGAGATTAAGCGCGAGTGCTTCAAAGCCGGCCATCACGTCGACCGTCTGGACTTCGTCGTCGAATCCAGCAAGCGCGCGACCAAGACACCCGCCACGCCCAAAACTCAGGCCACAGCCCCGGCCAAGAAACCGATGAAAGCAGGCCCAGAACTCCCCGGTGCGCCGCTTGATAAACGCTTCACTTTCGACCGTTTCGTTGTCGGCAAACCGAACGAGCTGGCCCATGCCGCATCGCGCCGCGTCGCCGAAGGTGGTCCCGTCACATTCAACCCGCTCTTCCTATATGGCGGCGTCGGCTTGGGCAAAACACACCTGATGCACGCCATCGCATGGGAACTGCAAGAACGCTCCCCGGGCCTGCGCGTCGTCTATTTGTCGGCTGAGCAATTCATGTACCGCTTCATCCAGGCCCTGCGCGACAAGCAGATGATGGACTTCAAGGAACTCTTCCGGTCCGTCGACGTGTTAATGGTCGATGATGTGCAGTTCATCGCGGGCAAAGACAGCACGCAGGACGAATTCTTCCACACTTTCAACGCCTTGGTTGATCAGGGCAAGCAAGTCATCATCTCCGCCGACCGCGCCCCAGGTGAGATTGACGGCCTCGAAGACCGTATCAAATCCCGCTTGCAATGGGGCCTCGTCGTGGACCTGCACCCGACAGATTACGAGCTCCGCCTCGGCATCCTGCAGCAAAAGGTCGAAAATTACCGCGCGCAATACCAGGAGCTTCAAATCTCCGACGGCGTGCTGGAATTCCTCGCCCATCGCATCTCTAACAACGTGCGTGTCCTCGAAGGCGCCTTAACGCGCCTCTTCGCCTTCGCCTCGCTTGTGGGCCGCGAGATTACGCTCGATATGGCGCAGGAAAGCCTCGCTGACATTCTGCGTCAGTCCGACCGCAAGGTCACAATGGACCAGATCATGCGCAAGACCTGCGACTACTATAACGTGCGCATGTCCGACCTTCTGTCGCCCAAGCGCTCCCGCAACATCGCACGCCCGCGTCAGATGGCGATGTGGCTGTCAAAGACACTGACACAACGCTCCTATCCTGAGATCGGCAAGCGTTTCGGCAACCGCGACCACACGACAGTCATTCACGCTGTGCGCAAAATCGACGAGTTGAAGGCGCAAGACAGCCAGATCGCCGAAGACGCGGAACTACTGCGCCGCATGCTAGAGGCTTGACCCCAAGCCCTTAAAAACAGACAGTCTCAATTAACCATTGCATATACGGGCGGAGAGGGTACCTTCTCCGCCCCGACTGTCTAAAGAAGTCTGCCGAAAGAGGGATTTGGCCCCATGAAAATCAGTGTCGAACGCGCCACATTGCTGAAAGCCGTAGGGCAAGCCCAATCCGTTGTAGAACGCCGCAACACCATCCCGATCCTCGCCAATGTGCTGATCGAGGCTGAGGGCGACACGGTCAGCTTCCGCGCAACCGATCTGGATATCGAGGTCGTCGACAAAGCCAACGCGCAAGTCGAACGTGCAGGCGCTACAACCGTCTCCGCCACGACATTGCATGAGATCGTCCGTAAATTGCCCGATGGCGCTTTGGTGTCGCTCACCGATGACGGCGCAACGGGTCGCCTGACCGTCGAAGCTGGCCGCTCAAACTTCTCTTTGGCAACCCTGCCGAAGGAAGACTTCCCCGTCATGGCCTCGTCGGAATACGAGTCCAATTTCTCCGCGCCGGCGCCTGTGCTGCGCCGCCTCTTCGACAAGTCGAAATTCGCAATTTCTACTGAAGAAACAAGGTATTATCTCAACGGCGTCTACATGCATGTCTCTGACGCCGAAGGCGGCAAAGTCCTGCGCTGCGTGGCCACGGATGGCCACCGCCTCGCACGCATCGATGCCGACCTGCCGCCGGAAGCAAGCAACATGCCCGGCGTGATCGTTCCACGCAAAACCGTGGCCGAGCTGCGCAAATTGCTCGACGATGACGAAATGCAAATCGCCGTCTCCGTCTCGGAAACCAAAGTTCGGTTCGCCACGCCCGATATCACGCTGACCTCTAAGGTCATCGACGGCACCTTCCCCGACTACACGCGCGTGATCCCGCAGGGCAACACCCGCAAGCTGGAAGTCGACGCCGCCGAGTTTGCCAAAGCCGTTGACCGCGTGGCCACAGTGTCTTCAGAACGCTCCCGCGCTGTGAAACTGGCGCTCGAAGAAGACAAGTTGACGCTGTCGGTGAACGCCCCGGATTCAGGCGCTGCTGAAGAGGAACTCGCCGTGGCTTACGGCGACGAACGTTTAGAAATTGGTTTCAATGCGAAGTATCTTCTGGAAATCGCAGGCCAAGTGGACCGCGAAAACGCCGTTTTCATGTTCAATTCCGCTGGTGACCCGACGCTGATGCGCGAGGGCAACGACCAATCCGCGATCTACGTCGTCATGCCGATGCGTGTCTGACGCATGAATGGCCGACCTCGCCCTCACTGAGCTCACGCTTTCCCATTTCCGCTCCCATAAATCCGTCAGCCTTACGCTCGATGGGCGCCCTATTGCGATCTATGGCGCAAACGGGGCGGGCAAAACCAACATCCTCGAAGCCGTTTCCATGCTGTCCCCGGGCAGGGGCCTCAGGCGCGCCAAATCCGACGAAATCGCCCGCGCGCCAGAGCATCTTGGTTGGAAAGTCTCCGGCATCCTCAAATCGCTGGGCCAAATCCACGAAATAGACACTCGTGCCGATCACGGCGCAAACCGGTCCGTCACCATCGACGGCAAAACCGCCGCGCAAATCGCCCTTGGCCGCATCGCTCGCATCGTCTGGCTGATCCCCGCGATGGATCGTCTTTGGATCGAAGGCGCCGAAGGGCGCCGCCGTTTCCTTGACCGGATGACGTTGAGTTTCGAGCCGAAACATGCAGAAGTTTCCGTCGCCTATGAAAAGGCCATGCGCGAACGCAACAGGTTGCTCAAAGACATGGTGCGCGACGCGATGTGGTACAAAGCGCTCGAAGATCAAATGGCCGAAGCCGGTGCCGCCATCATCGCCAACCGCGCCGCCGCGATCACCCGCCTGCGCACCGCGATGGATGCCGCCGAAACCGCCTTTCCAACCGCCGATCTTTCCATTGAAGGCGACCTGATCGACGGCAAAGACAGCTTGCTCGCCGCCCTCGAAGACAGCCGCCCCAACGACCTTCGCGCAGGCCGCACATTGATCGGTCCCCACCGCGCCGACATGTCCGCGATCTACACCGCAAAAGGCGTCGAAGCGAAACAATGTTCTACCGGCGAGCAGAAAGCCCTTCTGATCTCTCTCATCCTCGCCAACGCCCGCGCCCTGTCCGAAGATTTCGGCGCCGCCCCGATCATCCTTCTGGATGAGGTCGCAGCCCATCTCGACGCCAACCGCCGCGCGGCTTTGTACGACGAGATTTGCGCGCTCGGCGCACAAGCTTGGATGACCGGAACCGGTCCCGAACTTTTTGAAGAATTGGGCGACCGCGCGCAGCATGTCGAGGTGACGGAGACGGGCGATGGATCCGGGGTTGTTATCTCATGATTAACCATTCGGATGTCGTACAAGATGGGTTTTGGGGTCATCGCTCTTACCCCGAATTGTACAAAACATGACGATATCCGCATTTGAACTGCTGTTTTACGCAGGCGGCCTTCTCATCCTGTTCCTGACACCAGGCCCGGTTTGGGTCGCCCTTCTGGCGCGCGCTATGTCAGGCGGTTTCCACTCCGCATGGCCCCTTGCCTTAGGCGTCGTGGTGGGCGACGTGCTTTGGCCGCTGGTCGCAATCCTGGGCGTCACATGGCTTGTTGATCAAGTCAGCTGGTTCATGGACGTCCTACGCTGGGTGGCTGTCATGATGTTCTGCACTATGGGTATCCTATTGATAAGAAACGCAGAAAAACAACTATCCGAGAACTCACGCCTCACACGCCCCGGCATGTGGGCAGGCTTTCTGGCAGGACTGGTCGTAATCCTCGCCAACCCCAAAGCAGTGCTGTTCTACATGGGCGTGCTGCCGGGCTTCTTTGATCTGACCCAAGTCACATGGCTCGATATCGCGGCGATTTGTTTTCTGAGCTTTCTCATTCCACTGCTCGGAAACCTCGCCCTCGCCCTTTCCGTCGATAAGGTGCGAGGAATTCTAAAATCCCCTAAGGCATTGAAACGCATGAATTTAACGGCGGGATGGCTGCTGATCGGAGTTGGCGTCGTCATAGCGATCAACTAGATTGGACCTTCCCTGATTTCGGACATCGGTTTGGTTTTTTCTCAGGATCTTTCGTTACATTAGACAGAACTTGAGTTGTCATTTCATCCATGAACGCTCTCCGATCAGCCTCAGATGTGCCAAGTGGGAGTGCCTTTTTTCGTCTGGAATAAAAGCCGGTAACGCCACGATCACAGCGGTCCTTGAAAATTAGAATGCTATCGAGAACATGCTCCAATTCTTCGGCGACATCCCACATTTCCCGCTCAAAGGCCACATCCGAGACGCCTTGAATGAGGTCAAACATCTGACAGAGTTCGGGATCGTCCAACAATCCACCAAATTGAGAAGAGAGCTTCTTTTGCGATGGATGATGAATTGCTGTTGACTGCCGCCGAACAGGTTTCTTCTGGTAACTCATCGCGTAAAAATCCAGACAAGTCGCGTGTGAACTCCTGAAGAATTTGCAGGAAAGTGGTTTCAAGTGTGTAAACGTCGACTTACAAATTTGTCTTAGTCACACGGCACAATATCTTGCGTCAATTGCGTGACATTCCAACGAAAAACGCCTATATTTCGCGTAAATAAGCTGGGAAAGACCACATGGCCGACAACGAACAAAACCAAGAAGACTACGGCGCGGATTCTATCAAAGTTCTCAAGGGGTTGGAGGCTGTTCGCAAGCGGCCAGGAATGTACATTGGGGATACGGATGATGGCTCCGGTTTGCACCACATGGTCTATGAGGTGGTCGATAACGGAATTGACGAAGCTTTGGCGGGGCATGCCGACGCTGTAAACGTCAAAATTCACGACGATGGCTCGGTTTCCGTCAGCGACAACGGACGCGGAATTCCAGTGGGGATTCACGAAGAAGAAGGCGTTTCGGCCGCCGAGGTTATCATGACCCAGCTACATGCTGGCGGTAAGTTCGACAGCAACTCCTACAAAGTGTCTGGCGGTCTCCACGGAGTTGGCGTCTCCGTTGTGAACGCGCTGAGTGATTATCTCGAGCTGCGCATCTGGCGCGAGGGCAAAGAGCATATTGCGCGGTTTGAACATGGCGACACGGTGAAACATCTGGAGGTTGTCGGTGATACCGACCGAACTGGCACCGAAGTTCGGTTCCTTGCCTCGCTCGAGACGTTCAGCAACCGCGACTACGTCTTCCACACGCTGGAAAATCGTCTGCGGGAACTTGCGTTTTTGAATTCTGGCGTGCGGATCATTCTGACAGATGAGCGTCCGGTGGAGCATTTGCGGACTGAGTTGTATTACGAAGGCGGGGTCAAAGAATTCGTCAAATACATCGACCGCTCCAAACAGGCGATGATGCCAGAGCCGATCTATGTTGTTGGCGAGAAAGACGATATCGGCGTTGAGGTCGCGATGTGGTGGAATGACAGCTACCACGAGAATGTGCTGCCCTTCACTAACAACATCCCGCAGCGCGATGGCGGCACGCATATGGCGGGCTTTCGTGGAGCGTTGACACGGACGATCAATGCCTACGCACAGTCGTCAGGGATTGCCAAGAAAGAGAAGGTCTCCTTCACCGGTGACGATGCCCGGGAGGGCCTGACCTGCGTGTTGTCAGTCAAAGTACCCGATCCAAAGTTCAGTTCGCAGACGAAGGACAAGCTTGTCTCCTCCGAAGTGCGCCCTGCGGTTGAAGGCCTGATGAATGAGAAGCTGGCGGAGTGGTTTGAAGAAAACCCCAATGAGGCCAAGATCATCGTCACTAAGATCATCGAGGCGGCGCATGCGCGCGAGGCTGCTCGTAAAGCGCGGGAGTTGACGCGGCGCAAGACAGCTTTGGACGTGAATTTTCTTGCCGGTAAGCTAAAGGACTGTTCTGAAAAGGACCCGTCCAAGACGGAAGTTTTCTTGGTGGAGGGTGACTCTGCTGGAGGCTCTGCTCAGACTGGTCGGGATCGGCAGACACAGGCGATCTTACCGCTGAAAGGAAAGATTCTGAACGTGGAGCGGGCTCGATTTGACCGGATGCTCGGAAGCCAGGAGATCGGCAACCTCGTGATGGCCTTGGGAACCGGGATCGGTCGCGATGAATTTGATATCTCTAAGCTGCGTTACCATAAGATCGTGATCATGACGGATGCCGACGTTGACGGCGCGCATATCCGGACGTTGCTGCTGACGTTCTTCTACCGCCAGATGCCGGAGTTGATCGAGAATGGGCATCTCTATATCGCGCAGCCGCCGCTGTACAAAGTTTCGCGCGGCAAGTCGGAGGTCTATCTGAAGGATCAGGCCTCAATGGAAGAATACTTGATTGATCAAGGCGTCGAGGGTGCGGTTCTCAAGCTGCAGTCTGGCGAAGAAATCGTGGGGCAAGACTTGCGGCGTGTCGTTGAAGAAGCCCGCATGGTGAAGCGGATTCTGGCGGCCTTTCCGACGCATTACCCGCAGCATATTCTTGAGCAGTCCGCGATTGCCGGTGCTTTTGACGGGCAGAAGCTTGAGGCCGATCTGCAGGGCGTGGCGGACACCGTTGCGCGCAGGCTTGATCTGATTGCGCTTGAATATGAGAAGGGCTGGCAGGGTCGGCCGACGCAGGACAAAGGTATCCGTCTGTGGCGCGTCTTGCGCGGCGTTGATGAGGTGCGGGTCCTTGATGGTGGGGTGCTGAGGTCTGGTGAGGCGCGGCGCCTCGGGCAGATGACGCCTTCTTTGCAGGAGACCTATGGCCAGCCGGCCCAGCTGGTTCGTAAGGATCGGGTACAGCCTGTTTTCGGGCCGATTGATCTGTTGCAGTCCATCCTTGAAGAGGGAGAGAAAGGTCTGTCGCTTCAGCGCTATAAAGGACTGGGAGAGATGAACCCTGATCAGCTTTGGGAAACGACGCTTGATCCTGATGCGCGGATTTTGCTGCAGGTGAAGGTCGAGGATATGGCTGAGGCGGATGATATCTTCACGAAGCTTATGGGCGATGTTGTAGAACCTCGGAGAGAGTTTATTCAGACGAATGCTTTGTCTGTCGAAAACCTCGATTTCTAAACCTCACGGGATTCCCCGCGTGCGGGGAATCTACTAAGCCACTATAAATAAACAATAAAGACAAACCCGATGCCCGCGGGATATCCGTGGCGGATCGCGCTTTATTGATCCCAATACCGCGACAATTGCATAAAAATCGCCTTAATTGCCTCTAAATCCTGACGCAATCGGCTGGCTTATTTCACCCTGAGCAGAGAACAAAAAACAACCTTCAGGGTGCTACCTATGTTGCACGATCCAGAGCTTCAAAGCGCAGCGAATGATTCCGGCCCGGCGCAAGCCACGAGCTTGGCGATGTTCGGCGAAAGATGTTCGGGGCTTGAATATGTGGAGGAGCTGATCCAGCTCAACTTCCCGCATTTGCAAAGCACAGAGGAGTTCGGCTGGGCACATGGGTTTATCAATCCCGGCTACATGCGTGACAACACGATCTATGTCGCAGTAATCCGCAACGCACTTGATTGGGTGCGTGAGTTTTATACAAAGCCAACCCAAGTCGGTGGATGGTGCAAGGATGCCTCCCTTTCGGAATTTCTTCAGCATGAGTGGTCCGGCACGGTGCGGGGTCGCGTGCTTGGCAAAACAAATCGCAAGCTTGGCCTATCGCGCCACGCGGAACTGATGACAGAACGCCATCCGCTGACCGGCGCGCGCATTCGCAATGTGATCGAGATGCGCAACCTCAAAATCAAATCACTTCTGAAGCTGGAAAAGATGACAAAAAACGTGGCCTTCATCCGCTATGAGGACGTCCGCGATGCGCCTGAAGAGATGATGGAGCAATTGCAGATTCGTCTAGGTCTACCCAAATGCGCGGACTTTATGGGGCTGGAGCCAGACCTTCCTGACACGGCCAGTTTTCCTGAATTATCCGAGGAAGATTTGGCCTTTATCGCGCGCGAATTGAACCTGCCTCAAGAAGAAGCATTCGGCTACACATACCACCTGCCTGCGTAAGCGCCAGACACTCCGAAAAAGCGCTTACCTCAACGGTGAAAGGCTCGCTTGCAAGACAAGCAGCTTGCTGGCATCTGCCGCAATCTCGTGGCATGAGATGGCATGAGCAAGATCATTGAGACCGATATTCTGATTGTGGGCGGTGGGCCTGCGGGGCTGTCTTGTGCAGCGAAGCTAGATCCGTCGATTGATGCGATTGTCGTGCATCAGGATCGTGAGATTGGGAAACCCGTGCGCACGTCGGGCGGCTCTTGGCTGTCGGATGTGACGCGTTTGGGCATCCCAGAGCGGCTATATAATGTTATCGAGCGGATTGATGTCTATTCCGACAATCGCGAAACCACGCTGGATACGTCAGACGATCCGGCGGTGATTTTGGATGTGACGGGCTTGTATCAGTGGCTGGCGGAAGACGTCTCCGTTCCGGTCCATTGCGCCACGAAATTTCTGCGCACAGAGCGGGTTGATCGCGGCTTTTTGTCGACGGTGCGCACGGCTGGTCAAGGCGAATGGCAGATACGGTCGGGCAAGATTGTCGATGCGTCCGGATGGCATTGCATTGTGTTGGAAAGCCTTGGGTTGAATGTGAAGCCCGAGCGCACAGGTGTCGGGATCGAGTATGAATTTCCGATTGGAGATTATGATCCTCGGCGCGGCATTTTGTTTTTCGGATCTTCCGCTTTGGCGGGCTATGGTTGGGTTTTCCCGACGGGGTATGAGACGATCCGCGTGGGTGTAGGCGTGTTGCGCCCGCCCTCGGATCAATCACCCAAAGATGTGATGAACCATTTTCTGGCGTCAGAGGATTGGGCACGAATGGGGCTGCCTGAGGTCAAGGATCATCATGTGAACGCGGGCACAATCCCGTCCGTTGCCTATGAGACAAAGCTGATCTACGGCGATGTGATCCGGGTTGGTGACAGTGCAAATATGGCGACGCCAACATTAGGCGAAGGCCTGCGGATCGTGATCGAGCAAGGCCGTTTGCTGGGGGAGGCTTTGTCTGCTGGGCCGTCAGCCGTGAGGGCTTGGGAACGGCAAGCGACGCGAAAACTGAAGCGGAATTATTGGATTGGCTTCTTGGTCAACAAGGCAGCGGCGAAATATACGCCAGCGCAGTGGGACCGCTCCATCGACCGGATGGCGCGGTTGCCGGGGCCAGAACTGCGGCGCTATTTCAAGAACGATTTCTCTACGGGAATGTTGATCCGGCGGGTTGGATTGCTGCTGTGGCGGAAGGTGAAATACCGCTTTGTGAAGTAGCTTTGGGGCGTTAGCCCAAATGCTTTTTGCCGCGGCTATGGGCCAGTGTGATTTGCTTCTGGCGGTCACGAAAACGCGCTTTGTCTTTGTCTGACGTCTCATCAATGCACAGGTGGCAGGAGACACCGGCCTCGTAATTTTCGTGTTTGATATCTTCGGGTTGCAGCGGTCTGCGGCACGCGTAGCACAGCTTGTGGGAGCCTTCTTTGAGGCCATGCCCGACGGAGACGCGCCCGTCAAACACGAAGCATTCGCCGTCCCATGTGCTTTCGCCCTCGGGGACGCGTTCGAGATATTTCAGGATGCCGCCTTTGAGGTGGAAAACTTCCTCGACGCCTTGGCCGAGCAGGTAGTTGGTGGATTTTTCACAGCGGATGCCACCGGTGCAGAACATGGCGATCTTCTTGTTGTGGAAGCGATCTTTGTTCTCTTCCCACCATGCGGGGAATTCGCCGAAGCTTTTGGTTTCGGGATCAATGGCGCCTTGAAACGTGCCGATGGCCACTTCGTAATCGTTGCGCGTGTCGATGACCGCGACGTCTTCTTGCGCGATCAGGGCGTTCCAGTCCTCAGGCTGGACGTAGTGGCCGGTGCCGGCGGTTGGATCGACATCGGGTTGTCCCATTGTAACGATCTCACGCTTGAGGCGGACTTTCATCCGGTTGAACGGCGCTTCCGAGGCATGGGATTCTTTGTGTTCCAGATCGGCGCATCCCGGCAAGGCGCGCAAATGGGCCAGAAGCGCGTCGATGCCCGCGCGGTTGCCCGCCACCGTGCCATTGATCCCCTCGCGCGCGACCAAAAGCGTGCCTTTGGTGTTATGCGCGTCGCAAATCGCGACAATCGCGGGGCGCAAGGCGTCCGGGTCATCAAAGCGGGTGAAGTGGTAGAGGGCGGCGACAATATACATGTGCGCTGAGATACGGCTCTGGCGCGTTGCATTCAAGGGGGACGGCGCGTAGCAATTAACCAATTTAAAGGAGATGAGCCATGCGTGGACCCGAAGACGCCCTGATTGTGATTGATGTGCAGAACGATTTCTGCCCCGGGGGACGCTTGGCCGTTACAGGCGGTGACGAGATTGTCGGCGGGATCAACGCGCTGATGGACGAATTTTCCGTCGTGGTGCTAACGCAGGATTGGCATCCTGCGGGGCATTCGTCTTTTGCCTCAACACATGGTGCGGAGCCGTTTTCTATGACGCAAATGCCCTATGGCCCGCAGGTGTTGTGGCCCGATCATTGCATTCAGGGCTCTGAAGGGGCCGCGTTTCATCCTGACTTGCGGACGGATCCGGCGCAGATGATCGTCCGCAAAGGGTTTCGATCCGAAGTAGATAGCTATTCGGCGTTTTTCGAGAATGATCACGTGACGCCGACGGGGCTGGGCGGATATTTGACAGCGCGGGGCGTGAAGCGGCTGACCGTGGTTGGACTGGCGTTGGATTATTGCGTGAATTTCTCTGCCGTGGATGGAGCGAAGCTGGGGTTTGAGGTGACGGTGCAGCAGGGCTTGTGCCGTGCGATTGCGGATGACAGTCTGGCCGAGGCCATGAACGGCATGGCGGCGGCGGGAGTGTCGGTAAATGGTTGATATCGCGACCAGAGTTTACAACCACAAGTGGAAGATCGACCCGATCGTGCGGTCTTTGATCGACACGGATTTCTACAAGCTGCTGATGTGCCAATCGGTGTTTCGCAACAAGCGCGACACCAATGTTCAGTTCTCGCTGATCAACCGGACCAAATCGATCCGGCTGGCCGATATCGTTGATGAGGGCGAGCTGCGTGAGCAGTTGGATCATGTGCGCTCCCTATCGTTGTCGCGTGGGGAGAGCACGTTTTTGCGGGGCAATACCTTCTACGGCAAGCGCCAGATGTTTCGACCTGATTTCATGGAGTGGTTCGAAGGGTTCCGGATGCCTGACTACCATCTGGAGAAGCGCGACGGGCAATATGAGCTGACGTTTGAGGGAAAATGGCCGGAGGTCATGCTGTGGGAAATTCCGGCGCTGTCGATCCTGATGGAGCTGCGGTCGCGGGCGGTTTTGAAAGACATGGGGCGGTTTGAACTGCAGGTTCTGTATGCCCGCGCGATGACGCGACTTTGGGAAAAGGTTGAGGGGTTGCAAGGCGTTGACGGCCTGCGGGTTGCTGACTTTGGGACACGCAGGCGGCACAGTTTTATGTGGCAGGACTGGTGCGTGCAGGCGATGGAAGAAGGGCTGGGTGAGAAATTTGTCGGTACCTCAAACTGCCTCATCGCGATGCGGCGCGAGGTCGAAGCCATCGGGACCAACGCGCATGAATTACCAATGGTCTATTCAGCTTTGGCCGATGACGATGATGCGTTGAAACAAGCGCCCTATGATGTGCTTGCGGATTGGCAGGAAGAGCATGACGGCAATCTGTTGATTATTTTGCCCGATACATATGGATCGCAGGGCTTCTTGAATGACGCGCCGGATTGGCTGGCCGGTTGGACAGGAATTCGGATTGACTCAGGCGACCCTGCGGCCGGGGCAGAAATGGCGATCAAATGGTGGCAATCGCGCGGCGAAGACCCGCGTGAGAAACTGGTGATTTTCTCTGACGGGCTGGACGTGGCCAAGATAGTCGAGTTGCAAAAGCAGTTTGCCGGACGGGTGCGCGTCTCCTTCGGGTGGGGCACGATGCTGACGAATGACTTCCGTGGCTTGGTCCCCGGCGACGAGTTAAAAGCGTTCTCGCTGGTGTGCAAAGCGGTAGAGGCCGATGGCCGCCCAACTGTGAAACTGTCCGACAACCCCAACAAGGCAATGGGCCCTGCACTGGAGATCGAGCGATACAAACGCGTATTCGGCGTCGGCGCTCAAGCCAAATTGGATGTGGTGGTTTAGGCCTTCAGATAGGCATCAGCACATCTTAGGGCGCGCTCCGCATAGAAGCGCTGCCTCGGATCATCGGGTTTCGCGCGTGAAATAATCCAGCCACAAGAGGCCATGCTGCGAAGCATCACGAATAACGGCATAAGGTCTGTGGAACAGCCGTAGCCAGCGCACAAAGCTTCGCTAAGATCGGTTAAGTGAGGGTCTTCGGCGTGCTGGATCAGGGCGGTGCCAAGATCGTAGGCTCTGTAGCCGGTGCCACTATCATCGAAGTCGATGACGTACAGCCCATCCGAGTTCTTCAGCACGTTTTCCTGAAGGAGATCCGCATGGATCAAGCCTTCGCCTAACTCTTTGATATCATTTAAATGCTGCGCAGCATTTTTGCGCGCATGCTGCAGCTTTTCTTGCTCGGATTTGGTCAGCGACGGGTTCTGCCAGAAGCGACCCCAATGCGGAGATTCACCTAAGAGCGCATCGGCGTTCCAACTGGGCCGCGTGATGTCATCCGTGGCACATTGATCGGTCAGATCGTGCATGGTTTTGATCAGCGCGCCGAGCTGTTCGTAGATCGCGTATTGCACTGTCCGGGTGCCGGCGAAAGGCGCGCCATTCTCCCCAATAGGGTCTGCATCAATCCACGTCACGACGCTGACATGTTGATTGTTTTCCATCGCAACAGTCGAGCGGCCATCTTGCGTGCGCAGCGGCATTGGGCAGGGAAAGCCCTTTTCTGCCAGCCGTTCCGTCCAAAGCACTTCCGAGGCAATTGCTTCGGGCGATTGATAGCCGGGGCGGTGCAAACGCAACGCGGCGCGTGCGCCGTTTCTCAAATGGACCTCACAGACGGCATTTTCGCGATCGCGGATCAGGCGCGGTGGCTTGGCCAAACCGCCCCAATGTTCTGCCGCTTGGTGTGCGAGGGTGGTGACGTCAGTCATACGATGTCTCTGCCAGCACATGTTCCAGCGTGTCGATGGCAAGATCAGCATTGGCTTGGCTGAACGGCATGGGCGGGCGCATTTTGAGCGTGTTCATGTGGCGGCCTATCCGGTTCATCAAGATGCCATTGGCGACCATGCCTTCAACGACTTGCGCGGCGAATTCTGTGGCCGGGTTGCCGTCTGGGGTCATGAATTCGATGCCAAAGAACAACCCGTTCCCGCGCGCCTCCGCTTTCAAGGGATGGCTGATTTTGTGCAAACGCTCCAGCGCATAGCGCCCGACCTTGTCTGCGTTGGCCTGTAAGTCGTCCTGCTCAATCACATCAAGCGTCGCCATCGCGGCAGCACAGCTGACGGGGTTGCCGCCGAATGTGTTAAAATAGCCAAACGCTTCGCGGAAGGCTTTCATGATATCGGGGCGCGTGATCGTCGCGGCGCAGGGGTGGCCGTTGGCCATGGGCTTGCCGATGGTGACGACATCGGGGGCGAAACCTAACCAATCATGCCCCCAGAAATGCGCGCCTAGACGACCGAAACCCGGTTGCACCTCGTCGCACAGGATCAGGCCATGGGCGGCTTTGATGGCTTTAACCGTTGGGTCGAGGAAGCCCGGTGCGACGGTGGGGATGCCTTCGTTCGCGAAACTGGGGCAGAGCATCATGCCCGCGAAGCCGTGACCGCTGGCTTCCAGTTCTTGGATCGCTTGGGCGACGTTATCGGCGAAGGCTTGGGCTTGGTTTTCCAGGGTGCCGCCGACGGGTTCCACCGAATTCGGGGCGGGGACCAGACGGATATTGCTGGGATAGCCGCCAATGGGTGGCCTGCGGGTGGACAGCTGCGAGGTGGCCGCCGTGTTGCCGTGATAAGTGTTGTCGGTGGCGATGAAGCCGGTTTTGCCGGTGACGGCTTGGGCCATGCGCAGGGCAATATCGTTCGCCTCAGACCCCGTGCAGACCATGATGAGTTGGGACAGATCGTGGTTAAGTGTGGCCGTTAAGCGCTCGCTATAGTCAAGGATGCCCTCGTGCAGATAGCGCGTGTGGGTGTTGAGCGTGCTGGCCTGTTTGTTGATCGCTTCGACCACATGCGGGTGGCAATGCCCGACATGGGGGACGTTGTTGTAGCAATCGAGATATTTACGGCCATCTGCATCCCACAGCCAGACCCCTTCCCCTTTGACGATATGGACGGGATTTTCATAGAATGTCGGCACATTTGGACCAAGCGCGCGGTCGCGGCGTGCCAAAAGATCAGTCGTCATAGTCTACTTTGCCCCGCAGGCTTTTGACCTCGCCGCGTTGTTTCTTTGCGGCGATGCGGCGTTTCTTTGACCCCAATGTGGGACGGGTGGCGATCCGGCGTTTGGGTTTGTGAAGGGCGGCAAGGATCATGTCACGCAGGCGTTTTTCAGCCAGTTCGCGGTTGCGGGCTTGGCTGCGTGTGTCTTGCACTTGGATGATCAGGGCGCCTTCATTGGTCCATTTGCGACCTGCGATGCGTTTCAGGCGGGTTTTGACGGGTCCGGGCAGGTTCGGGGACCGCTCCGCCTCAAAACGCAGCTCAACGGCAGTTGAGACCTTGTTGACGTTCTGCCCGCCGGGGCCGGAGGCGCGGGTGAACTGTTCGGTGAGTTCCCAATCTTCGATGGTGATTTGGTCATTGATACGGATCATACCGGCACCGTAAGTGGGCTTGCGTCAAAGAGAAAGGGCCGCTGACAGCGCAGCGACCCTTCCGAGATCTGATGGAGGCGGGGTCAAGTGGTTGTTTGACCTGATACCTCGGTGTGGTTCAGGGGACTGCCCCTAAAAGCGCACCTCCGTACCTTGCTTAACACCTTGCTCCAATATCACTCTAGACATGGACACCTCCTTTCTCTGGTTGCTGTTGAGAATGATGGTGCCACATCTTGTGCATAACTCAAGCATTTTTTGAGGCGAGCCAGAGAAAACTTATCAGGCGGCGAATTGGTGCCGTGATTTCACTGGCATTCATAAAACGTTCATATTTTGCGCAGAAGGTTGAGGTTTGGAGGCTCAGGCTTTTCGCAAACCAAGTATCTCCCGCGCCTGTTTGGGCGTGGCAACAGGGCGCGCGTATTTCTCGCAGACCTCAACGGTGCGCGTGACAAGCGCTGCGTTGGAGGGGGCCAAATTGGCTTTGTCGAGCCGGATATTGTCTTCCAAACCTGTCCGTGCATGACCGCCGGAAGAGATGGCCCAGTCATTCAAGGCAATCTGATTGGGGCCGACCCCTGCCGCGCACCATGGGGCATCCACACCGAACAGGCGGTGGACGGTTTCCACGTAATAGTCGAACACGTTGCGATCAGCGGGCATGGCGTTCTTGACGCCCATTACGAATTGCACGTATGGCGTTCCGGCGAGTTGGCCGCGATCGGCCATGAGCTTTGCCATGTGGATGTGGCTCAGGTCAAAAGCCTCGATCTCGGGCTTGACGTCATATGCCAACATCTCGGACGCGAGCCAATCGACAAGATCAGGTGGGTTTTCGTAGACCCGCGTCGGGAAATTGTTGGACCCGACGGCGAGCGAGGCCATATCTGGACGCAAAGGCAGCATGCCCCCGCGTTCCTGCCCCGCGCCAGAGCGCCCGCCCGTGGACAGCTGGATAACCATCTCAGGGCAATGCGCCTCGATCCCTTCTTTGAGGCGCGCGAAAAGATCCGGATCGCTGCAGGGCGTCTCATCTGCGTTGCGCACATGGCAATGCGCGATAGAGGCCCCGGCCTCGAACGCCTCATGCGTGCTTTCGATTTGCTCAGAGACGGAAATCGGCACGGCGGGATTGTCGGCTTTGCGCGGGACGGAGCCGGTGATCGCGACGCAGATAATGCAAGGTTGGGACATGGGACGCCTTAGATATCAAAAAATACGGTTTCGTTCGGACCTTGGAGGTGGATGTCGAATTGGTAGCTGCCCGCATCCGCTTTCTTGGCAATTAGCGTTGCCGCACGGTTTGGGGGTGTGATCTGCGTCAGGATCGGATCTGTGGCATTGGCGGTTTCATCCTCGAAATAGACACGGGTGTGAAGCCCGATATTGATGCCGCGTGCGACGATCCACATGGTGATATGGGGCGCTTGCATTTGCCCGTCATGCCACGGAACCGGACCGGGTTTCACCGTGTCGAACTGGAAGCCACCAGTTGTCATATCGGTGGCCGCCCGCCCCCAGCCGAGGAAGTTTGGATCAGCCACACCCCGGGTTTCGTTGGCGGAACGGAACAGGCCCGCCGCGTCAGCTTGCCAAATCTCGATCAACGCATCGCGCAAGGGCGTCCCTTCCCCGTCGAAAACGGTGCCTCGCAAAGTGATCTCTTGCCCCTGTACCGGACCTGTTTTCATTGAGGCGCCAAGGTCCCCTTGATAGATCGCGATCCCGCTGGCGTTGGGCGTGCATCCGATATGGACGTATGGCCCCGCCGTCTGGCTGGGTGTTTCGGGTGCTTGGCTCATCACATCCCGTCCTTCAGATTTTCGAAATAGGTCTGGTTTCGCCCGCGCAGAACCATATCAAATTTGAACGCACGCATATCCATGTGAATGGTGCGTTCCATATCAAGGCGTGCTGTCAGCGCATCAACGGCGCTTTGGTCTTTGACCACGCCCAAGATCGGGCAGAGCGGGATATGCGGATCGCCCTCGAAATACATCTGCGTGATCAGGCGTTGCGCAAAACCCTGCCCAAAGAGAGAGAAATGGATATGCGCCGGACGCCAATCATTACCGCCATTCGGAAACGGGTAAGGCGCGGGTTGAATGGTTTTGAACTGATAGGCACCATCCGGCCCCGTAATTGTGCGCCCGCAGCCGCCAAAGTTAGGATCAAGCGGCGCGATATAGCCTTCGTTTTTGTGCCGATACCGACCGCCAGCGTTGGCTTGCCAACATTCAATCAGTGCACCCGACACGCCCCGGCCGTTCTGATCCAGAAGACGCCCATGCACGAGGATGCGCGGGCCGATCGCACTTTCGCCTTCGGCGGCATGGTTGAGGATCAGATCATTGTCGAGCGGACCAAGGATGTCATGGCCAAAAACGGGCGACGTTTCTTCACTGAGGCTGGTTGGGAAGGACAGCAAAGCGGATTGCGGGCTGCGCGCGAGGCTGGAGCGGTAGCTTGGTGTCAGCGCAGGTGGCTGCCAATCGCGGTCGCGTGGAAGGTATGATCCTGTCATAGATCGACGCCGAGTTCTTTGTAGGTTTGCTTCGCCAGCTTAATCGCGTGATTGGCTTTAGGCACACCCGCGTAAACAGCGACATGCAGAAAAGCCTGCATCACATCCTGCGGGCTGGCACCCGTATTTTGCGTTGCACGAATATGCATCGGGATTTCTTCGAAATTACCGGTCGCCGCGAGCAGTGCGAGCGTCAGCATGGAGCGTTCCCTGTGCGGGATCGTGTCATCTGCCCAGACCGTGCCCCACGCGCCTTCGGTGATCAGGGCTTGGAACGGCTCATCAAACGCGGTTTTCGCAACCTCTGCCCCGTCGACATGCGCGTCGCCGAGCACTTTGCGCCGGACGGACATGCCTGCGTCTTGCCGTTCGCTCATCCTCTAATCCTCAACATCTGTTTTAGGCGCCTTACCGTGGTATTTTCTTGTGAACTCTTGAGACACTTCACTGCCATCCACCAAGAATGGCAAGATACCACGTCTCAAAGATTTTCCGCGCTTATTGGCGATATCTTCGCCGTTGATGGTCATGCGTGATGAACAGAATGTTCGACGCCCTTCCCCCCACCTGTAAGATACCTTGTCTTGCTACTCGTTTGAGCGCAGCAGCGTAAGTCCCGCGTCGATTGGGCCCCCTGTCAGTCTACTGGATAGGCTTGGACTCCTACCTTTCCAGCACAGAGCCATCTGCGCTTTCATGGTATCGCAGCATGCTGTCCATCGTTAAGATCGCGAACAAGTGCCGGAACATGCTATTGTAGCCTTGCTTTTCGACCCCGCCCCTTCACTTTTAGGCAATGGCGTTTATTTCCGCCGCCCCTTCATAAAAGGAAACCTTCATGAGCTGGAATCCGACGCAGAACCCCGAATGCCCTGCATCAGACGCGAATAGCATCGAGACATTGATCATCCCACGGGCGCGTGACATTGGCGGCTTTGAGGTGCGCCGCGCCTTGCCGTCTCCGGATCGTCAAATGGTGGGGCCTTTCATTTTCTTTGATCAGATGGGTCCTGCGGAGTTTATAAACGATGGTGGCATCGACGTGCGTCCGCATCCGCATATCGGGCTCGGAACTGTCACGTATCTTTATGATGGTGAGTTTGAGCATCGCGACAGTCTCGGCACACATCAGATGATTTACCCCGGTGAGGTGAATTGGATGACAGCGGGTAAAGGCGTTACACATTCTGAGCGCACCAGCGATGAAACACGGGCGGGCCGAAACAAGCTTTTCGGTATTCAAACATGGATCGCACTTCCCGAAGATCGCGAAGAGATGGACCCCGACTTCGAGCATCACAAAGAGGCAGCCCTGCCTGTTATTGACGATGACGGCACGGTCGCGCGGCTCATTCTTGGCAACGCGTTTGGTCAGTCCAGCCCCGTGACCATGCATTCAGAAACCTTCTATCTCGACGTTGTTTTGGAGGCAGGCAAAGCGTTTCCCATGCCTGATAACCACGAGGACAGGGGCGTTTATGTCACGGAAGGCAGCGTGGAGGTCGCCGGTGACATCTTTGAAGCTGGACGCATGATGGTCTTTCGTCCCGGCGACAGAATTTCGGTGAAAGCAGGACCGCTTGGCGCACGGCTGATGGCCCTTGGTGGCGCAACGATGAATGAGAAACGCTATATCTGGTGGAACTTTGTGTCTTCGTCGAAGGACCGCATTGAACAAGCCAAAGAGGATTGGAAAGCAGGCGATTGGGAGAACGGCCCGTTCCGACTACCACCTGGCGATGATGCTGAATTCATTCCGATTTCGCCGGAATTGGATAGAACCCGACCGAAAGGCTGACTACGGCAAAGGGCGATCACGGACCGCCTGATTTCGACAAAATCGAAAAATATCTTTATTAGTTCTACATCGTACTATATAGTTCTACGTAGAACTATAGGAGATTTTTTTAATGAACCGTAGAAACTTTCTAAAAATTGCAGGTGGTGGCGTCATTTTGGCAGCTGGTGGCACCACGCTATTTGCCACGACGCGTACCCCCGAAACTGCTTTGGCACCATGGGGTATGGCGGGCAGCTATAGCGACCCGCGCATGAATGCGCTCTCGCATGCAATTCTTGCGCCCAATCCGCATAACCGGCAGCCATGGGTCGTATGTTTGGACGGAGAAGACAGCCTGACGTTGTTCTTCGATACAGACAAACAATTGCCACACACCGATCCCTTTGACCGGCAGTTGACTATTGGCCTTGGCTGCTTTCTGGAATTGTTACGAATGGCCGCGCAGGCAGACGGGTTTGCGACCGACGTCACCCTCTTCCCAGAAGGGGAAGCTGAAGACGGCTTGGACGAAAGACCCGTGGCGCAAGTTACCTTTGCAAGCGCTGACGCGGTGGTTGATCCACTGGCGGCACATATTCTGAACCGTCGCTCGAATAAAGAACCGTATGACACGGCGCGCCCTGTTCCGCCGCAAGCCTTGGACCGCATCTTGGCCGCAGCACAGCAAACTCAACTGGGTGGCAGCATCGCTGCAGATGACATTGCTTATTGGCGCGCGCAGACCACCGAAGCGTTGATGATCGAAATTGAAACGCCACACACATATAAGGAAAGCGTTGATCTTATGCGGATCGGCAAGGCCGAAATAAACGCCAATCCTGATGGTATCGACCTTGGTGGAGCGTTTTTTGATGCTATGAACAAAGCTGGCATTATGACCCGTGAGAGCATTTTGGACACCACGACACTGGTGCATTCCGGCGGCGTTGATGCTGTGGTCGCGAATACGCAAACGGCGATGGGGCATGTCTGGATGATCACGCAGGGCAACACCCGGCGCGATCAAATCGCGGCGGGCGCTGATTGGCTGCGGGTCAATCTCGCATGCACGGCAGAAGGTATCGCATTTCAGCCGCTCAGCCAGCTGCTGCAAGAGTACCCAGAAATGTCCGCCCTGTTCGAAGAAACGCACCAACGGCTTGCACCCGACGGAGGGACAGTTCAAATGCTCGCGCGGATCGGTTATGGTCCGGATATACCCGTCAGCCCCCGCTGGCCTGTGGAGGCGAAAATCGCAACGACGTGAAAAAAGAAACGGACACCGTCAGCCCAGGAGATGTTTTCGGCTATTTCACCGAACTTGGCATTATCACTCAATTGGCGACAGCCATGTTCGCCAAAAGCTTGCCTGACGGCGTCCATCCTTCTCATTTCTCTATTCTCAATCACTTGTCCCGCTTGGGGGATGACAAACCACCGGCGCGTATCGCCTCTGCGATGCAGGTGACGAAAAACACGATGACGCATTCACTTAAAGTGCTGCAAAACAGAGGATACATCGAAGTGCGACCGGACCCTGAGGACGGGCGCGGCAAGAGAGTTTTCCTGACACCCGAAGGGCGCGCGTTTCGGGATGCCGCAATTGTGGGGGTCACCGAGTTATTTCGCGATGTTATTGGCCCGGAGCAAATCGCAATCATGCAACGCACCCATGCTGATCTCGTTGAAATGCGGAAACATCTTGATGAAAACCGCTAGGTGACACGGTTGATTTGGGTCAGTGATGTTCTCAGTTTCAGCGCCCTAGAAACAACGAACCCCGCCGTTTAACGGGCGGGGTGTCGGTCGGTTGGTTGCGGGAGTAGGATTTGAACCTACGACCTTCAGGTTATGAGCCTGACGAGCTACCGGGCTGCTCCATCCCGCGCCAATTTACCGAGCCCTGTACTTACGCCCCAGTCTATGAGTCTTCAATAGGGAAAGTGAGGGCTGACGCATATTTTCTTAACTCTTAAAGGCACCAGGCGGTCACTCTGAAATGCGGTCCTGAAAACTCTCTGTCACTTCATTCAGTTCGCGGACTTTTTCGGCCGATACCCTAGGCCCGGTTGTCGGTTCAACCGGTGTAACTTTGTCGATTGTGACGACAAGTTTATGGCGCACCGTCCGTGAGGAGCCGGATTTGAAGCCCACGGATCTTTTCTTCGTCAGCCCCTCATTGCGCGACAGCGATGAATTGGCCGCAACCGCTTCGCCGATATCGAATTCAACAGCATAGTTGAGATATGTCGGACTATACCCCGTCCGGACGAAAACGGTCGCAAGCTGATCCACCCATCCGTTTAACCCTAGACCAGCCTCTATCCGGGTTAGATCAAATTCGGCTTCTCGCTCCGCGGAACAAGGCGTGAGGGAGCTGGTGTTGAACGGAACCTTAAAGTCGATTGTCCGAACAGCCTTGCGCGTTGGCCCCCCGCCGCCTGCAACTGTCAATCCGGCAACACCAACAGGAATAGTGAGTGAAAGATCGCTGCGCAGATTGTCAGTTTCCGTCACAGTCAGCGTGAACGTGGCGATACCAGCTTGATTTTGAAAGAGATTTGTCGCCTGCGTCTGAGAGACATTCGTAATTGCATCCTGCAACTCACATTCGAAGGAATATAGCACGTCAGCGGCGTAGACGATGTCATCCGAGATATCGGAGAGCTGAAGAGGTTTTGTCGCAGCACATCCCGAAAGGGCAAGCGCAACAAGAATTCCAAAACCATACCGCATTACACCACACGTACCCTTACCCTTCGCGTTGCGAAGTTTCCGGCAAGAGACGTCTGGATGCAAGTCTGATGGTGGTGCCCTATTCGACGCTTACGCCGATAGCACCTTCTACATAGCGCCACGCATCGTTGCGACGTGCCTCTCGGCGTTCATCTGCGGCACGGATGGCGCCGACAATGACACCTGCAACAATACTGTCTTGAGTGAAGACTGAATTGCCCGACTCGTTGGATTCAATCAAGATCGGTTGCTTGCGGATCGCCCCTGATTGCGCGCCGTTGGTGCAACTGATCGTCAGAGGGCTTGGTTGTCCTTTGATCACGGGCAGCATGACTTGGGCGGGAGTCACAAAGCTCACTGAAATCTCGGCAGAGTCTGCGACGCATGAACTGCCAGAGACAACCTCGCTCCATGTCGCGATGCCACGCTTACGTGGCGTACTGGTCTGGATGCTCACCGTATCTGTCCCCAGAATACGCGTCTGATCGAAACCGGCTTTGGTTGCAAACATCACTGCCGTCGGTGTTTGCGCTGCGTCTTCTTCTGGCGTGCACCCGACTATGCTGGTGGCTGCAATCACACAAATCATTGATTTCTTGAACAAAATGAAACTCCTTCTCCCCTGGCACGCAACCGTAACGACGGAAGAACGTCAAATCAACTGAAGGACACATCACCCGAGACAACAAAAAACCGCCCGCGCTTTGCAGCGGCGGGCGGTTTTTTATGATCATCGAAAGAGAGATACATTGATGTTGCTCATTAGGTTTGGCGGTGACTTACTCTCCCACGTCTTAAGACGCAGTACCATCAGCGCAAAGGCACTTAACGGCCGAGTTCGGGATGGGATCGGGTGTTTTGCTCTCGCTATGACCACCAAACCAAAAGAACAACATCAGTAACATACTCCAAATCACTTACACTTGCGTGTAGCTTTTGAAATCCAGCTTCTACTGGATCAAATCAAGCCTATCGAACAATTAGTACCGGTCAACTGAACGCATTGCTGCGCTTACATCTCCGGCCTATCGACGTAGTGGTCTACTACGGTTCTCAGGGATACCTTGTTTTGAGGGGGGCTTCCCGCTTAGATGCCTTCAGCGGTTATCCTGTCCGATCATAGCTACCCAGCACTGCCATTGGCATGACAACTGGTCCACCAGTGGATCGTTCACCCCGGTCCTCTCGTACTAGGGGCAACTCCTCTCAAGTATCCTACACCCACGGCAGATAGGGACCGAACTGTCTCACGACGTTCTAAACCCAGCTCACGTACCTCTTTAAACGGCGAACAGCCGTACCCTTGGGACCTGCTCCAGCCCCAGGATGAGATGAGCCGACATCGAGGTGCCAAACGGTGCCGTCGATATGGACTCTTGGGCACCATCAGCCTGTTATCCCCGGCGTACCTTTTATCCGTTGAGCGATGGCCCTTCCACTCGGGACCACCGGATCACTATGGCCGTCTTTCGACTCTGCTCGACTTGTCAGTCTCGCAGTCAGGCTGGCTTCTGCCATTGCACTCAACGAGCGATTTCCGACCGCTCTGAGCCAACCTTCGCGCGCCTCCGTTACTGTTTGGGAGGCGACCGCCCCAGTCAAACTACCCGCCACACAGGGTCCCGGATCCGGATAACGGACCGCGGTTAGACATCAAGCAGAACAAGGGTGGTATCTCAAAGGAGGCTCCATGGAAACTGGCGTTCCCACTTCAAAGCCTACCACCTATTCTGCACATGTTGTGCCTGATGCCAATGTGAAGCTGTAGTAAAGGTGCACGGGGTCTTTCCGTCTAACCGCGGGAAGCCTGCATCTTGACAGGCAATTCAATTTCGCTGAGTCGATGTTGGAGACAGCGGGGAAGTCGTTACGCCATTCGTGCAGGTCGGAACTTACCCGACAAGGAATTTCGCTACCTTAGGACCGTTATAGTTACGGCCGCCGTTTACCTGGGCTTCAATTCGGAGCTTGCACTCCTCCTTTTAACCTTCAGGCACCGGGCAGGCGTCAGACCCTATACGTCGTCTTGCGACTTCGCAGAGCCCTGTGTTTTTAGTAAACAGTCGCCACCCCCTGGTTTGTGCCCCCAGTCAATACTTGCGTAGAAACTGGGCCTCCTTCTCGCGAACTTACGGAGGTATTTTGCCGAGTTCCTTCAACATCGTTCTCTCAAGCGCCTTGGTATTCTCTACCAGTCCACCTGTGTCGGTTTAGGGTACGATCTCATGGAGGGCTATTTCCAGGGACCCCTAAGCAGCCCATTCAATCCGATAAGGATGAACTACACTCGGGATCCGTCACCATCTCCTGGCCCAGGAATATTAACCTGGTTCCCATCGACTACGCCTTTCGGCCTCGCCTTAGGGGTCGGCTTACCCTGCTCAGATTAGCTTTAAGCAGGAACCCTTGGACTTTCGGCGACAGGGTCTCTCACCCTGTTTGTCGCTACTCATGTCATCATTCTCGCTAGTGATCTCTCCACCGGATGGCTCACGCCCCGGCTTCACAGAAAACTCAATGCCTCCAATACACCCGAAGGTGCAAAAGAGGCGTAGAGTTATGTCACACTACGCTCCGCTACCATGCCTTACGGCATCCTAAGTTTCGGCACATGGCTTGAGTCCCGTTACATCTTCGCCGCAGGACAACTTAAATTAGACCAGTGAGCTGTTACGCTATCTTTAAAGGATGGCTGCTTCTAAGCCAACCTCCTGGTTGTTTTGGTCGTCCCACCTGCTTTCGCACTTAGCACATGATTTAGGGGCCTTAACTGTAGGTCAGGGTTGTTTCCCTCTCCACGCCGGACGTTAGCACCCGACGTGTGTCTGCCAGATAGTACTCCCGGGTATTCGGAGTTTGGTTAGGATCAGTAAGACGGTGAGTCCCCATTACCCATCCAGTGCTCTACCCCCCGGGGTATTCATCTGACGCTCTACCTAAATAGATTTCGCGGAGAACCAGCTATCTCCGAGTTTGATTGGCCTTTCACCCCTAGGCACAACTCATCCCGATCTTTTTCAACAGATGTGGGTTCGGTCCTCCAGTTGGTGTTACCCAACCTTCAACCTGGTCATGCCTAGATCACTCGGTTTCGGGTCTGATCCATCTAACTCATGCGCCCTATTAAGACTCGCTTTCGCTGCGCCTACACCTAACGGCTTAAGCTTGCTAGATAGACCAAGTCGATGACCCATTATACAAAAGGTACGCTGTCACCCCTCAAGGGGGCTCCAACTGTTTGTAGGCGTCCGGTTTCAGAAACTGTTTCACTCCCCTTGTCGGGGTGCTTTTCACCTTTCCCTCACGGTACTGGTTCGCTATCGGTCAGTAAGGAGTACTTAGCCTTAGAGGGTGGTCCCCCCATGTTCAGACAGAATTTCACGTGTTCCGCCCTACTTAATACGTCTGATCT
>CANLUY010000001.1:610000-2051606 GCA_947494435.1 uncultured Litoreibacter sp.
GCCAGCGTTCGTTCTGAGCCAGGATCAAACTCTCAAGTTGAAAAGCATTTGCATGCTTAACCTTGACGTCGAACCTCTGCACATATCAATCAACACGCCTTACTGAAACGTGCTGACCATTCTTTCTGTTTGTTGTGCTTGAAGTTATCAAAGATAACTAGAAGCCGTCCAAACAGTGAAGCTGACCTTACTATAATCGGCCGAAGCCTAAGTAAGTCGATATGAAAGAGGTTGATCCATCGAAATGGCCAAACCGCCCACATATCTCTTCAGTTACTATCAATTTCAAAGAGCGCAGAGACAAAAACCAACCGAAGCGCCTAATCTTGTTTGGCGCGCCAGCCTGCATAAGTCTCTGTTATTGTTCCGCTTTCTTGACCGTGTGGCCCGTCTGGCGCCCCGTTGGTGCATCTCTGCGCCGCCGGTGAAGTGGGTTCTAGGCCCAGTGGCCGGTCCCCGCAACCACTTTTTTGCCTATCGCCGCATTTTTTTGCCACTTTTTCTGTAGTTCGTTTATTTTCAATGACTTAGATCGGTATTTCTTTGGCAAAAACCTTCAATTCCCGCACCGAAACGCTTCTTCCCTTAGGGCATTTACCAAGGTTTTCGGGCTTTTCCACAGACTCACCCGATGAAATGGGGACAAATCACCCAGACTCGCCCCGGATTCAGGGGACTCACCCTCCGATTCACCGGAATCGCCGACTCGCAAATCAGAATCGCCGGATGCAATTCGCCAATTTTGGGGAAATGACGCCAGAATTAGGCGCGAGCGGACACCTTGAGGTGCTTCTTCACGCGGAATCCCAGAAGAACACAGATCGCGCCCAGATAGATCAGTGCCTCAGTCTCCCAAACGCGCTGCATCATCACGTAATGCACGCCACCCAGCAGGATCGCGGGATAGGCAAGCTTGTGCAGCTTTTGCCAAGCCACCGGCCCCAGCTTCTTGATCGCCGCATTGTTCGACGTCACCGCCAGCGGGATCAGCAGAAGCAGCGACAGCATTCCAATCGTCATAAAGGGGCGCTTTAGAATATCGGTCCAAATCTCAGCCCAGCGCCATTGCAGATCAAGCCAGGCCCAGATGGCCAGATGCAGAAACGCATAGAAGAAGGTGAGCAGCCCCAGCGGACGCCGGAACTTGATCAGCTTCAGCCGGAATTGGTCCCGCAAAACAGAAATCAGCAAAGTCGCAACAAAGAACTGGATTGCCAGTTCCCCCAACCACCGCTCAATCGTCTTGACCGGATCAATCCCAAGGGAGCCACCAAACAGGTCGACCCCCTGAAACGCCAAAACGGTTCCCACTATTATATAGAGACCCGGCGCAGCCCCTACCAAATAGATCAGCCATTTGGGAATGGGACGCAGAACGGCATTGATCCGTTCCGATGGTGTCAGGGCGTGGCTCATGCCTTACTCTGGCGCAATCTTATGAACGAAGCGACAAGGATTACGACGCCAATCAGAAAGAGTGGCATCGCCACCACGTCGATCCAGCCCACAAAGGTCGCCAAGCCCAAAGCGGTGAGCCCGCTGACGGCAACCAATGTAAAGCAGCACAGACCGCCGATCACTGCGGCACCAAGCCCGATCAGAAACCAGCGGTCGCGCAGCATCAGAAGTTTTTCGTCAGGTCCATGCCTTCGTAAAGGCCAGCGACTTCATCGGCATATCCGTTGAACATCTGTGTTGGGATACGCTTGGCCAAAAGCCCGCCACCGACGCGACGCTCAGACGCCTGAGACCACCTTGGGTGATCCACCTCAGGGTTCACATTACTGTAGAAGCCGTATTCGCGCGGCTGGATCATGTTCCAGCTCGCCTCAGGCTGCTTATCCGTCAGCGTGATCTTCACTATCGACTTGATGGATTTGAACCCGTATTTCCACGGCACCACCAAACGCATCGGCGCGCCGTTCTGGTTTGGGATGTCTTTGCCATAAATGCCCGTCGCCATAATCGTCAGCGGATGCATCGCCTCGTCCAGACGCAGACCTTCACGGTAGGGCCATGGCACAAAATTGCGCTTCTGGCCCCACATCTCTTCCGGACGGACGAGCGTTTCGAACGCCACATATTTCGCGCCGGATTGCACACCGGCCATATTCAGCAAATCCGCCAGTTCAAACCCGTTCCACGGGATGACCATCGACCACGCCTCGACACAACGGAACCGGTAAATCCGTTCCTCCACCGTCATCGCGGCCATGATATCCTCAAAAGAGTAATCACCGGGCTTGTCGACCATGCCCCCGATCTCGACCTTCCAAGGGGATGTCGTCAAAGCGCCCGCATATTCCGCCGGATCACTTTTGCCCGTGCCGAACTCGTAGAAGTTATTGTAGTTCGTGATCTCGTCCCACGTATTCGGCTCTTCTTTGGTCGAATAGTTCGACGCTGCGAAGGCAGGCCCCGCAATCCCACCTGCAACCATAGCCGCACTACCCGCCATAAAGGCGCGACGGTTCAGGAAGACGTTTTCAGGTGTAACGTCCGACCAAGTAAGATCAGACTTAAAACGATGTGCCATTGGGGCCTCCTAACTTCGGTTCCGCAACCCTATGGCCCTGTTCCGCCGATCCACAAAGCAAAACTGTCGGATCTCACGAATTTGTTGGCGAAACGTGTAATCCCGTGCGACAGCTAAGACACCCGGTCCGGATAGAGCACATCCAATGGAACAGACTTTCCGCTATCCTGCACGATCCGCACATGTTCGCGCCTTAACCGGCGCGGCTCGGCCACGCCTACGGAATGCGCAATCGTCTCGACCTCTTTGACGATGTTCTTCGCATAGAGCGCCACCTTCTTATACTTGTCTTGTGGCACCAGCCCCTTTTGAAACCGTGGATCATGGGTCGTGATGCCGGTGGGACAGGTGTTCTTGTTGCACTTCATCGCCTGAATGCATCCGAGCGAGAACATGAACCCGCGCGCACTGGTCACAAAATCAGCCCCCGCCGCTAAAGCCCACGCCACATCACCGGGCACCATCAGCTTGGCGCTCGCGATCAACCTGATCCGCTCCTTCAACCCGTATTCACGCAGCAAGCCTGCAACCTCAGGCAGCGCCTCGCGAATGGTGACGCCCACCAAATCCATCAATGGCAAGGGCGACGCACCCGTCCCGCCCTCGCCACCATCCAAGGTAATAAAGTCCGGCGCAAACGCCTCCCCCCGCCGCTTCACCGTATCAAGCAAATCCCGAAACGGCTGGTCAGCGCCGAACACGGTCTTGATCCCCGCAGGTTTACCCGTGACCTCACGAATATGGGCGAGCATATCCAGCAGGTCATCCCAGTCATCAATTTCGATATGGCGGTTCGGGCTGATACTGTCCTGCCCCGCATCAATCCCGCGTATCTTCGCAATCTCTGCGGTGATTTTCGCACCTGGCAGAATGCCGCCCTTGCCGGGCTTTGCCCCCTGCGCCAGCTTCAACTCGAACATCTTCACCTGTTCATGGGCCGCGACCTCTCGTAGCTTGTCATCATCCAAGCGGCCTTCTTTATCGCGCACACCGTATTTCGCCGTGCCGATCTGAAACACAATATCCGCGCCGCCTTCCAAGTGATACGGGCTCAGGCCGCCCTCGCCCGTATTCATCCAAATGCCCGCCTCTTTCGCCCCTTGGCTCAGCGATAAAACGGCAGGCTTCGAAATCGCCCCGTAACTCATGCCAGAGATGTTAAAGAAGGACCCCGCCACATAAGGCTGCCTTGCCCCTGCCCCGATCATCATCGGTTCTGACTTCGCAAACTGATTGTCGAGCGGAGGGAATGGCGCATTCACAAACAAGGGCGTGCCCACCACAGCCAAATTCCGTGTCGAGCCAAAGGCCACCGTATTGCCCTTGCCGGATACCGCCCGTTTCACCCAATCCCGCTGCGCCCGATTGAACGGCAATTCCTCGCGGTCCATCGCAAAGAAATACTGCCGGAAAAATTCGCCCAGCTCAGTGAAGATGTGCCGGAACCGCCCGATCACCGGATAGTTGCGCCTGACCGCATCCTCCGTCTGTGCGCGGTCGATGATAAACAGCACCACAACCACCAAGGCCGCAACACCCACGACCAACACAAAGCCGAATGCAAGGATCTGAATGACCCATCCTGCCCAATCCATCATATCACGCGTCCTTCTTCCGGTGGCCCAATCAACTTCGCATGTCTCACCCCAGAGGCAACCCCATCCCGTAGACAGGCCAACACATTCCTGTCAGCCTGACGGCTATGTTCAAAGCCACGTTCTTATCGACCCTGATCGCAACGCAAGCCGCCGCCAATTGCGCGTCAGACGCGATGATTGTCTTTGACGGCTCCAGTTCCATGTCCGCGATTGATCTCAGGATTGAAACCCCACGCATCAAAGACGCCCGCAAAGCCATCCGCCGCGCCCTGCCGCAGGTTGAGCAATTCCGAAACATCGGCCTGATCACCTACGGCCCCGGCCCAAAAGACGGATGCTCCAACATCGAACTCAGGCTTGCACCCCAGCCCGATGCCGCCCTGCCCATCATTATGGAAATCGACGCCCTCACGCCCAACGGAATGACGCCGCTGACGGCCTCCGTCGAACGCGCAGCAAACGCGCTGGACTATCGCAACAAGCCCGCCACCATCGTGCTTGTCACCGACGGCAATGAAACCTGCGGCGGCACGCCCTGCGCGCTTGGCCGTACATTAAACGCGCACGCCCAAGACCTGACGATCCATGTGATCGGCTTTAAGTTCCGCTTTGATTTCTTCGGTTGGAACAACCCCGAGCAAGACACGAGCGAGAGCAAGCAGACCGTTGCCAAATGCCTCGCCGATGAAACCCAAGGCACCTACAGCTCCCCCGAAAGTGTCGAGGCGCTTGTCGACGCCTTGAACGCCACCCTTGGCTGCGCACTTATCGGAACTGCCCCACGGATTACCGAACACGGCTAACGCGACACCGCCGACATATGGTTTCCTTGGAAGGGTTTCGCGCAAAATCTCGGGATGCAAGAAGACAGATGGACTGGCAAAAAGAACTGCGCGACCCAGAGGCACGGGCGCGGTGCGATTTATCAATGCACTACAGTTCCTCAAAATCGGTATGAGCTGGGTGGCGTCGCCAGGGTTGTATTATTTTGATATTTCTATAATTATAGAATCATGAAAACATTTGATGCGCCCGATATCACCCTCGTTGAAGCCGCCAGCGCCTATGCCGCGCTCGGATCAGAGCAACGCCTTGCGCTGTTGCGCCACCTCACCCGTGCAGGCGATGACGGGATGAGCATCGGTACATTGGGCGATGCCACCGGCATTTCCGGCGCAAATCTGACGCATCACCTGAAAATTCTGACCCAAGCGGGCTTGATCAAACAGGTCAAACAAGGCCGCTCCATCATCTGTGCGGCTGCTGACTATGCGACGTTCAAACGGCTCAATGATTTTCTAATGGCGGAATGCTGTGCCGATCTGCCGGAAGGTCACCATCATGACTGATCTCACCCAAACGCCCATCCGCGCGGCATGGAAGCTACCGAAAGTCTGGCTGGTTATTCTATCTATCCCGCTTCTGCTGGCGATTTTTGACCCCGCGCAGGTTGGCCCAACCCTGAAATTTACCGCTGAAGCCTTCGGTCACACTGCCATCTTCATCGCCTTTGCGGTCCTCGCCATTGGCTACCTCAAAGCCACCGGCGCTGAAGCTGTCGTCACAAAAGCCTTCCAAGGCCGTGAGGTACGGATGATCTTTCTCGCCGCAGTTCTCGGCGGCGTCTCCCCCTTCTGTTCCTGCGAAGTCATTCCGTTCATCGCCGCTCTCCTGGTCGCAGGCGCCCCGCTCTCTGCCGTCATGGCGTTTTGGCTTTCGTCTCCCCTGATGGACCCCGCCATGTTCCTGATCACATCCGGCACACTCGGCTTCGACTTCGCCATCGCAAAAACCCTCGCCGCCGTTGGTCTGGGCCTCTTCGGCGGGTTCGCTGTCAAAACCCTCGCACGTACGCCTGTCTTCACCGACCCCCTACGCCCCGCGTCACAGGGCGGCGGGTGCGGCTGCGGATCGCCCTTCAAAGGCACGCCGCAATGGCAGTTCTGGTCGGAGCCCAAACGCCGCGCCGTCTTCAAAGACACTGTCCTTGAAAACGCGATGTTCCTCGGCAAGTGGCTGCTGCTGGCCTACCTCCTTGAAAGCCTGATGCTGACCTACATTCCCGCCGATTGGATCGGCACGTTTCTGGGCGGTACCGGCATCGGTCCGATCATCCTCGGCGCTTTGGTCGGCGCGCCCGCCTACCTCAACGGCTATGCCGCCGTGCCGCTGGTCGACGCGCTTCTCGCCCAAGGCATGAGCACCGGGGCCGCCATGTCCTTCATGCTTGCGGGCGGTGTCAGTTGCATCCCCGCCGCCGTCGCCGTCTGGGCCCTCGTCAAGCCGCGCGTCTTCGCCGCCTATCTCGGCTTCGCCTTCGTCGGATCCGTGGCCGCCGGACTGGTTTGGGCCCTGCTTGCCTGACGCAAAGGTCAACCAATCCAAGCGGAAATCGGGAAAATAGGGACAATTCGGCACCTGTTTTCCGCCCATTCACCGCATCTTTACCCAAATGGCGTTGAAAAACATAAGGCGGCTCAGACATAGTGCGGTCTTAACGAAGGGTTAACAATACGCCCGACCCCGCAGGCATGCTAAAAGCCGGAAAGAAGCGGGGCAGGCAGAGGCATATCCGAGGTGGGCACAGCCCGATGATTGAGTTTCGTGAGGTCAGCAAGTCCTTTTGGACCGGCACACAGCGCAAGGTGATCCTTGACCGCGCCTCTTTCCGCGTGGAGTTGGGCAATTCCATGGGCATCCTCGCCCCCAACGGCACCGGCAAAACCACCCTGATCAACATGATGGCGGGTCTCGAAAAGCCCGATGAGGGGGAGATCGTCAGAACCTCCCGTATCTCTTTCCCGCTGGGCTTTATGGGCGGCGTTGTTCCCAAACACACAGCCACCGAAAACTGCCGCTATATCGCGCGGCTCTACTCGCTGGATCCCGACTATATCGAAGCCTTCTGCCGCTACCTTTGCGGGCTGAAGGAATATTTCGACATGCCCGTGGGCACCTATTCCCAAGGGATGAAGGCGCGCTTCACCTTCGCTTTGATGCTCGCGCTGGAATTTGACATCTACCTGATTGACGAGGGCATGCCCGCTACAACAGATGTCGAATTTAACCGAAAAGCAGGATCGATCCTGAAAGATCGCCTGAAGACATCGACGCTTGTCGTGGTCAGCCACCAAGCCGAAACACTGGAAAAATTCTGTCGATCCGCAGCCGTTCTGCTGAATGGAAAGCTGCACATGTTCGACACGTTGGAAGAGGCGAAAAGGCTCTATGAGTACGAAACCCAAAGCTAAAAAGTTTCGCATCAAGCGCAACGAAGCTGCGAAACCTGCGCCCGCCAACGCCGCAAATGCGGCGCCGCAAGCGGCCCCTGCCCGCTCCGCTGAGACGGAAGCGCAAATGTTTGCGCCGCCCACGGATGACGGGTTTGGCGCAAAAACCTTCCCGTCAAACGGTCAGGATCAGACCAAGCAAAAAGCCAAACCGGCTGAGGCCAAACCGGCCCCGCAACCGATGCCGTCCAATCCGGCAGAAGCCATTGATATGATCCGGCGCGAAGGTCTGACCGGCCGCCAATTGCGCATGGCGCGCAGAGTGGCGCAGAAACAAGGCCTCAGCGCGACCTCAGACTATGACGCAGTGCGCCTGTTGCGCGAAAAAGGGATCGACCCGTTCAAACGCGCGAATATGCTTGAACTCGTTGTCTCGGACGCGAAAGAAGGCAAACCGCAGCAACCCAATATCGCGGCTCCGGCGTTGGGTAAGGTTGCGCCGACCGGTACGCAACTGACGCCAAGCCTGCAAAAACCCAACCTGCCCTCCACCAATGTCATCACTGAAGAACAACGTGCGGGCGACGTGATGGGCATTCAGCGTGACATCGTGCGCCGCCGCCGCAAACGCGCGGCCCTGTTGATGACCCGCCTAATGGTCTTCGTCCTGCTGCCCACAATCGTCGCGGGCTATTACTTCTTTGCCGTGGCAACCCCGATGTATGCCACAAAATCCGAATTCGTCATCCAAGCTGCAGATGCTGCAGGTGGTGGCGGATTGGGCGGTGGCCTTTTGTCAGGATCACCTCTGGCCAGCAGTCAGGATTCGATCACCGTTCAGGGCTATCTGCAGTCACGCGACGCGATGCTGCGTCTGGACGAAGACGAAGATTTCCGCGCGCATTTCAGTCAGGACTTCATTGATCCAATCCAGCGCCTTGATACCGACGCGACGCAGGAAGCGGCTTATAAGAAATTCACCAAAAGCGTGAAGATCGGCTACGACCCGACCGAAGGCATCATCAAGATGGAGGTGATCGCAGCCTCGCCCGAGACAAGCGCGCTCTTTTCCAAACAGCTTATCGGCTATGCGGAAGAACAGGTCGACCAACTAACAGCGCGCAAGCGTGGCGATCAGTTGGACGGTGCAGATCAAAGCCGCAAAGACGCCGAACAGAAAATGATCAATGCGCAAAACCGCATCGTCGAAATTCAGGAGAAACTTGGCGTTTTGAGCCCTGAAAGCGAAGTGCAGGCTGTATTTGGTCAGATCACACAACTAGAATCAGAGCTTCTGACAGAGCGGATTTCCCTGCAACAGTTCCTTGCCAACCAACGCCCAAACGCGGCGAAGGTCTCTGCCTCGGAAAACAAAATTGCAGAACTGGAAAAGCTGATCCTCGAAAAGCGAGCGCAACTGACAGAAAGCAGCGCAAATTCAGGCTCACTGGCGCGTATCTCAGGCGAGTTGCTGGTCGCGCAAGCCGATCTTGAAGTGCGCCAAGGCTTGCTTGCCCAAGCCGAAGCCGCGTTTGAAGCCGCCCGTCTGGAGGCGAACCGTCAGGTCCGCTACCTCTCAGTTGCGGTCACGCCTGTCGCCCCGGACGAGGCGACCTATCCCCGCTCGTTCGAGAATACGATCCTCGCCTTCTTGATCTTCGCAGGCATCTACTTGATGGTATCGCTGACATCTTCGATCCTTCGCGAACAGGTATAGTGATCCATGAAAACCGTTGAATTTGGACGAGGCGCTACAAAAGTAAGCGCCTCGAACGACCTGCCATTGGTCCTGATTGCAGGGCCATGCCAGCTTGAAAGCCGCGATCATGCCCTCACGATTGCAGAGAAAATGGCAATGGCCTGCGCAAAAGCAGGCGCGGGCTATGTGTTCAAAGCCAGCTATGACAAAGCGAACCGCACCTCCCTGTCCGGCAAGCGGGGTTTGGGCATTGACGAAGGACTCGCGGTTTTGGCCGCTGTGCGCGACCAGATCGGATGCCCTGTGCTGACCGACGTCCACGCCCCGGAGCAATGCGCGCCCGTCGCCGAAGCCGTCGACATCATGCAAATCCCCGCCTTCCTCAGCCGCCAGACCGATCTGTTGGTTGCCGCCGGTAAAACTGGCGCAGTGGTCAATATCAAAAAGGGCCAGTTTCTGGCCCCATGGGATATGCCCAATGTCATTTCCAAGGTCGAAAGCACCGGAAACGAGAATATCCTACTGACCGAACGCGGTGCCTCTTTTGGGTATAATACGCTTGTCGCGGATTTCCGGTCCCTGCCGACCATGGCCAAGACGGGCTATCCAGTTATCATGGACGCAACCCATTCCGTACAACAACCCGGTGGCCAAGGTGGCTCCAGCGGCGGCCAGCGCGAGTTTGCGCCCGTGATGGCCCGCGCCGCAGTGTCGTTGGGCATCGCAGGCGTGTTCATCGAAACACATCAGGACCCTGACACCGCGCCTTCGGACGGTCCCAACATGATCCCGCTCGATCAAATGCCCGCGCTGATTACATCGCTGATGCAGTTCGACGCTTTGGCAAAAGACGATCCCTGCCGCGTGTGATGATTTCGCCCGCGGCGCGCGGGTTAAAAATCGGTTAAGTTTAGGGATAATCTATTTTTATCAGAGACTTACAAAATCCCCCGCATGCGGGGGATCAGCAAACCTGCCCCGCAGCCCATCCCGATGACCACGCCCATTGGAAATTATAGCCCCCCAGCCAGCCAGTCACATCAACGACCTCTCCGATGAAATAAAGCCCCGGCACATCCTTCGCCTCCATCGTCTTGGCGTTCAGATAATCCGTATCAACCCCGCCCAGCGTGACCTCCGCCGTCCTATACCCCTCAGAGCCCGAAGGCTTCACGCTCCAGCGATGCAAACGATCCGCAATCCGCTGCAAATCAGCGTTGCTTTGATCCGCTAGGTTCCCGCGAACACCAGCATCCTCAACCACCAAAGCCGCCAGCTTCTCAGGCACATGCTGCGCCAAAGCATTCTTGATCGACAGCTTCCCTGATCGGGATCGGTCCTCTGCCAATAGACCCACAATATCCTGCCCGGCGCAGAGGTCGACATCAATGGCCTCCCCCTCTGACCAGTAAGATGAGATCTGCAACACTGACGGCCCCGACAGCCCCCGATGAGTAAACAACAACCCCTCATCAAAACGCGCGCGATCGTTCCCAACACGCGCGTCGACAGAGAGGCCGGACAGGGGCGCCGTATCCTCCAAAAGATGCGGCCCGAACGTCAACGGCACCAAACCCGCGCGCGTCTCAACAAGCGGTAGCCCAAACTGCGTCGCAATCTGATACCCGACACCCGTGGCCCCCATCTTCGGGATCGATTTCCCGCCCGTCGCGACAACGACCGCACCCGTCTGAAATGTGCCCTTAGATGTAACAACGGAAAACCCCACATTGGATTGCTTGACCTCTATAAGCTCCGTCTGCAGTTTCAGATCCGCTCCGGCAGCCTCCATTTCACTTAAAAGCATCGCAATGATCTCTTTCGCAGATCCGTCGCAGAACAACTGACCCAAAGTCTTCTCATGCCAAACAATGCCAGCCTGATCGACCCGCGAAATGAAATCCCATTGGGTGAACCGTTTCAGCGCGGAGATCGCGAATTTAGGATTGGAGGAAATGAACTTCTCCGGCGCGATATTGAGGTTCGTGAAATTGCAACGTCCCCCGCCCGAGATCCGAATCTTTTCGCCCGCTGCCTTCGCATGATCGAGCACAAGAACACGCCGCCCGCGGCGGCCAGCCTCGACGCTGCAGATCATTCCGGCAGCGCCCGCCCCAAGTATAATAACATCGTAATCCATCTCTCGTGTCTCCTTGCGACAAGCTAGGGACTTACGCAATGATTTTGGGGGTTGAAGTGCATGACCACCCGCATTAAATCACGCAACACTGTTGGGATGTAGCCAAGTGGTAAGGCAACTGTTTTTGGTACAGTGTACCGTAGGTTCGAATCCTACCATCCCAGCCAACCACCCTCTCTACGCCAAAGATAAGTGATAGCTGCTAGATAGGGCTAGGTTTGTGGCCGGTTATGGCATGACGATGATTTCCAGAGACTGCAACCACGCCTAGAAGCGCCTTGTAATTGGGATAAAGTCTCTGCGCGCTCATTCCGCGACACGCATAAGAAGTGTAATATGACGTCGCGCTAGGCTTGCGCATGGCGGACAGGAGCGTTGACTTGGTATCGCTCAACTCACCGATCGTAGATTATGTTGAGCCCGGCAACCTCATAGCCGCTCCAACTCACTCATCCGCGCACCCTGTGGGCGCGAGATAAGACATTCAAGCTGTGCCTTCTTCGTTGAGTGAGGTTTTGCGATATCAGACACGATGGTTTGAAACTGATATTTCATGTTATGTTCCACTCCGTCCAAGCCTTTTGACCCTGAGAGAACCTTTGCAGAGAACGGCGGTGGGTGGTTGGAAAAGTCTTCGATGGTTCACCGAAAGATGACGAAGCCGCATCTAATAGCATTACGACGCAATGCTAGGGATGTGCTCATCGCCAAGGCTGAATTGCTGCCCGCCTCTTCATCTAGGTACGCCGGATCGCTCTTGGCATCGTCCCTTCAACACTCAGTTGGCTGAATGGAGGAATAGCGGAGGTCGCTGTTAGTCCTTTGAGGGACGCGCGTGCGGTGGCCGCCGCGATCTGAATTGCGTGGTCCGGCGTCATGTCTTCGTGAAGCCCATAAAGCAGCCCGGCACAGAACGCGTCGCCCGCCCCGAGATGGCTTGCGATCTCTTGTGTCTCAAGTTGGTCAATGTTGTGGACACGTCCAAGCTCATCTGGGCCCAGCCAGACAACCGTTTCGGCAGTATGGATGATCACGGCGCGTTTCACACCCATACCAAGTATGACCTGCGCCATCTCAATTAAATCATCTTGCGATCCGCTAGGTTCTTTTCCGTTTGCAAGAGCGGCTTCGATCTCGTTGGCGATAAAGTAGTCCACGAAGGGCGCAGCAGACGCGACGATTTCTTGAAATCGGGGGTGGTGGATTGACACAAGATCGACGCAAGTGGTCAAGCCCGCCTGTTGAGCGCGTTGCAATACCTTCGCCGCATTTGTTTTGCCGTCTTCGGCCGTTTCATCCAATTCGCCCAAGAGCGTAAGATATCCAAGGTAGAAGATACGAGCTTGTGTATCTGTGAACGTACCGGACGGGAAATCACTGACGCCTAAGGCGTCGTTTGCACCACCTTGATAAAAGAATGTGCGGCTTTGGCCCGCGACGGACATAACATGTGTGTGTGCCGTAGCGATCCCGGTTTTGGTCTGCATCCCAGGTGTCGGCAGCCCAAGCCGCTGACATTCGTTGAGGATGAAGGCGGCCTGTTCATCGTCACCGATAGCGCCCATAGGGTAAAGGTTCACACCGGTTTCCAGCCTTGCCAACGCTGAAATCACATTTGCAGCACCCCCACCGATTCCGCGAGTCTGCTGGTTAATTCGCGTCAGTTCACTTTCGTTGGGCCAGCGGTCAACGTCATGAACGAGGTCCACGATCCAATTCCCTGCGCAGATAATCCCTGATCGATCTGTCATGGATTTTTGACGACTGGATTAGTCGCCACCGCTTCAAATCGAGGTATCGAGCTATTCATCGAGAGTAGACCACGTCTTGAACGGTATGGCTTGTCCCAGCCTTCAAGGCAGCTGTGAGAATAGCGTGATGGTCAGCTGCCTCTTGCGGTGTCACGCAAGGGAACCCGTTTGCGTCACCGCCGGCCAATTCATCCAAATAGGCTGCCCACATTTGTTGCAGTGCATCAGGGAAGCCAAATTCGAAAATACCACCGGTTATGGTGGGGAACCGGGACTGGTATCCCAAGTCTTCGACATTCCAGACTTGAGCTCCCCCGTCATATTCCATGAACTGCCACTGCCGGGGATTTTTCGTTGAGAAAAACGCGCTTTTGCGTGTGCCGAGGACTTTGATGCTCCAAGTGTTTGAGTGACCGGGGGCAATCCGCCAAGTTTTCATAACCAGTGGAAAGCCGCCTGCGTCGTCCTCTACATGACCCGTGATCGTCGCATTGTCCCATGTCTCGCAAGGGACCGTGCCGCCTTTCCCATCTGGACGGGTCGGGAACCGATTGACGAGAGAGGCCGACACGGATTTAGGTCTCCACCCCAGCCTGAGCGGCACGTGGAGCACGTGCATCCCAAGATCGCCCATGCAACCATAGGCGCCGTTCACGTCGACCATACGCTTCCAATTTATGGGCTTATCGGGGTTCAGGTCGGAAGAATGCAGAAAAGCGGCTTCGACTTCGATGATGTCGCCCAGATCGCCTGAGCGGACGAAGTCGATGACCTTTTGCGCCCCGGGGTAGAATGGCATCTCTGACGAGCATCTGACGAAACATCCAGGTTGGGCCTTGATGGCCGCTTGGATTTGCTTATTCGCCGCGGCGTCAATTCCAAATGGCTTCTCACCAAGCAAATGTTTTCCGGCAGCAAGGATATCAGGGTAAATGTCATGGTGAAGGTTATGCGGAACAGCGCAGTAAACCGCGTCGACATCTTCGTTTGCCAATAGCTCACTGTATTCGCGGGTCACTTGTTTAACCGTCGGGACGTTGTCGGAAAACCAGTCCGTCAAATCTGAGTTGAGATCGCAGACAGCTACTATTTTGGGCCGCGCACGTGTTTCAGACAAATGCAACCACCGCGCGGCAGCGGAGGCAAATTCTCGCCCCATCAATCCACAGCCAATTACGCCAAAGCGAATGACCTGCGTCACGCGATCATGCCCAACGCGTCCGCGACGGACGTGCCATCATGAACCACTGACATCAGCGCTTTGGTCATTCCCGCAGGGTTTGAGTGGTGGATCACATTTCGCCCGTAGACGATCCCTTTCGCGCCCTGCGCCATCAGCTCGGCCGTTCTGTTCAGGATTTCTTCGTCACTGACTTTGCCGCCACCTCTGACCAACACGGGGATGCCCTGCGCGGTCTCAATGACGCGATGATACTCCTGCACATTTTCGCAGGGGTCGGCTTTGATGATATCAGCGCCCAGCTCCACTGCTTGACGCACCAAAGCGAGGATTTTGTTGATGTCTCCATCGACCATATAGCCGCCCGCCTTCGCGTTATCCTGCATCACCAGAGGTTCAACCATCAAAGGCATGCCGGTCAGGTCACAAGCGCGCTTGAGGGCAGTGATGTTCTTGATGCACGCTTCGTGCACCTCTGGCTGATCAGGTAGCAACAAAAGGTTCACGACGACACAAGCGGCGTCCAGCATGACACCTTGCTCTACAGCATCCTCGATCACCACGGAAAACAGGGAGCGAGGCAGTGGGTTGCCATACACATTGGCGATATCGGTCCGCAAAACCAAGGCAGGGCGCGTCTTGCCCGTCATAGATTGCAGAATAGGGGCTGTTCCCGGGGTCAGCTGAATTGCATCCGGCGCGGCCTTCGCCACCACAGAAATCGCGTCATGCATGTTTTCTATGCCGCCCAAAAAGCCGGGCTCATTGAACATCCCATGATCAATGGCGACATCAAAACAATGCCCAGACGGGCCAAAAAGCCGGTTCATGCGCGCCAATTTCATATGATTTACTCCCTTACCGTTACGGAAAGTAAATCACAGGAAACCTGTTCTCGAAAGTCCAAACGCCTTGCGTTTACACAGTGAATTCCAGACGATCTTGTCAGAGACCGTGAAGGAAACGTCGTGACATACGTTGATGCACATCACCATTTCTGGAACCCGGCGCGTGGCGATTACGGCTGGATGCCGGACGACGATCCGATTTTATCGAAAGCCTATGGGCCATCGGACTTATCGCAGGCGCTCGAAGCCGCCGGCGTGAACCAGACCGTTTTGGTGCAGGCAGCCCCGACGGTTCATGAAACAGAATACCTGTTGGGCATTGCAGATGCGTGCTCATCCGTCGCCAAAGTAGTCGGGTGGATCGATTTTGAGGACCCCTTGTCCGTCGAGACTCTCCGGCGCCTAGCCCAACACCCGAAATTCGCGGGTGTCCGACCAATGATACAAGATTTGCCCGATGACGACTGGATGCTGCGCCCGGATATCCAATGGGCGTACGAGGCGTTGATTGAGTTGAACTTGACCTTTGATTGCCTCGGCTTTCCAAGGCATCTGGCAAATTTCCATACGCTACTGACGCGTTATCCGGAATTGAGGGCCGTCATCGACCATTGCATGAAGCCCCAGATCAGCGACGACACGGATGCACATTTCAAGATGTGGGCGGAAGGTCTTGGACGTCTAGCGGAAGATACGGGCGTCTTTTGTAAGTTATCCGGACTTGTGACCGAAGCAGACACCAATTGTACCGTTGCGACGCTGAAACCCTACAGCGATTTTGTGATTAAGACGTTTGGGGCAGAGCGCGTCATGTGGGGCAGTGACTGGCCGGTGGTCCGATTGCGCACTGAGTATGCTCAGTGGTATGGCATGAGCACTGAACTGACTGCCCATCTGACTGCTCCCGAACACCAACAGATCTTTGCAGGGTCGGCGCGCAGGTTTTATCAATTCTAAGCTTCAGGCCTCATATGGAACGACGATGGCACGGACCTCTCCTTTCAGGGGTGGCGAAGCAATGGCCTCCGCTGCTTCAGCAAGTGAAATCGTTCGACTGATCAGAGGAGCGACCGAGATGCTCCCATTCGAAATCATCTGTGCCGCGCGGCTATGCGTGAACGGATTGAGAAAGCTAAAATGCATCTGAATTTCGCGAAACAGCAGGTCAAACGGCTCAATCGGCACCTGTTCGCCCTGCGGCAGGACACCAAGGATCACGACCCGCCCGCCGGTGCGGGTCAGTTTGGGGGACATCACGACCGTTTTAGCAACACCCGCGCATTCGACCACCGCATCCGCGCCACCGGGCCAGATACCCTGAAAAGCGCCTTCATCTCCAACCGCATGGTCCGCACCCAGCGACAAGGCCAGCGCCTGCTTTTCAGCACTGCGGGTCAGCAAAGCGACTTCAGCGCCCGCGCGCTTGGCGAGTTGTACCGCCAATAATCCAATGACACCGCCGCCAATGATCAACACCTTCTCGCCAGCTTGGACCGCCGCCAAGTCCATACCGTGGATGGTGCAGGCCAAAGGTTCGCAAAATGCACCGTATAAAGGGTTTAGATCACGTGGCAGCAACACCGCTTTTGATGCTGGAAAGGCGCAAAACTCAGCGAACCCGCCGTCTCGGTGAATACCGGTCGCGACATTGTTGGTGCAGAGATTTACGCGCCCGCGTAAGCATTGGTCGCACGTGCCGCACCACGTATTCGGATCGCAAGTCACACGGCAGCCTTCGGTGAAGCCTGTATCACCAGCATCCACGACGATCCCGGAAAACTCATGGCCCAGCGTTTTGCCGGGAACCGATGGAAATTCACCCTTGTAGAGGTGACGATCGGTTCCACAGATCCCTGCAGCCTCAACCCGGATAAGTACTTCGCCTGGGGCAATAGACGGGACCGGCACGTCAACCGTACGAATGTCGCCAGTCGTGAAAAGCTGAGTGGCTTTCATCATCCCTCCCGCAGCTGCGTGATTTTCGCCATTGCAGCGTCGGTCTCCGAAATGGTCAAAAGACCAAACTGCATATCAATGCGCCATGTCTGGCCTGCCTCTACTGTCTCGACCCGGCCCTTTGCCTTTTCGGCGGTGTAGCCTTCGACGCCGGAAGTTGAGGGAAACGCAATGCCGAGACCATCTTGATCCGGGGTCCGACAGATCCAGCGCGTACAAAGTGTCGATTGACTAGGGCGGCAACGGACATAGTCCGCGGTGCCGTCGGGATGCTTCTGCAAGGCATGAGCAAAGCCGTCCGTATCAGCTTTCAAATCAAGCTCGAAAACTACTTCGGGGTCAAAAGCCAGATCGGGGGCGAGAACATGATGCAACGCAGGGTTTTCTGCCAGATCTGACAAGAATTCTGTATACCCCGCCTCCGGCGTCACATGCGACGGGATAGATTTGCGTACCCGAACTGAGGCAGGGTTGTAGTCGGCGGTGTAATGCAGCTCGCCGTGATCCACGGGGCGGAAGTTGGCATGGCCCAAATACATCAGATCCATCGGCGTGCGTTTTAGGTTTTCGACTGAGACAGATACGTCCATCAGGGCCGAACCCGCTGACAATGACGTCTCAACCGTCGCGCGGTAATTGGTCGAGAAGGCCACCGTGTGCTGATAGCTGCCCGCAACCGTTAGCCTTTGAGTGCCCGGATCAATCTGCAACCAAGCTGTGTCAAAGGGGGCATTGGGCAATTCGCCGTGCAGCGCGTGTGTGTCTTCCGGCCCCGGAGCACCCAGCCCTGTGATCCCACAATGGATCAGGAACCCACCATAGGTTTCCAAATAGGTGCGGGTCTCTTTAGGCTGGTCAAACATTGACCGCATCGTCAGGTCTCGTCCGTCAAATTCAGCGCGCCAGACCTGTTGGCCTTGATAAGGAAGCATGACGATTTCGCCACGAGCATTCCGCACCCTCAGGCCAGCGACGCCACTGGCAAAGCGAAACGCGCTGACGGAAAATTCACCGGATTGGCAAAGCGGTCGCTCTAACTCAGTGAACATGGAAGGGTAGAGCTCTATCCGCATCGCCGCTTACCGGATCCGCTGACCGCTGGTCTCATCAAAGACGAACAGATGCTCTGACGGGAGAATGACCCCGATGTCATCGCCCATTTCACCAGCGAATTCCTTGGGAGCCTTAACTGCTATCTGATCATCGCCCCACGCAACCGTGACGAGCGCATGATCTCCGATCAACTCGTTGGTGAAAATCTTACCCGCCAGCGTGCCCTCCGACGGTGACGCAATCCTGCAATCTTCCGGCCGAATACCCATAACGGCCTTCTCGGCGCGGCCTGAAACGGCTGTCTCCACATGCACGCCGTTGGTCAGGAATTGGCTTCCATCTAGACTGCCATGCACCACGTTCATGGGCGGCGAGCCGATGAATTGCGCGACGAACAGGTTTGCGGGGTTGTTGTAAATCTCTGCCGGGGTGTCGAGTTGCTGCAACACGCCTTTCTCAAGAATGGCAACCCGGTGTGCCAGAGTCATCGCTTCGATTTGATCGTGGGTCACGTAGATCGTAGTGATGCCCATCGACTTCTGCATGTGCTTGAGTTGCGCGCGCATGTGGCCGCGCAATTTTGCATCCAGATTGGACAATGGCTCATCCATCAAGAAGACCGAAGGGCTTCTGATGATCGCGCGGGCCAAGGCCACGCGTTGCCGTTGGCCACCCGATAGGGCACGTGGGTAGCGATCCAAAAGGTTTTCAATCTGAACTTGCGCCGCGGCATCATGAATCGCGGCATCCATGTCCTCCTTGCTCATTCCGCGAACCTTCAACGGGAAGCCGATGTTTTCGGCGACGGTTTTGTGCGGGTAGAGCGCGTAGGATTGGAACACCATCGAGATATTGCGATATTTGGGCAGGATATCCGTGACGTTCTCATCGCCGATATAGACCTGTCCGCCAGAGGGCGTTTCCAGACCAGATAAGATACGCAGCGCTGTCGTCTTGCCCGACCCCGATGCGCCCAGCAGGACAACAAATTCGCCCGGCTCCACGACTAAATCAAAGTCGCGCAGGACTTTCACATCCCCAAAGCTCTTTTCGATATTTTCAAATCTGACCGGAACCTGATTGCCGAAGTCTTTCATTCCTTAACCTTTCACCGCGCCCGACAGGACGCCTTTAGAAATGAACCGTGTCAGCAGGATCGACATCAGTATGACAGGGATGATCATCACAACGATCAGCGCGCACATTTCCCACCAGAAGATGCCCTTCTCCCCCGTGTTTTTGGCCGCGATCATGATGGGCATCGTCTGAACTTTGACTGTCGCAAGAAACACCGCAAACAGGTATTCATTCCAACTCAGCACAAGGATCAGCAACGTTGTGGCCGCGAGGCCTGGACGGGTCAGCGGCATGACGATTTCCCAAAAAATGCGCGGGCGCGTGGCGCCGTCCAGCTGCGCGGATTCCTCTAGCTCAATCGGCAGGTTGGCGAAGAAGTCGTGCATCAGCCACACGACGATGGGCATGTTCGCGACCGCATAGAGCAGGATCAGGGCCAAATGCGTATCCAGCAAGCCGACGGCCTGAAACATGACATAGATCGGAATGACCACGACGATTGGTGGCAAGATCCGTTGTGAGATAATCCAGAACAGGATGTCGCCATTCTTTAGCGACGTTTTGAAGTACCCCCTGAGCGCGCGTAACAGCAGGAAAAAGAACGCCAAGGCAAAGGCGGTTGCGGCCCACCAAGGCGCGCCTGCGTAGATCGTGGCGAAGATCACGCCCACGAGGAGAAGAACGAAGATCAGGATGTTGCCGAAACGCGGTGCATATTGGATACGCGCCAAGGCGTATGCGGCCATGGACCCGACGACGACACACAGCCCGGTCGAGAATATGCTGATGACGACAGAGTTGGTGAAGGCCAGATAGATCTTGCATATCTGCGGCTCCATCGGGGCCAGCGTCACCACAGGCGAGACGATGAATACGAAGGAATTGTAGACCAAGAGCCCCAACTGACGCCCGATGGCTCCAAAGTTGCAGTTCGGGTCTTCGGTAAACTGGATACGCCATGCGTCGAGCGTTGGTTGGAAGTCAACAAAGGGCAGATAGAACGGCCCCTGATTGACGGCAGCTGCGTCCTTGAAGGAGGTGATGATCACCCAGTAAATCGGGAATAGCACGAAGAGCGACCAGATCAGCAGCAGCGTATAGGCCACAAGCTTGGAGACGGGTGACATCTTGCCAACAGCAGGTGCCTCAAAAAGGCGTTGCATGACCGTGCGATTGGACAGCCGGAAGCGGAAGGAAGAGGCGTCTTTCATGCGCGAGCCTTTTTGATTTGCCCGAGGACGACGTAGTTGAAGAAGGATGCGCAGACGACGACCGTAAGGATCAGCAGCAGATAAGCAATTGCGGCGGATGAACCCAGATCGTTGGCCCGCCAGATATACATCGAATGCAACGTCATCGACTCTGTCGCCGAACCGGGACCACCGCCGGTCATGATGTTGGGCAGATCAACGATCTTGAAAGCCTCGATCATCCGGATCAGCAGCACAGTGACGGCGACGGGCAGGATCTGAGGCCAGGTAATTTCCTTGAAGATTTGTGGGCTTGAAGCGCCATCTACCTGCGCAGCCTCGACGTGATCGCGCGGGACGTTTTCAAAGGCGGCCAGCATGCAGATGAAGATGAACGGGATCCATTGCCAGCTGTCGCTGACCATCATCATAAAACGTGCAGACCAAGCATCTGCCGACCAGATCCAGTCTTGCAAACCGATCAGCCCTAAGATCGGCTCAATCGGGCCCTTCGTGACGTCAGCCACCATGCGCATGGCGTATCCGACGCCCAAGGGTGTGATCATCAGCGGGATGAAGAAAATCACCCGGAAGAAGTTTTTGCCCGATATTGGCTGAGAGCAGAGAAATGCGAGCCCTGTACCGATGGCGAATTGAAACGCGCAGCCGACGATAACGTAGAACAGGGTCGTGTAGAGCGTGCCAATGGAGTTACCGGACAAAAGCGACGCACACAAAATCCATGACAGGAAGATCGCCATCGCCGCCGAGATCGTGCGGCCAAGCATGCCGACCCAAGTTGTGATCTTGCGTGACCGCCAAAGCCAGACCAATACGGCAACCGCGACAATGGCGAAAACGGTATAGCCGAAGATACTGACAGGGTCGGTGCGCCCAAGGAAATGAACCTCGCTGCTGCCGAAGAATTGTTTTGCGAAGTTGCGGAAACCTACGTAGCGGAATTTCAGGCCATCAGGCGTGAACCGTACCCGACTGACCGCAAAAAAGATCGAATAGATCGTTGGGAAAATTGCAAAAATAAGGATCAAGGTCACGCAAGGCGCAATGAAGAAGGTACCGGAATGACGGTCCACCCATTCCGCAAAGCGCTCGCGTCGCGTCGTGCCAGCCGGAGAAAACCCCGGCTGGCCCATGTTATCAAGACTTGCCATCAGCTCAGCAGATCAGCAGATCAGTTGCCAAGTGCGAGAGCTTGAGCTTCGACCTGCTCGTCGCGTCCGAAGTCTTCGGTGATTTCTTCCCAGCCTTCTTCGATGTTCTCCAAAGCTTCATCGACTGTGATTTCACCGGCCAAATACCTTGCTAGCTGGGTGTCCAAAACAACCGCAGTGTATTGCTGAGCACCCGGAATTTTCATGTCAGATGCCATGTTCGGGTTGTTCAGCGCGCCGTTGATTGCACCAAGATAGTTCTCGGCCAGCTCTTTCGGCATACCGGCTTCGACCCAAAGGTCAGTGCTGGCAAGCTGCGAGTTGCGATATGGGTTGTAGCCTGTGGCCCCGCGTGTCACGTCCACGCCGGATTGTGCGGCTTGGTTCATGTAGGACAGGAACGCATAAGACGCCGCTTTCGTCTTCTCATCGGCGTTGGCGTTGACGGCGCCAGCCCAGCCACCGAAGGCTGCGAATGGTGCATAGTTTACACCGTCAACGGCATGTGGCGCGCTTTCGGCGGACACAGGAACCAACTCACCGCTTTCACGGTCCAGCACTTCGGTCGACCCGATAGCTGATATGGCGTACATCTTGCCTTTGATCGCCGTGGCGTCATCATCAAGTTGCAAAGTGCCCGGATCACCCCATTCAACGATCAGACCGCAACGGCCTGCTTTGAACAGCGCACGCGTGTCGCCGATGTCGAGGTTGAGCTCTTCCGGCGGGCCATATTTGCCGGTTTCCTTGTACAGCTCAAACGCCTTGCGCCAGCCCGCGTTGTTCACAATCGGCGCCATTGTGGCGTTGTCGAAGTGGAAGCCCTGCGCGGTGCCTTGTGTCTGCACAATCGGGGCCGCGAAGGTCTGGATAGCAAAGTAGGACTGCGCGTTCCGCTTCTTGAAGATGCAGGAGCCATAGTCTGCTTCGCCATCGCCATTCATGTCCTTGTCATGAATTTTTGACGCCACGTCGAGGTATTCTTCCCAAGTTTTTGGTGGTTCCAGCCCCGCTTCGGACAGTACGTCAGTGCGGTAATACACCATCTGGAAGTCGCCATCGACCATTAGCATCTTGGTCTTGCCGCCGACCTTTTGGCCGAATTCGCGGAAGTAAGGTGCGATGTCGTTCAAGTCGATCTTGTCGTCCTTGGCGATGTAAGGGTCTAAGTCTTCGAGCAGTCCCGCAGCGTCAAGTTCGACACCCCAACCAGCCGCGAAAACACCAACATCGATAGAATTTGTCCCAGTTGCCCAGTCGTTTTGGATTTTCGGGAAGATCTCCGCGAACGGCACTTCCGTTACGACGATCTTCGCGCCGGTTTCAGCTTCAAAGTCTTTCCCGCGCTCTGCGAGTGGTCCCGCGATCACGTAGCCGGGGCGTGTCAGGATGTTTACCGTGACCCCTTCAAATTCTTGCGCAATGGCGGGCACACAAACTGAGCCCAAAGCAGCGGCGCTAACAGACAGCGCCTTTAGATGCTTCTTCAACATCAAAAAATTCCTCCCAGAATTAAATATAATTTACGGGGATTCTCCGTCCCAAGTGTTAACAGCCTAGGACGCAAATTTCGATCTGGCTAGAAAAAATCTGTTATTATCAATAGCTGTTCCACTGATCCGCGACCTAAGAATTGCGCAGATGATCTGTTCATATGTTATGAAGCGGGTCATCAATCGCGGGTCCTATTTCAAATTCGAAGAACCGCGCGACCAGCCCCGATCTTTGCGGGGAACACGCCATGGGGCCCACCAAAACAGGGACATCAGGCTCAAAGTTCGCGAGGCGCAGCAGCTGCCAATGCCCGGTCTTTGCCATAAAATGCGAAATGATCGCCCCTCCCACCCGGGTCAGTCTGATGCGTTGCCGCATGGCCAACTTATCCTGACAAAAGACTGACCAGTCGGAATGCCCATCGCGTGTCACAACCGTTGAGAAATTGGTGACACCATCGGAGTGTTCGACGCCCGTCTTGATCCAATCCTCTCTATTGATCCGCACCATCAAGCCCGCCTGATCGTACAACACTTGGTACTCTGCCGCGAACGTCAGTACGGCCGTAAAATCCCCCTGAAGTTCACGTCCAAGAAAATGACCATCATCGCGATGAAATCCGTAAAACGTGTCTTGCCAGAAATCCGTGTCCTTGCCTGTTTCGATTGTCAGGACGTCATCTTTCAGACTCCACGCGTCAGGCTCATTTGTCCATTTTGCGTCGCTAAGGCCTTGCTCAAGTCTTGTCATTCTCGAATTTTCCTACCTTGATCGACAAATGGGGTGAGTTCCGTAAACTCGACCAACATGCATATGGGAGTAACGGTGTGAAGACTGGATTGAGCGGACGGCGCGTCCTCGTGACCGGAGCATCAGGTGGGATCGGTGCCGCAACGGTCCGGCTACTCGTTGAGGAGGGCGCAACTGTCATTGCCTCGGGGCGGGACGAAGACAGACTCTCGAAGCTTGCGACTGAGACGGGATGCGAAGTTTTGCCTTTTGATCTGACGTCGGAAGATTCAGTGAAGAGCGCTCTCACAGGTGTCGAGTTATTCGGTGTCGTGAACTGTGGCGGCTGGGGAGGTGAAATTGCGACGCCAATGGAGACCGACACGGCCGTCTTCGACAAGGTTATCGACATTAACGCCCGCGGTACGCTTCTTGTCACAAAATACGCTTCGCAAAACATGGTTGCTGCAGGAAACGGAGGGTCGATTGTCAATGTGTCCAGCCAAGCATCACTGGTCGGGTTGGCCGGACACATCTCTTATGCCTCTTCAAAAGGGGCGGTCGATGCAATGACACGGGTATCAGCCCTCGAACTTGGAAAGTACAAGATCCGCGTGAACGCTGTGAACCCCACCGTCGTTATGACACCGATGTCTGAATGGTATTGGGGCCGCGAAGATATTGGTGGCCCACTTATCGATGCCATGCCGCTGCATCGCTGGGCCACTGAGGAAGACTGCGCTGGCCCGATTGTCTTCTTGCTATCGGACGCAGCTGTGATGATTTCTGGTGTTTGCCTTCCCATCGATGGTGGCTTTACTGCTGTTTAGATAGGCACTTCCGCATCTTCGCGAAGAAGCCCCTTTGTTTTGAGCGTCGACCAAAAGTCTGATGGGATGTCGACGCCAAACCACTCGACAATCTGCTTAAGCTCACCCTCGTCGCGAGGGCCAGGGATGACCGATGACACGATTGGGTCGCCCAACGGGAATTGCAGCGCTGCTGCCGCGAGCGGGACGTTGAACGCATCCGCGACATCCGCCAATGCGCGGGCTCTCTCAATGACATTTTTAGGCGCTTTGGCGTAGTTCCATGTGTCCCGACCGACCAGAATCCCGGAATTAAAGGGGCCACCGCAAATGATCGTTGTGCCTGCGTCCCGACATGCTGGGAATAGCGCATCCAAAGCCGTTTGTTCGAGCAGTGTATAGCGCCCTGCAAGCAAGAAGACGTCCCAGTCGCCAATGCTTAGTGCATCCCGACAAACCTTGTTCTCATTCACACCAAGTCCGATGGCTTTCACTTGGCCCCCTCGCCGCAACTCATCCATTGCGCGGTAGCCTCCTTCCGTCAGATCCCGGAAGTGACGCACGTTTTCGTCGCCGTGCTGAAACGCGCCGATGTCATGCGCAAGCAAGATATCAATTCGGTCGAGGCCAAGACGTTGAAGATTGTCCTCGAACGCCCGCATTATCCCGTCATAGCTGTAATCGTAGACGACATGGAACGGTAGCGGATCAACCATCCCAAACTCTGCCGGGTTTTCGACAGCCCCGGGCACCAGCAGACGGCCAACTTTATCAGAGAGCACATAATCTGAGCCTCGCAGCACATCTCCCATAACGCGCTCAGATCGTCCGAAACCGTACCACGGCGCAGTGTCAAAATACCCTATGCCTGCGGCCTTAGCGGCCCGGATTAGCGCTTCCGCCTGCGCGTAGCCAAGATCAACGAAGTTGCCCCCCAACGGCGCCCCCCCCAATCCAAGGACATCGACTTTGAGAGTTGTTCGACCAATCGCTCTTTGTTCCAAAACGGGTTCATCCTTTTATGCGGTCTCAATGTGTGCTCGCGTTTCGACGCGGGGCAAAGTCTGTTTCAACGCTCAAACAGAAGTCAGACCCATCTGCCTGCGACCTAACTCTGTCAGATCGTCGAGTGCGGCGCGGCCCTCAAAGTCGACCTCATAGTCTTCTGCAGCGAAATCCGGTGCGCTGCGTCCCGCCATGAACGCCTCCGCCTGTTTCTGCACATAGGCCTTGTTCTTCGCGCAGACAGGCGAAGCTCCGATGTAGATGACATTGGCATAGTCGCTGCCTTTGTGCTCATTCGCGACGGAATGCAGGACGTCGGGATGCCACCAGACTGTATCACCCGGTCGGACCTCCGGAATACTGATCATTCCTTCAAGAATTTCGCCATGCCAGTGAGGGTCTGCGCCAAGTGCCCGTCCGGGCCAGGCACCACAAAGATCATCTTCCGCAACATCATCTTGGAGCGCCCGCAGAAGCATGTAGCCGATTGAATTGGCGATGGGCAAAAGGCTTAACGTTCCGTCACCTGGGCCTTGTGTCGTCAAGGCCGTCCATCCCTGAAATGTCCGAAACATCGAGCAGACCGCAGGCGAAGCATATTCCCGTGTCTGTGTCCGAAAGGCCGCTTTCCAGGGATCGAAACTCTCCATATCGCCTTGGTAAATTGACCGGTAAATCGCCTGATAGGCCGGGTCACACCAGCGTTCGTACGAACCACTATCCATATGTGGCGACAGGCCCAGCGTCGTGTCACCAGGCTGACGACGACGCAGCCGGTCTGCGTATGCCAAGTCATGATTTGGGTCAAATTCTTGTCCCATTGGCGCGGTCACATCATACAACCGATTGAGAAACCGCTTGGTCAACGCCATGCTTTCAGCCTGTCTGGCCATGACTTGAGGTCGCGACCAATACAATCCGAAAATCTGCGGTGTCGCGTCGTCCAACGTGCTGAAATACTTGTCGATCCCGGCTTTTGCCTTGGCTTTTGAAAGATAGTCGTTGAGATCAATATAGGCGCCGACTTCGTCGTTCCACTCTTCGGCTTGCGTGCGGTCGAAAACGCCACGGACGATCACACACCCACGCTGACGCACAAACGCTCGGTCGGTCTCGTCAACGTCGTCATCGGCAATCTGGCGATATTGGATTTCGGGGATGACAGGGCGTCCAGCGGCGACATCCATCTTTATTGCTTCAACATCGCGAAGGATTTTGTCGCGACAGGTCGCGAAAGACGTCCGCATGTCTGACAATTGGGACAGTCTACGCTTCGTCTCAGCTATAATCGATCTGGGGTCGAACTCCATGGCAAGCTCCAAAATGATTGTCTTGAGCACTCAAAGTAGAACCTGTTTCGGGTAATTTAGAAAGAGGTCTACGAGAAGAAAGCGAATTTGGACGGATCTGATGCTTGCCGTTTGCATGCTCGCGACAGGCTTGGAAGTTGAAGTGCAAGTGGCAGTATCTCATCGCATCCGACGTCCATGGAACGCTGTTACGTGAGTTTGAACCGGCTTCGAGTGAGGAAAGCAGTGGTTGCCTGCGAAGCAAGCTGCCCCACTGCACTTTGAAAGTGTCGTGAATAGCCATTTTAGTACTTAATGTCGTCAGGATCTTGCGATCAAGCTGGCCCATTTGTCTTTCGCTAGTTCCTTTGCGAGATGATCAAATGTGATGCGGATACGGCGGCTGGTTTGTATCTCTCGATGTGTGACCAGCCATGTTTCCATGTTGAAGGACGGCGCGTTAGGCAGGACGCGTTGTAGCCCAAGTCGACCCTCGGCAACGATCGTGGGCAAGAATGCGATACCTGCGCCATCCCGCACCAATTCATACATCGTGCTGCCGTTTGAAGTGGTGATGCCAAAGTTTGATTTTGTCACGGGGAAGCCCATCGCGGCGATCTGCGGTACCAGACGCTCCGGCGATTGATAGCCAATGAAATTGGCGTCCGCAAAGTCTTCCGGGGCATTCAACGGGCCAAGGCCTGAGAGATAGGTTTTTGAGGCGAAGAGTGAGATTTCGATGTCAGCAATCCGTTTAGCGACCAGATCAGGTTGCTCGGGGCGTACGTGCCGGATCGCGATGTCAGCGTCTCGGCGGGTCAGATCGGACATCTCGTTTGAAGGGACAAGCTCGACGCTGATGCCAGGATAAGACTCGCGCAAAGAGATTAGGCATCGAGGAAGTGCGTAAGCCGCCATTGCGTCACTAGAGGTGATTCTGACAGCCCCTTCAATGGCTTGGCTTTGACCGGCGGCAACAAGAGAAATCTGGGTCGCAGCTTCGGCCATGTTCTGGACATGCGCTAGCAACTCACTTCCGGCTTCTGTGATTTGCATGATCCGTGTGCCACGTTCAAACAGCGTCAGATTCAGCGCCTCTTCCAAAGATGAAATTTGACGGCTGAGCGTGGGCTGTGTTTGCTTCAACGCCCTCGCAGCACCTGAAAGCGAACCCTGCTCCACGACGGCGAGGAAGGCGCGGACATGATTCCAGTCGAAAGAGATCGCATCCCAGTTCATCTATTTTTGTATAGAACTCATCCACAATTAGTCAATTCCATTCGCATATCGAATAGCTGAAAGAGCCGGGGAAACCAACGCTTGGAGATACTAATGCTCAATCGCTCAGACCCCAACGACTTAAGGCCGGCCCTGTCGCTTCTATGGCTTTTCGCCATTCTCAACATGGTTTTTCGTGACATCCATGAATTCACCATGGCCAGTACACTCAACGAAATTCTGTCTGGTACAATAAATGGAAACCCAATGTCGGAAACCGTTCTGTTATATGGCGCATTCGCCGTAGAAATTCTGCTTCTTGGGTTCCTTCTGTCTGCGGTGTTGCCCGCGCGATGGGCGCGCAATCTCAACCTTGTTCTTGTTCCGGCAGCAATTGCGGGGATGTTTGTCGTTCCACCGGCTGACCCGGATGACATTTTTTTCGCAATTGTCGAAATCTGTGCCCTGGCTGCTGCTTTCGTTTTGGCTTGGCGGTGGACGCCTCATACGCACCCATTCAAAACCCGTGGAGACGGCTATGCTGTATGAAAGTGCCATTCAGGCGGAGCATGCTCGATCTTCATTCTCCGTCCCGGTTTTTTCCCGTTCATTTGGAAGCTGGCGTTTGTCCGTCGACCGAAGTCTGTTTGATCAGGATGCACTTGCGGGGCATTACGACAAAAAGGCTGCTGGTTGGCAGAATATCATCGACCGATACGGGTTTGCATCTGCGTATGAGTCTCTGATTGCCCGCATTAAGACAGACCCACAGTATCGGCAAGATTCCGGCTCTTTACGTATCCTCGATACCGGTGTCGGCACGGGCGCGATGTCCCTGGCGTTTCGCAGACAATTTACGGGCCATCTTGAGCTGGATGCTGTTGATATCTCAAAAGCGATGCTTCGGCAGGCAAGGCATCGGCTCGAGCATCCGAATACGACGCTTTGCGTAAAGCAGGCCAGTCTTTTCGCATTGCCATACGACGACAACACCTTCGACGTCGTTCTTGCAGCTCATGTCATTGAGCATTTGCCAGAACCACAGGTCGCTTTGTCAGAGATTGTTCGCGTCCTGAAGCCAGGTGGTATCTTGATTTGTAGCCTCACCAAAGCGTCACTTGTTGGGACCTTAGTCCAACTTGTGTGGCGGACTCACCGCGCTTCTCAGAAAGTCGCGATCAACTGGCTCGCTCATTCTGGATTGCGCTCTGTACGGGCATTTCCTTTCAGTAAGAATACGGCTGCTTCCAAATTCAGCACGGGTTATGTCGGCCAGAAACCAAGCTCAAACTCGCGGATTTAGAATTTAGACTGGCAAATTTCTGCACTAACCGCAGTGGCTCCAAACTGTTGTTACATCGGCGGGCCAGCTTTTTGGTTGCAAGTGCAGCATCTGAAAGCGACAGAGAGTAAAGCCTTTTGCGCCGCATACGGCATAAAACGTAGGCTACACGGCATAGTGGATGAAGGTTAATCTGCTTGAAAAGCGGATTTCTGGATCATATTGGCGATGAAAAAGAGCGGCGCAGAGGACTTCTTGCTATGTCTTAGTTTAATGCCTTGCCGTCACCTATGCCTTATGTTGCAATTCCACGCAAAGATGGCACATTCTCGGGATGATCTGGAAACAAAACAACAGCTTGCGTGCTCGTTTACGAGCCGACATGTGGGCGTCGCACTATGATCTCGACCGAAAGGTATCCCAGTTCGATCTGGCGACGCGATGTGGTTTTGTGCATTTTCTTCTTATGAAGTCAGTAGCTCTTAGCTCTGTTATACCTATACCTCGCGGGGGGCGCTCAGTAATAAAAGAAGGTATCAATGAGCTTCTAGCGCGGGTCGCAAAATACCTTCGCGTCATTGGCGCTATGGATGATGTCGAGACGGCTGAAATTGGGCCATTTCATGTGCTGGCGATTGACTATTTGATTGCAGGTTCAAGGCTCGGTACGCAGCTTCTGCGGCAAAGGTGGCTTGCCGCAGGCGACCCGAATATCAATCAGGTCAGCGCTTCCTTTTACTCGCCCGGCTATATCAAGGTTTGGAAGCCGTTTTGCGCTGAAACCAATAGGACGTCAGCGGTCGGCGAAACAGCCGATCAAATCGTCACCCATGGAAACCTGGTCTTCAAATTCTACCATAGATGTACGCACGCACCATACGCGACGAAAGGGGCAGCCAATGCCTGAAGCAGAACAAACTCCGCACCAACAAAACTTCAATCTGACCGATTGTGACCGCGAGCCAATCCATGTTCTTGGCCGCGTGCAAAGTTACGGCTGTTTGATTGCGCTTTCTGCTGACTGGATGATCACATATGCATCCGAAAACTGCGCCGATCTGCTGGGCCTTGATGCGCAAAGCATTGTTGGGTCGCGATTTGCCGAAGTATTCTCACAAGAAACAGTGCATCATTTAAGAACCAAGATGCAGGTGCTTAGCTACCAGACGGGTGCTGCGCGCCTTTTTGCATATCCCGCATTAGAAGATGATCGCCTGTTCGACATCTCGATCAGTCAAAGCGACCACAGCATTATCTTTGAATTCGAACCGCGCGTTCCCGAAGTAAAGAAAGACCTTGATCGTTCCACGGTGCGTGCGCTCATCGGGCGCGTAAAGCGTCATGAGACCGTCGAAGACATGGCGCGCGAAGCAGTGCGTGCGATAAAGGCATTGTCAGGCTTTGACAGGGTGATGGCCTATCGGTTCAACGATGATGACAGCGGCACAGTTATTGCTGAGGTCTGTGAACCCGACCAAGAGCCGTTTTTAGGTCTTAGGTATCCTGCAAGCGATATCCCGAAACAGGCACGCGCGCTCTACCTTCGTAGTCCGCTGCGGATCATCGCCGACATTGATGCTGACACGTACGCCATCCATCCAGCACTTGACCCCAATGGGCGACCTCTTGATCTGTCGCTTGCCGTGACGCGTGCAGTTTCTCCAATCCATCTTGAGTACCTTCGCAACATGAAGGTTGCCGCCTCGATGTCCGTTTCGATCATCCGGAACGGCAAGCTTTGGGGGCTGTTTGCATGCCACCACCAATCATCCAAGTATATTAACTACGAGCTGCGTAGTGAGATTGAGCTCTTTTCTGAGCTGTTCAATTATCAACTCGCGCAGGTTGAGTTGACATCCGAATTGGCCGAACTGGACCGCGCCCGTGAGTTGCACGACAGGTTGATGACACAGCTTTCTGGCGGCAAGTCCATGTCGGAAACCTTCGACGTTCTTTCCGAGAACATTAAAGAAGTTATTCCGTTTGATGGCGCGGCTGTTTTCACCGATGGAGTGTACAAGTCCACAGGTTTGGCCCCGACCAAAGAAGAGTTTATGGGGTTGGCGCGGTTTTTGAACACAACACCTTCCGGACAAGTCTACCAAACCAATGCACTGTCTTCTCGATATCCCGGTGCCGCGGGATATGTCGACCGGGTTGCGGGCATAATGGCGCTGCCTGTGTCGCGCACTCCACGGGACTATCTTGTTCTATTTCGACGCGAAATTGCCGCATCGGTCAAATGGGCGGGCAATCCTGAGAAACCGGTAGAGTTTGGACCAAATGGCGCACGTTTGACGCCGAGAAAGAGTTTTGACGCTTGGCAGGAGGTTGTGCGTGAACAATCTGCTCCATGGCGTGCCTCGGAACTGCGCGCGGCTGACGCGCTTCGTGTCACGCTACTGGAAGTCGTGCTGAAGATGGCCGATGAACGCAACGCCGCTCGCAAGCAGGCCCAAGATCAACAGGAGCTTTTGGTTGCGGAATTAAACCACCGCGTCCGGAACATCTTGAACCTGATCAGAGGCCTCGTCTCCCAAGGTCAGGAAGACGCCCAATCACTGGACGACTACCGATCCGTCCTAGAAGACCGCATCTTCGCGCTGGCCCGCGCCCATGACCAACTGACACAGACTGAATGGAGCTGGGTGTCACTCCGCTCTCTGGTTGAGACCGAGGTGAGGGCGTTTCTAACCTCCAAAGCCTCTCGCGTCCGGATCACTGGGGACGAAATCGAACTGTCGCCAACCGCTTTTTCGACCCTCGCGCTGGTCATCCATGAACTTGTGACCAACTCCGCCAAGTATGGGGCACTCAACGACTCGTCTGGATCGGTTAGTCTTGATGTGCGCCTGCAACCCGATGGGGTGGCGCAATTGTCTTGGCGGGAAGAAAACGGTCCGCCTGTCCAAGCGCCGCAACGTCGCGGCTTTGGCACAACAATCATCGAAAGATCCATACCTTTTGAACTCAAAGGGCAAGCCGATGCACGCTTCCGTGTGACTGGATTTGAAGCCGATTTCCTTCTGCCGTCTGCACATGTGCGGCCCGCTTCAGCCGCTGCTCTCGCTCCGCGAGAGCCCTCAAACGACAAGACAACCGAGGTTCGTTTGGATGGGCATTGTCTGGTTGTCGAAGACAATATGGTGATCGCACTCGATGCGTCCGACATGCTCTCAGACTTAGGGGCCGAACACGTGCATACGGCAAGTTCGGTCGTGGACGGGCTCGCCATACTGTCCAAACATACCATTACTTTTGCGTTGCTTGACGTAAATCTGGGTGATGAGACGTCTATCCCCGTCATCGAGAAATGCCTAGAATTGGGTATACCGACGATCCTTGCCACTGGCTACGGTGCGAACAAGGACCTCTTAGCGAAGTTCCCGAACATGCCGGTCTTAAACAAGCCGTACAATTCTGATGGGCTGACGCAGACGATTTCGAAGGCTTTGGACGAAAGCTGATTAAGTCAGAAAGGATGCATTGCTCAGTCTGAATTTACTCGAACTAGTTCAGCTTTAATTTTCGAACACAGGGACTTAAGCGTGTTCTGGTTGATAGGTCGGATGTATTGCTGACGCTGGTTAACCCGTAGCGAAAGTACGCCCCATCCCACGGCGCATCGAATGGGTGCTACAGACAGTTGGCTTGAGACCAATCGATGTGACCAAATCTTGGGAAATCCGTGCATATTGCCGCATCGAGACATATAACGGTTTGTGAAACCGAGCACGCTAAAGACAATTGGATCTAATGATCAATTCGTCTTCAATCCACTTATTGAACGAAGCGCGGGTGCCGTTCGAGATGTCGAGGCATACCGGCTTCCGGGTTTTGCTTTTCAAAACAGAAACACGCGCTTTGATCGACGTAGAAACAGTGACATCAACCACCTTCACAAGGTCTAAATCACGTAGGTCACTTTCGATTACCATGTCAAAGAGCGCTAGGTTACGATTGTTCTTGGCCAATTCAAGACGTACACGGATCGCCCCGGCATGTGTTGGTTCCGACAGACGCTTCTGATCAAAGACACCACCCTTTTTCGAACCTGGTAAGGTGACTAACTGGTGGGTAGGTACATTGTTTCAATATCCGCTTCGCTGCCCCATCACTTCTGCCAATCACGACAATCCTACGCCGACCGAAACAACGTAACATATCCTGCCGCACCGAGCTTCCGGACTGAAGTGAGCCCCATTCAAGTGATGCTGCGTCGTTCAAAAGTTTCGGCTCTACGGATTATGAAGACTTCGCAACGAACAGAAATGCAGGCAGTGCGCTCCCCAGCCAGACAACGCTATAGAGCGCTGCGGGAATTGCGTAGGCGTTGAACGTTGGGCCATTCGCAATCAACAGACCAGCAATTGCTAAAGCTAATGCTCCGTTTTGAACACCGGTCTCAATTGCGATGGTCTTTGCTTCTGGGTCGGTTGCGCCAAGCATGCGTGACACTGCAAAGCCGATGACCGACAGGGCGACAATCAGGGCAAATAATCCTAGCCCGAGATGCGTGATATTGTTGGTCACAACTTGCCAGTTTGACAGTATCGCGGCGGCAATCACCGCAACAAACAATCCCATTGCCACCTTTGCCAGCGTCGGTGCGATCTTGGCGACCGCCGCTGGTGAGGCTGCACGAAGCATCATACCAAGTGTGATAGGTAGCGCTGTCAGCAGAAAGGCTGTGATCGCTGTTGAGGCAATATCGATCTCGGGCGCGGTGGCCCCCAAAAAATGAGCGACCGCGACATCAAGGATGATCGGTATTGTCACCACACAAGTTAAACTGAAGGTCGCGGTCAGTGTGACCGAAAGTGCGACATCCCAGTTGGCAAGCTTGGTGATGATATTGCTTGCCGCACCACCCGGGCACGCCGCGAGTATCATTATTCCGACGGCAGTCTCACCGGTAAAGCCAAAGATAAGGATGATGAGATAGGCCATCACCGGCAGCAGAATGATTTGGTTCAATGCTCCGATGCAAAAAGCGCGCGGACGTTCCGCAATTCGCCGAAAATCCGATGGTGTGAGCCCTAGACCAAGGCTGAACATGATGACCACGACAGCCAATGGAAGAAGCGCTGTCACAAATACGTCCATGTGTCATGCCTTTGCCGACCTTCAAACCTGCAAGCAAATTATGTCATTGCCGCAGGTTTGACGAGAGTTGGCTCTCGGCGGAAGACAGGCACCTGAGGGTAGATGCCCTAACAAGGTTCAGTTAGGAGCCGCGGAAATTTGCGAAAGAGGGGCATTGTTGATGATGGGGGCTGAAGAAATTTCTATTGTTGGCGCATAGCCATTGCTTCTTGAACTCATCTGTGGCCGCAACCCTTCGATGAAACGTGGAGACATCCCAAGCGACTTTGCAGCGATAAAATCGCGCTTGTGCGCCACGAGGACTTCCGTCTCGCTATGAGTGATACCCATGAAAGACGCACAAGCTGTGAGGGCGTCAGATGTGGTTTCGAGCCGTAGAGGATCGGACAAGGCCTTCAGATGTCCAATTCTTGAGGCATTTGTCAGTAGAGCAGCCGAACGCATCACATTTGTCGTCAGCAACGGGTAGTCCGAGACGAAACCCTTTCGGCGTGTGAATTTATCCTGACCTAGAATTGCCGATAATACGGTCTTGTTTGGTATCAGCCTCGTGGCCCAAACTGCTTCGTTGAGTATGTCCAGATAAGAGGAAACCAGGCCCTCGCGCTGTGCGCGGGATCCTGGCAGGTGAGCGAGAAATCCAAGCATTGTTGTGGTTGCGAGCAACCGCGCGTGGTCCTGCGCTGCGAGGACCGCAGGGATGTCGTGCAGTTCACATGCGCGATTACACGCCTCGCGCTCAAGCTGTGAGATATTGCACAATGCATGGATGGAACAAATGATTACGGCTTTCACGGTGGCCTCCATCAGGTTGAATATTGAGTAAATGTTTGAAACAGCTTCATGTTTGATTGCGCTGCTTTAAAGAGACAGTGCGACGTTCCAGCTCAAGGTAAGGAGCAGAACAAACGAAGAGGAATAGATCAGGTAAAGTGGCATGGTAGTGATCCTTAAGTGACGTTGTTTCATAAGGAATAGATCTGATTGACCGCCAAGAATTGACCTGCAGAGCCACGGTTTTGACCCTGTCGGCCAAACTGCGCGCGCTGCGATTGTAGATGTTTTTCCGGATTGATTATGGTCGGTGCTAATTTCAGCCCGCACACCCCCGACGAAGGCTTCAACCGTGTGATGCATGACGACGCATAAAGGCGGCGTAAGACCAGAAATGGGGCCACTCGGGCCCCACCTGCTTTCTTTAGACTTAGTGAGCGTGGCTTTGCGTCATCCACAGCAAACCAGATAGCAAAAGCAATGCCGCAAGTGCTGAGGCGAGGGTTCGCACGGTGTTCCAGAATGTCCAACGCGGCAGATACGTTGAGGTCCAATAATTTTGCGCTGTTGCCGACGATGCATCCATTTCGGCCAGCGCTTCATTCATGGGCACGTTGAAAAATACGGTCACCCCAAAGCAGCCGATGACATAGACCAGCCCGGCCAAGACAAACATGGTACCGGGTCCACTTCTGGCGACAAATCCACCATAGGCTGCAATCGCCAGTGATACGGGGGCCATGCCGATAAATAGCGCCATGAAGACCCAGCGAAAGACTTCGCGATTGATGGATTGCATGGCATCGACACCGCTCATTCCGCGCGTATGGGCAAGGGAACGCATGATGAAATCAGAAAAAGCCAGAAAGACTCCGCTGACGAGTGCGTAAGCGATGATGGCGAATTGAAGGATGGTAGAAATCAGCGGCGACATGAGAGGTTTCTCCATATTTGAGGGAGCTATTGGCGGCGCGCGTTATGCGCGAAACGCGTTGCTCAGGGTGTGTTTCAGTTGCCGGACAAACGTTTGCGAAAAGCAAACAGACATAAGGCGGCGATACTGACTTCAAGGATCAAAGCGGCGATGATGCCTGAGGAAGGCATCCCATCAACGACAAGGCCTATGAACCGTCCTGCAGGAAAGGCAAGAAACACAATGAGTGTTGCAGCGACGGCCAATTGCGCCAAAGCAGATCGCCAGATGCCGAGAAGCATGAGAACGCCCAGTGCCGTCAGACCGGCCCCAGGGGCCCGTAATTCACTCAAAAGACTGGGGTTTTCTCTTAGTGTAATGCCGTAGCTGGCGTAAAACGTATGAGGCGCGAGTGTGATCATTCCGCCGATGCCAAGAGCCGTCAGGCCAGAGATGCCGAGAGTGATTTTTTCAATTTTGTTCATGAACATAAATATGACCTTCCAATGTGTTGAGGGCTTGCGACTTATTCTGTTTCGATCAGATCAAGCTCCAAGCGACAGATGTGAGTTTGGTTGTCTCGATCATGATGAAGCTGTGTGGTGTTCGTTGGTGCAGTCAGCCTCAACACAGATTTTGCAGTGGCAATCGGTTCGGTGCCGTGCCTTCCGAAATCTGGCTGGTTCGCTTCTCTCGACAAGCAATTTGCATCTGAGCCGCGCTTGATCGCTATCGAAAACGGATCGACTGTCTCTGGATTGGCTGTGGCTGCTGCAGATATCAAAGACGCTGAGACAATAAGAATCGTAAATTTAAGAAGCTCCATTGGACCGTTCCTTTCGAGTTGGGGAGTTCAAAATGTCCAGGGGCGGCGCGGTGCTAAATCGCCGCCCCGGGGCTGTCAGTCAGGCATTGTAAGAAATGCTTAAGCGTTCAGTTTGCCGACGGGCTTCCGGTGACTAGGCGTCGTGTTCGGCAACTTCACGCATGGCCAACGCCTGCGTTGCCGCCGTTAGCTCTGACAACACGTCTGGATCCGTGACGCGCCCTTTGCGTGTATCGAACACATCATAGAAATTTGGAACGGAAACGGCCGCCCTTAGGTCTACGCCAAAAAACTCGGCTGATCCTTCAGCAGATGCCAATACGCTTCCAGCACCGCCCGGGCCGGGAGATGTCGCAAGATAGATCGTCGGCTTGTCTTGGAAGACCTTTTGATCAATCCGGCTGGCCCAATCAAACAAGTTCTTATAGGCAGCAGAATAGGTGCCGTTGTGCTCAGCAAAAGATATGATCAATCCGTCAGCAGAGCCAATTTTCGCAAAGAATTTCCTCGCCGGTTCAGGTTGTCCGATCTTTTTCTCAATGTCTTCGCCAAAGATAGGCAGCTCAAAGTCATTGAGGTCTAAGACCTCAACGTCAGCACCCGGGACCAAGGATGCAGTGAATTCCGCAAGCGTCTTGTTGATTGAGTTTTTGCTATTGCTTGCGCCGAAAGCCAGAATTTTCATGACTGTTCTCCATTAAGTGTAGATAGGTTTCAGTGTCAGGCTGCTGTGGCCCAGACGCCGTGAGAGGCCGCTTTCGCCGCGAATTCGGCAAAGTCACGTGGCTTGCGGCCGAGTGCCTGTTCAACGCCATTCGTGACGTAGGCATTGCGACCATCAAGCGTTTCACGCGCGATCTTGGTGAACACATCAGCGACAAAATCATCACCAGAAGCCGCAACATTGGCGTGGAAGTCTTCAAAGCTGATCGGCACGTGCTGGATGTGTCGCCCAAGCGTGGTGGACAGAACCTCGGCCATCTGGGCGAAGGTCATGAGACGGGGGCCGGTGACCTCGTAGCGTTCGCCAAGATGACCGTCCTCTGTCAGCGCTGCGACGACGACGTCTGCAATGTCATCAATGTCGATAATGGGTTCCGCGATATCCCCGCCTGGCATGGGCAGGACGCCACCTAGAATGGGATCGCGCAAATACCCTTCGCTGAAGTTCTGAGCGAACCAAGCAGCACGCACGATGGTGAAAGGCAGGCCAGAGTTGCGGACGACCTCTTCGCCCAGACTGGCGAAATGCTCGCCACGGCCCGATAGCAACACAATGTGCTCAAGCCCGGTTTGGCCTGCGACCTTTGTAAAAGCCTCTAGCTTTTCTACTGCGCCTGGGAATGCAAGGTCGGGAAAATAGGTAACGTAAGCTTTGCGGATGCCGGAAAGCGCAGGTTTCCACGTTCCGGGTGCCTCCCAGTCGAAGGGGATATCCGCGCCACGTGAGCCGCGACGGACGGCAATACCTTTTTCCTCAAGTCGCGTAACGACGCGTGAACCGGTTTTTCCATTTGCGCCGACGACAAGGATTGGTTGGGTGTGCATGGGTGATGCTCCTTGGTTGAAAGTGATGACCAAGGAATAGGCATGCCGCAGGATGAATTATTGACAGCGCCCGCCAGCGTTTTGACCAACGCGGCCAAAGACAGGGTTAGCGTGGAAGCGACTTTCGATAGCTTGCGGGTGTCTCATTTGTCCAACGCTTGAAAGCCCGGTTGAAAGCGCTTTGTTCTGAGAACCCAGTAAGAAATGCGATCTCCGAGAGGGGGCAGTTTTTGTCGCGCAGCATGCTTAGCGCAATCTCTCGCCGTGTTTCCTCTGCTATCGTCTGAAAATTGGCGCCGTGATCTGCAAGGCGACGGTGGAAGGAACGGACACTAAATCCTAGCTCGCGCGCCACATCGGCCATCTTGGGCAACCCCTCACTGAGCACACGGGCAATCTCCTCCTTCGTAGTATGTACCAGCGACGGTTCGGTTTTGAGTTGCTCCAGCTCTGCATCAAGATGCTTTGTCAGAAATTCAGAAAGGGCCAGATCGCCAAGCTTGTTTTCCGTTTCGAGGCTGGATTCCGAGAACAGTATCCCGTTTGCCCCTGCGCCAAATCTGACCTCACACCCGAAGAAATCCTCAAACAGAGGGGCATCATTCGGCGCGGCGTGCTGGAATGTAACCAATTGTGGTGTAATCCTCTTGGCTGCCACTTGGTTGATGGCTTGATACATGGCCGACAATCCGGCCTCAGGCGAGAACACCACTCCCGGGCCGGATCCGACAAGAACGTCTTGCCTCAGCAGTGTTGCGCCAGTCCGAACCTCCAAATGGTAGCGAACGCTGTCGGACAAGAGCGAATGGTACCGAGCCATGCGTTGTAACACACCACTGACGTTCGGGGCCGCTTTGCACGCCAGTGCCAGCGTGCCCAACTTGTCAATATCAATGGATTGGGCGTGCCTGACCGATAGGGCTGCACGATCGGGTACCTGCTTTGCAACCAATCCGAGGATTTCGTAATGCGCCTCAGCCGTGATCTTGCCGTCTTTAACCGATGCCTGCATCAGCGTTGCTCCACCCTGTGTGAGGCGTCCATCCGTCGTCAGCGCTAGACCGGCTGCACCGGCAAAATACTGCGTTACGATAAGTGATACGGATGGCATATGGCTGGTTTGTCGCTTGCGGTCGCGGGCTGAATTCAAGGTATCTTGACCGATTAGCATATCCAGCACCGAATTGAAAAACCGCAGCATAAAAGGCCGCGCAAGCCACATCCGGTCGTTCATTAAGAGGCTTAGCAATCTCAAAATTTAGCCGAGCGGTTAAAAATTGCGGCAGAGCCGGTCATGTTCTGCTCGACGGTAACTTAGGCAGATCATGCCCGTGACACGGGCTCGGTCGGTAAAGTCATGGAGACAGGCTTTTTCAAATAGAATTACTCTGGTCTGAAATGTAAAATGCCGTAGCAGCAACCTTTGTTCTTAAGACGCGAGACGTGGACAAATTCGACCTCACTGGCTGGATCGAAATGACTTCTTACCCATCGCAGGTTCACGCGTTGCAACTGTGCCAGCCAGCACGGAGTTAAAACTATGTGCCTATGATGGAGCCATTAGTCTCAAGAAACCTGCAGCGATGAGCCGCCGCTGCGTGTCGTTTGACCCAAAATATCGGTTTGGATCGGCTCCGCCCGAGGATCAAGAATTCTGATAATAGTCGCGATACTTCGGGACGAAGAAATTGGTGAACGCTTTCACGTCTTTGCGTTTGTACGCGGTTGGATTTACCAGCAGCCATACCGTTGATCCCAGCCCGTTGGGCATCTTATAGGCCTCCACCAACTCAGGGTGGCTGATGATGAAACGCCTTGGGAGCATTCCTAATCCTGCACCCATTTTGATGGATGTGATCATCGAGAGTATGTCGCGCGGCGAAGACACAATCTGCCCCGGCCCCGCCTGTGCGCGTAGCCATTGATTGCCCGGATGGTCGCCCAAATGGCCTTCAAAAGTCAGAAGTCTATGGGTCAGCAATTCTTCTTCAGAAGACGGGCAGCCATGCGCTTCGATATACCCACGCGACGCGAAAAGAGACGTCTCAAGCTCATAAATCCTGTGGCTGATTAAGGACGGATCCAAAGTGACATTACAATTTGCCATTCGAATGGCCACATCCGTATCTCCGGCGGCGATGTCAACTTTCTCATCACTGGGCTGCAAGGTGAACCTGACGTCTTTGTGCCGCTCTGTGAATTCGCCCAAAATTGCAGAAAACTGTTCATTGAAGGCATCAATGACAGCCGTGATCCGAATGATTCGATCATGCGCATTCTTCTGCCTGACAGCCGCTTCGGCAAAGCTATGCGCACTTCGCTCAAGCGTTTCGGCTGCTTCAAGTAACGCAAGCGCGTCCGATGTTGGCGTACTGCCGCGCGTCGTTTTTTCGAACAGCGACAGACCCAAGATATGCTCTAGCACGTCGATCCGGCGCGACACTGTTGTCTGATTGATCCCCAGCACGCGCGAGGCCGCAAGCGTCGATCCTTCCCGTATGACGGCAAGGAAAATCCGGACATCGCCCCAGTCTGTAAATCTATTATGCATTTTTGCAGAACAACACAGCGACGCGCCGGATACCACAAGAATTCTGGAGATTTTAGGGTGAGTGACAACACATGGAGGATGGTGAGATGATTGGACTAACGGTGAACTGGCTCGGATTTTCGTTTCGCCCCTTCAAGGCCAAAACGAAACCGCCCGTCTGTCTTGAGACGCGGCAGGACCGTGAACGCCAAGACCTGAGACGCAGCTACGTGACTGAAATGATGTGCTCAGGCGCGTGTGCCGGCGAACTTGGTGCGCAAGCGTTGATGGCCGTTTTTCCCCGGGATTTCTGAGATGCGTAGCGGTTTTCACCAAGATCAGGTTTTAGACCTTTGGTTTCCCGACACCGGGTTTGAAAAAACGCGGGACAGCTTTTCTGCTTGGATCACGGAGCGGATGTATGGCGGGATGGACGCGATCATTTGCGAGGATTTTGCGGAGCTGACAATTGCCGCGGCCAAGGGAGAATTGGACGACTGGGCCGAAACTGCACAGGGGCGATTGGCGCTATTGATTGCGCTGGATCAGTTCCCCAGGTCACTATGGCGCGACACGCCCGCAGCCTATGCACAAGATATCAAGGCGAACCGCTTGGTATTGGATGGGATCCCTAACGGGCATGTCGCAGAGCTCGCCCCGTGGGAAAAGCTGTTTTGCGTGATCGCGCTTGGTCATTGCGAGGGTGTTGATCATCTTGATCGTTTGGACGTTGTGGATACGCTGACCGGACAAATTATCGGGGAAAACCCGCCGCAGCTGGACTATACCGCTGACCTGCTTCGCGCCCAGAATGCGCGTGTGCGATCCACCATTGAACGTTTTGGCAGACACCCCCACCGCAATCCACATTATGGTAGGGTCTCTACTGCTGAAGAAGAGGCATACATCGCGCAGGGCGATTTCCCCCATGTGAAATCACCCTCGCGCGCAGTGACCCACGCCAAGAAGAAACCTGAAAGGACAGTCAATTGACACTGAAGATAATCGGAACCGGATTTGGTCGTACAGGCACCGACTCCATGCGCCGCGCCTTGGACATGCTTGGTGTTGGTCCGACACACCACATGCTCGAATTGGGGGAAGGTGCGCCGCTGCGTCAACGCTGGCTTGATTTGGCAAACGGGGCAGTGCCTGATTGGGATCATCTTTTTGAAGGCTACAATGCGTGTGTCGATTGGCCTTCTGCCCAGTACTGGTGCACGCTGATTGACGTGTACCCCGATGCGAAGGTGCTTTTGACAATGCGGTCGGCTGACAGTTGGTGGAAGAGCTTTGAGGGAACAATTCTGAAGTATCTGCAAAGCAATGATGACCCTCATGGCTTGGCGCATGCCATTGGCCGGGACGTGTTTGATGGGCGCTACGCAGATCGGGACTATGCCATCGCGCTGTATAACCAAAACGTCTCGGATGTGCTTGCCACTGTGCCGCGCGACAGGCTGCTGGTGCATCGGCTCGGTGATGGCTGGGCCCCTCTTTGTGATTGGCTCAACCTTCCGGTTCCAGATCTGCCTTATCCAAGCGGCAACACGACGTCAGAGTTCACGTCCCGCGTTAACGAAAGTGGCGAGGGCGAAACGCCGCAAGTGTAACCGCGCGTTCAGTTGAAATCATCCACAACGGCGCAGTGTCTTCTAATGGAGCCCCGCACCGGCCCGTAATTCGCAAGGACAGAAAATGACACAGAAAGTTCAAGGCGTCCCCGGCGCACATGTTGGCCACGGCCATTTGAAAGTGGCGGATTTAGACCGCGCGATCACATTTTATCGCGATGTGATCGGCATGAAGCTCATGACGCTTTACGGCAAACAAGCGGCGTTCTTGTCCTTTGATGATTACCATCACCACCTTGGTCTGAACACATGGGAAAGCGCCGGTGCCACACCACCACCGGCGGGCCATACAGGGCTTTATCACGTCGCATTCCTATTTCCAGATCGCAAAACACTAGGGCAGGTTATCGACCGCATTCAACGCGCCGGATACAAGCTAACCGGTGCTGCGGATCACGGCGTGAGTGAAGCCGTTTACCTCAATGACCCGGATGGCAATGGCCTAGAACTCTACCGGGACCGACCAAAAGCTGAGTGGACCATTTTGGAAGATGGCTCGCTGGAATTGGTAAACCTTCCTTTGGATGTTGACGCTTTGGTCAAAGAGGCACCTCTATAGCTTCGCGGAAGCAATTGGCTTGTTTTCAAAAAGACGGAATGTGGCGCTGTCGAAGAACCTTAGAGCGCGGTCATCGGATCTGTTCGTCAGGTGGGGTCCGACCCTTCTCGCCACTAAGGCAACTTGCCGAAAATCTGAGAAAAGGCGCGTTGAAATTTCTAGTTCTCTATTGTGATGCTGATCGCTTGACCGGATAACCACCGCTTAGACCAAGAAACTAGTTTAATTTTGTTCATTCACATCGCCTGCGTTTGTGAGCATTGAGATAAGGAAACTGATATGATGGACCCATCAGCACGAATGGCGCTGAAGCTCTAGTCGAAACGCTGCTCGCATCGAACGTCACCGTGTGTTTCGCGAACCAAGGCACATCTGAGATGCATTTTGTAGCGGCTTTAGATACGCATCCCGAAATGCGGTGCATCCTTTGCCTGTTTGAGGGTGGCGTGACAGGCGCTGCGGATGGCTACAACAGAATGAGCGGGAACGTCGCGGGAACTCTCCTTCACCTCGGAGCGGGTTTCGCAAATTCGTGGGCAAACCTTCACAATGCGCGGAAAGCGCATTCGGGCATGGTGAATGTGGTTGGCGATCATGCAGGTTATCACTTGAAGTATGATGCGCCGCTGCAATCAGACCTCGACGGTGTGGTTGGATCAATATCGCACTGGGTCCGGCGGGCGACGGATGCCTCAATGGTCAGCCGTTTCGGGGCTGACGCAATCCAAAGCGCCCGTGACGGTAAGATCGCAACACTTATTCTGCAGGCTGATGCCGCTTGGGGCGAGAGTGTTGTGGGCCCAGTCGAAGCCCCAGTCCCTGTCTCTAAACGCCAGCCAGAAGCCGCGAGGATCAATGCCGCAGCTCAGGCACTGTCAAAGCCCGGCGCGGCGATGCTCGTCGGTGGACCCGCGCTTTTTGGGAAAGGCGCGGAACTGGCGGGGCAAATTTCGGAACGGACCGGTTGCCGTCTTTTGGCTCCATTCTTTGCAGCACGTATGGAGTTTGGACACGGCGCGGTGGCGTTTGAACCGCTCTATTACCCCGGGGACATGAACGCCGAACTGTTGAAAGACATCTCAAGCATCACCTTGGTGGGGGAGAACCCGCCGGTGAATTTCTTCGCTTATCCCGGCAAACCCTCCACGCCCGAAGCACCGGGTTCCGCGATTGACCGACTTTGCCACGGCGATTGGGATATTCTAGGTACCTTGCGGGCTTTGGCAGATGCCGTCGGTGTTGATGGCACGGAAACCGTGCAACGGATCGCCAAAGATATCCCCGAGCTTGAAGCGGGCTGCTTGACCTCAGATGGTATCGGTCGCGCCTTGGCGCGTGCCATTCCAGACGGGGCCATATTGATCAATGAAGCAATGACGGCTGGTCAAGGTATTGCACCTCAGCTCAGAGGCGCGGGGCGTCACGACCGGATCAACAATACAGGCGGATCAATTGGTCAGTGTTTGCCCAATGCATTAGGCGCATCGATTGCGTGTCCCAATCGGCCGGTCTTTGCGCTTTCCGGTGATGGGTCTGCCATGTACCAATTGCAATGCCTTTGGACCGCTGCACGCGAAGGATTGGACATCACCGTCGTGATCATCGCCAACAAAGGCTACCAAATCCTGCATCACGAACTCGCGGCACAAGGCGCATCTGCACCAGGGCGGAATGCCCGTGCAATGTTCGACATTGAAGACCCGCTTTTGGACTGGGTTTCGCTGGCCAAGGGACACGGTGTCAGCAGTGAACGCGTTGATACCGAAGAGGCTTTTGCCGACGCCCTTGCGCGGGCCAAGACCAATGCGGGCCCGTATCTTATTGAAGCCGTCATCTAGTTATCTGCATCACTGCTGCGGTTGCCTGGCTGGCTGGAAAATGTCACCTCAAGGCTGGATGCTGACTATGCAGCGCCGTCGCACGGGGTGGTTTTGATGTGGTGGTATGCGAAGCCAAGTGGGACCACGGCGGCGAAAAGGACGATCGCCAGCCAGATGGGTGCTTGCGCGGTCCCCGTTGCCTCCAGAAGAGCACCAGCCAAGGGAGGTGTGATCAGCATAAACGCGTAGTAAATCGTAAAGAAGACGCCCATTCCCAAGGCACGGACGTCGGGTCGCATCGCTCGGCCTGCTAACGCCATGATGACCCCAGCCGGCGCCATTCCGACGAGCCCAAAAAGTACACTCGCACTGAAGCCAGCATTAGGAACACTGAGCAATAGAAGCGCGGTAATGGCCGCACCCATACAGACCGTCAAAACGATGGTTCGTCCGCCAAAACGGTCTACGATTTGACCACATACAGCGCCGGAGATGATCATGATCCAGCTGCCGATGCTGATGATACCTGCGGCTGCGATGGTGGATTGGCCCAAGCCCTCCAAGATCTTCGGTCCAAAGGACAGGTAGATCACGTAGGCCGCATTAAAGACGCCCCAGGCCGTGGCGGCACAAAGCACCAGACGCCATTCTTTCTTTGTCATCGTCGCACGGGACCCGCCTTGAACGCGCGGCAGATCGGCGGGCGCTTGATAGAAGAGGAACACGCCAAGGGCAGCAATCAGGCAATATAATGAAGCCACCTGAAACGGAGCCTGCCAGCCGAAATGCTGGGCAAGCCAGACGTGGCCGATCTGGCCCATCGCTATCCCGAATGGCCAGGACATCACGATGATACTCATCGCGGTTGCGATCTCGTGGCCCTCGAACCAGTCGGCGACCATCTTCGTCAGGTACAATGTCGTGAAAAGAAATCCGATCCCGGCCAATATGCGCCCTGTTCCGAGGCCCCAACTTTCGCTCGCCATAGACGATATGGCTCCGCCCAAAGCCAAAGCGCCCAAGCCAAAGACCACCATGATGCGGTCAGACACGAAGCGTCCCCAATACCCTGCTGGCAATGCCAGTACAAATCCGGGGGCCATGAACAAACCAATCATCAGACCGATGCCGACATAGTCGATCCCGAAGATGACGGTAAGATCATCGCCGACAGATGCCACCGTTTGAAAATGAAACCCGAGCCCGATACGCGCCAGAAACAACAGGCCAAGGATGCGCCAGCGCATCATGCCCAGCCGAACCCGCGCGAAACCCGCACGTCATTCCAAAATTTGCTCATTTGGCTGATCTTGCCGCCCGTGACTTTCAGTATGCACGCGCCAGAGAAATCTTGTGCAGCTTCATAATTGGTCATGGAGACGTCCTTTGCGTGGTTAACTCAACACCATGAGTAAAGCGTTGGCGCTGCACCGAATATCAGGCAAATGCAGTATTTTCTGGGTTTAGGGTGCGGTATCCGGCTACTGCATCTGCGGGATTGTTTCGCGTTTGGCCTTTGGTATCTTTGGTCTTGGACACCAGATGGATTGGACCACATGCTCGACGACCCCAAACTTAGCCCCAGAGAGCAGCAGATTGCTGAAAGTTACGCGGCCGGATGCAATTATCAGGAGATCGCAGCAGATTTGCACATCGCGCCGACCACCGTGCGGACTCACCTTGCCACGATCTACCGGAAGCTTGAGGTCTCCTCAAAAATTGACTTAGCAGACCGTCTCAACGGACAGAACCAAGGTCCGCGCGGCAATGTGGATCATCCCGCGATCATTTCAGAACTGGCCTTGAGCCTTGAAGAAGCGCTGAGCCGTGAGAAAGCGCAGAGCGAAGTACTCCGCATTATCGGCGCGTCCCAAGGGGATTTAAACTTGGTGATGCCTGCAATTCTGCGTTACGCGCTGGACCTGTGCGACGCAGAGTTCGGCATATTGTTCGAATACCGCGGCAAGAAGCGATTCCAAGCGAGCTTCACTTTAGGCATTCCGACAGCGTTTCAAGGATGGCTCGATGACAGCGGTATCTTCGGTGTCAGCGAACATACCGGGCTTGGGCGCATGGTTTCTAATAAGACGACGGTCAACATCATAGATGTGAAATCAGAGGCGATATACCGGACAGACGATCCGTTACGGTTCGCCACAGCAGACTTAGGCGGTGCGCGGTCTTTTGTGGCAATTCCGATGCTAGTCGCAGACCGGCTCGTCGGCGCGTTCACAGTCTATCGACAGTCGGTCCGCCCATTTTCGGAAGAGACGCTTCGGTTGGCACAGATATTCGCCGCACAAAGCGTTATCGCATTGGAAAATGCCCGTCTTATCAGCGACAGCGGAACTGAAAGGTAAGTGCTATAACAGCCGTATAGCTGGTAATTCGGCGGTTTGACCTTGCAGCAGCGTTGTCTTAGCCAAATACGGGACTGCGGTTCTTGAAGGGGCAGCGTTGCGCTACTTGGCCGCCAACGGACGTAAGCCACGTCGAAAACCTATCAGTCGGAGGCGATCTGGGAACGCAGACTTGCCACGCGACGTGCTCTTAAGAAGGCTTCATTCGCCCAAACCGTGATGAGCTGCTAGTTCAGCAAACCACTGGCCGCTCTTTTTCGGAATGCGCTCCTGCGTCTCATAGTCGACGAAGACCAGTCCGAACCTCATCCGGTAGCCCTCCGCCCATTCGAAATTGTCCATCAGTGACCACGCAAAGTAACCTTTCAAAGGAACACCGGATTTGGCCATATCTGCCAAAACGTTCAAATGAGCAGCGATGTAATCTAGACGATCCTGATCTTCGACGACGCCGTCTTGGTCAGGTTCTGTGTTGTAGCAGGCACCGTTTTCTGTGATGTAGACCGGAGGTAGATCGTAACGGTCATAGACCTGCGTCAGCAGGTCGGCGATACCTTGGGGGACGATTTCCCAACCGATATCGGTGCGCAGATTGCTTTCTGAGCTCGGCACAGATGTCAGGTTTAGAAATGCCGATGCTTCATCTTCATCAGAGCTGAAACGGCCCATTGCGCCGACCCCGGTCAAACCGCTGCGCTCAGCCGACGTAGAGGCGGCTTTGACCGTCGCCGGAAAGTAGTAATTGAAGCCCCACCAATCCAAGGGTTGGTGGATGATCTCTAGATCACCTTGCTGTACACGAAGCTTGTCGCCCAACGCGTTCCAGAGCTGATTTGGGTATTCCCCTTTGAACAGTGGATCAAAGAATACGCCGTTGTTGAACTGGAACGAGCGTTCGGCAGCGTCGCGGTCAGCTTCGCTGTCGCTTGCCGGATAAATGGATTGAGCGTTGAGCACGGTACCCATGGGTATGTCTGGCCGTTCAGCTCTTGCAGCTTGAACGCTCAACCCATGTGCTAGGTTGGTGACGTGCACTGCAGCGAGTGCGGCATCTATGCTGCGTTCACCCGGGGCATGTTTGCCAATCCAGTGACCAAGATAGGTAGAACACCAAGGTTCATTAAAGGTTGCCAGCGCATCGATCCGATCACCTAAGCGGCGCATAACGGCGGTGGTGTAATCAGCGAAGGCGTTAGCAGTTTCGCGATCCGTCCAACCCCCATAACCCGCCAACGCCAAAGGCAAATCCCAATGATAAAGGGTCGGGAACGCCTTTATCCCACGCGCCACCATTCCATCCAGAAGGCGATCGTAGAAATCCAAACCGGCCTCATTCACTTGCCCGCGCCCATTGGGAAATACACGCGGCCAGGCGATGGAGAACCGGTAAGCCTTCACGCCCATTGCCGCGATGAGGTCCAGATCCTCGTCCATTCGGTTGTAATGGTCGCAGGCAATATCGCCGTTATGTCCTTGAAACACACGGCCTGGCATATTGGAAAACGCGTCCCAGATGCTTGGACCGCGGCCATCGGTACGTGTCGCGCCTTCAATTTGGTAGGATGCGGTTGCGACGCCCCAAACAAAATCGCTGTCAAAACGATCCGCGACGGCCTTAGGATCATGTGTCTTGGTATCAGACCATTGGGTCGCAACGGGTGAAAATGTGTTCATAAAGATGATCCTAGAGGCGTTGCTCAGTGGCGGCGTTGAAAATGTTCAGGGTCTCAACCGCAATTCCGACGGAGAGCGTGTCACCGGCGGAAATCTTTGTTTGACCATCGAGCCGGACGCGGAAACGTCGGCCGTCGAGCGTTGACCAGACAAGCGTGTCAGCTCCCATGGGTTCAACAATCTCGGCGGTCAGTTCAAATGTTGCCGCACTCTGCAATTGATCGGTACCAACGATTAGGTGCTCAGGTCGCAGACCAACCGTGACATTCAGATCGCCGCCAGGCGCGCTTTGGAAAGGGTAGTCAGCGACATCAACGGACAAATCTGCAAAACTGAGTTTGGTGCCCGATAGCTTGCCATCTACAAAGTTCATGGCGGGTGCACCAATGAATTCAGCCACATAACGATTGGCGGGTTGATTGTAGACCGCGTCGGGCGTACCCAACTGCATGATCTTGCCGTCCTTCATGATCGCGATGCGGTCAGCAAGCGTCATAGCTTCGACCTGATCATGGGTCACGTAAATCATCGTGTTGCCCAGCTGTTGGTGGAGCAACTTGATCTCGACCCGCAGATCAGCGCGCAACTTCGCATCAAGGTTAGAAAGAGGTTCATCAAAAAGGAACACATCTACGTCCCGCACGAGCGCACGGCCAATAGCGACCCTTTGACGTTGACCACCGGAAAGGGCGGCGGGGCGACGTTTCAAAAGCGGTTCAATCTGCAAGATTTTGGCAGCCCTTGCGATCCGCTCCTTCACCTCTGCTTTGGGCACACCGGCATTCCGCAAACCAAAGCCAAGGTTCCCCTCCACTGTCATTTGTGGATAAAGCGCGTAGCTTTGAAATACCATCCCGATGCCGCGCTCTGACGGCTCCGCCCAAGTAACGTTTTGACCATTGATAAAAATCTGGCCGTCCGTCAGATCCAAAAGGCCAGCGATACAACTCAGGAGCGTTGACTTTCCGCAGCCCGATGAGCCGAGCAGCACGAGAAACTCACCTGCGGCGATATCAAGGTTGAGGCCCTTAAGGACATCCACTGCGCCGAAGCTCAAGTCGAGTTCCTTGATTGACACGGATGGTTGTGACGCCGTCATGGCTGTTTGATCCAAGTTATGCAGTGCAGTTTCATGTTTCATCCTTTAACAGCCCCTGCTGCAATTCCGCGCACGAATAGTTTTCCTGACACGAAGTAGATTGTCAGAGGGACAATCCCGGTCAGAAGCGTTGCGGCCATGTTGACATTGTATTCTTTGACGCCTTGTACGGCGTTGACGATGTTGTTGAGCTGAACCGTCATCGGGTACTGATCGGGGCGCGTGTAGATCACGCCGAACAGAAAGTCGTTCCAGATACCGGTCATCTGCAGGATCAGTGCGACCATGAAAATGGGCAAAGACATTGGGACCAGCACCCTGAAGAAAATACCCCAAAACCCTGCGCCATCGACACGCGCGGCTTTGAACAGCTCTTCGGGTAACGAGGTAAAGTAGTTGCGGAACAAGAGGGTGAGAATCGGCATCCCAAAGACGGTGTGAACCAGAACCAGCCCCCAGAGCGAACCGAATAATCCAATTTCGCGCAGTAGTATAACCAGCGGGTAAATCATCACTTGGTATGGGATAAAGGCACCAAAAATCAGAATGGTGAAGAACACCTCGGACCCTTTGAAGCGCCAGTTCGCAATCGCATAGCCGGAGATCGACGCCATAGCGATCGACAGAATAGTAGACGGCACCAGAATTTCGACTGAGTTCCAGAAGCCTCGGGATAGCCCCTCACAATTCAGCCCCGTGCAAGCAGTGAAAGCAGCCTTATGCCAAGCGTCAAACGTGATCTCCATTGGCGGGGAGAAGATGTTGCCCATACGGATTTCCGGCATGCCCTTCAACGACGTCACAACCATCACGTAAAGGGGCAACGCGTAGTAAGCGAGGATCACGGCAAGTGTGGACCAGAGAATCACGTTTCCCTTCGTCATCACGCGGCGTGGCTTCGCGCCTCTTGCATCTGTTGGGTAGGAGATATCAGCCATGTTTCTTTCTCCCGAATTCAAGGTAGGCCCAAGGGATCAGAATGACTGCAACCGACAGCAGCATCATCGTCGAAGCCGCAAAACCTTGGCCGAGGTTTTGGTTCCCGAACATCATGTCTATGACGTATTTTGCCGGAACCTCACTGCTGATGCCCGGCCCTCCATTGGTCTGAGCCTTCACAAGGTCATAAACCTTGATGATGCCAGACGCGATCAGTACCAGCGCCGTCACAAATACTGGGCGCATCATAGGAATGATAATGAAGACGTAGGTCCGCCATCTGGGAATGCCGTCAACGCGCGCGGCCTTCCAGATCTCTTCATCTATGCCGCGAAGACCGGCCAGCATCACAACCATGATGAAGCCTGACCCCTGCCAGACTGCCGCAATCAACACGCCATAGATGACGATGTCAGGGTTGAAGAGCGGATTGAACTCGAAGCTCTGCCAACCCAGGTCCCGAACGACCTGCTGGATGCCAAAGTCAGGGTTCAGAACCCACTGCCAGATAAGCCCGGTCACGATGAACGACAGCGCAAAGGGATAAAGGATGATGGTTCGAATGGTGTTTTCAAAACGGATTTTCTGATCGAGCAGAGCGGCCAATACGAAGCCGATGACAAGGCTTAAGATCATCATGCAGAACCCAAAGATCAGCAGGTTCTCGACAGCAATCTGCCATTTCGGTGTGTTCCAGAGGCGTTCGTATTGCTGCAGACCTACCCATTTGTCGCTTGGCAACATCCGGGACTTCGTGAACGAGTAATACACTGTCCAAAGCGTGCAGCCGACAAAGACAAACAAAGCGGTGGCGATCATCGGAAGTGCTGCGATTTTCGCAGTCAGGTTCCGAAACAAGGCATTAGGCCGTTGGGTTTGCATGATGGGGTTTTCTACGCTCTGGGACCATGCCGACAAAGTGCCGGCATGGTCATGGACAAGTCCACAGGGAGATTTAGTCGGCCTGTTCGATCAGTTGCGCCATGCGCTCCTGAGCGTCAGCGGTCGACAGCGACTTGTCGTTGAAGAACTCGATAAACAAATCCCGCATTTGTTGTTCTGTATCTTGCGAGATCGCTTGCTCTGACGAAGGCAAAACGTTGCCAGACGCCAGAATATCAAGACCTTTGCGCATGCAATCGTTCGCTGTGCTCATGTCAATGTCGCCGCGAACTGGCAAGGAGCCTTTCTTCAAGTTGAAGGCGACCTGCGCTTCTCGGCTGAACATAATTGAGGCCAGTTCCTTCTGGGCTGCAGTCACATCTGGATCATCATGTTTTGGGAAGTAAAACGCGTCACCACCAGTTTGGATGACCTCATTCATTCCCAAGCCCGGCAAGCACGTGTAGTCCTCTCCTGCCACCTTTTCGGCCACAGCAAATTCGCCTTGCGCCCAGTCGCCCATAATTTGGGCGCCAGCTTCACCGTTGATGATCTTGGCTGTGGCAAGGTTCCAGTCCCCCACATTGCTGTTTGCACTCAGGTTGCGTGCTGTGTCGGCTGCTTCGAAAACCTTAGCCATTGCATCGCCGCGCACGGCCTCAGCGTTCTTGTTGGCATAAATGTCGAGCCAAAGGTCGGTGCCACCAATGGCCACCAGCAGGACGGAAAACGCCCCACGTGCCTGCCAGTCTTGTTGACCTACGACCAACGGCACCTTGCCAGCAGCTTCAAGCGCCGGGGCGGATGCTACGAATTCCTCCCAATTGGCTGGAACCGCGACGCCGGCGTCGGCGAAAGCCTTGTTCGACATCCACATCCATTGCCACGAATGAATGTTGATTGGCACGCAGTAAACTTTTCCCTCGTAGGTGCAGCTATCAAGCAGTGACACCGGATTGATTGTGTCGCGCCAACCCTCAGCTTCCGCAACATCTGTCAGATCCAGCATCAAACCAGCTTCGACAAGCTCTTCGGCTTGGCGGCCATGGTTGAACTGTGTCGCGTGCATCGGATCGCCGCCCGTGATCCGGCTGATCATAACGGGACGGGCCGTGGAGCCACCGCCCGCGATTGCACCATCGACCCACTCGTTTTGTGACTTTTCACCAAAAACGTCGGCCAGCGCCTTCACAGCGGCTGCTTCGCCGCCCGAAGTCCACCAGTGCGTAACTTCTAATTTAACTCCCTCCGCTGCTGCAGCTGTTGCGCATAGCACGGTCGATGCGGCTAGGATTGCCTTCAAACGCCTCATGTCGTCCTCCCAATCTAAAACGTTATAGATTTTACTAAAACGTTTTAGTTTCTTTTTCAAGCCCCCAGTCCTATAAAGGATTATGACGCGGGACCGAAGTCTTTGACCTCCAACTGGATGATTGAAAATGCTCGATAAAAAAGTGCGCCCAACGCTAAAATCCATCTCTCAACTGACCGGTTTGGCGGTGCCGACGGTGTCACGCGCACTTGGCAATGCACCAGATATCAGCAAGACGACGCGGCAACGCGTACAGAAAGTTGCCAAAGAAATCGGATATGTTCCGAATCGGGCCGGGGTGCGTTTGCGCACCGGGCGCAGCTATGTCGTGTCTCTTGTTCTTTCGACTGAGACCGATGTGATGAACCTGACTGCGAAACTGATCAATTCGATCGCTTCAGGACTGCGTGGAACGCGTTACAATCTCACAATCACCCCGGTGCTTCCAGATGAAGATCCGCTCGTCATCATAGAGAGCATTGTCCAAAACCAAGCGGCCGACGTGATCATTCTGAACCAAACCCAGCCTGATGATCCTCGGATTGCGTATCTCAAATCTCAGAATTTTCCTTTCGTCACCCACGGGCGCACTGGGATTGAAGATAGGCATGACTATTTTGATTTCGACAATCGCGTTTGTGCTGCCTTGGCGGTTGAACGTATGGCCGCTCGAGGACGAAAAAACCTCCTACTCCTCGCCCCACCAGCAAACCAATTCTATGCATCGGAAATGATCGCGGGCGCGACCGAGGCTGCGGATAGACTCAACGTAGCGCTATCATTGATGGAAAATGTCACAAGCGATTCCGCTTCAGAAGAAATCATACAGGCGCTCAAATCATATCTTTCAGCGGAAGATGGCCACGCAGATGGAGTAATATGTGGTTCGTCAACGAGTTGTATGGCCTCTGTGGCTGCTGTCGAAGACCTGGGTTTGGTCGTCGGGTCAGACATTGATCTGTTTTCAAAAGAAGCCGTGCCTTTTTTGAAACGCTTTCGCAAAGGGATTTTGACCTTTTACGAAGATGTGAGCGAGGCGGGGGCCTTCCTTGCGAAAGCGGCCGTGCGTCGTGTAGAACAACCTGACGAACAACCGATGCAGAAAGTGGCCGTTCCCAGTGATTAAGTGGTCGCGCGTTTGTCCGGTCCAGGTTCTTTTAAAGCAGATTGAGAACTCCACGCGGTAAGTCAGGGCGCTTGACGCTGAGCTGTCCGTTAAGCGCTATCACGCGCCGTCTTGTCAGCCTTAGAGGTCGCAATGAAATGGGTTGAGACCAACATTACCGCGAGCGCGATGCCTGCCCCAACCACAATTGGTGCTTTCCAGAGAATGAGGATAGCGGCGACTATGCGCAGGAGCACTTGCCGCTGTGGCAAGGCTGCGCGGTCAAATCGCGCCAGAGCCGACGCGATCAGATAGAGCGCGGCAAGCAGACGGCAAAGCAAGAGTGAGAGCGCGCCGAAATCGGTGTTTTCCGTATATCCGTCCATGAGGACACGCCGCCCGTTATCGTCCGTTATTGTGACAGCCTCAGGGATCAGCAAAAGTTCCGGGTACCACGCAAATACGAAGGGAATTGTGAACATCACGATGCCGACCCGAACGGCGGACAAAGCCGTCCGCATCGGCTCGGTTCGGGTGATGGATGCAGCGGCAAAAGCGGCCACGGCGACCGGCGGCGTGATGGCCGAGGCGACTGCAAAATAGAAGACGAACATGTTTGCGGTAAAGAAACTGACGCCAAGTTGAGCAAGCAGCGGACCAAGCAGCAGTGCCACGTTCACATAGGCCGGGACCGTGGGCATCCCCATGCCCAAAAGGATCGCGCAGAGCATGGCGCAAACAAGCGCCAGCATCAGGTAGACGCCGCCTGTGATGGGGATCTGAAATCCGAGCAGGTTCACCAAGGTCACGCGGGCAAGCCACGATGTCACGGCGCGGGTCAGCTCACCCGTAAGGCCGCTTTCATTCAGGAATGCCGCGATGATCGAAACCGCAAACAAAAGAAGGAAAAGACGCGAGATCAGAATGCCGCCTTCGCCAAGCGCTGTCAGAACTTTGCTTGGTTTTGCCCGGGTCTCGGGGTCTATGAACATCAGCGGCAATAAAAGGGCCACGGCCCACCATCCCGCCGAGACAGCGTCACCTGCTGCGTTGACGATTGTTTGCACCACCACCTGTGGCAGAAGCGCGGTAAGCCAACCCTGGCTGATCGTGTCCTTGTTGCCAAGAAGTAGGAACAGGATTGTCAGGATCGGCAAGAAGATGATCCAAAGATTTCGCCAGTCCTGCCGCCCCATGATCAAGTCGTTCGGAATGTCCCGCATTGGTTCAACGTTTTCGCGTCGGGCTTGGAACATCACCGCAAGGAAGATTGAGACAAAGAATGCAATCGCCGGGATGAAGGCTGCCGTGATCACCTTGGTGTAGGGAACAGCCGTCAATGCCACAAGAACGAAGGCAGCAATACCCATGACTGGCGGCATGATCTGCCCGCCCGATGACGCTGCCGCCTCGACCCCGCCCGCGAATTGCGGAGAGAAGCCGTTGCGCCGCATCATTGGAATGGTGAGCCGTCCCGTGGACAGCACATTCGTGACAGGCCCGCCCGTGATAGTGCCAAACATCGCTGACGAGACGATGGCGGCATGGGCGGGACCGCCTCTGAGGTTGCGCGTCAACCGCACCGCCAGCTTGATCAGCGAGGTGCCGCCCGCCGACGCGCCGAACAACGCGCCCAGCACCACATAGGGAAAGACCTGATTGATGATAATGTCCATGAAGCGGCCCATGAAGCCATCCGGCGTTATGAAGACATTCGTGGCCTTCTGAACCGCTGCAGCCAAGGCATCGCCGCCATCGGCCCCAAGTTTGGTCAGTAGGAAATTATTGTCGCTGAGGCCGAACACCCAGATCAGTGCGGTCACGACGGTATAAAGCACCACCACGCTGGCCACGATGACCAGTGGCAATCCCCAGACCCGGATGTTGTACATGAAAAAGAGTACGATGATGGTGAAGAGCAATGGCAAGCTCCAGACCCCAAGTCGGGCCTGACAGGCGGGCACCTCAGCCTCAAGGGTCAAGCCGGGGATCAGGTTCTCGGATCGGTTCAGCGCGTCTTCGATCAGGCGCGCACGCTCACCGGTGATCTGGTCGATCAGGCAGACAGAGTCGATTTCGATCCAGAACCCCAACGCCCCCAGAAGGGCCGCCACGACCAGCCCGATGTCCAGCGCCGCCCCTAGCCAGGCCCGTTCGGGACGCGTTTCGCGCCATGTCCGGTAAAGGCTTCCATCAAGTGCGACAATCACCATCATCAGCACGAAAAGCGGCGGGAACAAATATTCGGTCGGGAAGCCCGAGATGCGGAAAAACCGGATGCCGGTGAGATTACGCGCCCAATTCTGAAGCCCCGGTATCTCCGGCAGGGTGTTCACCATGCCCACCAAGACCAGCAAAACCGCGAGGAGCAGCGCGATGCGCTGCCCCTGTGATCTGGTGATGGTCGTGTCGTTCATGACCGAACCCTATTGCGAATGGCCGGAAACCTTAAGGCTTGACGCAATCCGCGATGTTATGGCCCGCTTCTTCATAGGCGCGGACCGCGCCGGGGTGCAGTTTCATCGTCACTGCACCGCACACGCCCTGACTTGTGCCGTCAATGTCCCCGAAGCTCAGGAACAGATAGGGGCCGCGCGGCGAGCCCGTTTCGAACCGTTCCTGCCCTGCGAGGTAGGATTTTGTGATTTGATAAGCGAGGTCTTCGTCCATCGTCGCGGGCACGATTTGAGCGAATGCCAACGCAAAGGTGTCGAACGTGTCATCATCCGTCACGATTGTGATGTCATTTCCAGCATACGCGGCCCGATATTCTTCAATAGGAATCGAGTACGGCGCGTTGCCGGGCGCGTTGACGATCTGCTGGCCCAACTCGCTGTTCAGCAGTTCAGACGGCATATCGTAAAGTGTCGTCCCACCAGCGGCAGCAATCGCGATTTGGCGTCCAGAGGGCAGACCCTCGGGAAGGGTCCAACCATCAACCGCACCACCCGTGATCGTAGACACCGTGTCTGGCCACGGCGTTTGCACGCCCTCATAGCCTTCGCCATCCTTCAGACCGGCCAAAAGCTGGATAGCCGCCCGCCCCGTAGTCAAAGCGGCACCGCGCGGCGGGCCATTGTAGATGCGTTTGCCTTCAATATCCGCGATCCCCTGGATCGCGCCGCTGTTGTAGTGACCGAATAGTTGCGCAGAGGGGGCTGAAAAGAACAAGGCCCGAAGGTTGCCTGCAAGTTCGGCACCTTTCTCGGCACCAACGCCGGAATAGGGCCCAACACCGCGCGACAACAGGAAGGGCAAGATCAGCGGCGCAGGAGCCATATCAAGCTGGCCTTCGGCCACAGCCTGAACCGAATTGGTCAGCGTAGCCCCTTCGGTGATTTGCAGTGTCGCTACACCGTCGGCGTCCAGAACGGCAGCAAGTGTTGTGTCAATGTAATGCGGTGTAGATCCCGGCGAGGTGGTTTCCGCAGTCAGTGTTGCTTGAGCGACAGCTGCAGCGGGCAGCAACGCCAGAATCGCGCCTGCGATTGATGTCTTGATCATTTCTTCCTCCCTGAACGGTGCGCATGCGGGCGCACAGTAGTCCCGCTTGGCACGGGCATCGGCGGAAGATTTGCAAATATTATGTGACTTGTCACGTAAAATAATAACTGATCTTATTGTAAGCAGGAGGACCCATGACGACAGCTCAGAATGAATGCGTTGATCGCTACAAGGCGCGGTGTCTTATGCAAGAGCGTAACCTGTTCGGGCGTTTGCAGGCGGCGGCTTTGGCGTCCCGCACGCAAGCTAAGCGGCTGCTGCGGTCGATTGGGGACCTCTCTATCACCGAATGGCGCGTTCTTTGGGATTTGGCGGAGGCCGGCCCTTTGACGGTCACGGAGATGGCCTCTATCCAAAGGACAGATCACGCCCTGATTAGCCGGACCATCCCGGCCATGATTGAGAAGGGCTACGTCGCAACGACAACAGGCCAAACGGATCGCAGGACATCCTTGGTCGCACTAACCCCGGCGGGGCAGTCCATTTTTGACGAAACATCTGTGATTATGTCACGTCGGCGAGCGGCCCTTTCAGACGTGTTTTCCGAAGCCGATCTCGACGCTTTCCTCGGTCTGATCGACCGCTTCGAGCAGTTTGTTGAAGACCCTATTTCACTTCGTCCAGCGACTGGGGGCACAGAATGACCGATACCCCTAACGTCCTGTGGATCATGGCGGATCAGCTCCGTTTCGACTATCTAAGCTGCTACGGCCATCCGCATCTTCACACACCGCATATTGATGCACTGGCGAAGCGCGGGGTGCGTTTTGATCGTGCTTATGTGCAGTCGCCCGTTTGTGGCCCGTCCCGGATGTCGGCCTATACAGGGCGCTATGTACGCAGCCACGGGTCAACCTGGAACGGCATGCCCCTGCGGGTCGGAGAACCCACTCTAGGCGACCACTTACGCGAAGCCGGTGCCCGTGCGGTGCTGGTCGGCAAAACCCATATGATCGCTGACAAGGAAGGTATGGCCTGGCTGGGCATTGATCCCAAAAGCGAAATCGGGGTGCACCGGTCGGAATGCGGGTTCGAGCCATTTGAACGTGACGATGGCCTTCATCCCGACAGCCCGCGTCAACAATGGTCAGCCTATGACGACTATCTCGTGGCGCATGGGTATGACAGTGACAACCCGTGGGAGGACTTTGCCAATTCTGGCGTAGACGAGGACGGAGAGCTTTTGTCAGCCTGGTTGCTCAAAAACTCCCGCCTTCCCGCCAACGTCCCCGAAGAGCATTCGGAAACCGCTTATATGACGAACCGGGCCATGGATTTCATGGAAGAGGCCGTGAAAGATGGCCGTCCGTGGATGTGCCACCTGAGCTACATCAAGCCGCACTGGCCCTATATTGTGCCTGCCCCTTATCACGACATGTATGACGAGACGCATATTGTGGCTCCCATCCGGTCTGACGCCGAACGTGAAACGGATCATCCCCTCATGCGCGCCTATCTCAACGCCCGCGTTTGCCGCAGCTTTTCCCGCGACCATGTGCGCGAACACGTCATCCCGGCCTATATGGGCCTGATCAAGCAGTTGGACTACAACCTTGGCCGACTGTTTGCTTGGATGAACGAAAAAGGGTTGAGCGAAAACACAATCATCGCCTTCACCTCGGATCACGGCGACTACATGGGTGATCACTGGATGGGGGACAAGGATTTCTACCACGATATAGCGGTCAAAGTACCGCTGATCATCGCGGACCCTCGTCCCGAGGCCAATGCGACCCGCGGGACGGTTTCAGATGCCCTTGTTGAAATGATCGACCTCGCGCCAACCTTTATGAACGCGCTTGACTGCACGCCAAAACCTCACGTGATTGAGGGCAGCGATCTGACACCGCTTCTGCATGGTACCGCTGGGTTCTCCCGGAAGTATGTCATCAGCGAGCATGACTATCATTGGTCCGAGATGGCGCGCACGCTTAAGGTGCGTCAGGAAGACGCCCATACGACCATGATCTTTGACGGGCGGTGGAAGTACATCCGCTGCGAGGGGTTCGCGCCGCTTCTCTTTGACCTTGAGAGCGATCCGGAAGAACTCGACGATCTGGGCCATTCAGAAGCGCCGCGGCATGTCGAGGCGCGCGCACGACTGGACGCAGCCTTACTAAGATGGGCGACACGTCACCATACAAGGATAACTGCTACACCTGCCGTCTTAGCTCGCCAAAAAACAGCGGCGAAGGATGGGATTCTCATCGGTTTCTGGGATGAGGAGGAGTACCTGAACGCGACAGGTCAGGCTTTCAGTGATTTGGAGCCTTCCGGAAAGGGATGAGTTCGCAAACACTCGTTTCCGACCTACAGCAATGTCGCTCAGCGGAATTCGTATGGAGATCGCAAACGTCGGCTAAGTCATCAACCCGATCATCTGGAAAAGTAAACAATACGCAGTCGCGGAAAATATGCCTGCGGCGCGCTGCAAACGTAGAGTCCCAACACATAGACGAGTGACCAACGTGGACCATCTGCAAATCAAGCCCAAATGTTCGATTTGAATAACCTCTATGATGGTCAGTTTGTCTTCAAGCTTCACCCAAAGATCTATGGGAGCTCCGAAAGTCTTCGATAGGCGGAGACAGCCAATCGACCGTTGTATTACGTAATCAGAAGACACGCAGGTATAGAAACAGTCGCTGTCACATCACTTAGGCCTTTGCCCGATATGCATCGCAGAGGTTTCCGGACAACGTTATAAGTGATACACTAAATTCTCAGACTAATAGTTATGTCCCATTTTTGAGTTTGGGTGCTCAAAACCTAACCCAAAAATTGTATGCCGATCTCAGATCATATCACCGAAGAGCACATTGACCGCTATATAGGGCAAGTCAAAGCGTCAGGAGTTTTTGGAAGGAGCAATCGCCGCATCAGGTTGCTTTCACACTTGATGCGCTCAGAATTGCTGGGTCAAGGTGACCGGCTGAAAGCCTATTCAATTGGCTTGGACATATTTGACAAGAAAAGTTCATTCGACCCCAGCACGGATAGTATTGTTCGTGTGGAAATGGGGCGTCTCAGGACTGCGATCGCGCTGTTTGAAGCTGGAGAATACGCAAACACCACAATCCATGTAGAGATTGGCATCGGGACCTATCGTCCGACGATAACACTTCGTGAAACGGTACCACAGGGTGAGCCTGAACATCTGGCGGACATTGGCAACGAGAAACAATCAAAAATCTGGCCAACCAAGCTGCTCCTTGCGCTGGCTGTCGGACTCGCGGCAGCTTTTGTACTAAGCCAATTTTTGTTTACGGCGAACGAGCACCCTACGATTGGCGTGCAAGTAACAGTGCGCGACGTAGATGACGGCTTGTTGCGAAACGCGAAATCAGCGCTGACGCGCTCTTTGTCTCATGCCAAGACAATTCGTGTTTTGGACGGGTCACGGGATGAATTGCACAAGGACGCCAATTTCGAACTGAAACTTGACGTGTTGGAGGAAAAAGACGGCTACCTCCTGACTGGCGAGCTTTACGACGTAGAGAACCAACGACTCGTTTGGTCGAAACCAGTCTTCATGAAACGCCAAGATAGCGTGATCACGACGGTTGAACGGACTATTGGCCGCGAATTGCGCGTCCGTCTGTTCGGAGCATCCAAAGAGATACTTGAGAAGCTTGATCCTGCCACCCTTCCGCCTGAAGCCCTGTTCGTGCTCTCGACTTGGGTGCCAGGGGTCGCGCAATCAGCAATATCGTGGGAAATGTCACGTATTGATCTTGCGGAAAAGGCGCTCGAAATCGATCCAGATTTTGGCGCAGCCCATTCCGTTATTGCTGATAAATTGGCGTATCTCGCGAATGTATACGGGCTGTCAGATACAGCTGAGAATCGCGCGCGTTCGGCCTTCCATGCACGACGGGCAATGGATTTGTCACCGTTGGACCCCGATGTGGTATTTAACGTCGCGCAATCCCATTGGCATTCCGGACGCATAAAGGAAAGCGAGGCGCTGATGTCGCGCGTCATAGAGCTTGATCCGAACCACGAACTTGCGCAGTTCCTGGCGCGCGTCATTCCTTACACATGCGCGACGGCCTCAGATGAAGTTTTGCAAGAGGTGATGAGTTCCAATGCAGCTATATCTGCAGACAATCCAATACGGTGGCTGACGCTGACTTGGATTGGCTGGCTGCATGCCTATCGCGGTGAATGGGCCGAGGCACTTGAAGCCGAAGACGCCGCTGCACGTATCTTCCAGGTCCCCTATTCATTTATGCGGCGCGCCATGGTTTTGAATAAGTTGGGGCGCTCTCAAGACGCCATAGCGATTATTCAAAGCCAAGAACAAAGTTGGGCAGACTTCGATCCGCTTCATTTTGCAAATGTCTCGATTCCACGGTTGTGCAGTGAAAATCCTGACGGAGCGCCGTTTATTGCGCTATACACCGATTTAACGGCGAAACTTCCAAACAACTGAAAAATATACGTTTCTCCAAAATGTAACCTGTGACAAACTGTTGAAACGTAGTGTGTTAATCGACATGACGGCATGTTGGCGCTTGCAACGGAAATCTTGCAAAGAGGCACCGCACATGACCCCCGACAAATCTACGACCTCCGACTCTGATACCCAGCCGCAATTTTCGCGTGAAGACCTAGAGTTGATGACAGAGATGCGCAGCTGGGCTGAAACCCAAGTCGCGCGCTTTCCTGTCGCGCAGCAGCATCGCGCACTTCTGGGAATGGCAAGTGAATTGGTAGATTCCGCTGCCGAGCTTGCAAGCGTTCAATGGCCGGGCGTTCGTGCGGTCGAGCTGAGCCTTCTCGCTGAGCGCATAGCGAGTCTCTCAGATCAAGCGGGGAGCGAGAAGCGTGATGTCTAAACAACCACCAATGCGACGGGATACAAGATCGGATGCCACGTACCAATCCCTCGAACATCCAGTGTTGGCTGTGAGCTGTGTGGACGCGTTGCCAGACGAGTTCCGCGAGGCAGTGAGGCCCTATGAGCTGTCCACAAATAGTCTTGACGGAAGACTTCGAATGGAAAAGGCGCACTATGCGTGCGTCATCGCCATAGTTGATCCAACATCCAAGCCCAGTATGAAATCTCTGGAAGCCTTACAAACTTGCGCAAATCGTTTTGCCACACCGCTTGTAAGCTGTTCCCCTGTCAATCCATCGTGGATTGAAAACCTGATGCAACATCTAGGCGTTGTTGCCCATTTCAAAGAACCACCCAACGCGCAGCAGATAAAACAAGTTGTTGAAGTTTGGAAAAGCAACTCTTCTTCTGTTCTGAATTCCGGATCGAACAGCTGATGAGTATGCCGCTATTGAAATTAAGTACGACAAGAGTATCAGTCTAATTGACAATCAAAGCTCAGGTTTGATGCGTTCGCCTTTTTCGCAGCGCACGTAAATAACCTGCTAATCTTTTCCGATAATACGGCTTGGTACGGCATTTATTATTGCCGAAAGATTGATGCGAACATATCATGAACAAATGGTTCAGTATTCAACACAACAAAAGCTAGCGATCCTCAGCGATGCCGCGAAATACGATGCATCATGTGCGTCCTCGGGATCGACCAAGCGCGATTCACGCTCCGGAAAAAGCGTAGGCTCAAATGAAGGGTCTGGGATTTGTCATGCGTACGCGCCCGACGGACGGTGTATCAGTCTGCTAAAAATTTTGATGACGAATTTCTGTATTTACGACTGCACCTATTGCGTAAACCGCGTTTCGTCTAACGTTCAGCGCGCGCGGTTTTCTGTTGATGAGGTTGTAAAACTGACAATCGACTTTTACCGGCGGAATTATATTGAAGGTTTGTTTTTGTCGTCCGGCGTCATCAAGTCACCGGACGCGACCATGTCAGATATGGTTCGAATTGCGCGGCGTTTGCGTAAAGAAGAGAATTTTCGCGGCTATATTCATCTTAAAACGATCCCCGATGCGGCCCCGGAGCTGATAGAGGAAGCAGGGCTTCTGGCAGATCGCTTGTCGATCAACATCGAATTACCAACTGACGCTGCTGTCGCCCAACACGCGCCTGAAAAGAACCCGGTGCAAATCCGCAAAGCCATGGCTGATGTCAGATTACGAAAACAAGAGGCCAAGGATCGCAGCTTCACAGGTAAGCGCCCACCGCGGTTCGCACCTGCAGGTCAGTCTACACAATTGATTGTCGGAGCAGATGGATCAAACGATGCCACGATTCTGGGTCAGTCCACGCGGCTATATTCCGGCTACAAACTCAAACGCGTGTACTACTCTGCCTTCTCACCGATACCTGACAGCTCCGCCAAGCTACCGCTGATCAGCCCACCGCTTCAGCGCGAGCACCGGCTTTATCAGGCTGACTGGCTATTGCGGTTCTATGGGTTCGACCTGCAAGAAATCACGTCCGTCACACCCGATGGAAATCTGGACCTGGAGATTGATCCAAAATTAGCGTGGGCCTTAAAGCATCAAGGCCTTTTCCCAGTCGATGTGAAGACGGCAAGCCGAGAGACTTTGCTGCGCGTTCCAGGTTTCGGCACCAAGACTGTCAGCCGTATTTTGAGCACGCGGCGTCACCGCACGGTTCGATATGAAGATATTTTACGCATGGGCGGTTCTATGAAGAAGGCCCGAGCGTTTGTCACAGCAGGCGGTTGGTCTCCTGGCGCGCTGACAGACAGTGCGGACTTGCGCGCGCGCTTTACACCTCCACCTGAGCAATTGTCGCTTCTATGACGGAGTTCGTTGTGATGCCGCGGATCGGTGTCGCAGAGGCTTGGCGGACTGCAGCACGCCAGTATCTGCAACAAAACGTCCCACCGGAACAATTGACTTGGGGAGGGGCGGATACACCCAGAGACCTGTTTAGCGCTCCACAAATAAAGACTGAAACGCACGAGATCAGCGTGCCTCGGAGTTTCGTATCATTGGCAAACAGTGTTGTTTGGCACAGTGATCCATCGCGGTTTGCAAAACTCTATGCGTTCTTATGGCGGCTACGCGATCATCCGTATCTAATGTCCGATCGTGGTGATACAGAACTCGCGGCTTTGCGCCGGATGGAGAAAAATGTCCACCGATGTCAGCATAAGATGAAAGCATTTGTCCGCTTTCGAGAAATCGGTGATCCTGCTGCAAAGCGCCGCTCATTTGCCGCTTGGTTCGAGCCTTCGCATCATACGATCGAACCTACAGCACAGTTCTTTGCCAGACGATTTGGCGACATGGACTGGCGCATTTACACGCCGGATATCTCAGTGATCTTTGAAAGCAAGAAGCTGACATTTCACGAAAACTGCCCGCGTCCGGATTTACCTGAGGACGCAAGCGAGCAGCTTTGGGTCACGTATTTTCAGAACATCTTCAATCCTGCGCGACTGAAAATCAAAGCGATGCAATCAGAGATGCCAAAGAAGTATTGGAAGAACATGCCGGAAGCGGCGGCTATCCCCGACATGATAAGTGGCGCCCCCGCCCGCGCACGCGCAATGGCGAAAGCGGCACCTACCCTGCCCCTACCGCGTGTGAAACAGGCCCAGCAACAACAAGCGCGGTTCACCTCTTCTTGGACGCAGGATAGCGCGCATCTCGTCTCAGAGCTGAGCTCATGCACGCGATGTCCTTTGCACTGCGCCGCTACGCAAGCTGTCCATGGCGAAGGTCCGTTGGATGCAAACCTAATGATCGTGGGTGAGCAACCCGGTGACCAAGAAGACTTAGCCGGCCGGCCTTTCGTAGGACCAGCGGGACAATTGTTTGATGAATTTGCGCGAAAGGTTGGTATTGACCGAAAGCAAGTTTTTATGACTAACGCAGTCAAACATTTCAAATATGTGGCGCGCGGAAAAAGGCGTATTCACCAAAGCCCAAACAAGCAGGAAATCAAGCATTGCCGCTTTTGGCTCGACGAAGAAATCCGCCACGTTGCACCGAAGTTAGTCGTCGCCATGGGGGCTACGGCGGCATTCGCGCTGACCAATGTTCAAACAACGCTGAACACACGCCGTGGAAAGATTGAGATGAGAGCTGACGGGGTTTCTGTGTTAGTTACTTATCACCCGTCGTACCTTCTTAGGGAAAAAGATCCCGAAAAGCTCAAGGCGGCACGACTTGGGTTTCAGTCTGACCTTATGTACGCCCTTAAATGTGTAGGTGGTACTTCTGTGGCAACGTATTGATGCGAACACACGCCCGAGCGGCTGTGCCGTCTACGCTCTTCAACGAAGTCCTTACCCAATTCCAAACTGCGCGGCGCATACTGACTTTTGTAGGCAAAGGCACAGCAAAGGCCGGAACACAGAAAGAATGCTCCGGCCTTTGATTGGTATTAGGAGTTCAGGAACGCGTCGACTTCTTGTTTCACTTCTTCTTTGGTTTTCCCGTATTTCGCCTGAATTTTTCCTTCGAGCGCCTCACGGTCTCCGTCGATCTCCGCGATCTCGTCATCCGTCAGTTCGCCCCATTTGGCTTTTACGTTGCCTGACATTTCTTTCCATTTGCCTGAGATCTGATCCCAATTCATATCGTATCCTTTCGACGTGTATATGTTTCAGCAGCTGTTGCATTTTCGACGTGCTGTAGTGGCTCGAGCTCAGCTCACCTTCAGCGCACCCCGTGGGCCGGCGAAAAACCAGATGACGAAACCAATAACTGGCAGAACTAAAACCAGTAGAATCCAAACTACCTTGGTTCCTGTGGACGCCGTGCTCGAAAAAATACTGGCGATTGCGTAGATGTTTGCGATCAAGACCAGAAGGCCGAAAAAACCATATTCCATTGCGATCTCCTAGAAATCTAAAATTGACGTTGCTTAAAGATCGAACGCCTCATCAGATAATAAGGTTCCAGCCTAGAAAACTGAATTTATCTCAGGTCTTCCATCGCGACCATATCCACGTCACGGTAATCAACATTGTCACCACCCATTGCCCAGCAGAATGTGTAACTGCCAGTGCCGCAACCACAATGGATCGACTAAGGCGGCGAAACAACGGCCTCTTCGTTTTTGATGACGATATGACGGGTTTCTTGAGGTTCCCCCATAAAGTGAAACACGCGGTTGTCTTCTGCCAGGTCAAAATAAAGATAAGCTTCCATCCGACGATCATGCAGATGAGCGAGCATTGTGTTCCAGACTGAACCACCATGGAACAGCGTAAATACCATCACCAGCTGACAGTTTTCCATCACATCGGGATGAATGAACTGATAGATCGTTCAGTCATTTGCTGTTTCAGATGCGCCCATCTTAACGCTGCCAGCGTCTTCAATCTTGATCAGCTTTGCAGGTAAGGGTTTGTGCGCATGCGTAGACACGATGTAGAACTTCCCGCCCGAGCCGAAGCTGATCGGGCCAGACCCAACATCCAGATAAAGTACATCGTCGCGATTTAGCGTAAATGTCTCTGCAGGGACGGACACGTCCGCCGCATCGCCGAGGTTGAGCACGCCAATTTCGCGCCGATCAAGGATCGAAGCAGTTCCACATTCTTTAACTTCATCGATTGTCAAAGCGGTCCCATCCGGCAGAATGCCACCAATGATCATGCGGTCTGACTGAGTGTATAAGAGGCGCGCTTCTCCCGCCGCGAATAAGCCCCCGAAATGGAAACTGTCGCGCAGGGCTTCGGTGTCCATGCCATTTGTTTCAGATTGGCTTACGGCATGAGGGTCTTAGTCGTTAGTATGGAATGGCTCTTGGATTAGAGGAAATCGTCGCGGCGTGGCGTAAAGCAATCGACCAACTCGCCGTCTTCCAGACAGCGGCAACCATGTCGGGCATTTGACGGGATAACAAAGCTGTCACCCGCACGCACCGTCATTGTTTTATCGTCCAGATAGAATTCGAAGGATCCGGATTTGACATAGGTTGATTGGACATGAGGGTGAGAGTGCAGCGCCCCTTCCATCTCAGCCTCGAACCTAAAGGCGACAACCATCAACTCTGGATGATCCGCAAGAACCTGTCGGCGCACACCGACGTCCACCTCAACCTCTGGAAATGTCATGTAAAACACTTTCGTCCTAGCTTGTTTATCTAGTATGGTAGTATGGTAAAAATTTAACGGTAACAATCGAAATTTTTGTCCCATAGCTGCACTTTGCCGTGACCAAATAAGTTTGTTATGAGCAATGCAGTGTCTAGGCATCTAGAGAATGCGGGTGAGAGAAGCGTGCTTTCACGCCCCGCACTACGGAAAAATATGAGAGAATAATGGTTTCAATAGTTTCAGAAAGACGCTCAACAGCCGACATCGTGTTCCAGCAGTTGCGAGATCAAATTATGTCGCTGGAAATATTGCCAGGCACAAAACTATCTGAAGCAGAAGTCGCTGAACGTTTCGGCGTATCGCGTCAACCTGTCCGTGAAGCGTTCAACCTTCTTGGCAACCTTGACCTACTTATGATCCGCCCCCAGAAGGCTTCGCGCATTCGACTATTCTCAAACACTAAGATTGAAGCCGCTAGGTTTGCGCGACTTGCTATTGAGTTGGAAGTTGCGAAAAGAGCTTTGCAGAATTGGTCGAACGTCAACAAGGTTGGATTTGAGCGTTCACTTGAGGCGCAGGAAACCGCACGCGTAAATTCTGACAGCAACGCGTTTCATCAACTCGACTACGACTTTCACAAGTTGATCACGGAAGCAGCGCAAACACCATTTGCATTCGACCAAATCATGCACTTCAAATCACATGTTGATCGCATCTGTGTTCTCAGCCTCAAGGATGAAGATGAGTTGGACGAACTCGTGACGGATCATCGCGAGATCTATGACTGCCTGATGAACGGTGACGGAGACAGACTTGAGATGGTTCTGCGCGCGCATCTGTCGCGGATTGATAAAACGATCGAGGGTGTCTACCAGAAACATCCCGATTACTTCAGCGATTAAGCACTGGGATACCAGTTTTCCCTTTACTCAATCTAGTATGGTAGTATGGTTGTTCTCATAGAATGGGAGGAACTCATGAAATTCACGTCTTTAATGTCTGCCGCCGCACTCGCGGTCTCTCTACCAGTTTCACTGCAAGCCCAAGATTGGCGCGGCTGGAATATTCACCCCGAAGGTTATCCAAACACGGTCGCCTTGGATCAATTCGCCAAGGAAGTTGGCGAGACCACTGATATCGACATCCAAATGTTCCACGGCGGTGTTCTTGGATCACAACCTGATGCCATCGAGCAAGTGCGCAACGCCGCACTACAAGTTGGTCAGTTCAACCTCGGACCAATGGGACCAATTATCCCGACGACTAACGTTGTCTCGCTTCCGTTTATTTTCAATGACGTTCCGCACATGTATCGCGCAATGGACGGGGACGTCGGGAAGGTATTTGAAGCTGCCATGGCCGCTGAAGGCATTGTGCCTTTGGCGTGGTACGACAGCGGGTCACGCAGTTTCTACAACTCAGAACGACCAATCAAAACGCCGGCGGATGTTCAGGGCCTCAAGGTTCGGGTTATGAACAACGATCTGTTCGTAAATATGATTGCCCAACTCGGCGGGAATGCGACACCTATGGCGTTTGGTGAAGTGTACCAATCTCTGAAAACCGGTGTTATTGATGGGGCAGAAAACAACTACCCCTCTTACGAGTCGACGGGTCACTTCGAAGTCGCAGGCTTCTATTCAATCAGCGAACATCTGATCATTCCGGAATGTCTGTGCGTTGCGACGGCAGCTTGGGAAGCGCTTGATGCAGACACGCAAGCCGCTGTTCGCACCGCCGCCCGCAACTCTGCTGAAACACAGCGGGAGCTTTGGGCTGCGCGCGAGGCTGAAAGTCGCGCTAAGGTCGAGGCCGCGGGTGTGAAGGTGAATAGTGTTGAAGACAAAGCAGCGTTTCAGGACTTGATGGGACCAGTCTATGATGACTTCATCGCCGCGAACCCTGATCTTGCTCCGGTGATCGAGGCTATTCGTTCAACCAACTAAAGTTGACGAATGTAATCAGAAAGAGGGCCGGAAGGTCCTCTTTCTTTGTAAAATATCGGGTGGTAAGGCAATGCGGCAAAGCATTTTGGATGGGATCGCACAGATAGCAACGGCCTTTGCCAGCGTGCTTATCGTTGTTCTTATCGTGATTTTCGGTTGGCTTGTCTATGGCCGGTATATTTTGAACGCGACGCCTACTTGGGTTGAGCAGATAGCCTTGCTGATCGTGGTATGGATTACCTTTTTGGGGGCCGCAGTCGGCGTCCGACGCAAAACACATTTGGCCGTTGACTTCATTCGTGACGCAGCCCCCCTCCCCTTACGCAAATTGCTGACGCTGTTGTCGATATTCGCACTCATCTTTTTCGGCGCCATGCTCGCTTGGCAAGGATATGTCATGTTTGAGCGAACCGCGCGGCGTATGATCCCGTTGTTAGGTGTCTCCGAGGGGTGGAGGGCCGTTCCCGTCATAATCGGCGGGGCAATGATTTTCGTATTTTCGCTCGATGATCTTTATCAAACATTTGTGCGCAGGGATGACGAACCATCATGAGCCTTATTCTACTGTTCGGCATCTTTTTCCTATGCCTTATTGCTGGTGTGCCCGTCGCTTTTTGCCTCGGCATTGCTGCGTTCGTAGGGTTTATCTACGAGGGTCTACCCTTGTTCATTGCGACACAGCGGATTGTTTCAGGAATCTCCGTCTTTTCGCTTCTGGCAATCCCATTCTTCATCTTCGCAGGCGAGCTAATGTTGCAAGGAGGTATTGCGGTAAGGCTTGTTCGGCTGGCCTCAGCAGCTGTTGGCTGGCTGCGTGGCGGTCTGGGCGTGGTCAACGTGGCCTCTTCGATGCTGTTCGGTGGCATTTCCGGCTCCGCCGTTGCTGACACGTCAGCCTTGGGTTCAATCCTGATGCCAGTGATGAAAGAAAAAGGGTACGACTCTGACTACGCGGTCAATGTCACGGTAACGTCCTCCATCGCAGGGGTCGTGATCCCACCGAGCCACAATATGATCATCTATGCGATTGCCGCAGGCGGTCTGCCAATCAGCCAGCTGTTTTTGGCAGGTGTCGTCCCCGGTATTTTGATGTGCTTGTGCCTTGCTTTTGTTGCTTGGCTTGTAGCCGTCAAACGAGGCTATCCCGCAGAGGCATTCCCAGGTCTCAGTTCACTGGCCGTGAGCTTCATCGTGGCTCTACCTGGCCTGTTGACGGCAGTGATTATTGTGGGCGGTGTCTTGTCGGGCATTATGACCGTGACAGAATCCGGCGCATTTGGCGCAATCTATGCGATCATTATCACTGCTCTCGTCTATCGGGAATTAACTTGGGAAAAGTTCAAGAGAGCCGTCCTCGTCTCCGTTCGAATTACAGCGATGGCAATGATCTTGATCGCTTGTGCATCTGCCTTTGCATATTTGCTGACATTGAACCGGGTGCCTGACTTACTAGCAGGCTTTGTCTTGTCGATCTCAGAATCCGAATTCGTCATTCTGCTTATGCTCAACGCGACATTCCTAGTGCTTGGGATGATCATGGACATGGCAGCATTGATCCTAATCACGACGCCCATTTTCTTGCCGATTGTCGTCGATATGGGCATGAGTCCTGTTCAATTCGGGATTATCATGATGATGAACCTTGGTCTTGGGCTGACAACACCTCCCGTCGGAGCATGCCTGTTTGTCGGATGCGTCGTTGGCAACGAGCGGATGGAAAATGTCGTCAAAACGATTTGGCCGTTCTACTTAGCAATTCTCTTTGCTCTGATGCTGGTCACTTATATTCCCGCCGTATCACTTGGCTTGGGCTGGGTGGTCTTTGGGCAATAGCGCCCAATACCCAACCCCCGAATAAGTGACGCAAACCCAAGTTAGTCGGTGACATCGGCGCGCTTCCAATTCCCCTGCCAAAGGCGCCTGTGGAATGGCCAGAATTTGAGAAGTTCTTCCATCAGCATAATGGAAAGCACCCAAAACGCTGGAAGACCAAGTACCAGCACTGCGATCGCGGTCGCTGGTACGCGAAACAACCACTGCGACCAGACGAAAACATGCATCACGTAAATTGTGTCGCCACTTGCTCGAAGAGTATTGCCACATATTGCATTGGTAGACCTTGGAATTGTTGACAAAACGAGGATCGGCAGGAACCAAAACAGTGTGTTGTGGGTCTCAGTCGTTAAATCGGTATAGAGCAAATCTACCGACAAACACATGGCGACAAACACCGCAGAAACCACTCCGGCCGCAATGAAAGCACCTCGCCAAGCGCCCGAAAGAAAGCGATCAAGGACAGATTCAGATGCGCGTCGCCCAAGCAGTTGTGCCACTATAATACCTGCCGCTTGAGTCCACTGCATAGCGATCTGCCCAGCCACCATGTTCCAAGGTGCGATCAACGTGAGGGCGGCAAAATCCGTGAGGCTCATCCGCGCATATATCAGCGTACAAACATGCAAGGAGAGTGTCGCACTGACGAATGTCGCAGCGATGGGGAGCGAGAAGAACGCGTGCCGCTTTAGCGTTGGCATGAACTTTCCTTGGCGCCATCCAGCGACCTGTCGCAAATGCCGGTCAATCTGCCATGCGCGGACTACGAAAAAGATGACTTGAACGGCAACAGCAATCGCACTGCCGAGTGCAGCACCAATCACACCGAGCGCCGGCAAACCATACAACCCGTGTATCAGAACAACGCTTGCACCAATGTTTATAGGAACCGAAAGGCAATACCCGTAAAGTGGCACTCGCGTTCGCCCGCAGCCATTGAAGTAACTCGACAGGCACTGTCCGACGGATTCGAAAATTATTACAAGCGAGAACACGGTGACATAATTCCAAGCTTGCGAGGCCACATCCGCACTCGGCGCGAAAAGTAATATCAACGCCTCACCGAACGCAAAAATCGCACACACACCGGCAGCGCCAATCGCGAAACTGATCGTCAGCCCTGATGCTAGTACCGATTTCATGTAGACTGGATCGCCAGTGCCAGACGCTTGTGCAGTGCGAATTTGCATCGCATGCGAAAATGCAAAAATCACTCCGAGCACGATACCACCTAGAGCGGCCGCCAATCCCATTGCTGCAAGCGATATTTCTCCAAGCGAAGAAACCAACCATCCATCAATCACAATGGTACCGTGTAGAAAAACCGCCTTGAAAGTCATAGGCCAAGCAAGATCAAAAATCTGCCGTGTGCCGGGATTTTGGGAAGGTGTTGTTTGGCGCGGTGTTTTTTTCATGAACCGCTCGCTCTTTGATTTATCGCGTCTATTGGCTTACGAACTAGGACGCTCAGTCGGTTTATGTTTCTTCAAAATAATTGGCGTTTGTCGCTGTGATCCGCTCAATTGTTTGATCAAGACGCGAAAGATGAAGAACGGACACGTCCACCGCTGCGTCAGCGTCATGCCGCTTGATCGCATCTGCGATAGCGCGGTGGTCGTCCAAGAGATTTCGCAGCCGTTGCTCTTTTTCACGACCTAATATGCAAAGACGATCGATTTTAGCTTTTTGCTGTTGAATGACCTCGAACGCGTATTCAGTGCCAGCAAGTTCGCAGATCGTTTGATGAAAGCTGAAGTCCAACGCCCCAAAGGTTGCGACGTCTCCCACCGCGACGGCGGCATCCTGCAAAAGTAGTGCCGCATCTAGTTGGGCAGCCCCCGCAGCGTCGCAGCGCGCGGCGGCAAGGCGCACAACTTCCTTTTCGACACAGGACCTGACGAAACGGGCTTTTTCGATTTGCCTCATAGAGAAGCGACGCACTTCGGTAGCTCTTTGAGGACGGATCAAAAGAAGGTCCAGATTGGCAAGGCGACTGAAGGCGTCACGAACCGGTTGGCGTGATACGCCAAATTGCGCCGCCACGTCGGCTTCAGAAATACGGTCCCCGGGTTTCAACTCTAGGGTTATGATTTGCTCGTGAAGATGATCAAAAACATCGTCAACGCTGGTACGTCTTTCACCGATAAGGGTCGCCGGTGCCATGTGTGAGCTCCTTTTCGAGCCGTGCAGTAAACCGACTCGTAGCAGGGAAAAAACTAAATTGATAGACTAGTATGCCAGTAAATAAACTAGTATGCCAGTTATCAAGATGTCGCGAATCGTGCTGCTGGTCGAGGGTAAGCAATTGAGCGACACGCAAGGGAGGAAAGATGGCCGGGGTTAGCCTGAGTAACATCATCAAACGCTATGGCGCAGTTCAAGTTGTCCACGGGATTAATCTTGAAGTTGCCGAGAAAGAGTTTGTTGTCCTTGTCGGCCCATCCGGCTGCGGGAAATCCACCACATTGCGTATGATCGCCGGTCTGGAAGAGATCAGCGAAGGAGACCTGCTTATCGACGAGAGGCGCATGAACCGCGTCGCCCCCAAGGATCGCGATGTTGCGATGGTTTTTCAAAACTACGCGCTCTACCCGCACCTGAATGTTGCTGACAATATGGCCTTTGGTCTGCGCATTCGTCGTATGCCAAAAGATCAGATAGCAACCACCATCAGCGAAACAGCCGCGATCTTGGGCCTAACCGATTATCTGGAGCGTCGCCCCGCCGATCTTTCAGGTGGACAACGCCAGCGTGTTGCTATGGGCCGCGCTATTGTCAGGCATCCGAAAGTATTCTTGTTTGACGAACCGCTTTCAAATCTTGATGCGAAGTTGCGCACGCAAATGCGCGCAGAGATCAAACGTTTGCACAATCGCTTGGGTGTAACTTCCGTCTATGTCACCCATGATCAGGTCGAGGCCATGACATTGGCCGACCGTATCGTTGTCATGAACGATGGCCGGATTGAACAGGTTGGCACACCGATGGAGCTGTTTAACAACCCGGTAAACACTTTCGTTGCAGGGTTCCTCGGCTCTCCGCCGATGAACCAGATGAAAGGCCAATTGACCGAAACAGGCGCACGAATAGGCAGTGCCGAAATCAAGATAAGCGGAGCAATGAACGGCGACGCTGGCCGCGACGTCATTATCGGCATCCGTCCGGAGCATGTGACACTTGAACCGGGTGCTCAAACGTCTGTCCTGCCTATTGAGCTCGACCTTGTTGAACCACTGGGCTCCGAGGCCTTGTTGCATGCTCGTTTCGGGGATGACAACGTCATGTTCAAAACCGAAACCCACGGGGACCTTTCGCATCTTTCCGGTGTGGCCGAAGTTCACATCCCAGCGTCTCGTGTCAAGATCTTTGACGCTGAAACCGGCAACGCGCTGAGCCTTGGAGGCTGAGGAGATGGTCGAGGAACATTCAACCGCGACCCAATCAATTCAAGACAATGTTCTTCAGGCGCGAGAAGCTGCGCCGCTGCATAGTGACGGGAAAATGGTCCGGCTTCTCGATCACTTCAAACGGGAATGGCAGCTCTACGTCATGCTGGCACCCACGATAATCTGGTTTCTCGTCTTTCTCTATAAACCGATGTACGGGCTGCAAATTGCCTTCAAAGACTATTCGATTTTCCGTGGCGTCGCAGGAAGCCCTTGGGTCGGTTGGGAACATTTTGAGACGCTTTTCTCAAACGATCAATTCCTCCGGGCAATTGGCAACACGATTAAGATCAGCGCACTCAACCTGATTTTTGGCTTTCCGGCCCCGATCATTTTGGCGCTCATGTTCAATGAGATATTGAACGCCCGCTTCAAAAAGACGGCGCAAACGATCGTATATCTTCCGCACTTCATCTCTTCGGTGATCATCGCTGGTATTGTGATCACGGCGTTCGCGCCGACGGGCGGCATTGTAAATGTCATTCTGGGATGGTTCGGAATTGATTCAATCTATTTCCTGACGCGACCTGAATGGTTCCGGCCGATTTTTGTTGGAACAGGCATCTGGCAAGAAGCAGGGTTTGGATCAATTGTCTTTCTCGCTGCAATCGCGGGCGTGAACCCGTCGCTTTATGAAAGCGCAGTCGTTGATGGGGCGAACCGGTGGCAGATGATGTGGAAAATCACCATTCCGTCAATCATGCCAACCATCCTGATTATGTTGATCATACGGATCGGCAATATCATGGAGGTCTCTTTCGAACTGGTCATTCTGCTCTATCAACCGGCTACCTATTCAACTGCGGATGTCGTCAATACATGGGTCTACCGGCAAGGCCTACAATCCGGGCAATACGACCTCGCCGCTGCTGCCGGTCTCTTTAATGCCGTTGTCGCTTTTGTGCTGGTGATGACAGCCAACACCTTGTCGCGCCGCTACTCGCGCACGTCGCTTTGGTGAGGGGAACAACGCCATGATGAAATGGAACCTCTACTCCCGCGGCGATAAGTTCTTCGCAATTGTGGTGTCTGTCTTAATCGGGATGTTCACGGTCGCGACGCTTTATCCTTTCATCTACATCGCCGCTGTCTCTTTCAGTTCAGGCTTTGCGGCTCAGGCAGGTAAAGTTGTCCTAACGCCAATTGATGCAACGGTAGAAGCTTACGGCTACATCCTTGTCGATCCACAATTCTGGATCAGCTATCGGAACACATTCATCTACACAATTGGCGGCACAGTTATGAGCCTCGCGTTCATCATTCCCGGCGCCTACGCACTGTCGCGGCCACAATTAAAAGGCAGGAGGTTTTTTAACCTCTTCATCGCGTTCACCATGTGGTTCAATGCAGGGCTGATCCCCTTCTTCTTGAACATGCGCGATCTAGGGTTGCTCGACAGCATGTTCGGCATCATTTTGGCGTTCGCTGTAAATGCGTTCAACATCATCCTCCTCAGAAACTTCTTTGAAGCGATCCCGCAAAGCTTCGAGGAAGCTGCGCGCATGGATGGTGCAAATGATTTTCAGGTGCTTTGGAAAGTTTATATGCCGCTCTCCAAACCGGCCATCGCGACAATCACACTGTTTTGCATCGTGTCTCGCTGGAACGGGTTCTTTTGGGCGATGGTATTGTTGCAAAGCGAAGACAAGATCCCGCTTCAGGTCTTTCTGCGCCATACGATTTCGAACCTCAGTGATGACGACGAATTTGCAATCGTGCAAACGGCAGCCGGATTTAGCGCTGAAACCGTGACAGCAGCCATCATCGTCTGTTCGATCATTCCAGTTCTTATCGTTTATCCGTTCATTCAAAAATACTTCGAGAAGGGTATCCTTCTTGGTGGTGTAAAAGAATAATTCAAAAGGCTTCTAAAGGGAGGAAACCATGAAGAAACTAAGCCTGACAGCCGCCATATTGGCGACGACAGCAATGGCATCACCGTCTTTCGCTGATGGCCATCTGCAAATTGTCGACGGCGATCCGCTGGAATTGACAATCCAGATGAACCACGCGCGCTACCCGGTCTATGAGGAGGACTGGCCGGTCGAGCAAACAGCACGCAAACTGACCAACGTGCATCTGAAAGACGTGACCGTGGGTGCAAACATGCGCACTGATGAGAACACTGGCAAAACGGAAGCTCTCAATCTCATGCTCGCGGGCGGCAATATTCCCGACATCGTCGGTTCAAGCCGGATCAAAGATTTTGTAAACCAGTACGGACCTGAAGGCGCGTTCCTGCCGCTGAACGATCTAATCGACGAACATGCCCCAAATCTCAAAGCGTTCTTTGCGACCCGTCCTGAGATCGAAGCTGCGATCAAGGCAGCAGATGGCAAGATGTACTACATTCCCTATCTGCCAGACGGTAAATATGGCCGCGCCTACTGGATCCGCACAGACTGGCTGGAAAAGCTGGGTCTGGACATGCCGGAAACCGTCGAGGAGTACGAAGCCGTATTGCGGGCCTTTAAAACACAAGACCCAAACGGGAACGGTATTGCAGACGAAGTTCCGTATTTTGCACGCCAATGGCCGGAACTGATCCGTCTCGTCACCCTGTGGGATGGACGTTCTTCTGGGTCAGACACCTATCATGATTTCTATGTCGATGAAGGCAAACTCAAGCACCCTTATGCTGGAGAAGGATACCGTGAAGGTATTAAGAACTTGGCTCGTTGGTATGCAGATGGCCTGATCGACGCCGAGATCTTCACACGTGGATCGTCCGCGCGGGACTTCCTTCTGTCAGAAAACCTTGGCGGCGCGACACATGACTGGTTTGCCTCAACCTCTGGTTACAACCGTTTGTCGTCTGAAATTGATGGCTTTGAGTTTAAGGCCATGGCGCCTCCGGCGTCTGTGTCCGGCAAGCGCGTAGAAGAGCACCGCCGGATCCCGATCAAGCCAGACGGTTGGGCCATCGGGGGTACTAACAAACACCCCGTCGAGACGATTAAGTATTTCGACTTCTGGTTTACGGAAGAAGGTCGTCGTCTGGCCAACTTCGGTGTCGAGGGCATGCACTATGACATGATCGACGGCAAACCGATCTTCAAGCAAGAGTTCTTGGATGCAGGCCCCGTAAACAGGTCGCTTTACCAAGTCGGCTCACAACTTCAGGGTCGCGGATACTACCAAGACTACGGCTATGAAATTCAGTGGTCGAACGAGTTCGCTCTTGAAGGTATCGCACTTTATGACGAGGGCGATTATCTGATCGACCAATTCCTCGGTGTTGCATTCAACGCAGACGAGCAGAAGGTCTACGATCGGTATTGGGGCTCAATCCGCGACTATATGCTGGAGCGCCAGCAGGCTTGGATTCTGGGAACCGGCGATGTCGAGGCTGATTGGGACGGCTACACCGCTCAGCTTGAAAAGCTCGGCTTGAACGATGTTCTCGAAGTCATGCAGTCCGCGTACGATCGCCAATACGGCGGATAATCCAACTTTCGAGTGGGCGGCGCCTTAGTGTCGCCCACCGCTTTACTAAAACACTCTCTCACTTTCAGACGGATCCAACGCACTATGCCGGCTAGTTCAACCACTTCGCTCGACGAACCCAAGGCCGGTCGGCTGACAATTCAATATGCGCCAACTGAAGAAACGGAGATCTTTGAGAACCCTCCGAGATTTACGTGGTTACCAGCGATTGATGAAGAAGCGCATTTCGTGCTGCGTATCTCTACCGATGCCAAATTTCCGTCAAAGACAACCAAGGTCTTCGAGGACCTACCTCTCAACTTCCTGACACCTGATGCCCCATTGGAACCTGGCACCCACTATTGGTCGTACGCGACTTGGTGCCCGGATACTGGCAAAAGACTAAGCACATGGAGCACCACTCGCAGTTTCACGCTTGGGAAAGACCTACCAGAAACGCCCCTCCCGTCCCGGGAAAAAAGACTGAACAACGTCACCAAAGAACATCCACGCCTTTGGATGACACCAGATAGATTGGGCGATTTTATCGCCGCTGTAAAAGCAGACCCAAACCACTGCACGTGGTCTACATTTTATAGTCGCTCTGTCCTGCCTTGGATGGATCGCGAAGTTATACGAGAGCCTGAAGGCTATCCCAATCACACCCGCACAGCGCCAGTTTGGCGACAAACCTATATTGATCTGCAGGAGGTTTGGTACGCCATCCGTCATCTCGCGATTGGTGGCAAGGTCACTGGTGACGCCGCTTTGACTAACCGCGCCAAAGAGTGGCTGATGGAGGCCGCCAGCTGGGATCCGATGGGTGTCACATCACGCGCATATACCGATGAATGGGCCTACCGCGTCTGCAACGCTCTTGCTTGGGGATATGACTGGCTCTACGATGATCTGTCATACGACGAACGCAAGGCGGTACGCACAGCGCTGTTGATCCGGACACGCGACATTGCGGAACATGCGATGCTTAATGCCAAGATCCATCTTTTCCCGTATGACAGCCACGCCGTCCGGTCCGTCTCCTTAACGTTGGTTCCTGCCTGCATCGCCCTTCTTGGCGATGACCCTGAAGATGAAGCGCACGGCTGGCTAAACGATTGCATTGATTTTCTCTTCACCGTGTATTCGCCTTGGGGCGACAGTGATGGCGGTTGGGCTGAGGGCGCCCAATATTGGATGATGGGCATGGCCTATCTTATCGATGCTGCAAACAGGTTGAAATCTTATACAGGTCTCAACCTGTATGATCGTCCGTTCTTACAAAAAACTGGTGACTTTCCGCTGTTTTGCAATGCGCCTGACACGTATCGCGCATCCTTCGGTGATGACAGTGCACTTGGTGATATGCCGGCCATCAAGACAGGGCTCAATCTACGGCAATTTGCAGGCGTTACAGGTAAGGGCGAGTACCAATGGTATTGCGACGAAAACCTGCGCCGGAACCCCGGCACTGAGATGGCCTTTTACAACTGGGGCTGGTGGGACACGAATTTCGATGAACTGGTCTTCCAGACCGATTTTCCTGTGGTTGATGCCACACCGCCCGAAGGCGGGTTGCGCCACTTCAAAGGAATAGGATGGGTCGGTGTGCAGCATGCGATGCACGATCCGGATGCTCATGTTCAACTGGTTTTCAAATCGTCGCCATTTGGCTCCATCAGTCACAGCCATGGCGATCAGAATGCGTTCTGCCTTGCGGCTTATGGTGAAGACCTTGCGATCCAGTCCGGCCACTACGTTGCCTTCAACTCGTCCATGCATCGCAACTGGCGACGTCAGACACGATCCAAAAATGCAATCCTGATAAATGGCAAAGGCCAATATGCGGGGAAAGACAAAACCAAAGCCATGGCTGCAACGGGCAAGATACTCGCAGCGGAAGAACGTGAAGATCACATCTTCATCCATGGCGACGCAACGGCGGCCTATCAAAGCCTGTCTCCAGAAGTGACAAGAGCCGAACGTGAACTGTATTTTGTGCGTGGTGACTACTTGGTGATTGTTGACAAGGTGGATGCTGATACACCCGTCACGCTTGAGTGGCTGCTCCATGCTAACAATCCGTTCGAACTTGGAAAAACCTCTTTTCGTAACTCCGGCGAGCGCGCGGGGTTCTACGGGCAGGTTGTTTGGTCAGAAGCAGGCAAGCCCAACATTAAACAAGAAACGGGCTTTCCCGACGTCGACCCCGCTGACTATGAAGGCTTACCTGTCAGCACATTTCTAACGGCGCACTATCCTGCCGCTAAACGCCACAGGATTGCGACTTTACTCGTGCCATACCGGCTCGATGCGCCCAAACGGATTTTCAACTTCATCGACGATCAGGGCTATGACGCTGATCTGTATTTCACCGATGCGGACGAAAATACGTTCAAGGTACCCCTCAAAAAGTTTGCAAAAACATAAGCACAACACGCGGCACCCTAGCTGCGACACAGAAAGCCAGAGAAGGACAGTCATCATGAAGTTAGCAGGCCAAAGCGCCATCGTAACAGGCGGGGGCCGTGACATCGGCTTGGCAGTCGCAAAGAAACTTGCCAGTGAAGGTGCTTCGGTGGCGATCAACTATTTCTCCAGCGGCGCAGGTGCCGACAAAGCCGTGGCAGAAATAAACGCAAACGGCGGTAAGGCTTTCGCCTTGCAAGGAGATCTTACCAAACAAGCCGATGTTAGTTCGCTTGTCGACAAAGCTGTCACCGAATTCGGCGGGATTAACATACTGGTCAACAACGCCGGCGGTTTGGTCGAGCGCAAGAAGATATCCGAGATGTCAGATGATCTTTGGACCACCGTCATGGACCTCAATCTGACAAGCACGTTTCGTATGACGCGGGCCTGCCTCGAACATATGAGCACCGGGGCTATCGTTAACCTTGCCAGCCAAGCTGGCCGTGACGGTGGCGGGCCGGGCGCTGTGGCTTATGCCACGTCAAAAGGCGCTGTCATGACGATGACACGCGGATTGGCCAAAGAGTTGGGCCCTGACATTCGCGTCAATGCGCTTTGCCCCGGTATGATCGACACTGATTTCCACAACGTCCACACACCGGATGCAGGACGCCGCGGTTTCGAAGCAAATGCACCACTTAAGCGTCAGGGTGATACAGAAGACACCGCCAACCTTGTGCTGTTTCTCGCGTGCAATGACAGCGCTTTCATGACGGGCACCAATATCGACATCAATGGCGGTATGCTTTTCTCATAGTTGTTTGATCGCTTATCTGACTTAATTCTGTTTTTCGATTGAAGGGATCCGTGCAACAGTCTGCATCTCGTTCCCTTTATGAGGACAAACATGTCAGACGCCCCGCTCAAAGGTTGGAACCACGTTCCTGATGTCCCGTTGCAAGTCTCGCCATTTTTTCAATGGCCGCCGCAACCGCAACGGATGGTGTCGTGGTTTTGGAACTCATGGTTCTTTCTCACAGAGCGACTGATTATCGTCGGTATTGCATGCCTTTCGTTCTACTATTTCCAACCTCCACTTGAAGAGACACAGACCCTAGCTTTTGGCTGGGTCGCGGAAATGTTCGTTCGAAACGTGCTCCTCATGACATTGGTCGCGGGTGGTCTTCATCTTTATTTCTACACCTTCACGAAACAAGGCCAGAAACTGAAATATGACCCCCGCCCGCTGATGAAGAATGGGCGTCAGTTCACACTAGGCGGGCAGATCAGAGACAACATATTCTGGACGATTGCCAGCGGGGTAACAGTCTGGACTGGTTATGAAGTTCTCATGTTCTGGGCCATGGCCAATGATTACGCACCATTGCTGACATGGGCTGCGAATCCGATCTGGTTCATTTTGCTGTTCTTGCTTATCCCGGTTTGGGAGAGCTTCTATTTCTACTGGATACATCGCCTACTGCACGTTCCATTTCTATACAAACATGTGCATGCGCTCCATCACCGAAACATCAATGTGGGCCCTTGGTCTGGTCTGGCTATGCATCCGGTCGAACATCTGATCTTCCTTGGATCGGTTCTGATCCACTGGGTTGTCGCAGCGCATCCCATCCATATTCTATTTCACCTGCAGTATTACGCCCTTACCGCAGCGACGACCCACACCGGCTTCGAGGGAATGGTAATTAAGGACAAAAATCGCCTCAAACTGGGTACGTTTCACCATCAAATGCATCACCGTTACTTTGAGTGTAACTATGGTTCACTTGAATTGCCTTGGGACAAATGGTTCGGCTCCTTCCACGACGGTACATCTGCGGCGGATGCCAAAATCCGAGAGAGACGCAGGACATTCACAAACGGGACAAAATAGGTTTCAGATTTGGCAGCAAGATAATCGTGCAGGCTCATCTAATTGCTGCTTTGGAAATTTCACTAAAACCCAACCTATTGTCAAAAAAGGCGTGAAAGTGCTGTCAGAACAATCGTAATGGTTCTGCTCATCGGATCATCACATAATGCGATCAAACAACACCTTTGGGAATGAATATGTCTTGTAAGTATTACGCGCCCACAGGGGGCCACCCAAGCCAAGACCAACTCCTAACAGACCGCGCCGTTTTTACCGACGCCTATGCTGTCATCCCAAAAGGCACGATGCGAGATATCGTGACCAGCTTTCTTCCGTTTTGGGAAAAGACAAGGCTTTGGGTCTTGTCGCGCCCATTGAGCGGGTTTGCGGAAACCTTTTCCCAATACATCATGGAAGTTGAACCCGGCGGCGGATCAGACCGGCCTGAAACTGACTCCGGCGCTCAAGGCGTTCTCTTCGTTGTGGAGGGGACAGCAACGATAATTGTGGATGATACATCCTACGAGCTTACGCCCGGCGGATTTGCTTATTTACCTGCGGGCAAGCACTGGACAATGCGTAACACCTCAAAAGGTGTGACGCGGTTCCATTGGATTCGAAAGCTCTATGAGGTCGTTGACGGGCTAGAGCGACCAGACGTCATTATCGCAAATGAAAATGAAATCGTGCCGACGGTCATGCCAGACACGGACGGAAAATGGGCAACAACGCGGTTTGTGGACCCTTCGGACCTTCGCCACGACATGCATGTCACGATCGTGACATTCGAGCCGGGCGCAATCATTCCTTTTCTGGAAACCCACGTGATGGAGCATGGTCTTTACGTGCTTGAGGGTAAAGCAGCATACCGATTGAACCAAGACTGGGTTGAGGTCGAGGCTGGCGACTATATGTGGTTGCGGGCGTTTTGCCCTCAGGCCTGTTACGCGGGCGGGCCCGGCAAATTTAGGTATCTGCTGTACAAAGATGTCAACCGCCACATGACATTGCGGCCTTAGGTAGTCTCGCTAGAGTCTGATCTTATCCGATTAAGACTGCTGCGCCGCTGAATGACCACCAATTGCCGCCGTCAGCCTATTGGCTGCATCTAAGACTGCATCACTCAGTTCGGAAATTTGGTCGAGGCCTACGCGAGAAATCGGCCCTGACACTGAAATCCCCGCGATTGCTTCACCGTAAATATCGAATACCGGCGCAGCGATGCATCGCATTCCCAGATTCCGCTCTTCACCGTCCACAGCAAAACCGCGATGCCAAGATAGCGAAAGGTCGTCGATCAATTTGGCAGAGTCTGTAAGCGTATGTTCTGTGAACTTTTCTAACGGTGCATCTGATAAAAACTTCTGCACGCGGGCTTCATCCATCTGAGACAACAGCGCTTTTCCGATCCCGGACGCATGAAGCCGTGACAACGTCCCCGGCGGAAAGAATGCCCTGATACTGGCATGAGTTTCCACTTGGCTCACAAATAAAACATGTCCGTTCTGCTCGATCCCAAGGTTTGCGGTCTCTCCCGTCGTCTCCATCAAATTTCGCATGATCGGCCTCGCCCGATCCACAAGACTTGTTCGACGCAAAAATCGCGATCCAATAATGAACGCACGAGCGCCTACGTGCCAAACTTGATCTACGGCATCAAACTCAACAAGCCCTCTGCCCTCCAGCGTCACTAATATGCGGTAAACGGTTGCGGGAGATTGGCCCATTTCCTTTGCAAGATCCGTCAGGCCTCTGCCTTGGTCTTCGCTTAAGAATTCGAAAACCTCCATCGCGCGATCCAAGGATTTGATCGTGTTTTGCTCTGTCTTGTCGTGCCAGTCGCGTGGTCTACCGCGAGATTTCCGACTCGGGTTTCTTTCAGTATTGTCCGCGTCCATGTACGTAAGCCTCATTTTCATGAAATTATTTTTTATCATATGAAAAATATAACCCTCTGACAATATTGTATTTAATATATTTTTCAAATTATGAAATTTAATTTCAAAAAAATATACCTGTTAGGGCACAAGGGTTAAGTTAGCTCCAACGAACGAAAAGGAGACGGCAATGAGCTTCCAAAATCCGGTCTTTATTCCTGGCCCGACCAATATGCCGGAGGCTATCCGGCAAGCCTGTCAGATGCCGACGATTGATCATCGTTCTCCATTGTTCGGGGACATCCTTCATCCTTGCTTGGAGGGTGTTCGCAAAGTTCTGAAATCGGAAAGCGCGAAGGTCTTCATCTTCCCGTCCACAGGAACCGGCGGTTGGGAGACCGCGCTTTCAAACACGCTCGATGCTGGTGACAAAGTTCTGGCCGCGCGCAACGGGATGTTCTCACATCGCTGGATCGACATGTGCCAACGCCATAGTCTCGATGTACAGATTGTCGAAACCCCTTGGGGGCATGGCCTCCCTACTGAGGAATATGCGCGCATCCTCGCAGCTGACACCAATCATGAAATTGCGGCGGTGCTGGCAACGCACAATGAAACCGCAACCGGGGTTAAGTCCGATATCGCGGCCGTTCGCAAAGCGCTTGATGATGCGGATCACCCAGCGCTCCTTTTCGTAGATGGCGTAAGTTCTATCGCATCAATGGATTTTCGCTTCGACGAATGGGGCGTCGACGTTGCTGTAACTGGCAGTCAGAAAGGCTTTATGCTGCCGGCTGGTCTTGCGATTGTCTGCTTCTCTGAGAAGGCCATTGCCGCATCAAAAACCGCAACTTTGCCCAGAACCTTCTTTGACATCAAAGATATGCAAAGTGGCTACGACGCAAACGCGTTTCCCTATACGCCTCCCGTTGGCTTAATGAATGGGCTGAAGCAGTCTTTAGAAATGCTGCTTGATGAAGGGCTTGAAAACGTCTTCGCCCGGCATCACCGCATCGCGGAAGGGGTCCGCCTTGCGGTGGCCGCTTGGGGGCTGGAGCTGTGTGCCGCCACGCCAGATGTCTACTCCGACACGGTGAGCACAATTCGCACGCCTGACGGATTTAACGCGACGGATATCGTAACACATGCCGCGGACGTCTACGGCGTCGCGTTCGGCGTCGGTTTGGGCGAAGTGGCCGGGAAAGTTTTTCGGATCGGGCATCTTGGCAGCTTAACGGATGTCATGGCGCTCAGCGGGCTTGCGACTGCGGAAATGTGCATGGCCGATCTTGGAATGGACATCAAACTTGGCTCTGGTGTCGCAGCAGCACAGGAATTCTACCGCTCAAACCCTGCGTTGATTCTTACGGAAGCTGCATAATGCTTGATGATGAGATGTATATCCCGACCTATCAGGACATGCTGGATGCGCATGAACGGATCAAACCGCATATCCGCAGAACACCGGTGCGCACATCAGCTTATCTAAACGAACTGACGGGCGCAGACCTGTTCTTCAAATGCGAGAACTTTCAGGAACCCGGCGCATTCAAAGTGCGGGGCGCGACAAACGCGGTTTTCGGGCTGGATGACGACCAGGCCAAAGCAGGCGTTGCCACACACTCTTCCGGCAACCACGCGTCCTGCCTGAGCTATGCTGCGATGTTGCGTGGCATACCCTGCAACGTGGTGATGCCAAAATCGGCACCGCAAGCAAAGAAAGACACGGTTCGACGTTATGGCGGGGTCATCACGGAATGTGAGCCATCCACCACGTCGCGGGAAGAGACGTTCGCCAAAATTCAAGCCGCAACCGGTAGCGACTTTGTTCACCCGTACAATGATCCCCGCGTGATCGCAGGTCAGGGGACATGCGCACGCGAGTTTATAGAGCAGACCGGCGGCCTCGACATCGCTATGGCCCCGATTGGTGGCGGCGGCATGATCTCCGGTACCTGTTTAACACTGTCGAACATGGCACCTGAGACGCAGATCATAGCTGCAGAGCCTGAGCAGGCCGATGACGCAATGCGCAGTTTCAAGGCAGGCTACGTCATTGCGGATGACGCGCCAAAAACCATTGCAGACGGCCTTTTGGTCCCTTTGAAGGAACGGACTTGGCACTTTGTCTCAAACCACGTCACCGACATTCTGACCGCTTCTGAAGAAGAGATCATTGATGCGATGAAGCTGACTTGGAAGCACCTGCGGATCGTGATGGAGGCCAGCTCTTCCGTTCCATTGGCGACAATCCTCAAAAACAAACACCGTTTCGCGGGCAAGCGCGTCGGCATCATCATCACGGGCGGCAATGTCGATCTCGACAAACTGCCATGGCTCAATTGAAGGGAAACACTGACATGAACACGCACGTAAATCTCGATGGCCTCGAAGTTGGCTACGATGTTCCAGCCCTTCCAGGAATGGACGAAGCTGACATTCAAACACCTAGTCTTGTCCTTGATCTCGACGCGCTGGAGCGCAACATCAAGAAGATGGGCGACTATGCAAAAGCCCACGGAATGCGCCACCGGGTTCATGGCAAAATGCACAAATCGGTGGACGTTGCAAAGCTGCAGGAACAACTCGGTGGCGCCTGTGGTGTGTGTTGTCAGAAGGTCTCAGAAGCAGAAGTCTTTGCGCGTGGCGGGATCAAGGATGTGATGGTCTCGAACCAAGTGACTGACTTGGCTAAGATCGACAGGCTGGCGCGCATGCCGAAACTCGGCGCGCGCGTTCTTTGCTGTGTGGATGATCCAAACAACGTGGCAGACCTGTCAGCGGCAGCCGTAAAGCACGGCACCCAAATTGAAGCGTTGGTTGAGATTGATTGCGGCGCAGGGCGGTGCGGCGTCACGACGACAGAAGACGTCGTGAGAATCGCGAAAATGATCGATGCAGCGGACGGCCTGAAATTTGCGGGAATTCAAGCCTATCAAGGGGCAATGCAGCATCTCGACTCTTACGACGATCGAGCCGAAAAAACTGCCGTCGCAATCAAAATGGTAGAAGACGCAGTCGCGGCTTTGAGCGCCCATGATCTGGAATGCGACATCGTCGGTGGCGGTGGTACAGGCTCATATTATTTCGAGAGCAATTCAAACATCTTCAATGAACTTCAGTGCGGCTCCTACGCTTTCATGGATGCAGACTACGGTCGTATCTTGGACAAAGACGGCAAGCGCATCGACGAGGGGGAATGGGAGAACGCGCTGTTCATCCTGACCACTGTGATGAGCCATTCCAAAGCGGATAAAGCGATTGTGGATGCAGGTCTCAAAGCGCAGTCCGTCGACAGCGGCCTGCCAACAATCCACGGCCGCCACGATGTCACATATCTGAAATGCTCCGACGAGCACGGCGTTGTAGGGGATCCCGAAGGTGTTCTAAGCGTGAATGATAAGCTGAAATTGGTCCCCGGACACTGCGACCCGACGTGCAACGTTCATGATTGGTATGTTGGCGTGCGCAACGGCAAAGTCGAAACTCTGTGGCCGGTATCTGCGCGCGGGAAGGCCTACTAGACATGTTGATCGTTCCTGAGCGAGAAATTTCAAATCTGATGACTCGAGAGGCAGCGTCTTCAGCTGTTGAGCGTGTGTTTGCTGCTATGGCCTCGAAAGACGCCTACAACTTTCCCGTTATTCGCGAAGCCATTGGCCATGAAGAGGCGCTATACGGGTTCAAAGGAGGTTTTGACAAAGCAGGCATGGCTCTTGGTCTCAAGGCGGGCGGGTTTTGGCCGAACAATCTGGAAAAGCATGGCCATATCAATCACCAATCTACGGTCTTCTTGTTTGATCCCGATACCGGCATGGTCAAAGCAATGGTTGGCGGAAACCTTCTGACGGCTCTGCGCACTGCAGCGGCATCATCGGTCTCGATCAAGCATCTCGCACGTCAAGACGCAAAGGTGATGGGCATGGTCGGCGCCGGCCATCAGGCGACATTTCAGTTGCGTGCCGCCCTCGAACAAAGACCGTTCGAGAAAGTGATTGGTTGGAATTACCATCCTGAGATGTTGCCAAATATCGAGCAGGTCGCAGAAGAAGCAGGGGTTCCTTTCGAAGCCGTCGATCTTGACGGGATGGTTGAGGCAGATGTCATCATTTCTATCACCTCAACGTTTGCCCCGACGATCATGGCCGATCACATTACACCTGGCACGCATATCGCCTGCATGGGCACTGACACGAAAGGCAAGCAGGAGGTTGAAGCAGCGTTGCTCGCAAAATCAACAATCTTCACCGATGAGGTCGCTCAATCCATCAGCATTGGTGAGGCGCAGCATGCCGTATCAAGCGGGTTGCTCGCAGAAAGCGATGTTCACCAGATTGGCGCAGTGATCAATGGCACACATGAGGGCCGGACATCCGACGACGAGATAACGCTATTTGACGGAACCGGTGTCGGACTTCAGGACCTTGCCGTAGCAGCGAGTGTTGTAGACTTGGCCGTTAAAAAGGGCGTCGCGATAGAGGTCGATTTCTAAGAATTTTGATAGGCTATTTCGACCTTGATGAAATCAAATAACGCCCCCACCGAATTATGTCGCGGTGGGGGCTTGTCTTTATTTATTGCTTAGCGATCCTTCGCCGTGACCCGCCATACCACCGGAGACTTCCTCGGTGGATTCACCAGACAATTCTTCTGGCAAAATTAGGTTCAAGACGATAGCGATCAGCGCAGCAGGCAACAGACCCGATGTCAGCAGGATCTTGATAGTTCCGCTCAGGTGCTTCAGCGCGTCAGGTTCTTGTTGCAGGCCCAGACCAACCGACAAAGCAATCGCGAAGATCACCATATTGCGGCGATTCCAGTTGACGTCCGACAGCATTGAGATGCCGGCAGCCACGACCATGCCAAACATCACGATCACACCACCGCCCAGAACCTCAATTGGGATTGATGAAACGATTGCCCCAACTTTCGGGATTAGACCCGCTGCAATCAAGAAGAGTGCACCTATGGTCACAACATGGCGGCTCATGACGCCCGTCATTGCAATCAGGCCCACGTTTTGGCTGAAGGACGTGTTTGGCAAAGCTCCGAAGAAACCTGACACTGCGGTCCCAACTCCGTCAGCATAGGTCGCACCTTGGATTTCCTTATCCGTTGCCTCGCGCCCTGCGCCCCCCTTGGTGATGCCAGACACATCGCCCACGGTTTCCACGGCGGAGACGAAAGACATCAGACAAAAGCCGATAATCGCAGCTGCTGTGAACTCCACGCCAAAATGAAGCGGATTGGGAAGTGCAAATGACGCTGCGCGTCCGACGTTGCTCAAGTTCACTTCGCCCATCATGAAGGCGACTGCGTAGCCCACTAACAAGCCGATCAGAACAGCCGACACAGACAGCATACCGCGCGCAAAAAACTTTAGGCCCAACGTGACGAAGACAACAATTCCAGCCATGAACCAGTTCATCAAAGAGCCGTATTCCTCAGCCCCCGACATTTTGGCTGGCACACCGCCTGCCGCGTATTGGATCCCAACCTTCACCAGCGCTAACCCGATCATTGTCACGACGAGGCCGGTCACCAGAGGTGGCAATGCAAATCGTATCTTCCCAATAAACAGACCAAGGATGGCATGGAAAAAGCCACCAACAATGACGCCGCCCATAACAACTGCTATCGCGTCGACACCTTTTCCCGCGACCAGTGGGATCATGATCGGAATGAAAGCAAAGGACGTCCCTTGCACGATTGGCAGACGGGCCCCGATTGGCCCCAGTGTCACGGTCTGCAGCAAAGTCGCCACTCCCGCGAAGAACATCGACATTTGGATCATGTAAATCATCTGCGGGAAGTCAGGTGAGTTTGAACCAAACCCGAACCCGGCCGCGCCGCAAATGATGATGGCAGGTGTCACGTTTGACACAAACATCGCCAGAACGTGCTGGATGCCAAGCGGAACAGCTTTCGCAAGAGGTGGTGTATAGTTCGGGTCCCGAAGTTGCTCCGGCGTTCCGATAGACGCATCTGTCATTGTGGTGTCTCCCTTAAGTGATGCGGTGTGGCGGCCTGTCAGACTGGCCACTTCTTATTTTTCAATAATGTAGGGATCATCGAACCAGTGCTCTTCGAGATTGGCTCCGTCGCCGATGCGATCAATAACGGCAAATAAGCCCGGCTCCGATAACGGGGTCAAGACGCCGTGCCATGTCCCCCGATGAAAGTTTACGGCCTGCCCCGGCGCCGTCAGAAAAGCCTTGGGATCTATCGGTGTGCCATTGTCATCTTTCGCAACGACGACCAAAAAGGGATCGGCCGACATTGGCACAAACGCCTGACTTCCGTAGGGATGCCGCTCAACCATCTTGAGCACCAACGGCAGAGTTTCTTTCTCGCTTTGAAAAATACTTATGCCAGCGCGGCAATCGGAAAAGTCCAGCTTCGCCAAGTCATGGTATCGGCCACAGCGTCCTTGATTGATCAGCTTATCCGGCGCGCCAGCGGCGTGCATGACATCCCCATATGGCGCGAAACCGTCTGGTGTAAGCGGGACAATTTTTAGTCGTCCTGTCATAGCACAGAAGTTTTGTGCTTTGGCGTCCGCCTTAACTTGCCTAGTTCTAGCTTCATATCTTGCCCTCCTGCCCAGAAAGTTCTTAATTCAAAAGAATAGATTTGTTTTTCAAAAAAAACGCGAAGGAGCGTTAACTAACGTTAGGTTTGTGGATTGCCTACGAAACAGACAGAATTAACGCAGCAAGAGGAGTTTTTGATGTCTGGATATCTCACGACCCACGTTCTTGATACTGCGCGCGGTTGTCCGGCTCAGGGCCTCAGAATCGAGCTTTATCGGATTGATGGCGCAAATAGAGAGTTACTGAAGGCTCTCGTGACAAATGATGACGGGCGAACCGATGAACAGATCTTACCACGCGATGATTTTGAAGTAGGCATATATGAATTGCTATTCCACGCGGGAGAGTATCTTGATCGTTGCGGCACGCTGGCGGAGGACCCACGGTTCTTAGATGTTATTCCGTTGCGCTTTGGCATGTCGGAAGAACAACATTACCATGTGCCACTTCTTCTTTCGCCATTTGGCTACTCGACCTACCGCGGAAGTTAATCCGGTTTGACCGGATCCTTTATGGCCTGTGCAATCCGCCCGGATACGAAATCCATAAACAGCCGCGTTTTTGGATCTTGGTGCCTGCGATGGGTAAACAAACACGCCATTTGAATCGGTTCAGGCGGCGTCTCTTCACCAACAACGACAAGCTCGCTAGACTGTAGGTAACTTGCAACTTCAAAAACGGGTTTCAGTGCTATGCCATTCCCTGACAAGGCCCAGTCTGTGAGGACGTCACCGTCATCACTCTCGAACCGACCCGTAGCGCGAAACCGCTTCACCCCATTGGGCGTCAACAGCGGCCACTGAAACTCTGATGCACCTGGAAAACGAAGGTTAAGGCATTCATGCTTCTTTTGAACAATGTCTTCGCCCGAACGAGGATGCCCATGCGCCGCGACATAAGCCGGTGACGCACACAAAACGCGCTGTACATCCGCGATCTTCTTAATCTTCAGATTACTGTCTTCGGGTTGACCTAAGAAGTATGCCAAATCCAGCCCTTCAGTTGTCAGGTCCACTTTGCGATCTGTCAGCCGCAGCCTTACACTCATAGCCGGATAGTCTCTTAGGAAGGCAGGGATTTGCGGTGCAATTAACCTCCGCCCAACTCCCAAAGGGGCCGCGACATAAAGTGACCCCCTCGGGCTGTCGGTTATTTCGGTCACTTGCGCTTCCGCAGTCTCTACCGCTTCCAAAACCTCGCATGCGCCGCGATAAAAGGTTTCGCCTTGCTCCGTCGCATTCAGATTGCGAGTTGTGCGTTGAAACAACCGAACGCCAAGATGATTTTCTAGCTGAGAAATACGCGATGATGTCACTGCTGGAGAGATTCGCAAATCGCGCCCAGCGGCAGACATGCTTCCCAACTCGTAAACGCGAACAAATGTGCGAATATTATCAAGGTACGACATTGTCTCGCTTTTTTTGATACAGCTTGGTAATTCCCAGCAATACCAGAAGAATGCCGTATCGCCTAGAGTTGGGGCGGATCGACTAAAAGGAGGTCGGAATGTACGACTTTATCGTCATGTGGGACTGGATCGAATTCTCGGTCCGCTGGCTCCACGTGATCACCGCCATGGCGTGGATTGGTGCAAGTTTCTACTTTATCGCCCTCGATTTAATGCTGAAACCCGCAGATGACATGCCCGAAGGGGCTTATGGCGAAGAATGGGAGGTTCATGGAGGGGGATTCTACCACACAACCAAATACATGGTCGCCCCTGCGCGCATGCCAGAGCATCTGACTTGGCACAAATGGCAAAGCTATTCGACATGGCTTTCCGGGGCTGTGCTTTTGATGATTATCTATTGGCTTGGCGGTGAGTTGTATCTGCTTGATCCCAACAAAGCTGACCTCGCTCTGTGGCAGGGTATCATCCTTTCAGGCGGGTCTTTGACCATTGGTTGGCTGGCCTATGATCAGATGTGCAAGTCGAAACTCAGTGATTACCCTTCCCTGTTGATGCTGCTCCTGTTTGCCATTCTTGTGGCTATGTCGTGGGGGTATAACCAGATTTTCACGGGCCGTGCCGCGCTACTACATCTTGGCGCCTTCACTGCGACCATCATGACCGCAAACGTGTTCTTCCAGATCATGCCAAACCAACGGATTGTGGTCGAAGACCTAAAGGCAGGCCGCACGCCTGACGCAAAATACGGCAAGATCGCAAAGGTTCGTTCGACCCATAACAACTACCTGACCTTGCCTGTGGTTTTCTTGATGTTGTCGAACCACTATCCGCTTGCTTTCGCGACGGAGTATTCTTGGATCATCGCGAGCCTCATCTTCCTCACTGGCGTTACGATCCGGCACTATTTCAACACGATGCACAAAACTGGCAAGGGGCCCAACTGGACTTGGATTGTTACCCTTCTTCTCATGATGATCATGGCTTGGCTGTCCGTCGCACCAATGCTCGACAAAATCGAAAATGCGGAGGCACGAGAACTCACGCGATACGAACAGAAATTTGCGTCGGCAGATGGCTTCCAACAAGCTTACGACGTCGTGCTCGGAAATTGTTCCATGTGCCACGCGCGTGAACCGATTTATAGCGAGACGATGTTCTGGCCACCCAAAGGCGTCGTGCTTGAGACAGAAGCTGATGTAGCCCGTCATGCGAAACAAATCTTCCTGCAGGCAGGGGTCAGCCACGCCATGCCTCCGCCCAAAGCGATTTCAACGATGACCGACGAAAATCGCGACATTATCATCGCTTGGTATCGTGATGCGCTGCGGAATGGTAACTGACGAGAACGGCCACAGAGTGAATAGCCGGCCATCGGAGTTGGACTCAACCAAGGCAAATACTCTGCTTCGAATATCGGGTTTCGAAACCACCTTGCATATTTAAGGTTTCAGGCTAGCCTCTAAGCCTTGGGAGGATATTTACATGAAATTAATGAACTCACTTCTATCCGGTGCAGCCATAGCATTCGCACTGTCATTGACCGGCCCCGCTGCGGCACAAGACTGCCCGCGCGGTGATCTGGACAAACGCTTTTGCGATGTGGATGGCGACCTGATTGCCGATACTCCGACCGATCCAGCCGATCAGGTAGACCCTGATACGCTGATCTTTGCCTACACACCAGTTGAAGACCCGGCAGTTTACAAAGAAGCTTGGTCTGATTTCCTGACGCATTTGGAGGCTGAGACTGGCAAGTCAGTCGTCTTCTTCCCTGTACAAAACAACGCAGCGCAAATTGAGGCGATGCGGTCAGGCCGGTTGCACATTGCGGGTTTCAATACCGGGTCCAACCCTTTGGCCGTGAACTGCGCGGGCTTCAATCCGTTCACCATCATGGCGTCAAAAGATGGCAACTTCGGCTATGAGATGGAGATCATCACATTCCCGGGCTCGGGCATCGAGAAGGTCGAGGACATTAAAGGCAAACAGCTGGCCTTCACATCACCAACCTCAAACTCCGGCTTTAAAGCACCTTCAGCGATCCTGAAAGGCGACTTCGATATGCTGCCCGAACGTGACTTCGAGCCAGTCTATTCAGGCAAACACGACAACTCGATCTTGGGCGTCGCCAACAAAGACTATATGGCGGCCTCCATCGCGAACTCGGTTAAGGCACGGATGATCAGCCGTGACGTCATCACAGAGGATCAGGTCAAGGTTATCTACAAATCACAAACCTTCCCAACGACAGGGTTTGGGACAGCGCATAACTTGAAGCCCGAACTGAAGGAAAAGATTCGCAACGCGTTCTTCAACTTTGAATGGGACGGCACGACACTTCAGGCTGAATTCGAAAAATCGAATGAAGGCCAATTCCTTGAAATGACGTATCAGGAATTCTGGGAAGTGATCCGGAAAATCGACGCCGCGAACGGCGTAAGCTACGCGTGTGAGTAACACGTGATCGGGCGGGTCTTCGGACCCGCCTTTTCTAAAAAATATGATTTTGAGGTAGGGGGCGCTTTCATGCTGCGGCTTGAGAAGCTTGTGAAGACGTACAAAACTGGCGACCAAGCTTTGAAGGCGGTGGAGCTGGAAATCCCGGAGGGACAGGTTCTTGCCCTGATCGGCCCTTCAGGTGCCGGAAAATCAACGCTGATCCGATGTATCAACCGTCTTGTCGAACCAACCTCTGGCAAAGTATATCTCGGTGGCGTTGAGCTAACAGGTTTGTCTTCGGGCAACCTGCGCCGCGAACGCCGCCGCATGGGAATGATCTTTCAGGAATACGCGTTGGTTGAACGCCTCAGCGTAATGGAAAACGTCCTTTCCGGTCGCTTAGGATACGTCGGGTTCTGGCGGAGCTTTTTGCGCCGCTACCCTCAATCGGACATAGATGAGGCCTTCCGGTTGCTTGATCGTGTGGGGCTTGCACATATGGCAGACAAACGTGCCGATGAGCTTTCCGGCGGACAACGCCAGCGCGTGGGCATTTGTCGGGCATTGATACAGGACCCGGCGCTCCTGCTGGTTGACGAACCCACAGCATCATTGGATCCAAAAACGTCCCGTCAGATTATGCGCTTGATTTGCGAGCTGTGCAAAGAGCGTGGACTAGCTGCGATCATCAACATTCATGACGTCGCATTGGCCCAGATGTTTGTACAACGCGTCATTGGCCTACGTTTTGGCGCGGTTGAGTTTGACGGACCACCCGAAGGCCTAACGCCTGATGTTCTCACCACGATCTATGGCGAAGAAGATTGGGAAGCGACGATCGAGAAAGTCGATGAAGACGACGCCGAGGTCGCAATATGACCGATGTTAACACGCTGATTGGCAAACCTTGGCGCAAGCCCCCTTTTATCAAGCGCCGGTGGCTGCGATGGGTGTTGCTGATCGGAGCTGTTGCTTATTTGATAGCCGCTTACATGACAATCGATGTAAATTGGGCGCGCGTCTATGAGGGGCTAGAACGCGGAAAGCAGTTCGTGCTGGCGTTCACAAGCCCAGACTTCTCCACCCGATCATCTGATATTTATGAAGGCATGCTTGAAAGCGTCATTATGACGATCGCAGCATCTGTTGTTGGGATCGTGATTTCGATCCCCATTGCGCTCGGAGCCGCACGCAATATAGCACCCTTGCCCGTGTATTTGATCTGCCGCTCAATCATCGCCATCAGCCGCGCTTTGCAAGAGATTATCGTAGCGATTTTGTTGGTCGCTATTTTTGGCTTTGGTCCGCTCGCGGGCTTTTTGACGCTGAGCTTCGCCACGATCGGGTTCCTGTCAAAACTTCTGGCCGAAGATATCGAAAGCATGGACAAGGTGCAGGCTGAGGCGATCAAGGCCTCAGGTGCGAAGTGGACGCAATGGATCAATTACGGTGTTCAACCTCAGGTCATGCCGCGCCTCATTGGCCTGAGCATCTACCGCGTCGACATTAACTTTCGTGAAAGCGCGATCTTGGGTTTGGTGGGTGCGGGGGGCATTGGTGCAACACTAAATACAGCCTTTGATCGGTATGAATACGACACCGCAGCCGCAATTTTGCTGATCATCATCGTGATCGTCATGGCGCTTGAATATATCTCCGGAGTTATTCGGGCGAGGGTTCAGTAATGCCGGTGCAAGACCTCAAAGGCCGAAAAGTCTGGCAACGCCGGTCTGGCCGTGAGAGCCTTGGCCATTGGATCATGTGGCTGGTCGGTGTCGCGGTCTTTGCCTATTGCTGGCAACAAATCTCCGCATCAACCACATGGTTCTTTGTATGGGACGCGCCCCGCATTGCGGAAGATATCTGGACGCGCGCCACGCCCCCGCGTTGGGAATACATCACGCAACTGGGCAAGCCGATCTGGGACACTTTGAACATCGCAACGTTGGGCACATTCTTTGCTTTGATTCTTGCTGTTCCCGTCGCCTTTCTTGCAGCCAGCAATACAACACCATCGAAGTTGTTCATCCGACCTTTCGCATTGCTGATCATCGTCTCGACCCGCTCAATCAACTCTCTGATCTGGGCTTTGCTTCTGATTGCAATTATCGGACCAGGCGTGTTTGCAGGAGTGATCGCGATTGCGATCCGCTCCATCGGGTTCTGCGCAAAGCTGCTTTATGAAGCCATCGAGGAAATCGACCAGACCCAAGTTGAAGCGATAACTGCAACCGGTGCGTCAAGATGGCAGGTTATGGCTTATGGTATCGTCCCACAGATCTTGCCAGCTTTCGCCGGAATTGCGGTATTCCGCTGGGACATCAATATCCGTGAATCAACTGTGCTTGGATTGGTCGGTGCTGGTGGCATCGGCCTGCAATTGTCTTCTTCGTTGAATGTACTTGCTTGGCCACAAGTATCCCTGATCCTGCTTGTCATCCTCGCGGCGGTTGTCATTTCCGAATGGGTGTCCGCTAAGGTGCGGGGCGCGATCATTTAGCCGCGGCCGCCTAAGATTGGCGAGGAACCGTTACCGCACGATTGCACCGGGGTTCATAATGTTGTTGGGATCAAGCGCATGCTTGATATGCCTCAAAGCGTCCAGCTTTCCCGGCTTCGCAAACATTTCGAGATCGCTGGTTTTCAACCGACCAATTCCATGCTCCGCGCTGATCGACCCATCAAACTGAGCTGTGGCTTCATTGATCGCCATGCGAACCGCCTCGATGATGTTTGGGTGCGCTGTCACAAAATCCATCTTTGAAATACCGATAGGGGGCAGGACGTTGTGATGGATGTTGCCGTCCCCGATGTGACCGTAGGTGTTAATCCTGAGTTGGGGATTGATATCCATCAGCATGTTTACCGTCGTCACAATGAAATCATGCACTTTGCTGATTGGCACGGAGGTATCACTGTTGCAAAATGCGCCTGCCGCGCGATTGGCTTCGGGGGTATTCTCCCGCAAGTCCCAGAGGTTTTGGCGCTGGGAGTCTGATTGGGCAATTACGGCATCACTTAGCAGGCCGGCCTCAAAGCAATCAGCGAGGGCCGCTTCTAACCGCTCCCTAATGCCCAATGGTCCGCTTGCCTCAAGTAACAAATACCAACCTTTCAATTCACTAAACGGCGCATTAAGCGTCGGGAAATGAGACGTCACGAGATCAAGACCGAACCCGCTCATCAGCTCTAGGGCGGATATGCTGCTGCCGAGTTCCTTTTGGACATTTCGAAAGAGCGCGAGTGCAGCTGCAGGTGTTTCCAAGGCGCAGAGAACCGTTGTTGTTTCGGGATCAACGGGTTTCAAGACGAGGGTTGCAGCAGTGATAATTCCGAGCGTCCCTTCGCTACCGATAAGCAGATGGCGCAAGTCATAGCCGGTGTTATTTTTCCGAAGCGGACTGAGGTCGCTATAAATAGTGCCGTCTGGCAGGACAGCTTCGACACCCAAACACAGGTCACGCGCATTTCCATGGCGCACAACCTGAATCCCACCTGCATTGGTCGCGAGATTGCCACCTATACAACAGCTTCCTTTGGAGGCCATGCTTAGCGGAAAAACCAAGTCATGCTCCGCCGCGACGGTATGGATGTTTTCCAAGATGCAGCCCGCCTCAGCCACAAGAACACTATCTTCCAACGAAATGTCGCGAACCTTGTTCATGCGCTCAAGTGAAAGGATGATCGCATTGTCACTTTCGGTAGATAGCTGACCGGCCACAACGCCGGTGCCACCGCTGAACGGAACGATACCCGTTTTTGCAGCGTTACACATCGAGACAATCTGCGCGACTTGTTCTGTCGTTTCCGGCATCACGATTAGACGGGCTTTGCCCTCAAATCGCCCGCGCGGATCTTCAAAGTGCCGCGTTGGCTCGGCCCCTTCTTTCCAACCTGTTGGACCTAGCAGAGTTTTTAGCTCGTCTAGCAGCGCATCATCCGGTTGCTTGAAAGTCTCAGTCATCATCTCGGCTTTCCGATGAAGGGATCAGCCTCATTCTCGAAGAATGGTTCAGCAAATCACAGGTTTTTCGGTTCTGATAAAGCTGAACGCAGTCAAAATCCACCAGCCAAGCGTTCCTACACCAAAGCGCAGGCGTGCGCCATAATCTGACAAACCTTCAACTCACTTCCTTGGATGAAAATTTAAAGATCAACTGTCGAGATATCGACGCATGACGCGCGATCAACCTCGCTGATCGCGGCCTCAAACGCAGCTTAAGACGTCTAAACTTACCCCGCGGTGATGAGACATGCAGAGCATAACCGAATATCACGGCACTTGTTTTTGTTCAGGGAAAATTTCGCATCATTAGTATGCGAGAGATCACCCGTAAGGGTCGCGCACTTCTAAACCGTACCTTTCAGCTGACAGGCTCCAAAAGCTCCGCCACGCGGCGTCTGAGTAAGGGAACAAGCCTTTCTTCAAACCAAGTATTCTGACGAAGCCACCGATTATTTCGTGGGCTAGGGTGAGGTAACACCAAATTCCGCTGATTGAGTTCTGCGTGGTGTAGAGAGACCTCAGCAATCGTTTTGCCTTTGAACCCCTCAAGGTGCCAATCCATCGCATACCGTCCTATGATCAAGCAAAGGTCCAGGTTACCAAGCGTTGACAGCGCATCGTTGCGCCAAGCCACCGCGCATTCAGGTCGGGGCGGCAAGTCACCTGACTTTGTGGTTCCGGGATAGCACAAACCCATAGGCAATATCGCAAGCTTGGGACTCTCGTAGAAAACATCGCGATCGATGCCCATCCACGATCTCAACCTGTCGCCGGATGCATCGTCAAAGGGTATGCCTTTTTCATGGGTTTTTCGCCCGGGCGCTTGCCCAGCGATGAGGATACGTGCGTCTTTGTGCAATCGAAAAAGGGGCTTCGGGCCGAGGGGAAGATCAGTGCAAAGTGTACATGCCCTCATCTTCTTTGAGATTTGTTCAGCATTCATACGTTCACACCTTCCACCTTACCCTGATATAACTCTAAGTAGCGTTGAATTATAATGCCGAGCGAACCTACAACTTGTCGCAAAACGCCCTGAAAGATCATCCTTAATGACCCCACTTGATTTAGCGCATGCACAGATGGAGCAATCTGACGCTGCAAGGCTTCGTTTCTACGAACGTCTCGCCGATGCAGAACTATTTCTTTTGCTTGAGGCCGAAACACAGGGCGAGCAGATCAATCCACGTGTTTTCCCGCTGGAAGACACATCGCTGGTTTTGGCCTTCGACCGCGAAGAAAGGCTGGCTGAGTTTGCCGGTGCCGCACCCTACGTCGCCCTGTCCGGTCGGGTGCTTGCAGGCATGCTGTCAGGGCAAGGTTTGGGGTTGGGGCTAAATCTAGAAGTTGCACCGTCTTCGATCATTCTTCCGGCCGAAGCAGTCGAATGGTTGCATAACACGCTTGGGACAAGCCCTTCAGATGTCGAGGCAAAACCTGAAGAACTGTTGCCGCCGTCTGGATTGCCAGAGGCGCTGATCACGGGACTAGACATAAAATTGGCAATGGCAGCAGGGCTGGCAAGGTCTGCATACCTCTGCGCCGTACGCTATGAGGGTGGCGCACAATCTCATATGCTCGCATTTCTCGATCCCTTACCCGGTGCGGAGACGGCATTGGCGCGTGCGGTCAATGAAGCGCTTGTCTTCAGTGGAATTGAGGCAGGTACGATTGATGTCGCTTTCTTCGGTCACAGCAATCCGATGGCAGCAAGGCTCGCAAAAGTCGGACTACGATTTGATTTGCCAGAGCTTCCAGTAAATGAAGGTCCCAAAGCGCCTGGGATGGATCCCAGCAAGCCGCCCAAGCTGTAAATTTGCAGGAAGAGGCAGATGCCAAAACTCTAGCGGAACAACAAGCTTAGTATCCAGCTTCGCGATCAACGAGATGAAGGAGCGGCTCTCCGGCTTCTGACCGGCGGATATTTTCAGCGATGATGTCACTCGCCGTATCCGCGCGCGTCTCTGACGCAATATGCGGTGTCACGGTCACTTTCGGATGAGACCAGAAAGGATGCTCCGCAGGCAAGGGCTCGACACGAAAGACATCAAGCGTTGCATGGCCAAGATGGTGATCAAGCGCGAGGAGCAAGGCCTCATCATCAATGAGCGGACCACGCCCAGGGTTGATCACCACCCCGTCTTGCGCGAGCAATGCGAGGGTTTCTACATTCAACGTATTCTCAGTCGCAGCCGTCGAGGGCAGCAGAAGGATTACAATGTCCGCCCCTCGAAGCGAGTCTATCAAACCTTCTTCGCCATTATGACATCTAACACCAGCAATAGACTTGGGCGAACGGCTCCATCCATGTGTATCAAACTTCAGTGCTGAAAGCTGCATGGCACAGGCCGAGCCGAGCGCCCCAAGTCCGAGCACTGTCACTTTGCGGGCCTTGGCAAGAGGAGGAACAATACCTGCACGCCAAATGCCATCTTGGCCATGAATATGCGCATCCATTCCGAGATGATGACGCAAAGTATGACCGACAACCCACTCGACCATCCCATCGGTCAGACCATCGTCAACCATACGGCAAAGGGGCTGGGTGAGCGTCTCATTCGTGACAATTGCTTCAACACCAGCCCATAGTCCAAGCACGGCCTTTGCGCGTGTGAATGGTGTAAAATCGGACACCGTTCCGCCCGGCGCATACACAAGGTAATCAACCGTTTCGGCGGGAATATCAGTGCCGAGCGTGTATGTCAGGCCCGCTTTATCGAAAGCCGCCCGTAATGGCGCTTCATAATCGACCCAGCGTTCATGCTTGGCCGTGAATAGAATGTTAATCATCAACTACCTCGGACGATGAACATGGGCAGATTGGATCAATCCGAAGCCAATCATCAAAACCAACATCGCAGATCCACCATAACTGACCAAAGGCAATGGCACACCAACGACAGGCGCTAGCCCCATGACCATCGACATGTTCACCGCAAAGAACAAGAAGAAGGTAAGCGCAATCCCAAGGGTCAGCAGAGAGGCAAAACGGTCTTTGTTGCTGATCGCGGAGAAGACACAGAAAACGATAACGCCGATATACAGTGCAAGGAGGGAGATACCTCCAACGAAGCCGAACTCTTCCGCCAGCGTCGTGAAGATAAAGTCAGTATGTTTCTCAGGCAAAAAATTTAGCCGGGACTGGGTGCCTTGCATATACCCCCGGCCCGTCCATCCACCTGAGCCAAGCGCGATCTTTGATTGGGTGATGTGATACCCTGCCCCAAGCGGGTCAGATGAAGGATCAAGAAACGTATCAATGCGCCGGTATTGATAGTCTTTCAAGAATTGCCAATCCGTGCCGCGCGATTTGAAAACGCCGACCACAATCCCCACGCCCGCACCAATTACCGCCGCGAAATACATCCAGCTGACACCAGCCAAAAACATTAGGCCGCCCCCACCAAAGACAAGCAAAAGCGCTGTTCCAAGATCAGGTTGCCGGAGGGTTAGATAAGTAGGAACAGCGATGATCAAGACCGGAATGATGACCCAGAATGGTCGTGAGACCTTCTTCATATCCAGCCAATCATAGTAGGCGGCGAGAAACAGAACGAGGGTGATCTTTGTCAGCTCAGACGGTTGAAGTCGCATAAAACCAAGATCAATCCAACGCTGCGCGCCTTTGCCGGTGGAGCCGAAGAACTCTACCCCCAACAACAAAACAATGCAGATCGCGTAAGTCAGACCCGCGATATTTCGCAGAAACCAAGTCGGGATCAGCGCGATAGAAAACATCAAGACAAGGCCCAATGCAAAGCGCTTCATTTGCGGTTCGGCCCATGGGTTCATTGACCCGCCCGCAACCGAATAGAGCATCAGGAACCCGATGCTCGCGATCGCCACCAAAAGCAAGACCACCGCCCAATTCAGATAGAGCAGTTTCGACGGACCTACAGGGACTGATTTGAGGTTATACTCAAGATAGCTCATGCTTCAGAGACCTGCGTTGCGCCATCCGTCGGATCATTAATAGGCAATTCTTCCAAGGCAGACCGGATACGTCCGCGTTGCGACGATGGATACGCTGATAACGGCGGTATGCCGTCAAACTGCGCCGCGAGGATAATATCACGTGCAATTGGCGCCGCAGCGGTTGACCCGCCGCCACCGTGTTCCACTACGACGGAGATCGCGTAGCGCGGATTGTCGTAAGGAGCAAAACCCACAAACAACGCGTGATCCCGGCGCTCCCATGGAAGGTCCTCGTTGCGAAACACCCCGGCCCGACGCTCGGCTGCTGTGATATTGCGGACCTGCGACGTCCCGGTTTTTCCGGCCATGCGCTTAGTTTTATCAGCAATGCGCGTCCGGTATGCCGTCCCTCGGCTTTCATTGCTGACCGCAAACATACCATCGCGAATGTAGTCCAAAGTCCGCTTAGCCAAGCCCAGCGGTTCACCAGTAGTGGCCGGTAACTCTTTTTCATCCACGGCCTTCACCAACCGTGGCGACACCGCGCGACCAGTTGCAAGTCGGGCCGTCATCACAGCAAGCTGCAAGGGCGACGCCAAGACAAAGCCCTGCCCGATTGACGCGTTGAGGCTGTCGCCAATTACCCAGTCTTTCCCGCGGTTTTCCGCCTTCCAAGCCTTGGTAGGTGTCAGTCCTTTCGCGACCGCAGACATTGGGACGTCATGGCGTTCTCCCAATCCAAGGCGGCGTGCCATCTTGGTGATATTCTCAATACCCACGCGCTGTGCGAGCTCGTAATAATAGACATCGCAAGACTGCTTAAGACTATCACGCAGATTCATTTTTCCGTGCCCACCACGCTTCCAGCAATGGAAACGCCGGTTCGCAAGCTCGGTAAAACCGCCGCAATAGATTGTTTCTTCGATACCGATTTCTTCCGCCTCCAAGGCGGCCAATGCCGTGACCATCTTAAATGTCGATCCCGGAGGATAGGTCCCTTGGACCGCCTTGTTCGCCAGAGGACGGTACTTGCTTTCTGTGAGCGATGAATAATCCGCAACGGAAATACCACGCACAAATTTGTTTGGATCAAACGCAGGTGCAGAGCCGATGGCGACCAAGTCACCGTTCGTCACATCAATCACTACAGCCGCAGCACTTTCGCCCGACAAGCGCGCCTGAACGAAGTTCTGCAGTTTCGTGTCAATCGTCAGTTGAAGCGTGTCGCCTTTCGTCGCTTCTTCGCGACCCAACTCCCGCATCACCCGGCCAACGGCGTTAACTTCGACGCGTTTGGTTCCTGCCTTCCCGCGCAAAGAACTCTCGAACTTGTTCTCAACACCGGTCTTGCCGAGTTGGAATTTCGGGATTTGAAGCAGCGGGTCCGGATTTTGAATCCGGCTGAGATCGTAATCCGACACGGGGCCGACATATCCGACAATATGCGCGTAATCGTCCGAACGCGGATAGAAGCGGCTCAAACCAAATTCAGGTGTAATGCCGGGCAGTGCCGGTGCGTTTACAGCGACTTGACTGACATCTTCCCAGCTCAAACGATCCGCAACGGTTACGGGAACCAGACGCGACCTGCGCCCCATCTCTTCGAGGACATCATTGATATCTTTGCGCGTGAGCGGAATAAGACGGCTGAGGTCGTTTAGGACTTTCTCAGGATCATCAACCTCGTCACGAATGATGGTCACACGGTAGTTTTGCTCGTTACCTGCAATCAGCAACCCGTTCCGGTCAAAGATCTGACCGCGAGGCGGCGGAAGCAGGCGAATATTGATGCGATTTTCTTCGGCGAGCAGTCGAAACTGATCTGCCTGATTGACCTGAAGGTGCCGCATCCGTGTGCCCAGCACCGTCGCAAACGCCACCATCCCGCCGCCCAGAATGAGGCCACGACGGCTGACAATTGCTGCGCTCTCTTCAGTATCCTTGGGCGACCGTCTCATATCGCAATCCCCGATCCATCAAGCTCAGTGGGACGCGCACGGCGCACACGGACTAGGAAGTGCGAGACCGCAATAACGAACGGGTAAGCAACCACAGTCATTACGATATGGAGCAGCAGAACTGAAAAAGCCGGCTGACCCAGCCCGAAGATCACATGGAACAACGCATTTGCAGCCACAAGAACCGCAAAAGTTGCTGCCGCAAGTCCAATTTCGACTGGCACCGATATTTCAGTTTGCCCCCCCGCTTTGCGGCGCAGATATTCGTAGCCCAACAGGCTGATAGCGGGCCAAAGACCGATTGGCCGCAGGAACAGAATATCAGCGATAAGGTGCACCAAAACGATCAAACCAACAGGGGCCCAACGTGGGCGCCGCATGATCCAAACGGCGGTCAAGCAGAACAACAAATCTGGTCCCGGTATGCTGCGAGGAATGGTCGATAACGGCAACATCTTTAGAAAGATGATCAGAGCGCAAAGCGCGAAAAACACGCAGCGAAAGCCAAAGCGGCGGGTCGTAATAGGATCAACCATCACTCGCCTCCACCGCAGCTTCGGAAACAGGTATCTCGTCTGGGCCGATCAATGCGCCTGTTGTGGCAATGACGGGCGCTTCCGGATTGCGCAGCACCCGCAAGAACTCAAGACGGCCGTAATCGGCCGCAAGCTTCACACGCAAACGGCCATTCGGGCCTTGAGCAATCTGACCCACCAGAATATCCGCTGGAAACACTTTGCCATCACCCGACGTCACTACGCGATCACCTGGCCGTACGTCCTCTAGGTTGTCCGCGATATCGACCGGTGGCGCGAGCGTGTTGTCTCCAATCAGCAAGGCGTTCTGACCAGAAGGCTGGATCGAGACAGGAACACGGCTGTTGCTGTCAGTCAGCAAAATCACGCGCGATGTCCGCTCACCAACGCCGGAGATTCGGCCCACAAGCCCCAATCCATCCATCGTCGCCCAACCGTCCTGTACCCCATCACGCGCACCCACATTCAAAAGCACGGACCGCCGGAACGGAGAGCCGTTATCAGTCAGGACAACACCCGTGACGTAAGTCAGCTGTGCATTCAGACGCACCTTGTTCAAGTCAAGCAGGCGTGCGTTCTCTTGTTCGAGCTGCAAGGCAGCCTCGCGCCAAGACTTCAATTGCTGTAGTTCGCGACGAAGCTCTTGGTTTTGTTCATAAATTCTGCTGTAGCTTTGGAAGTCATCGATCATACGAGAGACCCGAGTAACCGGCACCAATGCCCAGTCAAAAGAAGGAACGATTCTGTCGATCATCGCCGCCCGGAACCGTTCAACACGGGGATTATCAATGCGCCAAAGACCGAAAACAGCCAGCAGTACCACGACAAGAAGCCCGATCAGAACACGTCTGACGGGTCGCCCGTATTCTTCTTGTCCGTATCTGTCGCGTGCCACAAACACTATCCCGCCGTTGCAGGGTTACACTAAAGCATTCTGCCGCCCGCAACCAAGGGCAGACGGGATCAACTCTTACATCACCGCGCGCAATTAACTTTCATAGTCAATCACGTGTTTCAGTTGCTTTTCATATTCCAGCGCTTTGCCGGTGCCCAAAGCCACACAATTCAGGCTCTCATCAGCGACTGAAATCGCAAGACCGGTTTGTTCGCGCAAAGCGAGATCAAGCTCTCCCAAAAGCGCGCCGCCACCGGTTAGCATCACACCGCGGTCAACGATGTCGGCCGCAAGATCGGGCGGGGTCGCTTCCAACGCCGTCATGACGGCTTCGCAGATCTGCTGCACTGGCTCGGCCAGTGCTTCTGCCACCTGCGCTTGGTTAACTTCCGTCTCTTTCGGGACTCCGTTCAACAGGTCACGCCCGCGAATTTGCATGGACGAGCCACGCCCGTCATCCGGCATCCGCGCGGTCCCGATGGATGTCTTGATCCGTTCGGCAGTCGATTCACCAACCAGAATGTTGTGATGGCGGCGCAGGTACGAGATCAACGCCTCGTCCATACGATCACCACCCACACGGACCGAGCGCGCGTAAACAATGTCACCCAATGACAGAACGGCGACTTCCGTTGTCCCGCCGCCAATGTCCACAACCATGTTCCCAGTCGGGTCCGTGATCGGCATGCCAGCCCCAATCGCTGCGGCAATCGGCTCTGCAATCAAACCGGCTTTGCGGGCACCTGCACCAAGAACAGATTGACGGATAGCACGCTTTTCAACCGGGGTCGCACCGTGCGGGACACAAACGATAATCTTGGGCTTCGTAAAGGTTGACCGTTTATGCACCTTCCGGATGAAGTGTTTGATCATCTCTTCAGCGGTATCAAAATCTGCAATCACACCCTCGCGCATCGGGCGGATCGCCTCGATGGAGCCCGGCGTCCGGCCCAGCATCAGCTTGGCGTCCTCGCCTACAGCCAGAACTTCCTTACGGCCATTCTTCGTGTGATAGGCCACAACGGAAGGTTCATTCAGAACAACGCCCCGACCTTTGACATAGACCAGTGTGTTAGCCGTCCCAAGATCAATCGCCATATCAGACGAAAACAGGTTGGACAGAATGGACATGCAGATATTCCCGCTCGAAGTTTTTGCCCCCACCGACTCGCACAGTCGCAGGCTTAAAAGCCCTTATAGGAAAGCACGGCGTCAGGTTAAAGAGAGGGCGCGCCCTAAATGGCGCTATTCCGCCCGCTTTCTATAAGCTAGGGAAGGCTATGCTGTCTTACCAACATATCTATCACGCCGGAAATCCGGCTGACGTCCACAAACACGCGCTGCTGGCTTGGATGCTGTCCTATCTGACCCGCAAAGATAAGCCGCTCAGCTACCTAGAAACGCATTCAGGTCGCGGCCTTTATCATCTTGCCTCGGACGCCGCGCAAAAAACCGGTGAAGCGGCAGCGGGCGTGGCAGCTCTACAAGATAAGATCAGCCGAAATCACCCCTACCGGCAGGCTCTGGACGCGATCCGCCACAAACACGGGGAAGACGCGTATCCCGGCTCGCCATTATTGGCCTCTACGCTGTTGCGGAAAGGGGACCGTTTGCACGTTGCAGAGCTGCATCCTCAGGAATACGCAGCGCTTTCTGAAGTCATGGTCCACAAAGCAAAATGCTACCCAGTTGACGGATTTGAGATGGCGCATGCTGTCGCCCCGCCAGAACCAAGGCGCGGATTGCTTCTGATTGATCCAAGCTATGAAATCAAATCAGACTACGAGACAATCCCAACCCAAATTTTGAAGCTGCACCGCAAATGGAATGTCGGTGTCATTGCGCTTTGGTATCCCGTACTCACATCCGGGGCCCACGCGTCTATGCTCGGCAAACTGGAAAGCGCAAAGCTGCCCGGCGCGTATCGACACGAGGTGCGCTTTCCCCCTGTGCGTGAAGGTCACCGCATGGTTGGATCGGGCATGTTCGTCGTGAACGCCCCGTTTGGCACAGATGAAGCGGCAAACACCCTAGCGAAGGCATTCGCCGCCTGAATTGCGGGTTAGCTGACGTCTTTGTAGGACACTTCTGGTGTGTCACCACCCGACTTTTCGCGCCGGATCAGCAGGCGGTTCAGCGCATCAACATACGCCTTCACAGACGCCACAACGGTGTCCACATCTGCGGACTGACCGGTTGCGATCTTGCCGTCTTCTTCCAGCCGCACCGTCACGGTCGCCTGTGCGTCCGTTCCTTCTGTCACAGCCGCCACTTGATAGACCTGCAGCCGCGCTTTGTGCTCAAACAACTGTTTCACAGCATTAAATGCAGCGTCCACAGGACCGTCTCCAGTTGCTGTGACTGAGGTCTCAGCACCATCAATGCTCAATGTCATCTCTGCTGACTTCTCAAGCCCCATCCCGCAGGACACTTTCAATGCTGTTAACTTGATCCGGTCTTCAACATCTGAGCCGACTTGCATCAGTGCAATGAGGTCCTCGTCGTAAACCTCTTTCTTCTGATCTGCCAAAGCCTTGAAACGCACGAAGACGTCTTTTAGCTGATTGTCACCCAACTCAAACCCGAGATCAGCCAGCTTAGATCGCAGCGCCGCGCGCCCGGAGTGCTTGCCCAAAACCAAGTTGGTTTCTGTCAGACCCACATCTTCGGGCCGCATGATCTCAAAGGTTTCAGCATTCTTCAGCATCCCGTCTTGGTGGATACCACTTTCATGAGCGAATGCGTTTTTGCCCACGATCGCTTTGTTGAATTGGACAGCGAACCCCGAAACCGCTGCGACGCGGCGCGAGATATTCATCAATTTGGTCGAGTCGATCCTGGTGCTGAACGGCATAATGTCGTTGCGCACTTTCATCGCCATTACGACCTCTTCCAAAGCCGTGTTGCCCGCACGCTCGCCAAGGCCGTTGATCGTGCATTCAATCTGACGGGCACCGCCCTCGACAGCAGCGAGGGAGTTTGCCGTCGCCATGCCAAGATCATTATGACAATGCGTGGCAAATACCACCTCATCCGCGCCCGGCACGGTTGAAATCAACCGCCGGATCAGGTCCGCGCTTTCACCGGGTGCCGTATATCCGACCGTATCGGGAATATTGATCGTTGTCGCACCGGCCTTGATCGCAATCTCGATCACACGGCACAGATAGTCCCACTCCGTCCGAGTCGCATCCATCGGCGACCACTGCACATTGTCGCATAAGTTGCGCGCATGGCTCACGGTTTCGTCAATCTTATCCGCCATTTCGTCCATGGTCAGATTTGGAATCGCACGGTGCAAAGGGGATGTGCCGATAAACGTATGAATACGCGGCTGGCGCGCATGTTTGACGGCTTCGTAGCAACGGTCGATGTCTTTGAAATTTGCACGCGCTAATCCGCAGATCACAGAATTCTCGGCCTGCTGCGCAATCGCTTTCACCGCCTCGAAATCGCCTTCCGAGGCGATGGGGAAACCCGCTTCGATAATATCGACGCCCATTTCATCCAGAAGCCCTGCAATTTCCAATTTTTCTGCATGGGACATGGTGGCACCTGGCGACTGTTCGCCATCGCGCAATGTGGTGTCAAAAATCACAACGCGGTTATTGTCTGTCATTGGTCTGATCTCTTAGCTGATTTTGTTGATGTCCGGCGCTGGTCCCACTGAGCGGCACGCGCCGGAAGGCACGCTCAGCGCAGGCTAAGAAGGAGTAGCAGGTTGTTTTCTTGAACCATCAACATAACCGCAATCATACAACTGAAAGCGTAAATGAAAACCCCCATCGGTGCCGCAAGGCGCATGTCCGAAGTTTGCCCGCGTGGCTGAGGACAGGATGTTCTCAAAGAACGCAAAAGCATCATGCGCGGCAAAGCCGCTCCTTTTGGTTGACGCCACCGCCTGCCGCCATATGTCCCTGCAGATGAAACGACACCTCATCATCGGCGCATCCGGCGGCATAGGGTCCGCAATTGCAAACCAACTTGACGGCGAAGTTACGCGCTTATCTCGCAGCGAAGACGGCTTTGATATCACTGATGAAGCCAGCGTGGCTGCGAAGCTATCAGCACTGAGTGGCCCCTACGACACGGTGTTTGTTGCCACTGGCGCGCTCGTCATTAACGGACATGAGCCTGAAAAAACGATCAAAGCGCTGACACCAGACGGGCTTACCGACCAGTTTCAGACAAATGCTGTCGGTCCTGCCCTCATTTTGAAACACGCCCTGCCTCTTCTTCCAAAAGACCGGCGCGCGGTGTTTGCGGTTCTCTCGGCGCGGGTTGGGTCTATCACGGACAATAACATCGGCGGCTGGCACAGCTACCGCGCAGCGAAAGCAGCCTTGAACCAACTGATCCATGGCGCCGCTATCGAAATGGCCCGCACACACAAACAAACCATATGCGTTTGCCTGCACCCCGGCACGGTAGAGACCGCGTTTACAGCCAAGTACGCAGGCCACCACAAAACAGTCTCGGCAGAGACTGCTGCGACGAATCTGATCAATGTTATTGATCATCTCACACCCGACCAGTCAGGTCATTTCTTTGATTACGCGGGTGATGAAATCCCATGGTAAACCTTGTTCTCGTTCTCGCCGACCAACTGACGCCAACTCTCTCGGCACTCACTGCAGCAGACAAACAGACTGACATCGTCGTGATGGCAGAAGTCGCGGACGAGGCGGGATATGTTCCGCATCATCCCAAAAAAATTGCTTTCCTCTTTGCAGCCATGCGCAAATTCGCGGCACGCCTTAGCGAAGACGGATGGCATGTCAGCTACACGAAGCTGGATGATCCGGACAACACAAACTCCATCACCGGTGAATTGCTCCGACGGGCTGAAGAATTTGACGCCGACAAAATCATCGCCACAGAGCCTGGTGAGTGGCGGTTGATTGAGGCCTTGAATACCTGCCCGATGCCGCTCACCCAACTTCAAGACACACGTTTTATCGCCTCGCATTCTGAGTTTGAAACTTGGGCAGAAGGCCGCAAAGAACTTCGGATGGAGTGGTTCTATCGCGACATGCGTCGCAAAACCGGGCTCATGATGGACGGCGATAAGCCAGCTGGCGATAAGTGGAATTTCGATCACGACAACCGAAAATCTGCGCCGAAATCAATCAATCATTCAGGCCCGATGAGTTTCACGCCGGATGACACCGTCAAAGAGGTGCTCGCCTTGGTCGAAGACCGGTTCGGCGACAACTTCGGCGATCTGCACCCCTTTTGGTTCGCGACTGATAGCGCACAGGCTCAACGTGCTCTGACACATTGGATCACCTACGCATTGCCGCATTTTGGGGATTACCAAGACGCAATGATGAATGAAGAGAAGTTCCTTTATCACTCCGTCATCAGCCAATATATCAACGCTGGCCTTCTTGACCCGCTCGATGTGTGCAAACAGGTCGAAGAGGCGTGGAAAGACAACCACGCGCCAATCAATGCGGCCGAAGGGTTCATCCGGCAAATTATCGGTTGGCGGGAATACATGCGTGGCATCTATTTTCTCGAAGGCCCCGACTACACGTCCCGAAACGATCTAGGCCATACCCGCAAACTGCCGCCCCTCTTCTGGGGGGCAGCGACGAAGATGAATTGCGTCTCGAAAGCTGTTAGCCAAACGCAAAGCGAAGCCTACGCCCACCATATCCAGCGTTTGATGGTCACCGGCAATTTCGCACTTTTGGCAGGCGTCGATCCGCATGACGTGCACGAGTGGTATCTAGCCGTCTATGCAGATGCCTATGAATGGGTCGAAGCGCCAAATGTCATCGGGATGAGCCAGTTCGCAGATGGCGGGATTGTTGGCTCAAAACCATACATTTCATCCGGCAACTATATCGCCAAAATGTCGGACCACTGCAAAACTTGCGCCTACAAGGTAAAAGAAAAGACCGGCGAGGACGCCTGCCCGTTCAATTTGCTCTATTGGGACTTTCTGGTCCGACACAAAGACCGGTTCGCGAAGAACCCGCGCATGGGCAATATGTATCGCGTTTGGGATCGCATGGACGACACGCGCAAAGATACCGTGCTGAGGGAAGCCGCCTCTTGGCTCCAAAAACTGGACGCCAAAGAACCGGTTTAGCCTAAACTCCCGCGAGTTTGCGTTACTCTGTAGCCCCTGCCTCAGGTGCGTCTTCTTTGGTCAGACGGCCCTCTTCCCATTCGCCGCTCGTCACAGCCCCATCAGCATAGCGCATGACGCCCTGGCCGGATCGTTTTCCGTTCAGAAACTCACCTTCATAGACATCACCAGTCGCATAGGTCGCTGTGCCTGTTCCACTGATTTGACCATCTTTCCACTGACCCGTGTAGGAGAATCCGTCTGGCCGCGTAAAGGCGCCTTGCCCTTCCCGCTGCCCCGCATTGAACATACCTTCATAGACAGAGCCATCCGCGTACGTCGCTTGGCCCGCACCTTGGCGCTTGCCCGCAACCCAAGCGCCTTCATAAACATAACCATCAGGATAGGTCATCTTGCCTTGCCCGTCGATCAGCGCATTCTTGAACGCGCCCTCGTAGACAAGCCCGTTTGCATAGCGCGCAATACCCTGCCCCTCAATGACACCGGCAACCCAGTCGCCGTCATAGGTCGCTCCATCTGGATAGGTGATCTTACCCTTGCCGTCAGCAAGATCATTTTTCAGCGTCCCGACATAAACCGAACCATCCGGATACGTTACAGTGCCTTCGCCTTCGATCCGGCCATCGACCCAGCTGCCTGTGTAGGAAAACCCGTCAACACCAGTAAAAGACCCCTGCCCGTTGCGCGCGTCGCCTGCAAAATTACCCTCGTACACGTCGCCATTGGCATAGGTCACACGTCCGGCGCCCTCGCGCGCACCTGCTTTCAGGGTGCCTGTATACACATCACCATTTGATTGCGTCAGCGTGCCTAGCCCATCAATCTGGCCATCTTTCCACGCACCGACATATGTCAGCCCGTCTGTCATCCGCAGCGAGCCTTCGCCCGACCGCTTACCGCCTTGCATTTGGCCCTCGTATTCAGCCCCGTCTGGGTAGCTGATTTTGCCTTTGCCCTCTTTGACACCATCCACCCACTGGCCGTCATAGCGGTAGCCATTCGGGCTAACCATCGCCCCCTTGCCGTGATGCTGCGCGTTGCGAAACTCGCCTTCATAGCGGGTACCATTTGCATAGCTGGCAATTCCGCGCCCATTGATCTTGCCGTCTTTCCAATCGCCTTCATAGGTGCCACCATCGGCAAAGATAATCTTTCCGAACCCATCCGGCTTGCCGGCAACAAACTGGCCTTCATACAATGAGCCATTTGGGAACCGCGCAGTGCCCTGACCGCGTATCTCTCCATCCACCCAATTTCCGGTGTACTCGTACCCGTTGGGCAAGGTGAACGTGCCTTGACCGTGGCGCTTTCCCTCTTTGAATGCGCCGGAATAGATACCGCCATCGTCATATTGCTTAGTTGCCGTTTCTTGCGCAAATCCGGGCGCAGTCAGAGCCATTGCTAAGACCATCGCAGCAGTAAGTTTCAGATGCACAGGTAATCCCCCAATTTCGCATTCACGGCTTCGAAAACCCTAGTTGAGCCCGTCCCCTGTGACAAGCGGTCCGCGTGCAGGTCTTTCCCTTGGGCCATGGTCTGCTAGAACGTGGTGAAACTGTTCTGAAAGACACACATGACTCAATCGTTTCGCCTGACGCTCGCGCAACTAAACCCCACCGTTGGGGATTTTGAAGGCAATGCTGCCAAAGCCTTAGACGCTTGGGCAGAGGCCAAAGCCGCCAAGTCAGATATGGTTGCGCTGCCCGAGATGTTCGTCACCGGATATCAGGCACAAGACATGGTCATGAAGCCCGCGTTCACAGCCCAAGCCACACGCATTGTTGATGAGCTTGCTCCACAAATCACAGGTGGCCCGGCAATGGGCATCGGTCATCCGATCGTCATTGATGGAAAATTATACAATGCCTACTCCATCCTAAAGGATGGCAAAGTCGCCGCACGCCTGCTGAAATACGAGCTGCCAAATTTCAATGTTTTTGACGAAAAGCGCCTGTTTGAACGCGGTCCGATCCAAGGCCCCTACGCTCTGGGTCCGCTGCGTATCGGCACACCAATTTGCGAAGACGCATGGCATGAAGAAGTTTCCGAAACGCTCGCCGAATCCGGTGCAGAGATTTTGCTGGTGCCCAACGGCTCCCCGCATTTCCGTGGCAAGCTGGACATCCGCATGGCCCACATGGTCTCGCGTGTGGTCGAAACCGGTCTGCCACTTGTCTACCTCAACATGGTCGGTGGTCAGGACGATCAGGTCTTCAACGGTGGGTCCTTCATCCTGAACCCCGGCGGCGAGCTCGCTGTGCAGCTGCCTCTCTTTGACGAGGTCATCGCACATGTGGATTTTGAGGAGACCGAGGCAGGCTGGCGCGCGGTCTCGGGCGAAAAAGCATCCATGCCGGATGAATGGGAGCAAGACTACCGTGTGATGGTCGAAAGCTTGCGGGACTATATGCGCAAAACTGGCTTCAAACAGGTGCTGTTGGGCATGTCTGGCGGGATCGATTCCGCGTTGGTGGCCACAATTGCCGTCGATGCACTGGGGCCTGAAAACGTCCGCTGTGTGATGCTGCCTTCCGAATACACGTCCGAGCATTCACTTGAAGACGCTTCTGAATGCGCAAATCTGCTGGGCGCGCGCATTGATACCGTTCCAATCGCCGGACCACGCACGGCCGTGACAGAGGCGCTCGCCCCGTTGATGGCCGGAACTGAGGCAGACGTCACCGAAGAAAATATCCAGTCCCGCCTGCGTGGTCTCATGCTGATGGCGCTTTCAAACAAATTCGGGGAAATGCTTCTGACAACCGGCAATAAGTCGGAAGTTGCTGTCGGCTATGCCACGATCTACGGCGACATGTCGGGCGGCTACAACCCAATCAAAGACCTCTACAAAATGCGCGTTTTCGAGACATGCCGCTGGCGCAACGCCAATCATCGCGACTGGATGAAAGGGCCAGATGGTACAGTCATCCCCCAACGTATCATCGACAAGCCGCCTTCAGCCGAACTGCGTCCCGACCAGAAAGACGAGGACTCTTTACCTCCTTACGAGATTTTGGATGACATCCTCGACCGCCTCGTAGACCGCGAACAATCCGTGGCTGAAATCGTCGCCGCGGGCCACGATCGTGACGTGGTCAAGAAAATCGAGCACCTGATTTACATCTCCGAGTACAAGCGGTTTCAATCCGCACCCGGCGCACGCCTCACCCGCCGCGCCTTTTGGCTGGATCGCCGCTACCCCATCGTCAATCGCTGGCGCGACGAAACCTAGTCACTTTGCTGACTGCGGTCGGTCTGGATGTGCGACTAACAGTCTTGTGACTTGTCGCCTCTGCTTCAAAAAAGCAGGGTGCGCCCAGCTTAAACCATCAAGAGATTGCAGATGCTCAAGTTACTTCCGGTCATTGCTGCTATCGGCACTGCTATTGCAGCCCTTCCTGCTGCGGCCTGCGGCACCGATACCGATTGCAAACTTGGGGACCGCCATTACCGCATTGCGATGCCCGATGGTCATGATGGTGCTACGAAGGTTGGCGCCATTGTTTTTGCGCATGGCTACCGCGGCTCAGCACGTGGTGCAATGCGGAATGGCAATTTCCGGCGGATGGTCTCTGACATGGGCCTTGCCCTGATCGCTGTGAAATCGGCGAGCGATGACTGGGTTCTGCCGAACTCTCCAAGACGCAAGAACATCGATGGATCAATCGAGTTCAATTACATGGACGCTGTGATTGCAGATGCGAGCAAAAGGTTCGCGCTTGACACAGACCAGATGATGATGACCGGTTTCAGCGCAGGCGGCATGATGGTCTGGAACATGGCGTGCAACCGGCCAGATATGTTTGCGGGGTTCGCTCCTATTTCGGGAACCTTTTGGCTTAACCCTCCCGAAAGCTGCGCAAAGTCTGTGGCGAATGTCATCCACATCCACGGCGACGATGACCCGACCGTTCCACTGACAGGACGGCCAATCGCGGACACGCATCAGGGCGATGTCAGCGAAGCACTCGCCATGTATGCAGATCATGGTAAGTTCGGAAAGACGACCAAACGCGAGGCTGGCCCACTAACCTGCGGTGATCGGAAAAACCCAGACGGTGACATGCTCGCGTTCTGTTTATTTGAAGGCGGACACTCATTCAGAAGCGAATATGTGAGATTCGCTTGGGAGACATTCAAATCCGCCGGAAAACTCTGACCATCTTCTCCTGTCACATCATTCGATAATGCGACCGGGCAAAGTAAATTTGATGGCCACACCTGTATCGTAGGGGCAGTGGCCACGCTCCAACCGGCCACCGCGCGACGTCGCAACAGCCATTGCGGATGCCAGACCAAACTCGCAATCACGCTGCCCCAACTGTGGCAAAACAGGTGTTCCGTCGCAACGTAACAAACTGGATTGCCCGACTCCGTCATCCGCCACGACGATTGCAACAGAGCTATCCTCAGCCTCGAAAACGCGGATGCTGATCTCCGTATCAGCGTATCTCACCGCTGCTTCCATGACGTTGCGCAGGATCATTTGCAGCGCAACACGATCGGTTTCAATCAGCTTCACAGGCAAAACGATACGCAAACGGTTATGTGGGTCGAGCAGAGCGGCAAAGTCGGATGCGACATGATGAATGTCGATCTCTTCTGCTGCTGTCTTTTGCACCTGCAGATCTTCAGCCGACTGCACGATGAACGCCATTTTCTCCACAGATCGTTCGGCGATTTCCTGACAAAGCGCCAATTGACCCGGCTTTTCATCGCCCAGATCGACGAACCCATCCTGTACCATCTTTAACAGCGCAATGATGGTCTCGAATGGCCCAGTCATGTCGCGCGTTGCCGAGGCCGCAAAGACCTGCAGGTTCTCACTCAGCCGCGTCAATTCCGCAACTTTCCGAGAGATCGCAAATTCCTTTTCTTTACGCTCGGAAATGTCGAAAGCGAGGCCGAGAATTTTGGCGACGCTGCCGGAAGGGGTTTTGATCGGCGACAAAGTCGTCTGCCACCACCGCACCCCGTGTGGCAGTTCAAGCATTTCTTCATATTCGTAGGGTTGACCCGTTTCGCGGCAATGTTCGTAATTGCTCACAATCGTATCCGCCAGTCGCTGCGGAAAAATGGAGTGTGGTCGTTGCCCACCAACCAGAGCCTCAGTCAACCCTGTGGTTGTTTGATGGCATCTGTTCAAACGGCGGAATGTAAAAACTTCTTTGTCATGGACATCCAGCAGAAACATCGGCTGGTCAATCATATCCATCATTTCTTCGATGGTACTGACATTCTCAATCACAGGTAGCATAGAGGTAATCCTTCCTAGACGACCGCACCAACCAGCCTGCGGAGGTTAAACCACTGGTTCCCTAATAAACACTTTCAGTCTCAACGGGATGCCACCACCCGTCCGACAATACTCACAGCAATTTTAGGCAAATCAGCATAACCAGGCGGATATGGACAAACGCGCCCCACTGTGGTTGATCGCGCAGCAAGCACAAAGGATTATGATCCAATGACCGTCACCCGTTTCGCCCCATCGCCCACCGGCTACCTGCATGTCGGAAATCTCAGAACCGCTTTGTTCAACTTCCTGATCGCGCGCAAATCCGGCGGCCAGTTCATCCTGCGCCTCGACGACACGGATCCAGAACGCTCCAAGACGGAGTATGCCGACGCGATTAAACAAGACCTCGAATGGTTAGGGATTGAATGGGACAGGGTCGAGACACAGTCCACCCGCCTCGACCGTTACGCCGATGCCGCGGATAAGTTGCGCAACATCGGTCGGTTTTATGAGGCATGGGAAACGCCTGTCGAACTGGACCTGAAACGCAAAAAGCAACTCAATATGGGCAAGCCGCCGGTTTACGACCGCGCCGCGCTCGACTTGAGTGACGCTGAAAAAGAGGCGCTCCGCTCCGAACGTGGTAATGGTGTCTGGCGGTTTAAACTTGACCACCAACGGATCAATTGGACCGACGGTATCCTTGGCGACATCTCCATCGACGCCGCCTCCGTCTCTGACCCTGTCTTGATCCGTGGCGACGGGCAAGTGCTCTACACGATCGCGTCTGTCGTCGACGACACCGATATGGGAATAACCCATGTCCTACGTGGCTCGGACCACGTCACCAACACGGCCACCCAAATTCAAATCATCGAAGCATTGGGCGGCACTGTCCCTTCCTTCGCACATCACTCCCTGCTCACAGGCCCGCAAGGCGAAGCGCTGTCCAAGCGCCTCGGCACACTTGCGCTGCGCGACCTGCGCGAAAACGGTGTTGAGCCGATGGCGCTCCTCAGCCACATGGCCCGCATCGGGTCCTCCGATCCAATTGAACTGCGCAGCAGCATCTATGAACTGGTAGACGGGTTCGACCTTTCCCGCTTCGGTTCCGCTCCCACCAAATTCGACGTCGATGATCTTTACCCGCTGACGGCGAAACATCTGCATGCACAACCCGTCGAGGCCGTCAAATCCGATCTCGCTGCGTTGAACATTCCAGACGATAAACAAGCCGCCTTCTGGACTGTCGCCCGCGAGAATATCACCACGCGCCACGACATTGCAAAATGGTGGGACCTTTGCACCAATGGCGCCGATCCTGTCATTGATGATCAAGACAAAGACTTCGTGGCAGAAGCCCTGACGCTCCTCCCCGATATGCCCTTCACCGACACAAGCTGGTCTGATTGGACCTCAGCCGTGAAAAACGCCACCGGACGCAAGGGCCGCGGCCTCTTTATGCCGCTCAGAAAGGCGCTCACCGGTATGCAACACGGCCCCGACATGGGTCAACTCATGCCGCTTCTGCAGGTGATCAAAGCTAAATAGCATCGTTTTAGCAGACATACTTTGAGAGGGATGCCCGCGTGGCGGGAGAGCAAAGCTCTCCTAAGAACGCAAAACTTCACGCGCGCCGAAGGCGCACAATAAGGTCAGCCGCCAGCAACCCATGCCTTAATCAGCTTCTGTGCTGCCGGGCTGTCCCACTCAAAATCCCCTGTCGCCCGCGCCACTTCGCGGCCCTGAGGGTCAATAAACAACGTCACTGGCAAGCCCAAAGCGCCCACATTGCGCGCCACGGCCATTTTTGGATCGAACAGTTTTGGCAAGTTGGTCAGCTTCTTCTCTGCAAAGAACTTATCGACCGCAGGCCGCGCATTGCGCCCTGTGGTCAGCGTAACGACTTCAAAAGAACCGCCAACTGCCCCATCCAGCCGGTTCAGCGCAGGCATCTCTTTGACACATGGCGCGCACCACAAAGCCCAGAAATTAAACAACACATGCTTGCCACGATAATCTGCCAAAGACGCCTTGCCGCCACTCTCATTCGTGAAGGCCGGCATCTTCAAAGGCTGCGGCGCGCTATGAAACTGGATGCGCCCCAACTCACCCGTAGCAAGGCTCATCAGCTTGCCCACATCCGCCACCGCGGGGTTGCCCATCAGGGCCAGGCCCGCGTATAGGACCAAGGAACGCAACAGACGCATATTTATCTTCTCCAACAAGGCCAGCCGCGATGACTGACAGCAAATCCAACACCATGTGGGGCGGCCGCTTCGCCGCCGGTCCAGACGCCATCATGGAAGCGATCAACGCCTCCATCGGGTTCGACCAACGCATGGCGAAACAGGATATCGAAGGCTCCCGCGCCCATGCCGCAATGCTCGCCGCACAAGGTATCATCACGGATAACGACGCGGAGGCAATCCGTGAAGGCCTCCTCACGGTCTTGTCAGAGATCGAGACGGGAAAGTTCGAATTCAAGACCGCGCTGGAAGACATCCACATGAATGTCGAAAGCCGCCTGAAGGAGATCGCAGGCGAACCCGCAGGCCGTTTGCACACAGCGCGGTCGCGCAACGACCAAGTCGCCACAGATTTCAAACTCTGGGTCCGCGACCAAATGGACGCGACACTGGAAGCCATCAAAGCCCTGCAACTTGCCTTCCTTGCACAGGCCGAGGCAGGTGCCGATTGGGTCATGCCTGGCTTCACCCATCTGCAAACCGCACAGCCCGTCACATGGGGCCACCACATGTTGGCCTATGTCGAAATGCTGGGCCGTGATTATTCCCGCTTCTCTGACGCCCGCGCCCGGATGAATGAAAGCCCACTTGGCACAGCAGCCCTTGCAGGCACCAGCTTCAACATCGACCGCGACGCGACGGCGCAAGCGCTCGGTTTTGATCGCCCCGCAGCCAATTCGCTCGACGCCGTCTCCGACCGTGACTTCGCGCTCGATTTTCTGAACGCCGCCTCAATCTGCGCCATGCACCTGTCGCGCTTCGCCGAAGAGCTCGTGATCTGGTCCTCCGCCCAATTCCGCTTCGTCACGCTCAGCGACCGCTTCTCGACCGGTTCTTCCATCATGCCGCAAAAGAAAAACCCCGATGCGGCCGAGTTGATCCGCGCCAAGATCGCCCGTATCTACGGGGCCAACACTGCGTTGATGATGGTGATGAAGGGCCTGCCGCTCACCTATTCCAAAGACATGCAGGAAGACAAAGAACAAACCTTTGACGCAGCCGACAACCTGATGCTGGCCCTCGCCGCTATGACAGGCATGGTCAGCGACATGACGGCGAACCGAGAGAACCTCGAAAAAGCAGCTGCTTCCGGCTTCTCCACCGCAACAGATCTCGCCGATTGGCTGGTGCGCACCCTTGATATGCCCTTCCGCGATGCCCACCATGTCACAGGTAGCCTCGTGAAACTGGCCGAGGATAAAGGCTGTGACCTGCCCGACCTCAGCCTCGCCGATATGACCGGCGTGCACAGCGCCATAACCCAGGACGTCTTCGGCGTACTTGGCGTGCACAATTCGGTCAATTCGCGCACCAGCTACGGTGGCACCGCGCCGGCGCAGGTCCGCGAACAGGTCAAAAGATGGAAGGAAAAGCTCGCATGAAACCCGCTCTGATCCTGATCACAGCCTTTACGGCCATGCTTGCCGGCTGCGGCGTTGACGGCGAACCGACAACGCCTGAAGCCAAGACCAAATCCGGCATCTCCATCACAGGACGCGCGGAAATTGGCGTCGCCAAGCGCTCATAAGCGCCCCTCCGCCACCTAGAAAACTTGCAAATAGACACCTGAACGGGTGAAGTGATTTAACAGCGCCGAGCAAACGTTACGAAACAGGCGCGCATAAGAAGAAGTATAATACTATGGATAAAATCCCAATGACCCCGCGCGGTTTCAAAGCGCTGGATGAAGAATTGAAAAACCTCAAAGTCGTAGAACGCCCCGCGATCATCACGGCTATTGCCGAAGCGCGCGAACATGGCGACCTATCTGAGAATGCCGAATATCACTCTGCCAAAGAAAAGCAGAGCTTCATCGAAGGCCGCATCAAAGAGCTTGAAGGCATGATCGGTCTGGCTCAGGTTATCGACCCCTCGAAATTGTCCGGTCCGATCAAATTTGGCGCAACGGTCAAACTCATCGACGAAGATACCGAGGAAGAAAAGTCCTACCAGATCGTCGGCGAACAAGAGGCCGATATCCACAATGGCCTTCTCAACATCGCCTCCCCTCTTGCTCGCGCTTTGATCGGCAAAGAAGAAGGCGACAGCATTGAGGTCAAAACCCCCGGCGGCACAAAAGACTACGAAATTCTGGCAATCCAATACGTCTGAGCCCTGAAAGACAGCACGAGATGAATGACGACGCAGCACAAGATGTGACCCCGGTACAGGCCAAGCCAATGAGCCTTGGCGCGTATGCCCGTCCAGAGCGTGGCATGATGGCAGCCGATGTCATCGCTATCGCGCTATCTGGCATCTGGATACTTGGCGTCATCATCTACTTCCTGTTTCTGCGATCCCCAGCCGAACAAAGCACACAATCCGGGCTTGTCCTGTCAACGCTTGCGGTCCTTCTGCCCATCGCATTGATCTGGATCGGCGCGACTGTCGCCAAAACCGCGAAAGTGATGAGCGACGAGACGAAGCGCCTGCAAGCCACAGTTGATGCGATGCGCAAAGCCTATGTCACGCAAAGCCAGAACATCCCCGTTGGCGTGAAACCCGCCGTGGAAAAGAAACTGGACGAGATTGTCGCGCGCCAGAAACAGACCGAACATGCGATTGCGACCTTTGCGACATCACGGGACGCGCAACTTCCTGGCACCACTGCTGCGCAACCTGCACTGATCCAGCCCGGCGTTCCAAAAGGCGACAGCCAACCGGCATTGGCCTTAGGCACCCCACCGGAATCCCTCGCGCCCGCATTGTCCATCGACGACTTCATCGGCGCCCTGAACTTCCCAGAAAACGAAAATGACACAGCAGGCTTCCGTCAACTGCGTCGCGCGCTCGCAGACCCGAACTCCGGCAAATTGGTCCGCGCCAGCCAAGACGTCCTGACCCTGCTCAGCCATGACGGCATCTATATGGACGACCTCGCCCCTGACCGATCACGGCCCGAGCTTTGGCGCAAGTTTGCGCAAGGCCAGCGCGGCATTGAAATCTCAGGCATTGGCGGCATCCATGATCGCTCAGGCTTGGCACTGGCCACCGGCCGCATGCGCTCTGACCCGATCTTCCGCGACGCCGTGCATCACTTCCTGCGCCAATTTGACCGCACCTTTGCAAAGTTCGAAGAATTCGCCAGCGATGACGATATCATCCGTCTTGCAGACACCCGCACCTCGCGCGCCTTTATGCTTCTGGGCCGCGTGACAGGCACATTCGATTAATAGCGTCTTTCTACCGAAAATATGCTGTCAGGGATGCCTGCGTGGCGGGAGAGTGAAACTCTCCCAAGAACGCAAAAACTTCCCGCGCGCCGCAAGGCGCTCCTTTGGATCGTTCACATGCTGAAGCTGCCAAACGGAATATAGCGCACTAAATCACCGCGTTTAACATCGCGTGCACCATCCTCCAGCTCGACCAAACCATCGGCCCAACTGAGCCCCGAAATGCGACCCGACCCTTCCGAGGCAAACACCTCCACTTGCCCCTGCGGCGTAAGACGCGCGCGCAAAAACTCGCGCCGCCCTCGTTTCTTTGACTTCTCGAACGCGGCGGGCAATGCAAAGCCTTGAGGCTGCAGCCATGCTCCTCCGGCCATCAGGGACAAAGACGGGCGGGCAAAGATCAAGGCGCAGACAAAGGCTGCGACCGGATTGCCGGGCAGACCAAAGACCGGCATGCCGTCCCACATCGCCAACGCAAGCGGGCGCCCGGGTTTAATGGCGATCCGCCAATGCGTCAGCACGCCTTCCCCCGACAACAACGCGGAGACATGATCTTCGTCACCACCTGAAGCGCCGCCGGAGGTCAGCACAACATCACAGATGTCACGTGCCTCATTCAGACAGGCCCGCAACGCATCGCGGTCATCCCCGACATGTCCAAGATCAACCGCCGCGCAGCCCCAGCGCGAGGCCAAGGCCAGCAACATCGGCCTGTTCGCATCAAATGTCCGGTCACTCGAAACCTCAGCCGCTGGCGCGACCAATTCATCGCCCGTTGACAGCACACCGACGCGGAGGCGGTTGAACACGTCAACCTCCGGCACTCCAAGCGCCGTCAGCAACGCTATATCCTGCGCGCGCAAAACATGGCCCGCAGTCAACGCAGTCGCGCCCTGTTTTACGTCCTCACCGGCCTCTCTTGTATTCTGCCCCGGTTTCACTTTTGCGAGGAAGCGCACCACACCAGCTGAGACCTCGCATTCCTCTTGCATCACGACGGTATCAACGCCCTCAGGCAACACTGCCCCCGTCAGGATACGGATCGCGTGGCCCGTCGGAACAGTACCCTCAAATGCCCCTCCAGCGGCTGCGCGCCCGTCGACCAAGGGCAAGGTCTCTGCTACCGACGCGTAGGCGAAGCCGTAGCCATCAATCGCAGAGTTTGGCGCAGGCGGGTTCGCGCGGGCGGCTGGAACATCCGTCGCCAAACACCGCCCCAAAGCATCGGCGACTGTCATGCGTTCAGTTTTCACGACAGGCTTCAAAGCCGCGCGCAATGCTTCCAAGGCCGTGTCCACAGGCGTCCAATCAACACCGGGCGGCAAGGCGAAACAATCATTGGCAAGCTTGTCGTCACGCATGTTCCACCCCGCGTGCAGCCGCTTCTAACGCTGGCTCAAATCCAACGCCGAGGATCCATCCTTCGCCGCGTTCTGACTTCCCGTCTTGCAACATTGAGTGCAGCGCGCCCGCCTTGTCCAACCGCGCAATCGCTTCTGCACAGAGGCGGACCTGCACGGCGTCCTTGATCTCGCCCGCTCGCATTTGATCAGACACAACCGAGGCGATCAAAGACGGCCAAATTTCAACAAAAGCCACGGGTTGGTCCAAAGGCTCAAACGGCCAGACAGCGACCCGCCCTTGGAATTGGCGTCGCAAGCGTGCCAAGACCGGCAGCCCCATCAAGACCTGCGACCCAACTGCTCCTGCACCAGCCAATTGCCAGCAGGTAAAGCTGCCCTTCGCGTGATCTTCTACACGGCGGCGCTCAGGAAACTGGGAATTGGTGCGCGCCAGCCCTTTTCGCGGCAAATGCTCAAAGTCCTTGTTGGGAAACGGATTACCCCAAAACGGTCCGACCCCATCAAAATACGCATTGATCTCGCTGGCCACTGCACAGCGATTGTTGGTTCCGGGTGCATCCTCGATCCGCGCCTCAAGCCAGTCCCAAAGCGCTAGGGGATCCTCTGATCCTGTCAAAGCCGCGCCAAACCCGGTGGGATAACCGAAGGGGAAATCAAATCCGATACAGACCCGCCTGTCTGCGGCCTGTTCGGCCTCCATAAGATCGCTAAGCCAAGCCTCTGCCAATTGACGGTTGCGCAAATAAACTGGAGGTTCCGCCTCATGATCCCGCGCAACACAGGTCCAAATGGCATCTTTTCGGGGCGTCGGACCAGCGTCATTGCCCCCCGACCAATCCACCATGACATATGTATCAAACAGGCTCACAAGTCCAAAGACCTTGCGATGAAATCCGCAATGCCTGCCGTGTCATCAAGATCAAGCACCGGAATATCCAGCCCGTCCGGGGCTGCATTGCTGGCCACGGCCCGAATGGTGGGATCATCTCGCGCGATCAATGGTTGCCCCGTTTCGCGCCGATGCGCTTCGATCTTCGGGTGGCCATCGCGTTTATAGCCTTCCACCAACACCAGATCGACCGGATCAAGCTTGGTCAAAAGCGCTTCTAAAGGTGGCTCATCGGCGCCCCGCAGCTCGCTCATCAACGCCCACCGGTTTGCGGAAGAAAGTAGCACTTGAGACGCCCCCGCCACGCGGTGTCGGTCACTGTCCTTCCCGGGTTTGTCGACATCAAAACTGTGATGGGCATGCTTGAGTGTCGAGACGCTTAAACCGCGCGCAACAAACTCCGCAACCAGCCGTTCCATCAGGCCGGTTTTTCCGGAATTTTTCCAACCCACGACGCCAAAGACATTCATCTCAACAATTCCTCTGCCCGGGCCATATCTTCGGGCGTATTCACATTGAAAAACGGATCAAACGGTATGACCGGAAATTCAGCCAGCCCTGTGCCATGCCGATCCGTCCATTGGACAACTTTGCGCACACCGTCTTCCAAAGCTGCGCGCAGATCGTCCCGCAGGGCAACCGGCCATAGCCCGAATGTGGGATGACGCGACAGCCCGCGTTTCGGGTCCGGCGTAGCCGCCAGCACAATCGGATGCGCCTCCGCCGCCAATGTTAGACGCGGCACCAGATCACAGGGAAAAAACGGCGTGTCGGCAGCAGCCGTGACGATATGGGTGTGACCTTGCGCCGCCGCCCAGTCCATCCCCGCCAGCACGCCTGCCAGCGGCCCCGCAAACCCGTCAATACTGTCAGCGATGACCGGCAAATCTACCCCCATCCGTCTAGGATCGCCATTGGCGTTGAGCGCAAGCTCGGCCACCTGAGGCGACAGCCGGTCAATGACACGGGTCAGCAAAGTTTGTCCACCCAGCGACAACAGCCCCTTGTCGCCGCCACCCATACGGCGCGATTGTCCTCCTGCGAGAATGACACCTGCGGGTTGCTGCATCTAACCGACCCTCTGCGGAGCATGTGTCTGCCAAAAAGATGCGCTCATATCGCACTTTTCCGGCGTGATTTGCGCGGCTCGTCTTTAACAGCCGTTGGGTCCGCGTCCCAAATCAGACGGTGGTCTCCCGCAAGGCACATAAACCGTTGCCCGCGCATCCGGCCAATAAGCGTTAGGCCAACTTGCTGAGCCAATTCGACACCCCACGCGGTAAAGCCTGAACGCGAGGCCAGAACAGGGATCCCCATCGCAGCACATTTCATCACCATCTCAGACGTCAAACGCCCCGTGGTATACAGCGTTTTATCTGCAACCTCCGCCTTTTCTGAATAAAGCCAACCCGCAATTTTATCGACCGCATTGTGACGCCCGACATCCTCCATATAAACCAAGGGATCAGCCCCTTGACACAGCACAGTCCCATGGATCGCTCCCGCGCTGAGATAGAGACTGTCGGTCGTGTTGATCTTGGCCGCCAAGGCATAGAGGTCGGAGGTTTTGACCTTGGCATCAGGCAAGGTCAGCCCTTCGAGTTCTTCCATCATATCGCCGAAAACAGTGCCGACCGCGCAGCCGGATGTGCGGGTTTTCTTAGCGAGTTTCTCTTCGTGGTTGGTCTCCACTTCCGTGCGCACAACGACAACACCAAGCTCGTCATCATACTCGACACCTGTCACCAGATCAGCATCGCTCAGCATGGCCTGATTGCGCAAAAACCCCAGCGCCAGATACTCAGGATAATCGCCGATGGTCATCGCCGTGACGATCTCTCGCGCATTCAGGTAAATCGTCAGCGGACGTTCCTCCACCACCTGAAGGTCTTGCACGGCTCCCGTTTGATCAAGGCCACGAACCGTGCGCGTCAGCCCTTCGGTCGCGGGAGACGGCGCAATCAAATAGGAGGTATCACGATTTGGCATTTGACCTCTTGAACAAGCTGGGGTCCCTTGCGGCTAACACAAAGCACGAGTTGAACCATAGGGCGGGCGCATGTCCTCTTCCACTGTGAAATCGCATTACTTCCGCGGGCTGCTTATGGCACTGCCCTTTGTCATTGTGGTGATGCCCTTTGCCCTGCTGTTTGGCGTGGTCGCGACAGAGGCTGGCCTGCCGCTGAGCCAAGTCATGGGCTTCTCCGTTCTGGTCGTCGCCGGAGCCTCGCAATTTGCGGCCTTGCAATTCATGTCAGACAACGCGCCGGTGCTTGTTGTCCTAGCCTCCGCCCTTGCGGTGAATTTGCGCATGGCGATGTATTCAGCAGCGATCACACCGCATCTGGGCGGGCTGTCTTTGCGCAGCCGCATGTTGGTCTCTTATTTCCTGTTCGATCAAAGCTACGCCATGGCGCATGCCGACTTTGAGGCCACCCCGCATCGCAGTCTTGCAGAAAAGACTGCCTATTTTGCAGGTGTCACCACTCCGATTGCCCCGCTCTGGTTTGCCTTTACCTATATCGGCGCAATCGTCGGTGACCTGATCCCCGCTGACATCCCGCTCGATTTCATCCTGCCTATCGCCTTTCTTGCAATGGTCGCGCCCGCTCTGCGCACCATCGCGCATATCGCAACCGCAGCGACGTCAATCATTATAGCCCTTGCCCTGTTCTGGGTGCCGCTCAACCTTGGCCTTCTGATTGCAGCTGTCATCGCAATGATGGTGGGTGCGGAAATAGAGCGGCGGATGGCATGAACTACACCGACGCACAGATCTGGGGCATCATCATCGCCCTTGGGATTGGGACTTTCCTGATCCGCTTTTCCTTCCTCGGCCTGATTGGCGACCGGAAACTGCCGGATTGGGTGTTGCGCCACCTGCGCTACACCCCCGTCGCGATCCTGCCTGGCTTAGTGGCGCCCCTTGTTCTATGGCCTGACGCCACAGGCGGTGAGGTTGACCCCGCACGTCTTGCAGCTGCGGCGACCACTGTCGCTGTGGGCTACCTCACCAAAGGGGTCGTGCGCGCAATGCTCAGCGGTGTGGCCGTTCTATACGGCGTGCAATATCTGCTGGGTTAGACCGGCAACGCTGTCGTCTTGAACACAGTCCGCAACGCAAAACTTGATTGCATGCCCTGCACTCCCGGCAAACGTGCGAGAGATCGGCGGTGAATGCGCGCAAAGTCCTCAGTATCGGCGGCAACAACCTTCAACAGATAATCGGCAGATCCTGCCATCAGGTGACATTCCAACACTTCTGGGATGCGTTTGACCTGCTTTTCGAATGCGTCCAACACCTCATCGGCTTGTCCGCTCAATGTGATCTCCACGAAAACCGTCGTCGGACGGTCCACCTTGCGTGGATCAAGCAAAGCCACATAATCACGGATGATTTTATCGCGCTCCAGCCGCGCCACCCGCCGGTGACAAGCGGATGCGGACAGGTTCACTTTCTCCGCCAGGTCCGCATTTGAAATGCGGCCATGCTTCTGCAAAACAGCCAGAATGCGGGCGTCTGTGTCGTCAATATCAGAATACATCGTAGAATCTTCGAATTATTGGGGTACAGACAGGTTATTTCACCATGTTGGCGGTAACAAGTACTCCATTTTTCGAAATCCTCCCAAACCAGCACGCCTAACGTCGGCTCAACTGTAAAAGGAGGTCCACCATGATCATCGGTTGCCCAAAAGAAATCAAACCCCAAGAATTCCGTGTCGGCATGACCCCAAACGCCGCAGGGGAAGCCGTCGCACATGGCCATAGCGTCATCATCGAGACACAAGCCGGAAGCGGCTCAGGCTTCACCGACGAGGACTACACCGCAGCAGGCGCAGAGATCCTTGGAACGGCACAGGATATCTTCGCCAAAGCCGATATGATCGTGAAGGTCAAAGAGCCCCAAGCAGGCGAGCGCAAGATGCTGCGCGAAGGTCAACTGCTTTTCACATACCTACACCTTGCGCCCGATCCGGAACAGACCAAGGACCTGCTGGCCTCCGGCTGCACGGCCATCGCCTATGAAACCGTCACCGACTGCAATGGCGGCTTGCCTCTTCTCGCGCCAATGTCCGAAGTGGCGGGCCGTTTGGCCCCTCAAGTCGGCGCATGGACCCTGCAGAAAGCCAATGGTGGGCGCGGCGTCCTGATGGGCGGCGTTCCGGGTGTTGGACCTGCAAAAGTCATGGTCATTGGCGGCGGTGTCGTGGGTACGCATGCGGCCAAGATCGCCGCTGGCATGGGCGCAGACGTCACCGTGCTCGACCGTTCATTGCCACGGATGCGCTACCTTGACGATGTCTTCGGCGGATTGTTCAAAACGCAATATGCCTCCGCCGGTAATATCGCGGAATTGGCGACCCAAGCCGACATGGTCGTCGGTGCGGTCCTGATCCCGGGCGCAGAAGCCCCGAAGTTAATCACACGCGCACAACTTTCTACCATGAAGCCCGGCGCAGCGCTTGTGGACGTGGCCATTGACCAAGGCGGCTGCTTTGAAACCTCCAAAGCCACGACGCATAAAGACCCGATCTATGACGTGGACGGCGTCATGCATTACTGCGTGGCCAACATGCCAGGCGCGGTCGCACGCACCTCGACCATCGCGTTGGGCAATGCCACGATGCCGTTCATGCTGGCCTTAGCCGACAAGGGCTGGAAACAAGCCTGCGAAGACGACGAGCATCTTCTGAACGGTCTCAATGTCCATGCAGGACAATTGACCTACTACGCCGTCGGCAAAGCGCTCGGGATCGACGTGATCTCCCCTCAACTGGCTCTGAAGAACTAAGTCATGCGCCCTTCGAAATAAGGGCGCATCTTGCGCATACGGGTGGCCGCAAATTCCATAAATGCGGCCACCCGTGGCACGTCTTTCAGATCGGGATGCGTCAGCAACCAGATCGCCATGTAATCAAACAAGGCGACGCCGGGCAGGCGCGCCAGTTCAGGATCCGTGTCGCCCAAGAAACAAGCCATGCGGGTCGCTCCGATCCCCGCGCGCACCGCGCCGATGGCCGCAATCATATCATCCACAACCAGTGTCACCTGCCTGTTTGGCCATACGGAGGTGATTTGCGCGGGCAAACCCGGCCAATGGGCGAACCGGACCCAGTCCAACGGCACATGCGGATCTGCCGCCAGTTTCGCAATCTGGGCATGGCTGGCATAGGCAGCGGCCTTTTGCTCTGTCACGCGGTATCCCACCAAAGTGTCTGACGGATTATCTCCAAACCGGAACGCCACATCCGCTTCCCGTCTGGTCAGACTAACAGGCTCATTCGTGGCCACGACATTGACCGTAATTTCAGGGTGCATCACGCGGAAATCCAATAGGATCGGTGACAAGATACGCTCAACCATCAACTGGGGGGCGGTGATCTTTAACTCACCGGACAAGCTCTGATCGCGCGCCGCAATCGCACGGCTCAACTCGGCACCCGCATCCTCCATCCGTTCCGCTGCGCGCGCAGCTTCCATCCCCGCATCGGTCGGCTGATATCCGCCGGGCAAACGGTCAAACAGCCGCGCGCCCATCTCTGCTTCCGCCGCCGCAATCCGGCGCGACACGGTGACGTGATTTACTTTCAGCACCCGCGCAGCCCCGCTAAGGCCACCTTGGCGCACAGTTTCCAACACGTATTTTAGATCATTCCAGTCGAGCATGTCCCGTTCATTATTGCACACCCAAGATGCAATGTTGAGCAGTATTCGAACAGATCATCCCACCCTAATCTGCCTCTATCAACATCAGGAGAACATCAATGACCGCTTATGCTTTCGTGACACTCAACATCACAGACCCCGACAAGATGGCCGCCTATCGTGAGGTCGCCGGACCCGCGCTTGCCAAATACGACGCTAAACCTCTCCAAGTCTCCCCTGAGGCGATCTGGCTTGACGGCGAAGGTGACGTACCGGATGTCGCCGTTTTGCTCAGCTTTCCAGACAGAGAGGCCGCAAAAAACTGGAGGAATGATCCGGAATTGGCCTACGTCCATCAGATGCGTAATGACAGTGGTACCTGCAAAATCCTATTGCTTTGAGCAACAAAAAAGGCCCGCTCAACCAAGCGGGCCTTCCTGTAACTATCAAGTATATCAGGCTTTTTTCAGCTCTTGCAGAATGTCGGCAAGCAGATCTTCTTGCGTCGGACCTGCTGGCTCTTCCGGCGCGGCTTCTTCTGCCGGCATCGCAGCGTCCTTCACTTTGTTGACGTAACGCACGAGCATAAACACAACAAAAGCGATGATCAGGAAGTTGATGACCGCCATGATGAACGCGCCATAAGCGAACACGGCCGCGCCTGTTTCACGGGCGGCTTCGAGGGATGCACCTTCAGCGACTTCGCCGGACAGAACTGCGTAATTATTGGTGAAATCCACCCCACCGGACACGAGGCCGATGATCGGGTTGATCAAGTCGCCCACCAATGACGTCACAATAGCCGTGAACGCAGCACCGATGATGATACCAACGGCCATGTCCATGACATTGCCCTTGGCGATGAAGTCTTTGAATTCGCTTAGCATAATCTGTCCCTTTTTGGTCTTCGTAACTGGCACGGTATTTTTTAACGTGCATCTACGCACGTTTATTAACAGATTTTTAAACAAAGCTATGGCTTTTTTATTGATTGTTTCCCCTTAAGTTGGATGGATCACATGAAAGGCATAACATGACCGACCTCTCCGACTTCCCGATCACTCAAAAGTGGCCCGCAAAAGACACGTCCATTTTGCAGCTCTATTCCTTCCCGACACCCAATGGCGTGAAGGTCTCCATCGCATTGGAGGAGATGGGCATTCCCTATGAGGCTCACAAAGTGACGCTGTCGGACGCTGACGTCAAAAGCCCTGAATTCCTGTCGCTGAACCCAAACAACAAGATCCCAGCGATCATCGACCCGAACGGGCCAGATGGTCCAATTGGCATATTCGAGTCCGGCGCGATCCTACTCTATCTGGCGGAGAAATCCGGCAAGCTGATCGGTGAGACCGCCAGCGACAAAGCCCACATCACCCAATGGCTGATGTTCCAGATGGGTGGCCTCGGCCCGATGCTGGGCCAGCTTGGCTTCTTCTCAAAATTTGCAGGCAGCGAGTGGGAAGATAAGCGCCCGCAGCAGCGTTATATCGACGAGGCGAAACGCCTTCTGTCGGTCCTCGATAAAGAGCTTGAGGGCAAAGACTGGATCGCAGGCGACTACTCCATCGCCGACATCGCCATCGCCCCATGGCTGCGCGCATTGGACTTCTATGGCGTGAAAGAGCTTGTCGGCTGGGAAGACCGCAAAAACCTTGTGGCCTATCTGGACCGCTTCGTTGCCCGCCCCGCCGTGCAAACAGGCCTCGTCACGCCGCCGCGCGACTGACGCTTGAAAAAACATCGTCGTCTGCCGTAGCATTCCCGCTATGGCAGACGACAAAATAGAAGTCGAAAACGTGAATGTCCCGGGTCAGGTGACCCGCGTGGACCGCGCCAAATACGAAGACATGAAGCAGGCGATGCTGAAGATCATGTCCTCAGACAAACCCGGCATGACCGCGAAAGAGATCAAAGAGGGCGCGATCCCGCACCTCTCACCAGACTTGTTCCCCGAAGGCAAAACCTCCGGCTGGTGGGCGAAGTCGGTTCAGCTTGATCTGGAGGCTAAAGGCGCCCTCGCGCGCAGCGACACGAAACCGCTGCGCTGGTACAAAACCTAAGGCAGCTTGCCGGTCAGAACGTAGCGCAGGATATCAGCCACTTTCGCCGGATCCTCCGTCACAGCAAGCGCTGCTGCATCAACCTCTTTCAACGGGTGCTGATGCTCCGGCCCATGCACGACAATCAGCGACTTGCCCAGCGCGGCAGCGAAACCCGCATCAAAGGCGGCGTTCCACTGTTTGTATTTCTCACCAAAGCGCACCACGACCACATCGGCATCCTGAATGCCTTTGCGCGTGCGGATTGCGTTGACCATCGCACCTTTATGATCGTGCCAGTATTTCTGATCCTCAGCGCCAAGGATCGCCACGCCACAATCATCAGACGCGCCGTGGTCCGTCACCGGCGCATTGAACTCAACATCGAGGCCCTTGCAGCCCTCAATGATCTGCTCACGCCAGTCCGTGTGAATCTCGCCCGACAGGTAAACGTTCAATGCCATGGGTATGCTCCTCTAGCCGCGCAGGACGCCGCCTGTTGCTTTGCTGACCTTTTCGATGATCTTGGCACCAAGTGCTTCGATTTCCTCATCCGTCAAGGTCTTCTCCGTCGGTTGAATGCGCACGGTGATCGCCAAGGACTTCTTGCCATCCCCCAGCGAGCCGCCGATGAATTCATCAAACACGCGGACCTCTTCGATCATCGCTTTGTCCGCACCGCCCGCGGCATTGACCAAAGTCAGCGCCTCGACATCGGCATCGACGACAAACGCAAAGTCCCGTTCCACCGCTTGCAGATCGCGGAGCTCCAACGCCGCGCGGGCCGTGGATTTCGACTTGGCGAAGGGCACTTCAGCAGGCCAGAGCGTGAAGCCCATCGCGGGGCCTTTCACATCCATCGCCGCCAGCACTTTCGGGTGGATTTCACCGAACACACCCAGCACCTTCTTCGGTCCCAGACATATCTTGCCGTGACGCCCCGGGTGCCAGCAATCATCTGCACCGCGCAGGATTTGCACCTTCGCAGGCGCACCCATCGCCGCCAGCGCGGCCTCCGCATCAGCCTTCACGTCATAGATATCGACAGGACGCCGCGCGCCATGCACATCCTTGGGTCCAGTGTGGCCAATCAACAGACCCGAGGCCATCAGATGTTGCTCTTCCGGCTCACCGCCGTGAAACGCAGGCCCCACCTCAAACAGCCCCATATCCGCGAACCCGCGGGCTTGGTTGCGCGCAGCCGCCTGCAGCAGACCCGGCAACAAAGCAGGCCGCATATGCGACATCTCAGACGAAATCGGGTTCTCCAGTTTCGTCGCATCATCCGCACCGCCAAATAGTGCTGCAGAGGCACCGTCAATGAAGGAATAGGTCACGCATTCATTGTAACCTAGCGCCGCAATCGTACGCCGCACGGCCTGTTCGCGCTTCTGCATCGGCGTCAGGATCGGCTTCGGCACACCCACATTCGTGCGCGGCAAGGGCTTGCCTTCAAGCTTGGTCAGGGACGCGATCCGCGCGACTTCCTCGACCAGATCAGCCTCGCCCTGCACATCTGGCCGCCATGACGGCACATGCGCCATGTCGCCGTCCAACGTGAAGCCCAAAGCCGTCAACGTTTCGCGCTGCGTCTCCGCCGGAATATCCATGCCAACCAAAGACTGCACACGATCCGTGTCCAGCTTATACGCCCGCGCGTGATCCGGCATCGCACCCGCCATCACAACCTCAGAGGCTTCACCCCCCGCATGATCCAGGATCATCCGCGTTGCATGTTCTAAGCCAACCGGCGTGAACTCAGGGTCAACACCCCGTTCAAATCGGTAGCGCGCATCGGAGTTGATCTTCAATTTGCGTCCCGTATGCGCAATCTCGATCGGATCCCAGAACGCGCTTTCGATGAAGACATTGACAGTCTCTTCCGAACACCCGGATGGCTCACCGCCCATGATCCCCGCGATGCTTTCCACACCAGCATCATCGCTGATCGCCATCATACCGGCCTCCAGCGTGTATTCCTTGTCATCCAGCGCCACGAGCGTCTCACCACCCGCAACGCGGTGAACCCGCAGATCGCCTTTGACCTTATCGGCGTCAAACACGTGCAACGGGCGGTTGCGATCATACGTGAAGAAGTTCGTCACATCGACGAGGAAGTTGATCGGGCGCAACCCAATCGCCTTCAGCACATCCTGCAGCCATTGCGGGCTAGGGCCTTTTTTGACGCCCTTGATCACACGCCCGTAAAACACCGGACAGCCGTCCAGCGTGTCACTGTCAATCGTCACATTGATCGGCGACGGGAACGTCCCCGGCACTGGATCAGTGTCTCGCGCCTTCATCACACCCAAACCACGCGCCGCCAGATCGCGCGCAATGCCGCGCACGCCCAGCGCATCAGGACGGTTCGGCGTGATCGCAATCTCGATCATCGGGTCGATCTTGGAGGGGTCATGCTCCGCCAGCCAGTCGACAAACTTCTGCCCCACTTCGCCGGACGGCAATTCAATGATCCCGTCATGCTCGTCAGACAATTCCATCTCGCGTTCCGAGCACATCATCCCGAAACTCTCGATCCCGCGGATTTTCCCAACACCAATCGTCGTATCAATACCCGGCACATAGACACCGGGCTTGGCCACCACGACTTTGATCCCTTCACGCGCATTTGGCGCACCACAGATGATCTGCGTGTCACCCTCATCCGTCGTCACCTGACACACCCGCAGCTTATCCGCATCGGGATGCTTCTCAGCAGATTTGACGTAACCGATTGTAAAATCACCCAAACGATCCATCGGGTTTTCAATGCCTTCGACCTCTAGTCCAAGGTCGGTCAGCGCATATGCAATCTCGTCAACGGTGGCCTCAGTCTCGAGGTGATCTTTCAGCCAGGACAATGTGAACTTCATAGGTCTGCCTTAATTCAGCGCATTTCGGGTCAGCGCGACTGCTATCGCATCAACGCCATAAACGGAAGGGGCCGCAGCCCATAAGCGATGGGGTAATTGGCGTTAAGGATTCATTCATGACGCCATATTACTGCCACAATTGAGAGGCAATTAGGGCGGAAGTGGGGCGTATGTTAGTGATTCTCAGGTTCTGAGGCAAAGAATGGTGACTTTTTTGACCGATCTTATAGCGAATGTGTTTCGTCCTTCCGTAGCAGCGCTTGCCATCGCGGCGGCCGTTGCCATTGTCACGGTCGACGGCAATCAACATGTCGTCAGCATGGACCGCGTCGATGTGACCGATCTCAGCTGCAACGGCTTGTTCAAACCGTTCTGCATGCTCGTTGGAAAATAACGAAATCTTGCCATCCCTCCAAAAGCGCCGCACCTTGAGACCCTCTGTTCTCAAGGTGCTTTCGTATGGCTAGACACCCGAAACTCTGCGTCTTGCATATCGGTAAAACAGGCGGCTCATTTCTACGCTCTGTGCTCCGACATAATCGCCAGCAATGGTCACGACCTTTGCAATTGCTGCGCCATTCCGCCTCGATGGCGAATACAATCGAAAATTTTGGCGACGACCGGCAAGTGGCGTTCACTTTCCGCAACCCAACAGACCGGTTCGTCTCTGCGTTTTACTCGCGCCAACGCCAAGGCCGCCCAACCTATCAGTTTCAATGGAGTGCGGAAGAAGCCGCCGCTTTCCTGTGGTTCGAAACCGCGGAGGAATTCGCCCTTGCCCTCGCCTCCCCAGACCACCGTCGCCGGTCTGCTGCATTGTTCGCGTTTGACGCAATCGAACACCTGCGCTCGGACATGGGGATGTGCTTTGGCTCCGCCGACCTGCTGCGCATGAGCAAACCCGCCATCGTCGCCTGCGTGGACCTCAAACACCTGACGCCCAAACTACCCGATGTTATGACGCGCCTCGGCGTCACGGACTTCAAAATGCCTTCCAAGCCCAAGTACCACGCCGCCCCAGAGCCACTGCCGCAGCTCAGCACAGAGGCCGAAGCGGCCTTGCGCGCGCATTGGGCTGAAGAATACGAAATCTACGACACCGCAACGGAAATTGCGGCGTCTTTGGGGCTTAGCGACTAAGGCCAGATGCCAGATCAGGCTGATCCAGCGCCGTGAACCCATAGTTCCGCAGCCAACGCAGATCACTGTCGAAGAAGGCGCGCAAATCAGGGATGCCGTATTTCAGCATCGCAATCCGGTCGATCCCGACGCCAAAGGCAAAGCCCTGCCACTGCGACGGGTCCACGCCGCCGGCCTCAAGAACTTTCGGATGCACCATGCCGGAGCCCAGAATTTCGAGCCAATCGTCGCCCTCGCCAACCTTCAACTGGCCGTTATCCCATGAGCAGCGAATATCGACTTCAGCCGATGGCTCCGTGAACGGGAAATGCGACGCACGGAAGCGCAGTTCCACATCATCCACTTCAAAGAACGCTTTCACGAACTCCTCCAAAACCCATTTCAGGTTCGCCATGGAGATGTCTTTGTCGATCGCCAACCCCTCGACCTGATGGAACATCGGTGTATGGGTTTGGTCGTAATCAGCGCGGTAGACGCGTCCGGGGCAGATCACGCGGATCGGCGCACCGTTGGCCAAAAGCGAACGGATTTGCACGGGCGATGTATGCGTGCGCAGCACATGCGGCGGGCGATTATCGCCCTCATCGCGATGCATATAAAACGTGTCCATTTCACCGCGTGCAGGGTGATGGCTCGGGATATTCAGCGCATCGAAATTGTGCCAGTCATCCTCAATCTGTGGCCCCTCGGCGACGGAGAATCCAAGATCGGCAAACAGCGCCTGAACTTCTTGGCTGACTTGACTGATCGGATGGATTGTACCGGCAGGACGCCCGCGACCAGGCAGTGTCACATCCAGCCACTCCGTCTTCAGCCGCTCGTTCAGTGCCTCATCCGCAAGACCAGCTTTCTTGGCCGCGATAGCAGAGTTCACTTCATCTTTCAGCGCGTTCAACGCGGGACCAGCAACCTGACGTTCTTCAGGTGTCATCTTGCCTAATTCGCGCATTTTCAGGCTGATCTCGCCTTTCTTTCCTACCGCTGTAACACGGATATCCTCTAGCGCTGCCTCATCCGCAGCGTCAGAAATAAGACCCAGATATTTCGCCTTCAGATCGTCCATGATGATCCCTCAAAAACAGTCCCCGTCTGCTAACTTCTGGGGCGTTTGAATGCAAGCGCGGCAAATTCTTAAGAAAGCGTTAACGCTAAGCCTCTGCAAAGACTCAGCAAAATTTGACAGTGAGTCTTTCGAATCACAGTTCTCAAAAATCGCAAAATGGAGGTATTATCGGGGTTCTATCCACAACATGAGCCGTACTACCATAGGCGACATCTTGCCGTTCCTGCTGCGTCGGATTTCTGCCCCGACACGCGCTCTTCATATTGAGAATGAGGAACTGGAAGTTATCGAGTTTAACACTGCCCGCAAAATTTGTTTGTGCGGGATGAGGGGGATACATGACACCTATAGGAAGCGAACCGTGTCCGGTGGCAATAGCCAAGCAGCGCGCGCGTGCCGCAATGGCAATCGGAACTGTTGCCTTTGTCGCGGTTGGCGCTCTCGCCTGGATCGGGCTTGATGCCTTCCGCGCGCCTGCAAGCACTACGGCAACCTCGGCCTCTACGTCGTCAACGCAACTGGCGACGCTATCCGACGGCATAACATTCGGCACACAGAAGGCCTCCATCTCCCCCAACGAGCGGGACAGAGCCGCCGCACGCGCGGCCATCCTGAAAAATGCAGGCTCCAATCTCGAACTTCTTGACCTCAGTGAGGTGGAGCAACTGACGGACGGAAAAAGCAAAAGCGATCCTCAGCTAGAGGCTGCACGGCTCGCGATCTTGCGGAACGCAGGCAGCAATCTGGAGCTACTCGACCTGAGCGAAGTGGAAGAACTGACCGGCTACGTTTCGCGGATCAGAAAGCCTGTCTCAGCACCCACGAAACTGGCAGTCGCGACACCGAAACAGACCGAGCCAAAGCTTGACCAGAGCCTTGAAGAAATCAAGCTCGTAGCGGCAAATGACGGACGTCAGCCCGGCGCAAAAGTCGAAGAAACAGCTCTAACCGCATCAACACAGGTCGCGTCCGTGAACACGGACTGCGTCGCAGATCTGCGCGAATTTGCGGGCCAGCAGACCATCCTGTTCGCCAGCGGTAGCGCTGAATTGGATGGCAGCGAGATACCTACATTGCGCAAGATCGGCCGCATGGCGGAAGCCTGCGACGGCGCCGTGGTCCATGTCACCGGCCACTCCGACAGCAGCGGCTCCGACGTGATCAACCTCGCGCTCAGCTGGCAGCGGGCTGACAACACCATCGCCACATTGGCTGCGCTTGGCATCGAAACCAGCATGTTTGAGCCGGTAGGCTTCGGCGCACGCTCCCCCTCCGCGCAAGGGGACAGCTCAGACGAAGAGATGAACCGCCGCGTTGAGTTCGTGGTCTTTAAAGAGGTGAAACAGAGCCAATGACGTCCAGTATTATGCAGTTCATAATTTTGGTTGCTGCGATGGTGGCGTCAGGCGGCTTGGGGTTCTGGGTTGCCCGTCAGCAAATGATCAGCGACGCCGGCAGCGCCAAACATCAACTCGATAAGATGGCAAAGACCATCGAGCAGCTGCGCGAACGCGCATCTCAGGCAGAGGCCGACAAGGTCCGCGCCCTGATCGCTTCGGACCGGGACCGCAAACGCGCGGAAGCCTGGCGGCCTGGATCACAGGTCCACCCTGCCGAGTAGAGTGCTGAAGCATCGTAACTGAGAGGGCCGCACCGGAAACGGGGCGGCCTTTTTGTATGCCTCTGACCGCAACAAGCAATCGCCCCATTTGACGCCCCCTAGAATTCGCCCTAAGTCTGTCCTCACCAGGGGCGCTGCAAAGCTGAGACGTACCCTTCGAACCTGAACCAGATAATGCTGGCGGAGGGAGGTCACAGTCACAAAAGCGTCTCGTGACCGGTCTCTTTTCCTCAGCCGAGAAAGAGACACCATCTCATGAACGACCTTCTGACACCCCTGCGCGCGCAAAACCCCTTGGTCCATTGCATCACGAATTACGTCGCAATGAATATTGCAGCGAATGTGGTGCTCGCCGCTGGCGCCTCCCCCGCGATGGTCCACGCGCCCGAAGAGATGGACGATTTCGTCCCGATCTGCGGCGCGCTGACCATCAACATCGGAACGCTCTCTACCCCGTGGCTGACAAGCATGAAAACCGCCGCGCAGGTCGCACGGGAAAATAACATCCCATGGGTTCTGGACCCCGTCGCTCATTTCATCAGCGGCTATCGCAGATCAGCGGCGCAAGACCTGCTCGCCCTGCATCCGACCATCATCCGCGGAAATGCCTCCGAAATTCTGGCACTCGCGGGTGAGGCAGGCGCGGGCAAAGGGGCAGATAGCGGGGATACGGTCGAGGCGGCGGAAGGGGCCGCGCACGCATTAGCAACAGACTACGGCGCAGTCGTGGCGATCACCGGATCCATTGATTTTGTCACCGACGGCACACAAACCGCACGGGTCAGCGGCGGGTCTACCCTGATGCCGCAGGTCACCGCGTTGGGCTGTTCACAAACCGCCCTCATGGGGGCCTATGCTGCAGTTGGCCCTGCGTTCGACGCAGCCCTGAACGCACTGGCGCATTTCAAAGCCGCCGGAACTGTTGCTGCTGCACACGCCCAAGGGCCGGGTAGTTTCCAGATGCATTTCCTCGACGCACTGGCGGCCACCGCGCCTGAAGACCTTGCAGGCATGGTCACCGCATGACGGATCTGCGAAGCCAACTCCGGCTCTATCTCGTCACCGACCCAGACCTTTGTGGCAGCACCGGCGTGGTAGAAACTGTGCGCCAAGCCGTCGCTGCAGGCGTGACGATGGTGCAATTGCGCGACAAGACCGCCACGACCCCGGACCGGATCAAACTGGCATTGGCGGTGAAGGAGGTTTTGGCAGGCACCGGCGTGCCGTTGGTGTTCAACGATGATGTGGATGCAGCCAAAGCCGCCGATATTGACGGTGCACATATCGGGCAGGACGACATCACCCCCGCCAAAGCCCGTGCGTGTCTCGGATCGGATAAAATCCTCGGCCTGTCCTGTGAAACACCTCAAACCGTTCAAGCCGCCGATCCGACGCTCGTTGACTACCTCGGCCTCGGCACCGTTTTCGGCACCAATACCAAATCCGATCATAAAGCCCCGATTGGCCTCAACGGGCTTGCCGAACTTGTCGCGCTCTCACCGCTACCCAATGTCGCGATTGGCGGCCTGAAGGCCGAGCATACAAACCACGTCTTGGCGGCAGGCGCGGACGGTTCAGCCGTCGTCTCGGCCATATGCGGGCAAACAGACATCGCAGCCGCAACACAAGCTTTCTTCAAAACAGAGATTTCAAGATGATACCAAATGTCCTCAGCATCGCAGGGTCCGACCCATCCGGCGGCGCCGGTATTCAAGCCGACCTCAAAGCAATCTCCGCCAATGGCGCATTCGCGATGGCCGCCCTCACAGCTCTAACCGCACAGAACACACAAGGCGTCAGCGCGATCCACCTCGTCCCGCCGGAATTCGTCGCAACACAGATCAAGGCGGTGTTTGATGACATCACCGTCGATGCGGTCAAGATCGGCATGATCGCAAACGCGTCAATCGCTGAGGCCGTTGCAGGCGCGCTCAAAACCTGCACCGCCCCCATCGTACTTGATCCGGTGATGATCGCCAAAGGTGGCGCACCACTTCTACAACCTGACGCCGTCGTCATTGTGCGCGACAAGCTTCTTCCCCTTGCAAGCTTGCTTACGCCGAACCTGCCCGAAGCGGCACATTTTCTGGGCACAACACCCGCCACGACCCGCGCGGACATGGAACGCCAAGGCCGCGCCTTGATCGACATGGGACCGCGAGCAGTTTTGATGAAAGGCGGGCATTTAGACGGCGCGGACAGCCCCGATTGTCTGGTCACGGCCCAGACGACCACATGGCTCGAAAGCCCCCGCGTTACCACCAAGAACACCCACGGGACCGGCTGCACCCTGTCCTCAGCCTCCGCAGCACAGCTCGCCAAAGGCCAAGATATGCCTGACGCCGTGGCCGCCGCGAAGGCTTATGTCTCCACGGCAATCGCCAACGCTGACCTGCTGAATGTCGGCACCGGGCATGGGCCGACCCATCACTTTGCAAATTTTGAGGCCAGCACATCATGACATCCACATCATACGGCAAAAGCTTCTCCCTCTGGCGCGCGGGCTGCCCCGAGGCATGGCATGACTACACACATCATAGCTTTGTTGCGGGCTTGCGCGACGGCACTCTACCCCGCGCGGCTTTCGTCCATTACCTGATCCAAGACTATGTCTTCCTTGTCCATTTCGCACGCGCGTGGTCCTTGGGTGTTGTGAAGGCAGAGACGCTCGATGAAATGAAAGTCTGCGCACGCACCGTCGATGCGCTCGTCAATCACGAGATGGCCTTGCACGTCAAAACCTGCGCAGCTGAAGGGATTGATGAAGCGACGCTCTTTAATGCCACCGAAGAAGTCGAGAACCTCGCCTACACCCGTTACGTGATTTATGCGGGCCTGCACGGGGATTTTCTTGATCTCATGGCAGTGCTCGCGCCTTGTTGCTTCGGGTACGGTGAGATCGGGCAGCGGCTCACCCGCGACGCGGCAGACACCACACCCTATCACGACTGGATCGAGACCTATGCCGATGACGGATATCAAAGCGTTATGGCTGATGTCGGTCAGATGATTGATAGCGCGGTCTTGCGCCGCCTAGGCGACACGCCTGAGGCCTCTCCACGATGGGCACATCTTCAAAACCGTTTCACCACCGCGACAGAGCTTGAGATCGGCTTCTGGACGATGGGATTGCGCGGCGCTTGAGCGCCTTTGTCCGAACCACCAGACCCGCAAAAGCAAAAAGCCCCGCTGGAAACAGCGGGGCTTTTCAAATCTCTAACCAAAGAAGGCTTACTCGTCGTCGGACTTCAAAGCCGCGCCAAGGATGTCACCCAAGGACGCACCGGAGTCAGAGGAGCCATACTGCTCAACCGCTTCCTTCTCTTCAGCAATCTCACGTGCCTTGATCGACAGACCCAGCTTGCGGGTCTTGGCGTCGACATTGGTCACACGGACGTCGATCTTGTCACCAACACCGAAACGCTCTGGACGCTGCTCGGCACGGTCACGCGACAGGTCGGAACGACGGATGAAGGATTTCATGCCCTCATACTCGACCTCGATGCCGCCATCCTCGATGGAGGTAACCGCAACAGTGATGATCGAGCCGCGCTTGACGCCATCGGTCGCACCCTCAAACGGATCACCGTCCAGCGCTTTGATGGACAGGCTGATACGCTCTTTCTCGACATCAACCTCGGTGACAACGGCCTTGACCATGTCGCCTTTGCGGAAATCACCCAGCGCATCTTCACCACGGCCTTCCCATGTGATGTCGGACAGGTGCACCATGCCGTCGATGTCGTTGTCGAGGCCAACAAACAAACCAAACTCGGTGATGTTCTTGACTTCGCCTTCGATCTCTTTGCCGACAGGGTTGTTCTCTGCGAACACTTCCCATGGGTTGCGCATAGTCTGCTTGAGACCAAGGGACACACGACGCTTAGCGCTGTCGATTTCCAGAACCATGACTTCGACTTCCTGAGAGGTCGACACGATTTTGCCCGGATGCACGTTCTTCTTGGTCCAAGACATCTCAGAGACGTGCACAAGACCTTCGACACCTGGCTCCAGCTCAACAAACGCACCGTAATCGGTGATGTTGGTCACGCGGCCAGTATGCGTGGATTCCAGCGCGTATTTCGCAGCAACTTCGCCCCATGGGTCGTCTTGCAACTGCTTCATACCCAAAGAGATGCGGTGCGTCTCTTTGTTGATCTTGATGACTTGCACCTTGATCGTCTCACCGATGGTCAGGATTTCGCGCGGATCGTTCACACGACGCCATGCCATATCCGTGACGTGCAGCAGACCGTCAACGCCACCAAGATCGACAAATGCGCCGTACTCGGTGATGTTTTTGACGACACCGTCAACAGCCTGACCTTCAGACAGGTTGCCGATAACTTCCGCACGCTGCTCAGCACGCGACTCTTCGAGGATCGCACGACGCGACACAACGATGTTGCCACGACGACGGTCCATTTTCAGGATTTGGAACGGCTGCTTCAGACCCATCAATGGGCCAGCGTCACGAACCGGACGCACGTCAACTTGTGAGCCGGGAAGGAACGCAACAGCGCCACCCAGATCCACAGTGAAGCCGCCTTTGACGCGACCAAAGATTGCGCCTTCAACGCGCTCTTCGTCTGCATAGGCTTTCTCAAGACGATCCCAAGCTTCCTCGCGGCGCGCTTTGTCGCGGCTGATGGAGGCTTCACCACGTGCATTCTCAACACGATCAAGGAAGACCTCAACCTCGTCACCAACAGACAGGTCAGGCGCTTCGCCGGGATTTGCAAATTCTTTAAGCTCGACGCGGCCTTCCATTTTGTAGCCGATGTCGATGATGGCTTGGCCAGCTTCAATAGCGATGACTTTGCCTTTAACGACAGACCCTTCGTCGGGTGTGTCCATTTCGAAGCTTTCGTTCAAGAGGGCTTCGAATTCCTCCATAGATGCGTTTGTAGCCATGTGGCGTGGGTTTCCTAATCTAATATTTATGCGGGCCGAGCGGTTGTCTCCGCCGGTCTTTGGGTTTCAGTTGGTCGCAGGGATTTTTCAAAACAGAAAGGGCCGGAAAACCGACCCTGCCCGCCTTGAGACTGTTCTCGCCCCTTAGACAGGCGCGCGTATAGCGCGGGCTGGCGCAAAGGGCAAGAGACAGCTCACGCCACACCAAACAAAGCGCCGCTTTGGATTTGCGCGCGCATATCTACCGATTGTCACTATTAAGCCAAGGTCGGCTGTGCGGACTTTGCTGCCGTTCACTGCGCGCGATGGAATGTCCGTTTCGTCCTGTTGTAGTGCTTCACTTGCTTAGTGGTTTTGTACAAAGTTAAACGAAGAAAATTTGAGGAACAATTTATGCCGTTTAGGGATATCCCCGTCGACATTTGGCGTACCGTGTGGGCTGAACTGGAACAGGTTGTGGTTGACGGCGGCAGCTCCAGAAACCTTGTTCCAGATGCACGGCCTGACACTCGCCGCGCGTCCCACTGGCTTGTCAGCGGAAACTCAATCGTCTTTCTAAAGGCGGTTACGAGGCTCGCATACAGCCGATGCGGAATGGAATGGGACGGTCCGCAATCAACGGCGGTCGCCCGTTTTCTCACCGAGGAACATTTCCCGGTGGTAAGGGATAACCAACTCCGTGAGGGACTTGGGGGTCCAGACCCAGCCGAAGTCTTAGGCGAAGTTGATCCCCCACAAACTCCTGAATATGAGACGGTTCGCCGGTTGTCGCGTCGGGAGCAGGCTCAGTTTCGCGCCAACCTGAAAAGAGCGTACGGGCCGCGATGCGAAATTTCTGGATGCGAAGTCGAGGCGGTTCTCGACGCATGTCATATACTGAGCCACGCGGCTGGAGGTCCAACAGAAGCATCTAACGGTATTCTTTTGCGGCGAGACCTTCATAGACTGTTTGATCTTGGCCTAATCGCAGTCGATCCGAAAGAACGATCTTGGCGGTTTCACGAGGACCTAGCGGATCATTACCGGGACCTATGCGATGATCGAAATGGCCCAGATTTCGAACCTGGTGATGCTCGACTTGATAGATTCGCCGCGCATTGGCGGGCTTCTCAGCTTTGACTATTTGAGAGCGGCACTAATTTATTTCTTGCTGGCCCACGGCACCAAAGCTGCCATCCGAGATAAATGCAGCATCAGTCACTCTGGGCTCAAACTGGACTTGCGGCGGTGCAGCAAGGCAAAATCGACGCCAGATGCCTACTATGCGGGACTTTTCGGCCATTGGGTTATTGCCGAAATAGCTAAGTATTACAGCTCTGGATCAGCAGGGTCCAAATTGTAAGCGGAACCAGCAATAGTATCGCAATCCCAATGTCAATGATCAGGTTACGATCATATTTGCGCTTGCCAAAAATTACCAAGGCCATTTCTTTGATTCCAAAATTATTATGTTTCGCAATGAGATAAAAAAGGGGAGCGCTACCGATAAAAAAGATTAGACTTGGCCAAAAGGAATAGTATTGCGCGCATTCATAAGTAGTCATGGCACCTTGTTCCATTCTTCATATCCCAGGTTCGACTATTGATTGCTCTGGCCTTATCTCATTCACAAGTTCGGGTGCAACGAAGCTTCCGCTAAGGGCTCACTGGTGACATTTCCATTGCACAACAGCCATTCAAATTTGGCCTCTTCAAAACGCGACCTAAGTCGTTCCATGCCAATCAAAAACAGAGGACCTCGCGATGGAGCTGACGACGAACTGGGAATATGTCGCGGACACTGTGATGGGGGGCGTCTCAACAGGTGCGATCTACGAAGAGGTGATCGACGATAAAGCGGCAACAGTTCTGCGGGGCAAAGTCTCTTTGGACAATAACGGCGGCTTCATTCAGATGGCCTTTGATCTGGTGCCGGATGGGTCTGCATTTGATGCCAGCGCGTGGACCGGGATTGAGATCGAAGTGACGGGGAATGGCGCGACCTATGAGATGCGTTTGCGCACCACTGCGCTGACCCGCCCATGGCAATCCTTTCGGGCAGAGTTCAGCCCGACAGAGCGCTGGCAAACCCTGCGTCTGCCATTTGAGGGGTTCACCGCTCATCGGACCGATGCGACCTTTGATCCCGGTGATCTACGCCGCATTGGCATTCTTGCCATCGGGCAGGAATTTGAGGCCGAGATCGCGGTTGCGACGCTGCGCCTTTATCGCGACTGATGTTTATGACGGGTTGATCACGCAGAATTACGCCGTTTGACGTGACTGTTATGAAAGGTGTCTGGGGCCAACGGAACCTTGGTGCTAATCTGATCTCAGATCAAAGATGGAGAGATAGAATGACCTTCACAAAATTCGTCGCCGCCACCGGCCTCGCTGTCATTTTGGCAGGCCCTGTGCTGGCGGGGACCAACCTGACCCAGCTTCAGCGCTCTGTTGCAAATGTTCTGCCGACCTATGGCTATGCTAATGTGGACGTTCAGTCTTTGAATTCGGCACAACTGGCGCAGATCAACCATTTGGCTGGCAGTGGCAAAGGCCATGCCGATATCCGCGGCTCTATCGGCGCGGTCATTGAGAACCGTATCGTCAAATTCTTCGGTAAGCTCAGCTGATGGCCGGTCTGAAACCGTTTCTGTCCGCCCTTGGCCTTGCGCTTGTTGTCAGCGCGGCGCCCATCCATGCCGCGCCCAACGCGCAGCTTGTCCAATCCGTTGAAAACCGCCTCGCCGTGATCGGTATGCGGGATGTGGATGTCTCAGGTCTGAGCACATCCCAGATCGCCGCGCTTCACCTTAAGCTGCAAGGCAATTACGACAGCTTCCTGCGCCGCGTCCGCACCCAGCAAGAAGTCAAAGTGATCTTGGGCTGGGACAGCTAACTCCCGAGATAACCATGTTTAAAAGTGGTTAAATTCAGGGAAGGTTGTTTATTTTCATATGGTTATAAAATCCCCCGCATGCGGGGGATTGGTCTTAGACGGCTTGTTTCATGCTTTCGTCGAGATAAATCTCACGCAACCGCGCCGCAACGGAGCCGGGCTTTCCGTCGCCCAAAGCCTCGCCATCCACCTCGACAACAGGCATCACAAAAGTAGAAGCCGACGTGATAAACGCCTCATCCGCATTCCGGGCTTCGTCCACCGTAAACGCCCGCTCCTCAACTTCCATCTGAGCGGACTTCGCAAACTTCAACACAGCCGCCCGCGTGATCCCATGTAGGATCTCGTTCCCCAGATGCCGCGTGATGATCTTCCCATCCTTTACGATGTAAGCGTTGTTAGACGAGCCCTCAGTGATCGCGCCATCCTCGAACATCCAAGCATCATCAACCCCCGCACCCTTAGCCATCATCTTGGCCATCGAGGGGAACAAAAGCTGCGTCGTCTTGATATCACGTCGCGCCCAACGTTGATCCTCAACCGTGATGACTTTCATGCCGGTGTTGATCTTCGGGTTGTTCAAAAGGTTCGCCGTCTGCGTGAACAAAACCAGCGTCGGCTTGGTATCCGCCGGAGGGTAAGCAAAATCCCGGTCACCGGGATTGCCGCGGGTCAGTTGCAGGTAGATCATGCCTTCTTCGAGGTCGTTGCGCTTGACCAGCTCACGATGGATCTCAAGCAGCTCGTCCATATCGACCGTGTAATTCATACCCAGCTCGTTGACAGAGCGTTGCAGGCGCACGGCGTGGCCGTCAAACGCGATCAGTTTCCCGCCAAGGACAGAGGTCACTTCATAGACCGCATCGGCAAACAGAAAGCCACGGTCGAAGATGGAGACATTGGCCTCATTCTCAGGCAGGTAGTCGCCATTCAGGTATACGGTGCGGCTCATCTGTTTATCCCCAAAGGTTTGCATCAGGCGCGTGCACGCCCTGATCGTCAAAAGTTAGCGGTGTGTCACGGTCTTCGGCCAGAAGCAGCGGCCCGTCAAGGTCGGTGAATGCCACGCCCTGCGCAAGAATCGTCGCAGGTGCCATGGCGAGGGATGATCCAACCATACATCCAACCATGATCCCGTAGCCCTGCGCGATGCCTTCGCGCTTCAATTCCAGCGCCTCAGTCAGGCCGCCAGTTTTGTCGAGCTTGATGTTGATCACATCGTACTTGTCCTTGAGGCCCCGCAGCGAAGCGCGGTCGTGGCAGGATTCATCTGCGCAGACCGGCAGCGGGCGTTCAATCTCTGCCAACATGTCATCAGCGCTTGCCGGCAAAGGTTGTTCGACCAGTTTGACGCCGAGGCGCAGGAGATGCGGCGCGAGCTCTGAATAAACCTCAGCCGTCCAGCCCTCATTGGCGTCAATGATGATCGGCGTCTCCGGCGCTCCACGGCGCACGGCCTCAAGCCGCGGCATATCATCCGGCGTGCCAAGTTTGATTTTCAGAAGCGGTCTGTGGCTGTGTTTGCGGGCTGAGGCTTCCATGTCCTCGGGGCTCGCTAGCGACAGGGTGAAGGCAGTGATTTCCGGCTTTGGCGCGGGCAGGTCCAGCAGATCCCAGACCCGTTTGCTCGCTGCCTTGGCTTCCAGATCCCACAAAGCGCAGTCGACCGCGTTGCGGGCCGCGCCTGCGGGCAAGGCAGATTGCAGCTCTGCCCGCGTGATCCCGCCGGGCAGGCTGTTGATTTCTTCGGTCACGGAGGTCAGCGTTTCGTCATAGCGGGCATAGGGCACACATTCGCCATGGCCAGTGATCCCGTCACGCGTTACATGCGCCGTCAGCACCTTGGCTTCGGTGCGTGAGCCACGAGAGATCGTGAAGACCTCGGCCAGTTTGAACGTATCCGCCGTGACCGTGATCATCAAAGCGCTTCCAGCGCGTCGACCAGACGCTCTGCGCCGAAGCGGAACGGATCGGTTGTTGGCAGACCCATGCGGTCTTCGACCTCAGCCAGATAGGCTTTCGCCTCATCTTCACCCATATGCTGGGTGTTGATCGAGATGCCGATCACTTTGCACGCAGGGTTCACAATCTTCGCCATGGTCAGCGAGAGATCACGCAGGTCTTCCAGTGCAGGTTGCTGATAGTCAGGCAGACCGCGCATGTGTTTGCGGGTCGGCTCATGCGCAAGCACCAGCGCATCCGGCTGGCCACCATGGATCAGCGCAAGGGTCACACCGGAATACGAGGCGTGGAACAAGGAGCCCTGCCCTTCGATGTGATCCCAGTGATCTTCGTCGTTGTCAGGGGTCAGATATTCCACCGCACCAGCCATGAAATCGGCAATCACGGCGTCAAGCGGTACGCCGCCGCCAGTGATCAGGATGCCGGTTTGACCGGTTGGGCGGAAGGTGGATTTCATACCGCGCTTGCGCATCTCTGCATCCATGCAAAGCCCTGTGTACATCTTGCCGACGGAGCAGTCAGTGCCGACTGCGAGGATGCGTTTGCCGGTGCGCTTGACGCCCGACGCAATCGGGTATGCAACGGATGGGATGCGTACATCATGCAGGGTGCGGCCATGCACTTTCGCAGCGCGTTGCACTTCATCTTCGTCACGCAGAAGGTTGTGGAGGCCCGACGCAATATCGTAGCCCATTTCAAGTGCTTCAACGAGCACCTCTTTCCATGCATCCGAGATAACACCACCCCGGTTTGCCACACCAATCACCAGTGTCTTGGCGCCTGCATCAAGGCCCTCTTGCAAGGTCATGTCGCTGAGCCCAACTGTGGTGCCACAGCCCGGCAAACGGAACTGGCCGACAGCATTCTCAGGACGCCAGTCCTTGATGCCTTGCGCCACTTTCGCAGCGAGTGCGTCCGGCGCGTCGCCGAGGAACAAAAGATAAGGTGTTTGGATCATGGCTAAAGCCCCCCGATATGTTGGCGAATCTATTCTTGCGCGAGTATACCGCGTCGCGCCCCTCATGCCTTTGCGAAACGCGGCGCGATAGAGCCAGATCGGTGAAGATATCAAGCCAGATGAAGACCTACACGCAAGAATCTTCTAGTCTCTCTGCAAGGTGGTGGAGAATGACTTGCGCGAGACATTGATATCGCCCCACTCCTGCTGAGGTATTGAACGGACCGGATCTCTAACGTCATCGACAAACCAGCCGCCCCGCTCAAACGATAATTTGAGCGGGTGACATTCCTGTGGGGTCTGACTGCGCGCATTGAGCAAGACGATGCGCCTGCCGCGCACGGCCTCAGCCATAGCGGGAACACGCGGATCAGCATCTGGCGTGCTTTGCGTGATCTCGAAGCGACCCGCGGCATCGGCGATGCGCGCGCGGATCACATCCGTGAAGGACTCGATCAACTTGCTTCGCGCTCTGGCGGCGGCCTGTTCCATGCCTAGCTCACTCATCACGCCGAGTTTTGCGTTGAGCAGGACGCCCAACGCTTCCGCTTCTTCCGCGTCAAAGGCAGTCAAACGCGTCCGGTAATTGAACCCCAACTCGATCCCACCCTGGTTGCCCTGATAGACAATGATCGGCAGACCGGCCTCCGTCAGCGCATCGACATCGCGCAGAATGGTGCGGCGGGACACTTCAAGCTCCCGCGACAGATCCGTGCTGGTCAACCGGCCCCGGTTCTGGAGCAACAGCAATATCTGCAATAATCGTGCGGCGCGCATGGCTGTCTCTCAAACATGACAGAAGATGTCACATTAGCCGCGCTATGAGGTGAGTCGTCAAGAAAAGGAAACCCAAATGAACACTGTGACCTACGGCACTGGCAACGCGGATGATCCATGGCAGTTGAAGACACCTCCGCTCAGCTCAGAATTCCTCGTCTGGAAAGACGAAGCGGCTGATCCACCCGCGATCTGGGTGCAGGTTGGCAAGACCAAACTGTCCTATCAATTGCGTGGTCTTGAAGATTGCGCGTCAATGCTGAAAGCGCATGGAGATTGGATGCAGCTGGGCAATGCCGATGAGGGCAAACCGGTCAAGGACGGCACGGTTGAGGCGTGGGCGCGCAGCGACAGCAATCCGGTTGGCGGCTATTACGGCTTGCGCAAAGGCTATCGCGGCCGCTTTGCCAATTACATGACCCCGGTCATGGAGATGTTGGGGCTGGTCGAGCTGGAGCACAATGCGCGCAACAACCGCGTGCGGGCCCTTTAAGCGTCGAGATCGCGCCAGATATCCTCGACCCAGCCCTTGATGACCTGCGCCTCTTCCCAACGGTTGGACATCTCGCGCCCATCAGGACCGGTGATGGCATATTCTGGCGGGCCAAGCTCGCAGACAAAGATGCAATCGCCCTCGGCGTTGCGGTCGCGCCATGAGGTCATTCCTTCGCGCCACCAGCCCTTGAACAGCTCCACCCATTTCTGGTGCTGCGGGAAATCAAGTTGCAGCTGGATCTGCTGGCGCGATGCGACGCGGCCCTGAAAGCTGTCGGAGCGTTCCAGAATGAGGGAAATCAGACCAAGGTCGAGATCGCTGAGCGGGAACCAGAACTCCCGGTCGACAACATAATGACTTAGGTCGGCACAAATGCGCATGTCGGGGATACGCTCGATCAGCTGCAGTGTCGTGTAGAGATCATTGGTGATGCAATTGCGATGCGTCTCGAACTGGATGGGTTGGCCGATCCGGTCCGACATTTCCATCCATGTCTCGATCACCGGCACCATATCATCCAGCGCAATCGGCATCACCTGCCCGATTACATCCACGAACGGCGCGCCGAAATCCTTCGCCATTTTCAGCGTGTCTTCGAGGCTTTCAATGGTTTTCGGGAAGGCTACGATCAGCGGCGTGAGGTTGTTGCGCTCCATATGCGGGCGGACGGCATGAGCCGTGGCCACGTCTGAAGCGCCCAGATCGATGGCCATACCATCAAACCCTGCGCCAGACACCATCTCGCAGACCTGATCATAGGGCAGCTTGACGCCCGTCTGGTCATGCGGTTGCATAGCCCAAAGCGAAGTGTAGGTTTTCAGCTGCCTCATTCCGCAGGGATCCGCGCGGAGCGTCCGCCGGAAGTCGGCACAACCCAGACTTCGTCCATCGGATACTGGCTTTCATCCTTGGCCCGCAGCTTGGCGATGACTTCGCGCTGGAATTCCAGCCAGCCCATGCGATGCACCTCGCCTGCCTTGTCTTCGATCTTGTCGTTGAGCTCTTTCAGCTTCCAGAACGGCACAGCCGGAAAGGTGTGATGGGCCGTATGATAAGGCATCTGCCAGCAGAGCCAGCGGCCAAACCCGTTAATCCGCGTGGAGCGCGTATTCTCAAGAATGTCATTCTCGTGGCTCAGCCCCAGATGCTCAATCGTGTTCTGCAACTGATGCACGGGCTTGGTCAGGATCATTGGGATCAGCCAGAAGGTCAGCATTACCCAGCTGCCTGCGGCGATGGAGACGAGTGCAAAGAGGCCGTAAAGTGCGAGGTGAGCGCGGGCTTCAAAGATCACCTTGGCCTCTTCTTCTTGACGAATATAGGGCTCCAGAATGATGCCGCGTGCCCTTCGGATGTTGCCCACGATCCGGTTGCGCCAATAGGTGACACCTGTCAGCCAAAGCAAGTAGGTTGTCAACGTGTAGGGCTCACGCACCAACTCGCCGTCCCGCTCCCAATCCTGTGTGTATTGGTGATGCGCGAAATGCATGATCTGGTCGAAATCGCGCGGGAAGATTTGGATGAAGCCAATGACACGGCCAAAGACCTCGTTCAGTTTGCGCGTCTTGAACACCGTCGCGTGGGACAATTCGTGCTGGCCCGCGTAGAGGAAGTTCAACAGCACCCCAAGCGCGAAGCCTGTCGCAATCACCCAAAGCGAGCCCATCGCCACCCCATGCAACACGGCGACAATCGCGATTGCGCCGAAATGCGAGCCCAATTGCAAAAAGCCTCGCGTGTCAGAGCGTTCCGAGAGCGCCCGCAATTCCTGCGGCGTCAATATCTTGCGGCGTGAAAAACTTGCTTCCATGACGGACCTCCGATGTCAGTAATGGCCGAAGATGACACAGAATTTTTTTCATGTCATACTGGAAAAATTCAGGTGTTACGTGAAATGGATTCATGTATTGATCCCCCCGATTTCCGCATTGCGCGCTCTGGTCAGCTTATCGCAAACCGGCAGCATCACGAAAACGGCCGATGCAGTTGGCCTCACTCAGTCTGCAATCAGCCACCAAATGCGGACGTTAGAGGACAGGCTAAGTTTCGAGGTCATTCGCAAACGCGGTCGAAATGTCGAGTTGACGCCTCGAGCGCGCCAATATGTGGCGGAGATTGCACCGGCGTTAAAGGCACTGGCAGAGGCCAGCGGAACGGTCCAGATTACAGGCGCACTTCGCTTGAACGTCGCGCCGGGCTTCGCAGCCAGTTGGTTGGCTCCCCGCATCGGCGATTTTATCGCAGCACATCCGGGGCTTCGCATCACCATTAACACCCCAAAAGGCTATGGTGATCTGGGTACACGTGAAGATGATCTCTACGTCTCGTTTCTACCTGAAACGCTAGTGCCATCTCATGCAATCAAGCTTATGAGCGTTGCGTTCTTTCCGGTTGCTGCACCGCGACTTACGGGTGGCAAACAGTTCCGTCATGCTGAAGAGGCCATGGATTATCCGCTCTTGCATCTTGATGATGTGAAAGACTGGTCGTCTTGGTTCGGGTCTGCTGGCAAGCATGTCGAACTTAGGAAAGATGATATCGTCTTTCAGGACATGCAAATCATGGCGGCAATGACACGAGCCGGATTGGGCGTCTCGTTGGGTGACGCGTTAACCAGCGAGGCTGCATTAGCCCGCGGTGAACTTATCCGTTTGCATTCTCATGAATGGGCATCATCGCGATCTTACTGGCTGATTGAGGGCAATGGAGGCGATACAGATGCGCGGCGGGTATTTAAAGATTGGATGATTTCAATGATCAACGCTTAACTGGCTGGCAACAATCCTGCCGGGGCTGTTTCGTCGACAATAAAATCAACAGCTGGGGAATGAGCCGCCACCGTATTGCGCTTGAACTCAAATATCCGTTCGCCTGCCTCTTCTTGCGACGTCACGATCAATGCCTGATATAGATGTCGCCCGCCATCATATATATCGACAAGTCCCCGCATGTGCGGCGCTGTTTCCGCATCTACCGAAAAGTGACGTTCGCCGAACTCAAGAATGGTGAAAATCTCATCTGCAACGTGTACGCGAAGCCGGGACCGCTTTCGTTGTGCCAGCTTTTGCGCTGCATCAATACCGGCCTGAACTTCCCGAGACAGAAACGTGGACATGCTGATTCCCTCATTAACACTAAGTTGAGCTTAACTAACTTGGGAGGTTTTTCCTAAAAATTCGTTTCAATTCTGTGACATACCCACAAGATATCCAGATGTAGCTAGGCCACGACCTTTGGTCGCAATACATGGGGTATTTTGGGGTCGTAAAGTGCGGAGTCTTTGAAGTCTTTTATGTCAGCCAAAGCCGGACCTACCAAAATTAATGCTGTGCGGGTGATCTTCTCAGCCCGTACTTTCTGATGAATATCACTGAGTGTCCCGCGTAGGTACAACTCATCAGGCCACGATGCACGGTAGGCGACAATCACAGGGCAATCTGATCCATAATGAGGTGTCAGGATGCGCTCAATCTCACGTAACGCGCGGATACCTAGATGGATCGCGAGAGTCGTGCCAGTGCGCGCGAAATTCTCAAGCGTTTCCCCTTCCGGCATCGAAGTCGACTTCATCGACATCCGCGTCAGGACGATGGATTGCGAAATTTCAGGCACCGTCAATTCTTGACCCAAGGCAGCTGCGGCCGCCGCATATGCGGGCACCCCAGGGATGATTTGATAATCGATCCCTTCTGCTTTTAGCCGCCGGATTTGCTCCGCGATCGCGCCATAAAGCGAAGGATCACCGGAATGCACACGAGCCACATCTTCCCCCCGCCTGTGCGCTGAAACTATTTCTGCATGCGTGTCGTCCAAGGTCATCGGGGCCGTGTCCATGACGCGCGCCCCTTCAGGTGCGCCTGCAACCACGGCTTCCGGCACCAAAGATCCTGCATATAAGCAGACTGGGCAGGTCCCAATTATCCGCTGCGCCTTCAAGGTCAATAATTCCGGATCGCCAGGACCCGCACCGATAAAATACACAGTCATTCAAATTCTCCAATTCGAGCCCGTTCACGGGAGGGTGGGCGGGGCGATGCGCGATAGCGCTAGCGTCGCACGGCCTTCACGCCTGTTTCTTGGCCAAGTCACCATCAATTTTTCGCGCATAGCCACGTGGCGTATACATACGTGGACCCTCGCCCAAAGCAGCCAGCTTAGAGTGGCTTGAGCCAATCAAGACAACGGTCAGCATATCGACCTCGTCGACATCCAGTTCTGACAGTTTTAGATAACGCACGTCTTCCTCCGGTCTCCCTAGGGAACTAGCCAACATGACCGGCGTATTTGCAGGGCGGTGTTGCAACAAGATATCTCGTGCCTCCGCCAACAATGTCCGTCTTCGCTTTGAAACCGGGTTATAGAAAGCGATCACAAAATCGCCCTCTGCGGCAGCTTGAAGCCGCTTCACGATATCTTCGCGTGGTGTCAGTAAGTCAGACAATGAGATTGCGCAAAAGTCATGACCCAAGGGCGCTCCTGCGCGTGCAGCAGCCCCCTGAAGTGCAGACACACCCGGTGCTGAGATCACCTCAACCCGGCGCGCGGCATCACTTACACCCATCTCGCTTGCCCGCCGATCGAGTAGTTCGAAGACCAGCGCGCCCATCGCATAGATCCCTGCATCACCGGAACAAATCAGCGCAACGTTGCGACCCTCGCCAGCGCGCTCCAATGCGTAGCGGCAACGATCTTCTTCACCACCCAGCGGAAAATCAGAACGTTGTTTGCCAAATGCCAGCGGCCCGAGCAAGTCAATATAGAGGCCATAGCCAACAAGCTCTTCGGCCTCTTGCACCAGCTTAGATGCCTCCGGAGTCCGCCAAGAATGCTGGCCTGGGCCAATTCCAATGATTGACAACTTGCCACGCGCGCGTCCACGCAATTCAACGATTGGTACCGGTGAGCTTGCGACTGCACAGGTCGCATTCTTGGTCTTTGACTTTTCTACTCGCAAGGACGCGTCCGGACCTGCTCCGGCCAGTGCAGCAGCCTCGCTGACCCCGTGGCAGCCGACCTCGGCGAAAACAACGTCAGAGGGGTTAGCCAAACGCGGCGTTTCGTCCTCAAGCGCGGCCGCATCGTAAATTCTCACAGGCAAACGATATTTTGCGGATACGGCATGTATCGCGGGCTCATCAGCCTTCAGATCAAGCGTATAGATCGCTTTGATGGCTGCAGGTGAAAGTTGTGCTTCTTCTAGGCATCGCTCGACCAGCTGCAGCATTTCGTCTGGGTCGCAATTCCTTGCGCAACCAAGTCCAAGCGTAAAACGCTGCGGGGCAAAAACCAACGCATCTGGGCTATCAGACTGTGGGGCAGTTGAGCATATCAGAGACACACCCTTTCCCTTAGGCAAATCGCTCAACCATTCGGCCTGATCAGCGGCGTCTCCTTCGATTTTTGCGCCCTCTCCCGACAGAAGAGCAGCCATTACATTCTTTGCATTCTGCGGGTTCGTTAGAACCCAGCCCGCTGGTGGTTCATCAAGTGACACACCAAGCGCGACATCGCCGGCAGTCGTCACAGCGGCTGTTGCATTTAGCGCAGTTGCAATTTGTCCAGCCAGCCGGTTCGCACCACGGTGTCCCCCAAGCAAAGGCACAACAACCGCGCCATCGTCGGAAACGGACAACACAGGTGGCTCTGTCACCTTATCCGCGAGCAGCGGTGCAACGGCCCTGATCAAAATACCGGATGCGCAAACACCGACAATCGGCGTACCTGCAGCAAACAAGGTGCGCGCATGGTCAAGAGCGTTGGCAAAAAATACGTCGGCGCGTTCGACACGGTCTTCACGACCATGCACTGGTGCGCCAAGCACTGCGCTGATGCGGTGGGCAATGTCTTCACCCGCACGGTTTAGACAAAGAACAACAGGCTTTACAGCCATGGGTCTGCTCCTTTCGTGAGCAAAATCATCGAAAAATATGGCGCCTTTTCAGGAGCTTGTGCGAGGGGTAGCACCACTTCCTCAGGAAGTGACGCACGCTCTATGTACATCGCTTGGTCCGTCAAACCGAGGCTTTCGATCACGTCGCGAATTTTGGACAGATGCCGCCCGACCTTCATAATCGCGACGCTTTCGGCCCCTTCAATTCGGGTTTTCAGCTCATCTGCACCTAGAGGACCAGGCAGGACCGTCAGGCGTTCATTCCGTGCGGCCAGTGGCATCGCGGCGCGCGCAGCGCAGGTTGTGATGGAGGTCACACCGGGGATGATCTGGACGTCATAATGGTCGGTCAAACGTGCAAACAAGTACATAAAAGATCCATAGAAAAACGGATCTCCTTCGCAAAGGCAGATAACATTTTCGTCTGAATCCAACGCTTTAGCGATTTCAGCCGCGCCTAGATCGTAGGCTTTCTGTGCTGGAGCGCGCTCAGTCGTCATCGGGACGTCCATGCGAATTTCATGTGTGCCTTCCGGGATCAAGTCGGCTGCAATCGCACGCGCGAAACTGTCGCCCCCTGCGAGGGTCGGATAGGCGATTGTCGTTGCTGTTTCGATAAGGCGCGCGGCTTTCAGCGTTATTAATTCCGGATCACCGGGGCCGAGGCCAATACCGTATAGGGTGCCACTCATCGCTTCACGAGGCTCCATTGGGTCACGGTCATGGAGGGGCGCCAGCCTGTCAAACGGCCCACGGCTTCAGCGCGTTCGACGCCGATTTTGACGAGCTGTCCGCCGTGTTTTTTGTGTAGCGCAATGAGCAATGCTTCGCTTTCTAAAGTCACAGCATTCGCGACAAGACGGCCCAGTGGACGCAGGTTTTCCCAAGCAATATCAAAGGTTTCTTCGCTTAGTCCGCCACCAATGAAAATTGCATCAGGAGCCGCGAGATTGCTTAATGCCTCTGGGACGGAACCGTCAATCAGTTCGAGTTTTGGAGCGCCCAAGGCCAGCGCGTTTTCACCAGCCATGGCACGTCTGTCGGCGCGGGGTTCGATGCCGATGGCGCGGGCGTATCTTGCGGCGCGCATCCATTCGATTGCGACGGAACCGGAACCGGCGCCGATATCCCATAAAAGCGCGCCACGCATGGGCATGAGTTTTGCAAGTGTGGCGGCCCTAACCTCTTGTTTTGTCATGGTTCCATCGGATTGGAACAGGCTGTCATCAAGGCCGGGGACGCGTGGCAAAAGGGCCGCGTCGGGGGCAGCGATGCAGTTGACGGCGAGGGTATTGAACGCCGGGACCTCGTGGCTCCAATTCTCCGCAACCCCTTCAAAACGCAGCTCTTTTTCACCACCCATATTGGCGAGAACGGTCATCTCGGACTTACCGAAACCGCGCTCTGACAGGAATTTTGCAATTTGTGCAGGTGTTTCAGCGCCCGTTGTCAGGATGATAAGCTTTTGATCTGGTTGAATAAAAGCGACCATCTGGTGTACGGGGCGGCCGTGGACGGTGAGGGTTTCAACGTCGGCGAGGCTCCAGCCCATGCGGGCGGCGGTGAGTTGAAATGCGCTGAGTTGCGGGTGATAAACGATCTGAGACGGGTCGATAGAGCGGCCTATTCGAGCACCGATTGAGAACCAAAGCGGGTCGCCTGTCGCCAAGACGACAACGCGTTTTCCTTTATATTCCAACAGCTTGTCAATAAGCGCGTCAAAGGGCGAAGGCCAAGCGACACGCTGTGCTTTGACGCCATCGGAGAGCTCATGATGGCGATCGCCACCGATGATAATTTCGGCAGCTTCAACGACAGCGCGGGTAGCAGGTGCGAGGCCGTCCATACCGTCCTCGCCAATGCCCACAATATGCAACCATTTGTTAGGGTTTGCGTGTTCAGACATGCGTCTTACCCCATCTAGTACAAGATTTTTCGACCCAAAACCCAACTTGTACAACTTTATCCATGGCTGATCTCCGGCAATCCGGCGGCCAGCGCGTTCACGGCAGCTGATGCGATTGCGGAGCCACCCTTGCGTCCGCGCAGGGCCACGAAATCACAGCCGCGCGGATTTGCGGCGAGCTCTGCTTTGGATTCGGCGGCGCCTACGAAACCGACTGGGAAGCCAAGAATGACGGCGGGTTTTGGAAAGCCTTGGTCGATCAGTTCCAAGAGGTGGAAAAGGGCGGTCGGAGCGTTGCCGATGGCGACGACAGCACCTTCGATATACGGCTCCCACAATTCAACTGCGGCAGCGGAGCGGGTGTTGCTGATGTCGGCGGCGCGGGCGGGAACGGTGTCATTGTTCAATGTCACGATGACATCGTTGTCGGCAGGCAGGTAGCGTCGGATGATGCCTGCACCGACCATCTCGCAATCGCAAAGGATCGGTTTTCCCTCCGTAAGTGCGGCGTGACCGGCGGTATAGGCGGTGTCGGAGAAGGCCAGACGGTCAGCAATCTCGACCATGCCGCAGGCGTGGATGACGCGGGTGGCGAGACGATCCAAACCATTTGGAAAGCGATCAAGACTGGCCTCAGCTTGCACTGTGGCGAAGCTGGCGGCGTAGATCGCTTTTGGGTCTGTCTCGTAGGGGCGCATCAGGCTTTGGTTTTCCGAGCGGACTCTGGACCATGCGGGTGTTTCGCATGCGGGTAGACCGCGTGGACATGGTTATGATGGTGCCCGTGGTCGTGATCATGATCGTGGTGGTGATGATGGTGATCATGTTGTGCCTCTAAGCGGCACATACCGGTGCAGAACGTGTCGCAAAGCGCGCAGTCTGAGACGTTGGAACCGGGGGCAGAGGCACCTTGGCCTTCGACATGGTGGTGATGGCTTTCTTGGATCGCGCCGACCTCAGACTCAAACCCCAGAACTTGCGTGCGGTATTTGCACAGGACGCAAGTCGGGGGTGGTGTGTCGGCAAAGGCCGGATGCTGGCGTTGTTCCGGTGTGATGTGGCGGTGTTCGCCATTGTCGAAGGCCAAAACCTGTTCGCGGTAGGCGCAGATACCGCAGTTGGGCGGTGGGTTCGCGCCCATTTGTTCGGTGACGCGCTCGGCGAAGGTTTCCAGAACTTTTGCGTGGTCGTTTAGATAGCCTGCTTTGACGAATTCTAAGTCTGTGTGTTCCGCCGCCACCTGATCGGTAAAGCCATAGATGCGGTCGATCAAAATGCCGGTGAAGAGGAAATACGGGAAGACGATGATACGCTTGTAGCCGAGCTTGGCGGCGTGTTGCAGGCAAGGCTCGACCAGCGGGAAAGTGACGCCGGAATAGCCGACCTCCACCCAGCCAAAGCCCATGCCTTCGTGCAGCATGCGGGCGATTTTGGCGACGTTGCCGTTGGCGTCTGGATCGGAGGCACCGCGCCCGATGACGACGAGGCAGGTGTCTTCATTGGCGACATGTTTGGTGGCGTTTGCCTGATCAACGGCGTCCTGAATGCGCGCACCAGCGGCGGCGATCATCTTGGGATCGACACCGAGTTCGCGGCCATAGGAGATATCAATGCCATGTTTGGCGGCATAGGTGTTCAGCACCGTGGGGATGTCATTCTTGGAGTGCATGGCGGCGAAGAGCATGCCGGGGACGGCAAGGATTTTGTCGCAGCCCTTTTCGCGCAGCTTATCGAGGCCGTCGCGGATCACGGGGTTGGCGAATTCGAGGTAGCCGTATTCGACTTCCCACTCCGGCGGGAAGTGGCTGGGCAATTTGTCCGCGAGAACGGAAAATTGGTCGACCGCGGCTTGGCTGCGTGAGCCATGGCCACAGATCATGACGCCAATTTTGCTCATGCGGGTTCCTCCTCAGTGGCTTCTTCTTCTGCCTCTTCGGGTTCGGCCTCTGGGTTTTTCTTGCCCTTCAGGACACCCCAGATTGCAACGCCCGCCGCTGCGCCAATGGCGATACCCGCGATCCAATGATCATGGCCTGCGAGCCCACCGATATGTCCGACATGCGCCATTGCGGGCGTGGCAAAGAGCATCGTTGTGGCAAGGAGCAAGCGGGTCATCGGCGTACCTTTCGTTCATCTCAATATGGGAGAGGAGATCGCAGGCGATCCGTTCTGACGATGCAACCGGTGGACCCCCTGTTTGGGTCGATCCGAGGGCCGCCAACCTCTCTGGGGCGCACGCCCCTCGTCTGAGTCGATGGTTTATCTGTCTGTGCCTTGCGCCGCAATGGGGGAAGCGGCGCGGCGGGTTCCATTTGCGGCACGCGCAGTTTCTGTGCGCGAGTATGGGAAGACGGGTCGGGTTCGGTGCGCTAAGTCACACCCAACAGCGAAAAGGAGCACTGCAATGGGACAACTGGTAGACGGCACATGGCACGACACGTGGTATGATACGAAGTCGACGGGTGGCGCATTCAAGCGGACCACCGCAGGATTTCGCAACTGGATCACCGCAGACGGATCTGCCGGACCATCTGGCGAGGGCGGCTTTGCTGCTGAGGCGGGTCGCTACCACCTATACGTTTCGCACGCGTGTCCTTGGGCACATCGGACGCTGATCTTCCGCAAACTCAAGGGTCTGGAAGACCTGATCAGTGTTTCGGTCGTGCATCCTGATATGATGGGGGACGGGTGGACGTTCGAGACGGACGATCACGGGGCCACCGGTGATCAGCTATACGGGCTGCCTTTTGCACGCGATATCTACACCAAGGCTGATCCGAACGTGTCAGGCCGCGTCACGGTGCCTATCCTGTGGGACACACAGCGCGAGACGATTGTGAGCAATGAAAGCTCTGAGATTATTCGGATGTTCAACACAGCCTTTGACGGGATCACCGGCAATGGCTTGGATTTTTGGCCGGAGGATCTGCGTGAGGCCATCGAGCCGGTGAATACGCGGATCTATGACACGTTGAATAACGGTGTTTACAAGTCTGGCTTTGCCACCACGCAAGACGCGTATGACGCGGCGGTGCATCCGTTGTTCGAGACGCTGGAGTGGTTGGAAGAGCGTTTGTCGTCAAACCGCTATCTGATGGGGGACAGGATTACAGAGGCTGACTGGCGCTTGTTTACAACGCTGGTGCGGTTCGATCCGGTGTATCATTTGCACTTCAAGTGTAACCTCAAGCGTATTGTCGATTACCCGAACCTTTGGGCGTACACGCGTGAGCTATACCAATGGGACGGGGTCGCGGAGACGGTGAATTTCGATCACATCGTGCGGCATTACCATTACAGCCACGAGACGATTAATCCGCACCGGATCATCCCGATCAATCCGGCGCTTGCATGGGACGCGCCACACGGGCGCGGTTAGCGTGCGTGATGTGCCACGAGGGCTGCGATGTCCTCCGGCGGAACGGCTGCGGGCATGAGCGCGCAGGCATTCGACATGTAGCTAAAGATCGACCCATCCGAAAAGAAGCTGCTGGAGGTGACGAAAATCACCTTGCAGTCCGGGTGTCTGTAGCTGGCGTAATCTGCCACCGCCATCGCGCTGCCGCGCGACAGGTCCAGGTTAACAACCATGATCTCAAAACGGAAATCCTGGATGGCTTCGACCGCCTCTGACTGGCTGGTCGCAACGTCAACCAAGGCGCCCAACCTCTCGATATGGCTGCACCAAATCTGACCCAACTTTGGGTCGTTCTCAACAATTAATACTCTCATTGGCTGTCCGACCTTTTTGGTTGGCCGGTACGCTCCCCCGTTAATAGCACGGGTTCGTTTTGCGCCGCGGGAGTTAACAAAGAATTAACGTCAACGTAAACCTATTAAGCATCGGCGTGATCTTGCTTCTTTGCCCCGAATCCGCTTGATGGAGCTTGGCGAAACGCAGGCAATTGGCAAGGGAAGACCATGAGCAGTTTGATCACCATATGCGACACCTGCAAAGGTGAAGATTGGGAAACGCGCGGCATCGAGGTCACAGATGGAGAGAGCTTTGCCGATCTGATTGAGGCGGCCGCAGAAGGCCAGCCCGGCGTTACGACACGGCGCCATTCTTGTCTGATGGGCTGCGCGCGGGCGTGCAATGTCACGATCCAAAGTGCGGGTAAGTTGAACTATACGCTAGGCGAGTTTGAACCGTCTCAAGAGGCCGCTGAGGCTGTTGTCGCTTACGCGGCTTTGCACGCGGAAAGTGAGACAGGGCAAGTGCCTTATCGGCAGTGGCCGCAGGCGATCAAGGGCCATTTCGTCACGCGCCATCCGCCTTTGCCATCTGATGACTGACACCCGAGATCACGGTGGCGGGTTGGACGCGGCCATTGCCGAATTTGGCGGGGTGCGCGCGGATTGGCTGGACCTGTCGACGGGGATTAATCCGATCCCATACCCGATTGGCGAGCTAGACCCTGAGCTATGGGCCGCGCTGCCAGACCGCACAGCACAGACGCGTTTGATCACTGCGGCGCGCAAGTTTTGGAACGTGCCTGACGACGCGCATATCGTTGCGGCGCCAGGCACCTCTGCCCTGATCGCGCGTATGCCGGAATTGACGGATTTCAGCGGCGCCTACATCCCTGGCCCGACGTATAATGAGCATGCGGCGGCTTTTGCTGCGGCGTATAAATTGAACGATCCTGAAGACAGTGACGCACCTACGCATATCTACGTACATCCGAACAATCCCACGGGCAGGCTTTGGCCTGCGATGGACATTGGTCAGGCGAAACTTACGATTGTCGATGAGAGCTTTTGCGACCTGATGCCGGACGCGTCTCATGTTGCGAAGTCCGCGCAGGACGGCGTCGTTGTGCTGAAGAGCTTTGGGAAGTTCTGGGGGCTGGCGGGATTGCGGCTTGGCTTCGCGATCGGAACACACCGCACCTTGTCGCCCGTCGATGAGATTGATGTGGGCCTTGGGGATCCCGAAATTTTGCCCCGCGCCTCGCTTGAAGACATGCTGGGGCCATGGCCTATTGCGGGGCCTGCGTTGGACATCGCGGCGCGCGCTTTGGAAGATCACGCTTGGGCAGAGGCAACGCGGGCGCGATTGGGCCAAGACGCCGCGCGACTTGATCGCTTGATGGAAAATGCAGGCGCGCAAGTTGTTGGAGGGACCGATTTGTTCCGTCTTTACGATGTCGGGGATGCGGATGCGTGGCAGCGCCGCTTAGCCGTTGGTCGTGTCTGGTCGCGGCAGTTCCCGTATTCTGACGGTTGGCTGCGTTTAGGCTTACCCGCGCCAGACCGCTGGGCGCAGCTTGAGGCCGCATTGGCATGATCCTTGCTGCCGCCATGATCTTGGATGCTGCGCTGGGGGAGCCAAAATGGCTCTGGGATCGGCTTCCGCATCCGGCTGTTGTCATGGGGCGTTCCATCGCTTGGCTAGATGTACGGATGAACATCGGTGCGCGGCGAGTGATGGGGGTGTTCATGATCCTCGTGCTTGTTTGTGTTGCCGGCTTAATCGGGGCTGTCATCAGCGCCCTTCCCTTCGGTCCCGTCTTCAGCGCACTCATTGCCGCTATGTTACTCGCGCAGCGCAGCTTGTGTGAGCATGTCGCAGCGGTTGGGAACGCGCTTAGGCTTAGCCTTGGCGACGGGCGGAGTGCCGTTGCGATGATTGTCGGGCGTGATGTGTCCAAAATGGATGAGGCCGCCGTTGCGCGCTCTGCCATTGAAAGCGGGGCTGAGAACTTGTCGGACGGTGTGATCGCGCCTGCATTTTGGTTTCTGATCGCGGGGCTGCCCGGCATATTGATCTACAAAGCCATCAACACGGCGGACAGCATGGTGGGCTACCGCACCGAGCGCTACGAAGAATTCGGTTGGGCCTCCGCACGGCTTGATGATCTGGTCAACTGGATCCCCGCACGACTGACCGCGCTTTTAATCATGGCTTCGCATCTACGGTGGGATGTTTGGCCAATCATTAGAAGGGACGCGGGTCTGCACCGCTCCCCCAATGCGGGATGGCCCGAGGCTGCGATGGCGGGCGTATTGGGTGTCGCCTTGTCCGGTCCGCGCAGCTATGACGGTGAAATGCGGGACTTTCCCTTCGTAAACGCGGATGCGCGGCATCATCTGACCGCGGATGATATAGACGGCTCCGTTGGTGTTTTATGGCGTGCATGGGCGTTGTGCCTGCTGCTGGTGGTGCTGTTAGGTTTGATTTTCTAAATGAAGAGGTGCGTGATGCGCGGAGCGATTTTTGGATGTTTGTTGGCGGCCCTGCCTGTCTCTGCGGTGGCGCAATCCTGTGGTGGCAGTTTCAATGGCTTCGTCTCACAATTGAAGACGGAGGCTGTGGCCAAGGGGCATCCCAAGGCGCAGGTTGATGCGTTTTTCAGCGGCGTGCGCAAGGATCCGAAGGTGATCAAAGCCGACCGCAGCCAAGGGGTCTTCAAAAAGAGCTTCACGGAATTTGCACGCGCCGTCATTAGCAAGAACCGTCTGGATAAAGGGCGTGCCAATGCGCGCAAATACGCCTCCATCTTCAAGCGGGCGGAGCGGGAGTACGGTATCCCCTCCGGCGTTCTTCTGGCGTTTTGGGCGCTGGAAACCGATTACGGATCGTTCCAAGGCAATTTCAACACGCTGAACGCGCTGGTGACCTTGTCGCATGATTGCAGACGCCCGCAGTTGTTTCGCCCGCAAGTCTTTGCAGCGTTAGAGCTTTACGAGCGGGGCGGCTTTGATCCGCGCAACACAACGGGCGCTTGGGCGGGGGAGATCGGCATGGTGCAGATGCTGCCCGAAGACATTATCCGCCACGGTGTTGACGGCGATGGCAACGGGCGTGTCGATCTGAAAGGCTCTGTTCCCGATGCGATCTTGTCCGGTGCCAAGATGCTGCGCGGGTTTGGGTGGCAGCCGGGCCAGCCGTGGCTGCAGGAAGTGACCGTGCCCGCTGAAATGGATTGGTCCAAAACGGGGCTCAATACAGCGTTTCCTCCATCGGAGTGGGCGCGCATGGGTGTCAAACCGCGCGGCGGTGCGTTTCAGGGTGGGGGTGCTGCGTCCATCTTGTTGCCGCAAGGCCGTAAGGGGCCTGCCTTCATCGCGTACCCGAATTACCGCATCTATTTCGATTGGAACCAAAGCTATGTCTATGTGACGACAGCCGCCTATTTCGCCACACGGCTGTCGGGTGCGCCAGTGTTTAACGCGGGCAATCCGGAGGCGGGGCTTACAGATAGCGAGATGAAGCAATTGCAGAAGAAGCTGGCCCAGCGCGGGTATAATGTCGGCAAGATTGACGGGATACTTGGCTCGGGTACGCGTGCCGCTGTTCAGGCCGAGCAAAAGCGCCTTGGGTTACCGGCTGATGCGTGGCCGACGCGGGCATTTCTGTCTAAGCTCTAGGCAGTGTCTATCTTTTGATCAGCGGCACGCGAGACGGCGTCACGCGACCATCTGCTCCGCTTTTTTCAGATCGACAGACACGAGCTGAGAGACCCCGAGTTCAGCCATAGTCACGCCAAACAGACGGTCCATGCGGGCCATCGTCACGGCGTGGTGGGTGATGATCAAGAAGCGCGTGTTGGTCCGGCGCGTCATCTCATCCAAGAGATCGCAGAAGCGGGTGACGTTGGCATCGTCTAGCGGCGCATCGACCTCGTCGAGCACACAGATCGGCGCAGGGTTCGCGAGGAACACCGCGAAGATCAGGGCCAGAGCGGTCAAGGTCTGCTCGCCCCCCGACAGCAGGCTCAGCGTCGACAATTTCTTGCCCGGCGGTTGGCACATGATCTCCAGCCCGGCTTCCAGCGGGTCATCACTTTCAACCATGACAAGCTTGGCTTCGCCGCCGCCAAAGAGATGTTTGAACAGCGTCGCAAAGCTTCCATTCACTTCTTCAAAGGCGGTCAGCAGGCGTTCGCGGCCTTCTTTGTTCAGCGATGCAATTCCGGTGCGCAGCTTGCCGATCGCATCATGGAGATCGGTTTTCTCCTTCTCCAGACTGTCATGCTCTTCTTGCACCTCGCGGGCGTCTTCCTCGGCGCGCAGGTTCACGGCGCCCAGTGCATCGCGCTGGCGCTTCAGGCGGTTGACGTCGTTTTCGATTTGCTCGGATGCGGGCATTTTCTCGGGATCGGCGTCGAGAGTTTCCAGCAGCGCGTCGGGCGTAGTTTCCATCTCTTCACGGATGCGGTCGACGGCGACTGTGACGGTTTCTTTCGCGGCCTCAGCGCGCGCCTCTGACCGGGCGCGGGCTTCGCGGGCTTCGGATGCGTTGCGCTCTGCGTCGCGTTCGGTCTGGACGGCTTCGCGCAGGATCGTTTCGGCCTCAGCCAATTTGTCAGACGCGGTCCGGCGGCGGGCTTCTGCTTCCTCGATGGCGGAGGCAAGTTCGTCGCGTTTCGCGGCGATTTCTTCAGGGGCGCTAGAGGCCTCTTTCAACTCTCCTTCAGACGAAACTTTGCGCTCTTCCAGTTCTGCGATGCGCTTTTCAGCGGTCGCGAGACGGTGTTTCCAACCACTGATCTCCGTCGTGATTTCTTGGCTGCGCTTCAAGCGCTGTTCGCCTTCGCGGCGTAGTTCATCATGGGCGGAGCGTTTGGCGAGCATGGTCATCCGCGCCGCCTCAACGGTCATTTTTACGTCTTCGATCTGGGCACGCGCGGCCTCAAGATCGCCCAGATCAGCGACACCTTTTTCAGCTTCCTGTTGACGACCGCGTGCGGCCATCGCTTCTTCTTCATAGCGGGTCACGGCGAGCGAGAGGGTTTCTTGCTTGCCTTCCGCCATCGACTGCTCGCCTTCGGCGCGCGACAATGCGCGGCTCGCTTCGGCCATTTTGCGGTCGGCGTCGCGACGGGCATCCCTTGCGGCCCGGTCCTTAGCAGTGAGGTTTTCAAGCTGAGCGATCAGATGCTCATGCGCGGCCTTTGCGCCATCGGCGTTGGCGGTGGCGCGTTCCAGTCCCTGCTTCAGCTCTTCCAAGCGGTTAAGTTGCTGCAAACGCAACGCGGCAGAGCTTGGTGCGTCTTCCGCATCGGTGCGGAACCCGTCCCAGCGCCACAGATCGCCTTCGACGGAAACAAGGCGTTGACCGGGATAGAGGTCTTTTTGTAGGCGCGGGCCAGCCTCTGCATCGACAAGGCCAACTTGACTCATGCGGCGGGCCAGCACGTCGGGGATCGTCACATATTCGGTCAAGGCTTTAACGCCGGAGGGCAGGCGTTGCACCTCATCGTAGTCGGGCATTTGCGCCCAACCAGTCGGATCATCGGGTTCGATTTGCGGGGCGCGCAGGTCGTCGGACAATGCGGCACCCAGCGCTTTTTCGTAGCCGGATTTGACCTGCACCACGTCGAGCAGTTGACTGCCATCTGCGGTGTCGCGTTCCACCAGTTTGGCAAGTGCCGTTGCCTCTGCCCGCAACGCGTTGGCTTCGCCTTCGGCCTCTGAGCGTTGGGCGCGGGCGGTGGCTTCGCGGGTTTGCGCGTCGCCGCGTTGGGTGTCGATCTCTGCCAGCGCGGCATCTGCATCTTCGGCCAGCTGCGCGGCTTCCGTTGAGGCAGTTTGTGCGGTCACCAGATCGGCGGCCGCTTTGGTCACGCTTTCTGCCGCTTCGGCCACAGCGCCGCGCGCTTTGACGGCCTCGCCCTCGTAACGGTCGAGCGTCTTGGTCGCATCTTCCAACAAACGGTGGGCGGATTGGTGACGAGCCGCAAGGCGGGCCACATCTTCGGTCTGCTCCGACAAGGCAGTTTCGCGGTCAGACAGGATATTGGCAGCCTCGCGCGCGTCCGTGCCCGCAAGATCAAGCTTGTCTGTGTGTCCGGCGGAAGCTTTCGCAAGCTCTTTCTCTTCCCATTCCAGCCGTTCGATGGTTTCGCCCGCGTCTTTGTTCAACGCCGCTTCGCGTTCAATGTCGTTGCCAAGCTGTGCGATGCGCGCGGTCAGTGTCTCAATCGTGCGTTTGGCCTGATCTTCCTGATCGGAGAGCGTGTCACGTTGTACCTGCAGACGTTGCAGAATTGCGGCGGCGACTGCTTCTTCCTCGCGCAATGGGGGAAGGGCTGCTTCTTGTGTTTCGCGCAGCTTTGCCGCTTCGCGGGCCTGACGTTCTGATTGCGCCGCGATTTGGGTGCGTTCGGTGAGTTCCGCAGCCGTGGCTGCGCGCGTTTCATCGGCTTCTTTCCAGCGGCGATAAAGCAACAAGCCTTCAGATCGGCGCAGGTCTTCGCCGATTTCGCGGTAGCGCGCTGCTTGGCGGGCTTGGCGCGCAAGTTGGCTGAGTTGCGCGGCGAGTTGTTCCAAAACATCCTCGACACGGGCCAGATTGGTCTCGGCGCCGTTCAGCTTCAATTCGGCCTCATGGCGGCGTTGATACAAGCCGGAGATGCCAGCGGCCTCTTCCAGAATACGGCGGCGGGCCTTGGGGCGCGCGTTGATCAGTTCCGAGATTTGGCCTTGGCGCACAAGAGCTGGTGAATGCGCGCCGGTGGAGGCATCAGCAAAGAGCATCTGCACATCTTTCGCGCGCACATCCTTGCCATTGGTCTTGTAGGCAGAGCCCGCGTCACGGGTGATGCGGCGGATAATTTCGAGCGTGTCGAGATCGTTAAATCCTGCTGGTGCGAGCCGCTCCCCATTGTCGATTTGCAAGGAGACTTCCGCAAAATTGCGCGCTGGTCGCGACATTGCACCGGCAAAAATCACGTCTTCCATGCCGCCACCGCGCATGGCTTTGGCGCGGTTTTCGCCCATCACCCAGCGCAAGGCTTCCAGCAGATTAGACTTGCCACAGCCGTTCGGCCCGACCACACCGGTCAGCCCGTCGGCAATGATCAGCTCCGTTGGATCAACGAAGCTTTTGAAGCCGTTCAATCTGAGTTTCGAAAAGCGCAATTGCCTGCTCGCCCATTGGAATCGGGTCTGTGTTCGGACGATTGTTTGGAACGCCGCCCGATGAGTCAACGCCAATTGTCCATATATGGCGGAGCAAGGCGGCTTATCCACAGGATGTTGCGGCGATCGGAGGTTTTCAGCCGTAAAGAAGCGCCGTATTTTTCACAATTTTGCCTAAAATTAACGGCATCCTTCGGGCTCTGCACCTTGGGATATCTGCTATGCTGCTCGTTCTGATCCTCGTCTATTCTTATATCGTCGCCGTCAATTTGGCCGCGTTTACTGCTGTTGGCTGGGATAAAAGATGCGCCCGTCGTGAGGCGAGACGCGTCCCAGAGGCCCTGCTTTTGGGGTTAGCTGCTTTTGGCGGCTGGCTTGGGACAAAGGCCGGGCAAAAGGTGTTTCGCCACAAAACCCGCAAGGAAAGCTTTGTTGGCGCTATGAAGGCGATCCCGCTGCTGCACCTTGTTTTGGCAAGCGGTGCCGTCTTGGGAATTGCCGCAACAACCTGATCGCGCCTTCCCCTTCGTAACTGGCTGTCCTATCAAGGCTGGAAGATAATCCGGTTTTGAAAGGCAAAGCGTCATGTACGAGAAACTTCACCTAGGCTGCGGCGTCAAAAAGCTTGAGGGCTACTTTCACGTCGATGCTTTGGACTATCCGCATGTCGACAAGATCGGTCCCGTAGACGATCTGAGCTTCATTGAAGATGGGCAAGTGGGCCACATCTACGCCTGTCATTTGCTGGAGCACTTTGGGCGCAAGGCGCATGTCGAGGTTTTGCGCGAATGGCGTCGTGTTCTGCGCCCCGGTGGCACGCTGCGTTTGGCTGTGCCGGATTTTCAGGCCTGCGCTGAATTGTATGTGGCCGGAAAGCTGCCAAACGGTCTGGAAACGATCCGTGGCCTTTTGATGGGCGGCCAGCGGGATGAATACGACTACCATAAGGTTGTTTTCGATAAGCCGACCCTGTCTCAGACACTGCTTGATGTGGGATTCTCTTCTGTGGATGAATGGGATTGGACGACCACGGATCACGCGCATATGGACGACTATTCCCAAGCGTATTTGCCCCATATGGACAAGGAAAACGGGCGTTTGGTCTCTTTGAACCTTGAAGCCGTCGCGTAAACGGGCCGATTTGTCGGAATCTGCCTTGACCCGTTGCCCGTTGCAGGCGCATGTTGAACCCGCATGGTTCCTTGCGTCGACGCAAAGCGTTGTGAGGAAAAATGGGAATTCGGTGCGCGTGACCCAAACAGGGACGCTATGCCGGAGCCGCCCCCGCGACTGTAAGCGGTGAGTGCCTGTCGAACGATGCCACTGGAGCAATCCGGGAAGGCCAGATAGTGCACCTCGACCCGCGAGCCAGGAGACCAGCCATGCGTATTGAAACCCAATGGCTGTCGGGTGTGACGGCTTACAGGAGATGACGACATGAAAAAAGACGCAACAGTGATCGCGCAAACGCAATCCAAAGCGGCTTCCAATGCAGACCTATTCGGGATCGCCGGCGCGGTTCTTCTGGGTCTGACCCTGCTTTTCGCAGCGGGCTTTGCGCAGGCGAACGTCCTGCATGACACAGCCCATGACATGCGCCACGCCATGTCGTTCCCCTGCCACTAAGCAGATGCTTAAACAAATATTGACCAGCGCTGTGTTCGCTGGGGTTGCCGCGGGCGTGCTTGCCGCCCTTCTGCAACTGTGGTTGGTCGTTCCATTGATCATGGAGGCCGAGCTGTACGAGTCAGGTGCGCGCGTCCATTTTGCGACGGATGGCTCTACGCAATCTGACCGTGGTGCGCCTTCCGTCTGGGAAGAGCCTTTGCGCCACATCTATACAATCGGCTTTAGTGCTGTGACGTTCTCCGCCTATGCGTTTCTGCTGGTGGCGGGCTTCGCTTTGGCACGCCGGTTCGGTCATGAGGTCACGGTACGCGGTGGCGCGGTCTGGGGCCTGTGCGGCGCAATCGTTGTCGCGCTTGCCCCTGCCGTTGGTATGCCGCCGGAATTGCCCGGTGCCATCGGGGCTGAGGTCGGTCCGCGTCAGTTGTGGTATCTGCTTTGCGTGCTCTGCACGATTGCCGGACTAGGCGCGATCGCCTTTGGCAATAGCGGAATTGTTGCGCTGATCGGGGCCGTGATCATCGCCGTGCCACATCTGATTGGTGCCCCGCATCTGGATACGTATTTCGGTGTCGCGCCAGCGGAACTGGCGTCTGAATTTGTTGCCCGCGTCTTGGGCGTTGCCGCTATCTCATGGGTCTTGCTCGGGCTGTTTGCCGCGATGTTCTGGACCCAACAGGAGGATCTTTAATGCCTGCGAAAATTCCTGCAACGGTTGTGACCGGCTTTCTTGGCGCCGGAAAAACAACGCTGATCCGTCACATGCTGCAAAACGCCAATGGCAAAAGGATTGCCCTGATCATCAACGAGTTTGGTGATTTGGGTGTCGATGGTGACATCCTCAAGGGCTGCGGGGACGAGACCTGCACTGAAGATGACGTGATGGAGCTTTCCAATGGCTGCATCTGCTGCACGGTGGCCGAAGACTTCGTGCCAACGATGGAGAAGCTGCTGGCCCGTGAAGACAAGCCCGATCACATCGTGATCGAGACATCGGGGCTGGCCTTGCCCCAACCTTTGGTGCGTGCGTTCAACTGGCCCGAAATCTCCACGCAAGTCACCGTCGACGGTGTGGTCACTGTCGTGGATGGCAAAGCGGTCACGGAGGGGCGTTTTGCCCATAACGTCGAAGCCGTTGATGCACAGCGCAAGCTGGACGAAAACCTCGATCATGAAACGCCGCTGTCTGAGCTGTTTGACGATCAAGTGGCCTGTGCGGATATGATTGTGATCAACAAATCCGACCTTTTGTCCGAGGACGAAAGCGCGGCACTGGTGGCTGATCTGAAATCTGAAAGCCGTGACAGTGTGCAAGTTGTCAAAACCTCAATGGGCAAGTTGCCAGTTGATGTTCTGTTGGGTCAGGGCATTGGCGCTGAGGGGGATCTTGAGGCGCGTCACGAGGTGCACCACCACCATCACGAGCATGATCACGACGATGACCATGATGACGATCACCACCCCCATCACGAGCATGATCACGACGAGTTTGAAAGCTTTGTCGTCTCCCGGGCGGAAATCGCTGACCCTACGGCTTTTGCGGAGCAGGTCGCGGATGTCATTCGCGCTCATGACATTTTGCGCCTCAAGGGATTTGCCGCTGTTGCGGGCAAGCCGATGCGACTGACGCTACAAGCGGTTGGACCAAGGATTGAGACGTATTTTGACCGCCCCTTCGCGGCGGACGAGCCCAGAGCGACGCGGCTTGTTGTGATTGGGCAGGCTGGTCTGGATCGTGCCGCGATTGAGGCGGCGCTGATCGCATGATCGTCGAACGCGGCGACCCGCGCGATCCGCAAGCGACCGCTTTGCTGAAGCAAAGCCATGCGTTGATGCAAGACCTGTTCGAGCCGGAGGAAAACTATTTCCTCGATATCGAAGAGTTATGTGCAGACAATATTCGCTTCTTCGTCGCGCGCGACGGAAACGATATCGTGGGCACCGCCGCGCTTGCGTTGAAAGACGGGTATGCTGAGGTCAAATCCATGTTTGTTGATCCCGCGCGCCGTGGCGCGGGCATCGCGGATGCGTTGATGCATGCTTTGGATGCGGGTGCCACGGCGGAAGGGATTACTACGCTTAAGTTGGAAACGGCACATAAGCTCGCGGCGGCTGTGAAGCTCTATGCTCGTCACGGTTACCTCGAATGTGCATTGTTTGGAGATTATTCCCCGAACGCGACCAGTCTTTTCATGGAAAAACACCTCTAGTTTTATCTCGGTAATTCTCTGCCCGCCGGGGATACCCTTCGGCCAGCCAAAGGCTTCGACATGCACCTTCTTGCCGCAACTCCCGGAAGCATTGATGACGGTACGGAGCCCGTCGATCTGGGGCAGACGCCCGCTGATGTCGTCTTCATTTCTGCGGCCGATACGGAACTGGCGGCGCTGTCTCAGGCGCGGGCGGAAATGCCTGATGCCCCAACGCTGCGATTGGCGAACCTAACCCATTTGCAACATCCGATGTCGGTTGACCTGCATATTGATGTATGCGCCAGCAAGTCAAAGCTTGTGATTGCGCGCTGTCTTGGCGGATCAGGTTATTGGAAATACGGTCTGGCGCAATATGCAGCGCTTTTGCATGAGGCTGGCGTCCCTTTTGCGGCCCTGCCCGGCGATGACAAACCTGATGCCGAATTGCGTGGCCTGTCGACGGTTTCGAACGAAGACTATGATGCGCTTTGGGCCTATATGGTTGAAGGCGGACCGGCCAATGCCACAAATTTTCTGAGCTTTGCAAAAACCATGCTTGATGGTGGTGAGGCGCCACAGGCTGCAACGCCTTTGCTGCGTGCAGGAGTGTATTGGCCGGGCGCAGGTGTTGCAGATCTTGGAACGGCCCAAGAGGCGTGGATCGACGGAGCCCCGGTCGTGCCTTTGGTCTTTTATCGTGCGTTGGTTCAAGGAGCGGGTCTGGCGCCGATCAATCGCCTCGTCAAATCACTGCTGCGTGCGGGGTTAAACCCGCTGCCGGTTTTTGTGGCCTCGTTGAAAGATCCGGTCAGTCAGGCGACTTTGCAGACCTTATTTCAAAACGCACCTCCTGAAGTCATCTTGAACGCGACCTCCTTCGCTGTAGGCTCCCCCCATGACGGGGATCCGGCGACCTTGAACCCCTTGGTGCATGCGTCAGCGAACAAATCCCCCGTGTTCCAAGTGGTCTTCGCTGCGTCTTCGGAGGCTGCGTGGGAAGAAGGGCTGTCCGGCCTGTCGGCGCGTGATATCGCAATGAATGTAGCCTTGCCGGAAGTTGATGGCCGCATCCTGACCCGCGCTGTCAGCTTCAAGGGCGAGGCGTATTTCGATGAGGCGACGCAATGCCCGATTGCAACCTATCGGGCGCGCGGGGATCGCATCACTTTTGTAGCAGAGCTTGCGGCCCGCTGGGCACGCCTGCGCCGCACCAGAGAGGCAGACCGGAAAGTCGCGCTTATCCTTGCGAATTATCCTAACAAGGATGGCAGGCTAGCGAATGGTGTTGGCTTGGATACGCCAGCCTCAACGGTACATGTTTTGGAGCTTTTGGCGGAGGCAGGATATGATGTGACACCGCCCGCAAATAGCAAAGCGTTGATGGATCAGATCATGGCGGGGCCGACCAACTGGCTGACGGATCGCGCCGAAAAACGCGGTGGAGAAGCGCTGCCGTTAGATGAATATCGTGCTGAATATCGCAAGCTGCCCTATGCCGTGCGTCAGCGCATCGAAGACCGCTGGGGCGGGCCGGAGAACGATCCGTTCCTGACCGATGCGGGGTTCAAACTGTCGATCCATCGTTTTGGGAATGCTGTTGTGGGTCTGCAACCTGCACGTGGCTATAATATCGACCCGACGGAGACGTATCACTCCCCCGACCTTGTACCACCGCATAACTACCTCGCATTCTATTTCTGGATGCGCGCGCATTGGGAGGCTGATGCGATTGTTCATATGGGCAAACATGGCAACCTTGAATGGCTACCCGGCAAGGCGGCGGCTCTGTCAGAGGAATGCTTGCCGGAAGCCGTCCTTGGACCGATACCGCATGTCTATCCGTTTATTGTGAATGACCCCGGCGAAGGTACGCAGGCGAAACGGCGCGCTCAAGCGGTGATCATCGACCACCTGACACCGCCTTTGACACGGGCCGAAACCTATGGGCCGCTTCGTGATCTTGAAGCGCTGGTTGATGAGTATTACGAGGCCGCAGGCGTTGATCCGCGTCGCATCAAACATTTGCGCAAAGAAATCCTATCTCTGACCCAAGCGACGGGGCTGAATGTTGACGCAGGCATGACAGGCACCGATGAGGACGGCGATCTGGCAAAACTTGACGCCTATCTGTGCGACCTGAAAGAGGCGCAGATCCGCGATGGTTTGCATGTGTTCGGACAATCACCAAGCGGTGACCTCGCGCGCGACCTGACGATTGCGTTGACCCGCGTGCCACGGGGCAACGGAACAGGCGCGGATGCGTCTTTGATCCGGGCCTTGGCGGACGATCTGGAGCTTGGCTTCGATCCGTTGGACTGTGATATGGCTGCGCCATGGCAAGGCGCCCGCCCCACCGTCCTGCAAGACCTGTGCGCGGATCCGTGGCGGAGCCACGGAGATACACTGGAGCGTCTTGAACTGCTGGCAATCGAGGCCGTTCGGGATGGCGGGTGGGGCGATGGCGAAAGCCGAGCGTCAGCCACCATCCTGTCAGACATCACATCGAATATCCGGCCAACCGTAGACACATGCGGTCCCAAAGAAGGGGCGGGGCTTCTCAGCGGCCTTTCAGGACACTTCGTCGCCCCGGCACCGTCCGGCGCGCCCACACGGGGGCGCTTGGATGTGCTGCCCACAGGCCGGAACTTTTTCTCTGTAGATAGTCGGGCGGTACCAACACCAACAGCGTGGGCATTGGGTTGGAAATCAGCGAACCTGTTGATTGAAAAGCACCTTCAAGATCACGGCGACTGGCCCCGTACGATGCTCTTGACCGCTTGGGGCACCGCAAATATGCGCACAGGCGGCGATGATATCGCACAATGCCTCGCCCTGATGGGATGTAAACCACAATGGGACAGTGCCAACCGGCGCGTAACAGGCTTTGAAATCCTTCCGCAAGGCGTGCTGGCCCGCCCGCGCGTCGACGTGACTTTACGGGTTTCAGGCTTTTTCCGGGATGCGTTCCCGCAGCAGATTGCTCTGGTCGATTCCGCCGCCCGCGCCGTTATGGCGCTGGACGAACCCGACGATTTGAATCCTGCAGCCGCACGTGCCCGCGCAGGCGAAAACGCAGCGCGTGTTTACGGCTCCAAACCCGGCGCATATGGCGCGGGCCTTCAGGCCATGATTGACGAAAGACTATGGGCTGATAAAGCGGATCTTGCACGGTCTTATATTGAGTGGGGCAGTTACACATATGGCAAAGACGGAGATGGCATTCAAAACAAGGATGCGCTGACCGCGCGTTTGAGCCAAGTGGAAGCAGTGGTTCAAAACCAGGACAATCGCGAGCACGACCTGCTGGACTCAGACGATTATTACCAGTTCGAAGGGGGTGCGGCGGCGGCCGTGTCGACCTTGCAAGGGCATGACAGGCCGATCTATCACAATGATCATTCCCGCCCCGAACGCCCCATCATTCGCACGTTGGAAGATGAGATCGGACGGGTTGTCCGCTCGCGCGTTGTCAATCCGAAGTGGATCGAAGGCGTCAAGCGTCACGGCTACAAAGGGGCCTTTGAGATGGCAGCGACCCTAGACTACCTATTTGCGTTTGCCGCCACGACAGGGGCGGTGCGCGGTCATCACTTTGACCTCGTTCACAGTGCATTTCTTGAGGATGACGAGACCAGAGAATTCATCCAAGACCACAACGCGCCCGCCTTGCGGGAGATGGCAGACCGGTTCCAAGAAGCCATTGATCGCGGACTTTGGGTGCCAAAATCGAATTCAGCGCGCGCTTTGATAGACCAGTTGCGCACGCCCGCATGACACCGCAGGATAGCATTCAGACAGGAGAGACCAGATGAGCGAGAAGCCAGAAGACCTCGACCGCCACGCCATGAAAATGGCGAAGAAGAAAGCCGCGCGTGACAAGATCATGGCGACGAAGACCGACAAAAAAGGTCTCGTCATTGTGCATACCGGCAAAGGGAAGGGCAAAAGCTCTTCCGCATTCGGAATGATTTTTCGGTGTATTGCGCATGACATGCAATGTGCCGTGGTTCAGTTCATCAAAGGGGGTATGAGCACGGGGGAGCGCGATCTGATCTTGTCGACGTTTTCGGACAAATGCGCGTTCCATACGATGGGCGAGGGCTTCACGTGGGAGACACAAGACAAGTCACGCGATATCGAAATGGCCTCTGCTGCATGGGAGAAGGCCAAAGAATTGATCCGCGATCCAGCCAACAAGATGGTGCTTTTGGACGAGATCAATATTGCGCTGCGGTATGATTATATCGACGTGAACGATGTCGTGGCGTTCCTGCGGGACGAGAAGCCCGAGATGACCCATGTCGTCTTGACGGGTCGCAACGCCAAAGAAGAGCTGATTGATCTGGCCGATCTGGTCACGGAGATGGAACTGATCAAACACCCGTTCCGGTCCGGCATCAAAGCGCAGATTGGTGTTGAGTTCTAAAGATTTCTCAACTCAGCCGTTCGACTGACCTATCTCACGGGTCTGCGCTAGCGTCAGCCCTGTTGAGAGAACTTCGTCGTCCAGTTGCAACTCAATCACGGCGAGGGTCTTTTGACTTTTCGCGTCTTCAAACGCGGCGGCAAAGTCGTCTGTTTTGGTCACGGTCGCGCCCCACCCACCGTAGCTGCGCGCGAGGGCGGCGAAATCAGGGTTCGCGATCTGCGTCCCTGACACGCGAGCGGGATAGGTCTTTTCCTGATGCATACGGATCGTTCCGTATTTGCCGTTGTTGACAACGATCACAATCACGGCTGCGTCGTGCTGGATCGCTGTCGACATCTCGTTGCACGTCATCTGAAAGCAACCGTCGCCCGCTAAGCAGATTACATCACGGTTCGGATGATTGAGCTTTGCCGCGATTGCCGCAGGAAAGCCGTATCCCATTGAGCCGGAAGTCGGGGCGAGTTGGGTGTGCATTTGCTTATAGACGAAATACCGGTGCAGGAAGGCCGCGTAATTTCCGGCGCCGTTCGTTAGAATAGCATCGTCAGCCAAATGTTCAGACAGCCAAGGGATGACGTGTTCCATCTTAACCGGACCGGGCGTTTCCTTGGGAGCGAGCCAATTGACGTAGTCAGCGCGCGCGCCGACGCGCCAGTCTTGCCACGCAGATCGGGCGGGCGGCGTCAGGGAGACAAGCTGCGCCAGCATGCTGGGGCTGGAGGCCGCTACGGCAAGTTCGGGAGCATAGATATGGCCGGGCTCATCTGGGTCTGTGTGAACATGCAGCAGTATTTTGCCATGCGCCGCCGGATCGAGGAGCGTGTAGCCTGCGGTGCAAATATCGCCCAGCCGCGCGCCAAGAACGAGCAGGCAATCCGCCTCTTGCAAGCGCGTGGCAAGTGCTGGGTTGATCCCGACATTCAGGTCGCCTGCGTAACAATCATGTCGATTGTCCATATAGTCTTGTCGACGGAAGGGAACGGCGACGGGAATGCCCCAGTTCTTAGCAAAATCTTCGAGATCGCGTTGCGCGTCTGGTGTCCAGCCAGAACCGCCAGCAATGATCAAAGGCCTTTCAGCCTTGCTCAGTTGTTTTGCGATCAGATGCGCGTCGCGGTTGGTGGCTGTTTGCGTGGCGATCCGCGCGCGGGGGCGATCGGGTACCTCAACCTCAGCTGAAAGCATGTTTTCGGGCAAGGCCAGGACGACCGGTCCCGGACGGCCGGATTGGGCAATCTGAAAGGCGCGCGCGATGTATTCCGGTAGGCGGTCTGTCTGATCCACCTCGGCCACCCATTTGGCAAGGGGTGCAAAAAAGCGTTTGTAATCGACCTCCTGAAACGCTTCACGGTCGCGATGGGCCGTATCAATCTGACCCACAAAAACGACCATCGGCGTGGAATCCTGCATCGCTACGTGGATACCAGACGACGCATTTGTGGCACCCGGCCCGCGCGTGACAAAAAGCACGCCCGGCGTGCCGGATAGTTTGCCATGCGCCTCAGCCATCATCGCCGCGCCGCCTTCCTGGCGGCAAACCACATTCTGAATACCGCTGTCATAGAGGCCATCAAGTGCCGCAAGGAAACTTTCACCGGGCACGGAAAACACACGCTCGACGCCTTGGATGATCAATTGGTCGGCCAATATTTTTCCACCATGGCGAGAGGTCATGTCAGTCTCCGATCCGTCTGTTTGGTGCATTCTTTTGCGCATCTTGGCCGCAATGCAATGACAAAGCCGCCGCCCGCACTATCCTTGGTTTAAATCACACATAACCAAGGACGTATTCATGGCCTCATTTAATGTACTCGGTATTTCCGGCTCGCTTCGCAAATCTGCAACCAACCGCCTTTTGATCCGGGAAGCCGCGCGGCTTGGGCAGGCCACTGACTTCAAAGAGGCTGATCTGAATCTGCCGCTTTACAACGGCGATGTGGAAGAAGCGGATGGCATCCCGGCAGCGGTTCAGGCGCTTTCCGATCAGATTGCTGCGGCGGATGCTGTCGTGATTTCAACGCCGGAATATAACAAAGGGATCTCGGGCGTTCTGAAAAACGCGTTGGATTGGGTCAGTCGTACAGAGGGCGGCCCATGGGCTGGAAAACCAGTTGCGATGATGTCGGCAACGGCCGGGCGTGCAGGCGGTGAACGGGCGCAGTCTAATTTGCGTCTGGCTTTGGCGCCGTTCCGGCCACGGATCGTGGCGGGGCCAGAGGTTCTTGTGAGTGCGAGCCACGAAGCTTTTGACGAAAATGGCCAGCTGAAAGCGGATAGCTACATCAAATTCGTCACCGAATTGATGGAGGCCGTTCGAGCCGAAGTAGAGCTGACCCGTTAAGTGACGGTCGAAATCTCGATCAGGTTTTTATCCGGATCACGGATGTAAATCGAAAGAATTTGGCCTGTCGCACCAGTCCGAGCGACAGGCCCCTCTAGGATTTTGATCTCAAGAGAGGCGAGATGTGTTTGCCACTCGTCTAGGCTTTGCCCGCTCAAAAAACACAGGTCGGCAGGACCGGGGGTCGCGCGATGGGCTTTTGGCTTAAATTCCGCTCCTGCGACGTGCAGATTGATTTTCTGTGCGCCAAACTTCAGCGCCGACCGCTTTGATCCGTCGGCAGGTGTAAATTCTTCTGCAATCATGCCGAGCGCATCGCAATAGAAGGCGCGTGTTGCGGCCAGATCGGTGACTGTTAGAACAAGATGGTCGATACTGCTTACGGTCGGTCTCATTTTGCTTGCACCTCACTTCATTGCGGTTTGAGACTAGCATGCATGACTGAAACCGTAGTGCAATCGACCGACATGGTGGATCCTGAACGGATTACCGCATTGAATGTCACGCTGGGCCTGGACGATACGCGCCCGCATCCGTTCGCGCATCAAGTTCTGTTCTGGGATGCTCAACCCGCCAGTGCGTTGGGCCAGGACGGTCATCCGAAAGTCGGCGGATTGATCCCTGATTTCGGCTTGCCGCGTCGCATGTGGGCTGGTGGACGGCTGACCTTTCATGCGGATCTGGAATTAGGCAAAGCGGCAGAGCGCAAGACAACGCTTCTGCGCACCGAACGCAAAACAGGGCGGAGCGGCGCGTTGGGTGTGGTGACACTGCGACATGAGGTATTCCAAAACAATCTATGCGTTTTGGAGGATGAGCAGGACCTCATTTACCGCGAGGCTGCTGATGCTTCTGCGCCGCAGCCACCTCGTCCGGCCGCACCAACCGACGAGGTCTTTTCGGAAAATCACAGTTTCACCACAACGCAGCTGTTTCGATATTCAGCGCTGACCTTCAATGGACACCGCATCCACTATGATCGCGACTATGCGCAGCGCGTTGAGGGTTATCCGGGATTGGTCGTGCATGGTCCTTTGCTTGCCCAGTATCTGATGCTGATGGCCGAGCGTCAGTTGGGCAGTCTGCGCAGTTTTGAATTCCGCGCCACAGCTCCGCTTTTCGATTTCGAGCGTGCAGATTTTTGCGCGAAACCCTCAGCCGGTGGTCTTGAAATGTGGGTGCGTTCTGAAGACGGACGCCTTTGCATGACAGCCTCAGCGCAAGGAGGCTGACAGGCGAAAGCTCGGTGGAATAGTGTCGCGACCTTCGAGCACAAGGTCGACCATCACTTCCGCCACTTTCGGGGCCATGCCGAACCCGATCTTAAATCCGCCATTGGCGATGTATGCGCCCTCGTGGACAGGATGTGCGCCCAATACTGGCGCGCGGCTTTTTGCGCGGGGGCGCACGCCTGCCCACCGATGGAGCACTTTAGCCTCACGTAAGACCGGAAAGCTTTTGACTGCGCGGGTGTAAACGTCATCAAGTTGAGCATCGGTTGTGTCTGGTTCGTCAAACACTCGCTCGCTGGTTGAACCGATTGCAACGGTCCCGTCGCTATGAGGGACGATATGAAGCGTATCCGCGAAGAGTTGTGCTTGGCCACATGCGTCGTAATCCAGCAAGATCGCTTGGCCTTTGACGCCGTTACCAAACGGTTGGTCCAACGATTTCGATGTTTCCAGCAGGCCTTCATATCCTGTCGCGTGGATGATTTTGCCCTCTGGCTGCGCGTCGCCGATGATGAGTTCACCGCCCCTGTTTGAAATGGCTTTGGCCAAGGCCCTCACGGCTTGGCGGGGATGGATATGAGCGCTGAGGGTGTCTTTGATCAGCCAACCTGTTGGGCTGTGCGGCTGCCATGGGTCATCATCTACAGGCACAACGGTCCAATCCGCTTTGCCTTGCCACAGCGTCTTGGCCTTTTCTGCGCGGGTGTGAGCCAACTCAACCAAGCGATCTTCTGTGATGGGTTGGATACGTCCCGCGCGCAGATAGCCGGTCGTCATGCCTGACGCGGCCTCGACCTCTGGCCACCAGTCGCGCGCCATGATCAAACTGTCGAATTGAAATTGCTTCTTGTCGTTCCAGTTTTCCGGTGTGTGCGGGGCCAGCGCCCCGACGATCCCGCCCGAGGCCCCTGCCCCGATCGCGCACTTCTCAATCACCCGGACCTTTGCGCCGCGTTCAATGGCTGCCCAAGCGATTGACAGGCCGAAAATGCCGCCGCCAAGAACGGTGATATCAGGCGCTAATTCTGACGTGGACAAGGTGAGTATCCTTCCGCATTGTCTGGCGCGGAACCTAAGGCAAATAACCATGACAAACCAGCACGCAGAGCTTGAGTGGCGGGACGGAAAAGTACCGGTCTCCGTGCGGTTTGACGACCCTTATTTCTCTCTCGACGATGGGTTGGCAGAGACGCGGCATGTGTTCTTAGTGGGCAATGATCTGCCCGCGCGATTTTGTGACGGGTTTCATGTCGCGGAATTGGGGTTTGGCACAGGGTTGAACTTGCTGACAGCGTGGCAGGCGTTTTGTCAGGCGGGCGTCGCTGGGCGTTTGCATTTCACCAGTTTCGAGGCCTTTCCGATGACGCGGCACGAGGCGGAAACGGCTTTGTCGCATTTCCCGGCTTTGTCGGATTTGACGCAGCCCGTCTTAGAAGCATGGCAGCAAGACAGTTTTGAAATTGAAACGCCGGATTTATATGCACAGATCATCGTGGGCGATGCCCGCGAGATGGTGAGTCAGATGGCGCAGAAAGCCGATGCGTGGTTCTTGGACGGGTTCTCGCCCGCGAAAAACCCTGAGCTTTGGGACGCGCAGCTTATGGCGGATGTTGGCAAACAGACAAATCAAAGTGGCAGTTTTGCGACCTACACAGCGGCCGGGCATGTCCGACGCGCGCTTCAGGAGGCGGGTTTTGAGGTGGAGCGTGTCAGCGGTTTTGGCCGAAAGCGGCACATGTCTGTGGGGCGTAAAGTATGACAGACACGCAGCGCGGCATCTGGCTGATGATCCTGACGATGTTCATTTTTGCCATGCAGGACGGGATATCGCGCCATTTGGCAGGGGAATATAACGTGATCATGGTTGTCATGGTGCGATATTGGTTCTTCGCAGCCTTTGTTCTGACAATCAGCGCAAAGCGGGCAGGCTCTGTCGCAAATGCGGCAAGCACCAAGCAACCCGTGTTGCAGGCTTTCCGCGGGCTTCTTCTGGCAGCTGAGGTCTGCGTGATGGTTTTGGCCTTCACGTTGTTGGGCTTGATCGAAAGCCTTGCGATTTTCGCAAGCTACCCATTGATTGTGGCCGCTTTGTCCGGCCCAATTCTGGGAGAGAAAGTCGGGCCGTTGCGGTGGATTGCCATCGGACTTGGGACGATCGGCGTGTTGATTATGCTGAAACCCGGCGTTGGTGTTTTCAGCCCTTACGCGCTTATTGCTTTGCTTTCCTCGTTGATGTTCGCGCTCTATTCGTTGCTGACACGGTACGCAGCACGCAAGGACAGTACCGCAACCTCGTTTTTCTGGACCGGGACAATGGGAGCCTTGGGGATGACCGTCGTCGGCGTCTGGTTCTGGGAGAACATGACCTTGCCCGATTGGGGATGGATGCTGGTGTTGTGCATCACGGGCGCGACCGGACATTACTTATTGATACGGGTCTATGAGTTGGCGGAGGCGTCAGCGGTGCAACCTTTTGCCTATTTCCAACTGGTCTTTGCGTCGGTCATTGGAGTGACGGTGTTTCACGAAACCATCGCGCCAAACGTGGCTTTGGGGGCGGCCATCGTTATTGGTGCTGGGTTGTTCACGCTTTGGCGGGCACAGGTTATCGCCGCAAATCCGTCGTCAGGGTAGAGCGTTTGACCTTCCCTGAAAGCCGCGCGCGGTAAGGCATAAAGCTTTCGGTCACACGCATGACGTAGTTTCGCGTTTCGTTGAAAGGCAAGCCCTCGATCCAGTCGACGATATCAATCTGAGCGTTGCGTGGGTTGCCATAGGCTTTTTGCCATCTGTCCGCGCGGCTTGGCCCCGCATTGTATCCAATGGACATCAGCACCGGGTTGTTGTCGTAGCGTTCCGCCAGTCCGGCCAAATAGGCTGAGCCCAGACGGGCGTTGTACTCTGGATCGCTGCGGAGGCGGCTAAGCTCATACGGCTCACCGATCTGGCCTGCCACTTCCTTGGCAGTGCCGGGCATCAGTTGCATCAAGCCGCGCGCCCCAACCGGGCTGGTGACGACGGGATCAAACTCGCTTTCGCGTCGTGCGATGGACAGCGCGAAGTAATCTTCCACCGGTAGCTCCATCCCGGCAGGTGTGGAAATAGGGAAATAGGTTTTGTACATCTCGAAGCCCTGCCGCGCGGCTTGTTTGGCAAGCATCAGCGCGATATGCGGCTCGTTCAGTTCCAGCGCCAAGTCGCCGAGCTGGCCTTGTTCTGTGCGGGTTTGGGTCTCCGCCAGATGCACAAAAAACCGTTCGGACAGATCGCGAAGGCCCGTTTTCTGTAAAATCATCGCGGCCTTGAAAACGGAGGAAGAAGTGAACGCGCCGAGCTTCCAATCCGGAAATTCTTCTTTGCCGGTCATTGTCTCGGGCGCGGGAAGGTTCGCCCGCTCTGCCGCCAATTGGCCGTAGAACGACGACTGATAACTTGCCCCAAACCCGTAGGCTGCGCGCGCTTCATCGTCGCGACCCATTGATTCAAACGCGCGACCCATCCAGTATCCGGCACGCCCGAGGGAAATCGGGGTTTGCACGGCAGCCTCAAACGCCTTGAAGTGCTCCAAAGCCTGCTCCGGTGCATCAAGCCGACGCAATGCAATGTAGCCTGACAGCCATTCTAGGTCAGCGAAATCCGACCCCGCCTCAAGGTAGTGCGAGGAGGCCACGCTGTAGGCTTGCGCGGCTTTGCCGTCACGCAAAAGATCACGTGCCATCGTGCGGCGACGCTTGGCCCAATATTCCGGCTTGCCGAGTTGTTCGACAGAAATTGAACGCTCTAACACGACATCCAACGCGTCGTCTCTGCCATTGCGGGCACGCCACAGGAAGCGCTCGAACTGCAGTCCGGCGTCATCTTGATATTGTTCAGGGACCGCTTTGATGAGGTCATCAACGCCGGGAAGACGACTGCGCAAACCAACACGCGCTTTAGCGAGGACACGGTAGTCATCGCTGACAATTGGCATCATGCGTTCAATCGCAAGGTCACTGTCGCGCCATAACAGCATGTCCATCCGTTCATCGTGCAGGTCTTTGATCGTCGCGTTGTTGCGGTCGATGAAGGCGGCGTGCTCATCCGCGCTCAAATTGAATGTCAGCCAAGCGCGTTTCAGTTCTGTCGCGGCCTCAACGCCACGACCTTTGGCGATCAACGCCTCGGCAAAGCGCAGCGAGCCTGTACCGGTCTGCGGTTTTTGTAGTGAAAAATACTCCGCGACCTGCGTCGGGTTCGAGCCACGCGGGATGCTGTATTCGCACCGGCGCCGCAGCAGTTTCAGACCGGGCCAATCGGGGTTGCGTTTGAGGAAGTCCAAGCATTCGCCAAAGCTGCCTTGCCGCCCGCGTAGACGCACCCAATCGACCAGATCACGAGAGATACGATCCGTGACCCGCCGCCGTAGCTCTGACACTTTGTTCCAGTCGCCTTGGCCGCCCGCAGTGAGCGCATCCACCAATGCATCAGTCGTTTGGGCCCGCGCAGGGGCCGCGAGAAGCAACAGAAAAACGAGTACAAATCGGAGCACATGCCCCTCCCACATATCCAGACGCTCTAACTTAGCGCCACCAAAGCGCCGCGCAAACACACAAACTTGGCAACAAACCCACTTGCAGCTAGGTTCCGCCGAGGCTATCCGGCCTGCATTACAAGATTGCAACAATACGACCTAACAGAAACCAAGGAGTACGTGTCATGTTTAAGGGATCTATGCCCGCGCTGATCACGCCGTTCGCAAACGGCGCAGTGGATTTTGACGCACTCAAACACTTGGTTGAGTGGCATATCGAGCAAGGCAGCCACGGGCTGGTGCCGATGGGAACAACTGGCGAAAGCCCGACACTGACACATGACGAGCATGACGCGGTTGTCGAAACCGTCGTCAAAACCGTTGCTGGTCGCGTGCCCGTGATTGCAGGCGCAGGGTCCAACAGCACGCGCGAAACGGTGCGCTTGACCGAACATGCCAAAGCCGTTGGCGCGGATGGTGCATTGGTGGTCACGCCCTATTACAACAAGCCCACGCAACGCGGGCTGATCGCGCATTTCACCGCCGCCGCTGACGTTGGGATCCCGATCGTGATCTATAACATCCCCGGGCGTTCGGTGATTGATATGAGCCCCCAGACGATGGGCGAGCTGGCCAAGCATCCCATGATTATCGGCGTCAAGGACAGCACCGCTGATATGGCACGCGTCTCGAAACAGCGCGAACTCTGCGGTGAGGATTTCTGCCAGATGTCAGCCGAAGACGCTTCCGCGCTTGGGTTCTATGCGCATGGTGGTGTCGGCTGCATCTCCGTCACAGCGAATGTGGCCCCGAAGCTTTGCGCAGAATTCCAGAACGCATTGGCTGCTGGCGACTTTGCAAAGGCGCTGAGCTATCAGGACAAACTGATGCCGCTGCATGAAACCTTGTTCATCGAACCCGGCCTGATCGGCGCCAAATACGCGGTGTCGCTGCTGGGCAAGTGCAATGAGGATGTGCGCAAGCCGCATGTGACGCTGGAAGACAGCACGAAAGAGCTGATCCAAGGCGCGATGCGTCATGCCGGACTGATCAACTGATGGATCCCACCCTGTTTGCGGCCTTCATGGTCGCAACCCTGCTGATTGCTGCGACGCCGGGGCCTTCCGTGGCTTTGGCATCTGCTCAGGCCGTGAAGTTCGGCCCGCGCGCGGCGGCGCTGACTGTTGCGGGCGATGCGCTTGGCACTGTCGTGCATATCTGCGTAGCGGTAGCTGGTTTGCAGGCGCTGATGAGTATCGCGTCGCAGGTGTTGCCCGCACTGCAGATTGTCGGTGGCCTTTATATCCTATGGCTTGCCTATCAGTCGTTCACGGCAACATCTGACGAGCATGCGGTCAGCGCCGCCTCTCAACGGTCGGTGTTTCTGTCGGGTTTCTTTGCCTGCGTGACGAACCCGAAGGCTATCGTGTTCTTTGCCGCGCTGTTTCCCGGGTTCATCAATCCGGAGATGTCGATCCTGACGCAATCGCTGGTCTACGGGCTGATCTTCATCGTGATCGATGCGGCTTCGATCTTTGGCTATGCAATGCTTGCCTATGCGACCTTAACGAAGGGTGTGGCGCGACGGTTCAGCGTCGACAAGATATCGGGGTTCGGTCTGCTCGGTGTAGGCTTGCTGCTCATCTATAAGGGTTGGCGCGAATTGCCTCGAACGGCATGATCTTGCGCCCGTATGAGCAACGCGATCTAGGCGGCCTCCTCACCTGTTGGGAGGCCGCTATTCGTTCAGGTCAACCGCAACTGAAAGATAGCTTTATCTTATCCGAACTGAGCAATATCCGGCGGGACTACCTTCCTAAAGTTCGAACCACTGTGGCGGAGAACGGTCAGATACAAGGTTTCATCTGTATGCTGGGCTTTGAGGTCGCCGCGCTGTTTGTGCATCCGTTTGAGCAACGGATGGGGGTTGGATCTGCACTTCTCACCAGTCAGGATGCGCGCAGCTTAGAGGTATTCGAGGCTAATGCACCCGCACGCGCTTTCTACCACAAACACGGGTTTCGTCAGACCCATTCGCGTTTGCATGAAGAGGCCGACCAAATGCTGTGCTGCCTTGCCCTAGACGAAGGGGCCTAACAGCACCTATATGCGGGTGATGGCCAAGAAAGACGAAAACAAGAATTACAAAGTGATCGCCGAGAACCGGCGTGCCCGCTACGACTATGCCATCGAGGATGATATTGAGTGCGGTATGATGCTTGAAGGGTCGGAGGTGAAATCCCTGCGGACCGGGAAAGCGCAGATCACCGAGTGTTATGCCGCTGTCGAAGACGGTGAGTTGTGGTTGGTGAACAGCTATATCCCGCCCTATGCACAGGCCAAAACATTTCAGCATGCGGAGCGGCGGCGGCGCAAGCTTCTGGTTTCGAAGAAAGAACTGGCGAAGCTTTGGTCGGCAACACAGCGCGAAGGAATGACGCTGGTGCCGCTGGTTTTGTACTTCAACCATAAAGGTCTGGCGAAGATAAAAATAGGGATCGCCAAGGGCAAAAAGAACCATGACAAGCGCGAGACATCCGCCAAACGTGACTGGGGCCGTCAAAAGGCGCGGCTCTTGAAAGAGCATTAAGATGAGCGGCGCTCTGCCCCTTGTCTTAGGTGCGGTCTTGGGCATCTTAGCGTGCAATCTGCTCGCGTTTATTTTGAAGCCGGTCAATCTCGGGCTAGGCGGAAATAGCCTGACCGGAATGCTTGCCGGTGGCGGTATGGCTTTAGCTCAATATCAGATCGCACCGTCTGTCGGATTCGGGCTGATCTCAAGCACATTTACTGCGGTCGCGGTGATGGTCCTCATTGGGGTCTATCTGAACGTGCGCGCCCGCTAGACTCCTTACGCGCTGCGAGCTACCTATCAAGCAACCCCGAACAGATAGGTGGCGCCATGTCAGATGATCCGCAAACTCTTGTCAGCACTGAGTGGCTGCAAAAGCACCTTCAAGACCCTGACTTGCGTATCATTGATGCCTCTTGGTACTTGCCCGATATGAACCGGGATGGGCGGGAGGAGTACGCGCGTGGTCATATTCCCAATGCGCGTTTCTTTGATATTGACGAAATCGCTGACACCCGTTCTGCCTTGCCTCATATGGCGCCACCTGTTGAGAAATTTATGTCCCGCCTTCGCGCGATGGGCGTGGGTGATGGCCATCAGGTTGTGGTCTATGATGGCGCGGGCATGTTTTCAGCAGCCCGCGTTTGGTGGCTGTTTCGGTTGATGGGCAAAACAGATATCGCCGTGCTTGATGGCGGGTATCCAAAGTGGATCGCGGAAGGCCGCGAGACCGAAGACCTGCCGCCCGTCTTGAAAGAGCGTCATATGACCGTCCAACGCCAAGCCCATCTGGTGCGAGATGTCACGCAAGTTGCGGCCGCTGCCAAACTTGGAGATCACACGATCATTGATGCGCGAGGGCCAGCGCGTTTTTCAGGGTCTGAAGCTGAACCTCGTGAGGGGCTTCGCGCCGGGCACATCCCCGGATCTCGCAACATCTACTTTCGGACATTGCTGAATGAAGACGGCACGATGCGCTCACTCTCGGAAATAGAGGCGGTATTCAAAGTGGCAGGTGCTGACCTTACGAAACCGGTCATTACCACCTGTGGTTCAGGCGTGACGGCAGCAATCCTCTCACTGGCTTTGGAACGTATTGGCCACCGGAACCACTCCCTTTATGACGGATCATGGGCCGAATGGGGCCAGTTTGACCAACTACCAATCGAGACCGGATAAGACATGCTTGAAAATCTGCAGCCACAACCCGCCGACAAAATTCTGGCGCTGATGACCGCGTTCAAGGAAGACCCCCGCGACGCGAAAATCGACCTTGGCGTCGGCGTTTACAAGGATGCGACGGGCCTTACCCCGATTATGCGCTCCGTCAAAGAAGCCGAAAAACGGTTGTGGCAGGTGGAGGAGACTAAGTCTTACACTGGGCTCGTGGGCGATGTCGGGTTCCACCACGCTATGCGCGACTTAATCTTGGCTGACACTGTTGCGGCAGAAAACTTCGCGGCCGCCGCGACACCAGGGGGCACCGGCGCGATCCGACAAGGGCTTGAGTTAATCCAGATGGCCTCACCCGAGGCGACGGTCTGGCTGTCAAACCCAACCTGGCCGAACCACCCATCTATCATCAAATACCTTGGAATAAACGTCTCCGAGTACCGCTATTTTGACCCCGAAAGCCGTGCCGTGGATTTCAACGGCATGCTGACAGATCTCTCCAACGCTAAGCCCGGTGACGTCGTTCTGCTGCATGGATGCTGCCACAATCCGACTGGTGCGAATTTGAATGCCAGCCAATGGCAGGAAGTCGCAGACCTGTTGATTGCCAAGAACCTCATCCCCTTTGTCGACATCGCCTATCAGGGTTTTGGAGACGGGCTAGAAGCTGACGCATATGGCGTTCGTCACTTGGCCAAAACCCAGCCTGAACTGCTGATCGGCGCGAGCTGTTCGAAGAATTTTGGTGTTTACCGTGAACGCGTTGGCATCTTGATGACAATTGCGCAGGATGCGAGCAGAACGAAGCTCAATCAAAGCTCCCTTGCATTTCTGAACCGACAAAATTTCTCTTTCCCGCCGGATCACGGCGCTCGACTCGTGACGATGATCCTGACGGATTCTGCGCTGCGGACAGATTGGCAGTCAGAACTGGAAGATGTGCGTTTGGGGATGCTCAATCTGCGGCAGCAGCTTGCATCAACCCTCCAAAAACGGACCGGATCGGACCGGTTCGGGTTTCTTGCGGACCATCGTGGGATGTTTTCGCGTTTGGGCGCGACACCGGACCAAGTCGACAAAATGCGCGAGAGCCACGGGATCTATATGATCGGTGACAGCCGAATGAACATTGCCGGCCTGAACGAAGCTTCGATTCCAATTTTGGCAGACGCGATAGTTGAAGCCGGCGTCTAGCTTAGAAATTTCTCACCGTTACATGTCGGGCATTTGCCGGTTTTGCGACCAAGGCATCCGCTACACATATTGAAAATGGCGCTACCATTCGCATCTACACCTGCCATGACCTTTCCCCGTCCTGCACAAATGCGGCACGGCGCAAGGCCTGTCCCGTTGCAGCGATGGCATTGCCGCTTCAACGGAGGGTCCTTCTTTCGTCTGCTCGTTGGCTTGTCCATATTCATCATTAGGCCAAATCCTTACTCGAGGAAGCTGATACTTCAGAATAAAGCCGCGATTTGACGAAATTGAGATCAGAATTAGACGATAATGCCGTATTCAAGGTCTATCACGAATAGTCATAGCCCGCGTAGCGGTTGGGCAGATCAACACTTTTCCAGTCACTGATAAATTCAGCCCAAACGCCTCCGGGCCGCCAGATACCATCCATTCTATTGAATGCGTCTTCGACAGAACCGCCTCGGCCTTCAAGCGCATAGCGGTAAAAGAACGCCGAGACCCGCGCGTTATAAATACAATGAACGTGAACGGGTGCATCGCTCGACCGTGTCATCGCAGCACAGAAGCTGTCAAAATCATCTTGAGTAGGCGCGCTGAAATCCACCGGGATGTAAGTGTATTGGAAACCCATTCGCGCGAGGATGCTGGCCTCGTCCGCCAGTGCATCTTTGTTATCATTTGGGGCCAGATTGATGACGTGACTGACGCCCAAGGCTTTGATGTTCGCAAACTGCGTCTCGGTTGGCTGTCCGGAGGTTGTCAGCCGCTCATTCAAACGCCGCCAATTGATCACGTCATTCACAGGTCAATCCTTCCAACCTATTGTGGAGCCTAGCTACGGAAAGGAGGTCGTGCAAATTCCGGGAGCAAAATCTAAAACTCATGATTGAGGTTGCACAGCCCAATCGCATTCCTTAGATGACGCGCAGAAGTACAAGTCTCCGCTACCTTGCCAAAACGGACTCCAAAATTATGACACGCCTCCTTCCCGGCATCCTTGCCATGGCCATTGTTGTGGTCGCCTCAAATATTCTGGTCCAATTCCTCTTTGGAAATTGGCTAACTTGGGGTGCATTCACTTACCCGATTGCATTTCTGATCACGGATATCATGAATCGCGTTTATGGGATGTCCGCCGCGCGTAAGGTTGTTTTTGCAGGCTTTATTGTCGGCATTATTTGTTCGTTGATCGGATCACAGATCATGCTCGAATTCGGGCCGGCGGTTCCTCTACGCATTGCTATCGCATCAGCAGTCGCCTTTTTGACAGCGCAGATGTTAGATGTTTCAATCTTCGACAGGTTGCGTGGTGGGACGTGGTGGAAAGCGCCGCTGACCTCAACACTGATTGGTTCCGCTGTTGATACTGCAATCTTTTTTACAATCGCATTCTCGGCATCGGTGACCGTCTTTGGCGCAAACGCTGATGCAGCAGTTAACTGGTCTTGGGAGAGCGTTCCGCTCCTTGGCCAAGGCCCGCTATTACCGTTGTGGGTATCCCTCGCTCTGGCTGATTGGGGTGTCAAAATTGGCGTCGGGCTTGTGGCGTTGGTGCCATTCAGAATTCTGGTGGCTCGCCTCACTCCAGCTTTGAGAAGCGACTAAAAGACGAGACCCACAAGTCTTGTTTGATTTGTTTGGACGCCATATCGAACCATTTGAGCTGTTTCATAAAGCTCGAACAGAAAACAAATTCAGGTTGGCTTAAAACTGAACCGGTGGCACGCGGAAAAAAACACACCCACTTGGAATTTCAAGTCAACATCACTGAATGATAAAGCTCGCGTGCATTGCACCGGCGGCGTTGATTGCTTTTAGGATATCAATCATATCGAGTGGGGAGACGCCAAGTGCATTCAGACCCGCGACGACTTGAGAAAGAGACGCGCTCCCGTCAATTTCAGCAAGATTTGCTGGTCGCCCTTCTTGTATGGTAGCCGCGGTTCGGGGCACCACAATTGTCTCGCCTTCGCTGAATGGACTTGGCTGACTGACGATAGGCGCTTCTTCAATTGTCAGCGTCAAATTGCCTTGAGCAACCGCGACTCGCGAAATCCTGACATCCTCTCCCATGACAATTGTACCTGATCTTTGATCAACGACTACTTTTGCCGCGCGTTCAGGTTCTACAACAATGCGCTCGATCCGACTAAGCGCATGCGCTGGTGATCTTGAACCCGTCCTCTGCAAATCAACAGAAACGGTTCCCGAATCCTGCATAAGCGCTACGTTGCGCCCGAAGGATCGGTTAATTGCGATTTCAATTTTTTCTGCTGTCGTAAAGTCCGGGTCTCTCAAGGCCAAACGCATTTGCGTCAGTGTCGAGAAATCGAACTCAACCTCCTGCTCAACACGTGCCCCGGCAACAATCGTTCCGGATGTCGGAACACCATGTACTATCCGCGCAGCCTCACCCTCTGCGCTTATACCTCCAGCAAGAATGTTGCCTTGGGCAACAGCATAAATTTCACCATCGGCACCGCTAAGTGGTGTCATTATTAACGTCCCGCCCAGCAAACTTTTCGAATCGCCGATTGTGGAAACCGTCACATCGATGCGCCCACCAATCCTGGCGAATGGTGGCAAAACTGATGTAACTAAAACAGCGGCAACGTTTTTGGGGCGGAATTGTTCACCTGTTACATTCACGCCGAGCCGCTCAAGAATTGACGACATCATTTCTTCTGTGAACGGCGAATTCCGCAGACCATCCCCAGTGCCGTTTAATCCTACAACCAGTCCGTATCCAACGAGGTCGTTCCCTCTCACGCCGTCTACGTTCACGAGATCCTTGAGGCGAACTGGAGTCGCAGCAACAGAAACGCTTGAAAGCAAAAAGACTGCTAAAGCAAAGAATGGAATAAACTTCATCTTAAGTACCCCGTCAGCGACAACCGAGCAGCCTTTGATGTCGCCAAATAGAAGCTCTCAAGTTGAAATTGAACTTGCTCAAATCGAGACGCAGTTTCGAACAAGTCCGCCGCAACGATTTCGTTCTTCATCTGCGATAGACCACTTTTATGGGCCAGATTTTGCGTAGCAACGTCGGCATTCGTTTCTTGAAGAATCCCGATTTGGGCCCGTAACGACGTGAGTGCTGACTCTTGCTGAATGATATTTCCTGCAGTTGTTCTTATAAGCTCAGTTCTTTCGTCTGGGTCCGAAGCAAAAGCGCCATCTTCGACCAAAGCGACTACAGCCAAATCACGAATGATATTGCGAAGTTCGACGTCTTCGGCGGTCATTGGAAACGTGACCTCATGTGTCTCACTTACCTTTACACCGGATGTTTGAGCCGTGCCGCCTGCATAGCCGAAAGTGTCAAACCCACCTGGTAGCGCGAACCAATCATCCACACGTTGCAAAAAATCGGTTGCATCCACCGCACCGGCCGTTGCCGTCTTCAATTGTGTCAATATATCATCTGAACTCACCAACGGCGGAGTTTCTGAAGCCACGCCTGAAAATACGTAAATACTACCGATGCGAACGGACAAGGCAGACATTACAGAAGAAAGCTTGTTTTCTCCCCCTCGCACCTTTGCATCGATAACATCATGACCTGCATCGAGATTTACCAAGAGTGACGGCCCAAAGCCTTCAAGCTCTCGCGCGATGGTATCGAACGAGGCTTCTGCGTAGGTTAATTTTTGGTCAACGGATTTTCGGCTTTCTTCAAAGGCATCCAACAGTCTAAGGGAATGCTCTATTGCAATAAACGGGCCACTGTTGCCACCAGTTACACCAAATGGATTGGTCTTCCGCCCGCTCGAAAGTTCCTGTGCAAGCTGAGAAAACTCGATTTTAAGATCAGCGTTATTACGCCTTGCGAGAAAACTTGATGAAAGATCTCCAACTCCAGTAATACTCATCTTAAATCCTCAACAATGACTGCATCATCTGATCGATCGTCTCGATCACCTTGGCATTCGCTGCATAGCTTTGCTCAATGACCAGAAGCTTCTGCATCTCTTGATCCGTATCGACACCAAAGCTTCGTTCTGCGTCGCCAAAGGCATTTACTTGAGCGGTCGAGAACGCAACCGCATTGTTCGCCTGAAATTCTTGTACACTGACAGTGGACTGGTATTGACCAACAACGCTTGAAAAAGGAGGTATGGTCGCGCCCGATTGAGATTGGGAGAGCGCTTCCCCGAGTGACGTTAAGATAGTGTTGTCGCCGACCGGACCGGGTGATGCAGCACCAATCCCATCGCGTAACCGCCAAACATCGCCTCCCGCGTTAGGGTCCACCGCTGCGCTCAGGGATAGACGGGAGGAGAGGCCCACTTCATTCAACGGATCAAACGCCAGTCCGTCATCTGTGAATATCCCCGCCCCGCCTGCAAGTGTTGGGTCAACGGAGGGATCAGAGGTCCTTTGGATCAAATCGCGAGCTAATCCGTCTAATGACGCCTGCGCAGACACCGCTGTTTCATCGCGCAATTTGAATGCGGCGGAAAGGCTTCCCCCATTTATGGCGTCGAGCGCAGTTCCTGACATTGTGGCGGAACCGGAAATCGTAAGCCCTGACAAGGCATTTGATTGCACAGTCATGTCTGGAACAATCAGTGCCGTGGGTGTGAACTCAAGCTGAGCGGCTGTATCCTCTACCAAAATTGTTCCATTTGACGTCATAAGCGCAACTCTGCCGTGGTCTCTTGGAAGTTCTTTAAGTGGTATCTTGTCGCTGATCTCATCAATCAGTTGCTGGCGTTGATCAAACAATGCCGACACATCAAAGCCCGAAACAGATTGCGTCCGAATTTGATCGTTGAGGCTTTCGATTGCACTGAGGTTCCTGTTGATGTGCTGCACTTGTGCGTGAATAGACTGGTCCGCAGAAAGCCGGGCGCTTTGGACCATGTCGGATGCCGAGTTGAAAGAGCGAACGATGTTGCCAGCAGCATTTATTGCCGAACCAAGCGCAGATACACTTTCAGGTGTTGCCGAAGCTGAAACCAAAGCGGCTTCAAAAGCTGCGATGCGGCCCGTCAACGAACCTACATCCTCTGGCGATCCTAATTCGCTATTTAGACTTGCAAAAAAAGTTGCATCTTGCTGCGCAAAACCCAGGGCTGCATCAGCTATCCGCCGTTCATTAATTGCAACTTGATTTACGACCCGCTCAATCCCGCTGACACGAACGCCAGCACCAGTTCCACCGACTTGCGCTGCAGAGAGGTTGATTTCCCTACGGCCATAGCCCTCGGTCAGCGCATTCGCCACATTGGAAGAGACAAGCTGAGCGGACCTTGTCGCTGCGGAGAGGCCGGAGTTGGCATTTGATAGCGCACTTGTCAGGCTCATAATGTCATCCTTCTAAGTTGAAATGAATTACCGTTTAATGTTCGTTGTCTCTTGAAGCATCTCATCGACGGTCTGGATAACCTTTGCGTTTGACGAATAAGCGCGTTGGGTCTGAATCAATTGGGTAAGTTCGCCTGCAACATCAGTTGTTGATTCTTCGAGCGCAAATCCGATGATGTCGCCGGTTGGTCCGTCACCAGCGTCCCACAGAAAGAAAGAACCACTATCCAGTGTTGTTTGGTAAGTTTGGTCATCCATCGCTTGAAGACCATTCGGATTGGGTAAGTCGACCAGTGGGATCTGATATACCGTTCTCGTAATTCCGATATCGAATGTCGCTTTTACAAATCCATTCTGATCAACATCAACCGACGTCATGTTGCCGATCGGTGATCCGTCTTTGGTGATTTGAGTTGGAGCGAAGCTGTCCGACAATTGGGTCAGTCCCGTCCCCTCGTTCAACTGGCCGATCGTGATATCCAAAGGACCACCAGCGACGTTTACCTGAAACGAGCCAGTTGCCGGAACATAAGCCCCGCCACTGATCACCCCAACAGCATCAAGCGTCCCGCCTGATCCACGTGAGGCATCGAAGTCCAGAGTGTACTCGCCAATCACCGCGCCGCCTTGAGCCGAGTCGGCCAATTGCATATTCCAGCGGTTGGGCATGCCAGTTGGAGGTACATCCGGCGTAAATGTCACCAAGACACTTTGGGACGTTCCAAGGTTGTCATAGTATTCTACCGATAGTTCAATCGGATCACCGCTAGCGCCTACCTCAGTCTCCGTCGCCGGAAGATTGACACCCAAATTCATTTTCGTGGTTGGATCACCAGCAAATTGGTTGACGTTGATTTGTACCGGCTCCAATCCGTCTGCAGTATCGCGCGGATTTGTAGGAACCGATCCGTCGGCGGCTGCTGGCCACCCTAACAAAGCCATGCCGTTTTGGTTGACCAAAAAACCTTGCGAGTCTGTTCTGAAGGACCCAGTTGTCGCGAGGCGGAACGGGCGGTCACCACCATTGCTATTGTCGATCGAAGACCCCGTCGTAACGGGCAGGAAACCCCTTCCGCGAACAGCTAAATCGGTCGAGTTACCAGTCGTTACGAGAGACCCAGCTTGATCAATCAGCCTTTGAGACGTCACGCGGACGCCACCCGCAGAGTACGTGCCCGTCCCGTTAGAAATGACCATTGAATGAAAGCTGGTCACAGCCCGTTTATAGCCAAATGTATTGGAATTCGCGATGTTGTCAGAAATCGTGGAAAGTCTGTTCGCATTCGCGGCAAGGCCCGCTACACCTGCGTTCAACGAGGAAGAGATTGTCATGCATGCACCTTTCTGAGGCAAACTAGGTTCATGCGTGACTATCGGGGGCTATCCTTAAATCCCCCCTAACATATAAAATTGATTGTAGTTTCTACTCGTAGTCACTGCGGAGCAAAGTGACTTCCAAGCGATTGTTACGCACAGACATTGGATCTTCGAGATAAGGCTGTTGCTGCCCATGACCTGTCACTCGCGAAATGCGGTCCCGATCTAACCCAAGCGCTTCTATCAATTCGCGGGTGCGCTGCGCGCGGTCAGTGGTCAGAGTCCACGACGGATTCTGTATCAGCAGAGGGCTGAAAGCCTCGCTGTGGGCGGCAATGGCGACGTTGTTGGTGACAAGATCAAAGGCTTCGATCAAAATCTCGGATATCGCATTCATAATCGCGGTTGGCTTGGATGTACCCGGTTCAAACAAGGGTTCACCTTCAAGATCAAAAATCTCGATCACCAAACCTTCATCCGTTAACCGTGTGTTTATATGCTTCTTGGCCATTTCTTGGACAAGACTTTCGCCACCACGACCGATGATCCCAAGCTCTGCAATTTCAAGGTCGCTCATCTGCCGCGCTGCGGTCGCCTCGTCCAGACCGTCCAAGCCTTGTTCGGTCAATCCAACAGGGGGCAGTTCGGCGAAACCGCCCGTCCCGCTTTGCGCAAGCGTCTCTTCCGACATGAGGCTATCGCCAGAAAACGCCCCTGTTCCGCCACCGGAGACACGCGCAACAGCAATTGTCGGGCTGAAATAATCTGCAAGCCCCTTCCGTTGCTTTTCCGTTGTCGCATTGAGCAACCACATCAGCATGAAGAAGGCCATCATCGCGGTCACGAAATCCGCATATGCCACTTTCCAAGCGCCACCATGATGCCCGTCCCCACCGACGACTTTCTTTCGTTTGATAATGATTGGGCGAACAGCATCGTCGGACATTGAAGGGACCTCTTGTTTATGTGGTCCAATAATCCATTCTCAGTGAAGTCATTCTTAACAGCTAAAGATTTAACGACTTATGCCCTGTTCAAAAGGAGGCAGGTCTCGCTGTTTAGAACACCCGCGATTTCGCGGATTTCGCGGAGCACCCGATCAAAGTCGGCGAGCGACGTCGTCTCTAATCGGGCCACAAGATCCCATGTTCCGTTGGTTGTGTGCAATTCCGAGACTTCCGATTTTCGCCGAAGCGTTGCGATCACTGCTCTGCTTTTGTTGCCTTCAAGCTCAATCATCATCACAGCGCGGACAGTATCCGTTTGCACTGACGTGCTGACATCAATTGTGAAGCGTTGAATAACGCCATCGCGCTGTAAACGCTCAAGACGGGATTTTACAGTGGCGCGGGCCACCCCCATCTTTGCGGCCAGCGTTGTTGTTGTCACCCTCGCATCAACCTTCAAAAGGTTCAACAAATCTAGATCAGTTTGGTCGAGTGGTGTCATGGGGTATTTATCACTTTGATTAAAGTTATTATCGATATGATAAATCAACTTATCACTTATGCCAATATAGCGGATTCTTTGCATAGCTTTCTGACACTACAGTTCACTCGGAATCAGAATGGAGTAGAACATGGGTCAGATGTCTTGTGGATTGATCGGTGCGCCAGTTCAGTCAGGTGCCAGTCAACCCGGATGCCTCATGGGGCCGGACGGGTATCGCACTGCAGGGCTGAGCCAAGTGATCGAAGAGCTTGGTTTTCAGGTAACCGATTTTGGCAATGTAGCACCTCAACAGAGTTCTCAAAGCACCCATGCGAACCCCGCAGTTCATGACTTGGGGGAGACAATTGGCTGGGCCAGCGCCCTTAAAGACGCAGCTCTTGATGCAATAGCTAAAGTGGATTTACCAATTTTCTTGGGCGGGGATCACAGCTTGTCCATCGGCACAGTACCTGGTGTCGCCGAACATGCCGCAGCCAAGGGGCAAGAACAATTTGTCCTCTGGCTTGATGCCCACCCCGACATCCACACGTTAGACACGACTGACAGCGGTAATCTACACGGTACCCCAGTTGCCTACTTTATTGGACAAACCGGTTTTGAAGGCGTTTATCCTGACTTACAGGTGACCGTATCGCCCAAGAATGTTTGCATGCTGGGGATCAGGTCCGTCGACAAGGCCGAGCGTGACGCATTGAGCGAAATAGGCGTCGATGTGCATGACATGCGCGCGATTGATGAACATGGCATTGCGGCCCCACTGCGCGCCTTTCTGGAGCGTGTCAGAAACGCCAATGGTGCGTTGCATGTCAGCCTCGATGTCGACTTCCTCGACCCCGATATTGCACCTGCTGTCGGTACAACCGTACCGGGTGGCGCGACATTCCGTGAAGCGCATCTGGTGATGGAGATGCTGCATGACAGCGGGTTTGTGACCTCCATCGATCTGGTCGAACTCAATCCTTTTCTTGATGAGCGCGGTCGTACGGCACAGCTCATGGTCGATCTTTGCGCAAGCCTTTTGGGACGTAAAGTTCTCGACCGCAAAACCCGTAGATATTGATAAGCGAAGCAAAGGATACCCAACGATGACAAAGCCCGCCCCATCCAAGCTCGCAATGGTTCCATTTGTGAGCGTTGAAGACATGATGAAAATCGTAAATACGATTGGGCCATCAGACGTGATTGCAAGTATCGCAAACTACATCGAAGCCGACTTTCTAAGGTGGGAACAGTTCGATAAAACACCCCGCGTTGCCGCGCATTCCGCCGAGGGCGTGATCGAGCTTATGCCGACTTCAGACGGTGAGACATACGGGTTCAAATACGTGAATGGCCACCCAGCCAATATGGCAAGAGGGTTCCAAACGGTCACGGCCTTCGGCGTTTTGGCCCGCGTTGACAACGGATATCCCATCTTGTTGTCAGAAATGACAGTTCTAACGGCTCTGCGCACAGCCGCGACATCCGCCGTTGCCGCAAAATACCTCGCGCCTCAGAACTCCACAACGATGGCAATGATCGGAAACGGGGCGCAGTGCGAATTTCAAGCATTGGCGTTTCAAAAGGTTATCGAGATCGACACCGTCCGACTGTATGACATTGACCCGCAAGCCACAGCGAAAGCGGCGCGCAACCTTGCCGACACCGGGCTGACAGTTATTACCTGCAGCACTGTTCAAGACGCTGTAGCGGGCGTCGACATCATCACGACCTGCACGGCGGACAAACAATATGCGACGATCCTGACTGACAACATGGTCGGCGCTGGCCAGCACATCAATGCGATCGGTGGCGATTGCCCGGGCAAGACCGAGCTGCACCGCGATATCCTTCTGCGCTCAGACATCTTTGTGGAGTACCCACCGCAAACGCGTATCGAAGGGGAAATACAGCAGCTAGACGAAGATCATCAGATTACCGAGCTATGGAAAGTCATTGCCGGAAAAACAGGGGGACGCACATCGGCTTCGCAAATCACACTGTTTGACAGTGTCGGTTTTGCTACCGAAGACTTTTCTGCCCTGCGGTACATCCGCGATCAATTGGAGCCCACGGGGCATTACCAGTTGCTTGATATGCTGGCTGACCCTGATGATCCTCGTGACTTGTTTGGGATGCTGCGTCGTGCGCGCTAACGCTGTTCCATTGAGCTGACCCAACTGCGCAAGAAGGTCTCGCGCCGCATGGTATCGAGAAAAACCAGAAGACCGGGGCCGAGCCGGATGGGGCGACGCTCCGGCGCTTCATCTTCGCGCAAAGCCTCAACGGCGGGCAGGCCCGTTTGACGGACAAGATCCGGCTCTGCGCTGAGGCCTACGAGGAAATCGATCATCAATCCACTCTCAGGGACAGCCTGTGCATTCGATGGGATCAATGCTGTGCGCAACATCACAGACACGTAGTCGTCCATCTCAATAATCGCGATGCCGGGTGTATCCTTCAGGCGTGACTGAGCGTAACTTCCAAGTACATTGTAAGCAATTGCAAGCGTTCCGTCGGCCACGTCACGGATCATCTGGCTTGTGCAGCAGTACAGCTTTGCATTCAGGCGGCCCATAACTTCTGTAAGTTGCCAGAAGCTTTCGGTGTTGCGAGAATCCTGTGTCGCAAACAGATATCCTGCGCCAGAGACCCGCACATCATACGTGCCAACACGGCCATCGAAGATATCGGCGTGCGTGCGCAACAACTCGATCAAATCCGTCCGCGTCTTGGGCAGCGCGATGCCCTCAAACGCCTGTTTTGAGACGACAAGGACTGTTGGCTCCTGAGTAAATGCGAAGACCTGATTGCGCCACGTTGCCCAGTCCGGAAGACCATCGGTCGCTTCAGAGCTATAGCTTTGCGCAAATCCGTCATTGGCAAGCTTGGTCTGCAGATCCATAGCGGAAGAAATCGCGAGGTCGTATTCCACGCCCTCATCATAAAGCCCGCGCATCACCTCGGCACTACTGGCCACATCATATTGAATGGAAATTGCGGGATGCTTTGTTTGGAAAGCCGCCAATATTGGCTCAAACACGTCAACGTCAGCAGTTGAGAGGATACGCAGAACAGATTGCTCCGCCTCTGCAGGATAGGTCCGGCTTTCTTCAAGCTCGAGCGCGCCAGCGGCACCGACCCATAAGCTTAAGCCAATGGCAAAACCAAGGTGACGCATGCGCCGGGTCCTTCCGTGTTAGATGTGATCTCAAGACTACCACCATGGGCAGTCGCAACGTCATCCGCGATGGTCAACCCAAGACCTGAGCCAACGACGTCACCAACATTTGACCCTCTTGAAAAGCGTTTCGTAAGCTTTTCAAGATCGACTTCCCCGAAGCCACGCCCTTGATCCCTGAAAGCCATGCGGCACGACTTTCCGCCCGTCAATTGTACTTCTATGTCAGTATCAGCAGGGGAGTATTTGATCGCATTGTCTAGAACATTGCGCACTGCGTTTTGCAGCAATATCGGATCACCCTGCACATTGATCGTATCGCGCGGGACATCCAATTTTATCCCAATGTCTTTCAACTCTGCCGTAGGAGACAATCGGTCGACGACATCCCGCAAAAGATCGGCGGCATCAAGTGTCTCCGTTTCCAGCTGATCAGAGCGGAATGTCACCATCGCATGATCCAGAAGCTGCCCGGCAGAGCGGGAGCTTTCATCCACGGCTCGGATCATCTCACGCAGTGCTTTCTTATTGGCAGGGCGTTCCATCTGGCGGTGAATGACCTCCGCTTGCGTCCTTACCGTTGCCAGCGGTGTGCGGACCCGATGTGCGGCTTCGGTGATCAAGTCTTCGGACCGCGTCAGGGCAGAGCGTAACCTGCCCATGAAACTGTTTAGCCCACCAACCAGCGGCACCAATTCGGTTGGTGTTGCTGCAGTAACAGGTCGGAGATCATTTGGCCCTCGACGGGCGACCGAGGCTGCCAATCGGTCCAGCGGCGACATCGCGTTCTGCGCGGCGAGGAAGCTGAGCGCCGTCGCGACTAAAAAAAACGCCACACCAATCGCTACTGCAGTTGACGTGATCTTTGAAGAAATCGCAGCCAGCCCAAGGCGTGTCTGTCCGACCACCACTTGGACCGAAGCGGCCCGGTCTCCAGCGCTTAAAGTGCGCGACACGAGAACAGAGCGCAGTTGATCGCCACGATAAGAGAACGTTTCAAAACGGGGTCCGCGTTGTGCTGTGCGCGTAGCGGGCAAAGGCAGGTCATCGTAGCCCGTCACCGTCGCGCCATTGACCAGCACGCGATAGAACACGCGATCTTCGGAAATTGTGCTGAGCATGGAGATGGCGGAGTATGGCAACTCCAGCCGCACTTCGCCGCCATCGGAATAGATGGCGTCCGCGATCGACGTGGCGGAGGCCGCAAGAATGTTGTCTTGAGTATCGGTCGCCGCTTGTTCTGCGACGACCCTGACCGTCAGAAAGAACGCCACCGACAACAGGGCCGCAATCGCCGCAAGCTGCAAAACCAGCCGACGGCGGATCGATCCTTTTGCATTGTACAATTTCATGAGGCCAGAACCATCCGGTACCCAAGCCCACGGACAGTTTCGATACTGGCTTGAGACGGCTCAAGCTTTCGGCGTAACCGCCCGACATAGACCTCAATCGCATTTTCTGAGACGTCATCACTGAACGAAAAAAGCCGATCCATCAGATGGCTCTTGGAAAAAATCTGACCCGGTGACGCGAAAAAGACTTCAAGCAAGCGCATCTCCCGATTGCGCAATTGTTCTGGGATACCGGCCACAATGATTTCGCCTGTGGTCGAATCAAAGACCACGTCACCATAGGTCTTGGCGTTGTTCGCAGCCCCGCCAAGGCGGCGCATGACAGCCCTGACCCGCGCTTGCAGCTCAGAAAAATCAAAAGGCTTGGTGATATAATCATCCGCTCCAAGGTCGAGTAAACCGACCCTGTCAGACACTTCAGAGCGGGCCGTCAGCACAATGACAGGTGTCGGATTGCTGGCCGATCTATGGGCGCGCAAGAACTCGCGCCCGTCACCATCAGGCAGCATAATATCGAGCAAAATCATATCGTAAGCAACTGTACGAATGCTTGCCTCAGCATCTGCCAGAGTCTCTGCATGATCGGCGACGTGCCCTTCTTGTGCGAAACGATCACAGAGCGCCTTGGCAAGCTTTAGATTGTCTTCAACGAGCAGGAAGCGCATGGCTCAAGCTCTCCCCCGAATGCGTGACAGGTTGGTGTCAGGTTGTTAGCCTCTCTTCGTCACATGCGCGGATAAAACCGCGTCTGTCAAATGGGAGGAACCAATGACAAAAACGCTTCTGAAGGCGCTCATGACGAGTGCCGTCGTTGCCGTGTCGGCAACAGGTATCACAACTGGCGCAGCTTCTGCTGCTGAATGTATTGCACCTGCCAACCCCGGCGGCGGCTGGGACTTCACCTGCCGTCAAATCGGTAAAATCATGTTCGACATCGGCGCGGTTGATAAACCCGTCCAAGTCACCAACATGCCCGGCGCCGGTGGCGGTCTGGCTTATGGCACAGTCGTCAACGAGCGCGGCTCGGACGAAGACCTAATCATCGCGGCGTCTTCCGCGACCACGACACGTCTAGCGCAAAACGCCTATGCAGGCATGACTGCTGACCAAGTCCGCTTCGTCGGCGCTATCGGTGCGGATCCGGGCATCATCGCCGTCGCTGCGGACAGCGACATCAAAGACCTCGGCCAATTGGTCGACATGGTTAAAGCTGATCCGGGCTCCGTTGCGTTCGCTGGCGGTTCGGCTGTGGGTGGCTTCGACCACATGAAACCTCTGATGGTTCTGCAAAAAGCTGGCTTCACCGACATCACCAAGGTGAAATACATCGGCGTTGACGGCGGCGCAGACGCGATCACGCAAACTGTGGGTGGCTTCACTCAAGCCATGACCGGCGACATGTCCGAAGTTGTGTCCTTCTTGGCTAATGGCGACATCCGCGTCATCGCTGTCCTGACCGACGAGCGCGTCCCGGGCTTTGACGACATCCCAACCGCGAAAGAGCAAGGCTTCGACGTGGTCGCTGTGAACTGGCGTGGTCTCTACGTGCCAAAAGGCATCTCCGACGCGAAGTTCGACGAATGGGCTGGCAAACTGCAGCAGGTCGCAGACAGCGCTGAGTGGGCAGAAGCTATGAAAGCAAACGGTCTGGCACCGTTCACCAAGGTCGGTGGCGATTTCCAATCCTATGTTGACGGCTTGGTCGCAGATATCGCGACAATGTCCAAAGAGCTGGGAGTCACCCAGTAATGGCATCTGACCGGATTTTCGGTCTGGTCACGCTTATAACGGCGGTCGCGTATATCGCGGCCGCCACGCAAATCCAGACAAACTTTTTCTCAGGTGAATACCTGCCCAAGCTGTTCCCCATTATGATAGGGGCAGTCGCGGCACTTTCATCGCTGGTATTGATCTTCAAGCCAGACCCTGACCCCGATTGGCCAATGGCGCGCACATGGGGCAATCTGCTGGTCGCCGTGATCGTGTTGGCGGTCTACTCCGTCCTGATCTCTCCACTGGGGTTCATCTTGCCGACCGCACTCGCTGCGATGATCCTGAGTTATCAAATCTCGCCGAACAGCAAACAAGCCGTGCTCGCAGGCATAGGGTTGTCACTGGGCCTCTTCGTGGTCTTCAAGTTTATTTTGATGCTCGGCAATGTCGTTGCCTATCGCATTCCAACGCCCGCAAAACTGTGGGACGCAATCTCAATTCTTATTCCATTCGTGGGGCACTAAGCCATGGAAACCCTTGCAAATCTCGCGCTCGGCTTCTCCGTCGCGTTGTCGCCCTATACGCTGCTGCTGGCCGTGATCGGCTGTTTTATCGGCACCATCATCGGCGCGCTTCCGGGCTTGGGCCCGTCGAACGGCGTAGCCATCCTGATCCCTATTTCATTCGCACTTGGCCTTGATGCCACGGCCGCTTTGGTGCTGATGACGGCTGTCTATTACGGCGCGATGTATGGCGGACGGATTAGTTCGATCCTGCTCAACATTCCGGGCGACGAGCCCGCGCTGATGACGACCCTCGATGGCTATCCAATGGCCAAAAAGGGAGAAGCTGGCAACGCCCTCGTCCTCTCCGGCGTTGCCTCTTTTGTGGGCGCGTTGCTGGCGACAATCGGGCTGATCCTGTTGGCCCCTGTACTGGCACGGGTGGCCTTCCTGTTCGGCCCGGCTGAGTATTTTGCGCTGTACCTGCTGGCCTTCTGCACCCTTGGCGGCATGGCCTCCAACAACCAAGCCAAATCCGCGATCGCGGCTTGCATCGGGCTTGGGATCGCGATGATCGGGGTGGATTCTTCTTCCGGTCTACCACGCCTGACCGGCGGCAATTTGCACCTCTATGATGGGGTCGATTTCCTTGTCGCTATCGTTGGTTTGTTCGCCATCGCCGAGCTGTTCTTCTTCATTGAAAGCCACGGCAAAGGGTCTTCCATCGGGGTCGTCCTCGACAAGGTGACGATCCCTTGGAAATACATCAAGCAGACCTTCCCAACGATGTTGCGCGCCTCTGGCGTGGGCTTTGTGGCGGGGGTTTTGCCCGGCGCTGGCGCATCGTTGGGATCCTTCCTTGCCTACATGACGGAGAAATCCATCGCCGGCGAAAAGGGCGGGTTCGGCACAGGGGCACCCCGTGGCATTGCCGCGCCAGAAGCGGGCAATAACTCCGCTGCGGGTGGGGCGTTGGTGCCGATGCTGACGCTGGGTGTGCCGGGGTCGGGGACCACTGCGGTCCTATTGGCTTTGCTTATGACGCTGAACATTACGCCGGGGCCGACCCTGTTCCGCGACAACCCTGATGTGGTCTGGGGTCTGATCGCGTCGCTGCTGATCGCGAACGTCGTCTTGTTGGTGATGAACGTCCCGATGGTGAAGATCTTCGTGAAGATCCTGTCGGTTCCTGCATGGGTCTTGTTGCCGGGTGTCACGATGATCTCGACCACCGGCATTTTCGCTTTGACGGGCAGCTACTTCGATCTGCTGATGTTGGTGGGCTTCGGGGTGCTTGGATACTTCCTGCGGAAGCTGGATGTGCCGACGGTGCCTGTAATCCTTGGCATCTTGCTGGGCGGTAATATGGAGGATGCATTGCGGCGCGCTATGACGCTGTCTGATGGTGATCCGATGTATCTGTTCTCCAGTCCGATCGCGGTTGGGTTCTGGGTGGCGGCAATCTTGGGCTTTGTGGCACCGATGTTCCTGCGCGGCATCCTGAAGAAGCCGGAGGGGCACAAGGACTGATGGTCCGCGTTCTCGTTCCATCTGGGGCTTTAGGTCTCAACTATGATAAAAAAGCGTTGCAGCGTGGTATCTTAGCTAAGCCTGACATCATCGCAATCGACGGAGGGTCCACGGATAGTGGGCCTTCTTACCTTGGGCGGGGCGTATCGAAATATGCGCGCTCCTCGACCAAGATCGAATGGGCCGGATTGATGGAGGCGCGGGCTGAGGCGGGGTGCCCTTTGGTCATTGGGACCGCAGGAACCTGCGGCACGGATAGCGCCGTGGATTGGATGCTCGACATCACGCGGGAGATTGCGGCGGAGCAAGGCAGACCGGTGAAGATCGCTTTGCTGCGGAGTTCGCAAGATGCTGAATATATTGTACAATCCTATGCGTCGAACAGCGTAACGCCGCTTTCGAATGCGCCTGAGATTGATGCGGAGACGATCAAAGGCTGCACCAATATCGTGGCGCTTGCGGGGGTCGAACAAATCACGGAAGCACTGGAAACAGGTGCGGATATCATCATTGCGGGGCGGACGACGGATACCGCGATCATCGCAGCTTTGCCTATAAAACAAGGGCTTAACGCAGGTGCGGCCTGGCACGGGGCGAAGATCGGAGAGTGCGGGGCGCTTTGTGCGACCAATCCGCAATCGGGCGTCATTCTGATCGATTTCGACGCTGACGGCTTCACCGTGACCCCGCTGGCGGATGGGGCGCATGCGACGCCGCATACGGTGTCTGCGCATATGCTTTACGAGAATTCCGACCCGTTTATCCTGTACGAGCCGGGTGGTCATCTGGACGTAACTGGTAGTAAATACAAGGCGTTAGATGACACGTCCGTTAGGGTGACGGGATCCAAATGGGTGCCGTCTGATCGCTACACAGTGAAACTCGAAGGGGCGCGGGTGGCGGGGTATCAAACCGTTGTTATGGCTCTCTTGAGGGATGAGCATTACGTGGCACATGCGCAGGAATGGACGGATGATATTGTTGCGAAATGCTCGGCCAAGGCGAAGGATCGCTTGGGGCTAGGCGACGATGATTTTACCATTGAAATCAGGTTGATAGGGCAAACGGCAAGCTTCGGCGAGTTAGAAAAAAATCGCACCATTCCGACCGAGATCGGTGCGATTGGCATTGTCACGGCAAGGACGGAAGCCTTGTCGGAGGAAATTGGGAAGCTGTTGAATCCCTACCTTTTGCACCATCCGCTGACAGTGGAAGAGGAGGTTCCGACCTTCGCGTTTCTGTTCTCTCCGGCGGAAATGCCGCGTGGGGCGACGTATGAATTCGTTTTGAATCATACGCTTACGCTTGAGGATCCGATGGATGCGTTCACGTTGGAGGTGCATGAGGTTGGCTAGGTTGAAAGATCATGTGCAAAAGGTGCGCAGCAAGAATGCCGGGCCGTTTTGGCTGACCATTGATATCTTCTGCGGGTCACCGGAAGCCTATGAGATGGTTATTGACAAGCTCAGTTCTAAGCAGGTTGCGAAAGTGTTCGAGACCTCGGAACAGAAGCTCAAACGGTTCGATATCTCGGATCTGAACGTGGTTAAATTTAGCTTACCACGACCTGAAATTCAGGGGTCGATCCGCGACCGCGATATGCATGGTGCCTCTTGGGCGGCACTGCTGTCTGAGGTCGAGATCTGAAGTTTATCCCCAATTTGTACAACTTAAATCGGCCTCAAACCCATGTTGTACAACATTTTCGGCGTTCGGAATGTCGTTACTCTCGGCCTTCTTAACCGCATCGTCATTATTGAAACCGTGGTTAAGCCAGCGGCGGATGAGGCGTTCGCGGAGGATGTCTATCGGAACGTCCAGTGAGATCGACAAATCCCATTCAGCTTTCAACTCGTTCCATGGGGCTGTGTTTAACAAAAGGTAATTGCCTTCGACGATGACGGTCTCGCACTCTGCGGGAATTTGGTTGGCATCGGGGATCACGGCATCTTTTGTGCGGTCGAAGAGCGGATAGGAAATTGCCCCTTCCAATTGCATGGATTTTACCAGCGCGACGAAGCCGTCAGCATCGAACGTATGTGCGGCCCCCTTGCGATGACGTTGGCCCATTTCTGAGAGCGTATCATTGTCGAGGTGAAAGCCATCCATAGGAACGACGCAGGATTTTGGAATCTGTTGGCCAAGCTTTTCGGCGACGGTCGACTTGCCGCTGGCGGGTGGGCCAGCCACAGCGATGATGCGACGGTGCCGGGTCCGTGGAACTTTTGTGATGCGCTCAACAAGATCGTCTAAGTTCATGCGGGTTCAAGTCCTGATGGCGCCTCCTTCGCGCCAGTCATGAAGGCGACGGCATCGGACATGGTGTAGTCCTTTGGATTGATCACACACAGACGGCGACCGAGGCGATGGACGTGGATGCGATCTGCAACCTCGAACACATGAGGCATGTTGTGGCTGATCAGGATGATCGGGATGCCACGGGATCGCACGTCCTGGATCAACTCAAGAACTTTGCGGCTTTCTTTGACACCGAGGGCGGCGGTGGGCTCGTCGAGGATGATCACCTTGGAGCCGAAGGCTGCGGCGCGGGCCACGGCGACGCCTTGGCGTTGACCGCCTGAAAGGGTCTCGACCGCTTGGTTGATGTTCTGGATCGTCATCAGGCCAAGCTCTGTCAGTTTATCGCGGGCTTGGCGTTCCATCTCAGACCGGTCGAGCTTGCGGAAAACGGACCCCATGATCCCTGGCTTTCGGATTTCGCGGCCCATGAACATGTTGTCGGCGATGGAAAGGGCGGGCGACATGGCGAGGGTTTGGTAGACCGTTTCGATGCCAGCTTCGCGGCCTTGGATCGGGGATTTGAAACTGATCTTTTTGTTTTCGAGGAAGATAACTCCTTCATCTGGCATGACAGCGCCGGAGATGGCTTTGATCAGGGTCGATTTGCCTGCCCCGTTGTCGCCGATGACAGCAAGGATTTCGCCGGGCATCAGGTCGAAGTCGCAATGATCAAGAGCGGTGACCTTGCCGTAGCGTTTCACCAGACCACGGCCTTTGAGGATGGGTTCCGTCATGCTGAGGCCTTTCTGATCCACTGGTCCACGGTTGTCGCGCCGATGATGAGTACGCCGATCAACAGGAAGGTCCATTGCGGGTCGGCGCCGTACATGCGCAGGCCCAGTTCGAACACGCCAACGATGAGCGCGCCAAACAGCGCGCCGAGGATGGAGCCGCGTCCACCAAATAGCGAGATGCCCCCGATCACCACAGCGGTGATGGATTGAATGTTGCCAATGACGCCTGTCGTCGCGGAGGGAGAGACGGAGCCGAAGCGTCCGATCATCACCCAGCCTGCGAGCGCGCAGATCAGGCCGACGAGGGCGTAGACGGAGATAATGGTTTTCTTGACGTCGACACCGGCAAGCTCCGCCGCCTCCGGGTCATCGCCCACGGCGTAGACATGCCTGCCCCATGCGGTGTGTTTCAAGACGTAAGCCAGCAGGAAGACCAGCGCGATCATGAAGACGACACCAAGCGTGAAGGACGCGCCGCCCATTTGGTATTTCGTGCCGAAGAATTGGAGCATCGGGGCCTCCGCCTCGATATCTTGGGAGCGGATGGTTTCATTGGCGGAATAGATGTAGTTCGCGGCCAGCACGATCTGCCACATGCCGAGGGTCACGATGAAGGGCGGCAGTTTGACTTTGGCGACCAACCAGCCGGAGCACGCGCCGATGGCGGTGCCTGCGATCAGACCCGCCGGGATCGCTATCATCGGCGGCATGCCGTATCGGAAGGTAAATTGCCCCATAATGACGGAGGTCAGGACGGCGATTGCGCCCACGGAAAGGTCGATGCCTGCAGTCAGGATGATCAGGCTTTGCGCGGCGGCGAGGACGCCCACGATCTGCACCTGTTGCAAGATCAGCGTCAGCGCGAAAGGGGAGAAGAATTTGCTGCCCAAAAGAACCGCAAACAGGAGCAGCGACATGACCAATACGATCAAGGGCACCAGCGCCGGGTTCTCGTGCAGGACATGTTGAATTCTGCCAAGTGTCGAGCGGCGGGTGTCTTCGAATTCCGCGACTGTGGCGTCGGAATTGGACAGGTCGGATTCGTAATCCGAGCCGGACGGCGTAGTCTCTGACATGGAAAGCTCCCTCGGGAATTTGGTGTTCAGCACTGCCTTAGAGGGTCAGAAAGGCACGGCGGGCTCACAAAGAGAAGGAAAATCTTGATGTGAGAGGGACGGCATGCGCCCCTCTCAAATGTCTCAGCGCTAGACGATCAGCCCCAGCAGCGGTCTGTGCCTTCCTGGACGGAGATGGACTCGACGCCATCTGCTGGCTTGTCTGTGACCAGCGATACGCCTGTGTCAAAGAAGGATTTGCCCGGTGTGTTTTCCGGCTTGGTGCCATCTTTGGCCCATGCGGCAATCGCCTCAACACCCAAGGATGCCATCAGCAGCGGGTATTGCTGCGAGGTCGCGCCGATCACGCCGTCAGCCACGTTTTGCACGCCGGGGCAGCCGCCATCGACGGAGACGATGAGGACGTCATTCTCACGACCGATGGATTTCAGCGCCTCATAGGCACCGGCAGCCGCAGGCTCGTTGATCGTGTAGACAACGTTGATCCCGGGGTCTTTGGCCAGAAGGTTCTCCATCGCGCGACGACCACCTTCTTCGTTGCCGGCGGTGACGTCATTGCCAACGATGCGCGGATCGTCCTCGTCGCCCCATTTGTTCGGGTCGCCCAGATCAATGCCGAAGCCCTGCAGGAAGCCTTGGTCGCGCAAAACGCCAACGGTGGGCTGGCTGATCGCAAGATCAAGCATACCGATTTTCGCGTCAGCGGCGGCGTCGCCCAAGGTCGCAGCGGCCCATGAGCCGATCAGCTCGCCTGCAAGGAAGTTGTCTGTCGCGAAGGTCGCGTCTGCCGCATCAATTGGCTCAAGCGGTGTGTCGAGCGCGATGACAAGAAGGCCAGCGTCGCGGGCTTGCTTGACGGATGTGACGATGGAAGAGGTGTCGGACGCGGTCAGCAGGATGCCTTTGGCACCATCCGCGATACAAGTCTCGATCGCCTGCACTTGCGTTTCGTGATCGCCGTCCACTTTACCGGCATATGTTTTCAATGTGACGCCAAGCTCTTCCGCTTTGGCAGTCGCGCCTTCTTTCATTTTGACGAAGAACGGGTTGGTGTCCGTTTTAGTAATCAAGCACGCGGAAACGGCGTGACCGTCGGCAAAAGCGCCACCTGCCATAGCGGTTGCGGCCACAGCTGTGCTGATGAGTAACTTTTTCATGATGTCCTCCCAAGACGAAATACTGGCTCGTCAATCTGACGAAACTGCCCTTAGGGAAACAGGATTCGGTTGAGGCGTCAATAAATAAATAAAGTTGATTTATTAATTGGAGTCATGCCATCTTTCCCCATCTCCGCTTTGCAGATAGGAGGTCTGCATGGATGGCTCAAAGATCAGATCGCTCAGTGGTGGCGCAAATCAAAGTGGTTTGCGGGACTATAACGAGCGTCTGTTGCTTTCCATGTTGCAGCGCAACGGCCCCATGCCTGGCAGTGATTTAGCGCGAGGCGCCGGTTTGTCACCTCAGACGGTGTCAGTGATCCTGCGCAAGCTAGAGCGGGACGGGCTGTTGGAACGCGGCACGCCTGTGCGCGGCAAGGTTGGGAAACCGTCCGTGCCGATGGGGTTGGCACCTGACGGGGTGTTTTCGCTGGGCGCGAATATCGACCGGCGCAGCGCCACGGTCGTGTTGATGGATTTCACAGGGGTTGTGCGGGCCGAGGTCAGCACCTCATACGACTACCCAATGCCCGCGCGGATTTTCGAATTCCTAGAAACCGCCTTCGCGAAAGTGGCCGATGCGTTGGAAGAAGAGCAGGTGTCGCGCCTTTGCGGGATCGGGATCGCGGCCCCGTTCGAGCTGTGGAACTGGCACGAGCTGGTCGGCGCGCCTGCGGCTGATTTTGCACTTTGGAAGGACGTTGATTTTCAGGAGCGGATCGCGGAATTCAGCGCTCTGCCCGTCTTTGTGATCAATGATGCAACTGCCGCGTGTCGCGCGGAACATGTCTATGGGCGCGGCAAGGAATTTCGCGACTACGCCTATTTCTTTCTGGCCGCCTTTGTCGGTGGTGGGATTGTGTTGAACCACTCCGTCTATGAAGGTCATCAGGGCAATGCGGGTGCGTTAGGGTCTTTGCGCAGTGTCGGGCCGAACGGTGAAAGTCGGCAATTGGTCGATATCGCCTCGATCCACACGCTTGAGGCACGGCTGTCCGAAGTAGGCCTTGATCCAAGCGGGTTGTGGCAAAGCGAGGATTGGAGCGACTACGCGCGCTATGTGGAGCCGTGGATTCGCCAGACAGCGCAAGAACTGGCGAAGGCGGCGCTGTCGACATGCTCCGTCATTGATTTCGAGGCGATCCTGATCGATGGAGCTTTGCCTGCGGATGTGAAGGAAACGCTGGTGGACAGGACGCGGCGCTATGTGGGCAACCAAGATACGCGCGGGTTGATCCCGCCGCAGGTTGAGGCCGGAGAGATGGGCGGTCAGGCGCGCGAGGTTGGGGCCGCTTGCAGTCCGATCTTCTCGCAATATCTGCTCAACACCAACGCGGTGCTGTCGGACCGCTAGGCTAGAAACGCTTTGATCGAGACACCTGCGGCTTCCAGCTTTGTGCGAATATCCGTGGCCATCGCGACCGCTGCAGGGCCATCGCCATGCACGCAGATGGAGTGTGCCTCCAATGGGATCGGGTCGCCGTCGATGACGGGCATCTTGCCTGTTTCCAAGAACGCAATCAGCCTGTCCGCTGCCTCGGTGGCATCATGGATCATCGCGCCGTCTTGACCGCGTGGGACAAGTTGACCGCTGGACAGATAGCCGCGATCTGCGAAGATTTCGGAATAGGTATCAAGCTCTGCGGCCTTGCCCGCGATCTCAAGTTGACCGCCCGAGATTGCGAGTATGGCAAGTGATGGATCGAGCTGTTTGATCGCCGCGCAGATCGCCTGAGCCACATCCGCATCTCGCGCCGCAAGATTGCCAAGCGCGCCGTGCGGCTTCACGTAGACCACCTTGTTGCCGACAAGCGCGGCCATCGCCTGCAGTGCACCGATTTGCGCCGCGCACATGCGCGCGATTTCAACGGGGGGCATCGGGATGACCCGCCGACCGAAGCCTTCGCGATCATTGTAGCCCGGATGCGCACCGACGCTTACGTTGTTTTCTTTCGCAAGTGTGAGCGTTTCGAACATTGTCTCAGGATCACTGGCATGACCGCCGCAGGCCACGTTGGCGCTGGTGACAAGCGACAGCATCGTCGCGTCATCGCCCATCTGCCAAGGCCCAAAACTCTCGCCAAGATCGGAATTCAGATCAATGCTGCGCGCCATATGCTGCGTCCTTCGATGGGGCTGTTTCGCGCAAGATAGTCGGAATTCGCGGCGATGTAAGTGGAAACTGCCCTGCGCTTCTTGCTAGACTCAAACCAACCAGATGAGGGGATGAAGATGGAGCAGACGTGGCGGTGGTACGGGCCCAATGACCCGGTGTCTTTGAGCGATGTCAAACAGGCCGGTGCGACAGGCGTGGTGACAGCGTTGCACCACATTCCCAATGGCGCGGTCTGGCCCGTCACAGAGATCAAGACGCGTATTGCACAGCTGGAAGCTGCAGGTCTGCGCTGGTCCGTCGTCGAAAGCGTGCCGGTGCATGAGGAGATCAAGACGCGCTCCGGCCGCTGGGCTGAATGGGTGAAGAATTACAAGGTCACGCTGCGCAATCTGGCGGACTGCGGGATTGATACGGTCTGCTACAACTTCATGCCGGTGCTGGATTGGACGCGGACGGAGCTGGATCATGAACTGCCCGACGGCGCGAAAGCCCTGCGGTTTGATCACATCGCCTTCGCCGCGTTTGAGCTTCATATCCTGAAGCGCGACGGTGCTGAGCTGGACTTCTCAGAAGAGGATCAAGAAGCGGCCCTCGCCTATTTCAAGCAGATGTCGGAGGCCGATATCACCAAGCTGACAGCTAATATTATTGCAGGTCTGCCGGGGGCGGAGGAGGGTTATACGCTGGATGCGTTTCGGGCGCATCTGCAGACCTATGACGGGATTGATACGGCAAAACTGCGCGGCCATCTGATCGCTTTTTTGGAAGAAATTACGCCCGTTTGTGAAGAGGTCGGGATACGCTTGGCCGTGCATCCTGATGATCCGCCGCGCCCGATTTTGGGATTGCCACGCATTGTCTCCACCGCGAGCGATCTTGAGGCTTTGTTCGCGGCAGTGCCGAGCAAGGCGAACGGGCTGACGATGTGCACTGGCTCCTACGGGGTGCGGGCGGATAATGATTTGGCGGGGATGGTGGCACAGTTTGGGGAGCGGATTTACTTCGCCCATCTGCGCGCCACAAAGCGCGAGACGCATCCACTCAGCTTCCATGAGGCAGCACATCTGGACGGGGATGTGGATATGGTTGCTGTTGTGAAGGCGCTACTGGCGGTCGAGCATGCCGAAGGGCGGGCCATCCCGATGCGACCCGATCATGGGCATCAGATTATCGACGATCTTGGCAAGACCTCCGTTAACCCAGGCTATACCTGCATTGGCCGACTGAAAGGCTTGGCAGAGCTTCGTGGCATTGAACTGGCGCTTCAGCGCGAGGTATTCGCGAAGTAACGCTTGGCGTTGTGAAAGCAGATATCCCCAATCATTGGGGCGATGAGGGACATGTCATTGGGCGCTTCGCCCGCTTCGACCCAGCCGCCGACCATATTGCACAGGATACGGCGGAAGTATTCGTGGCGGGTGTAGGACAGGAAGCTGCGCGAGTCGGTAAGCATACCGACGAATTGGCTGAGCAATCCGATCTGAGAGAGCTGTTGAAGTTGACGCTCCATGCCGTCTTTTTGATCGTTGAACCACCAGCCTGAGCCGAATTGCACTTTGCCCGGCGCACCACCTTGGAAGTTTCCGGCCATCGTCGCGAGCATCTCGTTGTCGCCGGGGTTGAGGCAATAGAGGATGGTTTTGGGCAGGTGATCTGTTGCCTCCATCTCGTTGAGCAATTGACCGAGCGCCTGAGCATAAGGGCGATCCCCCATCGAGTCGTAGCCGGTGTCAGGTCCGAGTTTGGCAAACATGCGGCTGTTGTTGTTGCGCTGCGCGCCGATGTGAAACTGCATAGCCCATCCGAGTTCCGCATAGCGTGTGCCAAGCCACACGAGAACCGCAGTTGAGAATTGCGCGACTTCGGTCTCTGTCAGTGTATCGCCTTTCATCCGGCGTTGAAGCAGGCTTGTCAGCACGGATTTGGACGGGATCGGCGCGTAGCGAAACACATCAATGCCGTTGTCGGCAGCACGGCAGCCATGTGCCTCAAAATGTGCAAGCCGTTGGTCAAGCGCTGCTTGAAGGGCCTCGAAGTCCCTGATGTTGACGTCAGCGGCTTGTCCGAGTTCGGTCATGTAATCGGCAAACCCGTCAGCGTCGATTTTGACCGCTTTATCAGGCCGGAAACTGGGCAGCACCTCGATCTGAAAGGTCTCATCCTCGGCTATGGCCTTGTGGTGTTCGAGCGTATCAATGGGGTCATCTGTCGTGCCACTCATGACGACATTCATCTGCTGCATGATCCCGCGCGTTGTGAACTCGGGCTGCTGCAGCAACGCGTTTGCGTCTTCCCATATCTGATCTGCAGTGTCCGGCCCCAGCAAAGTGCCGGTGATGCCGAAGGGGCGGCGCAACTCAAGATGGGTCCAGTGATAGAGCGGATTGCCAAGGGTTTTGGGCACTGTCGCGGCCCATGCTTTGAATTTCTCTTTGTCGCTGGCATCGCCAGTGATCAAGTCTTCCTCAACACCCATCGCCCGCATGGCACGCCATTTGTAATGATCGCCGTCGAGCCAGATTTGCGTGAGGTTGTCGAATTGCCGGTTCTGCGCGATCTCTGCCGGGGGTAAGTGACAGTGGTAGTCATAGATCGGTTGGTCGGCGGCATGGTCATAGTAGAGCTTTCGCGCTGTCTTTGTTTCGAGCAGGAAGTCTTCGCCAAGGAATTCTTTCATAACAGAGGTCTCCGTTTAGAGGGCCGCGACGGTGGCTTTCGCACCGTTGACGACAAGGGAGGCATAGATGTCGGTGACGGCGGTGATGACCTCGGGGTTTTTGCCGATCGCGGGGTCGAATATCGCGTCGACGCCCAGTAGCGCCGGAACGACTGAGGCGTCGGGATGCGCTTTGGTGATATCGCGCAAGGCACTAGCCATCGGGTCGCGCACGTCAATCGGCGCGCCCTGCTCATCCACGCCGGACACATAGCGCATCCAGCCTGCAATCCCTGCCGCAAGCCAGCGGAAATCCGTTCCATGTTCGAGGTGATGGCGCAGGCTGCCGCCCAAGCGTTGCGGGATTTTCTGGCTGCCATCCATCGCGATTTGCCATGTCTTATGCTTGAGGCTTGGGTTGGAGAAACGCGCGATCAGTTGCTGCGCATAGGCATTTAGATCCGTTCCCTCGGGCATCTGTAGAGAGGGTGCCGCGCCTTTCATCATCAGGTCAAAGGCCGCTTGGCGGAAATGCGGGTCGTCCATTGTGTCGGAGATATGCGCGTAGCCAGCGAGGTAGCCGAGATAGGCGAGAAAGGAGTGCGCACCGTTCAGCATCCGCAGTTTCATTTCCTCGTAGGGCGTGACGTCCTGCACAAACTGCGCGCCGCCGATGTCCCAGTCGGGACGGCCTGCGGCAAAATTATCTTCAATCACCCATTGGTTGAACGGCTCACATGCGACGCCACACGGGTCGGGCATGCCCAAGAGTTCTGTGATTTCAGCGGCCGTTTCTTCGGTCACTGCGGGGACGATGCGGTCGACCATCGTGCAGGGGAATGTGATATGCGTGTCGATCCATGCGGCGAGTTCAGGGTCTGACAGCTTTGCGAATGCAACGGTCGCGGCTTTCGCGATGTGGCCGTTCCCTTGGATGTTGTCACAGGACAGAACTGATAGCGGTTGCAGACCGCGCGCTTTTCGCAGCCTCAAAGCTGCGGTGATGTATCCAAGCGCAGATTTTGGCATGTTTGGAGCGGCGATATCAGCGACGACATTGGGATTTTTTGTGTCGAGCCTGCCCGTGGCCGGATCGATGCAATAACCCTTCTCCGTTATGGTGAGGGAGATGATTGCTGTTTCAGGTGCTGCAAGTTTTTCGATGACAGCGTCCACGCCATTCAGGCTTGGGGTCATGGCATCGGTGACCGCCTGCACGATCTTCACTTCGGTGGTATCCGCCCCTTTTTCGACCACGCTATAGAGGCAGTCCTGAGCCGTTAGGGCCTTGATGGCCGTATCGCTAAACAAGCTGACCTCGCAGATGCCCCAGTTACTGTTCGACAGACGGGCGACCTGATCTGTGAACAGGCCCTGATGGGCGCGGTGGAATGCACCGAAGCCAAGATGCACGATCTTGGGCCGCAATTTAGTACGGTCATAGGCCGGGCCTGTATCGGCAGAAATTAGGGGATGCATGGCTGGCCTTTTAGAGATGAGTTGCCCTACCCTACGCGCAAAACTGGCGGGCCTTCAAATGGTTGAAGGTCCGCCCCTACGTATATTTGGAAAGGCCAGCTCATGAGTGATACGGTGAAGGTCGGGATCGTTGGTCTGGGACAACAGGGCGATTTCTATACCAAGATGTTTCATGGGCTTGAGGTGAAGCCGGGCATTACATTGCCTGCTTTGGATGGGGGCATCTTGAGCGCGGTCTGTGATGGGGACGCCGCGAAACGTGCCGCGATTGCGCAGCAATTTCCAGATTTGGATATCTATGCGGATTATCACGACATGCTTGATCATGCCGGTCTGGATGCAGTTTTGATTGAAACACCACATTTCTTTCATCCGCAGATGGCGATAGACGCGATGCAACGCGGCTTGCATGTCCTCGTTGAGAAACCTGCCGGTGTGTTCACCAATGATGTTCAAAGGATGAACGATTTCGCCGCAACCAAACCTGATCTGAAGTTTGCGATGATGTTCAATCAACGGACAAACCCGCTTTACCAGAAGGTGAAAGATCTGGTGGAGAGCGGCGCGATTGGGACGCTGCGGTTTTGTGACTGGACGATTACGAATTGGTGGCGTCCGCAGGGCTATTACGACATGAGCGCATGGCGCGCGACGTGGGCTGGCGAAGGGGGCGGTGTACTGATCAATCAGGCCCCCCATCAGATTGATCTTTGGCAGTGGATTTGCGGACGACCACAAACGGTTTATGCCAAGGCGGGATATGGCTCCCAACGTGCGATTGCAGTGGAAGATGATGTGGTCGCGATGGTCACATATGAGGGCGGCGCGACGGGTGTGTTTCGGACCTGTACCCATGACTTGATGGGAACGGACCGGTTTGAAATTTTGGGTGATCAGGGCAAGATCATTGTGGAAGAGTCCAACAAGATCATCCTGCGCAGGCTTTCAAAACCGGAGCGCGAGATCAGCGACAGTATGGATGCGGCAGCGGCGGCTGATATCTTCAAAGGTGTGATTGATCTGGATGCGTTCATCTCTGAAGAGGTGTTCCGTTTCGACAGCGTTTGGGGGCAGCAGCATTTCGACGTCATCCAGAATTTTCTGGATGCGATTAGATCAGACACGCCGCTGGTCGCAGCCGGTGCTGAGGGCATTTATGCGTTGGAGATCACCAACGCGATGCATCTGTCGAGCTGGCTCGACCGTGAGGTTTCGTTGCCAATTGATGCAGATCTGTTCGAAGCAGAGCTGCAGAAACGCATCGCGGCGGAGACGTCCGCCTAGAAGGCTGGTTGCGTGGCGCGGGGTCGTTGGATTGCAACGATCATCAAGAGCAATAAAAGCGCTGGGATGAAGAAGATTTCCTTCGCCATGCGATCATTTTCGATCTCGATCGCTTCGATTTGCGCTGGTTCGTCACCATAGAAATCGTAGTCATTTGCAAGCTGGTCGAAATAGGGCGTGCCGGGGAACGGCTCGTCCAGACGCAGCATGTCGCCTTCTTCGAGGACGGTCAGACCAGCGGCTTCAAGACGTGCGAGCCCTGTGCCCGGCGCTTCCGGCGTGAGGGTGACTGTCTTGGTCCCAACAATCCCCGTATCGAAATCAGGGGCTGAGATGCGCAGACGTGCGGAGGCACCTTGTGGGAGTTCCTCAAGTGCGGTGAGCGCCGCGGGGCCCGTCGTCTCGGTGTATTTGTCTTGCCATTGGTCTAACAAGAAGTCCGGTCGGAACAGCATGAAGACGATGACAATCATGACGCCGGCCTCCCACTTGCGGGTCTTGGCTATGAAATAGCCTTGGGTGACCGCCGCGAAGACGAGCATCGCGATCAAGGATATGAAGAAAACCATCACAGCTTTCAGTGGCCCGACATCAATCAGCAACAAGTCCGTGTTGAAGATAAACATAAAGGGCAGCAGAGCGGTCCGAATGTCGTAGCTGAAGCCCACGATACCTGTCTTGATGGGATCGCCGCGTGATATGGCCGCCGCCGCATAAGCGGCAAGGCCCACAGGGGGCGTGTCATCGGCGAGGATGCCGAAATAGAACACAAAGAGGTGGACAGCGATCAGCGGAACAATAAGGCCCGATTGCGCGCCAACGCTGACGATCACAGGCGCCATCAGCGAGGAGACAACGATGTAGTTGGCCGTCGTTGGGAGCCCCATTCCTAGGATCAAGGATAGGACAGCGACAAGCACCAGAAGGATGATCAGGTTGCCACCTGCGATTGTCTCGATCACTTGGCCGATAATCTGATGCGCACCTGTCAGGGAGATCGTACCCACGATGATACCAGCCGCACCGGTTGCGACGCCGATCCCGATCATGTTGCGTGCGCCGCTTTCCAGACCGGCAACGAAATCACGGAAGGCCGTCCCGTAGCTGTTGCCATCGGCTGACGCGGCGAGGTGCGCGTGGCTAGAGCCGCGCATCATTTGCTTCAGGGGACGGTGAGTGAGTGCCACAATGATCATCACGATTGTCGCCCAGAAGGCGGAGAGTGCGGGTGACAGGCGATCAAGCGTGTCGGTGCGCACCATAAGGTTCCACACGAGTACGAAGATCGGCAGGGCGTAATACGCGCCACCCCAGAATGTAGGCGTCAAGCGCGGTGCCTCGACAACTTTGGAGTTCGGATCATCCGGCACGACATCGGGGAAACGTGACGCCACATAGAGCAGGACGAAATAGGCAACGGCGAGCAGCACCAAAGCAGGGTAGATCGTCGTGCCCGGCATCATCGGCTCAAGCAAGGACCGGAAGCCGATGACCAGCATCGTGATACCCGCCATCACGAAGAAGCCGGTGAGGAAAAGGATCATGATCATGATCACACCGATATGCCGTCCGGGCTTCTTCAGGCCTTGCAGACCGAGCTTCAGGCTCTCGAGGTGCACGATATAAAGCAGCGCGATGTAGGAGATGACTGCTGGCAGGAAGGCGTGTTTGACGACTTCGATGTACGGGATGTTGACGTATTCAACCATCAGGAAGGCTGCAGCGCCCATCACTGGCGGGGTCAACTGACCGTTGGTTGAGGAGGCCACTTCAACAGCGCCCGCTTTTTCGGGCGAGAAGCCGATGCGTTTCATCAGCGGGATTGTAAATGTCCCCGTTGTGACTGTGTTGGCGATGGAGGAGCCTGAGATCATGCCCGTCATCATGGAGGACAACACCGCAGCTTTTGCTGGGCCGCCACGCAACGCGCCGAGAAGGGCAATCGCGACTTTGATGAACCAGTTGCCGCCGCCTGCTTTCTCCAGCAATGCGCCGAAGAGAACGAAGAGGAAAATCATAGAGGTCGACACGCCAAGCGCCACGCCGAAGACGCCCTCCGTCTGCATCCAGTAATGGCCCATGGCTTTGCTGAAGGACGCTCCGCCATAGTTGGTAATGCTGCCTACCCACGCGGAGTAGCCACCGAAGAACGCCAGCGCCAAAAAGGCAGAGGCGATGATAACCAGCGGCAGGCCAAGCGAGCGAAACACGGCGATCATCAAAACGCCCATGCCGATGCCGGACATGACGATGTCTGATGTCGACCACAGGCCGGGACGGTCTGCGATCTCAAACCGGAAGACGACGAGGTACAGGCAGGCCCCTGCCCCCAAGATGACCAATAGCCAGTCATACCACGGGACTTTGTTGCGATGGCCGAAGATCGGGAAAGCAAGCGTCGCAAGCACAAGCGCGAAAGCGAGGTGCACGAAGCGGGCTTGCGCGACGATGTTTGCAAAGATGCTCATGCCAGTGGCTTGGGCCAAAACACCGGGGACTTTTGAGGCAATGTAGAGTTGGAAAAGCGACCAAGCGATACATAGACCAAAGATCAGATTTGCCACGAATGGGCCCGCGTTACGCGCGCCTGTATCCGCTTCAGCGACCATATCTTCGGCTGATCTGTTTGTGGTGTCGGTCATTCCAATACCCCCCGGAATTCTGCCTTTATCAAAAACACCAGCGCACCTTATCGGGTACGCTGGCGTCTATTTTTTCACATCAGTAGATGTGTTTAGTCCATCAGACCCAGCTCTTTATACGCACGTTCTGCACCGGGGTGCAGGGGCGCGGACAAGCCATCTTGGATCATCTGCTTTGCGTCCAGATTGGCGAATGCAGGGTGCAGACCGCGGAAGTCGTCCAAGTTGGACAGAACCGCTTTCGCAACAACATAGGCGACATCATCGGAGACATCAGCAGATGTCACGAATGTTGCGCCCACACCGAATGTCGTCGTGTCAGTGTCAGTGCCCGCATACATGCCAGCGGGGATCGTGGCTGTGCGGTAGTAAGGGTTGTCAGCGACCAGTTTCTCAATTGGTGCACCGGTCACGGAGACCAGTTTCACGTCACATGTTGTCGTCGCTTCTTTGATCGCCGCCGCAGGGTGGCCAATGGTGTAGATCATTGCGTCGATATTATCGTCGCAGATCTGCTTTGCCATTTCAGAGCCTTTGTACTCTGTTGCCAGCGCGAAGCTGTCCATGTTCATGCCAAACGCTTCCATGACAACTTCCATTGTCGCGCGCTGACCGGAACCGGGGTTGCCGACGTTGACGCGCTTGCCAGCGAGATCTTCGAAAGACCCAATGCCGCTATCGCCACGCACGATCAATGTGAACGGCTCAGGGTGAACGGAGAACATCGCGCGCACGCCCGGGAACGGGTTTTCTTCGAATTTGGATGTGCCGTTGAAAGCGTGGAACTGCCAGTCAGACTGGGCAACGCCAAACTCAAGCTCACCTGCTTTGATTGTGTTGATATTGTAGACGGACCCACCAGTGGACTCCACCGCGCAGCGGATGCCGTGATCTTTGCGTTCACGGTTCACCAGACGACAAATTGCACCACCTGTGGGGTAGTAAACACCTGTGACACCGCCGGTGCCGATTGAAATGAATTGTTGGTCTTGCGCAATCGCCGCGCCGCCGAAAGCCATCGTGGCAGCAGTTACAATGCCGCTTATCGTTTTCATGTGTTTCATGAAGTACTCCCTAATCTCTTGGCCAGATCTGTGGCCATTGGTTTAACCAGCGTCTTAGATGTGTTGGGGGAAGTCACGGAAAAACTAATGTTTTTTTTGCGCGACCCAGTAGGCGTTGTTCTCGATGCGCAGCTTCTCATAAGATCTGATTCGGTCTCGTGCCGGCTCGCCACATCGCGTCATCAGAAAGGCCAAGAGCAGTTCAACAACGGCCATCATACCAGAGAAACACCCAAAGTGGTGCGTGCTGAGAACGGACGCCACAAGCGTATGTTCTGGCTGAAGTTCGGGAGAGACAACCTCTGAGTCCGTAATCAGAAGCAATTTTGCGCCTCTTTTCTTAGCAAAAGCACAGGCTTCGATGGTCTCGCGCGAATACGGGGTCACTGTGATTGCGATCAAAACATCCCCCTCGCCCGCATCGTTTAGATCGTCAATCGCGCTGTTTCGGTGGCGTGGTATCAATTGAAGCGACGGCAACGCCATGCGTCCGACGTAATGCAAATAATAGGCAACGGCATAACTTGATCTGACAGCAGTCAGATAGACCGATCTTGCTGAAACCAGCATGTCAGCGACCTGTTCGAGCTGTTCGATATCCTGTTTCTCAAGCGAGTTTTTGACGATTGATAGCGCGTTCTTCGCGGCGTCGCGATAAACCGGACCAAAGCTTGATTGGTCAGACACATCGTCCAACCACCCAGTGTCCGCTTGTACATTTGTGGAGGAGAGGAGCGCGTGACGAAACGGTTGGCGAAACGACTCGTAGCTATCAAAGCCAAGCTTTTTTGCCATCTTTACAAGCGTATAGGTGCTGACATGTGCTTTACGCGCTGTCTTCCTGATAGAATCCAAACCAAAATCTGAAGGGTGATCCAAGATGTATTTCGCCGCCGTCCGCATCTGCGGAGGGAACTGAAGGATACCCTCCTTCAATGCATCCGTCGTCTTGGTTTTAAGCGTTGGATCCATACGAATCGCCTCCAAAAACAGAGATAACATATGTTATTCATTGGTACGATTGACTTTGATTGTAATTCCTTCCTGAAATGCAAGCAGGCTTTTCACCCAGAAAGGGTATGTCATGAACCACGTCTTCCCACGCCAAATCACGGCACCTCCTGTCAAAGCGGTGTCCAGTGATGGCTGCTACATCACCGATGAACATGGGAAACGCTATTTGGACGGTTCGGGTGGTGCGGCAGTGTCTTGCCTGGGTCACGGAGACCCGGAGGTCATCGCCGCAATCGAAGCGCAAGCAAAGCAATTGGCATTTGCACATACTGGCTTTTTCACAAGCGACCCCGCAGAAGAACTGGCAGACCTGCTGATTGCGGAAGCACCGGGCGACTTGGACCGTGTCTATTTCGTCTCCGGCGGATCGGAAGCGGTAGAAGCTTCACTTAAATTGGCGCGGCAATTTCATGTCGAAAACGGCGAGCCACAACGGCGGCACATCATCGCCCGCAGACAAAGCTATCACGGAAACACGTTGGGCGCGTTAGCAACCGGGGGCAACCAGTGGCGCCGCGCGCAGTTTGAACCGATTCTGATGAACGTATCCCATATTGCGCCCTGTTACGCCTATGTGGATCAACATCCGGATGAGACAGCCTTCGACTACGGAAAACGAGCAGCCCAAGACCTTGAAGATGAAATCCTGCGGCTGGGTCCTGATCAGGTGATGGCCTTCGTTGCGGAGCCTGTTGTCGGCGCCACGATGGGGGCTGTTCCAGCGGTTGAGGGATACTTCAAGCGTATCCGTGAGATTTGCAGCACCTATGGTGTTCTTCTGATCCTCGATGAGGTTATGTGCGGCATGGGGCGCACCGGTCACATGTTCGCATGTGATGCAGACGACGTCGTCCCAGATATTCTGTGTATCGCGAAAGGTCTTGGCGCAGGGTATCAACCTATTGGCGCAATGCTTTGCTCAAAGGCTATTTATGGTGTCATCGGCCACGGCTCCGGACTATTCCAACACGGCCACACCTATCTTGGCCACCCGGTTGCCTGCGCCGCCGGTGTCGCTGTTGTGAAAGCAATTCAAGAGCGAGAGCTGATTGCAGCAGTCAATCAAAGGTCTGTCGAATTGTTCGATGCGTTGGCAAGTACGTTCTCCCAAAACCCTCATATCGGAGACATCCGCGGTCGCGGGCTTTTCGCGGGTCTTGAAATTGTTGCGGACCGCGAGGGCAAACACCCCTTTGATCCGGTTCAAAAGACTGCAGCACGCATCAAGGCCTCCGCATTTGAGGCCGGGTTGATTTGCTACCCCATGAGCGGAACGCGGGATGGCAAACTCGGCGACCACATCCTGCTCGCCCCGCCGTTTATCTACGAAACTTCCCACATAGATGAACTTGTCAGCAAACTGTCCCAAGCAATCGAAACGGTCATCCCATAGGCCCCCATGGTGACCCCGGCAGGATTCGAACCTGCAACCTGCCCCTTAGGAGGGAACCGTTCATAGCGCTATTCCTTCTGTGATTTCTTGCTCTTGTGTGTTTGTACAGTGTCCGCCTGTACGTGAATTGTACGAAAACGGGCTCTGACATCGGCCTCATCCGTCTCTGCATGGGCGTGGATGCGCATGGGCAAATTGGGGTCAGACCAGCGGCCTGCCTTAGCTGCCGTGACAGGATCGACGCCTTGACGCACGACCAATTCAGTGAAGAAACCATGCCGTCCGGCAGGGTGCGCCGAGAGGTACGGGATGCCCGCGCACTTGCAAATCGTCTTCCACCGCGTGTTGTAGCCCGTCGAGCTTCCGTATCCGAAAACACGCGGCTTCATGAACTTGCCGGTCTTCCGGTTCTTGGGACGCTTCGGCGGCAATGCCAGCAACTCGTCCATCATCTGCGGCGAAACGGTGATCCAACTTTCCGGATGGCCCTTCTGCGCCTTCACCCTGACCTTGTTCTCAGCGGGACGCAGATCGTCAGGCTCAATCGAGACAGCCTGATCGATCCGCGCCGCTGTCTCGAACATGAACCGGACCAAAGCGGCATTGTACGGATCAGCGGCTCGGCAGAAGGCTTCGATCCACTCCTTGTCGGCAGGCTTGCGTTCCACGCGGCTGATCTTCCCCCGCCGATTGTCCTGAGCGATCCGCTCGAACTTGTCATACGGCTTTACCCGGATCAGAGGCGTGCCTTCCAGCTCGTGCGCGTTATTGATGACCGCACTCGCAGGCGTCACGATCTCGCGCCACCATGTATCAGTCGATGCCTTCGGCTTCAGCTTCGGCCCTAATCCTTTGAGAAGCGCACCAGAGATCGCGCCCAAAGGCATGTCACCGATCTCTTCTACTATCGGGATCAATTGCTTCGCGGTTTTGGGAGAGGCATTGTAAAGCATGATCGCATCCGAGAACGTCTTGCTCGGCTCATCGCCGACAACATGGCGACGTATCTGAAGCTCGGTCTCGCGGTTTATCCAGTCCCGTGCGCCCGCTTCTGTAGATGCCTTAGTGCTTCGCCGGTATGGGCCTGCGATTGGCCTGCCGTTGTACTCGACCCAGCCCTTAGCCCAGTAGAAGCGACCCCTCTTGTAGATTTGGAGCGGCATGCCTGGCCTCCTTCAAATATCTTGTCGATTTGAGCAGGCGTAATCAGCATCGTCCGCCCAAGGCGGTAGAATGCCCCGGTCTCATTTGCTCGCTCGCGAAGTGTACGCTCGGAAATCTCGATGCCCAGGTCACCCATGAGCTCAACCCACTCTTCCGGCTTTTTACCTAGAGCCAATATTTGAGAACTGTTAGCATACTCTTCATTCGACATTGCTTAGCTCCCTCTTCCCGAGTTTGCTGATTTAGGTTCGGCTTTCACCGTGAAGTCGGCGACATACTTTTCCCAAGCCCCAGTGGGGATTTTCGGATTCCTTTTCCCAGGAGCAGTGAAAATGTGATCCAGCATGTCCTCGCGGATCAAGTAGCGAACGTTGGTCACAGGAATACCGATGCGCTCAGCAAGTTCTTTAGGTGTTTCAAGGAATTTCGTCATGCGTCACCTCTGGTTCGTGTAACCACAAAACGGGGCTGATTTTTCTCTTTTGCCTTCATGATTGAACAAAAGTACGCTGAATTAATGAGAATCGAGCGCATCGCCACGAATCTTGGTCATATATCTCATATATAACCAGCATTGTGGTCAATGCAACTAACTTTAAGGTAGTTCATGACAGTTTCAGGCCTCGGAGAGCGTTTGTCGGCGGTAAGACGCCAAGAAAAACTCTCGCAAGAAGAGATGGCGGAAAGGCTGGGGGTTAGCCGAAGCGCTTATCAGTACTACGAAAGAGGCGAGCGCGACTTGACCGGTTCACTACTTTTGAGGATTTTGGAGACGTTTGGTGTCGACCCCCTATGGATACTTGAAGGCGATTCTGAGGCTGGAATGAATAGCCGTGAGCGTGAGATATCCCAAGCATACCGAGCCATCGGTTTGGCAGTAGAAAACCGCATAAATGAATCCAGCATCGTCGTTTCCGCCGATAAGAAGTGGGATGCTATCGACTTCCTCTTCGCAGAGTTTCTCGAGGCTGAGCGGTCGCAACCAGTTGAGGCTGCACCTGATGCTCACCGCATCGACAGCATATTGAGGTTGGTGGCATGAGATACAACGACCACCTCCCCTCGAATGTCCATGTTCTTAGGCCCCGCAAGCTGGCGCCGGCTGATCGTTTGGACCAATTTCTCGAAAAGCATGCACTTACAGCTGATGAAGCTGCGGCGAGAATTGATCCCACGCGCCCCAAGACACCAGGGATTAACGCAATAATCTGTGCATCATGCAGTCAGGCGGAGTACATCGCTCGTGACTACTGCAGATGTGGGCACTATCTACGCGGCCAGCTAGAAGATGAGTTTTTGGCATGGGAAGAACAAATCCAAGCGGATCACACCCAACTTGCCAACGTCACAGCCGAGAAACTAAAGCCGCTTCGCTTCGTCTTCTTGGCAAGCTCGCCGATCATAGTGGTTCCAATGCTTTATCTCGCCTTCTGGGCCGAAGGGTTTTCAGTTCATCCAATCCTTTGGATGATGGCTGGTGTCGCACTTTTGGGAGCAGCTGCGGTGATTGAGCGGGTCCTGCAAAGACCAGTCGATACTAGCATGCAGTTTTTGGATACCTATACGTTCGAATCCTTTGTCGAGGACAGATTTTTCCGGCTAAAAGTGCAGGGTTAGCACATCCGGCATCATTTGTTGCACAATCCAGAACATACGCGTCTAATACTTATAGTTTTTTTTGTTTTCTACATTTGGAACCAAGCCGATGACTGAAGGACTTCCGGAATTTCTTAAGCAAGGCGAAGCTGCGCGGCTCTTCCCTGTACTGTCTACAACTTCAAAAGAAGGGAGGACAACATCGATAGTCCTCGCTTGCCTTTCTGTTGTTCGCGAACTTGGAGGTGACCTACTGCGGTCTATCGGGCAAAACGTTGGAGTTCGAACAAAGATTGAATGCTACACGGAAATTGTTTTCCGCAACTCTACAGCCCCACATGAAGACCGGCCCGATGGTCTAATCGTTGTCAGCAATGGAAAACGGCAATGGCGTGCGTTGGTAGAAGCGAAAATCGGTTCTGCAACACACAGTGTCGAGCAGATTGAAAAGTATCGAAAATTAGCACAGGAGCAGTCCGTCGACTGTGTTATCACTCTTTCCAATCAGTTCGCGGCGCAACCCCAAACACATCCACTTGAACAAGTTAGAAAGAGTCGCTCCCGGATACCGGTATTTCATTGGTCATGGATGCACATCTTGACTACCAGCGATCTCCTTTTGACAAATGAATCTATTGAAGATGACGATCAAAAGCAGGTTTTGGCCGAGCTTCGGAGATTTCTGACGCACGAGAGTGCGGGAGTACGTGGCTTCGAAAGAATGCCATCCGAATGGTCTGAGCTAAACAAGCTGGTTTCAAGTGGCGGGTCGATACCGGCTAAATCACCGCATTTGTTACCTGTTGTCTTGGCATGGCATCAAGAAACACGCGATCTTTCACTAATTCTCTCTCGAATGACAGGCGCGCGTGTTTCTGAACGATTGCCCAGAAAACACCAAAAGGACGCAGCGTGTAGAGTCAACGATGACAGCCAGAAGTTGAGGGACAAAGTTTGCCTTGAAAGTCAGCTTGTAGTTCCGGACGCGGCAGCTCCTATCGAAATCATTGCTGATTTGCGTCGAAGGTCCATCGATGTTGGCATGACAATACGTGCGCCAGACGATCGAAAATCAACTTCTGCTCGAATTAACTGGTTACTTAGACAAATCAAACACGAACAAGTCGACGAGTTTCATGTCAGGTTGCAGTGGCCCGGAACAAGTGGATCAACGCAATTTCAACTCTCGGAACTAGAGGAAGACGTTAAAATTGCCGAGGTCGATAAATCGCACCTGAGCCCGAATGGCTTTCACATCTTCCTATCAAAGAGGTTGGGTAGCCGTTTCACTCAGCAAAGCAATTTCATTTCTGATCTTGAGCAAATCGTACCTGATTTCTATGGATCCATCGGCTCGGCACTTCGGCAACATCAAAAGAAAGCTCCTACACTTAGACCTGATCGTAGACAGAGTGATGATGTTACGCCTGAAGCTATTCATGAGGAGTCTGAGGAAACAAGAGCAGATGGGCCCGGTGATACTTAGTGTATAATTTCCAAGACGTCAGCCAAGACGTTGTCGATAAAGTTCTTACGGTCGCGGCGCTCCTAACGGACGAGTGGGTTCCAGGGGCGGTCGCACTTGCGATGGTCGGATCTGCGGCGTTGCTACTGTTGATAATGTGGAAAGTGACAGGCGCGCAATTGCGGTCACTTCGGTCGGCGGCAAAGTTAGTGAACAATACGAGTTCGGAACTCGAGTTCGCTGGAAAATTTTCGGAGGTAAGTGCTTCCTTCGGTGTGGGTAGTTCAAAAAGCAACGGACCCAAAAGGCGCATAGCTGAAGTTTGGCGTGAGTATCGCGAAACACTGATCGAGCCGACTGAAGAGGGGCGGCCAATTCAGAACTCCATACGTCCTTCTGCCTTCTTCAACACTGGAAATCTTGGTTTTGGCCTCAGAAGCTGGCGTTTTTGGCCAGGTCTGTTTGTCTCGGTCGGTTTGCTTTTGACCTTTCTTGGTCTAGTGGCAGCTTTGCAAGAAACTGGTGGTGTGCTTGATGCAGCTGATGGTGGCTCAACCAACGGAGCGATGGGCGACGCGCTGAACGACTTGCTCACTGTCGCATCTGCGAAATTCATCATGTCGCTATCTGGACTATTTGTTTCGATCTTGCTCATCGGTGCAATTCGGTGGCTGGACTCCAGAGTTGATGGTGCAGTGAGTGACCTTGCGCATTCGCTCGAAGATCGATTGCAGTTTGTTAGTCTGGAGCGGCTGTCACAACAGCAATTGGAGGAAGCCAAAGAGACACGCACACATATGGCCAAGCTCAACATGGAGCTGATCACAGCAATAGCAAAACCCCTTCAAGACGCGGCAGAAGCTGGCGGAAATGCTGCTGTCGGCGCAATGAAAGGTGTCGCCGATCAAATTTCGGCAACGTTGTCGGATACGGTTACTGACGCAAGCGAAAAGATGGAAGCGGCAGCGATTAGTATGTCAGAGACAACCGCAGGGTTGGACGGCGTTTCACGTCGTGTTGAAATGGTCGTGGGAGAATTGAATTCCGCTGCCGAGGCTCTCTCAAGTGCTGCAACACCGGTCGCAGACAGCATTTCGCAGACTGAACAAATGACACGAACGATCGCGAAGTCGAGCGTAGAGTTAGTAGAAAACGCTTCAGCGGCACTCAAGAGCCAAACGGAGGCGGTCTTAGTAGCAGCGGAGGCCATGAGCCAACAAGTTCAAGCCTTTGAAGAGCGGGCGAAAGCCTATGATGGAGACATGGCGAGAGCTCTCGAAGGTTATCGAAAAAATTTGGATGCAGCCGTCGAGAAGGTCTCCAAATTCTCTGGCGACGTTCACTCGGACTATTCTGACGCTCTCCAACGCCTGCGTGCAGTCATTGATAGCGCCCGCTCATTTGAGCCTGCAACCGATAACGTGGCCATGCAAGCCAGTGACGATGACCAGGAGACGCTGTCGTGAGAGGTGCAGACTACTATCACGCGGAGGAGGTCGAGGAGGAAGAAACAGCATTTGTCACGATGACAGATATGACCGTCAGTATTTTGTTCATACTGTTGATCCTTCTCGCTTTTTTCGCGAGTCAGTTGCGCCCCGAAAGTATCGATTCTGAAGAGATCTTAGAAAGGCTAAATGCCCAGCTCGAAGTACTAAGAGATGAGAACAGCGAGCTAATATCGCTCCTGTCTGATCAGGACATTGACTACGCAACGTTGTCGGAAACTAAATCCAATTTAGAAGCCGCGAACCGGCGGTTAGCGGAACTGGAACGTGTCCTCTCAGATCAAGAAGATATCGCGACCGAGCTTCTTCAAATCACAGCAAGAGCTGAACGGCTTGAAGAGCAACTGAGAGAGCTCAATGAAAACCGTCTTGATCGTCTCGAAGTTTATAATTCTGCCGTTCGCGCTACTCGAGTTCGTTTGTTGCAATCTCTACAGTCCCAAATCGACGCAGAGTACCCCGAATTGCGGGTGCGCCTGAGTGCAAGGGAAGACGCACTTCAATTTGTGGGGGAGGGGTTGTTCGCGTCCGGTAGCCGTAGCCTTTCGGCCGCAAGTACGATCAAGGTCCGTAGGATCGCTGAGATACTGGAAGACTCGCTATCATGTTACACGATTGGTTCGCGGTCAGCGTTTTCCAGAGCGTGCAACGAAGGTTACGCGCTGATCGATGCTCTTCAAATTGAAGGTCATACTGACAGTGATGGAACGCTCAGCTTCAATACCAGACTTGGCGCAGACAGAGCGGCAGCAACTTATGGCGCGATGATCGAGCATCTCCCTCGGTTGACGGACCATCGCAACCTCGCAAGTCAACCAGTATTGTCAGTAGCTGGCTACGGGGAGGACCGTCCGGTCGCACCAAATGATACTTACGGCAACAAGAGCCTGAACCGCAGGATCGATTTGCGCTTCATAATGCTCCGGCCATCGAGTGTCGAAGAAATCGACAAGATTGAGAACGTCCTGCAAAGCAATCTGCCAGAGCAGAATGACCCATGAGTTTGGCCAGCGCCATAGTTGGCTTGTCTGCCCCAGTTGCTGGCTGCGCTACTGCGCCCGCAGCCTGTCTCGAAGAAGCCTGTCGTTCAATTCGGGACTCATTTCCAGCGCCAACCGTTGTCACGGACAACACATTGGGCAAGTTGGTTGACCTGATCCAATCCCGCATATCAAGCGGGAACTGGATAGGTATTACAGAAGCAAACGTGCTCCCACTAATACATGCACTTTGCCGCGGAAGTATAAGTGAGCCCGCGAAACTAGTTGAATTCTTGAGCCGAGAAGTCAACTTATCGCGCCGTCCTGCGTTCTTGGCAGCAGCAATGGAGGGTTACCTAGAAGGTTGGAGCAAAGGCTCAACACATACCCGCCGTGCCGCAGAACTGCTTCTGAAGCGCCAGGGTGACCTACCAGAGCCTCACTCAGATTGTGTTTCCCGCGCGCCCGAGTGCCTCGATCCTGAATTCGGTGCGCGAAGCGTTGCGGCCCGAATTTTGAAAAGCAACGAGCCTTTGGAAGCGATGTCCAACCTCGGGTTCGGAGAGCCATTTTCTCCAGGCTTCGCAACCGAAGTAGGCAAATGCTTCGTCCAGGATTATCCGTTGCCAAAGTCTCTTGCTCTTGCTCAACGCCTAGCTCGTTGGGCGCGGCCAGAAAACGGCGGCGGGATCGGAGACGAGGGACTGATTGGGACGCTCGAAAAGCTTTTGTCGCCATGGCATCAACGTGTGCCAGCCGAGGAAATTCAGGCATGGCTACTTAATTGGGTTCTCGAGCATATTGGCGACCCCCGAAAGCCTGGGGAAAGTGGGCACTGGCTAGTGGCAACTGAGACGAGCAAGCGCACCGTCCTTACTTGGTTAGCAGGCCAGAGCATAGAAGCTTTCATGAACGTCATTTCCGCAGTTGAGACTGAGCGCCCTGACATGTGGAGTGAGCGCAGAAATTTCTGGATGTCGCTCTACAAAGAGGGGGTAATCACCGAAGCTTGGGTAGCCCTACATCCAGCTGCGCAACGAGAGGCAAAACGTCGATTTGAAGAGACGAAGGAGCCCGCGCTCGAAGCCTTTGCGCAACAACTGGGAGGTCGCAAAGACACATCCCTTCTCATAATGAGAGCTGGCGATCACATTTTAGTCGAAGGCTCAAAAAACTATCGAATACATGTTTTTGATCGCGACTTTCCAGGCCGTCCCGAGCTGTATCGGGATTCCTATCGTGATCAAGACATAACGCTTTCACCAAGCAATCATCCGGCCACGAAGTACCATCGTGGAGGGATCAACAACTGGGGCAGCTGGGTTCGGAGACAGTTACGATGAGCGGTCTTCATGTCAGGGAGATTTTTGAGAACGGAGTCATTCTGGAACCTACGCGCGGGAAACGTGGCGCTTGGAACAGGTTGCGCCGTTCTCCTGTTATCGACCTTCGAAATCCGCTCCAAGAGGACAAGGGTCTTTCCTTTGCTCTAGCCCGCATTCGAACGCTTGATCACTCCGGCAAGGACACGGTTATCCGGCCAGACAGCCTGACCTTGTCGCACGGTATTGTGGCCAAGATCGAAGACGTTTTCGCGCCCGCACTCGGACTGCCTAAATTGGAGGATCAACTTACCTTCGCAACGAAATTCTTGGGCACGCTTGGCAGTTCGGACGCGCGCTTAGAATGGCGCTGGGAGAGGTTGGGCAAGCCAGAAATGGTGCCACGCCGAGGAGCCTTTCTTTTCCCAGATACACCAGGTTCGCGACGACGGATACCGGCCACCATTTTGCAAGCCATTGAACTATCGGAGACATTTGACCCTACTTCTCCTTTGCCTGCACACTGGCGAGCTTTGGCTGCATTTCGCGACTGCCTGGGAAGTGCAGGCAAACGTGCATCGCCGGACAGATTTCTTTCGGACTTGAGGATTACTTCCGTTGCTAGGATTGGCATTGAAGTGGACGCACAGGATGAGGCCGCGTTTATTGCTGTACCAGTCGGTGCCAAGGAGGAAATTGGCGAAACCGATGAACCACTGTTTTCTAAGGCTGTGCGAAAAAGCTTTTCGGATGCGGTCGCAGACCACGGTGCGCTTCCAGCGTACCGCTTGTCGGATGGTACATTTGCAGTCGTTGATCAAAGTGCCGCCCCAGTGCTCGAACTCGTTGCAAAGGCCATGAGAGGAGACAGATTGCAACGCAAAGCCTTTATTCAGGATGCGCCCAGACTAATCGAAGAAGCCCTGGAACGTCATTTCAGAGAAACTGGTCAGATAAATGAGGATACGACGCCTGAGCAATCAGCTGAACTGATCACGACTGCGCTCGAAGACGGCTGGGCGGAAACCAATGGCTGGTCAGAACGGGTCATTGGCATTGGTGCTGTCGCGAGACTGGAAATGGAAATCTCGGTGGGTTCAGGGTTGCCATGGCTCCCAGATACTCTCGGGCAGTCACTAGGTGAACTGTTGGGATCAATTGCGGATGACAGGCTAGAGGCGGCGATTCAGGCTCTTCAGAGAGCTGTTTTGGATGGTGAAGAGAGCATAGAGTTTGACGAAGTCATTATACCTGTCCACCCAGACGTAGATGAGGCACTCAGACGTCGCTTGGCCATGCGCTCAGATGCGACCGAGGTTAGCAGTGAGCCAGATGAGGCGATCTTGCCGTTGGTGCACGCTAACCTGCATGATCTAGACTATTTCGCGCACAAGTCTCCACGAGGCCGTGCTGAGCAAGGCCTACCATCTTCTGTCAAATCCGTGTTGCGTCCATATCAGTTGAAAGCGTTCGACTGGCAGCAAGCCGCGTGGACAAAGGGTATGCCCGGACTTCTGAATGCCGACGAGCAAGGCTTGGGCAAGACTCTGCAAACATTGTCATTTCTTGCTTGGCTTACTCAGGAGATGCGCAATGGCAAAGTCGCGCCGAGGCCGGTACTGGTGGTTGCTCCCACGTCGTTGTTACGCAATTGGCAAGACGAAATCGAGCAACACCTAGATGCCGGAGCTTTGGGGCCGATTCACCGTATGTACGGAACTGAATTGTCAAAATTCCGAGGCACGCGTGGACGTGACATAGTAGACGGTGAAACCCATCTGGATTTGTCGGATTTGGTCGGAAAAGTTGGTGTAGTGGTCACAACTTATCAAACCCTCGCAAATTACGCTGTCAGCCTGAATCAACTGCATTTTGGCGCATCCGTCTTCGACGAAATTCAGTTCATAAAGAACCCAAGAACACAAAGAGCAACAGCCGTCAAAGGTGTTAACTCCGATTTTCATATCGGTTTAACTGGGACACCTATAGAGAACCGAACTCAAGATCTTTGGTCGATAGTAGATACTATAGCACCAGGTTCACTTGGCGCTCTGGCGGGCTTCAATCGCATTTTTGAGAAACCGGATGGGGCACGCCTAGAACAATTAAGAACGGCACTATTTGACTCGGCGGGAGGCGGTACACCACTTTGCCTCCGGCGTACAAAAGAGGAAGCGGACCCTTCCATTCCACCAAAAGTGAGACTGCTCTATTCGCGAGACATGCCTCGCCCGCAGATGTTGAGGTACGACGAAGCGAGGGCGAAAGGCGGTGGCATTTTGCAAGTTTTGCAACACATTCGACGCGTTTCAGCACACCCCGGAATGTTGGAAGGTGAACTTACAAACGATTTTATTGGTGCTTCGGCGCGAACCGAAGCAACCCTTGACATCTTGCGCTACATTGCGTCGAGAGGTGAGCGTGCCCTAGTCTTTGTCGAAAACCTTGATCTTCAAGCTTGGTTGGCTGAGTTCCTGAAGATCGAATTCGATCTTCCCGAGGTCATGGTGATAAACGGTGGGACTTCGATAAACGACCGACGCGAAATCACAAGAAGGTTTCAACGGCACCTGAAAGAGGACGACGGCTTTGACGTACTTCTGCTTGGTCCAAGAGCCGCTGGTACTGGCTTAACCTTGACGGCTGCTAACCATGTAATCCATCTCACAAGGTGGTGGAATCCAGCAGTCGAAGAGCAATGCAACGACCGAACACACAGGATTGGTCAAACAAAACAAGTTACTATCCACTTGCCAATGGCAATACATCCGGCCCTTGGACCTGCGTCGTTCGACTGCCTTCTTCATCGCTTGATCTCAGGAAAAAGAGCATTGGCCTCAAACGTCATGCAGCCTTCGTATGTTTCTGAAGGTGACCTGCGACTTCTCCACAATGCTGTAATTTCTGGAGAAATCACAGACGACCTACCAAAATCAAACGCGAAAATAAACTTGCCGGATCGCGATGATCTGTCGGTTGAAAATCTTAGTGAGAACGTAATTCAAATTTCTGGAAGCCGTTGGAGTGGCAAAGTACTGGTTGGTTTTGGGAAAGCGATCAACGACTTGGCGAAATACCGGACGGAAGACACATTGTGTGCAATCATGGTTTCGCCAGAAGCCATCGGTTGGGATTCGAACATTCCACTTAGCAAGATTACAGACGAGCGCCTTTGGCCTGATCTAGCGCTTCCATTCTAGATAAAGAAACCGCACAAGACCTTTTGCGCTCTACCAGCATTGTCTAAGTTGATCCCTGTTTTGCCGATATCTGGGGCTACAAATTTCACTCATCCATCTAGCTGTAAACCTTGCAATCGACTGTATTACAACCGCTTGGAAACCTCAAGAAAGCGACAAAAGCCATTTGCGAGCTGCATCTGTCCTGGGGTTTTGCACTCAGCTTCGAAAACGTCGGGTGAGGCGATCAGGATCGCTATGCACTGCGCGCGCGAGATCGCAACATTGAAGCGGTTGGCGCTATAGAGAAATTCCATGCCGCGTGGAGCATCTGCATGGCTTGATGTCGCCATCGAATAGATCGCGATTGGGGCTTCCTGGCCTTGGAACTTATCGACAGTTCCAACGCGTGCGTTTGGCAGGCGTTGCTGTATCTCAAACACTTGGGCGTTGTACGGCGTGATGATGACGATGTCGTCTAACGTGAGGGGCTCCTCATTGCCTTCGCGGTTTATCCAGCTTGGTGTGCCTGCAAGGATTTCGTTGACTAGCTGTGCTGTGGCTTCGGCTTCTTCGATTGAAAAGCTCTTATTGCCGTTGTGTTGGACTGGGAGGTAGCGCAGACCACTTCCGTTAATCGGACCATCAGAGATGATCCGTTGCTGCGCGCAGCTGTCCTTGGCATGGAGCTTTTCGTCGTAAAACAGCTCTGAATTAAAGGCGCAGATTGCAGGGTGCAGACGCCACGTCTGTTCCAGGAACAGCCCGCGATCTGCCCTGATTGTGTGGTCATCGCCTAGGATATGCTGAAGCGATGAGACGTCCGTTCCATCGGGATGTGAGCCTTTGCTTGGTTGATCGAGTTGCTGAGGATCGCCGAGCAGTATGAGCGTGTGTGCTGTTTGAGAGACCGCAGTCACATTGGCGAGCGACATCTGTGCAGCTTCATCGACAACCAAAACATCCAGTGTGTCGTGGGCATCCTCGCGCGCCCACAAAAAACTCGTTCCGCCCGCAACCTGACACGCGCCAGAACTCAACGAACCAAAAACTGCGGCGTTGTCCTTGGTGAAAACCAACCTGTCCTCATCATCGGCATTCTCCGAGAGCTTTTGAAGGCAAGTCAGGTCAACACCCATTTCGTGCGATGCTTTCACAACGCCGTCGATGAGGTTGCGAATGACCTTGTGCGAATTCGCTGTGATCCCGACCTTGAGGCCACGTTCTACAAGGCGGCAGATCATCCGTGCGCCAGTAAATGTCTTTCCCGTTCCGGGTGGGCCTTGGATCGGCAGCACGCCGCCATCGATGGCATCCGCTATGCGCAGTGCCGCCGCTAGCGTGTCTTCTTCGTCCCGTCTAATTGGCTGACCGCCAATGCGGGGCCGCTCGCGGAGAAGCAACGCGCGGGCTACGAGATACGGGCCGTCTCCCTCCATGCCGTGATCGGTCACATATTCTGCAATCCGAAAGATCGCATTGGCTTGTTCTTTCCCGGGAAAGTTATCGAAAGCGTAGACAGCCTCAGGATGCAGCTCTGCCGTCTTCCTCGACTTCTTGATGTCCAGCGTTCGCGCATCGGCATTGATCTCGACAATGTTGCCGAATGGTTCACCGCCAGCAGACCGGAGTTTTTCTCCGCCGCGCAAGTCGGTGTCCTGCTGTACGAACCGATACCTATCTGTCGGGATGCCTGTCTTGGTGTGATCGACGGTTTCAATATAGGTCAGAAAAGCGAGCGCTGGACGCTCATCCAAGAGTTCTTCTGCAGTGAGTTCTTTCAGGCGGAAGAACTCCCACCATGACGATTTTTCTTCCCGCCAATGCCATTCTAGGAGGTAGGCGAGCAGCCATCGCGCCTGCTGTTCCGGTGTTCGCTCCTCAATATCGACAGGAACATCGTCTGTCAGGCGCTCGATGAGGTCGAGGATGGCAAGCTGGCGCTCGCTGAGTTCTTCTTGTTCCTGATCGTCTTTCAGCGGAGGGCGCGGTACTTCGATGCCCTGATCGATAAGGCCTTGTCGTTGCTCTTCAAGCCAGTTCTGGAGGGCGGCAGTAGAGGCGCAGTCATCGAAATTATAGCCTTGCACGGTGGCTTTATCGTCATCGCTGATAGATTCGATATCACCGAGCTCCAATCCGGCTTGCAAACTCTTGAGAGCAAGGTTGGCATCGGAAAGCTCCGTTGATCTTTCAAAGCCGTAGATCGGTTCAAGCTTCTTGATGGAGTAGCTTTCCACGCCTGCACGCACGGCATTGCGAACAACAGCAAGCAAATCGACGAAGAGTTCTGCGCGCAAGAAATTATCGATCTCGTTCTCACGGCTGGCATAGCGCCCCATCAACCGCTTGAGCGCTGCAGTCTCGTAAGGCGCGTAATGATAGATATGCAGGTCAGGATAGGTTTTGCGTCGTTCTACGACGAAATCAACGAAACTCTCGAAGATGGCCTTCTCCCCGTCTCTATCAAAGGTCCAGTCAGCCGTGTAGTCCCAGTTCCCGTCCGCATCTCGGTATGTGTAGCCGAATAGGTATTCGATGCCGTGTTCACCTACAAATGCATCGCTCTCAATGTCAAAGAAGATGTCGCCTTCCGACGGCTTGGGGAGGATGCAGAGTCCTGTTTCCGGAGTGACAGGCAGAAGTTCGAATTTGAGCTCGCCTGCATTCCGGGACTCGATTTGGATGCGCGCTTGCTCTCGAATTTTTTCAAATGACTGAGCCGATCCGCGCTGGGGTTTCCATGGTAGGGGTGAGGGCATCGCAGCGAGGGCAGAGGCGGTGGTTATGCCGTTCTCTTGAAGCTCTGTTGTTTGGTTTTTGCTGATATTGGCCACAAGGCATAGATGATCGTCTTCGCGGCGCTTGACTTCACAACGCTCGCGCCATCGGCAGATATCGCAATGCTCTTTTGGTTCGGGGTAATGCGCTGGAGTCGCATCCTCCAACGTCGCTTCTTCGATGGCCGATTTAGCCTTCCGAAAATAGGCCGCATAATCAGCGTATCGGAATTTTTGCGGTTCAAAGTTCGACCACGGCGCAACGACATAGATTAATTCAGGGGCAATACCCTGCGTCTGATCAAGAAGGTCGGCGTAGAGGCATAGCTGAAGAACAGAACCCGCCTTGGTCTCGCGGGCGAGCTTGGTGTCGATGATCTCGTAGGACCAGCCTCCCAGATCACTGGGTTTTTCGACACGGCGAAGGATGTCTGCGCGGCCTGACCAGCGATTGTGGCGTAGCGCAGCCTGGATGATTACATCCGCGCCTTGTGCCATCGCATTATTGGTTTGGGCGACGGCGTCATCGGTGATGTCCACACCCTCGATTACTATACTGGAGAGGCCCTGATCGGATACATGCTGCACGAATTCCTGTTCGTGGCGATGTCCGCGCTCACGCAGTATCTCCAGAAGTGGGTCCCAGACTTTAGGCTTTTGAAGCGTGCCGGAAACGACATTCAGATCGAGTTCCGTGAGATGGTTGCAATTCAAGTGACCAACCAGGTCAGAGGCACTCAACTGTATGGCATCAATAATTTTTCTCATTGCCAATCCTTATAACTTCAAACTGTCGCATTCAGAAGCCTCTGAGTGAAGACGAGGGCGTTGGCTCGAACTTGGTCAGTGCGTCAAAAGACGCACAAACGCGTCGGTCAAAGGTTGGTCTGAATAGCATCCGACGCACTTTGGCTTGGAAAGCGGGAACTTAGATCGCGTATGTCATACGGAATTGTTTTGAAGGAAGTTAAGTGCAGCACCGGTGCGCTTGAAATACGTATCACACATTGACACATGCATCAACGCGTGATACACATCTAGAATGATCCAAAGCACCAAGGGCAAACTCGCCACCAACGCTGTGAAGCGCAAGTTCGGCAAAGGCTTCCCGGGTGACTTGGTGAAGCGCACACGTGCGATGCTTTCGGCGCTGGATGCTGCGGTAGTTGTCGAGGATTTGCGGTTCCCGCCCGGCAACCACCTGGAAGAACTGAAAGGGGATCGGGCCGGGCAACACTCCGTGCGGATCAACGGGCAATGGCGCATCTGCTTTGTCTGGACGCCGAACGGCCCCGCCGATGTCGAGATTGTCGACTACCATTGAGAGGATTTGCTGATGAGCTTGCTTGAAAACCCGATGCACCCCGGTGAAGTCCTGAAAGAGCTTTACCTTGATCCCCTGGAGATGGGGGCCATCGCGTTTGCGCGGCGTCTGGGCGTGCCTCGGACGCGGATCGAGCGGTTGATCAAGGGCATGACCGGGATCACACCTGACACGGCGCTGCGCCTCGCCCGCGTGTTTAACACGACACCAGAATACTGGGTGAACTTGCAGACAAACCACGATATGGCGCGGGCGGCCAAGGAGATTGATGTGTCTGATATTAAACCGTTAGTTGCTGCTTAGTGGCGTCAAAGATGACGGCAGCAATTCCTTTTGCCTCTATCGAGACTAAACCGGAGCGGATGTTGCCGCTCCGGGTAGTAGTATTTTTGATCTCTACTAGTTATCCATGTAAATCAACGCCGCCAGCATCGTATAACAAATGACACTCCAAGTGACGTAGACCCATTCAGGAACGCCTGCAGCAGAAGCCGCGCACATAACTGCCAACACAAGATAACTTGCTGCTTTCATGATCTTTCTCATCTCAGTCTTCCCTTTCAAGTAAGGGCAACTCACTGGCCAGATCGTTGCTTTGAACGTACACTTGCTCTACCGTTTCGGTTGCCAGTGCGTCGTTATCGAAAGTTGTCGAATTGGAGAGTTTTGGAGAGAGATTTGGTGCGTACATTCTAAAGTTGCGGACAGACAATGTTGAGACGCAACAGGAAGTCGCAGAAGGTGCCTTCGGCGATCCAGCTGCCAAGTCACGCATTTCCGCCCTAGAAAATGGCAGGTTGAGACGGCCACAGGCCAAAACAGTCAACGCAATTTGCGCATACTTTGATATCTCCGCTACAAAGCTTGCTGAGTTGCGCCGCCCCAAATCGCAACCGATTAGCAAATCTCACTCGGAAGCGCTGGAGAAGTACGCTCGACAATTAGAAAATGATCTGGCGGCCTCAAGAGCCAAGATCCAAGAGATGACATTGGCTGCTCGCAAGGGCCTATCTGAACGCATTGATGTACTTGAAGAACGTCTGGCCGATCCCGAAGCTGCATTGGCGGAGGCAGAAAAAACAGTTGATGAGCTGAGAATTCTCTTGGAACGGGACAGCAATGAACTAGGTGGTCCGCTCTTGGCTCGCGCAAGAGATGCGTTGGCGCACTTGGATTACCGAAAAGCGGAAATAGTTCTCGAAGAAATCGAAGAGCGGGAAGCTCCGGCTGTGGCTCGCGCGGCACGCGCAGCATACGCCCGTGGTGTGGTTGCCGAACTTGATGTTCGATGGGCAGACGCGGCGGACCACTACGGGCGTGCAGCCGGCCTCAGTCCAACACCCGAAAAGTTGAAGAAAGCCGGTGAGTGTTGCTGGCTATCAGACAACTATGATCAAGCAACTGGCTTTGCGGCGAGACTGGTGGAACTCTGTCGAGAAAGCCCATCTGCACATGAACTCGCTTTGGCGCTAGATCGGCATGCGACATACTTGCAGTACTCAGGAGCCTATCTCCGGGCAGAGACTATTTTTTTGGAAGCGATTGATGTTTCGAGAACTATTGGCGAGGGAGAGCATCCCGATTACGCAAGCATTCTCAATAACCTGGGGCTTCTATACATTGACATGGAGAAATACGACGAGGCAGAAACTCTTCTCAAGGAGGCCATACGAATTGGATCAGTCACCATCGGAGAGAACGATCGAAGGTTTGCTGAGCGATTGAACAACTTGGCCTTATTGTATGACTACACCAAGAAATATTCCCCCGCCGAGGAGCTCTACAAAAGAGCTCTTAAAATTGATGAAAGTACGGTGGGGATAGAACACCCGGAATATGCAAAAAGAATTGGAAACCTGGGTGATCTGTATAGGGAGATGAAGCGGTTTGATGAGGCAGAAGCGCTTCTTTTTGAAGCGCAGCGAATTGCCCGGGATAGTGTTGGAACCCATCACACCGAGTATGCGAGGCACTTAAACAATATAGCACGCCTCTTTGAAGATATTGGAAAAGCTGAAAAAGCATTGGTGTTTATGGATGAGTCTCTTCAGGTGTTTCGTGCTGTTTTGGGCGAAACCCATCCCCAAATCGAACACTACAAAAGGAACTATGATCGTATAGCGTCTAAAGTCGGCACCTAACCGGGATGCCATTGAGTAAAGCCCAACAAAGTATGAAGGCACATCTGCCTGCATCTAATGCCTTAACCCCCGCTCCGCATGCGCCTCCTGGCTGTCTAGCTGTCCCTCAATCTCTCGGCGGCGGCTTTCGCTAAGGTCAAGCTCTGCTGCAAACTCTCGTCCAGCGTCTTGTAGCTCGCCTCGTCGTTCAGCAATCCTCTCAAGGCCTTCATGGATGCGGCCTGCGAACGAATGAGCAAGGTCACGCAGTCTTTCAAACCAGCCAATTCCTTCTCGATCCTGCCGGTCGAGCGTGTCTCCAAGGCGGTCAAGTCCTTCGCGGAGGCCTCTGAGGCCGTCACCAACCGCTCGACGCAGGCGAGCAAGTCGCGTTCCAAGGCTGTCAGTTGGGTCATCTAATCCTCCTCGATCCGAATGCAGGTGACGTGCCTCTCGCCCATCGTGCAGGTCCTGAGCCGCGTCTTCGACGGGTCCAGGATCAGCCAGGTTCCCTCGGGCCGTTCGATCCGCGTCAGGCCCAGTTCCGTCAGTTCCGAGCGCGTCAGATGCACCGTCCAGAAAAAGCTCGCGGCCATCATCAAGGCGATCCCCGTCAGCACCATCGCCGCGATCAGCCAGGGTGAGATCGTCAGCCAGAGGCGGATCGACCTCAGCCGCTTCTCGAACATGCTCGCCGTCTCGGTCTGGAAGCAGCGCGTATCGCTCGCGATGGTATGCTGCGCGGCGCTCACAATGTTCTTCAAATCGTTCCTGAAGCTCTTGAGCTGGGATGAGATCGAGGCGACGTGTTCGGCTCGGATCGTGTCGAGTTCCGCGTTCAGCTTCTCGCTCAGGCGGGTCGGCTTGCCAGTCTTCATGGAAAATCTCTCCTTTCAGCCGCCAGCGCTCGCCCGTGTCGGGGTCGCGGGCGGTGATGTAGGCCTTGCCGGTACGCGGCAGGTCGAAGCCTGCGTCGATGAATGCGTCGATCATGCTCGCGCGGTCTGTGATCAGACCCATGCCGATCTGGTCCTGTATCCAGGCGTGCAGCTCGTCCCGACCTTGGGCGCGGGTTGGTGCCTCGACGGTGTCGCGCACCTCCTGGGCCCGCTCCACGTCCATCGGATCGGCCCAGCCATGGCGCTGGTTCATGACGTCTCGCAGGCTGTCATAGGCGTCTTGGTAGCCCGGTGGCGCAATGTTGAGGCTCTTGCCCGTCGTCAGCTCCAGGCGTGGCGTGCAGAAGTGAAGCTCGACCCGGCCTTCGTGGCGATGGCGGACCCAGAGCACCTCATATTGCTCGTGGTCCAGCCCCGCGAAGGCCAGCCGCTCGAACCCGTCCATGACCTCGACTTGCTGGTCCTCGGTCGGGTCGTCGCTGTCCGCAAAGCTGATGACGCCCGCGCGGTAGGTCCACTGGTGGCGGCTGGCGTCGATCAGCGCTTCGGTGCGCTCGGGGTTGCCGCGTAGGACCTCGGGCAGCGGATCGCGGGTGACGGTCACGGGCTGGCCATTGGCATCGCGGATCAGGTCGCGGTTGCCGTCATAGGCCAGCACGCGCTCGGCGATGAGGTACCCGACCGGCCCCGCGCCCGCGCCTTTGCCGTTGGGGAAGAACTTGATCAGCACCGCCGCGCCTCATCAAGGAGCGCGGCAAGCTGGCGTTCGATCACCACAAGACGGCGCGCGACGGTCAACGTGTCGAGGTCGGTGCGCCCGACCTTCATGGCGTGGTTCAGCCAACGGGCGATCTGATTGAGATTGCCGCCGATGCGCCCCACGGCCAGCACAAGGGCTGGATCAACGCGGGGGATCGGCTTGCGGCGACGGGCCTCGGTGAGGCCAAGCGCTTCGCGCAGAAGCGTCGAGGCAGGCAGGCCAGCCGCTTCGGCCTTGGCGCGCAGCTGGGCCTTCTCGGACGCGGTGCACCGAAATACGAAGGTCTCGGTCAGCGGCTCTTTGGTGGGGGCTTTGCCCGCGCCGGTGGGGTTCGAAGGGGAGGCTTGCCGCCCCTCGCAAGGTCCCGTGTCATCGGCGCAGCCGTATGACATGGGTCGCCTTGCTGTTTGCGCTTCGGTGGGATCAGCGGCGCTCATGATCTCAGGCCTGCGGCTTGGATTTGGGCCTGTGTCACAAGTTCAGCGGCCAGCAAGGCATCGATTTGGCCGGGTGTGATGTGGCGGCAAAGAGGGTGCTTGTCAGTTACCCAATTCGCAAAGCCAGCCAGCATCTCGGCTTCCTTGGCTTTTGTCTTCTCTCGGCCTTTGGCGATGCCCTCGACATGGCTGCGCCAGCGCCCCGACTTAAACCAGTTGTCCGAGAAACAGACCTTGGAGCGGGTGAAGCCCGCGCTCTCCGTCGCGTAGGCCTTCACGGCCTGGGCAAGGTCCCCGGCATCAACGCCTTCGTCCAAGACCTCCCTGATCCGACTGAGGCACTCAGCCCTCCCTCGCAGACGGTCGGGCGGATAGGCGGCCAGAATCTTCTCAGCTTCATCATCCTCCGCCGCCTCGCGCTCGCGCGAAGGTGGTTTATGGATGGTTTTAGGATGGTTTGGGGGCCGTGGTGGCCCCGGTACCCCGGCCACTGTGGCCCCCGTTCCGGGTCCGGTCTGGACGGGGTCCACTGTGGCCCCCGTCTCGATTTCGGGCTCGGCGGTCAGTTCCAGTGCCTCGATCCGCGCCAGATCGATCCGGTAAACGACGGTGAATCCATTCTTGCATCCGCGTGCGCCGGTCTCGACTAGGATACCTTCCTTCAGGAAGTCCCGGATCGTCCGCTTGACTGTAGTCTCGCCCAGCTCGGTATGCCGCTGTATCGTCCCTTTCGAACACCAGATGCCCGACCCATCGTCTGACGCCTTGTCCGCCAGAAACATGATGATCTGCTTGCGTGTCGCACTCCCGAACTTCCGCTCGGCACATGCATTTGCCACCCGCCAGCTCATTGGATGGACTCAAATGCCGCACAGACGTGCGAATTTTGTACAGGCTTTGTACGAGAATTCGGTCGTTTTCGGGGAATTCGGCGGAAAACGAAACGGGCATTTCTGCACGCTTCTGCGCAACAGGCTGAAAATAAGTCATATTTTTCAGGCAGTTTTGGCGACCCCGGCAGGATTCGAACCTGCAACCTGCCCCTTAGGAGGGGGCTGCTCTATCCAGTTGAGCCACGGGGCCAAGGTGGGTTTTATTGCTGATTTTTCTGGCTAAGAAAACAAAAAAGGGATCGCGAAATTGGCCCAACGCGATCCCTTTTAGAGGTTTCTCATGTTCACATACTTGAAAGCAAAGTGACCATAGAACCGATCCCGAAGGATTTGTTATCGCTAACATAGATTGTCAAACCTATTTGGACAAGGCTTTGATTTCTGGTTATCAAGAGGCAGTATAACTTCTGTAAAGGTCCGCAAAATTGACACGCCGCTCAGATCCGGACTACCGCCCAAACCTTACATTGCGAGACGTCTCAGAAGCCTCCGGCGTCAGTGAGATGACTGTCAGCCGCGTGTTGCGCAACCGTGGCGAAGTCTCTGAAAAGACGCGCCAAAAGGTCTTGGCTGCGGCCCGCGACCTTGGATACGTTCCGAATAAGATTGCGGGTGCCTTGGCGTCCAATTCCGTAAACTTGGTCGGGGTCATTATTCCATCATTGTCAAATATGGTCTTTCCAGAGGTGATGATGGGCATATCCGATGTACTTGACGACACGCCCTTGCAACCTGTTGTGGGCGTGACGGATTACGATCCGGAAAAAGAAGAGCGGGTCATTTTCGAAATGCTGTCATGGCGCCCGACTGGATTGATCGTTGCAGGGTTGGAACATACGGACGCGGCGCGAAAAATGATGCAGGCCGCGGGTATTCCAATTGTCGAGATTATGGATGTCGATGGATCGGCTGTGGACGCTTGCGTTGGGATTTCTCATGAGCGTGCGGGGCGTGAAACTGCGACAGAGATCTTGAAGCGCGGCTATAGGAAAATCGGATTTCTAGGCACAAAGATGCCGCTTGATCATCGGGCCAGAAAGAGGTTCGAAGGCTTTAACGCTGTCCTGACAGAGGCCGGTTTGGCGCTGGCAGATGAAGAATATTACTCCGGTGGATCGGCGTTGGCGAAAGGTCGCGAGATGACGCAGGCCTTGTTGTCGCGCACGAAAGATTTGGATTTCCTTTACTATTCAAACGACATGATTGGCGCGGGCGGATTGCTCTATTGCCTCGAAGCTGGACTGAACGTGCCCGGTGACATCGGTATGGCAGGGTTTAATGGTGTCGAATTGATCGAAGGACTGCCACGGCGATTGGCAACGATGGACAGTTGCCGCACCGAAATTGGAAAAGCCGCAGCGCAGATTATCGCGAGCGTATTGGATAAATCTGCCCCAAAACCCGCGCGCCAGATAGAGCTGTCTCCGGTTTTTGCGCCCGGTGATACGGTACGCTAAACGGTTTAACCTCTAAGTTTCTCTGAATATTACCCAAATCTTCATACCTGCGGCGTAGGCTTTACGTATTCCCTAACATTTTAGGATCGTGAGGCACGCTTAATGGCCGGTGGCACATCATGTGCAACTGGAGATATCTTAGAAGCCGCGATGCCTTATCTGCGGCGCTATGGGCGTGCCTTGACGGGATGCCAAGCGACCGGAGATTTGCTGGCGGCAAAGGCTCGGCACAGCACACGAAAAGAACGCCCAATCGTTTCTGCTGGAACGATACGGATCCTCCTTTTTCGCAAGTTACATGAGCATTGGAACAATATTAGCGGCACATCCCTGAGTCAGACGGCAGCACGAAGTAGGATGGCTAATCTGACGCGGCACTCTCGCGAAACGCTGTTGCTTAGAACAATCGAAGAGTTTTCCTTCGACGACATCGCCCGAATTCTACAGATTTCAGAGGATGATGTTCTGGCACTGTTTGACACCGCTCTGGAGGAAACACCTTACCGAAACGGGACCAAGGTGTTGCTCATTGAAGATGATCCAATGATTGCAATGGATATGTCCGCAGCACTGTCAGATATGGGGTGTCATGTCCTAGGTGTTGCAAGAACTGCGGCTGATGCGGTCGATCTGGCAGCCAAATCGCCTCCGGATATGGTCATCGCAAGCTTGGTGTTGGCGGATAAGTCTTCGGGCTTGGTCGCGACAGAAAAAATCAGGCGACAAAAACCTGATGTGCATGTGGTCTTTGTAACGCCGTATCCAGAGCAATTACTGACAGGTTCTCCGCAGGAGCCAGTCTTCATCATCGCAAAACCGCATCTTGACGGGCAGGTTCGCAGCGCGATTAGTCAGCTATTCATCTTACGAGGCGTTTAGCTGGCCCCTGGTTTCGGTCCTGCAAAGTACCAGATGATAAATCCGACAACAGGCAGGATAAGCACAAGAAGGATCCAGAGGACCTTGGTGCCTGTTTCCACTTTCGAATTCAGAATGGATACAATCGCCCAGATACCAAGCGCGAATACGATAAGGCCACCGATTGTCTGCAGCATATTTTACTCCTGTCGTCCTAAGTGACTGGCTTTTGCAAAGCGGGTCTTTGTCACGGATTACCAGTAGTTAAGCACGTAAGTACTGGATTGCCAGCTATCAGGGATGTTTCGACCTTTCGGTTGGATACGGAGGTTGGTATGTTAGCGCTAAATATAAAGAGCTCAGCGATATTATGACAAAAACCCTTCTCGGTATCGGCGAATGTATGATTGAACTCTCGCAAGCCGAGGGTGGATTGCTACGCAAGTCTTTTGCCGGCGATGTCTTCAACTCCCTTTGGTATGCACGCGCTGGATTGCCTGAAAGCTGGACCGTCTCCTTTCTGTCGGCAGTTGGGACTGATCCCACATCTGATGAGATGGTGCAGTTTATCTCCGATGCTGGCGTTTCATGCGCGCATATGCGCCGGATCGAGGCCCGTCGACCGGGTCTGTACATGATCCACCTTGAGGGGGCTGAACGCAGTTTTTCGTATTGGCGGGAGACATCTGCAGCGCGTTTATTGGCGGAAGATCACGCGCATATGCGGTCTGCAATATTCGATGCTGATGTCGTCTATTTATCGGGGATCACCTTGGCCATTTTGCCTGATGCAGATGTGGAGGCCTTGCTTGTTGTCTTAGACGACGCGCGTACTGAGGGGAAGCTGGTGGCTTTTGACTCAAACATTCGCCCTGCCCTTTGGGCAAGCAAAGAGCGGATGAAGCGCCTCATCGGTGGCGCCGCGGCGGTTTCGAGTGTTGTCTTTCCAAGCTTCGATGATGAACAGGCGGCATTCGGTGATAAGACCACTGAGGACACGCTTGCGCGCTACGCGGGGTATGGTGCGGAACGAGTGGTCCTGAAGAACGGTGCGGCGGAAGTTTGTGTGCATGAGGCTGGCCGCACGGTTGTGATCCCGACGCCGAATGTGGAGCAGATACGTGACACAACGGGGGCGGGTGACTCGTTCAATGGTGCGTTTTTGGCCAGCTACGTTCAGCAAGGTGACATGGCGCAGGCGGTCAAAGCCGGACAGACCTGCGCGGGTCAAGTCATTGGCCACCACGGGGCGCTCGTGACACTCTAAGCTATTGTGGCTGCCCTAAGCGGCGACTGATATCTTCCTCGAAATCACCACCTGCCATCTTGGCAAATGCACGACGCCAACCCTCAGCAAGCTCAGGCATCTGCGACAGTGTCGTTGCATCTTCGGACGTAACTTTGCGGCTCAATCGTGCAGCCGTAACGCGTAAGACGGTCCAAGTGGGTTGCGTGCGTTCAATGAGCGTCACCGTATCGCCGACCGCCGCGGCACCGTTTTCAAGGACGCGGTAATACCATCCCGTGCGGCCAGTCTTCTGGAAGAGATACGCCATTTTTTCATTGTCCGTATGGGCGCTGACCTTCCAACATGGCTGACGTCCCTGACTGACCTGCACCACCGCACTGCCAAGCTTGAGCTTATCCCCGATACACAGGTCACGTTCGGTGATTCCGAGGGAGGATATGTTCTCCCCAAACGCTGATGGAACGGAGTTTGGGGGAATTTCACCCTCGGCTATCCACGCAGGATAATGGTCGGTTGCGTAGTGATGGATCGCCTTGTCATGTCCGCCATGATTAACGAGGTCGGCTTGGGCATCCTCCACAAAACCAAACTCATCAATATCACGACGACCTTGTGCAGCCGTCTTGCCAATGGCCGAGGGGTCTTTCCCGTCCCAACGCTGTTCGACGGCGCCGAAGAAAAGACCGTCAATGCGACATGACAGATTGAGAATATCTGCCATCTCGTCCTTAAAACTCGACGACAGCCCGGATGGATTTGCCTTCATGCATCAGGTCAAATCCGTGATTGATCTCGTCCAGCGACAGCTTGTGTGTAATCATCGGATCAATCTCGATTTTACCGTCCATGTACCAATCCACAATCTTCGGCACATCGGTTCGGCCAGACGCGCCGCCAAAAGCGGTGCCGCGCCAGCTGCGTCCGGTCACAAGCTGGAAGGGGCGCGTGCTGATCTCCGCACCTGCGGGAGCCACACCGATGATAATGCTTTCCCCCCAACCTTTGTGGGCGGCTTCAAGCGCAGTGCGCATGACGCCAACATTGCCGGTCGCATCAAAGGTATAGTCTGCACCACCACCCGTCAGTTCAACCAAATGAGCGACGAGATCACCGTCAACTTTCGATGGGTTCACGAAGTCGGTCATGCCGAAATGCTTCGCCATTTCGACCTTTCCATCATTGATATCGACGCCCACAATTTGATCGGCACCAGCAAGACGCAGACCTTGGATTACATTCAGACCAATGCCGCCCAAGCCAAAGACGATACCTTTTGATCCGATCTCGACTTTGGCAGTGTTTATCACAGCGCCAATGCCTGTGGTGACGCCACACCCGATGTAGCAAATCTTGTCGAACGGAGCGTCTTTGCGAACTTTTGCCAACGCAATCTCTGGCACAACGGTGTGGTTCGCGAAGGTCGAGCAGCCCATGTAGTGATGGATCGGCGTGCCATCGAGCATTGAGAACCGCGTCGACCCGTCAGGCAACAACCCTGCCCCTTGTGTGGAGCGGATTTTCTGGCACAGATTTGTCTTGGGATTCAGGCAATACTCGCATTCGCGACACTCCGGCGTGTAAAGCGGGATCACGTGATCGCCGACCTCCAATGTGGTCACGCCCTCGCCCACTTCGATCACGACGCCTGCGCCCTCATGACCAAGGATCGCTGGAAAAATACCCTCAGGATCATCGCCAGAACGAGTGAATTCATCTGTGTGGCACAAGCCTGTGGCCTTGATTTCCACCAAAACCTCACCAGCCTTGGGGCCCTCAAGATTAACCTCCATTATTTCTAATGGCTGTCCGGCGGCAACGGCGACTGCGGCGCGTGTTCTCATGAATGTGTCCCCCTCTTGGTGTCTTTAGAAGCAGCGATACGCTGAAAACTGTTTGAGCGCAGTTGAGTATCAAAACGCCTCAAAGTCTACCGTTTTCCACCTGAGCATACGCGCATGGCTTGAATTCAAACAACATTCTGTCACACAGAGCCAAAGCAACGCGTATCAGGAGAAGATGCAATGATTGAACGGATTGAGACAGGCGCAAGGTCGTCAAAAATCGTGAAACACAACGGCGTGGCTTACATCACAGGTCAGGTTGGTGAAGGGGCAACTATCCAAGAACAAACTGAGGAGTGTCTGAGCCGGCTGGATGCGTTGCTGATCCAAGCGGGGTCCTCGCGTGAAAAGATGCTGCGCGCGACCATCTGGTTAGCGGATATGAGTGATTTTAATGGCCTGAATGAAGTTTGGAATGCATGGGTTCCAGAGGGCCACGCACCAGCGCGTGCTTGTGGCGAAGCAAAACTCGCCCGTGCTGAATTGAAGGTCGAGATTATCGTTGATGCCGCCTATGACTAGCGTGCCCTTAAGCAATTCGTCAGCCCTGATGAGAACGGGTTAGAAACCCATCTATTCCCCGTATGAACCTGTGCATTTTGAGGTATAGTTTTCCCATGGTCGCGTGACACGCGCGAGGGGAGACAGATGAACGACGCCACCGCAGATCAAGACGCTGGTACAGCCGCTTACGCGCGGCTGGTGGAACCTGGATTTGTGACGTTCACTGATGTCACACCGCCGGGCGCTGACGAGCTGGAATTCGTGATTGCAAATGAAGCAACCGGCAAATTCTTCCTCGCCAATCGTGCGACGGTTCAGTTCTTTTCAATCGTCAAGGAAACCGGCTCTGTTCCGGTTGCTTTAGCCAAAGCTGGCATCCCCGCACAGCAGGGCGAAAACCTTGTGAAGCGCTTGGTGCAATCCGGCCTGTTGGTGCGGTCTGGTGAAACCCAAAGCGAAGCGGATCTGAAAAAAACACCGATTGAAAGCAAGTTGGTGTCTTTGAGATGGGACCTGATAGACGCCAGTCGCGTGACCGATGCGTTCGGGTGGCTCGGGCGCATTTTATATTCACCGATTGGATATCTGGCGTGGTTCGCGACAATGGTGTTGATGGTGCAAGCCTTGTTTGCCAACAGCGAGAAACTGAGCTTAGGACTGCGCCAAATCCTTGAAGCGGATTGGAGGCAATTCATTATTTTCGCTCTTCTCTACGTCGGCCTGAAGGTGATCCACGAGATGGGCCACGCACTTGCGTATCGCACAATGTGCTTACAAGAAGGCGTGTCCCCCGGCCCGATCCGGATGGGCATCAGCATCTTTGCCTTCACCCCTTTCCCCTTCACCGACGTGACGGGCGCATGGCGTCTACGGTCGGTCTTTCGGCGGGTCATGATAGGGGCGGGCGGCATCTACTTTGAAACATGGATTATCGCGCTTCTTGCGATCTTCTGGGCACAAACCCAAGCGGGCCTTCTTCAAACGATTATTCTGCAAGTCGCGGTGTTTGCAGGCGCAGTTGCACTTCTGTTCAACTTGAACCCTGCGATCAAGCTTGATGGCTACTATATGCTGACCGATTACCTGCGCCGACCCAATTTGTCAGGGCGCGCCAGCCAAGCCGCGCGGAGTTTTCTTGCGCGGGCCTTGGGGGCAAAAACACCTACGATCGTCGGCTCTGATCTGACTTATTGGGTTCTGTCCTATGCTTATAGATGGACGATCTTTGGCGGGATTTTCTGGCTGATCTATCAATTCGACAAACGCCTCGCCCCCATCGCTGTCGGCGTGATTTTCATGATGCTGATCGCGCGGCCGTTTTTCAATTCCCTGAAATATGCGGTCAAGCTCGGCATTCGTCCGGTGCGCAGCGCCGCGATGGTCTTGGCTGTTGGCGGATGCATCACCGCCTTGTTGATCCCGTTTCCCGACCGCATTCTCCTGCCCGGTCAGTTGCGCGATTTTGAAACGCGTTTGGTCGAAGTGTCCGAGGCAGGTGTGCTCACGCAGACCGGTCAGGCAGCTTTCACGCTCACCAACCCAGAGATAGAGCAGCGTATCGTAGACATAGACCTGCGCCGCCAGATGCTCGAGAACCTGAGCCGAAATGCACAAAGCTCTGCCGCTGAACGCGCAAGTCTTCAGGCAGAAATTGCAAGTTTTCAACAGCAAAGCGACGAAATGAGTGCGCGCATTCAAGCTGTGCAATTTGAGGCAGAGGACCGCGCGGTTTGGACCCCTTTGGCAATCAGCCATTTTGATGGAGCTTGGGTCACGCCTGCGGCCACCCAAGAGCTGGGCGCATATTCTGCTCCGGTCACGCCTTATTTGCGCCTGCGTCTCGACCAGTCCCTGTTAGAGCGTGATATCCTGCTCGATCAGAACACCCAGCTTCGTGTGCGCGCCGTGCACGATCCTGAGTGTGAATTTTCTGCGCGTCTTACGGGCGCATTTTCCAGTGGTCTGGCGATAGATGGCGTTTTGACGCTGCGCGCGGATATTGCGGATCCGGATACCGTGTGTGCTGCAGACCTGACCAATGGCGGTGCAGTTGTCGCCCGTCTGGAGACCAAACCCCGCTCTGTTCTTGAGCGGGCAAAATTTGCAGGCTCGCGCCTGCTGCAAAATAGGTTACAAATTTATCAACAGTGACCCGAATACGGGCCAGACAGGGAAAGTCACACCATGGTTCAACGACGTGCCGTAAACCGCGCAGACAAAGAACTTCAGCCAGAGAAACTGCCAACGCTCTACAAAACGCTCGTGCCGCTGACCCCGGAACGCCATGACATGTACTATCTGTCGCGTGAACGCTCCTACGAATATGCGCAGACAACCAACGCTATTCCAATCACGGCAGATGAGTTCCCGCAGGCTATGCGCAGCTATCCGATTGTGCTGGCAGGTCATGACACGCCGACACCCGTCGCATTGGTAGGGTATTCAGCGGGGCATAACGATCACGTAGCGAAAGATGGAAGCTGGAAAGAAGGCGCATATATCCCGGCCTATCTGCGTCGTTATCCGTTTGCCTATGTGCGCGAGTCCCACGATGTCGATCGCAACATTCTATGCGCTGATTTATCCTCGATGATCTTCTCCACCTCAGGCGAAGAAGACCGTGCGTTGTTCAAAGATGGCAAACCCTCTGAAGTTTTGACCAACGTGATGGATTTCTCGAACCGCTATGAGACGGCATTACAGCGCACCCGTACCGTTATGGATGAGGCGAAAAAGTTGGACCTGATCGACCCGTCATCGGTTACGATTACACGTGATGGCAAGACAACAAAGGTCGAAGGATTCAACATCATCTCGGAAGAAAAGTTGCGCAAATTGCCCGATGATGTTTTGGCTGGCTTGGCGCGCAGGGGGGTTTTGAACCTGTTTACTGCGCACCACCTCTCCCTAACTAATTTTACAACATTTGGCGGATCATAAAATGCTCCGCGCCCTTATTCTTGCCTGCGGTGTCGCGATTACTGTGCCAGCTTCGGCGCAGTCCATTTCCGCTATTTTGGAGCCTGTGAACAGTGTCGAAATCCGTCCGTCTGTGAACGGCCGCCTTGATCAAATTTTGGTCAAAGAAGGGGATGTCGTCTCACAAGGTACACTTTTGGCCAGCATCGACGCGCGGGTACAAAAGGCACGCGTGGCCCTCGCTGAGATTGCAGCGAACGCGGATGGCGCGGTCGCACGCGCAGAGATCGTTATTGCACAAGCAGAAGCCTTACGTGAGCGCGTGGCCCGCGCACGCAGCAAGGGTGCGGCCCAGCAATGGGAAGTCACACAGTCCGAGCAATCGGTTCAACTGGCGCAGGCCGATTTGCAAGTCGCTCGTGAAGGGGTTTTACGCAGCCAAAGCCAACTTGAGCTTGATAGGGCGATCCTCAGCGAATTTGAAATGACTGCACCATTTGATGGCACCATTCTCGAAATACGAACCCGAACAGGCGAGATTGTAGAGACCGAGACCACAGTGCTCGAAATCGGCAATATGCAGCAGTTGAGGGCAACGGCATTTGTCCCACTTGATTGGTTGGAAAACCTGTCACCGGGCGCACAGATTCCGGCCGAGATGCCGAATGGTCAAGCTATTACCGGGTCTGTGACGTCCATTGATCCCCGTGTGGATCCGGCCAGCTTAAGCGTGCGTGTGCGTGTCGCTTTTGATAATTCTGACCTTTCCCTACTGGCAGGGACAGCTGTCATCATCAATAAACCTTAGAACATGAACGCGCCACTTCCAGACACTCCGACAGCTCAGCCCGCGCAAAACGGGCGGGATCTGAATTCGGCAATTGTCGCGTGCTTCTCGCCCGAAACAGCGACACCGCCCTTTGCCGAACGTCTGATTGAGCTGACAGCGGCGCTCACCAGCCAGCAAAATTTGTCACTTTGGCAGATACCGAAAACGGACGAACCACCGGAATTGCTCGCCGCACACCGGCGTGGAGATCCCGATCAAGCGCCTCCGTCCCTCGTCACCGATGTTCTGGAAGAAGCAGCAGGGAAAAGCGCAAGCATCTTAAAAGTTGCTGACGGCTATATCGGCGCGAGTATCGCGATGCCAACTGGCAAACTGGCCGTCGCTCTTATGGAAATGCCCGCGAGCGGTGCTGTTGCGCGCTCTTTGGCGTATGAACGGCTGACGCTTTTGGCAAATCTGTCATATGCCCAATTTCGGCACGGGGATCTGACAGGACAATCCGAGATGATCCAAGCCGTCGCGGCCGTCGCAGGCGGTGATCACTCAAAACTTCAAGAACTGACAGATCGAATGGCTCGCATCACGGGCGCGGACTATGCCGCTGCGGGGCTTTGCACCGGTGGCACAGTGCGCGACGTGACGATTTCCGGCCAGCAAGGCCTGACGAAGCGAGCGCAATTGCCGGTACAGCTTCGCGCAAAGATGGAAGAAATCGCGCGCAAGAAAATTGTCACCAATGATCAGATGTTTGCCGCCGCACCAGACCGTGATGATGGACTTGCGTTGGTCATTGAAGGACCGACGCGCAACCTTGGGGTGATGCGCATGGCGGGCGCGATCTATGCGCAGGCTCAACACAGCAAGCCGAAGTCAAAATGGACGGCTGCGCGACTTGTGAAGACATGCTCTATCTTGCTCGCTGTTGGAGCCATCGGGCTAATCCCGATTGCGGATGGTGTGGATGTCTCCGCAAGCGTTGAATCTGCACAAACCCGCACAATCACGGCCCCGCTAACCTCCACCATTTCTGAGGTCTTGGTCAGCGACAAAGACGCAGTCATTGCGGGTGAAACCGTATTGGCAAAACTCGACACAAGCGAGATTGATATCGAGCGGATTGGCGTGGCGGCAGAGCGTGCAAATGCTGTTCTGGAACGCGAAACGGCGCGCGCGCAACGCGACGCCGCCGTCCTTCGCAATAGCGAGTTGGAAGTGCAACGCCTAGATGCGCGACTGGCTCTCCTTGATCTGCAACACGACAGCAGCGTGATCGTTGCACCGATTTCCGGCATTGCTGTGCTCGGCGATCTTGAGCAGCGACTTGGGGCTTCCGTGAGGCAAGGCGAGACGTTGCTGGAAATCTCAGACCCGTCACAATTGCGGCTTTCACTTGCTATTCTGGAATCGCAAATCAGCAAAATCTCCGAGGACTCGACAGGTATCTTTCGGCCCGACTTCGATCCCGGATTGCGGTTGGACGCGGCGATTTCGCGCATCTCTCCTGCGGTTGATAACAGCGAGGAAATCCCGCTGATCCTTGGAAAAGCAACGTTTAACGCGCCACCCGCTGCGTTGCGTCCCGGACTACGCGGTGTCTTTGCGATTGATCAGCAATACCGCCCAATCTGGCAAGTGCTGTATCGCAATATCAGAAATTGGGTTCTGCTGCGGGTCTGGATTTAACCCGCAACAGCCCGCTTATTGCTGGCCCGGCACCGCTGTTGAGCCGCTCAGGAATTCATAGCTGAAGCGGTTCAAGCTTACGCCCAAAGGATCAGCGGAGGACTCGTAGAGACTTTGCACTGTGCGGCCCGCAAGGTTTGTAAAGATATCATCGACCTGCACCACGCCGCCGTTGCCGTAAACCTCACCGATATGCGCCGGAGCGAAATACGTCCGCGTGTTAAACAGCCCAGCTTCCTGAGGAAGCGTGGATGGCCGATCAACATTAACGCCAAGCGTATAAGCTTCATCCTTCAAAGAACTGCCAGTCGACAGTTCACGCGACTCTGTTCTCAGGTTCAGACTGGTGCGATACCCCTCGTCAATGAGCTTGACGGGCGCATCAAACAAAACAGAGCGTTGGTTAAACTCGTAGAAATCATCCTGCGGCTGATCCAGCTCGACACGAGGGAAAATCGCGATCCAGTGTCCGCCGGTATCAGCGACGATATTGCGAACATAATCCAAACGCCCGTCCTGACCAAAGAGGTTGATCGTCACGTTAGAGCCCGGCTCCGCCGTACCCGTGAAGATCGGATCAATCAGCAAAATGGGAAGGAACTGCGCATCATCAATACCGTCAATCGCACGCGGTCTGTCTCCTTCTTCCTCCGTCGGAACAGGGCGCGGAACGATAATGGCATCGTCCATTACGTTTTCAGGCCGCCCGTTGGGATCGTTGGCAATTGGTGTTGACCCGCCATTGCCGTTCGCCACGTTTGTAATGGGTTCCAGCACATTCGTTGTGAAGCCAACAAACGCCTCATATTCGACCGTTAATGTCTCACCGGGTTGCAGAACCGGGATATTGATGATCAGCGATGTCGCGCCCGCAATCGAAGATGGTGAGACAGACCCAAGCGCAGGATTGGACAGACTGATAACGCCGGTCAGCTCAAGATCACCCGGCAGATTGTCGGTAATCACGGTGTTGAATGCAGGCGAAGTTGCCGTTGCTTCATTCGCAATCACAACTGTGTAGGTAATCGTATCGCCAAGGAACGGCTCCTCAGTTGAGGTAGATTTATCTATGGTCAGCGACGGCTCAATGACTTCAACAGTGGACGTATCGATCAGCTGATCAAGCGGCGGCGCACCTTCCGGCGTAACCGTTAGACCCGCCGTATTGGTCAGTTGGGTATCTTGCACGTTGCTCGCGATGTTTGAGACACGCGCGACGACTTCAACGATAACCGCATCCTGTGCTTCGGTGATCTGACCGTTGACGTATGTGTTGACCAAATCATCCAGCGTGATGGTCAAAAGCTGACCGGAATTACTGATTGACGTGCCACCATTGATTGTAATCTCACTGCCAACTTGCGTCACGGCAGCGGACACAAAATCAAGCCCCGTCGGCAAGAGATCGGTCAACACCACCGTATCCATGGAGATTTCCGGAAGCGTCAGAACCAGTTGGTAGGTGACAGTCTCACCAACAGCCAAACCGCGGATGTTGTCACCATCTGCGTCTTCCGGTGTTTCGGTGAAGCCAGATGAGATGTCTGTCTTGCTCAAGGTCGGGTTGCTTGAGACGCGGTGGTCATCTGTCACAGGGGTGTATGTCCGTTGGTTTGGATCATTACCCGGTGCGGAATCGTAGTTCGCAGTTGCGGTGTTGAAGACAGAAGTGAGGGCGGGTGTGGTTGCATCCAGCGTGGCATCATAACTGATGATCAAAACATCATCGGCCAAAAGCACATCAACATTGAGCGTAAAGCCGTTAGCATTTGCAACAAGTTCACCTGCCGCTGGCGTGTAAGCCGCACCGTTCAAAGTGATCGAAATGGAGGTCGGATCAAGGGTCAGTTCCGCAGGCATCACATCGCCAATAACCACGTCATACGCAGGACCCGTCGCAGACGGGGTTACAGCAGGTCCGGAATTGGTGACATTGACGTTGAACCTACCAGTATCACCCGGATCCAGCGCAAGCGGTCCGGTTTTATCAACATCAAGTTCAGGTTCAACAACCCGGACATCTGCTTCATCCCGAACCGTTTCAAGCGCAGGGTCGGCACCGTCAGGGTCAACTGTCAGCGTGGCGGTGTTGGTCAGTGTTGATCCAGCACCCAGATCACCGTTTACACGGCCAACCACTGTAAACGTAATAACGTCATCGGGACCGAGAGTTGCGGGCGACGTATCCTCTGGATTGCGAATATCACCAAAGTCGAGCGTGAAGTCATTCGCGCCTGTCAGAACAGCAACCGGCGGCACAAGTGGATCATCGTTCAGATCAACCAAGCCTAAGCCGAAGGTGAAGTTCTCGACGCGCAGGAAGTCGATCCCAACCGGTAGGTTGTCGGTGAAGATCACCGACTCCATGTCGATTTCTGGAAGGACCAGTTCGTAGCTGTAAGTCACCTCTTCCCCGATTGCCAAGTCAAACGGATCAGACCCGTTCACGCTGTCAGTCTCAGTAAAGCTGGACGCTGTCGGGGTTTTCGTCACTGCCGGAACCGTTGCGATAGAATACGTATCGTCGACGCTATAGTCGCGGTCCACGACGGGATCACCATTCTCGTCAACAGGATCACCGGGCAGGCTGTCGTAATTCACACTGGCCGTGTTCGGGAAGGTTTCTGCCTTGGGCGCGTTGTTCGCAAGTGTTGCCTGATAGGTTACGGTCAAGGTCTCCCCTGCACCAACGGGGATTGGATCGCCCGTTGCCGTGTCGATCATGCTGAAGGAGAAACCACCGGCCGTTTCCGTGACAACAACATCTGCCTGCGTGAAGCCGTTGAAAGTAAATGCCACGCTATTTGGTACGATGGTCAGGTTGGCGTTGCCAAGCGCGTCCGCGATCAACAAGTCGAACGCCGGACCAGTACCCGTATTTTCAATTTCAAGCTGATAATTCACCGTCTCACCAGGGCTCACCGCAACAGGCCCGGTTTTCTCAAGCGTCAATGCAGGTTCGATAACTTCAATCGTTGCAGTATCCACGACCTGATCAAGAGGGCCTTCGCCTTGAGGAGTGATCGTCAAACCAGCGGTGTTCGTCAGCTGGGTGTTCAATGGTAGAATACCGGAATTGCCGGCCGCCGCCGCTGCATTGACACGCGCAACCACCTCAACAACAATCGCGTCATTTGCACGTGTGCCGCTGCCATCGGTATCGCTGTTGATCACATCGCCCAGCGTGATGGTCAACAACTGCGACGCCTCTACAAATGTCGCGGCCCCGTTAATCGTGGCCAAGTCGGCGCTGCCATCTACGGTAATACCGCTGCCAATCTCAGAGACCTCTGCCGACACAAAGATCAGACCGGCTGGCAAAAGATCGGTAAGAACGACGGTATCCATGGTAATTTCTGGAAGCGTCAGAACAAGTTCGTATGTGACCGTTTCACCAAGCGCGACATCCGTGACCATATCGCCATCATTGTCTGTCGGGGTCTCGGCATGTTCAGTCGAAATAGGCGTTTTTTCCAACGTCGGGCTGGAGGCCACAGTATGCGTATCTGAGACCGGCGTGTACGTTTCTTCAACAGGATTTCCGGCCCCATCAACTGGATCACCGGGCGCGCTGTCATAGTTGGCAGTTGCCGTGTTTGTATGCGTTTCCAAAGCATCAGCAGTTGCGCTGAGTTCCGCCATGTAGGTGACGACGAACTCCGCTTTAGGCAGCAAGACGTCAATGTTCAGCGTAAAGCCAGAACCAGACGTCGTCAGCTCCCCCGGACCCGGAACATAAGGATTTCCGTTTAGGGTGAAGGAGATCATTGTCTCGTCCAATGTCATGTCGGCAGGAAGCACGTCAGAGATAACGACGTCATAGGCAGGGCCCGTCGCGTCAGGCGTGACATTTGGCCCGGTATTGTTGACCTCGATTACGAATGTACCTGTATCGCCGGGATCCAGTGCGACCGGACCTGTCTTTGCCAGTGTCAGTTCTGGCTCCACCACACGCACATCGGCAGTGGCCTCGGATGGTGTCAGCGCCGGACCCCCGGTTGGGTCGACTTCCAGCATAGCTGTGTTGGTCAGTACGTCGCCAGCGCTCTGGTCTGAATTGACGCGGGCATCGACTTCAAGCGTAATGACATCGTCCGGGCCAATGCTGCCATTGGACGGGTTTCTCAAATTGTTGAAGACCAGATCAAAGTCGTTTCCGACCAGATCAAGCACAGGCTGATCGGGTCCACCGCCGCTAATATTAGTCATGCCCGCACCGAAAGAGACGCGGAAGTCAACGAAGTCCAAACCATTCGGTAAGTTGTCAGAGAACAGGACCGTGTCCATATCAATTTCAGGCAAGAACAGTTCGTAAGTGTAAGTCACGACCTCGCCAATTGCGAGGTTGACGGGGTCGGATCCGGTTGTGCTGTCCGTTTCCCCGAAGGAGGAAGCCGTCGGCGTCTTCGTCAGGAACGGAACAGTCGCCACGGAATTATTGTCGTTTGTGCTGTAATCCCGGTCATCCACAGGATCACCGTTTTCATCCACTGGATCGCCCGGAAGGCTATCGTAGTTCACACTTGCAGTGTTGATGAAAGACTCAGCCTCGGGCGCATTTGCATCCAGCAGCGCTTGATATGTTATCGTCAGCGTTTGGCCGGGGCCAACAGGGATCGGATCACCGGTCGCCGTGTCGTCCAACTCGAAACTAAACCCACCAGCCGCTTCTGTGATCGTCACGTCAGCTTGCGTGAACGTGCTCCCCCCAGCGGTAGTGAAGGTGAACATAACACTTCCCGACACAAGCGAGAGGTTAGGATCGCCAAACGTATCTGCGATGATGAGGTCGAAAGCCGGTGCATTTCCAGTGTTCTCAATCTCAACAGTGTAATTGACCGTATCACCGGGATTGACCGCGACATCACCAGTTTTTTCCAGAACTAGGTTGGGCTCGACAATCTCAACGGTTGCTGTGTCTGTCACAGGCGTAAACGCGGCCCCGCCTTTTGGCGTGATACTCAGACCGGCGGTGTTGGTCAGTTGCGTATTGTTTGGAAGTGTACCGGAATTCGCCGGCACATCGTCAACGCGGGCAACAATCTGAACAACAATGGCATCATTTGTACGGGTTCCTGAATCCGTAGTATCCGAATTCAAAACATCGCCAAGCGTGACGGTGACAGTCTGGCCAGACTCCGCAACCGTTGCTGCGGCGTTGATATCTGCAAGCACCGTGCTTCCGCCGACAGTAACGAAATTCCCAAGTTCAGTCACTGAAGCCGAGACGAAGCTCAGGCCGTCCGGGAGCGTATCCGTCAGAACCACGCGATCCATCTCAATTTCAGGGATTGTCAGCACCAGCTCATAGGTCACTGTCTCACCAATCGCGAGGTCACGGATCCCATCCGGCTCTGCATCTTCAGGCGTTTCAGTATGCTCGGACGCAATGGTTGTTTTCTCAAGAGTTGGCGCGCTCGCAACTTCATGTGTGTCGACCACAGGCGCATAGACCTGCGCAATCGGGTTGCCCCCGCCATCCACATTGGCACCCGGAACGCTGTCAAATACGACATTGGCCGTGTTTGTAAAAACGTCGAGGGGCGTCGCGCCCGCATTCAAAGAGGCAGAGTACTGAATGCGCACGGACTCGCCGGGCTCCAACACATCAAAAGTCGCAGAGAACCTGTCGGGACCAGTCCCAGTGGTGAACGTCGTTGGCGTGATGACGGCACCGTTGCCATCGGTAAAGACAAAGGCAACACCCAGATCCAGCGACATCTCTGGCGGCAGAGTGTCTGTGACGATGACATCATAGGCCGGACCTTCAGCTCCTGTCACACCGTCATTGGTCGCAACAATTGTGAACTGCTCCGATGGACCACCGGGATCAAGCGCAATTGGCCCGGTTTTGTCGATGGTCATTTCTGGCTCAACAACGCGTACAACAGCCGTAGTTGTTTGAAGAGCGAAAGGAGTATCCCCAACAGGATCAACGAACAAGTTCACTGTATTGGTCAGGAAGTCCCCTGCGTTCAAACCTGCATCCTCGGTAACGCGCGCCGTCAGTTCAAAAACGAGGATGTCATCAGGCCCAATGCTGCCATCAGACGGGTTGTTCATAGCCCCAAAGTTAATTGTAACCGCTTCGGGGTTGCCATTGTCCGAGATGGCCGAGAAGTTCGCAGGGTTTGCGCCGGTCCCGTTGGCATTGATGAATTGCGCTGAGATGAATTCCAATCCGCTAGGCAGGTTGTCCACGGAACGCACCACGTCCAAATCAATTTCGGGCAGGGTGATTTCGAAACGGAATGTGACCTCTTCGCCGATGGAAAGGTCAAAAGGTGTCGAACCTGTTTGGCTGTCTGTTTCGCTAAAATTCGATCCAACAGGCGTCTTGGAAATGCGGGGAACTGTCGCCACGGCGTGATCATCTTGATCTGTTCCGGAAGACCCGCGTGGATTGCCATCAGCGTCGAGTTGATCTCCCTCAATGCTGTCGTAATTTACCGTCGCAGTGTTCTCAAAAGTCTGTGCGTCTGGTGCACCGATAACAATCAAACCGTCAAAGGTGATATTGATCGAAGCGCCCGGCAGAAGAGGACCCGGGATCACGTATTGGAAGCCGTCAGTTTCACCGGGTGCAGGTGTCGTCAAAACACCCGGCACGTCTGAGACAAGGTTCCCTGCGAACTCAAGGAACGCATTGTCAAAGGGGTCTGAAATGACGATGTCGTAGGCGGGGCCTGTGCCGTTGTTTTCGATCTTAATGGAATAGCCAACTGTATCACCGGGATCACCACCAACTTCGCCCGACTTTTCAATCTCGAGGTCTGGTTCAACGACCGTGACCGTTTCGCTGTCAGTCGCGGGTGCCTGCAATGGCGCCCCGCCGACCGGGTCGACCACATCCAGCGTTGCTGTATTTTGCAGTGAGTCTCCGCTATTTGCGGTGTTCGCGACAATCGCAGTGACGCGGACAACAATTTCCGTGTCGCGGGCGGCTGTGTCGTCATCACCGGCGATAACCACTGTCCCAAAATCAAACGTGACTTCATCCCGGGCGCCATTGATCGCAATGGTCGGATTTGGCGCGCCATTCAGCGTCACGACTTCCGCATCTTGAGCAAGCAGACCTGCCGGCAATCGGTCCGTCAACGTCAGATCAGCCGTTCCTTCTGGCACCGTAATCGTCAGAAGATACGTGACTTCTTCTCCAACATTGAGGTTTTGGCCCGGTGTGTCTGTATCATCGCTGCCTTCGAACTCCTTCAACAGCGTCGCATCTGGCGTCGTCAAATCAGCCGTTGCGGTTGGTCCAGTGTAATTACGCTGCTCTTCCGGATCCGCTGGATCAGCGACTTCCGTCCCTGCCGGGTTGGAATCGTAGCGCTCGACCTCAGCAGTGTTTGTGTAGGTTGAGCTGAACAAGGCCGTGTTTTGAACCGTCGAGTCATAGGTGATGACCGCAATAAAACCGGCAGGCAGGTCCGGAATGATGACCTGCAATTCGCCCGCAGTGAACGCGCCGCTTGGGGCACCTGCCGGCGTGTAAGGTGTGGTGCCGTCTGCTTGGAACAAGGCAATGTTGAGTGTTGCGGGCAGCGCAACAACATTTGCCCCCGCTCCGTCGTCATTGACGATCATATCGTAAGCAGGTCCGTTGCCTTCGTTCTCAACCGTCACGGTGTAGGTAACAACGTCACCTGCATCTGCCGTGGTCGGTGAAACTGCTTTGTCGATTGTCACGTCAGGCTCGACGACTTCAACCGTCGCATCATCTTGAACGCTAAAGTTGTTGGTGCCGTTGGAATAGGTCAGCACACCAACGTTGGTCTTCGGATTGAGCGCAGGGTTATTGGTATCCACTGTCAGCGGATCGGCAGTCAAACGCGCCGTCAGACGAATGACAATCTGGTCATTCGGGTCCGTCGCATTGGCATTCCCATCAACCAAATTCTCGAACGAGCCAAAGTCAAAGGTCGTATTTTGCCCGGCACCATTTGTTCCCATCGTTGGAACGGGGCCGGAGAATGATCCCAGATCGCTCCCAACAGAAACTACGGTGGAGGAGACATATTCCATGCCCGGTGGAAGTGTATCCACCAGCACCACATCCGAAATCGCACCATCAGGGATTGTCAGAACAAACTCATACGTGACGAGTTCGCCAATACCCAAATCAGTTCCTGTTGTCTCGGCATAGCTGGTGCTGCCATCCACGACGGATTTGTCAATGTCGGGCGCACGCGTGACGACGCTCTCCATATCGCTGAGCGACAGTTCGCGGTCATCACCATCCGGTCCTGCACTATCGTCTTCAGGCGTTGTGTCGAAAACCAGATCAGCCGTATTTGGCAGGGTCAGACCGGCTGCTACGCTGTTATCAACAGTGCCATTATATTCGACGCGAACGGTATCGTTTTGATCCAATCGGTCGATGAAGATTTCAAACCCGTTGCCCGCTGTCGTCAGGGCATAATTCGTTCCGTCAAAGGCTGTCAGTGTGTTGTTTACAAACAGCTGGATGCTTGTCTCGTTCAGGTCGACCTCAGGTGCCAACGTATCGCTGAGCGTCAGATCAAAAGCGGGTGCGTCACGGAACCGCGACGGGTTGGTGATTTCGACTTCGTAATTCACCAACCCGCCTGCATCTACAATCGCGGGGGAGGCCGTCTTGTCCAAGGCCACATTCGGTGTCGCGACACGAACGCTTGAATTTTCACCAACTGTGCTTGAATCTCCTGCCGCATTTTCGAAGGTGATCGACGCACGGTTTCGCAGCAATGAGTTCGTACCGGGTGTCCCGATGTTTCCGTCTTCAGCACGGGCAAACACGCGGATTTCAATGAAGTCATTATTCGGATTATTGTCTCCGGCGTTGGTGATCGTATCGAAATCGAAAGAGAACGCATTTGCGGAAATGGTCGCATTATCCCCAACCTGAAGGCCGCCTGAGTTCTCCATATTGGTCAAACCGGGGCCTTGGTTGTCCCCAATGGTGACGATCTCGGCGTCATAGATCGTCATTCCGCCAAACGTGACTCTGTCCGAAATGACCGTATTGAACAAAACACCTTCGGGAATATCGACACGGATGATGAACTCAAAATTCTCGCCAATCGCGACCTCGCGATTATCCCGATCAACATTCGGATCGATCGCATTGCGACCCATGTTATCTCCGTCAAACTGACGGCTTTCCAAGCGCTTGTTGATCTCAATCGTTTCAGTCGTGGCAAAGGCGTCGTCTTGAATCGGATCCACCACGCGGTTCACCGGCGCGCCGGGGCTGAACGGCTCACCATTGCCCTCAAATGCATTGTAACTCGCAATGCCAGCGGTGTTCACCAAGCGTTCATCCGGGGTGACAGTGGCATCAACCAGAAGGTCATAAGTGATGATGATGACATTTTCGCCGGAGGTCTGGTTGAATGCGGAGATCGCCCCTTCAAGCGGGCCGTCATCGGTCAGCAACAAGCCCGGTCCTGGGGCAAAGAAGTCAGCGTCCGTCGCCGGTGTGCCATCTGGCCGCGTGAAGGATATGGGACTTCCCGTCCCATCGGTAATCGACAGGTTATAGCCACCCGCGGGGATGGTGAAACCAGCCGGGATTGTATCATTCACGGTAATATTGAACGCGCCGTTGGGCGCACCGCCGGTGTTCTCAATGGCAATCGCAAAGGTCACAAGATCGCCTGCGTTGACGTTCTGAATATTTGCATCAATCGGGGTCGAGGCCAGATCGTCGGACCCCACGGTGCCTGTAAACCGCGGTACCGTTGCATTTGGCGGGTTGGACACCCCGTCCAGACCTGATGGACCCGTCAACGCAGTGTCAGGATCATTTCCGTTGGTGGCAACGACACCCTTGCTGATGTTTAGATCGGGCTCGGCGTACTCAAAATTGGCAATCGCCGTGGTTTCTGTCAGGTCGCCAAAGGAGTTGAATTCCCGCCCCGTCGCTTGGTTCGTCAGCAACAAGTCCGGTGCAAAAATCGCGTCTTCGACTGTGACCGTGAAAATCAACTCGATCGAAACCGGCCCGCGTTCGGGCAAGGTGAAATCGCCAAACTGGAAGTTGATCTGATTGTCAGGTCCGTTGGTTGTGATCGTCGGCGCGACCCCACTCAAATCACCAGATGTTTGCGGCCCATAGGTCACAACGCCTGCCGCAGGTGCAGCACTAGGTGGTGGGAATCCCGGTGGCGCAACGAAAGACGAATTGTCGATCTCTAGCGCATCGAACACCAGCTGTGGCAGGTTATCGATCAGCGTGAAATCTTCAAAAGCACCCAAGGGCGCGTCATAGATGATCGAGAATGTCACCGTATCGCCAGCGGCAATCACCACATCTGTTGGCGGGTTCGTATCGCCGTTCAACGCATATACGGTCTTCTCGCGGATACCGCCGACCTCAAGTTGAACGGAGCTTTCGCTGACATCCGTGACGTTATTGGCTGTCGGCGTATTTGGGTCATTGTTGTCACGAACATTCCCCGTCACCGTGACACTGTTATTGATGAAATCACCTTGGCTTAGCGCTTGGTCCTGCTGGTTGGCAGGGTTTCCGGGGTCGTTACCGACCGGGCCGTCATAAGCGTCGTCGATCGTGGCCAAATATGTGATCGTGACTGTCGTCTGCGAGCCAGAACTCGTACCATCACCGGCAATGTCACCTGTCAAAAGGCCGTCAGAGCCTGCAACCGACGCCATCGCCGCAGAAAGATCAAAAGTAACCGTGGTTTCACCCGGTCCTGGATCATTGTCACCAACTGTCTCAAATCCCGTCAGCGAGGTTGCGGTCGCGATGCCGCCATTCTCCTCAACGGTCGTGAACTGAGCCGAACCGGCTTGGTAGGTCCATGCATCGCCCAAAATATCTTCGACAACCAAATCACCGAAGGTGAAGTAGTCAGATACCTGAATTTCAAGGGTGAATTGATAGACATCTTCAGGCGTAACAGAGCCATTCACCTGATTGTCATCGAACAGCGCGTTGCTTTTCTGAATAGACAAGGCGGCCGCAGTGACTTGGTTGGTGGCAGTGTCAGTCACCATAATCGGCGCATCATCCGGGTCAACCGGCGTCCATGTGCCTTCTCCGACCACACTGTTGGTCACAGGCTCATCCAAGCCAGTGGCTGCGTTGTTGGTCGGCGGCCCACCGGGAGCACCGGGATCGTTGCTGATGTAATAGTCGAAAGTAACCGTCACCACGTCCGAGACCGTCGGGAACTCAACTTCGAGCGTGTTGTTGCCCGTCGTCACTTGTGTGTTCACGGTCGGCTCGGTCACAACTGTTCCGGTCCCGCCACTGATGACCGGATTACCAAGATAAACCAATTCGGGCGGCAACGTGTCCGTCAACGTGAAATCGGTCAGTTCCTGACCGGGAGCGACGTCAATGGTCAGAACATATTGATAGACATAGCTCGGACCAGTCGACGCTTCGGATTCAGGTGCGGTATTGACCTTCGTGACCTCAAACAGCTCAGGATTAACCGTGGTGCTGGCCATTGTTTCACGGATCGGGGCGTCTACTGCTGGGTTGTCCAGCGCATCACAGCCAAGCGCAAATCCACCGAGCACGCCAAAGGTTGGGTTGGCATTCAGATCCGCCTCGGGATCAAAATCGATGACAACATCAATATCGACAGCGGGGTTGCCGGGTGAAAAAGACCCATAGGGCAATTCTAGAACGACCAGCGTATCGCCTTGCGTCCCTGTAACAATCAGCGGATCGCCTGCGCCATCCAACAGAAACGGGTGCTCAGCTTCACCTGCTGCATTGAACACGATTTCGGTTGTGGTGATCGGCGATCCCAAAAAGGAAGCGCTGTCAAAGGTTGGGCCATCGCCTTCGCCATCCGCGCCGGATGTCGGAATGATAAGTTCTGCGTAGGGAACGTAGCCAGAGTCCGAACCCGTGTTGTCAAATGTCAGGGTAAACGCAACGTCCTGCTCACCAAGGTCAATAACCTCATCCGGATTTGTCGTTGTGAACGTCACATCCGGATCGGCCCCTGCAAGGACAATGCGATCTTCTAGAGCTTCGAACTTTGGTAAAACAGTCACAACGGCCGCTCCTCTGGATTGGCGATCTAAAGCTTGCGCGGCCTAGTTGCGCGCAAGCTTGTAGGTGGGCTGGTTGCGGATATCTTTTTGGATGTCCGTCTTGAAACCCCACCGTTTAAGCAAAACCCCGCGTGCACGCGCCAAGTTCGCCGCAGCGATTTCGCGGGTGGCTCGGGCTGTCGCGACCGCCTGTTCAGTGGATTGAACCTGCTGATAACTGGACAATAGTGCGGACAGGATTGCGATACCTTCCTCGTTTACGCCCTCGTTCCAGCGGTTGCGAAGTGTGTTCAAGTCACGTTGTGCCGCCTGTTGGGCGCGCCGCTGTGCCACAAGATCTTGGGTCGCCACGATGTATTCATTGGCGGACACGTCAACCTCAGCAAGGATTGTCGAGATCACAGACAAGACTTGGCGTTCTTGCTGGATCGTCTCAATCCGGCGACGTTTATAGCGCGCATCCCGCTCATCAAAGCCAAGGGGGACAGAGAATTTCAGACCCACAAGATGACCGTAGCCATTGTCGTTGTCGCTAAACGCGCCGGACAAGCTACGCCCATTTGCACCACCTGACGCGGTTGCTTCCAGAACAAGATCAAGCTCCGGCAGGCTTTCATTCGCCGCAACGCCTTCGCGCAACAAAGCCGCCTCATATTGCAGGATGGCCTGCTGCAGCTCTGGACGGTTTTTGAAGATCTCGTCAATCGTATCGTTGGTGCCAAGAATACGCAGCGCCCCGTTTGGCGCCGATGACGGCAGAAGCTCCACATTTGCCGGCCCCATGCGCGGATCATTCACTAAGGCCGCAAGACGGAATTCAGCGTTATCAACCGCAGCTTTCGCGCGCACGGAGTCGGCACGCCACTGCGCCGCAAGCGACGCAGCGCGACTTACGAGGATCGGATCTGCATCAATATCAACCCGGTTGCGCACTTGGTTGGCCAAGCGTTGACCGTGCGCCGCAAGATGTGACTGCTGAATGAAAACGGCACGCGCGACGTAAAGGTTCCAATAGGCGCGCTCGGTCTCCAGCAAGTGGGACTCACTTTGACGGCGGAATTCCTCGATCGCGATGGATGTATCCATATTCGCAATGCGGCGCGGCGCATCATTGTTGATCACACCGGCACCACGAAGAAGCGGTTGCACCAAAGCGATGGTCGTCTTGGATTCCGTCTGCTCGCCCGGGATATAGCTCGTCCGGTTTGTGTCCGTTGTCGTGAAGCGCTGGGATACCGATATTTCACCACCAGTGATCAAACGGCTGCGCACGCCAAACTCGATCTCGTCTTCATCAGTGATCGAACGTGCAGCACCTGCGGCAATGGCGGGGCTCGTAACACGGTCGTTTTCACGGGATCGACTGATTTCTGCAAAAAATTCCGGCGTGAAGCGTCCGCGCGCCTCTTGGATTGCCGTTCCGCGGATCGCGGGCAGATCACCGAACGCGGCAATCTGATTGGAGTTCTTCACGGTCGAATTCACGATATCAGGCAGAGAAATGGAGCGGTTGCGCTCCCCTGCTGTCAGGTCAGTTTTGTGGATGGAGCTGGCCCACCATTCGCCCGCTGTGCTGGGTGCGGATGTCTTGGCGGCTTGGCGCACTTTCTTCAGCGAAACCCCGGTGCCTTTTTCACGTGCCTGGATCAACGCATACCGACCCAATGCCCGGCGCAGATAAACCGCGCGGTTCCCCGGATTCCGGAAACTTTTGTATTCAATCGAGTCAATCGGCCATTGGTCCTGCGCGGAGTTTCTGCTGACGCGGAATTCGTCAACGCGCTGACGGGCCTGCTCTGAAGTCAGACGAACGCCGTCTCTGTTTGCGGCTTTCTCTTCCGCCACGCTTGGCGAAAATCCGCGGGGCAAAGGGGTCTCGCCGCGGCCCGGAAAAATCGGGGTTTCGGCGCATGCGCTAATCAACAGAAGCGCTGTAAATCCAACAACCAATTTTCTCGACATTATCTAGTGACTCCATCATTCATCTGGATCGTCTTAATGTAACCTTAACGACACTTACGAGCAAAGCGCTACTCCTGTGGGGTAGGATAATATTTGGCACCGACATTTTTTGTCGAATTTGCTGCGTTGTGACATATTTTCCCATTTTTTAGTTCCCACACAGCGCTCTATCCCCATACAACACTGGGCAGGGTTCTACTGGTATTTCAGTGAAAACATGGAACGTAGGGGAAAAACACATGATAAAACGCATCTGCACGCTGGCGCTATTGGCTCTCACCATCACTCCTACCGCTCCATTCACTGCTTATGCGCAACAATCCGCCAATGCACCGGCACCACGTCTGTTCACCGATATTCAGGTGCGCGGCAATGACCGGTTTCGCGACGGAGACATCATTGCAACCTCTGGACTAGAACCGGGTACGGTCCTCGGGCAGGAAGATCTGTTGGCCGCGGTTGAAGCACTGGAATACACCGGCGAGTTCGAGAACGTCGTGATTACATCCGCAGGCAGCACCTTGATCGTCATGGTCGACGAGACGCCCGAATATAGTGGCGGGCTGACCTTTGGTCTCGGCTACGATTCCGACACGGGCGTGTTTGGCGCGGCGGGCCTCGCCCTGGACAACGCATTCGGTCGCAACATGGAACTGCGCGGCAACCTCGTTGTTGCACAAGAAGCCCAGACCTTGCGGTTCGAAATTCGCTCAAAAGACTTTTGGTCGGACGGCGTGCGCGGTGGCGTGCGGCTTGGCTATGAGAATTATGAATTCGAGAACACCGTCTACGAATACACCCTCGCCAATATCGAGCCCTACGTCGTCTTCGATTTGAACCAGTCAGCAGCGCTTGAACTGCGCTACACGCTGGCCTCAAAGGATATCTCAAACGTGTCCGCGGGAGCGTCGCCGATCATCGCAGCGGAGGCCGGTCGCGAAACATCCTCTGGAATTGGCTTCAGCCTTGCGACAAGCTCATCCCTTCTTGGCGGCAGCAGTGGTCTTCTGGACAGCTGGTCTGTCCGGTTCGATCAGGATTTCACAGGGCTTGGTGGCGATACCAAACTGTCGACAAGCAAACTGGCCCTATCAGCGCGTAAAAACCTCGGGACTGGTGGCGTCGCACTTCGCACGCGCCTTGAGTTTGGTGCAGTGACCGGCAGAAGCGGCGACCGCCCGCGCGCCAGTGAACGATTTACTTTGGGCGGATCAGCGTTGCGCGGCTTTGCCAGAGGGACGGTCTCCCCACGCGATATCTGTGCAGGCTGTGCCGCTGGCGGTGGGGATCAGGTGACCCAACTGGGCGGCGACTACTACGCTGTTATGCGCACAGACCTTCTGGTGCCGCTGTTCAAAGAACGTGAAAACATTGAAACCTTTGCGTTTTTTGACATTGGTAGCGTCTGGGGTGTCGACACGACCACGGCACCTGCCGGAACGTTGAACAGGGATCGGAATTTCCGCAGTGCCGCCGGTATTGGCGTGTCTTTCGACACGGAGCTTGGGAAATTTGAAGCGTATTTGGCTCTGGCAGAAAGTGCGCAACGCTATGACGAGCTTCAGCCTTTCGGGCTAACGTTCCGCAGCGATTTCTAGCTCAAAGCATCTATGAGACGCGAAAGACTTCGCCACTGCCCGCATCGCGGATGAGGTCAACACGCGCCCCATTCCAGTGGTAGTCAAGATGACGCCCCTGCCGCGGCGGGCGGGCGAGGTCGGGAAAGAACAACCCGACACAATCGCCATCGCTGCGCACACTCGGGTAGACAATACCTTGGCCATCCAGCGTCCTTAGCTCAGCCCCCAAACGGTTGCTGTCGCGATAATCGTCAGGCATCAGCCACGGGTGGGCCTGACCGCCTAGCCCACGAATATCGTAAAGCTCGGCATCCACCTCCAAGTGTAATTCCCGAAACTGCGAGGTCCATCCCTCTGGCTGCGCGGTCATCAACATGAATTTGCCATGGTGATGGATCGTTTCAGCAACCGCAGTCTCAAAATCGCTTGCCACATAGAGCACCCCCAAACGCCCGTCACTGAAGCGGCTGGGACGGTCGGGGCTAGTGTGCGTGAACGAGGCCATCAGCAGGCTCGCGCCGGGCCCTGCAACGCGCCTTTCAGGGGGGACAAGATCAAGCTGACCAATAGTCTCCATCAAACGCGGGTTGGTCTTTTGCTCTGCCGAGATCAGCAGCGGCCAATCTTCAGGGTCTGCAATGTCTTCGAATAGGTCAATCGGAGGGTATACGCTTCGGATGATGCGAACCCCGTTGCTCCAGTGCAGTGACGTGATCGGCAGGTCTTGAGCGGCGATCACCACCCTCCCCGTTCAGCATCCAGATACCGGCGCACACGCATGAGGTCCGTCAATTCACCGCCCAGCATAACGCTAAGCGCAGGCGCACCCTGAAACGCCTCGTTTGGTGCTTTGATCCAATCATAGACGCGCTGTGGATCCGAAAACAAAATGCGCAACGCTTTGTGGATGCCCAATATATTTGAAAGCCGCGCCTTCGTGTCTCGATCCAAGCGCCCCGCTTGACCTGCTTTCCAGCGCCGGTAGGTGCGCACCGGCAGATCAAGGAGCGTCGCCGCCTCTTCATCCGTAATCTTCCACCTCGCGAACAGGTTCAAAGAGGCGCGCAGCATCGCACCGCCCTCCTCATCCGTGATCGGATCAGGCGCGAATTGAACAGCTTTCGTTTGTAGAGCATGCAGCGTCATGCGATATCTCCTTTTGGCATCATATATAGTATTTGATGCCATTTGGCAATACTCATGACTTTGCACTAAAGGAAACGACATAAAAAAAGCCCCGCAGAAGCGAGGCTTTTTAAGTCAAATCTGAAATACGCTTAGGCCAGCGCAGCTTTCGCTTTTTCAACAACACCAGCAAATGCGTCAGGCTCATTTACAGCCAGATCGGCCAGAACCTTGCGGTCCACTTCGATGCCGGCCAGCGACAGACCGTTGATGAAACGCGAATAGGTCAGCGTCTCGTCAATCGCGCGGCAACCAGCGTTGATACGTTGGATCCACAGCGAGCGGAAGTTGCGCTTGCGTGCCTTCCGGTCACGTGTCGCGTATTGGTTCGCCTTGTCGACAGCCTGACGGGCAACCTTGAAGGTGTTCTTGCGACGACCTTGGTAGCCTTTAGCAGCTTTGATAACTTTCTTGTGGCGCGCGTGTGTCGTGACGCCGGATGTAACTCTTGCCATGTCTAAATCTCCTTAGCGCGCGTAGGGCATGTATTTTTTCACGATGTTCTCATCTGCTTTGCAGAGGATCGTCGTGCCGCGCGCAGTGCGGATAAACTTGGTAGAGCGCTTGATCATGCCGTGGCGTTTGCCCGCTTGACCAGCTTTGACGCGGCCAGAGGCCGTCATCTTAAAGCGCTTCTTAGCGCCCGATTTTGTCTTCATCTTCGGCATTTCCATCTCCTCAGTCAGGGTGGTGAACGTGGCGACTCGGCATGCCTTATAGGCCGGTCCCACGGGGTACGAATGCGCTGTTTAGGGCGCTTCGCGTCACTTGGCAAGAGCCAAGATAGCTAGTTTATAAGGCTACCCACGACACGCGCGATGATCTGTGGCAATTCATCAATCGAATAGCCGCCCGGCGTGTTGTAAATGGCGTAAATAATCAAAGCACCAGAAACGACGACAGCAATGGTTGCGACCCGTGGTGGATTACCATCAACCATCGCAGAAAACATGCCCGGTATCGACAACACGCCGATCACCAGCCCAAGCACCAGAATGAACTCATTTGTGACCAAACCACTCTCCCCTCAAGAGAATGAGTTTGATTATTCAGGGTCTGCCGCGAAAATCAATCGTTCTTCGACCGGTGCAACCCGCAGAATGTTTGTTGTGCCGGGTTGGTTGAACGGAACGCCCGCAGTGACAACGATCTGATCGGTCTCGCTCGCGAACTCATATTTGCGCGCAGCCCGTGCTGCACTAACCACCGCGGATTTGAAACGGTCCACCTCACCGGTTACCGTGCAATGCGTACCCCAGCTTAAGCAAAGACGACGCGCCGTGCCTTGCAACGAGGTCAGAGCAATGATCGGAACATGCGGCCGTTCTCTTGAAACCAGCGACGCCGTTGTGCCGGATTGTGTGAAACAGCAGATCGCCTTGATGTCAGTTGTCTCTGCAATCTCACGCGCCGCCACAACAATACCATCCGCAACTGTCGTTTTGCTACCACCGCGCTGGGCCGCAATGATATCGCGGTAGTTCTGATCGCTTTCGACCTCAATCGCCACGTTGTTCATCGTCGTCACGGCCTCAATCGGGAAGTCACCCGCAGCGGATTCCGCAGACAGCATGATCGCGTCTGTGCCTTCATAAATCGCCGTCGCAACGTCAGAAACTTCCGCACGCGTCGGCATCGGGCTGTCGATCATGGATTCAAGCATTTGCGTTGCAACAATCACAGGCTTCGCTACTGCACGGCATTTCCGCACCAATCGCTTCTGGATCGGCGGCACGTTCTGCACGGGCAGCTCGACACCCAAATCTCCGCGCGCCACCATGATCCCGTCGGAGACGGCCAAGATATCATCGAAAGACTTCACCGCTGCCGGCTTCTCGATCTTCGACAAGATCGCCGCACGGCCTTGCGCCAAGTCCCGCGCTTCTTTCACATCCGCGGGGCGCTGCACGAAGGACAAGGCCAGCCAGTCGACACCAAGTTGGCACACAAACTCCAGGTCTTTGCGGTCTTTCTCCGACAGAGCGGCGAGCGGAAGCACCACATCCGGCACGTTGACACCCTTGCGGTCCGAAATCACACCACCGACCGTCACTTCACAATCGGCAAAGTCACGTCCGCAGTCTTTGACCTTCAACCGGATCTTGCCATCATTGACCAACAAAGATGCGCCCGGCTCCAGTGCATCGAAAATCTCTTTATGCGGCAGTTGCACACGCGTGGCATCGCCCTTGGCATCATCCAGATCTAACCGGAAGGGTTGACCCACTTGCAGATCAATGCCCGCACTATCCGCAAACTGCCCAACCCGCAGCTTCGGGCCTTGAAGGTCTGCCAGAATAGCAATCGGGCGCCCTGTGTCTTTTTCGATCTGACGGATAATCTCGTGACGTTTGCCGATTTCGGCGTGATCACCATGGCTCATGTTCAAACGAAACACGTCCGCGCCAGCTTCAAAGAGGGCGCGGATCATTTCGTAATCGTCAGAAGCGGGGCCCAATGTGGCAACAATCTTAACCTTGCGGAGGCGTCTCATACCTGCGTCATCCTTCTAGATTCAATTTTTGTCGTTGGGCCGAGGCCACATATGACGCAAACCCACCGACACCGCAACTGGCGTTGCGGCCGTTGACCCGTTAAATAATCCTGACGTGTAACAGGCAGATATTCATGAACGACGCACCTTTCGAAATCATCGGCGAAGATCGCCCTGGCCGGTTTGTCTGCCTATGCGATCACGCCGCCAATACGGTTCCCGACACTGTTGCAAAGGGCGATCTCGGGCTTCCACCTGAAGATATGAACCGCCATATCGCATTCGATATCGGTGCCGCCGGTCTCACGCACGCCCTGTCGCAGCGGCTGAACGGTCCGGCCATCTTATCGAACTTCTCAAGATTAGTGATCGACCCGAACAGAGGCGAGGATGACCCGACACTGATCATGCGGCTTTATGACGGCTCGATCATCCCAGCCAACAAACAGGTCTCTCCTGCCGAAAGGGAGGGGCGGTTGACCAGCCTTTATCGACCATACCACATCGCAGTCGAAGCTGTGCTCACAAACCGCGCGGACCCCGTCGTGATTTCCATCCATAGTTTTACGCCACAACTGCGCGGGCGCGACCCACGGCCTTGGCATATTGGGGTGCTTTACGCAGATGACACGCGGTTTGCACATCCGTTGCTCAACGCACTACGCGCAGAGCCGGACCTTTGTGTTGGGGACAATCAGCCCTATTCGGGTCATCTCACCGGCGACACAATGGATCAGCATGCGTTGCGGTCCAACCGCCCACATGTCTTGATCGAGTTGCGCAATGACCTCATATCAACGCAAGAAGATCAGATCGCATGGGCGGACCGCTTGGCACCGATCTTGAGTGCGACCCTCGAACAGACACAGCTCTAAAGGACAAAACAATGGACGCTCAAACCCAGCTTGAACTTGAAGCCGCCGCCTTCCGCACATTGCGCGATCATCTTCAAAAGCGGACGGATGTCCAGAATATCGACATGATGAATTTGGCCGGGTTCTGTCGCAACTGCCTGAGCCGTTGGTATCAAGAAGCCGCTGCAGAGCGTGGGATCGAGATTGGGAAAATGGAAGCCCGTGAATCGTTCTACGGCATGCCGTTCGAGACGTGGAAAGCGAAGTATCAAACTGATGCTACAGATAGCCAAAAAGCGGCGTTCGAGGTGTCCCACAAAGACGCCACTTAACGCTCTCTGAAAGGACTACCCATGCCGAACGCCATTATCATTCGCGAGTATGGGAATTCCGCCACTCTGGTCCTTGAAGGCATAGAGCTATCGCGCCCCGGCCCGAAAGAGGTGCAGCTTCAGCAGACCGCCATCGGCGTAAATTACCACGATGTTTATGTCCGCTCCGGCCTCTACAAAACCTTAGCCTTGCCCGGAATTCCCGGCTGCGAGGCTACGGGGATTATCGAAGCTGTTGGGTCAGATGTCACAAACTTCAGACCTGGTGACAGAGTGGCCTATGTCACGGGTGGGTACGGCGCTTACGCGTCCCATCGAAACATCGCAGCCTCCTTGGTTGTGCCTATCCCCGATGACGTCAGTGATGAGGCGGCGGCCTCCAACCTGCTGCGCGCCATGACGGTTGAGATGCTGACAGCGCATGTGCATCGAGTCACGCCCGATATGACGGTCCTCGTACATGCGGCTGCAGGTGGTGTCGGGCGGATGCTGTGCCAAGCGCTCGCTGGTCTCGGCGCGAAGGCTATCGGCACCGTTGGATCACCTGAAAAAGCGCAAATCGCGACAGAGAATGGCTGCGCCTATCCTATTCTGTATCGCGACATCGACTTCGTAAAATCCGTTTCAGATATCACTGAAGGTGCCGGTGTGGATGTCGTCTACGATTCCGTCGGCGCGGATACTTTCGCGGGTTCGATCGAGGCTTTGGCGATGTGCGGTCATCTGGTGAATTTCGGGCAGTCTTCCGGACCCGTGGATCCCATTGCCATGGCAACCCTTGCAACCAAGTCGCTGACGGTATCCCGACCCATTCTGTTTCACTATTTGCGCGATCCAAACCAATATCATGCAATTGCAGACAAAGTGATGCGGGCGTTCCAATCCGGCACTCTCAAAGCCCCCAAGCCCACACCAGTACCGTTGAACGAAGCGCCCAAAGCCCACGATACGTTGGAAAGCATGACCCGTGGCGGATCGCTCGTATTGATCCCCTAGGCCCTCCGGAAACCTGTGAGTGTGCGGCGTTGATTTATTCCGCCACTTGTTCAACGATGCTCTGGCGGACCGGGTAACGCAAAAAGATGCCTGTGCTATATGCATTAAAGAACGTCGTAGAAGGAGCCGTATGATGGGAACAACGCATCTGTTTACCGATGCTGAAGTTGAGGCCAATCCAGAGGTCAAAGCGGTCTTTGACGATATTCGTGAAACCCGTGGGTCTGATTTCGTCAACAATATTTGGCGCGCACTTGCGGCTGATCCACCGGGTTTGAAACGCACCTGGGAAAACGTGAAGTCTCTTATGGCAACGCCTGGCACGCTCGACCCAAAAACGCGGGAGATGATCTATATCGCGGTCTCCGTCGCAAATGGCTGCAGCTATTGCGTGCATTCCCACACTGCGGCGGCCAAGGCCAAGGGGATGAGCGAGGAGGAACACGGTGAGCTGATGCAGATCATCGCGCTTGCCGCGTCTACAAATCATCTGGTGACGGCACTGCAAGTGCCTGTCGATCCAGAGTTTGACGTAAACTAAACCAACAGGAACCAAAAAATAGGGAGAGATAAGTATGTGTGATGTATGCGTGATGAACGCGGTGAAGGACAAAATGATGTCGCGCCGTAGTTTTTTCAAAGCAAGTGCAGCCGGGGCTGTCGCGGCGGCGGCCACTGGCAGCTTAGGCACACCCGCAATGGCCGCTGGTCATGGAACCGTCGAAGACATGACCCACACCTTGCACGAAGATTTTCCGACCTACTTTGGCGAACCGCAATTCAGCCGCGAGCAGGTGTTCAACTTCGCAGAACACAGCTTCAATCTGCAGCGTCTCACAATCAACGAACACACAGGCACGCATATTGATGCGCCTCTGCACTTCTCTGCCGATGGCACATCCGTCGATGAAATCCCAGTCTCTTCTTTGATCGCACCGCTCTGCGTGGTCGACATAGCAGCCCGCGCCGCCGAAGACGCAGATACACAAGTCACACCAGATGATCTGAAGGCATGGATTGACGCAAATGGCGACATTCCCGACGGCGCTTGCGTAGCGATGCATTCAGGTTGGGCCTCCAAGGTAGACACAGACGGGTTCCGCAATTTCGACGGCGACGCCCAGCACTACCCCGGCTTCCATATCGAGGCCACGCAAATGCTTCTGGAAACCGGCGCGCAATCGATTGCTGTCGATACTCTGTCGCTCGATCACGGCATCTCAGGCGATTTTGCGACACATTATGCGTGGCTACCAACGGGTCGCTTCGGCATCGAAAACATCGCCAACCTCGACAAAGTGCCAGCCGCTGGCGCTACGCTCGTCGTCGGCGCGCCGAAACATAAAGGCGGCACCGGCGGACCTGCCCGCATTTTCGCAATGGTATGATCCAACCAGACAGGCGCGGAAGGCGTCGCGCCTGTCTTACTGCCCCCGGCTAAACATGGAAAAAACGCGCTCAGCCCCGCAGCGTGCGTCATCCATATCGAAGCTCTGCGCGTCCAATTCAGCAAAGAACGTCTTCAACGCCTTCGAACGCGCAAACTCCTGCATACAAAGCAGATAGGAAGTCGGCCAATCGCCCGGAATGCGACCCGACTTCAGCAGGACAGACGCCCCAATCGCTGACCCATTCAGCGCATATAGCACACCCCAAGCATGTCCGCCCCCCCGTTGCACAGATTCGGCGGAGCCGGCCGCCATATCACCCAAGTCTTCGCAAAGGGCGGCGCGGCGCGCAGCCTCAGCCTCAATATACGCTTCACAAGACAGGGCATGCGCGGCGGGTTGACCAAGCGTGTGATGCACCTCCATCAACACCGAAAGCCACTGAAAATAGACCGCCTTATCAACGAATAAATTGCCCGGCGCCCAGTGCTGCTCCGCCTCATCATGCGCCTGCTGCGTTGCGGCTTTCAAATACGCACGGTTCGGTATCGTCACCTCACTCGTTAGCAAATTCGGACACTTTCAAAATCTGAGCGATCGCCGCCAAAAGACTGTCGTCAGATGCGGGCTTCGTGACTGTCACCGTGTCCTTCAATGCTTCAACATCCCCGGTGATCTCGCCATATCCCGTAACAAATAGGAAGGGGATGCCGCGCGCGACAAGCTCTTCCGCCACAGGCAAGCTGGTTTTGCCCCCTCCAAGATTAACGTCGAGAAGCGCAAAACTCGGCTGCTCCTCCGCGAGCATATCAAGCGCCGCGGCGGCGTTTGAAAAGGTTTCGACATTTAGCACGCCAAATCCGGTCAACTGCATGCGCATGCCGGTTGCGATGACAAAGTTATCTTCAACGACCCAGCAAGTCGTATCAGCCAATCTTGCTTCAAGCGTTTTTGTTTGGGGGAGGGTGGCCTGCTCCATCAATCGACCGGGTCCTTTTGCAATCTCATTTTCATCGAATAATGCGTCGGGAAGATGGAATCTTGCAAGGACCCCGGAAGGCTCGAAGCGCAGATCAGCCTCACCGCCCAACTCATACGGTACAGCCTCGCGAATAAGCGCTGTGCCAAAGCCGAATACCTCGGGTGTGATGAAAGCCGGACCATCCACCTCGCGCCACGTGATATCAAGGCCGCCCTCTGCAGGCACCAAATGGATCTCCACCTGCCCCGTATCATTGGACAATGCCCCATATTTGACTGCGTTCGTAATCAGTTCATGGATGACCAAAGAAAAGATCGGAGAAATATCGGCACGCAACGGCTTGGACGTGCCCGAAATTGTCAGCCGGTTTGCCTCCGTCGTGTATGGCTCAAACTCGGTTGAGATAAGATCAGTGACAGGCACCGCACCGACAAGCCCGCCGGACGCCAGATCATGTGACGCCGCCAGCGCTTGTATCCGCGCTTCAAGCGAATTCGAGTAGCTTTCCAAAGACCCGTAACTGCTCTGTCGTGCCTGCTGAGAGATCGATCGGATCAACGCCAGAATGTTTCGAACCCTGTGGTTCAGCTCATCAATCATGATCTTTTGCTGTCTGGACATCGCGCTGATCAACTCATGTCGCTCGACCGTGTTTAAAAGAGACCAGATACGACCAGCGAAATACTCATCCTGATCGGTCCAAGGAGTCGCGTAGCCTTTCACCATGGACAGGTATTTTGAAAATGACCCACGGGGAGAGATGCGTTTCCGGCCCTCATGTTCTTCAATTTCTTTTTCAGGATTGCCTGCCCATGTGACTTCTTGTGCACGTTCATTTCGAAAAACAAAGAACGTACGATCTGGCTCCGCGGCCGCAACAAGCGCGCCGGCGCAACCGTTCATGCTATTTGCCAGATTTGGAAATTGTAGACCCAAGGCTGAAAAGCTCATTGGTTTTGTTTCCGATGCGGCCAATGCGCGAAGATGATCCAAAACCGAAAGATCGGGAACTTGCCCGACAGTTTTGAAGTCATCACCATAGCGAATGACCAGACCATCGGCGCCCATGATGTTGAGAATAGTGGCTGAAAACGCATCAAACCCGCGCCGTGTTCCCATCTGACCGGCCACTTCATCCTTAAGACCGTCCACCCGAAAGCTAAGATCCAGCCGCGCTTTTTGCCTCAAGAGAAGAAGCTTGGACGAAAAGACTTTGGAAAAATGCGTCAGGACGTCCCGCATGGATGCTGCAGGAACATGAGCGCGACCGTGATGAAACGAAATTATGCCCCATAACTGGCCGTCCAGCTTGATGGATAACGTCATCGAGGATTTTACGTTCATATTCCGCAGATAATCCAGATGAACCGGCGATACGCCGCGCGACGCAGCAAGGCTTATATCTAACGGTCCCATATCCGCGTTTGCGGCCATTAAACTGACGGGCACCTGATCGACATCATTGATGATCCGCAAAGGTATCTTTGCCATGATTGCGCGCGCCTGCGCGGGGATGTCCCAATGTGGGAAGCGCAGATTTAGAAAGCTCTCTAGCGACGCACGACGCGCCTCAGCCAACACCTCACCATTGAATTCGGCGTCAAAGCGGTAAACCATCACACGATCAAACTGGGTCAGGTCACGCATCAAACGAACAGTTGTCTCGAACAACGCGGCCTCGGTCGTGCAGTCCTCAATTGTCTGCATCAGATAGGTCAGCGTCTTCATTGAGCTGGCATCTGCAAGGCCATCGGTGTCCGCGCGTTCAAATTCAACAATGATAATCTGATCACTCTGATAGGCATGGAGCATCAAAGTCGTACCGCCGACCTCAAACTCCCCAACGGGGCGCAGCTGCGCTTGAGAGCTATTGAATGACAAAGCGTTCATCATACCATGCCACGCCACGCGTCCGATGATGTCGGACAAACTGACACCCATCAAAGCTTCTGGATCCTGTCCCAAGAAATCTGCGCTATTGCTGCCAACATATTGGATGTGTCGGGTTTGCGCGTCTACCGCGACCAAACACGCAAAGGGTTGCGTGTTTCCAGGAATATGCACGGGCTCAGATGCGCAAGTCTCAAGCGCTTCACGAATTTCTTCATTGGTCAATGACAATGAAAACTCCTCAGAATGCTTAGCTGAAAGGCAACTTTTAAATACCTCACGGTTTTAGCATCATCGTGCGGAGATGTAAGTCATCAATATCCAAAACGGCCTGCGTAACTTCCGCACGCCGGACAACATTCGGACCTCAGGCCAATGGTGACACTGACGGATAAAAGCTAAGAAACTTTGAGGGCGCAGGCGACCTCATTGGCCGATCCAAGAACGACGCCAACGCGCTGATGCAAGCCTGTTGGGTCCACCTCCAAAATACGCTCCGTGCCGGTACTGGCTGCTCCACCTGCTTGCTCCACAAGGAACCCCATCGGACTGGCCTCGTATAAAAGGCGCAGTTTCCCACCCTCAGCACGGTTTTTGTCATCGACGGGATAAATGAAGATGCCACCGCGCATCATGATCCGGTGCACCTCCGCAACCATGGAGGCAATCCAGCGCATGTTGAAATCGCGTCCGCGTGTGCCTGCCTCGCCCGCGAAACTGTCATCGACATAGTTGCGCAAACTCTCATCCCAATGACGCCTGCGGGACGCATTGATTGCAATCTCGGATGTGTCCGCTGGGATTTTAAGGTCCTCGTGGGTCTGGCGGAATTCACCAATGCTGCCATCAAATGTAAACGCGTTCACGCCATGACCCGTGCTCAGAACGAGCATGGTCGACGGTCCATAAATCGCGTAGCCCGCCGCGACTTGTTCCACGCCTTTCCGTAGAACGTCCTCAATCGTCAGTTTTTCGGGGACCTCAGGCAGCTCAAAGATCGAAAAGATCGACCCGACGGACACATCCACATCAATGTTGGACGACCCATCCAGCGGATCAAACAGGATAACGTAGCGACCTTTTGGCAAATTCTTGGGGATTTGATGGATATCTTCCATCTCCTCCGAGACCATACCCGCCAGAACACCGGAATACTGACAGCGTTCCAGAAAGATATCGTTGGCGATCACGTCCAGCTTCTTCTGCGTCTCGCCCTGAACGTTCTCACTTTCAAGCGCACCCATCGCGTCGCCCAGATCACCGTTCTTGAGGTGGTTCGCAATCGCCTTACAAGCGGTCGCGACAGAATGCAGAAGCGTGGTGAGGTCCCGCTCAATCAACCCCGCATGGCGCTGTTGAAAGAGGTGCTGCATAAATGTCTTCGTTGGCGTGCTCAAACCTGTCTCCCCCGGTCCGGAGCGGACCTGTTACAAACACTATGCAATACGACCGCATAAAACGCAGCCACAAACGTCACTCACCAGCGAGACGTCTGATATTTGCAAGAAGGAGAAAGTGGTGAGCCCTGATGGGTTCGAACCATCGACCTACTGATTAAAAGTCAGTTGCTCTACCAGCTGAGCTAAGGGCCCCACGAGGGGTGCTTCTAAGAAGGCGTTGATGCACGGTCAACCCTAAAATCATCTCTCTCGCTTCCAAAATTCAAAGAACCCAACTATATGCCCGATTATGCAAAATGGATCCGCCCCCAACGGCCTGCCTTTTATGAAGATGCACGGGCTCGGCAATGATTTCGTGGTCATCGACCAACGGAATGGCGACGCCGTTGTGACAAAGGCTTTGGCGCAAGCGCTGGGCGACAGACACCGCGGCGTGGGATTCGATCAGCTTGCGGTTCTCGATCACAGCACTGACGCGGATATCGCGCTGACGTTCTACAACTCCGACGGCTCCACAGCCGGGGCCTGCGGCAACGCGACGCGCTGTGTGGCGCAATATGAAATGACGCGGCACGGCAAAGACATGATGACCCTCAAGACGGAGCGGGGGATTCTCAACGCCATTCAAGCCAGCCCCGGCCTCGTCAGCGTGAACATGGGCGCGCCTCTGCTCGATTGGCAGGACGTCCCGCTCGCGCAGCAGATGGACACGCTGGAACTACCCATCGACGGGGCGCCCACCGCAACCGGCATGGGCAATCCGCATTGCACTTTCTTTGTGGAGGATGCCGACGCAATCGACCTCGAAACGCGCGGCGCGGAGATGGAACATCATCCGCTTTTCCCCGAACGCACCAATGTGCAATTCGCCTCACTCATCGGTCCCAACCATCTGCGAATGCGCGTATGGGAACGCGGCGTCGGTGTCACACTCGCCTCAGGTTCATCCTCTTGTGCAGTCGGCGTCGCCGCAGCCCGTAAAGGTCTGACAGAGCGCGCCGTTCAAATCGACCTTGATGGCGGCCAGATCGAGGTAGACTGGCGTGACGATGGCGTCTGGATGACAGGCCCAACTGCCCATGTATTTTCCGGTCACCTAACCCCCGACTTCCTTGCGGGCCTCTCATGACCCGCAAACCGCCAATCTTCGCAACGCTTGGCTGCCGCCTCAACTCATATGAGACGCAGGCGATGAAAGAGCTGACCGATGCCGCTGGTATGGAAGATGCCGTCATTGTCAACACCTGCGCCGTCACAGCCGAAGCTGTCCGCAAAGCCCGTCAGGAAATTCGCAAGCTTCGCCGGACCAATCCAAACGCCAAGATGATCGTCACCGGCTGCGCCGCACAGATCGAGCCGGAAACCTTTGCCACCATGGACGAGGTCGATCATGTGATCGGCAACACCGAAAAGATGCAGCCCGGCACGTGGACCTCCCTCGCGGGCGATTTCGTGGGCGAGACGGAAAAAGTGGTCGTCGATGACATCATGTCCGTCACTGAAACCGCAGCCCATCTGATTGATGGCTTCGGCACCCGCTCTCGCGCTTATGTGCAGGTCCAAAACGGCTGCGATCACCGCTGTACCTTCTGCATTATCCCCTATGGCCGTGGCAATTCCCGTTCTGTTCCTGCGGGTGTCATTGTCGATCAGATCAAACGCCTCGTGCAGCAAGGCTTCAACGAAGTTGTGCTGACCGGCGTCGACCTGACAAGCTGGGGCGCGGATCTGCCATCACAGCCAAAACTCGGCGACCTTGTTGCCCGCATTCTAAAACTGGTCCCTGACCTGCCCCGCCTGCGCATTTCATCTATCGATTCCATCGAGGTGGACGACGCCTTGATGCAAGCCATCGCGACTGAACCGCGCTTGATGCCCCATATGCACCTGTCCTTGCAGGCCGGTGACGACATGATCCTGAAGCGCATGAAGCGCCGCCATTTGCGCGACGATGCGATCAAATTCTGTGAGGACGCGAAGAAACTGCGCCCAGAGATGACATTTGGCGCAGACATCATCGCGGGCTTCCCGACAGAGACGGAAGAGATGTTCACCAACTCTCTGAAGCTGGTCGAGGAATGCGACCTCACGTGGCTGCACGTCTTCCCCTATTCACCGCGTCCCGGCACACCGGCAGCGCGTATGCCTCAGGTAAACGGCAAAGCGATCAAAGATCGTGCGGCACGTTTGCGCGCAAGCGGTACCGCCCAAGTGGCGCGACATCTCAGCCAACAAGTCGGTCATACCCATGACGTCTTGATGGAAAATCCCAAAATGGGCCGCACCTCGCAATTCGCTGAGGTGCAGTTCGCCAGCGATCAGCCTGAAGGGCAGATCATTCGCGCCAAGATCACAGGCGTATCCGGCATGCAGTTGGTGGCATGACCCCAATTCTCTACAGCTTCCGACGCTGCCCCTATGCGATGCGCGCGCGGTTGGCTTTGGTCTCTGCCGGAATTGAAACAGAGCTGCGCGAAATCCTCTTGCGCGACAAAGCCCCCGAATTTCTGGAAACCTCGCCGAAAGGCACCGTTCCGGTCATTGTTGATGCAGACACAGTGATCGAGGAAAGTCTCGATATAATGGACTGGGCCTTGGCGCAGAATGATCCCGAAGGCTGGCTGGACTTTCCGCAAGACGGACGCGCCTTTATCGCGGAATGTGATGGGCCGTTCAAAACCGCATTGGATCGCTACAAGTATCAAAACCGTCATCAAAGCGATGCGGCGCTGGAACGCAAAAACGCATCCGTCTTCATTGAAAAGTTAGAGGCGCAGCTTGCCGGTCAAAGCTTTTTGTTCGGGGATAAACCGACGATGCCAGACATGGCGATCCTGACTTTCATTCGGCAATTCGCCAACACAGATCGGGCTTGGTTTGATGTCCAACCATGGCCGAACGTCCAGCGCTGGCTTGCCGCGTTTTTGGAAAGCGCCCGGTTCGAACAAATCATGGGAAAATACCCGAAATGGGAAGCTGGTGATCCAGTTACACTTTTTCCCAGCTAGCGCTTGGATGCACCACAGGACGCGTCTAGGGTCCCTTTCAAGAGGACCAGAGCCATGCACCCAAATCCAGCGTTTCGCAAAGAAGAAACACAGCGCAATATCGACTTTGTCCGAGATCGCGCCTTCGGCACGCTCGCCATCAATGGTGAAGACGGACCGCTGACGTCGCATGTCCCGGTGCTGCTCGACAAATCAGGTGACGCGGCAGAACTGCATCTCGTGCGCTCCAACCCGATTGCCCGCGCCGTGAAATCCGAGACGCCTTGCGTTATCACTGTGATGGGTCCCGACAGTTATATCTCGCCCGATTGGTATGGCGTCATCGACCAAGTCCCAACTTGGAACTATGTGGCCGTGCGCCTGCGGGGACGCCTCATCCCGAAGCCACATGATGATCTGCATGCGCTGCTTGATCGCCTCTCCGCACATTTTGAGCGGCGCTTAATGCCGAAAAAACCATGGCACAGCTCAAAAATGTCCGATGGTGTGATGGAGAAGATGATGAAATCCATTCTGCCCTACCACATCGACATCACAGAGATTGAGGGCACGTGGAAACTGGGTCAGAACAAGACCGAAGACGCACGCAAAGCCGGCGCAGATGGTGTCGCGGCCTTCGGGCAAGGTTTGGAAATCTCGACACTCGCAGCACTGATGCGTGGCGCAGACTGAAAAGGACAACTCCCCCATGAAACTCTATGACAACCCCGCCTCACCGTTTTGTCGCAAAGTCCTCGTTCTGGCGCATGAAACGGGTCAGATGGATGACATCGAAACTGTCGCCTCCGTCGGTTCCCCCGTGAATTCCGAGAAGATGCCTGTCGCGCAAAACCCGCTCGGCAAAATTCCAACTCTGGAACTCAGCGACGGCACCGCGCTCTATGACAGCCGCGTCATTTGCCAATATCTCAACGGCCTCACCGATCAGGACCACTATGCCGGTGGCATTGATGTGTTGCGGCGCGAAGCGCTTGCCGATGGCATCATGGATGCCGCCGTCTTGATGGTCTACGAGTTCCGCGCCCGTCCCGAGGCAGAGCAATCGCCGGCAATGGTCGAAGCGCTCTGGACCAAAGTCGCCCGCGCCCTTGATGAGGTCGAGGCAAGCCCCCTGTTAGACGGTTTTGACATGGGCCAAATCGCTCTGGCCTGCGCGCTGGGGTATCTGGATTTCCGCCACGCAGACCGCAACTGGCGCGCAACCCGTCCAACCCTTGCGGCTTGGTACGAAGGCATTGCAGCGCGACCCAGCATGACCAAAACGGCCCCCGACGCATGACGAAGATCAAACGTGTCGCCTCTGAGGATGAGTTGGCCACCTGCTTGGCCATTCGGCGCGTTGTCTTCATCGAAGGCCAAAACGTGCCCGAACACGAAGAAGTCGACGGCAAAGATCCCGACTGCCTGCACTACATCCTGACCCAAGACGGCAAAGCCATCGCAACCGCGCGTGTCCTGCCCCTCGACACCCGCGCCAAAATCCAGCGTGTTGCGGTGCTGGCAGAGGCGCGCTCCAGCGGCGTTGGCACAAAGATCATGCGTTTCATCCTTGATGACCTGCGCCAGAACCACGCCTTCACCTCCGCCGTGCTCGGATCCCAAACCCACGCCATCGGCTTCTACGAAACACTCGGCTTTGAAGCCTTCGGGCCGGAATATGACGACGCAGGGATCCCACACCGCGACATGCGCATCACCCTCTAACGCAACTGCCGCGTCGCCTCCGCCACCGCAATCCCAGCGGCAATCGCCACGTTCAAACTGCGCCCACCACCGGGCATCGCAATGCGTACGGCATGATCAGCTTGGGCCGCCACATCGTTAGGCACACCCGCGCTTTCACGCCCCACCATCAACACATCCCCACGCTCGAACGGAAACTCCCACAAGTCCGCATCCGCCTTGGTGCTCAGCAACACCAACCGACCCGTTCGCGCAGTCTGAAACGCCTCCCAGTCATCATGATGACGCACATCCGCCTTTTCGCCGTAATCCAACGCGCGGGAGGCCAGCAATTTCATCGAAAACGGGAATCCACAGGGCTCGATCACATGGACGGGCGCGTTGAAGCACACACCCAGACGCACGAGCGACCCGAGATTCGGCGCCAAATCCGGCTGAAAAGCCGCTAATTCAATCAGGTGCGACAAATGGCTTGCCTTGTAATCGTTTCATGACTGGACGAGTCGGATACGTTGAATTACCTACTCGCGCGAGGGCATCCGTCCGTCTGGACGGGTGTTACAGGAATTTTGTCGGCTTGCCGACATGAGTTTGGAGAAGTTTCCGTGTCCAACGCAGAAGATCACGAAGGCAACACACGCCGCGACTTTCTTTACTACGCAACCGCTGGCGCGGGCGCAGTAACCGCCGGTGCCGCCATCTGGCCGCTGGTCCATCAAATGAATCCGTCTGCGGACGTGCAGGCTCTGGCCTCCATCGACGTAGACGTCTCCGGCGTTGAGCCGGGCACACAGATCACGGTGAAATGGCTGGGCAAACCCGTCTTTATCCGCCGCCGCTCCGAGGAAGAGATCGAAGCTGCCCGCGAAACACCGTTGAGCGAGCTGCCGGACCAAGGCGCACGCAACGAAAACATCGGCGATACAGCAGACGCTGAAGATGCAAACCGCACTTTGGACGAAGCAGGCGAGTGGCTGGTCATGATGGGTGTGTGTACGCACCTCGGCTGCGTCCCATTGGGCGATGCAGGTGACTTTGGCGGCTGGTTCTGCCCGTGCCACGGATCGCACTACGATACAGCGGGCCGTATCCGCAAAGGCCCTGCACCGACAAACCTTCCGGTGCCACCTGCGGTCTTCACTTCTGACTCTGTCATTAAACTCGGTTAAGGGAGGAACACATTATGGCTGGTATCCCACACGACCACTACGAACCAAAATCAGGCGGCGAGAAATGGCTGCACAAGCGCCTTCCCATTGTTGGCCTGATGTACGACACATTGATGATCCCCACACCCAAGAACCTGAACTGGATGTGGATCTGGGGCATCGTTCTGACATTTGTTCTGGTGCTGCAAATTGTGACCGGCATCGTGCTGGCAATGCACTACACACCGCATGTCGATGAGGCCTTCGCCTCTGTTGAGCACATCATGCGCAACGTAAACGGCGGCTATATGCTGCGCTACCTGCACGCAAACGGCGCCTCGCTGTTCTTCGTCGCAGTTTATGCACACATCTTCCGCGGCCTCTACTATGGCTCCTACAAAGCTCCGCGCGAGGTTACATGGATCATCGGTATGATCATCTACCTCGCTATGATGGGCACAGCCTTTATGGGCTACGTGCTGCCATGGGGTCAGATGTCCTTCTGGGGTGCGACTGTTATCACTGGTCTGTTCGGTGCGATCCCGGGCATCGGTGAAGCACTGCAGACATGGCTCCTTGGTGGGCCAGCCGTGGATAACGCCACGCTGAACCGCTTCTTCTCGCTGCACTACTTGCTGCCATTCGTGATTGCGGGCCTTGTGATTGTTCACATCTGGGCCTTCCACACGACAGGCAACAACAACCCGACCGGTGTTGAAGTGCGTCGCACGTCGAAAGAAGAAGCCAAGAAAGACACACTGCCATTCTGGCCGTACTTCGTCATCAAGGACCTGTTCGCACTGGCTGTGATCATGGTTGTTTTCTGGGCCGTCGTTGGCTTCATGCCCAACTACCTCGGCCACCCGGACAACTACATCGAAGCAAACGCGCTCGCGACACCTGCGCACATCGTTCCGGAATGGTACTTCCTGCCCTTCTACGCGATCCTGCGTGCCTTCACTGACGAGGTCTGGATTGTTCAATTCGCAGGCTTCATCACAGGCGGCGTCATTGACGCGAAGTTCTTCGGTGTGCTTGCCATGTTTGGCGCGATCGCAGTGATGGCACTGGCCCCTTGGTTGGACACATCTTCTGTTCGCTCCGGCCGCTTCCGCCCAATGTTCAAGTGGTGGTTCGCCTTGCTGGTCGTCGACTTCTTCGTCCTGATGTGGGTTGGCGCAATGCCAGCGGAAGAGCCATTCAACACGATCTCTCTGATCGCCTCGGCCTATTGGTTCGCCTACTTCCTGGTGATCCTGCCGCTGCTGGGTGTGATAGAAAAACCGTTGGAACGGCCAGCGACAATCGAAGACGATTTCGCGTCGCACTACCCATCCAAGCCAGACGCTGCCTCGCAGCCCGCTGAGTAAGAGGAACCTACCAATGCTTAAGACACTCTCACTCACCACACTGGCGATGGCCGGTCTCACCTCCGCCGCGCTTGCGGCGGGTGGCGACGGGAAGATCACTGACAAGGACTTCAGTTTTGAAGGCCCGTTCGGCACCTATGACGAAAACCAGCTGCAGCGCGGCCTGAAGGTCTACACCGAGGTCTGCGCAAGCTGCCACGGTCTGAAATTCGTGCCATTGCGGACCCTGTCTGACGAAGGCGGACCACATCTGCCAGAAGATCAGATGAAAGCCTATGTCGCAGAAATGTTCGTTGCAGATGAGCCTGCGAACCAACATCTCTACGATCCGGAACTGGAAGAGCTGCGTCCGTTGAAGCCAACGGACAACTTCCCGGCTGTGAATTCCGCTGGCGCACCTGACCTGTCACTGATGGCAAAAGCGCGTGCTGGTTTCCACGGCCCTTATGGCTTGGGCATCAACCAGTTCGTACAAGGCATCGGCGGCGCTGAATACATCTACTCTCTCTTGACCAGCTACACTGGCGAGGAGAAAGAAGAAGCTGGCGTGACGCTCTATGAAAACACTGCCTTCCCGGGCGGCTGGATTTCAATGGCACCGCCACTTTACGGCGATGATGTCGAGTTCGACGACGGCCACGACACAGACTTGTCTCACATCTCCGAAGACGTTTCTGCCTTCCTGATGTGGACAGCGGAGCCAAAGCTGATCGCACGCAAGCAGACCGGCTTCGTCGCGGTGTTCTTCCTGACAATCCTGTCTGTGCTGTTGTATCTGACAAACAAGCGCATCTGGGCCGCGGCCAAAGGCAAAGAGTAAATCCTAGCCGATAGAATTAGAAAAGCGCGTCCCATGGGGCGCGCTTTTTTCGTTACGATCCCAGATAGTCTCTCAACGCCTGCGGCGGATTATCCAGCAACTGATCCGTAGCGACAGGTGGCTGCGCCACCCCTTCATCCACAAAAATGCTCAACGGTGTCAGCGCCCGCGCATCCGTGGGCTCATGCGTCACCATCATCACCGTCAGGTTTTGCTGATCCGCAATCTCCCCGACCAATTCAAGCATCTCTGCCCGCAACGCAGGCCCTAGGGCCGCGAAAGGCTCATCGAGCAGCAGCAACGGCCTGCGACGCAGCAACACGCGCGCCAACGCGACGCGGCTCTGTTGTCCTCCAGACAGCGCCGCCGGTTTTCGTGCCCCGTACCCCTCAAGGCCAACCCGCGCCAACGCCTCTTCGATGGCTTGCGTCTCTGCCGCATCGAGCCGCAATCCCGGCTTGATCCCAAGCCCCACATTCTGCGCGACGGTCAGATGGGGAAACAGATTGCTATCCTGAAACACGATGGAGACGGGCCGATCCCCAGGCGCCACTTCCCGCACATCCTGTCCGTCAATCTCAACCGTTCCGCTGCTTACAGGCAGAAACCCCGCAACGATATTGAGTAGCGTCGACTTGCCCGACCCCGATGCCCCGATCACCGAAACGCGCGCGCCTGCCTCGACCGTCAAATCCGCCGTCAAGCGGAACGCCCCCTGCACAGCTTCCGCCGCTCTAAGCGTCAACATCTGCGCGCCCTCCTCGATCAAACAGCCAGAACAGGCTCAAACTCAACACCAGCAACAACAGCGCCGCCCCGAACGCCTCGTCCAACCGATACGCGTTCATCAACTGGTACAACGCCAATGGCAATGTCTGGTTCTCCGGGTCGGAGAACAGCGCGATCACGCCCAAATCCCCCATCGACAACGCAGCTGCCAAGCCCGCACCAAATCCGATCGGACGACGCAAGCGCGGCAACACCACCACGCGCATCCGCGCCCAGCCCGTCAAACCCAACGCATCCGACAACTTGCCGTAATCCGCCTCAACCTCCGCCAAAGCCGGCACAATCGCACGCAAGGCGAACGGCAGGCTCATCGCCGCGTTCACAAGGATTAACACCGGCAAAGCCAATGCCACCGGATCCGCCCAGCGATACACCAAAATGAACAACCCCGTCCCGATCACCAGCGGGGAGGCCGCAATCGTCAGATAGCCGACGCCCTCCACCGCTTTCGAGGCCCATCGCCGCCGCACCAAATTCCGCGCCGCCATCGCCAACGGCAGTGCCAGTGCAATCGTCAGACCCGCTGAAATCACAGCCACCCAAACCGACCGCCATGCCGCCAGATACGTGCTCAAAGGCAACTCCCCAAAGGTCACGATGCCCTTCCCGACAATCATCACCAACGGCAACAACAAGAACAGGCTCGCGATCACCAGCACCACGCAATCCACCATCAGAGATCCGCCCACGCGCGGCACTGTGCGTCCCAAGCCAGCGCCCTGCCCCGCAGGCACGGCGATCCAGAACGACAGCAACGCGGCCATCGCGCACAACCCAAACTGGATCACGGCCAGTAATGCCGCCTTGGACAAATCGAAGTCGAACCGGAACGCCTGATAAATCGCCAACTCAATCGTCGTCGCTTTCGGTCCCCCGCCAAGCGCCAAAGCCACGGCGAAACTCGTCGTGCAAATTAGAAAGATCACCATGAAAGCGCCGGGCACGATGGCGCGCAGCAAAGGCCATTCCAAATGCCAAAACACATCGCGGGAGGTGAACCCTAGGGATGCCGCCAACCGAAACCGCTCCCCCGGAATGGCCAGCCAGCCTTGCAAGATCAAACGGGTCGCCAGTGGCAGATTAAAGAACACATGCGCCAGCAAAACGCCCGGTAAACCAAAAATCGAAATAGGCTCTAATCCAGCCCAAACCAATGGAACATTGATCAAACCGTTGCGCCCGAAAACGGCCAGCAATCCCAGCACGGCCACGATCACCGGCAGAATAAACGGCGCACCTAACAGCGTGATCAACAGCCCGCGCCAACGAAATTGACGCCGCGCCAACGCGCGCGCAACAGGGACTGCGAGAGCTACAGAAATCAACGCGGACAAGACAGCTTGCAACACGGTAAACCGCACCGCCAACCAATCCGAAGCGCGCAAGCCTGACAGACCTTCAGCACGCCACGCAACTGCGCCGAGCGTACCGAAGGTCATCAAAACCAAAAGGGCGGCAACCGCCGCCCCGAGGTAAGTGCTTATTGGCTGAACGCGGCCAGCCATGCGTCCAACGTTTCATCCCGCAAAGCAGCCGCTTCATCTTCGGAATAGAACAGAGCCGTCTTAGGCAAAGCCAATTTCTTGAACCCTTCAGGCCATTTCGCCTCGTCCAGTTTTGCGGGGAAAGACCAATTCGCGGTCGGGATCATCTCTTGGAAGGTTTCCGACAGCACGAAATCCATGAATTTCTGCGCCAGTTCCGGCTGCTCGGTGGTTTTTACCATGCCGACAAGCTCTGTCATGAAGTAATGGCCTTCGTCGAAAATCGCCGCCGACTTGGTCTCATCTTCTTCTGCGATGATGTGATAGGCGGGCGATGTTGTGTAGCTCAGCACCATATCGGCTTCGCCATCGGTGAACATGCCGTAGCTTTCAGACCAGCCCTTAGTCACAGTCAGCACTTTCGGTGCCAGCTTGGCAAAGGCTTCGTCGACATTGTCGCCGTAAACCGCCTTCATCCACAACATCAATGCAAGGCCAGAGATGGAGGACCTTGGGTCCTGCACAACCACCTTGATGTCACTGTCAGAGTTCAAAAACGCATCGAATGAGGTCGGCGCATCTGCCATCTTTTCATTGTTATAGATGAACGCAGTATGGCCCCAGTTGAACGGCAGAAACACTTCATCCGTCCATTCAATCGGCAGCGTCAGGTCGCTCGTATCTTGCCCGTGGGGCAGGAATAGACCCGTTTCACGAGCTTTCTTGGTCACATCCGTGTTCAGGCCAATGACGACATCCGCCTTGGTCCGCTCGCCTTCAAGCAGAAGGCGCGGCAGGATATCACCGGGCAGATATTTGATGTCGCAATCGCAGGTCGCTTCAAAAGCCGCCTCAATCTTCGGGCCGGGGCCCCATTCGGATGTGAAGTAATCAGGTGCGTAGATTGTCAGCTCTGCTTTCTCCGCCAAAACGGGCGTGGCAATAGCAATCAATCCTGCGCAAAGAAGGGTCTGTTTCATGGTCTTTCCTCCAAAACGCCGGACGGGGTTCGGGGTTGAGACCATCTCAAACCTTCCCTCCGCCGGTCTTAACCGGTTCAGGTTCTACGGGTCAGCTTTCGCAATCTCAGCTACTGGACGTAGCCCCCCGAGGTAGGGTGATATCTATGTCGCGATGACCCGCAAGGCAAGGCGAAAGCCCTTGAGGGTGCTCTGCGCGATGTTTAGACCATCGGCAAAGGGAGTTTATCCATGTCGATCAACAGTTTTGGCCATCTTTTCCGCGTGACCACTTGGGGCGAAAGTCACGGACCCGCCTTGGGTGCGACTGTGGATGGCTGCCCGCCAAACATCCCTCTTAACGAAGAGATGATTCAAGTTTGGCTCGACAAGCGCAAACCCGGTCAGAACAAATACACCACGCAGCGCCGCGAGGCGGATCAAGTCAAGATCCTGTCCGGTGTGTTTGAGGGTAAGACCACCGGCACGCCCATTCAGCTGATGATTGAAAATACAGATCAGCGCTCCAAGGATTACGGCGATATCGCCGAGAAATTCCGCCCTGGTCATGCCGATATCACCTATTGGCAGAAATACGGCATACGCGATTATCGCGGTGGTGGCAGATCCTCCGCCCGCGAAACTGCCGCCCGCGTAGCCGCAGGCGGTGTCGCCCGCGAAGTCATCAAAGCGCTTGCGCCGGGTCTGACCATTACGGGCTACATGGTGCAGATGGGCATCCATAAGACCGACACACGTGACATGTCTCAAGTGGATCAAAATCCGTTCTGGGTCCCTGATGCTGAGGCTGCCGCCACATGGGCCGAATACCTCGACGGCTTGCGCAAATCCGGTAGTTCCGTCGGTGCGATGATCGAAGTTGTAGCCTCCGGAGCACCTGCGGGCCTCGGGGCGCCAGTTTATGCCAAGATAGACACTGATCTAGCCTCAGCCATGATGTCGATCAATGCCGTCAAAGGTGTTGAGATCGGCGCCGGTATGCAAGCTGCCATGCTCACAGGTGAAGAGAACGCGGATGAGATCAGCATGGGGCCTGATGGACCTGTTTACAGTTCTAATCACGCAGGCGGTATCTTGGGCGGTATTTCGACGGGGCAGGATTTGGTTGTGCGCTTTGCGGTCAAGCCTACGTCTTCAATTTTGACGACCCGCAAAACAGTGACGAAATCCGGTGAAGAGACTGAGATTATCACCAAAGGCCGCCACGACCCCTGCGTTGGCATCCGGGCTGTTCCTGTGGGCGAGGCCATGATGGCCTGCGTGATCCTCGACCACATCCTTCTGCATCGTGGCCAGAATGGCGGAAATCAGGGAAAAATCGGATAACGATTTTCTGTGGTTTCTTTTAATTTCAATATCTTAACAGATTCCCCGCGTGCGGGGAACTCAGCCTTTTTGCTTTGAAAGCTGAACCGCCAAAATGCCAGCCGTGATCACCGCCACACCAATCACATCCCAGACACCCAGCCTCTCCCCCAGCAAGACCGCAGCAATCGCTACGCCGAAAAACGGGTTAAGAAAGTGAAACGTCGCCGCCTTCACGCCGCCGATCCGATCCACCAAAACAAACCAGATAAACGTCGCGATCACCCCCGGAACGAGGGCGGTATACGCGAATGCCAGCCCGAGCTGTAAATTCCAGTTGATCACCATATCCTCAAAGATAAACGCGCACACCACCAAGACAGCGCTGCCCACCAACATCTGAAGACCAACAACCATCATCAAATTGCCACCCCCAGACACCCCACGCATCGCAAGCGTGGCAATCGCCAGCGCCAACGCACCGATGACGCACAAAGCGACGCCAAAGACATCCACATCACCAGCAATCCGCGCGCTCATAATAAGCGCCACGCCTGCGAACCCGATCACCAGCCCGAACACCCCAAGCTTCGGGACGCGATCACGCAAAACGACCCATCCAATCAGCGCGACAAGCAACGGCATCGACGACGCGATGATCGCCGCCAAAGACGCCTGCACCGTCTGCATCGCGACGAAATTGAGACCCAGATAAATCGCGTTCTGACAGATCCCAAAGATCACCACAGTCCGCCATTGTAGACGCGACAGCCTCCAAGTCTGGCCCATGAGTTTCGCGACAAATATCGCGATCAATCCAGCAATAAGAAACCGCAACGCCGAGATCGTCAAAGGCGGCGCTTGGGTCACGATGATCCGGGCCGATGTAAAGGCACTCGACCAGATCAGAGCAAAGGCCAAGCCCATCACGATTGCTTTGATATCCATCTGGTCCGCTTTCGTCCCTAGCTTCGGCCTTGCGCACACAATCACCACGCAGAGCAAAAGAAAAGGGCCGCTCGGAAGCGACCCTCAAATCTTTGGCAATGTGTCGGCGGATTAGCCGTTCACGCTGTCCTTCAGAGCTTTCGCAATAGTCATTTTGACCACTTTGTCAGCGTCCTTGTGAATCTGCTCGCCAGTGGCTGGGTTGCGGACCATACGTGCTGGACGCTCACGGCAATAGATTTTGCCAACGCCTGGCAGAGTCACTGCACCGCCGCCCGAAACTTCACGCGTGATGATGTTGATGATGCCGTCAAGTGCTGCTGCTGCGGCTTTCTTGTCGGCGCCGGCTTCTTCAGCCAGTGCTGCGACCAGTTGTGTTTTGGTCATTGGTTTCGACGCCATGAGATATCTCCCTCTTTTGGTCCGTACCCCATTTATTGGGGGGTTATTGCGCGAATCTAACTGAATATAGCGGCGGACCACAACGATTAGTGTACCAAATGCCTTATTTTTCTGCGTTTTTCTGCGTTTTTCTGGACTTACAGGAAGGCTGTTTCCTCAAAACTCCGCAATTTTCGGGAATGAAGCCGTTCCAAAGGCATTTTTGAGAGGCGTTCCATCGCTTTAATTCCGATCAAAAGATGGCGTGCAACCTGCGTTTTATAGAAATCCGAGGCCATCCCTGGCAGCTTTAGCTCTCCGTGCAACGGTTTATCCGACACACATAGAAGCGTCCCGTAGGGCACGCGGAATCTGAAACCGTTCGCCGCAATTGTGGCACTTTCCATATCAAGAGCCACAGCGCGCGATTGCGATAGCCGATGCACAGGCCCGGATTGATCACGCAGTTCCCAGTTTCGGTTGTCAATTGTAGCGACCGTGCCCGTCCGCATAAGACGCTTTAGATCGAAGCCTTCTAGTTCAGTCACTTCTTCAACGGCTTCCTCTAATGCAATCTGCACTTCAGCGAGTGCCGGGATAGGAACCCAAACCGGTAAATCATCATCCAAGACATGATCTTCCCGCAGATATGCGTGGGCCAATACGAAATCACCAAGAGACTGTGAATTTCGAAGACCTGCACAATGCCCCACCATGAGCCAAGCATGCGGTCGCAAGACCGCGATATGATCCGTGGCCGTTTTTGCATTCGAAGGTCCGACACCAATATTCACCAAAGTGATTCCTGACCCATCCGCCTTTTTGAGATGGTAAGTCGGCATCTGTGGCATTTTTTCCGTTGGCGGGATGGTACCGTCTGCCGATGTCAACTCATGGTTTCCGGTACTGACAAACGAGACATAGCCACTGTCTTTGTCGGCCAGCACCTGGCGCGCATAGCCTTCAAATTCCTCGACATAGAATTGATAGTTGGTGAATAAAACGTGGTTCTGAAAATGGTGGGGATCCGTCGCTGTGTAGTGAGACAAACGGGCCAGCGAGTAGTCGATCCGTTGCGCTGTGAAGCCCGACAAATGACGGCTGCCGTCAGGATGCCCCGCGCTCATTCCATTGACGATATCATCATTTGTCGTCGAAAGATCCGGTACATCAAAAACATCGCGCAGCGTGAATTGCATCGCACCGTCTTGGGGCACCGTCATATTGGGATCGGCAGCTGCGGCAAAATGGACAGGCATTGGTGTATCCGAAGCACCGATCTGCACATCGACGCCGTGGTGATCTTGGAGAAGCTGGATCTGTTGCTCTAGATAGTTGCGAAAGAGATCAGGGCGCGTGATCGTTGCAGAATACGTGCCCGGCGACGCGACGTGCCCAAAACTCAGACGGCTATCAACCTGCGCAAAGCTGGTCGTGGTCAATCTGACCTCTGGATAATAGGCACGATACCGCGCCGTTGGCGTTTCGCCATTCAACGACATTTCAAACTTGGTCGTCAGAAAATCCGTCGCTGCCTTGTAAAGTTCACAGAGCCGATCAACCGCTTTGTCTGCATCGCAGAAAAGTTCTGGCGCGGGTACGTCAACAGTTTCGATAGGCAGGTTTGCGTCGGATATTATCATTCAGTTTCCTCAAATAGGTCAGTCATTTCGAATTTTGTTACGTCAACAAGCCCTAAGTCTGAGATACGCAACTCCGGGATTACGACGAGCGCCAATAGCGAGTGTTGCATATAGGCGTTGTTCAAGGTGCAGCCGCAAGCTTGCATCGCAGCGACCATTTTTTCGGCCATTGCAGCGACGTCTTTAGCGGGGGCATCCGACATCAGGCCCGCAATCGGTAGTTCAACAAGCGCGAGCTCTTCGTCATCTTTCCAGATGGTCACGCCGCCGCCAACCTCTCCGAGCCGGTTTGCTGCTTTTGCCATCATCTCACGTGATGTGCCTATGACAATCATATGATGGCTATCATGGGCAACAGTAGAGGCCATTGCCATCTCACCTTGGTAGCCAAAGCCTTCGACCAGTGCATTGACAACGCTACCTGTCGCTCTGTGTCTTTCGACCAACGCAATCTGTGCGATGCCATCTTGTGCCGAAACTAGACCCTGATCCACCCTAACTTGTCGACTTAGAGCTTTCGTTGGGGCTTGATTTTCGACGACACCAATGACCCGGGCGGTCAATTGTTCAGAATGGTAAGGCGCGGAGATTTCGAAATCCGAAGCCGAGAGAACTTTACTCAGCTTGACCGTTTGCCGTACTTTGTCTGGCCAGTTCAAGTGCGGGCATTCTGTTGTGATCACACCACCCTCGGCAACCACGACACCGCGTGCCATGACGCAATCAATAGGAAGCGTTCTTAAATCAGACGTTAGAATGACATCGGCACGACGACCCGGTGCGATCGAGCCCAACTCACGCTCCAAGCCGAAATGCGTTGCAGTGTTAATGGTCGCCATTTGAAGAGCAATGATGGGGTCACACCCACATTCGATCGCATGACGCACAACACGGTTCATGTGGCCTTCGTTGACCAATGTACCGGAATGGCAATCGTCTGTGCACAAAATGAACGATCTAGGATCGAGGCCTTTTTCAGTAATCGCCGTGATCTGTGTCTCCACATCATACCACGCGGAGCCGAGCCGCATCATGGACCGCATCCCTTGCCGGACGCGTGCGACCGCATCCGCTTCGCAAGTGCCCTCGTGATCGTCCGCCGGACCACCAGCCGCGTATGCGTGAAATGCAGGTCCCAAATCTGGCGACGCATAGTGGCCGCCCACAGTTTTGCCTGCATTCTGCGTTGCTGCGATTTCTGCCAACATCTGCTGACTGCCGTTCACAACACCGGGGAAATTCATCATTTCCCCTAATCCAATAATGCCAGGCCAAGACATCGCCTCAGATACATCATCAGGTCCGATCTCAAAGCCAGTCGTCTCAAGTCCCGGCGCAGAGGGCGCGCAGCTTGGCATTTGCGTAAATATGGAAATGGGCTGAATTAGACCCTCATCATGCATCAATCTGACACCATCTAGACCAAGCACATTGGCAATCTCGTGGGGATCTGTGAACATCGTCGTCGTACCATGCGGAATGACAGCAGCGGCGAATTCAGCGGGCGTTAACATTCCCGACTCAATATGCATATGGCCGTCACAGAGGCCCGGTATCATGAAGCGGCCATCGGCTTCTATGATCTCCGTATCTGGTCCAACGCAATGGGAAGCGTCAGGTCCGCAATAGGCGAACCGGCCATCAGCAATGGCCAAATCATGATCGGGAAGTTGTTCGCGCGTGTGTACATTGATCCAAATGCCGCCTTGGATCACGACATCTGCAGCCTCTCTGCCCGCTGCGACTGCAACCAGCCGACTCGCACACTCTGCCCATGATTTTAGTGAAGTATGTTCCATGTACCAATTGTCATGAGAAACGTCCGACACGCAACCCGCAAAAATACCGACAGCGAAAAGTCGTAATTTCGCTAGTCATACGCCTTAATGCATGGTGAAGTTTATGTGGATCGAAAGGGAGAGACGCATGGACGGCACGCGGAACAATATTGAGCACTGGCAAGAACGTGTTGATCTGGCGGCTGCGTTTCGTTGGACAGCTAAACTGAACATGCACGAAGGTGTTTCCAATCACTTTTCGCTGGCCATCAATGACGACGGCACACAGTTTCTAATGAACCCCAATCAAATGCATTTCTCGCGCATCAAGGCGTCTGACATGTTAGTGATTGACGCTAATGATCCACGTACCTTGGAAGGTCCTAATGCACCTGATCCGACTGCATGGGGCCTACATGGTGGACTGCACCGCCACTGCCCGCACGCGCGATGTGCTATGCATGTTCATTCCGTACATGCGACGGTCTTGGCCTGTCTAGAAAACAAAATTCTTCCTCCACTAGAGCAGAATGCGGCGATGTTTTTTGACCGCCAAGTCGTGGATGACAATTATGGTGGCCTTGCCTTCGAAGAAGAAGGTGAACGTTGTGCGCAATTGTTTGATGATCCCAAGAAGAAGGTCATGATCATGGGTAATCACGGCATCATGGTTATCGGCGACACTGTCGCTGAGACGTTCAACCGAATGTATTTCTTTGAGAGGGCCTGCGAGGTTTACATCCGCGCGCTCCAAACCGGCCAGCCACTTGCAATATTGCCCGATGAAATCGCCGCCAAGACGGCCGATGAAATCGAAAACTACCCCGAACAGGACGTCCGCCATTTGGCAGAATTGAAAGGTCTTTTGGATGACGAAGGGTCTAACTATGCCCAATAGGCTAAACTATTTGCGGGGGCCGCTCGGAATTTGTGCCAGAGCCGTCGGCTGCAAAGCGGTTGAGCTTGGGACACGCCTCCACGCCGGTCGAAGGGCCTAGTGATGCAGTTCGGATTGAATGAAGAGCAGGAGATGATCGTCTCCGCCGTGCGTTCTTTTGTCGAGAATGAAATATACCCGCATGAGGAACTGGTCGAGCGCACTGGTGAAGTGCCGTCTGAGATCGCTCAGACAATCAAACAAAAGACTCTAGATCTGGGATTTTACGCCTGCAACTTCCCTGAAAGCGTTGGCTGCGCTGGTCTGTCCCACGTAGATTTTGCGCTGGTTGAGCGTGAATTGGGGCGTGGTTCTATGGCATTGAACCATTTCTTCGGGCGGCCACAAAATATTCTAATGGCCTGTGAAGGAGAGCAAATAGATCGCTATTTAATGCCTGCTGTCCGAGGTGAAAAAATGGATGCGCTCGCAATGACTGAACCGGGTGCAGGCTCTGACGTGCGGGGCATGAAGTGTTCAGCTGTGCGCGACGGTGGTGACTGGATCGTCAATGGATCGAAACACTTTATTTCCGGGGCTGAACATGCTGATTTCATCATCGTGTTCATAGCAACCGGCGAGGAAGAGACACCACGCGGCCCGAAAAAGAAGATCACGACATTTCTTGTTGATCGCGGAATACCGGGCTTCACAATCCGTGACGGGTATAAGTCGGTCTCCCACCGCGGCTACAAAAATATGATCCTTGAATTTGATGACTGCAGGTTACCGGATGCGCAGGTCTTGGGTGAGGTCGACGGTGGATTTGCGGTCATGAACGAATGGCTCTATGCCACGCGTATTACGGTGGCAGCGATGTCCGTCGGTCGCGCGCGCAGGGTTTTTGACTACGCCCTCACCTATGCCGCAGAACGTGAACAATTCGGACAACCTATTGGTAAATTCCAAGGCGTCGGTTTTCAGATTGCTGACATGATTACGGAGATTGATGCCGCTGATCTTTTGACACTTGCTGCAGCAGATCGGCTTGACAAAGGACTGCCCTCGAACCGCGAGATTGCCTCAGCAAAGCTATACGCGAGTGAAATGCTCGCGAGAGTCACAGACGCGGCAATTCAAATCCATGGTGGCATGGGACTCATGGATGACTACCCATTAGAACGGTTCTGGCGGGATGCACGCGTGGAGCGAATCTGGGACGGAACCTCTGAAATTCAACGTCACATTATCAGCCGTGATTTGCTGCGTCCGCTAGGTGCTTGATGAACACTTTTTCGAGACTGTTTAACCCTAAATCAATTGCCGTTGTTGGTGGCGGAGCATGGGGGGAGGCCGTATTAGAGCAGGCGAAGAAGTTCGACTTTCCCGGAAAACTGTACGCCGTTCATCCGAGTAAATCTGAAGTCGCAGGCGTCCCGGCTTGGAAGGGCGCGCATCTTTTGCCTGAAGTCCCCGATGCGGCGTTTATCGGGATCAACCGCGAAGCGACAGTCGGTGCGGTAGAAAGACTGCGCAAAAAAGGGGCAGGCGGCGCAGTGTGCTTTGCATCTGGCTTCGCCGAAGCCACAGCCGAAGACGCAACAGGTGCAGATGCCCAAGCAAGACTTCTAAGGGCAGCACAAGACATGCCTATCCTTGGCCCAAATTGCTATGGATTCATCAATGCATTCGACAAGGTTGCGATTTGGCCAGATCAACACGGGCTTGTCCCAGTTGAAAAGGGCGTTGCGATCCTGACGCAATCCTCGAACATCTCGATCAACCTTACGATGCAAAGGCGCGCTCTTCCGATCGGCTACATGGTGACAAGTGGCAATCAGGCGCAGTCCAGCCAAGCGGAAATCGCGAGCGCGCTGCTCGATGATCCACGGGTAACCGCAATTGGTTTGCATATAGAGGGGATCAGCGATCTCGAAGCATGGCAGAAGCTGGCATTAAAGGCATCTGAGAAGGGCATCCCTTTAGTCGCCTTGAAAGTAGGGACTTCGGATGAAGCCAGAGCAGCCACCGTGTCGCATACCGCATCGCTCGCTGGAGGAGACGCAGGTGCGCAGGCTTTATTCGACCGTCTCGGGATCACACGTGTCGACGACCTTTCTGCGTTCATAGAGGCCCTGAAGCTGCTGCACGTCGCCGGCCCGTTGGCATCACGAAATATCGGTTCGATCAGTTGTTCGGGAGGGGAGGCATCCCTTACTGCTGATCTGGGAAAGCAGTACGGGTTAACCTTTCCAAAACTCACAGAGACGCAATCTGAGAAGCTACGTGATGCGCTCGGCCCGAAAGTCGCCCTCGCTAACCCGCTCGACTACCACACATACATCTGGCGAGATGAGGATGCGATGGTTTCGGCTTGGTCAGCGCTCGACGATCCTGCACTTGCCGCCATATTAATCATCGTTGATTTCCCGCGCAGTGACCGCTGTACTCCTGCGGACTGGGACTGCGCCATCAATGCGGCAATTCGGGTGAGGGAACAAACCGGTGCAGTAATCTGCATGGTCGCGACACTTCCGGAACTCATGACGGAGGAAACCGCCCAGCGCCTCATCAATAGCGGCGTGGTTCCATTGAATGGACTGACTGAGGCACTCAAAGCCATCCGGGCGGCCGTCAGCATTCCTATGAATCCGGTCCGCGTACTTATACCGGGTGAAGAGCGCGATGCGCAGCTACTGGATGAGGACGTAGCTAAGGCGAGATTGGCGCAACATGGAGCAGCGATTCCGGCTGGAAAGACTCTAACTAAGCCCGAAAGCATCAGTGATATTACCTTTCCAGTTGTAGCCAAAGCCTTAGGGGTTGCGCATAAGACAGGCTCAAATGGGATTGTACTCGGGCTACAGAACACGTCACAGGTAAATGATGCCTGCGAACGAATGGACAGTGAACGTGTTCTTGTCGAGGAAATGGTTGAGGATGTGCTTGTCGAACTGCTCATTGGTGTTGTGCGCGATCCGGCCCATGGCTTTGTGCTTACACTTGGTGCGGGCGGGACGCTGACGGAACTGTGGGATGACACCACATCGATGCTGATACCCGCCGACCGCGATGACATTCTTACGGGCCTTAATAAGCTTCGGATTGCGCCACTCTTTAGCGGATATCGGGGGGCAGATACGCTGGATATTGACGCAATTATCGACGCAGTTCTGGCAATTCAGTCATATGTTGTGAGTGAGGCGAGCTTTGTCGAAGAGGTCGAAGTTAACCCACTGTTGTGCACCGCAACTGCTGCTATTATCGGCGACGCTTTAATCAGAGAGGTGCCATGAGCCCCATCAAAACTCACCGTGACGGACCAGTCCTGCAAGTTACATTGGACCGGCCAAAAGCCAACGCGATTGATCTTGCCACCAGCAGGATCATGGGAGAGACATTCGCTGCGTTTCGCGATGACCCCGAGCTCCGCGTTGCAATTGTCACGGGGGGTGGAGAGAAATTTTTCTGCCCAGGATGGGACCTGAAGGCTGCAGCGGACGGCGATGCGGTTGATGGTGACTATGGTGTCGGCGGCTTTGGAGGCTTGCAGGAACTGCCAAATCTGAACAAACCCGTCATTGCCGCTGTGAACGGTATTGCGTGCGGCGGTGGTCTGGAACTGGCGCTTTCGGCAGACATTATCTTAGCGGCAGATCATGCGAGCTTTGCATTGCCCGAAATCCGATCAGGAACGGTGGCTGACGCGGCCTCAATAAAGATGCCAAAACGTATCCCGCATCACATCGCAATGGAGCTACTTTTCACCGGTCGTTGGTTTTACGTTGAAGAGGCGCATAAATGGGGTCTGGTCAATGAAATCGTTCCAAAGGCACAATTGATGGACCGCGCGTGGGAACTCGCTCGACTTCTCGCGTCTGGTCCGCCCCTTGTTTACGCCGCGATCAAGGAAATCGTCCGGTATGCTGAGGATCACACCTTTCAAGACACAATGGATCAGGTCACTGGGCGGAAATTCGAAACCGTGGACAAGTTATATTCCAGTGAGGACCAGCTTGAGGGCGCGAAAGCATTCGCTGAAAAAAGAGACCCTGTTTGGAAGGGGCGTTAAGCTTTCTTGAATACTGCGATATAGGCCGTGTCGTTACTGTGGTCATCTTGTCGCCGTTCATCATAAATCGGCGTTTCACGCAAAGTTAGACCCTGAATTCGGTCTTTGAGTGCTTCGAACTTTGCTTCGAACCCCAACTGTTTGTAATGTGCAGTATTGATGGTCAAAGCGAAGACAGCGCCTGATCTGGCAACCCATAACAGCTCATCCAATGCATCCGGTCCAACATGACCATGCGTAAATGTCCCAGCACTCACGATCCCGGAATACTTCTCGCTTTCCAAATCCAACGATTGGGTCATGTCCCCCTCAAAGAGATTTTCGTAGCAGTCTTTCAGCGCAGCTTCCGCAAGCATTAACGCGGAGATATCGACACCATCGATCTCACTAACCTTTGCATCCTGCAATGCGACGCCGACAAGGCCAGTGCCGGCGCCAACATCAAGGACAGGGCCAACACCACCTGCCGAAACGAAGGCATGGGCCACGGCTTTTGGCAATTGATACCCAGAGGCCTGAGCAAATGTTTCGTCGTAGGTTTCCGACCATTCACCGTAGAGGGAGATCGAGTCGTCCGGTGTTTTCAGGCCATACGCCCCATCAAGACTTGGTTTGCTCAATGCACGAACTCCTCTGCGCTGTAGCCCTGAAGAAAAAGAAGGGAGGTCAGGTCACCATGGTTTATGCGGAAATTCACTTGTTCCTGCACTGACGGCTTTGCGTGCAACGCCACGCCCATTCCAGCCAAAGTCAACATTCCCAAATCATTTGCACCGTCACCCACCGCGAGCACTTCGTTTTCGCTAATCCCCAATTTGGAGGTGAGTTCTTCTAAAGCAGCGACCTTGGCATCCTTCCCCACGATTGGCGGGATCACTGAACCTGTCAGTTTGCCACCTGACATTTCAAACTGGTTCGAACGATGTTCGTCAAAACCAAGGTGCGCTGCCACCGGCCCGGTGAAGACCGTAAAGCCGCCAGACACCAGCGCGCAGTAAGCACCTACTGATTTCATCGTGCTCACAAGTGTCTTGCCACCGGGCATATACGTGATCTGCTCTCTGAGAACAGTGTCTATTACACTACGATCAAGACCTCTTAGAAGAGCGACCCGTTCCCGTAAGGCGCCTTCAAACGCAATTTCTCCATTCATGGCACGAGCTGTAATATCCGCAACTTGCGCACCGATTCCGGCAACACTAGCAAGCTCATCAATGCACTCCTGCTCGATCATTGTGCTGTCCATATCTGCCAGCAGCAGGTGCTTCTTTCGTCCTTCTGAGGCTTGAACACAAAGATCGACGCGCAATTTTTGGAGATCAGACCATACATTCGGAACGTTGTCTGGCATCACACCAAGATCGAATTCCGCGCAAAAGTCAGGCATCAACCATCGCAGTTCCGCGCCGCCCCATGCGTTGCGCAACGAGTCGACTAAACCAGGTTCGAGCGCTGCGTCTTCCGGGTTTGTGAGGAGCGTCACCACGTACATTGCCATGTCCATCCTAAAGATCTGTCGCAAAAAGATACTCAATCGCCGCTATAGCGCCGGATTTACTGTTGTGGAACCAGAAAGCAGAGCTTAAACGCGTCGGTGGGACACCCTTCCCCAACGAAGGGCATATATCTGTGAGGATACCACTGATGGCGACTACTGAACCGGCAACGCGACCGGTAAACCCGCGTTTTTCTTCTGGCCCCTGCGCCAAACCCCCCACATTTGAATTGAACAAGCTCGCTGACGCTCCGCTCGGCAGGTCACATCGTGCGGCGCCTGGCAAGGCCAAGCTGAAAGAGGCGATTGATCTGACACGCGATGTGTTGGGCGTACCTGATGACTATTTGATCGGCATCGTTCCCGCATCAGACACAGGCGCTTATGAGATGGCGATGTGGAACCTTCTTGGCGCCCGCCCCGTCGAAATGCTTGCTTGGGAGAGTTTCGGAGCAGGTTGGGTCACGGATGTAGTCAAACAACTGAAGTTGGACGCTGAAGTTAAAACGGCAGAGTATGGCAAGATCGTAGACTTCAATACCGTCGACTTCGATAAAGACGTCTGCTTCACGTGGAATGGGACAACCTCAGGTGTGCGTGTTCCAAACAAAGACTCTATTCCTGCTGATCGGGGTGGTTTGACGTTGTGTGATGCGACCTCCGCCGCCTTCGCGATGGAGCTGCCTTGGGATCGTTTGGACGTTACAACCTTCAGCTGGCAGAAGGTATTGGGCGGCGAAGCCGCACATGGCGTTTTGATCCTTTCACCCCGCGCGGTTGAGCGTTTGGAAAGCTACTTGCCAGCTTGGCCATTGCCAAAGATTTTTCGGTTGACCAAAGGCGGAAATCTGATCGACGGAATCTTCACTGGTGCGACAATCAACACACCCTCGATGCTGTGTGTTGAGGACTATATCTTTGCCCTAAACTGGGCAAAATCGGTAGGCGGCTTGCAAGGGCTGATCGGCCGCGCAGATGCAAATGCAAAGGCCGTCAATGATTTTGCGGACCAGACCGAATGGCTGGCAAATCTGGCAGTCGATCCGGCAACCCAGTCGAACACGTCCGTATGTCTCAAGTTCACCGATGATCGCATTGCAGATGGTGCAGCCTTTGCAAAAGCCGTAGCGAAACGGTTGGATGACGCTGGCGTAGCTTATGATATCGGCGCGTATCGCGATGCCCCTCCCGGTCTACGTATCTGGTGCGGCGCAACGGTAGAAACGTCTGACATTGAAGCTCTGATGCCTTGGATTGCGCACGCCTTTCACGCCGAAATTTCGGCTTAATCCCATATTTGATTTCTGAAGGAGGAGCTTCTCATGGCCCCCAAAGTACTCGTCTCTGACAAACTGTCTGAAACCGCCGTCCAAATCTTCCGCGACCGTGGCATCGACGTAGATTTCATGCCCGACCTAGGTAAAGACAAAGCCGAACTTCTTAAGTTGATCCCGCAGTATGATGGTTTGGCGATCCGGTCTGCGACAAAAGCAACTGAAAAACTGATCGCCAATGCGAGCAATCTGAAGGTAATCGGACGCGCGGGAATCGGGGTCGACAATGTCGATATTCAAGCCGCGTCCAAGAAAGGCATCATCGTGATGAACACGCCTTTCGGAAACATGATCACGACTGCAGAGCATGCGATTGCGATGATGTTCGCCGTTGCCCGCCAAATCCCCGAAGCGTCTGCCTCCACACACGCCGGCAAATGGGAGAAATCAAAATTTATGGGTGTCGAGCTGACTGGCAAGACACTTGGCGTGATCGGCGCAGGCAATATTGGCGGTATCGTTTGCGAACGTGGCGTTGGGCTTAAAATGAAAGTGATCGCCTATGATCCGTTCCTGTCTGAAGAACGGGCGAAAAAGCTGAACGTCACAAAGGTTGAGTTGGACGAGCTTTACGCACGCTCTGACTTCATCACCATGCACGTGCCTGCGACGGACAAAACTCGCGGGATGATCAGCCCTGAAGCAATCGCAAAGATGAAGGACGGTGTGCGGATCGTGAACTGCGCGCGGGGTGGTTTGGTTGATGAAGAAGCATTGGCAGACGCTCTGAAATCCGGAAAGGTTGCGGGCGCGGCCTTTGACGTCTTCGCCGTAGAACCGGCAACGGAAAGTCCTTTGTTCAACCTGCCAAACGTGGTTGTGACGCCCCATCTCGGCGCTGCAACAACGGAAGCGCAGGAAAACGTCGCGTTGCAAGTTGCAGAACAGATGTCCGACTATTTACTCACCGGGGCTGTCTCCAACGCATTGAACATGCCTTCGGTGACGGCAGAAGAAGCGAAGGTCATGGGTCCATGGGTCAAACTGGCTGAACATCTTGGCTCCTTCATTGGTCAGATGACCGACGAAGTCATGAAAGACATTCAGATCACGTATAACGGCTCTGTCTCTGCTATGAACCTTGAAGCGCTGAATTGCGCGGGCGTTGCCGGGATCATGAAAGCAACCAATCCAGACGTGAACATGGTCTCAGCACCCGTGATTGCGAAAGAGCGTGGGATAAAGATCAGCACGACAACACAAGACAAGTCAGGCGTCTTTGACGGCTACATCAAGATCAATGTCGTTACAGATGAGCGCGAGCGCTCTATCGCGGGAACCGTCTTCTCAGATGGTAAGCCGCGGTTCATTCAGATCAAAGGCATCAATATCGACGCTGAGATTGGCGAGCATATGCTCTACACAACCAATGAAGATGTTCCGGGTATCATCGGCACATTGGGTCAAACCATGGGCGAAAACGGCGTGAACATTGCGAACTTTACGCTGGGCCGCTCTGGTGCAGGAAAGGACGCAATTGCCTTGCTTTATGTCGATGCACCTGTGCCAGCGCCTATCCTTAAAAAGCTTGAGGACACGGGTATGTTTCAGCAGGTGAAAACGCTGCAATTTGACGTCGCTTAAAGCAGCTTTCTTATCATCGGCCGCTGGGCATTTTTGTCCGGCGGTCAGTCCTTTCGAATAACACCTGTGATAGCGGCTGCGGCAAGTGCTGTGACAATCCAGCCAATCGCCATCGCAAACCAGCGGATCCACCATCCAATACGGCCCCAGTCTGACCGTGACGTAGACGGGGCCCATGCACCTTCCTGACCGAGTTGGACCAATGGAACGACAAGGTCAGCTGCATAGGCATAGGCGTTAAACGTCTCCCAATCCTGACCAGCTTGGCCCGGTGACGACCAAAAGACCGCCGGATTTTCAGGATGCGTTTCCGTGGCCGATATCCACCCATCTGAGATCAGAATTGGCGCGGCGTTCGGGGCCATATCGCCTGCTTTCCACGTTTGCTCAAAAAACCATCCCAGACTCAGGATCAGCAACACGGCAATCACGGCTGCGCGCGCAGGCCGATATCCGTAACCAATGCTGAATCTCAAGAATGTGTCATTAATCCAAGAGAGTGCGCGCCAGCCAACAAAGCCACCTCTTTCAGCCGCCAATCGACGGTTTTCGGCTTTAAGCAAACGTTCCTTATTCATCAAAACCGTTCTCGCGTCGTTGCGATGCCCCATGCGGTTCATCACATAGGCCAATTGTTCATACGGTTGGGCAATAAAGGGCATGTCTTTTGGCCTGCGGTTGAGCCAGTCCAGTCTTGACTGGATGCCAATCTCTGCATGCCTTGAGAAATCCGAATAGGTAAACCCGTCCAGTCGGACTGGATAAGCAGCGCCGGGACCAACAGGTTCATCCTTCAGGCGTGTGACATGTGCACCTGCCAAGTTGAGTATCCCACGTGAAATATGGTTTGTTTTCAGAAATAAAATGCCGCCCACTTTCGCCCGTGCCAAACTGATCGCAATGCCTGAGCCATGTTCTTCGGTCGCGCCAAAAACTGCGCCTGAAAGGCTTAAGTCATTCAAAGTGATCGCGGTGTTTGTCAGAAACAAATCATGCTCAACCCGCGCCGAGGACATGAAGATCTGCCCCGTGACTATGAGCGTCGTGTCTCCATCGGCATAAGGGTAATTCCCAAAGAACACAGACCCTTTCACCCGCAGTGACGGCGCAAAGATTGCATCTTGCCCGGCTGCTTCGATCTTGGCGTCGCAGACTTGCAGATCTCCATTGATCGTTGCACCGGATAAGCTCAACTCACCCTCAATATGTGTTCCCGAGCGGAAATACACAGACCCCGAGAATGCGGCATTGTCAGCTGAGACATCACTCAATCTGCATCCAGAGATGTGGAGACCCCGCAAAGACGCATTGATGAGATTCATCGGGTCAGGCAAGCGGCAAGCGGTAAGTGAGATATCACGCTGACTGTCGCAGCCTTGCAGATCAAGCGCCCCAACGATCCACGCCCCGCGCAGCCGGATACCTTTGTCATGCAAAGGGTGCGACAGTAGAAGAAAGCGGATAAGATCAGCGCGCACCTGCACATCCTCGCTGCATTTTGCAGGCAATGTGCCAGCCGCCAGCACCGTTCTATTTGGCAACACGGCCTCTTCAACTAGCTTTTGTTCTGCAGGGGAGAGTGGTTCGAATTGCTTAAGGTCGATCATGTTGCCGACCAAACCACGCAAGTCTCACCCCCGCAACAGTTTCCAAAGAGAGGTTCCGCCCAGAAACACAGCAAACCCACCGCCAAACACGAATAGCTCAATCCCGACGAGACTACGCGGGACCCCTTTGATCGCCATCGCGATGATTAACAATCCAAGGATAACTGCGCTCATGAGTATGCGAAATTTTAACTCGGAACGGCTGGGGCCAAATTTGTTCATACAACGGAGCTAGGCAGTGAGTCAGGAATGTCACGAATATTAGTGTCACATGCGTGGCGAGTTTACAGAAGCCACTCCGCTGTGATTCCGTTTGGCTCATGAAAAAGAGCTATGTCCCCTACGTTGCGACCTTGCTGGTCATTGTCGCGACAGCGGCAATCCTGTTGTGGATGGGTCGCATTCCAATGTGTAAGTGCGGCTATATCAAGCTTCTGCATTTGGAGACGATGAGTTCCGAAAATTCTCAGCATATCGCGGATTGGTATACGCCTAGCCATGTCTTGCACGGGTTTATTTTTTACTTTGTGCTTTGGCTTGTGGCTCGGCGCATCAGTCTTGGATGGCGCCTGACAATCGCCACGATTGTTGAGGCCGCTTGGGAGATCGCAGAAAACACAGATGCAGTCATCAATCGGTATCGCGAAGTTACGATTGCCTTGGACTATTTCGGCGATTCCGTCCTGAATTCAGTTTTTGATATTCTTGCCATGATCGCAGGATTTTATGCCGCAAAACTGCTGCCTGTTTGGGCCAGCATTGCGATCATCATCTTTGCTGAGGCCTTCGTGATATACATGATACGCGATGGGCTCGCCCTTAACGTGATCATGCTACTCTATCCGTTGGACGCAATCCGTGAGTGGCAAGCGGCCGGGTAAACGTTACGCAGAACGACGACGGTAAGACAGGGCTCCAAGACCCGCCAATGCAAGCACCATTGACCAAGCAGACCCGGCAAGAGGAACGGCCGAAACACTATTGTTTGACTGCTCGTTGAAAAACCAATTCGAGTCAGAGTTAAAGAAAATCTGCGCGCTCGAAATGGACGTATGATCAGTGGCAAACATCGTGCCGCTGAACAAAGTCGAAGCAAAACTTGTTTGCGCGTTATCAAAGCCGATCAAAATGTCAGCTTCCATCGCCTCACCGATGAAGTTCAGTGTGAATGTGTAGTCATCTGCAGTTCCGGCAATCTCATCCACACCTGATTGTGCGTAGCGGACCCCGACCACGTCGTCGGCCGCAAGTGTACGTTGGGTTTCGCCGTTCTGAGTGCCCTGCTGCATGACAGCTTCTGTGTCACCATACCCAAGATGGTTGGCGACCGCGCGACCGGCGCTTGCCGCAAAATTGTCACCGCGTGGCAGGTCAGCCAAATCACGACTGTAAGTCGTCGAGTCGATGACACCGAGGTCAGTTGCAAACGGGTCATTATCCGCAATTCGGAACAGGTTCAGATTCACATCGTCGCCACGATTGTCATCCGCGGAGCCGATGACTGTGTCGCGGCCTGCATCAAGATCAAAAGTGTTATTCGCGCCATCAGTAGACATCGCAAAATCCTGATCGGCGTCAGGTAAATTGGATTCGCTCGCGAGATTCGTGTGCCCTAAGCCAAGGGCATGTCCCATCTCATGCAAAAGCACAGATTCAAAATCAAATGCGTTCGCGGAAATCTGGCCGAACTGGACGTTGTTCACCGTCGGGGTCAAAGCGTTCCAAGTGTTTATGACATTCTGTACAGAGACAGCCATCTCAGAAGCAAAGAGGCTTGCCATATCTATACCGACGGAGATTTCAAAGCTTCCGCCTGTTCCGTTGTAGCCGCCCGCATGCGTTACGACGTCGACGCCGTTTGCCTCACCTGCAAACACATAAGTTGCGGCAGTTGCGTTTTCAGTCGCAGAGAACATAGCAAGTGCAGATAGCGCGCAAGCCGTCAGGGATTTAGGTGTTTTTCTAATTGGCATTAGCGGCTTCTATATACTCAGAATTGTCATCTTCGTTGAACACGATAACTTTAAGTAAAATTGGACATTTTCATGACCGGCTTGGGAAATCTCTGCCAAGATTCAGTAGTTTCGCAGAAAGGCCAACGCCATTATGGCCAGTTAGGAAACAATGCTAATTCTTAACGAAATTCGTTTCTAGATTGGCAATTTAAGCGGTCTGGCCTTCTTGCAGTCCTAGTTGTTTGACTACCTCCGCCCTCATTACGAACTTCTGGGGTTTGCCGGTCACCGTCATCGGGATCACATCGACAAACTGGACATGTGTCGGCACTTTGAAGTGGGCAATCTTGCCTGCGCAGAACTCTTTCACCTTGGCTTCATCGGTAGAGTGATCTGGTTTGGTGATGATCCAAGCAACCGCGATCTCTCCAAACTTTTCGTCTGGGACGCCAAAGACCTGAACCTGACTAACCGCAGGATGGGTGTAAAGAAATTCTTCGATCTCGCGCGGATAGATATTCTCCCCTCCGCGCACGATCATGTCCTTTAGGCGTCCAGTAATATTGACGTATCCTTCCGGATCCATACGCGCCAGATCACCGCTATGCAGCCAGCCATCTTTGTCTATTGTCTCCGCAGTGCGTTGACGTTCATCCCAATAGCCCTGCATCACCGAATACCCACGCGTCCACAGCTCCCCCTGCTCGCCAACGGGAACGGTATGTCCGACCTCATCGACAAGTTTCACCTCAACATGCGGATGGATACGTCCAACGGAGGTCACCCTTTTTTCTACGGGATCATCAGTATTGCTTTGGAAGGAGACCGGGCTTGTCTCTGTCATGCCATAGGCAATCGTAACACCGGTCATGTGCATCTTGGATTGCACTTCGCGCATCACCTCGATCGGGCACGGGGCACCTGCCATGATACCTGTGCGCAGCGTTGTCAGGTCGAACGACGCAAACTCCTTATGCTCCAACATGCCTACAAACATCGTCGGAACCCCGTAGCACGCCGTGCATTGCTCTGCCTCAAGTTGCACAAGCGTAGTTAGAGGATCGAACCCTTCGGACGGTACAATCATCGCGGCACCTTTCGTAACGCAGCCCAGCGTCCCCATGACCATACCAAAGCAATGATAGAACGGGACGGGAATACAGAGCCGGTCCTGCTCCGACATCTCCAATGCTTGGGTCGTGAAATGGGCATTGTTTACGATGTTACGATGGGTCAACGTGGCGCCCTTTGGGTGTCCAGTTGTACCGCTCGTGAATTGGATATTGATCGGATCGTCAGGGTGCAGTGACGCAGTAATATTATCGAGCAGGTCCGTATCTGCTTCGTGCAGCAAATCATCAAAGGACAACATACCTACGTGGATATCTGAACCCATACAAATGGTATGAGCCAATAGCGGAAGTTTCTCCGCTCCGAGTTCCGAAAGCATGCCCGTGTAATTGGAACTCTTGAACGCACGCGCTGTTATGATGCCACTGCAGCCAACTTTGTTCAGCGCGTATTCAAGTTCATGCAGACGGTATGCGGGGTTGATATTAACGAGGATCAACCCGATCCGCGCTGTCGCAAATTGAGTGAGGAGCCATTCGTAGCGGTTCGGCGACCAGATGCCGACGCGATCTCCCTTCCGAAAACCCAAGGACAGCAAGCCAGTCGCAAGACGGTCAACATCAGTTGCAAACTCGGTGTAGCTTCGCCGAATGCCCTGCTCTGCAAACACTGCGGCATCTCGCGCTCCATGCGTCTTCACTGTATCCAACAGAACCCGTGGCAGCGTCTGGTCGATCATGGGCGCATCACTTAGGCCCTTTACATGGGATAGACCCGACTGCGGCGCACGTGCTGGTTTCATCTCATCCTCCCCTGCGACGCCGCGTTATAGCTGACGTGACGTTCGTGTTAAATTAGACTGCCTGCAACATTTGCAAAGGACCAGACTTCATGAGCGATATCGTCATTCTCAGCGGAACACGGACAGCCATTGGCACATTTGGTGGCGCACTCGCCGGAACCGCCCCGATTGATCTGGCAACAGCCGTCAACGAAAGCGCGATGGAGCGCGCGGGCGTTGCACCGGAACAGATCGGTCATGTGGCCTACGGACATGTCATTAATACCGAACCGCGGGATATGTACTTGTCGCGTGTTAGCGCGATGCAAGCCGGCGTGCCAGACACAGTTCCGGCCATGAACGTGAACCGTCTTTGTGGCTCTGGTGTTCAGGCAATCGTTTCAGTCATTCAGTCGCTGATGTTGGGCGACGCTGATTTTGGGCTGGCTGGTGGTGCGGAGAACATGAGCCGCTCCCCCTATATTCTGCCACAAGCGCGGTGGGGGCAGAAAATGGGTGACGCTGGCGCACAGGACATGATGCTCGGTGCCCTGAATTGCCCGTTCGGAACAGGCCATATGGGCGTCACCGCTGAGAATGTCGCGAAGGAACACGATATTTCTCGCGAAGCACAAGATGCTTTTGCGCTGGAAAGTCAGCAACGCGCGGCAAAGGCGATTGAGGCGGGTTACTTTAAAGAGCAGATCACACCTATCGAGGTCCGTGTGAAGCGCGACATGGTGGCATTTGAAGTAGATGAGCATCCCAAAGCCTCAACCATGGAATCCCTTGGCGGTCTTCGCACGGTCTTCCAAAAGGATGGCACAGTCACAGCGGGCAATGCGTCCGGGATCAATGACGGTGCAGGTGCCCTTGTTCTGGCCCGCGCTGATGCAGCAGAAAAGGCAGGCTTAAAGCCGCGTGCGCGTGTCATTGGATATGCGCATGCGGGCGTTCGTCCTGAAGTTATGGGCATCGGTCCCGTCCCCGCTGTTGAAAACCTGCTTGCTAAAACCGGGCTCAACGCATCGGACTTTGACGTCATTGAGTCCAATGAAGCTTTCGCCGCGCAAGCGCTGGCTGTGAGCAAGGGTCTGGATTTGGATCCCGCTAATGTGAACCCGAATGGCGGCGCGATTGCACTCGGCCACCCTGTTGGTGCCACAGGCGCGATCATTACGGTCAAAGCCCTGCATGAGCTGGAACGCATTGGTGGATCAAAAGCACTCATCACCATGTGCATTGGTGGAGGTCAGGGCATCGCCTTGGCGATTGAGCTGGTCTAATCGACGAACAATTCCGTTTTGGCAGAGCGTCCTTTCGAGTCCACGACAGTAACGGATAAGAATCCGCGCCCGTTTGGTGAGATTTGCATCTGGCGGTCCCAGCTTCTTGAAGCAATCGGTGTACCATTGGCGAGCCAGCTGAACGGTGGTGCGCCATTGCGGATCTGAACGAAAACGCCATCTGACCCGGACGCAATTTTTGCTCCGTCGGGGGGGAAGGCAATCTGCGGACGGTTCTGATCGACCAAAAGATCGCCTGCCCCTTTGAATTTGCGCAGTGGCTTGGGCAACTCAGACGTTCCGACCATCAGCACATCAGACGGCGCAGGAAGGAGCGGATCAGCAACCGTTTTCAACCGTTCAAACGCTTGAAAGAGAACAGGCGCAGCGAGGGCGGCACCAAAAGCACCGGGGACTGGTGTACCATCCGGCCGACCCATCCATATCCCAATGACGTGCCTGCCGTCATATCCAATCGCAAGCGTATCCCTGTGACCGTAGGACGTCCCAGTTTTATAGGCGATATCTCTTGCGCGGGCGCCTGCAGGTGGCGCGATCCCTTCAAGGATATCTGTGACATACCACGCCGCCTTTGAACTCAAGAGACGGGAGGCCTTTTGAGAGCGGTTAACCGGCATTTCATGCAGCACGACGCTTTGGCCACCCCGTGCCAGACTCGCATAAACCTGCACGAGGTCATGCAAGCTGATCCCTAAACCGCCCAAACCGATTGCAAGACCTGCACGACCGCCCGGTATTTCGGCCTGAACACCTGCGCGTCGCAGTGTTCCCGTCAGATTTGCAGGGCCTATTTTGTCGAGCAAGCTGACAACTGGTAGGTTCAGCGAGGCTTGCAGTGCTTCGCGCACGCGCAGTTCGCCGCGAAACTGCCCGTCGAAGTTAACCGGTGCATACGTTCCAAAACTACGGGGACGATCCTCGATCAATGTTTCGGGATGAATTAGGCCGCGATCAAATCCGAGACCATAAACGAACGGTTTCAAAGTCGATCCGGGAGAGCGCAAAGCACGGGTCATGTCCACAAAGCCTTCGCGCGCATCATCGGCAAAATCGGGCGACCCAACGGAGGCAAGGATTTCCCCTGTTTGATGATCCGCCACCACCATTGCGATAGAAAGCCGCGGATCCTGCTGACGCATGGATTGCCGTGCAAGTGTTTCCAGTGCTCGTTGTAACGGGCCATCAAGAGTTGTCTCAAACCGGTCGCTCAGCGACGTGGCGATCAGGCGATCCGACAGATGGGCCGCGCGCAAGGGAAAGGGTCGCCTCTTATTTGAAGGTGGTTCGGTCAGTGCAGTTTCGGCAGTTTCAACACTGATGATACCAGCACCTAACATACGCCGCAAAACCCGGTCGCGAGCCTTATGTGCAGCTTGCGGGTTGCGGTCTGGACGGCGCGCCTCGGGTGACTGAGGCAAAGCCACCAAAAGAGCGGATTGTGCGGGCGTCAAACGACGCGGCTCTTTCCCAAAGTACGCAAGCGATGCCGCGCGTACTCCTTCCAGATTACCGCCAAATGGCGCGCGTTGAAGGTAAAGGTTTAGAATATCCGACTTGCTCAACCGCCGTTCCAACGCCAATGCCAGACGGGCTTGCCGCAATTTGCCTTTCCATTGCCCGGTCCCACTGCCCTCCAGCAGGCGCGCAGTCTGCATCGTTAGGGTCGATGCGCCGGACACCATCCGCTGATATCGAAGCGCCTGCCAAGCTGCACGGGAAAGGGCGACTAAATCGAGGCCGGAATGCGTGTAGAACCGTTTGTCTTCGTAGGCCACGAGCATCCTAACGTAATCAGGATCAACCGTCGTGATATCGGCTGCCAAACGCCAGCGCCCATCATCAACTTGATACGCCCTCAGAAGATCGCCTTTCCGGTCAAGGACTTCCTGCCCAACTTCAATGGCCAGCGGCGGAATGAGCGTTGCATCTATCCAATCGTCAAACTGATCGCGCCCGACCGCAGCCAAGTAAAGGCCAACGGTGACAGTCAATATGGCGCGATGCCATTTCACTTCGTGACAACCACGCGCCCTGTTGCTGTGCGCGCGCGATACTCGGGGCGGTACATATCCTCCACGCTTGCAGCGGGGTGGTGATAGTTGCCCGGCGCGATAGCGCGCACAATATAGGCCAATTGAAACGCATCGGTCCCTCCGTGATCGACCGCCGCGAGGAACCGATCCTGACGGAACTCTGTGTTCTGAACACGATTGCTCAGTTTCAGCCAATCAAGCGAGCGCACGTCACCGCCTTGAACCAGGTTTGGGTTATCAATCTCGAACCCTGCGGGCAGTGGATCATTGACCATCAAACGCCCCTCACCCTTGTTAAACGGTTGCAACGTCAGCACAGCGACAAGACGCTCACCAGACTGCACTTCAGCAGGGGAGGCTGCGTCACCATCAAGCGTGTAGTATTCGCGATCAATCCGGTAACCATTGCCCCCTTGCGGTTCAGGCTGCGCGGCGACACCAAACGTCGTGAGGGTCACAACAGTGTTCGAAGAGCCCGTATTCTGGATCGCAACAGGCGTCACCGCATCTTGCTCCAATACCTGCACCAGCGGGCCTTGCACTGGTGTGCCATTGAGGGTCAAAGCGCCCTCTTCACGTCCAAGCAATGCGTTCGCAGCAAGTAAAGACCACACAGATTCTTGCGTTGAACGACCGCGGACATCACCCAGTGTCGGCGCCACTTGTGCAGAGATGCGCTCCACATTTACGGCGTTTGATCCCGCCTCAACCGCCAGCGTCAGAACGGCGGCGGCGTCACGCAGATGCGTGCCATAGTCATCGCGCCAGCGCTGCCCCTCGGGTTGAACAGATTGCAGGCGTGCATCAGCTAACCGGAACAAAGCGTCAGCACGCATTGTGTCCCCATAAGCCGCAAGGGCTGCACCAAGCTGCGCGAGTGCCATAGGGGTCGAGAAGCTATTCGCTTTGACGTCCGCATAGTACCGCAAATCACCAATCGCAGCGGCCCCTTCTCGTGCCAGAACCAAAAGCGCGTAGGCTAGACCTTCGCCACCGGCCTCGAAATCCGGCGCGCCGTTGACTTGGTTACGCAAATTATCAAGCGCTTGGCGCAATGCGAGTTTTGGCACCTCATGTCCCTGCGCAGAGGCCCGTGTGAGGAAGTCAGTGACATAGGCATCAAGCCACATATCACCGTGCTGCGGACGCCACAGACCAAAAGCACCATTCGACGCTTGGTTGTTCAAAACCCGGTCAACGGCTTGCGCGATGCGGTCGGCAATATTCTCGCGCGCATCAAGGTTCATGGCCTGCGCAACCTGATCAAGATACAGGAGCGGTAACGCACGAGACGTTGTCTGCTCTGTACATCCATAGGGATACCGGTCCAAAGCATCGAGCAGACCCGGTGCATCAAACCGCGCCAACGGACCCGCCGCAAGCGTCGCACTGGCTGTACCGGGCAGGAAGCCATCAAACGCGTTTTGGTCCAGCGTAAATGTTCCACCCGCAGCCAAGTCAAACTGCGAACGACGCTGGATCACTGGATCGTTTCTCTGAATTGGTACAACCAGTGATTTCCGAAGAACTTTGTCATCAGGTGTGACCAACGTGACAGACAGCTCCGCTATTCCGGGTGCACCTGCGGTAAGCGGGATAGCAAAGACCTGTTTGCCTTGTTCTGGCAACGTCACAGACGTCGGCACAGCCCTCAGGTCAACGCCGTTTGCGGTCACCGTCAACGGCATCTGGCCAGCAGGACCAGTGGCGTGAACGATCTCCAAAAGCAGCTGGCTCTCGTCCTGCGGTGCCAAGAACCGCGGGAGGGTTGCCGTGACAACAACAGGATCACGCACGAGGACGTCTTTGGTGGCTTCGCCCACAGCATTGTCTGTCCAGACAATCGCACTGAGCTGCACGGTTCCATTGAACTCAGGCAGATCAAAGGTCGCACGGGCAATGCCGTCCGGCCCAACATTGACCGGACCAGAGACGTAAGCCACAAGGTCTTCGGTCGGCGGTGGCGCTTGGGCGGACAAACCCGCCTCGGCATCGCCCCCAGACCGCACCGTGCCCAGCGCGCCAGATTGGCCATCAATCAACCGCCCATAAATGTCGCGTAATCCCATGCCCAATTTACGTTGACCGAAATAGTGATCGGAGGCGGATGGGGGCTTGAAGCCGGTTAAGTTCAGGATGCCCAAATCAACGGCAGAAATCATTGCATAGGCGGTCTGACCCTCCTTCGCGCCCTTAACCCGCAATGCGACATTCAATGGGCTACGCGGGGCAGCTTGGTCAGGCATATCGAATTGCGCTGTGAGCTTACTATCAGCCGGGTCAACGGGTGCATATGAGAGACCAAGTGCACGTGTCGGTGTTTGATCTGCGCTTTGATCCAGCGGACGGACAACTTGAGCAGCAACATAAACGCCTGCGCCCCAATCATCAGTCACAGGTAATTCGATCAGGTTTTCGCCCTCCGTCACCCGAACCGTTTTCATATCGACTAAACGGTTCGACATCACCGTAATCAACGCCCTTCCTGCAGCGCGTGGAACGATGCGAAAAGTTGCAGTGTCCCCGCTGCGGTAGTTGGACTTATCAAGCGAGGCTTCCAAAAGATCCGGCGTCGCACTGGCATCTGCCGCGCCATACCAACCAGCAGAGAACCCCACCGAACTTGCGACATATGCCCCATCAAGGCGTTCAACTTTCAACTCATATTCACCCCATTCCACGGGCGCAGAGACGGTTGTCAGGTTATCCGCTGAAAGGGTGACCTCTCCGGTTGCGATGCGTGTGCGTGTCGTGACCGGATCCCAATACCAACTGCCATAGTTCGAATACCATTGGTACCGCGTGTTGACCCGATTCATGGTCCAACGCACTTTCATGGGCTGCCGCGTTAGGTCGGGGCCAATTGCGATGAGATCAAATGCGGCTTCGGAATTTTCCGGAATCGCACCATCCGCCTGCGACTTGATCCCGATCAATGGCGTATCAGCAAGCACTTGCTTCGTCAGAACCCGCTCGACCGGCCTGTTCGATCCTTCACGGACCCGTGCAATAAGACGAGCCTCTATCGGTTGCATAATTTCTTCTAAATTCGGCAAATCCAGAGCGAGGCGCGCTGCACCCGTCGCGTCGGTTTTTATGCCGCCCTGCAGACCACCACGGCGCGCCTGAAATGGCTGATCGTGACGTCCAAACACAAAACCTGCGTACCCCTCAACAGCACTGGCGGCACGAAGAATGACATCGCCTTCAATCGCGAGATCCGCGCCCGGCGCGCCAAATAGATAATCTGCCTGAACATCGAGTTGAGGCGTCAAGCCTTTCAAAGCAATCGGTCCCCCAGGCATCGACAAAGCGACATCAATACGCTCTGGCAGGAAATCCTCGACCAGCACTTTTGTCTCAGCCAACGGCTGTGCATCAACATCGGCGTAGACAGCCACACCCCACGTTCCTCGCGGCACGGAAGCTGACAACGGCAGTTCAAACACGCGTCCACCGGCACCTTGGTCGTCTAGCGTAACCCGGCTGTATTCCACGCCGTCAGGTCGCGTCAGGATTGCTGTCATTGCCAGCCCGTCAATTGCGTCTGCCGACCCGTCGCGTGCCAAGGCCAAGGCGTGGATCGTCTCACCCGCGCGGTAGGCACCTCGTTCTGTCGTCATGAACACATCAATGGGCGGCGCAGCTGGTCGGCCTTCAACTCCGCGATCAGACAGATCGAACTCTGGCTCAGTCAGGCTCAGGAACGAGAAATCACTGCCGCTCTGTACTGTTAGCAAACCGGGTCGCTGGCCGCCCCGCCCCAAGGTCAGTCCGGGATCAAACCGCGCATAACCGTCTTCATCCGTTTGGGTCGTGGCCAGCACGGCATTCGAGCGAGACAATAGGCCAACTTTCGTACCCGCTTTTACGCTCGCATCGGACAGACCGCGCACAAACACATGCAGACCGTCGATCCCGGACATCGTCGTCACGCCAAGATCACTGATGATAAACCACTGCGTCGCCGGCGGTGTGTCGTATTGATCGGCACCCGGCACACTTGCCTGAAGCGCATAAACCCCCGGTTGAAGGTCGCCTACAATCTCAGTCACGGGGAGGCGTGTTGTGACATCAAGGTTGAAGGCACTTTCAACATCGCCAGTGCCTTTCCAAACTTCTGTGCCCACCTCGCGTTGAAACTCTGCGCGTTGATACTGGCTGAGGGGTTTACCAAAATACCCGTCCTGCATCGTGCGCAGGATGTTGCGGTCACTGACGCGGTAAAGGGTCAAGTCTAGCTTGGATGTGTTGATTGCAATTACCGGAAGCGCTGCATTCTCAGTCGCGGGCAAAACATACGCCCGCCCAGGAAAGCGGACATTTGGTTTGCGGTCACGGACGTATTGCGTGATCTCAACAGATTTCTGAAGCTGCTCGCCGGACGCAGAGGGCAAGCCTTGGCGGAAAGTGAAACTGTACCGCTCCCCATGAACCACTCCTGCGATACACAGCTGGCGGCCTGATGCTTCGATACTGATGCCTTGCGCGTTGGATTGCACAAACTTGGCGTAGTCTACGGTCTTGTCCAAACTCTCAGAAAAGTTCGCGCAAATCCTTGGGGCGAGCGCATCGCTTTCCACCTGCGTCTCTGCAAGGTTGAACCCAAAGAGGCGAATAACCCGATCCAGGGCCTTTCCGACGTCGTCACGCGGCGAAATAGCTTGCGCCAAACGTAGCGGTTTAATGGCCTCTTTTCCGCGCCCAAGCGCCTCTAGCCCTCGTGCGATTTGCGTAAGCGCGTTGACTTGTTGCGACGGGCTGGCCGCCCGCAGATAGGCATTGATCGACGCGTTGAGGCCGGTGAGGTTATATTGACGCTTCCTGCGGTTGTTCTGCTTGGCGAGCGTAAATGCATCGCGTGCAAATTGCTCCCAAAGCCCTGTTTCATCTGACAAGGTAAGAGCAGCACCAATGAAATTCAGCGCGGCCAGCGGTTTGCCTGCATTCCTGTCACGTATGGCCGTGTCAACATATTGCTGCGCGGAATAGCTACCTGCTGCATAGGTGTTGGATAAGCCACTGGCCTGTTCAAACGCTGCCCTCAAATCACGTTCGGGCAAAAAGTTGAGGTCTTGCGCTCGTGTTTCTGCTCGTATTTTAACGTCTTGAGGTGTGTCAAAAACGCGACCAGAGATGGCTCCCTCATAGGGTTCAGATTTCTCGACATTCGACTTCGGGAAACAGGCATTGGACCGTTCGTTAAAGGTGAAGGCCTGACAATTTCGATCGGCAAGGCATGCCCGTTCGCAAGCTTGGCGTGTTGTGTCGAAAATATTCGTTAAGTCACCACCGTAGAAATCCACATTGCGAGTAATCGCGAGCCGTCTGTCCGGGATAAAGCTATCGGCAATTGCTGCCTGCCCAAACATGAGGGACAAAAACAGGACGGCTCCAAAGCGGTATATCATACGACAGGTCCTTTTTCAGCTTTGCCCAAGCGTGACATAGCCATTCGAGTCGAACAACCGTGCAGTCATTAACGGCACTTTCATTTTATTGCCCCATGGTCCGCCAAGTTGAGTGATGTGACATTCGGGCGCCATGGACAGCAGTGAGTTTGAAGAGGAACTGGCGCGGGAGCGTCGTGGCAGACTTGCCGCGGAGCGGATGCTTGAGCAAAAGCAAAAAGAGCTGCGCGAAGCCAACAAAAATCTTTCTGATCATGCGCTTAGCCTATCAGACAAGATCATCAATCAGCGCGAGGTGGTGACGACGTTGCAAGGCGAAAACAGCCGCGTGACCGAAGACCTCCAAAAGGCCAACACACGTATCCAAGAGACGGAGCGTATCCTTTGGGCCGCGCTCGAGAACATCCCAGACGGCTTCGCGCTCTTCAGTCCGGATTTTCGTCTTATCACTGCCAACCGCCCCTACCTGACCGTTTTCGATGACACGGCAGGTGTGTCCATCGGGGACAGCTATCAATCCATCTTGGATGTCTGCCTTGATGACGGCTTGATCGATCTTCAGGGGCAGGACGAAGATGAATGGTATGACACAATGCTTGACCGTTGGGTGGGGCCTATGATCGCGCCAATCACAATCCGCTTCTGGAATGGCATGTATATCAAAATGATTGATCGCAAAACAGCCGATGGCGGGATCGTATCGTTGGCTCATAACATCACAGATACCATTCTGCATGAAGATGAACTGCGGCTCGCGCGTGATAAAGCGCAAGCGGCGGATCGTGCAAAGTCAGCCTTCCTTGCCAAGATGAGTCACGAATTGCGCACGCCGATGAACGGTGTCGTTGGAATGGCTGATCTGTTGCTTGAAAATGCTCAGGATGAGGAATCGAAACTCTACACCGAAACGATCCGGAACTCAGGCACAGCCCTTCTGGAAATCATCAACAATATTTTGGACTTCTCCAAGATTGAGGCAGAGAAACTGGAGCTTCGCCTCGCCCCATTTGATCTCGAACAATTGGTCCAAGAAGTCTCAATCATGGTTGGGCCGTCAATTCGCGACAAACCGATCACCCTCCAAGTGGATTACGACCAATTCCTACCAACGGAATTCCACGGCGATGCAGGTAGGTTGCGTCAGATTCTCGTCAACCTGGTCGGCAACGCTGTCAAGTTCACTGACGAGGGCAGTATCCTAATCCGCATTGTCGGCATAAGTGACGAGGCAAGCCCCAATTGCGAATTACACATCACCGTCGAAGATAGCGGGATCGGTATTCCGGAAGAGATGGTCGATCATGTTTTCGGCGAATTCAATCAGATCGAAGATGAGGCTAATCGCAAATATGAGGGCACTGGGCTTGGGCTCGCAATTACCCGCAAGCTCGTTGAAGTCATGGGTGGCGAGATTTGGGTGGATAGTGTTCCGGAACATGGATCGTGTTTTGGCTTTAAGCTCAGCCTGCGCCGTACATCCTCCGGCCAGCTACAGAAAGCCGCTTTGCCAGATGGCATATCACAGGCTTTGATTTGGCTCGACAACAGTTTGGACAAAAGTGTGATGGAACGACAGATGGCACTGCTTGGCATTGAAGCAACATTTGTCATGTCTGCCGCCGAATTTGGCCTCACACTTGAACGGGATCCACCAAGCGTTGTGATCACTTCGCAAAGAAGAAAGGACACGGTGGAAGGGCTACTATCAAACGCCACGCATCAAACGCCACTTCTGACCTTCGCGGATTCGCCCGGTCAGATTTCAGATATCAGCCGACCCTTTACCCGCGCAGGGCTTTTGGACGCGCTCATTGCGTCCACCGAAAATACGGAGGCCAATCCACCGGTGCGCCCCGTTCAAGTGCTGGCGGCCGAAGACAACAAGACCAATCAACTTGTCCTGACAAAGATGCTTGTTGGTGCCAACATTGATCTACACCTCGTAGGGGACGGCGTCGAAGCCATTGAGAAGTTCAAAGAACTTAAACCTGATCTGGTTTTCCTGGATATATCCATGCCAAGAATGGATGGAATGGAAGCGGCGCAAACCATTCGCAAGCTCGAAGCAGATGGGGAACATGTGCCGATCGTCGCGATGACCGCCCACGCTATGGCAGGTGACGAAGAGCGTATTTTGAGCAGCGGTATCGACCATTATTTGACGAAACCGTTGAAAAAGCCGGATCTCCACCGGCATGTTGAGAATGTGGCCTATGCGATATCAGCGGCGGAACGCCCGTCCGCTAAGCCGCAAGAAACGACGCGGCAGGACGCCGTTCCCCTGTGACCAACCCGCTTTTATTGACGATAGGCCCAGTAATATATTTTTTCGCAACTGGGTGTGCAGCATTCAAAGCCCCGTACTTAACCAGAAGGGACGCGATGACGCATTGCGCTGCGCGCACGCCACCATCCGCAATTTTGACCGAGATACCCAGTCCCTGCTCCGGCAAAATCGCCACAAATACAGCCTCTGCACCCGTTTTGACTGCAACCTTGTGATCCATCGCACGCATCAACTCGGTACAGGCACGTCCTTCTCCAGCGACAAGTTCAGGATGCGTTGTCATTGCTTTGGTCAGGCGCGCGGCAGCTTGACCTCGAACCGTCCCATCTTCTCCTTTCGCCATCCGCGCCATCGCGCGGGCGAGCCCGCTCATTGTGGTGGCAAAGTTTGGGGCAGAGCAACCATCAATACCATGCCCGGTATACGTGACGCCGCCCATATCCTCATGGGCCTCAAGCACGGCCTTTTGAACAGGGTGTCCCAGTTCGCAATATTCCGTTCCACCGGCCAGATGCTGTGTGAGCGTTAAGAAACCTGCATGTTTCCCAGAACATTCATTGTGGTACTGACAGGGGCTTTGATTTGCCCGGATCAATGCATCCCGCGCATGAATATCTGTCGGCTCCTGCGGACCGCAGCGAAATGCGTCATCCGTCAAACCAAGCTCAGAGAGCCAAGCGGAGACCTTATCTGTATGAAGTTGTGCTGCATTATGTGACGCGCATGCCAACGCCAAATGCTCAGCCGTCAGGCCAAAAGCATCGGCTGCACCACTTTCGACTAGGGGCAGCGCTTGCAGCATCTTTGCAGACGACCTTGGCAACATCACAAGTTCGAGATCACCCCATGCATCTACCACCTGTCCACTAGTGTCACAGACAACGGCATGTCCCATATGTTGCGACTCCAAAACACTCCCGCGCCAGATTTCGACCATATCAACGGGCTGTGTCATAAGTGTCTCCTGCAGGCGCGAAAATCCGCCAATGGGCCTTCCCCCAAGACTAGATTTCAGGTTATTGTTTTGGCATCGTGAGAGTAGTCGCTGCGCTTGAGCAATACGAGGCCAAAAAAGGTCCGATCAGGCGGGCAAGAGGCAGTCACAGCTGGAGCTGTAAAAGAATGAACACATTGTTGAAAAACGCGGTGCTGTCCGCGTCCGTTTTGCTGGCGACAGGAGCCGCATACGCACAAGAGCAATCGACCAATCGCGTCAATGCGGTAACGGACTGGAGCGTTTTTGTTGAAGATAATCCGACGCAATGTTGGGTCGTTAGCAGCCCGAAAGAAACCGTGAACACCAAAGACGGTCGCGTTGTTGCCGTAAACCGCGGTGATATCTTGATGTTTGTCAGCTACTGGCCCGGCGCTGGAAAGCTTGGCGAAGTCTCTTTTACCGGTGGGTATCCTTTTGGCGAAGGGACGACAGTGAAGCTCGACATAAGTGGCACCACTTTTGAGCTATTCACAACCGGGGAAACCGCATGGGCCGCATCCGCTGCGGATGACAACAAGATCATCACCGCCATGAAACGTGGCGCGGATGCTATTTTGTCGGGTCAATCCTCACGAGGAACCAACACGCGCGACAAGTTCTCTCTGCTGGGGTTCACCGCTGCACTGGAAGACGCGGAAAAGCGCTGTAGTAGCTAAGAAAAACAAGACCGTCAAAGGGCAGCTGCCGGCTCTTTGACGATAAATAAAGATGTACCGGATAAACCGGACAAAACAGGCAGGCTCTATGAACAATTCCTCGCAATCCGTCTCGAAACGGGCAGAGCGGACGCCCGCGTCCGTCATTCGGCTGTCTTCTGCTGGCCTGACTGTGGGCACATCTGTAATGACCCCTGCCGGGTTGCGGTTTGTCGAAGATCTCAAACGCGGCGACCGAATTTTGACCAAGGACTTCGGCTATCAGCAGCTGAAATGTATTGGCTTTCGTCAGGTGGACCTGACCCGCTCTTATGCTCAAGCGCCAATCAGATTGGCGGCGTCTTCATTGGGTCATGAACGCCCGTTGGATGGGCTGTACGTCTCGCCATCACAGCAGCTTGCTCTGCGACACCCGCTCTTTGAACCGCTGTTCGGACGGCGTGAAGTCGTCGCAAAAGCGGGCGACTTACAAGACCTCCCCGGTGTGGAGCAAGTACGCGGCTTGACGGGCATCACCTATGTCTCTCTTGGGTTTGCACGCCCGCAACTGGTTCTAACCGGCAGTATGGTCCTTGATGTCGGGCCAGATGAAACAGCGCCAACACGTCCAGTTCTCTCCGCCGCTGAGGCGCGTCTCGCATGCGGCATGCTTACGCCGCGCGTGGTGGAGATGCCCGCAAATGGACATTCCCTGCACTAAGCCGATTTGGTCAATTCACACAAAGGGTGTAACTACGGGCGATTCCAACCTATATGCCAGCCAACACAGGATTGGACCCCGCAATGACACCTGAAACACCCATTACACAAGACGTCATGACCTTGCCACGGAAGCTGCCAGATGGCCCCGTGAATTTGATCGGGCTGACCCGGGATGAATTGCGCGAGGCATTGTTGCAGGCCGGAACGCCTGAGAAACAAGCCAAAATGCGGACCAATCAGATCTGGCAATGGCTGTATCAGAAGGGTGTGCGCCAATTTGATGAGATGACGAACCTCGCGAAGGACTATCGCACCCTGCTCGCGGAACACTTTGTCATCGCCTTGCCTGAAGTGGTCAGCCGCCATGTCAGCGAAGATGGCACAAGAAAGTATCTTGTCCGGATCGCAGGCGACCATGAGGTTGAGGTCGTCTATATTCCTGAAGAGGGACGCGGGACGCTGTGCGTCTCCAGCCAAGTCGGCTGCACGTTGACCTGTTCGTTCTGCCATACCGGGACGCAGAAATTGGTGCGCAACCTGACAGCAGGCGAGATTGTCGGCCAAGTTATGCTGGCGCGCGACGATTTGGGGGAATGGCCAAAACCCGGCCATCAACCGAATGAGCAAACCCGCCTTCTGTCAAACATCGTGCTGATGGGCATGGGGGAACCCTTGTATAATTTCGACAATGTGCGGGACGCTATGCGGATTGTTATGGATCCGGAGGGGATATGTCTTGGTCGGCGACGTATTACACTTTCCACATCCGGCGTCGTGCCGGAAATTGCCCGCACAGCCGAAGAGATCGGATGCCTGTTGGCCGTATCCTTCCACGCAACCACGGATGAGGTCCGCGATAAGCTTGTCCCAATTAACAAGCGTTGGAATATTGAAGAACTGCTTGCCGCGCTCAAAACCTACCCGAAAATTTCGAACAGTGAACGCATAACGTTTGAATATGTGATGCTGAAGGGCGTCAATGATAGCGACGAAGACGCACATCGGCTCGTTAAGTTGATCAAAGGCATTCCAGCCAAGATCAATCTGATCCCGTTCAATGAATGGCCAGGGGCCCCGTATCAACGCTCAGACTGGAAGCGAATAAAAGCCTTCGCCGACATCATCTATAGGGCCGGTTACGCCTCTCCCATTCGTACGCCGCGCGGGGAAGATATTATGGCCGCCTGTGGACAGCTCAAGTCCGCGACAGAGCGTGAACGCAAATCGCGCAAAACAATCGAAGCAGAAGCTGGTTTAACCTGAAGACAACTTTCACCAAATAAAAAAGGCGGTGATAGCATCACCGCCTTTTTAAAAATCATGTCTGATTTGATTAGCTGGACGCTGCAGCAGCCGCGATCACAATGAACAGCAGAGGAACAAGGATCCCGCCTGCGGAAGATGTTGTTTCCTGAACAACGACTTCTTCTTCAATGATCGGCGCTTCAAGATTACCTGCAAAAGCGGAAGTAGCGACAAGCGAGAAAGCCGCAGCAATAGCGAATTTTTTCATGTTTCATTTCCTTAGAAGATACGCTCGCTGAAACCAGACAGCCTGGCCCATACACGAGCACCCAAGAATGTATCTCGTACGTTTAATTATCTTTTATCACGGCGGCATTGCAAAGGTGATCTAGCGAATATGTTCCCCCAAACCACAATATGTTGTTAAATCAGCAACACCTGTGTGCCAATTTTAGCTTTTCCAAACACCTCGGCGATATGCTCATTGTAGAGGCCAATACATCCGTTCGAGGATTTGCGGCCAATTTTGCGCGTGTCATGGGTGCCGTGAATTCGGTAATAGGTCCAAGACAGATACAGCGCGTGCGTGCCCAACGGATTATCAGGCCCCGCACCAATGAAGTCAGGCCATTCAGGATTGCGCCGTTTCATCGCTGGGGTCGGGCTCCAGGTTGGGCCATCAACTTTTCTGATAACCGAAGTACGGCCGCGACGAGTCAGGTCTTCTGACAACGGGACGCTCGACGGATACAGACCGTAATTCCCGTCTTCCGTCCACATATGAAGCGCACGGCTTGTGATATCGACCAAGATGGCGCCGTTTCTCAAGCTGTTAAAATAGGGCTGCCAATCCAACGCCCGAAAGCTGGAAATATTGCGCCGCGTCGCGCCACCACCGCCAAGCGTTTCGATCGAAAACGCAGGTGTCGCCAAACCTGCGGCAGCGGCACTGATCAGAAAACCACGACGGTCGAATTTAGAATTGGTATCTTTGGTCATTCTCTCACCCCAGCAAGCTATGTCGTGTTCCTTTTATGGCCTTTGGGTCGCAGTCGCAAATCAAACAATCTTACGACCGCTCAATTTCCGCCAGCCGGTTTGCGCAGGCTTCCGGAACGGTCTAAGGAGAATCAGAAATCAATAGGTGGCTGACTGATGACACGTCAATTTCTTCTTCTTATCGCGTCTCTTTTTGCTTTGGCGGCATGTGCACCGCCGCCACCTGACGTAGGTCCCGACGGCCTGCCGCTGCCTGAGATCTATCGGATCAAATCCGGCGATACTGCAAAGATCCAATTCCGCGTGCTTGATTCCATCAACGCATTGCGCACCAGCGCGGGGCAAAACCCATTGGAATTGAACAGCCAACTGAACGCAGCTGCGGCAACCCATGCGCGTGATATGTCAGTCCAAAACCGGCCGTGGCACTTCGGCTCTGACGGGTCCTCACCTTTGGACCGCGTCGCACGCGTTGGCTATCCCGGCAAGTTGATCGGCGAAAACATATCTGAGACCTACGAAGATGAAACAGCAACACTGGCCGCGTGGATGGAGCTTCCAGACACGCGTGACGTGATTTTATCTCCGCAGGCGCGCAACCTCGGATTCTCTTGGTTTCAAGAGAAAAACGGTAAAATTTGGTGGACGCTCGTCACTGGCGGCTAGACATCAGGGGAAAATATCAATCACTGTCCCGTTACGCACCATCGCGTAGATATCGCGCATTTCGCTGTTCTTCACCGCAATGCATCCGGCTGTCCAGTCCGGACCGCGCCCCGGCTTAAACACATTCGGCTGACCGTGGATAAAGATGTCTCCGCCCGGGTCCCTTCCTTGAGCGCGGGCAAATGCAATGTCGCGCGCATTCGGATATGAGATGCCCAAAGACAGATAGAACGAGCTGTTTGGGTTGCGTCGATCAATCAGATAGCGCCCTTCCGGCGTCCGTCCGTCGCCTTCGAAATGCTTGTCCCCAACAGCGCCGAATCCTAGATCAATCTCGTAAGTTTTGAGGACGCTGTCCCCATGGTACAACCGCATCACGCGGTCCGCTTTGAAGACCTCAACTTTAGTGACACGGGGGCCGTTATAGGTCGTGAATTTGCTTTGTGTACATGCCGTCAAGAAGACCAATGCAGCCAAAACCAAGCCGCGCAACACTGCCGATACCATATCAGAACTGCCCCTTTTTTATCACATATAGCGCGAATCCGCCGATCAGGGAATCTCTGAAATACGCTTTGCATCGGCTTAACGCGATTGTGCGTCAGCTTCCTCTTCGAGCAGCGCCTTTAGTCCTGATTGATAATCGGGGTATAGAAGCGTGACACCCAACTCTGTCTTGATCAGATCGTTCCGGACCTTCTTCGATTCCGCGTAGAAGCTACGCGCCATCGGGGTCATCTCTGCCGTTTCAAAATCGACGGCGGGTGGAAGCGGCAGTCCCAAAAGTTCTGCCGCATACCCAATCACATCCTCGGGCGGAGCAGGCACGTTGTCACAAAGGTTATAAATTGCACCCGCGCGCGGTCTCTTGATCGACGCTTCTAGGACCTGTGCAATGTCCTCAACGTGAATGCGGCTGAATATCTGGTTTTTCTTAATGATCCGTCGCGCCGTTCCACTGCGCACCTTCGCAAACGGGCCCCGCCCCGGCCCGTATATCCCGGCAAGGCGGAAAATATGGAGCGGCAGACCAGTCTCAGCAGCCAATTTCTGCCACGCGGCCTCTGCCTCAACGCGCAACTGACCACGCTTGGTTCTTGGGGTCAGCGGGGTTGTCTCATCCACCCAGTTGCCTTGATGATCACCATAGACGCCAGTTGTCGACAAATACCCAACCCATTTGAGCTGCGGCGCAATGCCTACAATCTGATCGCGCAATTCCGCTAGAACCGGGTCACCAGCCTCAGACGGCCCTGCAGAAATCAAAAGATGTGTGGTTTCGGAAAGTTGCCCGGAGACATCGTCCCCCGGCCAAATGACAGGCCGCGTGCCTTTGCGCCTAAGCGCATCAGCCTTCTCGGCGGACCGCGTCGTGCCTGTCACTGTCCAGCCTTGTGGCAATAAAAGCCGCGTGAGGGCTTTCGCCGAATACCCATGTCCAAAGCTGAACAAATGTGACGTCATGACAACCTCTCTGCTGCCCAAGTAGCAGCATCTGCAACTGTTGGATCGGGGTCTGCAAAAAGCCTCTGTGCATGTGGCTTCAAAGATGCATCACCAGAATTCCCGATGGCATAAAGCACATTCCGCACGAACCGGTTCCGACCGATCCGCTTGATTGGAGAGCCGCTAAATCGTGCACGAAACGCCGTATCGTCCAGTCCCACAAGCTCCGCCAGATCAGGCAAAACAAGGTCGGGGCGCGCAGTGTAACGAATGTCGCGCGCCTGTTGAGCAAACTTGTTCCACGGACAAACGGCCAGGCAGTCATCACAGCCATAGATCCGATTGCCCATCTTGGGACGCAGCGCCTCATCGACCGGTCCGTGATGCTCTATCGTCAAGTAGGAAATGCACAGCCTTGCATCCAGTTGGAACGGCGCTGGAAACGCATTCGTGGGGCAGACGTCCAGACAGGCGCGGCACGTCCCGCAATTTTCAGCAGACGGTGAGTCTGGCTCCAAATCAACCGTCGTAAAGATCGCACCAAGGAAAAACCAATTCCCAAGCTCCCGCGACAAAAGGTTCGTATGTTTGCCCTGCCATCCCAAACCCGCAGCCGCCGCCAAAGGTTTTTCCATAACAGGTGCCGTATCCACGAACACCTTAATCTCAGCCCCGTCCGCCTGATCAATCAACCAGCGGCCAACGCGTTTGAGCCGTTTCTTGACCATATCATGATAGTCGCGATTGCGCGCATAGACAGAGATATTGCCCTTACCGCGATGTGCCAAATTATCCATCGGATCATGATCCGGTGTATAGGGCTCCGCCAGCATCACTACGGATTTTGCTTCTGGCCAAAGTGCTGACGGATCACCCCGCCACGCCTTTCGATCCTCCATCCATGCCATCTGTCCGTGCCGTTCGGCACTCAAGAAGTGTTCAAGCCGGTCCTTTGCCAGTGGAATAGAGTCTGGTCGGCACACGCCAAAGCCCGCAAAACCTGCCGCCATCGCCTGATCTTTCAGGCGCGCCTTCAAACTCAAAAATCAAGGTCCGAGTAATGCGAGGGCTGTGGAAAGCCTGAGACCTGATCAGCCAACAGAGACCGAAACGCCGGGCGCGATTTAATCTTCGCATACCAATCTTTAACATTTGCACTGCGGTTCCAGTCGACGTCACGGATGTAGTCGAGACAACTGAAATGTGCCGCCGCCGTGAAATCAGCAAGGCTCATCTGGTCACCCGCAAGCCAGCGCCGCTGATCCAACAGCCAACCCATATAGTCGATGTGGTATTTGATGTTTTTCGCCCCGAGCTTCACATTGCTGCTTTCGGGATAGCCTTTGCCCATGATCTTCTTGTTCACGCGCTCGTAGAGCAGCTTAGACGTGACATCATGATGGAACTTGTCGTCAAACCAGAACACCAAGCGCCGCACCTCGGCGCGGTCTTCGGGCTTTGAGGGCAGCAAAGGTGGATCGGGCAACACCTCTTCAAGGTATTCACAAATTGCCTGACTGTCCGACAGCGTTTGGCTGTCGATCTTCAGGACAGGGACCTTGCCCGCAGGATTGCGGCGCATGAACTCTACAGATTCTTCCCAGTACCGCTCTTCAACCAGCTCTACTTCCACTTTCTTTTCAGCTAAGACCAATCGGACTTTCCGGCAGAACGGAGAAAGAGGGACATGATACAGACGGTTCATCGCAAATTCCGGTGTGAGCAGATGTGTCTGACTGTCATCGCAATCTTACAAAGGTTTTTCAACCTTCGAAACAAGCCGCGCGTCCGTCTCGGCGGATTGTCTCGGCGCCCGCATTGATCTGACGGGCGCGCTTTTTCAGAAATGCTGTCGGCCTTTTGGCGGAACGTGTCTTGGGACTTGGCAGCACCGCCGCCAACGCTGCCGCTTGTCGCGCGCTAAGGTCTTTTGCATCCACACCGAAATGCCATGGGGCAGCCGCGCCGACACCAAACACACCTTCATCGAATTCGGCAATGTTCATGTAGACTTCAAGAACGCGGCGTTTAGACCAAAACGCTTCCATCACCGGGGTTAACGCGGCCTCCATAGCTTTGCGCAAATAGTTTCTACCGTGCCAAAGAAACACGTTCTTCACAGTTTGCTGCGAAATCGTTGAAGCACCACGCGTTCCACCGTCTTCCAGAGCGTTGCGGATGGCCTCCATATCAAAGCCCCAATGATTGCAGAAATTCGCGTCTTCCGCCGCAACAATCGCGCGTGGCATATGCGGCGAAATCTCTTCGAAGTCACGCCACTCCCGCCTTATCCCATCAAGGCGGCTGCTCTCCTGAAGCATATAAATCGTCGTCGGAGGGTTAACGAACGAATACAATCCAACAAGCAAAACGATCACGATGATGACAGCAATCAGCGCACGCCAGCCCCACTTGATCGCCAAGAGCGGCACAGCACCGATCCACCAGAAGACAGATCGCTTTGTTTTGGATTTCTTTTCTGCTTTCGCCACAGTGCAACCCTACCTTCACCTGCGATCACGTCAAAGCGAACCACGCCGCTAGGGTCAAGTTCTCTGTTGACGCTGAGCTTATTGAGGAACAGTTAATGTGCCATGAAAGTAAAGATTCTCATTCTCATCGGCTCTGTCGCCGCGACTGCCGTCTTCGCCCATGGCGGGGTCAAGAACCCGCAAGTCATGGCGCGGATGAACCTGATGATCGATATTGCCGATGACATGAAGGTGCTTGGTGGGATCGCAAAAGGTGCCGCCCCGTTTGACACGGCAGTGATCAAAGGTCATTCAGACCGGCTTGCTATGCATGCACGCGGCATCAATACGCTGTTCGAAGTGAAAGAAACTGACCCGAAATCTGAAGCGCGCGAGGAAATTTGGACAGATTGGTCCGGCTTCACGCGCGCAACAGATGAGATGGAAAAAGCAGCGCTCGCGCTTGGCATTGTGACCACTCAAGACGAATTCCGGTCCGCATTCTCAGCCCTCGGCGACAGCTGCTCTGCTTGCCACAAAGACTACCGCATCAAAAAGAACTAGCGACAGGTCACGCTCGTGATCCGGCCAAACTTATCGACATCAATCGTGAGCCGGTCAGGACTAAAATCAAGGGTGATCACATCATCCGGATGCAGCACACGGGTCGCACGCGGCAGATCAACTGAGGCAAGAACAGCCTCGTTCCAGCCGAGTAACCCCTGAAAATTCTCCGCGCCACAGGTAGGCACACCATCATATTCGCTGGGGTCAAGCCCGGCTTGCTCGCGGGCCCCGCAGGCCGCCAACAAAGTGACAACTGTAAGACTCGCAGCGCCAACCCTACCCACAAATCACCTTCGTGATTGTACCGGAATCATTCACATGGAAATTCACACGCGCGGCCTCGTAGACTTGCGACAGGATGGAGTTTGACCGCACGATCCGCGTCTGCACATCCGTTGGGATCGTCACCGCAGCCAAAGGTTGCCCCACGAAGCCCTCATAGTTTGATAGATTGCATGTGTCAGGGAGCCGCTCTTCCAAACCGGAAGCGCCAATTGGTGTCCCGTCAACCTCCGTCACAACGTCTTCAGGCACAGGAGCGCAGGCCGCGATCATAGCAGCACAGGACAGCATAAAGGCACAGCTGCGCGCTTTGAGTGTCAGGTCAAATAGCATCTATCTTCTCTTTCCCACATATTTTTGCAGAGTTTACAGCGAACTAGCTTTGGGAGGAAGGGCGATCCGCGCAGGAGCGTTATCCGCAGTTTATCGCCGAAATCGTCAGACGCCGTAGCGCGCCAGAAACGTGTCGACAGCACCGGCGATCACACGATCAATGTCACCCTGATCCGGCGTTTTGACGACATTGAAGACCATCTTCACAAAGACATCCGCCTTCATCAACGACTCGAATTGCTGAGCCGCCAACCGGATATCATCAATTTTCAACTCTCCACGTTCACAGGCGAGCGTGAAGTACTCGCTTAACCGATCTTCCATCAGTTGTGGCCCGGACATGTAAAATTCCTGCCCAAGTTCCGGGAAGCGATCCGACTCTGCCACGCAGATCCGAAAGATACGTTGTGCGAATTCCGACGTTAGAAATTCCATCATGCTCGCCGACATGCCCGTCAGAACATCGCGGACCGGCAGATCGGTTCGGTCGACTTGCAAAGATCTGTCCGCTTGGCGCGCGCATTCCTCTTTTGCAACCTCCACAAACAGAACACGTTTGTCAGGGAAATAGCTGTAAAGCGTCGCCTTCGACACACCCGCTTCTTTGGCGATCAGGTCCACACTCGCACCTTCAAAGCCCTCTGACAGGAAGACTTTCCGCGCACCGGCGACGACTTGGTCGTATTTGCGGCCACGTTTGATTTCTGGGGCTGTGCCGTCCACAGATGATACTCCAAAGATTTAATGAGTTAACTTAGACCAAACGGTTCAGTTCCATCAAGCCTGACGATTACTTGGTAGGTAATGTCAAAAAGGGGCAGGTCAAAGACCCACCCCCTTCTCAGCAAAACGATTGTCGGAAGATCAGCGGTTTTGTGATGCGATTATCTTGGCAATCTCGGCGCGGCTATATGTGCCACAATCCGCCGGATTAATCTGCGCAGCTTTTTCCAGCTGCGAGCATGCTTGAAAGGGCGCACGGTCTGCCTGTGTCACAACCTCCGTCTGTGGAGGGTAATGCAAAGTCCGCAAATCCGGGATCCCTGCGGAGCCGGCAAGAGTTGGCGTTGCCGACATGAAGGCCGCAGTGCCAGCGGCAAGAAAAAGTGCAGTGCGGTAGGTCATTTTTTATCTCCTAGAAAGTGAACCGTTCGGTTCAGTAATCAGATATCTAGACCGATCAGTTCACTTTATCAAGGCCATTCTGAACTAATCAGTTCATTTTCTGAAAAGTAACTGATTTCTTTCTATTATTTTGCTGAGCCTATTCGTTGGTGAAGAATTGCAAGGCGTGATACTCACACCTGATGCTGGAGATATTCTTCAAAACACTGCCGTTCTTCGCCCTGATCGGTGTCGGTTATTGGGCCGGCCGCACACGCTTCTTCACAGAGGAAGCGACAGCCTACCTGACAAAGTTTGTATTTTACTTCGCCCTGTCAGCCATGATCTTCCGGTTTTCTGCAAATCTGAGCCTCAGTGAAGTGTTCGATCTAACCTTTGTGCTGGCGTATTTCTGGGGCACTGCTGTGGTCTACCTGATCGCCACTGCCATCTCGCTTTTGCGTCGTCTCCCCGTCGAACAAGTCGCTATCGAGGCCCAATGCGCTGTGATCGGCAACGTTGGATTTCTCGGCATTCCGATGCTTGCATTGCTGATGGGCGAAGCTGCTGTTGGTCCGATCATGTTGATCCTTGCCGTCGACCTGATCTTTTTCGGAAGCCTCGTTGTTATCATGATCACAGGGTCAAGAGATGGCCGCGTATCGCCTGCAATCCTGAAAACCGTCGGGCTAGGCCTGATCAAAAACCCGATGATCGTCTCTATCGTGCTGGGATTCACATGGTCAGGTTTTGCAATCCCGATTCCCGATCCAATGAACGAATTTCTGGCGATCCTCGGCGGGGCGGCTACGCCCGGCGCTCTATTTGCTATCGGCGCGTCACTCGCAACCAAGTCAGCCGAACGGCTTGAAGTGGCAGGCTGGATTTCGTTCTGCAAACTTGTCCTGCATCCCCTTGTGATCGCCTTTGCAGTCTATTTTGTGTTTCCGGTCGAGCCTTATGCAGCGGCCGTCATGGTTGCGGCTTCTGCGCTTCCAGTGGCGGGCAATGTCTACATGATCGCGCAGCATTACGGCGTCGCACCGGCACGCGTGTCCGCCTCCATTCTGATTTCCACCGTGATCAGCATTGTGAGTGTTTCACTTGTCATCGGATGGGTCGCCGTTTAGCCCTTAATCAACAGATAAGGGAAACCCCATGGACATAGTCTCTGAAAACGCTTGCTTCGGCGGCACCCAAGGCGTCTACACCCACGCCTCCTCCACAACAAATTGCGATATGACCTTCGCCGTCTTCCTGCCGGAAGAAGCCCGCGATGGTCCGGTCCCCGTGCTTTGGTATCTGTCAGGTCTGACCTGCACCCACGAAAACGCGATGACAAAAGCGGGCGCGCAAGCCTGGGCGGCAGAATATGGCCTCGCGCTGATTTTCCCCGACACATCCCCGCGCGGCGATGATGTGGCCAATGATGACGCGTATGATCTTGGACAAGGCGCGGGCTTTTACGTCAACGCAACCCAAGCCCCATGGGCAAAACACTTTCAAATGTATGACTACATCACGAAAGAGCTCAGCGCGTTGGTCTTCGCAGAATTTCCTCTCGACGAAAGCAGGCAATCGATCACCGGTCACTCCATGGGCGGCCACGGCGCGCTGACAATCGCGATGCGCGAAAAAGGTCGGTTCAAATCTGTCTCGGCTTTCTCACCCATCTGCAATCCGACCGCGTCAGATTGGGGCAGAAAACAGCTTTCGGCATATTTAGGGTCTGATGAAAACACATGGATCGACCATGATGCCACTCTTTTGATGTTGAAAGACGGGTTCGACGGCCCCGTACTGTTGGACACCGGCACAGATGATCAATTCATGAACCTTTTGATGCCAGAAGCGCTCGCCGCTGCGGCCTCGACCAAGCGGCAGCAAGCCATTATCCGCTACCAACCCGGTTACGATCACTCTTATTTCTTTGTGGCATCCTTCATGGAGGACCATATGAATTTCCACGCAGAGGCGCTGTATTCATGACCATCCGAGCGGTCGTCTTTGATATCGGAAATGTGCTGATCGAATGGCAGCCTGAACACCACTATGACCGCTGGATTGGTGAGGACCGCCGCAAAGAGATGTTTGAAACCGTCGATCTGCACGCAATGAACGAGCGCGTCGATATGGGGGAGAACTGGAAAGACGTCATTTATCAGACCGCAGATCAATACCCTGAATGGCGGACCGAAATCCTTGCATGGCACAGCAACTGGATCGCGCTCGCATCCCCAGTAATCCCGCTTTCCGTTCACCTTCTGCGCGCCTTGCGCAAAAAGGGTATTCCAGTCTTTGCGCTTACAAATTTCGGTAAGGAAAATTTTGCATATGCGCAGACGATCTACAGCTTCCTGAACGAGTTCGACCGCTTCTACGTCTCGGGCCAGATGAAGGTCATCAAACCCAATCCCCGCATCTACGAAATGCTGGAAACAGATTGCGGTGTCCCTGCAAGCGCACTGCTCTTCACAGATGACCGCCCCGAAAATATCGAAGCCGCCAAGGCGCGCGGCTGGCAAACGCACCTTTTCCAGCATCCACAGGGCTGGGCAGACTGTCTCGTCACGCATGGCCTACTCACCGCTGACGAGGCCACGAATTGACGCCGCCTTTTGTAAGTTTCGCAGAAACAGACCCTTATTTAGACTGGGGCGCGCTCACCGACGCGCTATTGCGCGGCCACACGCTCCCCAAAGCAGAAATCGCGGACAGCTTCCTCTACCGTTCCCCCGACACGCTATTGTCGCGGGCCGCGTGGATTGATGGTCTGGGACAGGCGGTGAAAACCGCGACCGTTTTCCCCGAAAATCACCAACATAACCTGCCCGCAATCCATGGCGCCGTCAGTCTCTTTTCAGACGTGACAGGTCAACTGGATGCGATGATCGACTTCCATCTCGTCACCAAATGGAAAACAGCAGGGGATAGCCTGCTGGCTGCCAAACGTCTTGCGCGCCCTGAAAGCCAAAACATCCTTCTCGTAGGATCGGGCACAGTCGCTGGTAATATGGCCGAAGCGTATCGCTCGCAATGGTCTGATGCGCAGATCACCGTTTGGACCCGCACGCCAGCGAATGGGGAAGCCTTTGCCAAGGCACATAACGCGACTTTCAATCCAGATCTTCGGGACGCTCTGAAAACCGCAGATATTATCTGCACAGCCACCATGTCGACACAGCCCGTCATCAAAGGGGATTGGCTACAACCGGGCCAACATCTTGACCTGATCGGCGCATATCGCCCCGACATGCGGGAGGTCGATAACACTGCATTGACCCGTGCGACGATTTTCGTGGACAGTCGGGAGACAACGCTCGACCACATTGGTGAACTAAAGATCCCTTTATGCAGCGGGATTATTCAGAAAGACACTATTAAAGCGTCGTTTTACGAGCCAGACCTATTTCAACGCAGCAGCGATGATGAGATCACAATCGCCAAAAATGGCGGCGGGGCGCACTTGGATTTGATGACAAGCCGCTACATCTTGGACGTTTGGAACGCCACGCGCGCCTAAGCTGGTACCAGCTCAATCCGCTTTTCCCGAATAGGCAAATGCACCACCGCACTCAGCGCACCAACGCCGACACCGACCCACCACACCATCGTGTAATCGCCAGTTGCATCATATAGGCGACCACCCAGCCAAACTCCAAGAAAAGACCCTAATTGGTGGGAAAAGAACACGATCCCGTAAAGCGTTCCCATATACCGCAACCCGTAAATATGCGCGACAAGCCCAGAGGTGAGCGGAACAGTTGCCAACCAAAGTGACCCCATTCCAAGGCTGAACAAGACAACCGTGGTGGGGGTCATCGGCGTCAGGATGAACCACGCCGCCATGATCGTGCGGCCCGTATAGATCGCAGCAAGCAAGTACTTCTTGCTATACTTCTTCCCCAAATACCCGGCCAAAATCGTGCCACCGATATTGGCAACCCCGATCAAAGAGATGGCCAAAGCACCCAAACCGGATGTCGTCGTCACTCCCACAGACGCCAACATGCTGCCTGCAGCGATTGGCCCGCAAGCCTCCGTGATGAAGGCCGGGAAATGCGCCGTGACAAAAGACAGTTGGTATCCGCAGGAGAAGAAACCGATAAAGATCATTGTGTAGGAGGGATCCTTGAAGGCCCGCTTCAACACGACGCCCATGCTTTCCTCAAGTTCGGCTTTGGGTGCCAGTGAGGGTGCCCGCATCATTGGCAACGCGAACAGCGTCAGAAGCATAACGCCCGCGAAAATGATAAAGACGGTTTGCCACGGGAAGTAACCAAGCAGCAATTCCGCCATCGGTGCACCAAAAACTTGTCCTGCGGAACCCGCGGCCGTCGCGATCCCTAACGCCATCGACCTGTTTTCGTCAGAACTCGCACGCCCGACCATCGCAAGGATCACACCAAACCCTGTTCCTGCGATGCCAAATCCCACCAGAATTTCAAGCAGTTGATGCCCGCCCGGCGTGACCGCAAAGCTCGATAGAACTAGCCCCAATGCGTAAAGCATCGCGCCGATAATGATCGCCTTACGGTCTCCAATCTTCTCCGCAATCGCGCCAAAAAAAGGTTGGCCAACTCCCCAAGCGAGATTTTGGATCGCAATCGCCATCGAGAATTCGGCACGCGGCCACCCAAATTCATCCGCAATCGGGATCTGAAAGACACCAAAACTGGCGCGAATGGCAAACCCCATCATCATAATGATGCAGCCGCCAATCAAAACAGGCGTGATGAGGGAGGGTTTGGTCTGTGTCATGGCGCGACCGTCGGTGAAATTACCAAGATCGTCAATTCAGCAATATTGCGGTTCCCCATCAGTGTTTCTAATGATGTGCGCAGATGCTGCTGCAAGACACATATAATGACCGCGTCAAAAACGGCGCGCTGACGGCAGATTCCGCGCAACTGGCGGCCATTCCTCTGTTCGACACCGTTTTGACAGACATGTCCCAAACAAAGAGCAAGAAGAAGTTTCTTGGCCTGTTTGGTTCTGACGATGTCCCGGTCAAAGGACTGTATGTTTGGGGCGGCGTCGGGCGCGGGAAGTCTATGCTGATGGACCTGTTTTTTGAGATCGCGCCTGAAACCCGAAAACGCCGTGTGCATTTCCATGCCTTCATGCAAGAGGTTCACTCCGCCATGCATGAGGTGCGTAAAACAGGCGTCGATGACGCGATTGCACCCGTCGCCGAAGAGATCGCCCGAGACGTGCGCCTTCTGTGCTTTGACGAGATGCAGATCACGGATATCACCGACGCGATGATCGTTGGGCGCCTCTTTCAAAAGCTGTTTGCTGCAGGCGTCGTGATCGTTGCAACCTCAAACCGCGTACCAGATGATTTATACAAAAACGGCCTGAACAGAGACTTATTTGTTCCGTTTATCGACCTGATCAAAACGCGGTTGACCGTGCATGAGTTGGTCAGTGAAACCGATTACCGCCAAGATCGCCTAGCGGGCGAACAAGTGTACTTTCACCCAGCAGACAGCGCAGCACGTGGTGCAATTGAAGCCATTTGGCAGGGCCTCGCCGGTAGCGAAATCGCTCCTCTCAATCTGAAGGTCAAAGGCCGCGACGTGGTGCTCCCTCAGTTCAGCAATGGCGTGGCCCGCGCTGACTTCTTTGCCCTTTGCGGCACGGCGCTGGGGGCTGCAGACTACCTCGCAATTGCAGAGACGGTACGCGTTTTAATCCTTGAAGACATCCCGCTTCTGTCACGTGACAATTTTAACGAAGCAAAACGCTTCGTGACCCTGATCGACGCGCTTTATGAGGCCAAAGTGACCCTGATCGCAACCGCCGCCGACGCGCCGGAGCGCTTGTATCTGGAAGGCGAAGGCGTCTTCGAGTTTGAACGCACCGCGTCGCGATTACGCGAAATGCAAGCGGCGGATTGGGATAAAGCCTAGACGTTCTTCCTCAAGATGTCCCCGGCAAGGTAGAGCGAGCCGCAGATCAGGATGCGCGCTTTAGGGTCTGAGGCTGCGATTTTGGCAATCGCGGTTTCGACACTTTCTGCAACACTGGCTTCAATACCAGCCTCAGATGCTGCCTGCGCCGTGTCTTCACCTGGCAGTGTATTGATCTCGCCGGGGATTGAGACGCCTTGCAAGCTGGCAACATGCGGCACAATCGGGGCCATATAACCGGCCACGTCTTTTGTGTTCATCAACCCGCAAATTAAATGCGTTGGGCGCTTTGGCATGCGGGTTAGGGTCTCTGCCAGCGTTTCGGCACAGGCCGCGTTATGACCACCATCAAGCCAGAATTCCGCATCCGGTGCCAATTGCGTCAGCGCGCCTGACCCGAGCCGTTGCATCCGCGCGGGCCATGTGACATCGGTGCAGACAGCTTCACATGCACCGTCGCCAAACCCAAGATGCCGCATCGCCGTGATCGCTGTGCCTGCGTTCTGAAACTGATGCGCGCCGATCAATGCAGGTGGTGGCAGATCAAGCAGACCACGCTCATCTTGATAGATCAGCCGTCCCCGTTCTTCCCAGACATCCCAATGCTGCCCTTGGATCAGCGCAGGCACACCCAGCTTTTCGATACGCGCCTCGATGACTTCCATCGCATCGTCGGGCTGGCGCGTGACAATCGCGGGCACCTGACGCTTCAAAATCCCGGCTTTCTCGCCTGCGATCTCCGCAACAGTATTGCCAAGAAACTGCGGGTGATCGAAAGACACGGGCGTGATGATCGTCAGCTCAGGTTGCGCAACCACATTAGTGGCATCCAAGCGACCGCCAAGGCCAACCTCCAAGATGCAGTAATCCGCTTTGGTCCGCGCGAACGCGAGGATTGCAGCAACAGTCGTGATCTCAAAATATGTGATGCTCTCGCCGCCATTCGCGTCGTAGCACTCATCGAGCATTTCGATCAGGTAGGGCTCGGAAATCAGCTCTCCGGCCAGCCGGATCCGCTCATGAAACCGTGCAAGATGTGGGGAGGTATAGGCGTGGACAGTCTTCTCTTCCGCCTCAAGCCCTGCGCGGATCATCGCTTGGGTAGAGCCTTTGCCGTTCGTACCCGCGATATGGATCACCGGCGGCAGATCGTTTTGCGGATTGCCCAAAGCGTCAAGCAACCGCCAAACGCGGTCCAGTACCAAATCCATGACCTTTGGATGCAGCGACATCATCCGTTCAAGGATCACATCACTTGTCTGCGTGCTCACTTCGGTGTTTCGCCCGTTTCAGTTGCGCCCGGGTCGGTGCCGCTTTCATCTGGCAACGCAATTTGATCCGGCGGCGGTGCAGGCAGATCGCCCTTGATCGCAGGATCAAGACCCAGCAGCATCCGCGTGATCGTCACCAGCTCTTCTTTCATATCCTTGCGATGCGTCACACGGTCCAGCATCCCATGATCCAGCAGATATTCCGCCCGCTGGAACCCTTCGGGCAGCTTCTCACGAATGGTTTGCTCAATCACGCGTGGACCAGCGAAACAGATCAGTGCATTCGGCTCAGCGATATGTACATCGCCAAGCATCGCGTAGGAGGCCGTCACCCCGCCCGTCGTCGGATGCGTCAGCACAACGATATACGGCAAGCCCGCCTCTTTCAGCATGTCTACCGCAATGGTCGACCGCGGCATTTGCATCAGGCCGAGAATACCTTCCTGCATTCGCGCGCCACCGGCGGCGGAGAACAGGATCAACGGGCGCTTCAGATGAACCGCACGTTCCGCAGCAGCAATGATGGCATTGCCCACATACATGCTCATGGACCCCCCCATGAAGGAGAAATCTTGCGCAATCGCGACGATGGGCGTGCGATCAATCTCGCCTTCTGCAACCAGCATCGCTTCCGTTTCGCCCGTCTTCTTGCGCGCATCTTTGATGCGGTCGGGATATTTCTTCTGATCTTTGAATTGCAGTGGATCAGCAATTGGTTCGAGCACCTGAACTTCAGTGAAGATGCCACCGTCAAACAGGCCATTGAACCGTTCCCGCGGCGTGATGACCATGTGATGATCGCAATTGCTACAGACGTTGAAATTGTCCGATAGCTCACGATGGAAGAGCATCGTGCCGCATTCGCTACATTTGGTCCAAAGATTCTCCGGCACCTCGCGGCGCGAGAAAATCGAGTTGATCCGCGGACGGACGTAGTTGGAGATCCAGTTCATGGCACCCTCAAATCTGGTTCTCTGTCAGATAAGCTGAGGCGCATTGAAATGCAATCAGGACGGGGCAAGCCAGCGCCTCAGAACAGCCCACGCCAGAAGCACCGTGGCCATATCAACAAATATCAGCGGGATCAGGGTCTCAACATCATCCATCGTGAAGGGCGCGTGATACAGCGACAGGCCCGACATCTCCCCCGCGACAGAGACCAAAAAGAGCGCGAAGAAGTTATTGAGGAAGTGAAACCCTATCGCGGCCCCCAGATTGCCTGTGATCCGTGTCAGATCAGCCGCGACAAGTCCAAACAACCCTGTCGCGCAGATCAGCAACACGGTCAGCTTCGGGTCCAGCGACGGATCGAAATGGGCCAAGCCAAACAAAATCGAGGGCAGAACCATCCAGACAATCGCACTTTTGAATCGCGCGGCAAGTTGCTGCATCAAGTAGCCACGAAAAAACAGCTCTTCCGATCCGGTCTGGATCAACAACAAAGGCAGCCCAAGCGGCAAATATCCAAGCCATGCACCCAATGACAGATTGGCCGTAGGCTTATCTGTAAAGAAGAAGGACACCAGCAATCCGGTCAGTAGAAAAATCACCCCGCACAGCACCACTGAGCGCGAGAAATTGCGGCACGCCGGTCTAAACGGTCCAATCAGTGACGCAAGCCCGCGTCGATGCCACGCCGCCGCCACAACCGCCGCAAGCCCCATCGCAATGAAAGTAGACAGCAACACAAACATCGCAAACGGCGTGTCTGCTCCCTCTAAGGCTGATTGCACCTCCCACACCAGATCGGGGCGCAAGACGCCGACCAACGCGAATGCCGCCACAAGCGGAACGATATAGACGGTCAGAAACGTCAGGAAGCCGACGATAATGCGCCAGATCTCCGGATAGTGACGTGCAGGCGCAATATAGAGTTCGAAGTGAGGTGTCCGGATCATGCTCGAAGCCCTTTGGGTCAGTTTTGGGAACGGTAACGATGCAAGCCGTAAGGCGCAATCGCGCTTGTACACAGGTGGCTGCGGCTTTATTCCCTAGCCCAACGCTTTACGGGAGGCCTCCATGCTCAAGAAACCCACCGACAAAACCAATCTGCCCAGCCGCCATGTGACCGAAGGGCCCGCACGTGCGCCGCACCGGTCCTATTTCTATGCGATGGGCTTGGGCGATGAAGAAATTCACCAGCCATGGGTAGGCGTGGCAACCTGCTGGAACGAAGCGGCCCCCTGTAACATCGCGCTGAACCGTCAGGCGCAGGCGGTGAAGCTTGGCGTCAAACAAGGCGGCGGCACACCACGGGAATTTACAACGATCACCGTGACTGACGGGATCGCGATGGGCCATGAAGGCATGCGCTCCTCGCTCGCATCGCGCGAAGCGATTGCAGACACGGTTGAGCTGACGATGCGCGGCCATTGCTATGATGCGATCGTGGGTCTTGCAGGCTGTGACAAGTCACTGCCGGGTATGATGATGGCGATGGTCCGGCTAAACACACCGTCCGTTTTCATTTACGGCGGCTCGATCCTGCCGGGCAAGGCGCCTGCGGGCGCGAATGTCCCTGAAGAATATCGCGACCGCGATCTGACTGTTCAGGACATGTTCGAAGCCGTGGGCAATCACCAAGCCGGCAACCTATCAGACGAGGCTTTGGACGTTCTGGAACGCGTCGCCTGCCCATCAGCGGGCGCGTGCGGCGGTCAATTTACGGCCAACACAATGGCCTGCGTCTCAGAAGCCATCGGTCTGGCGCTGCCAAACTCCTCCGGTGCACCTGCGCCCTACGAGAGCCGCGATCAGTATTCGATCGCATCAGGCAACGCCGTGATGAACCTGATCGAGAAGAACATCCGTGCACGGGATGTCGTGACACGCAAATCACTTGAGAACGCGGCCCGCGTTGTGGCCTGTACCGGCGGATCTACCAATGCCGGTTTGCACCTGCCCGCGATTGCGCATGAAGCAGGAATTGAATTCACACTAGAAGATGTCTGCGAAATCTTCCGCGATACGCCCTATTTCGTCGATTTGAAGCCGGGCGGCCAGTATGTCGCGAAAGACCTCTACGAAGCGGGCGGCGTGCCAATTGTGATGAAAGAGCTGCGCAAAGCGGGTCTGATCCACGAAGACTGCATGACCGCAACCGGCAAGACCATTGGCGAAACGCTGGATGAGACCAAAGGCGAAGCCGACGGCAAGGTCATCTATCCGATTGAGAACCCTCTGTCCAAGACAGGTGGCGTTGTGGGCCTGAAAGGCAATCTGGCGCCTGACGGGGCGATTGTGAAAGTCGCTGGCATGGAAAGCCAGCACCAGATCTTTACCGGACCTGCACGGTGCTTTGAATCCGAAGAAGACGCGTTTGCGGCAGTGCAGGAGCGCAGCTATGAGGAAGGCGAAGTGATCGTCATTCGCAACGAAGGCCCCGCTGGTGGCCCCGGCATGCGCGAGATGCTTGCAACAACCGCTGCCCTGTCCGGGCAAGGCATGGGCAAAAAGGTCGCTTTGATCACCGATGGCCGCTTCTCCGGCGCCACACGCGGCTTTTGTGTGGGCCATGTCGGCCCTGAGGCCGCACATGGTGGGCCGATTGCCTTGCTGCAAGATGGCGACGTCATCACGCTGAATGCGATTGACGGGACAATCTCTGTCGCATTAACGGACGAAGAACTGGCCGAACGCAAGACGAAATGGGATGGCCAGAAAGAGACGATCTACGCCTCGGGTGCCTTGTGGAAATACGCCCAGCTTGTCGGAAGCGCGAAGTTCGGCGCCTGCACCCATCCGGGCGCATCTGAAGAAAAACACATCTACATGGATCTCTAAGATCATGCGCAGAGTATGGTTCGGACTGGCAGCAAGTCTGTCGCTTGCCGCCTGCGAAGGGGGATTGCCGCAATTCGGAGCAGGCGACAAGGCTGCGGGGGGCAAGAAGGCGTCCACCGCGCAGGGGCAAACCGAAGCGACAGTGACCCGCAACAAAGTGCGGATCATTGGTGTGGACGGGTTCTGCGTTGATCCGGTCTCCACCAGATCATCCGCAGCGCAAGCCTTCCTTGTGTTCGGCAATTGCGCAGCCATCACGGGCAATCCGGACCAGCCACAACCCTATCTGCGCGCGGTCGCCACAGCCACCGTCACAAGCAGCGGGATCACCGGCGAAGGGTCGGTCAGACCACAGGTCGCCAATCTGAACGCATTCTTCAGAACAGACGCGGGGCGCAGCAGGCTCAGCCGAAGCGGCGATGCCAGCCTTGTGGACATCTTGGATGGCTTCACTGATGACGGCGCGTTGTTCCTCCATGTCAAAGACACCAGCCCCGCTGCTTTCGAAGGGGCCCAAGACACTTACTGGCGATCTTATTTCGACGCCGGCAACTCGGTCGTTGCTGCCTCCATCATCGGCTTCTCGGAAACCCCCGTTTCGAAAAGCGAAGGGCTGGACGTGCTGCGTAACTTCGTTGACCGCAACCAGCGCGCACCCGCCGCCATCGCCCCCGTCATTGGGGAGAAACCCGCCGGTGATCGTTTGCTCGGACGTTTATTTCCCTGAAACCATTGTTTGCAATATAGAAACAGTGCTACCCGTCTTGGGTGGAAATCTAGGGTATCGCGCCACACATGTTGAACCGGCTCAGAGAGTTTGTCAGACGTCGTTTGCACGTGCGCACCCTCGCGCGGTGGGACGCGGCTGCCCAAAAGGCAGAGCGGGTCGACCTGTCGCTTCTCAGACAAATGCGCAGTCAAGCGCGCCAGATGCGCCGCCGTGTTGATCTGGTCACCCATATTGCAGACGGACGCCTCACACTTCCCCGGATCGGCTCAAACGCCATTCGCAAACCCGCCCAGTCAGATTGGGCGCACCGCCCTGAGATCTGGCGCGGCCCGATCTCCCCGGTCGGCATGGCTGCCGTCGAAAACCGGACGCGCATCGGTAATATCACAACGCTCTATCACGACTGCACCATTTCGGAACTGACCCTGCGCCAGATACGCAACACGCGCGAAGGCGATCTGGCCCCGTTTGGTCTACGCATGGACGTTTTCAAGTTTGACGGCTCGTTTTTATCCTTGGTAATCGACCTGCCGGAAGATGCTGTGAACGGCTTGCGCCGCAATCACATCTTGCGCATGGAAGCCGAGGTCGAAACAGAAAAACCGCTCGAAATTTTCGCGCGTCTCAACATCAAGTACGGCCCGAACGTCGAACAGGTTGTGCGCGAGCTGCCGCTGGACGGGCGGGAAACTGTTGTGGAATTCGATCTCGAACATACCAAAATCAGCGAAAAACGGTTGGAACGGCTTTGGCTTGATCTGATTTTCGAAGGGCCTGAGATGAATGAAATCAATCTACGCGATGTCACGTTCTCCCGCCGCCCGCGTGCCGACTTCTAGGAGGTTCAGATGACTGAGTTGACCCTAACAAAAACCCGCATTCAAGCAGGAACCTACGAAGCGGTGCTGAACACCGAGGGGGCGGAGCCGCCGAAGATTGGTGCATTCCTCAATGCAACTCCCGTAGGATCCCTGCAGGTCACCGCTGATCCTGGGCAGGCTGACTGCTGGAACGTCAAACTGTCAATCCCAGCCGATATCCTAACCGATGGCATCCAAACTTTCCTAATTTGCAACACCACAACGGGCGCTACGTTAGACAGTTTCACGATCATCACCGGGGAGCCTTTAGACGACGATCTGAGAGGGGAGATTGATTTGCTGCGCGCTGAATTGAACATGCTGAAGAAAGCATTCCGGCGTCATTGCGTGGAAACCGCTTAAGCGCGTTTCCCATGGCCACAACTCCCAGCTATTCTACGGCCTCATTTCCCTGTACCTCTTAGAACAACCTGACGTCGCGTTTTTGGTGACGTGCGCGTCAACTTGCGGCAGATTGTAAGAATTCCCAGAATGAGGCTTCCGATGTCCAGCTACCCCAACCTGCTCGCCCCGCTAGATCTTGGTTTTACCACGTTGAAAAACCGTGTGCTTATGGGCTCGATGCATACGGGTCTTGAAGAAACGAAAGACTGGAACCGTGTCGCTGAGTTTTACGCGACCCGCGCTCGGGGCGACGTCGGTCTCATGGTCACTGGCGGTATGGCCCCAAATCGCGAAGGCGGCGTGTTTCCCGGCGCAGCGGGGCTGTTCACCGATGAAGACATCGCAAACCATCGCATTGTCACGGACAGGGTGCATGAAGCGGACGGCAAGATCGCAATGCAAATTCTGCATGCGGGCCGCTATGCCTACAGCCCTGAATGTGTCGCGCCTTCCGCAGTGAAATCACCGATCTCTCCGTTCCCCCCGAAGGAGCTAGACGAAGCCGGAATCGAAAAACAAATCGCGGACATCGCGACAGCTGCCAAACGGGCCCGCGAAGCTGGCTATGACGGGGTGGAGGTGATGGGATCCGAAGGGTATTTCCTCAATCAGTTCCTCGTCACACACACCAACAAGCGTGAAGATCGCTGGGGCGGATCTTACGAAAACCGGATGCGCCTGCCAATTGAGGTCGTCAAACGGGTCCGTGCCGCCGTCGGCGATGATTTCATCGTCATCTACCGCCTGTCCATGATTGACCTGATCCCTGGTGGCTCCACTTGGGATGAGGTCGTGATGCTCGCCAAAGAGATTGAAGCAGTAGGTGCGACCATCATCAACACCGGCATCGGCTGGCATGAAGCCCGCATTCCGACGATCGCTACTTCTGTTCCCCGCCGCGCCTTCACTTGGGTCACCAAGAAATTAATGGGGGAGGTCTCGATCCCCGTCATCACATCCAACCGCATCAACACACCAGAAGTCGGCGAAGCCGTTCTGGCCGATGGATGCGCAGACATGGTCAGCATGGCGCGACCCTTCCTCGCTGATCCCGATTTTGTCGCTAAAGCCCAATCCGGCCAAGCGGCAAAGATAGCGCCCTGTATCGCTTGCAACCAAGCCTGCTTGGACCACACATTTTCTGGCAAAATCAGCTCCTGCCTCGTGAACCCACGCGCCTGTTTCGAGACAGAGCTCACGTTGCCAAAAACGGATGCCACCAAAACAATCGCAATTGTTGGCGCAGGACCGGCTGGCTTGAGCACAGCCATCGCCGCGGATCAACGCGGACATCAGGTGACCCTTTTTGATCGTGCCGCAGAAATTGGCGGCCAGCTTAACATGGCCAAACAAGTGCCGGGTAAGGAGGAGTTCTGGGGCCTCGTTGACTGGTATCGGGCCATGCTCGCTGACAGCAACATCACTGTAAAGCTGAACACCGAAGCCAGTGCACGTGACCTCAAAGGGTTCGATGAAGTCATCATCGCCACGGGTGTTCTGCCACGCGATCCGCAGATTGACGGGCAAGACGGCCCCAACGTCGTCAGCTACCGCGACCTTCTTCAAGGCAAGGCCAGCGCAGGCGACAAGGTCGCCATCGTCGGTGCCGGTGGCATCGGGTTTGACGTGGCCGAATATCTGGTTACCGATGATAGCCCGACAGAGAACTTGCAAGAGTGGCTGGAAGAATGGGGCGTCACCGATCCCGAAGATCAACGCGGCGGATTGGCCCCCGAAGGTCCCCAACCCGAAAAACCCGTGCGCCACGTTACCTTGCTGCAGCGCAAATCTGAAAAGCTTGGCAAGCGTTTGGGCAAAACCACCGGATGGATCCACCGCGCCGCCCTGAAACTCAAACAGGTGGAGATGGTAGGCGGCGTAAATTACGAACGCATCGACAGCGCGGGCCTGCATGTCTCAGACGGTGAAGCGCGCGAAAACCCGCGTGTCATTGAGGCCGATACAATTGTCCTCTGCGCCGGTCAGGTTTCCGAGCGTTCATTGGCGGACGCATTGATTGAAGACGGGATAACACCGCATATCATCGGCGGCGCCGATGTTGCAGCCGAACTCGATGCGAAGCGAGCGATTGACCAAGGCACCCGACTGGCAGCGACCCTGTAATGCCGATTTGCAGCTTCGATCAGGGCACATACCGCTGGATGCATTTCGATGCAGCCGACCCTGCGCTGCCCGACTGGCTGTCAGACAACGTGCCTGAATTGCCGCGCACAACACTGCTCCAGCCCGAGACGCGACCAAGATGTGACACGTATGGCGACGGGCTGATCCTGAACCTGCGGGGCGTCAACATGAATGAAGGTCAGGACGTCTTCGACATGATCTCCCTTCGGATGTGGGTCACGGACGGTCTGATCGTCACAGTCCGGTTTCGCAAGATCTTCGCCGTGGATGACCTGCGCCAACAGTTCGAAGCCGGCGACGCGCCTGAAACCATCGGCGCATTCCTCGTACAGCTGACCAATGGCCTGACGGACCGGATCGAGACAACAGTCCTGCGCGGCATCGACAGTGCTGACAGCGTTGAACAAGCGGTGTTTGAGGAAGGCGCCACCGACCCGTCCGGCATCGGCCCGGCACGGCGCGAAGCGATTTCACTGCGTCGCTACATGGCCCCCCAGAAAGACGCGCTGCAAAAACTGACCAACAGCGACGTGCCGTTTCTGGACGAGCGCACCAAACTGCACCTGCGCGAAACAACAAACCGTACCACTGTCGCCGTCGAAACCTTGCAATCCGTTCATGACAGGCTCATCGCCGCCCAGGACCATCTTGATACTGCCCAAGCCAACCGTTTCGGGCGCAACGGCTACGTCTTGTCGATCGTCGCAGCCATCTTTTTGCCCCTTGGCTTCTTAACCGGCCTGTTCGGCATGAACGTCGCTGGGCTGCCCGGAACAGAGTGGCCAATGGCCTTTGCCGCCCTCTGTATTGCCATGATTGTGCTCTCAATAGCGCTTTTAATCGTCTTCAAAATCAAAGACTGGCTGTAGGTATTTCGCCTAAAAACACACGTTCACCGTTTCCATGACATAACCAATCCGCAGTTATTCCCCTGAATGGTCGCATCCCGATCACGGTTCTGCCCCATTTGGCACTGATACCATTTTCAAACGTCAAGAGTTGAAAAGGTGTCCTGCATGGATCGTCTGACTGAAATGGAAGCCTTCGCCACAGTGGTGGATCAGGGTGGATTTACCGACGCCGCGCGGAAGATGGGGATATCGAAATCAGCCGTCTCTAAGCATGTGTCGTCCCTTGAGACACGCCTTGGCGCTCGCCTCCTGAACAGAACGACACGCCGTGTATCACCAACGGAAATTGGCCTTGCCTATTATGACCGCGCCCGTCGTGTATTGAACGACGCAGGCGAAGCAGACGCGCTTGTCTCATCCATGCAATCAGCACCAAGCGGTTTGCTAAGAATTTCCGTCGCCACCGATTTCGGCGTCAACCATATGTCCCCGATCTTGGGCGACTTCCTCGCAGATTTCCCTGACATCACCGTCAATATGGTCCTCAACAACCGCTATGTTGAACTGATTTCCGAAGGCTTCGACCTCGCAATCCGTATCGGCGAAATGGAAGATAGCTCACTCCGCGCACGCAAACTCACGGAAACGACAAAACGTCTGATCGCCGCCCCCGGCTATTTCGAACAATACGGACGTCCCGAAAAGATCGACGATCTGAACGAACACAAGCTTCTGCACTATTCCAATCAATCCGCAGGCAATGTCTGGAAACTGACAGCGCCATCAGGCGAAAAGCGCCAAGTGCGCACGCAGGGCTGGTTGACCGTAAACGACGGCCAGTCCTTGCTCAATGCCTGCGTCTCCGGCCTTGGTATCGCCTACTTGCCCAGCTTCCTTTACGCAGACGCCCTAGAGGCGGGCCTTGTTGAAGAAGCCATGCCCGGTTTGCCAACAGAAGCCCAAGGCATCTATGCCGTCTATCCGCCCGGCCGCTACACGCAGCCGAAAGTGCGCACATTTATTGATTTCCTCGTCGAAGCCTTCAAGGAAAAAGGCCCAGAGACGTGGTGAAATAATCCAGTCCCCCTCGACATTGCTGTGGTTGGCGATGTCCTATTGGGTCGAGGTGAGTATCACCTCGACCCTTCGGTTTTGAGTGCGCCCGTCTTCAGTCAAATTGCTTGCAACCGGTGCAAGATATCCAACCCCATCCGCTTCGACTTGAGCCGCACCGACGCCCAATTCAATCAATCTGTTGGCTGCTGCTTGCGCCCGCTTTCGTGACAGTCCGATATTGCCCTGCAGCGACCCTTCCGAATCCGTATGCCCGACCAAAGCAACGGTCCTATTCGGGTTCGCGATCAAATATTCCGCCAAAATAGCGAGGGTTTCATAGGTTTCACCGCTCAACGCAGACGATCCCGTTTCAAACGCAAGATCTTGCAACACGGCCGATCCGCGCGCTTCAAGCCGTTCGATCAACGGCGCTAATTTTGGCGCGGGCCCCGTGGGCCTGATCGTGGGCCGCCCTGTTGTCGTCGTCACCTCAACCGGCCCGTCTTGCGATCCGCCTACAAGGATCATCTGCACATATCCCAATGCGGCGCTGCGGCTGACAAACAGGCTCAGATATTCAGGCACCGCTCCACCAAGACGCTGCGCAGCAAGGTAGCGGTAATCGCCAAGATCAATATGCATATCAGGCTCCGGCAAAACGTCGGTCTCAAACCGGAAATCAAACCCGCCGCAATCCTGCGTCTCACACTCGTATAGCAGCTCAAATCCAACCGCTTCGATCTGCTGGCGCAGATTATCGGCCACACCCAGCGTCGTCCCACTTGCTGACTCCACCCGCCATGCCGCTTGTAATTTCGGCCCCTCTGCGACCAGCGTAGGGATCGCACCATCTTGGAAGGGTCCGATGGGCAGCTTGTAGCTGTCAAATGCCACTGTCTCAGAAAAGGTCTGCGTTGCAGGGCCAGAGAACGTCAGATCGAGCGCAAAAGCAGGCTGCGCTGCAGCCAGCGCCAACAGATATGGCGCATAAAATTTCACCGGTTGGCAGCGTGGTATTCAGTGTTCGGACGCATATCCACGGCAGAGGCCATCCGGTTCGTCATATTATAGAACCCTGCCGTCGATGCGATGTCCCAGATATCACGATCTGTAAACCCAACCTTGCGCAGCTCCTCACGATCACCTTCTTCGATTGTGTAGCTCGCTTCGGTCATCAGCACCGCAAAATCCAACATCGCGCGTTGACGCGCATCCAGATCAGCCACACGGTAGTTCATCACCAAAGCCTCGCCCAGCGCCGGATCACCAGACAACTCCCGAACCGCTGCCCCATGCGCGACCAGACAATAAAAGCACCTGTTCACAGCAGAGACCGCAACCGCAATCATCTCCCGTTCCAGCTTAGTTAGACCCGATTCCGCCAGCATGACATCGTTATAGAGGGCTGAAAAAGCGTTCAGCTTCTCTTCATCGAACGCATAGGCTTGCAGGACGTTTGGCACCAAGCCCAGCTTCTCCTCACAGATGGAGAAATACTTTGCGACCCGATCCGGCAGCGGATCCATCATCGGCAGATCAAGTGCGGTTACCTTGCTCATGGCGTCGTCCCTTACGTTTTTATCCGGTAATGATACCTTGCCGCTGGCGACATGCCCAGCGACGTATAAAGCGCACAAGCCGGCGCATTTTGTGCAACCGCCGGCAGCGCAAAATCTGTTGCCCCATGAGCCGCCGCCCAATGAGCCGCCGCGACCGTCAAATGGCGCGCCAACCCGTTGCGTCTTTGAAACGGCAAAACCTCAAGCGAATGGATCATTCCGCATCCCTGATGCACAGCTGCAAAAACAGCGCCCGCCGCCCGATCATTGATCCGCCCAAGGATACCCGTCTTCGGACAGGTCACCCGTTCCATCACAGCCAACCGATCCGCCCCGATCCCGCTTTCTTGCCAAATGTCTTTGGTCAGTTGAAGCGGCGGCCAGCACGGAAACGCAGTCACAAGCGGCACCTCTCGGCGCGTCAGCACATCAATGGGGCAATGAAACAGGATCGTTTCATCTAACGCATCGTAGCCGCGTTCTGCCAAAATAGGGTCTACTTTGTCCGTCGGATCAAGCGTGAACAGCAAATCCTGTCCCGCCTCACGCATATGCTGCTCAGCCTGTTCGATTTGATCCTGTTCAATCGACGCAGTTACGGATGTCGCCGTCACACGCTTGCCACCACCTTTGCTGCGCCGAAACACGAACGGGCCGTCCACGACCCGCACCTCAGCGGGCCACGTATGTTCCAACACGTCTATGATGGCCGCGCGGTCCATTACAGCGCCAGCGCGCGCTCAAGCCGTGAGATCGCGATCTGTAACGCGGCCCGATCAGGCCCGCGTACCACAATATTAGACCCATATACGCCGTCTTTCTGAAACGGGTATGAGCCAAACGACAACTCTGGCATCTCAGCCGCCACGACGCCCAACGGACCGGCTAAATCACCTTCGCCCCGCTCCACGCGCAATGTCTCCGACAACAAGGGCACGCCACCGGTTAGCGTGGGCAGAACAGAAGCCACCATGGCATTAAACACCGACGGTACACCCGCCATCACATGCACATTGCCCAGCTTGAACCCCGGCGCGGTGGAGACAGGGTTATCAATCAATGTGGCTCCATCCGGAATACGCGCCATCCGCAGCCGCGCCGCATTCAAGTCAGACCCTGTTCTTGCGTAATGCGCCTCTAGCAAGGCTCGCGCATCCTCCCGCACATCAACATGCGCTCCAAAAGCCGCACCAATCGCGTCCGCCGTAATGTCATCATGTGTCGGACCAATCCCGCCCGAGGTGAATACATGGTCATACCCCTCAGACAGTGCGCGCACAGCCGCCACGATCCGGTCGTGATCGTCTGAGACCACCCGCACCTCTTCCAGCCCGATACCCGCTTCGGTCAATTGGCCCGCCAGATGGTGCATATTGGCATCCCGCGTGCGACCCGACAGGATCTCATCGCCGATCACAAGCATCGCGGCAGTTGGGTTGGGCATCAGACATCTCCTTCAATTGATCGCAGATGTAGCGCGGCGGGGTGGAAGCCGCCACCATTCTCTCTTATGTAGACAAAACAGACCAGCAAAAGGCCAAGACACGTGGACGACACACATCGCGGACGGATCACCAAAGAAGGCATTCGCATCCATCAGGACGCGGATTTCGCAGGCATGCATGCCGCTGGCCAACTTGCCGCGCAAATCCTTGATGATGTCGCCGCCTTGGTCGTCCCCGGCACCACGACGGAAGCCTTGGACAAGTTCATCGAAGACGAGGTCACCAAGGCGGAGGCCACCTCGGCAACCATCGGCTACAAAGGCTACAAACACGCGAGCTGCATCAGCGTGAACCACGTTGTCTGCCACGGCATCCCCGGCCCGAAAACGCTGAAAGAAGGTGATATCCTGAACATCGACGTCACCGTCATCGTCGATGGCTGGTTTGGCGACACGTCGCGTATGTACGTCGCAGGTAAACTGCCCCGCAAAGCAGAACGCCTGATCCAAGTCACGCATGACGCGCTGTTCAAAGGCATCGAGGCGGTCAAACCCGGCAACACATTCGGCGATATCGGCCACGCGATCCAAGCCTATGTCGAAGCGCACCGCATGTCCGTCGTGCGTGACTTTTGCGGCCACGGTCTTGGCCGCGTCTTCCACGCCCCGCCCAATGTGCTGCATTACGGACGCCCCGCATCCGGCGCCGTTCTGGAAGAAGGCATGTTCTTCACCATCGAACCAATGGTCAATCTCGGACGCCCCGAAACCAAAGTCCTCGCCGACGACTGGACAGCTGTGACCCGAGACAAGACTCTATCCGCCCAGTTCGAACATTCCGTCGGCGTCACGGCCAACGGCGTCGAGATCTTCACCACATCGCCCGGCAATAAGTTCCACCCGACCTACAAATAAGGGTCTGCTCTGCGGTCAAAGCGGACACTTCCTACATGCCTTTGAACGTCCGCTTTCTTCAAAGGCTGCAAGATGTGGGTTTCATTAAGAGCTTACGTCGCTAGTCAACCAACCCCAATTGGCGGGCAATCGTCGCGCTGTCATAGTAATCGCGGCCTTCGACCACCATTCCATCTTTGACTCTCATCACGGAACAATAGCGGACTTCGGCTTTTTTTCCTGTTGGTTGAAAATCCCCAAGGCTAGAACGCAGAACGCCAGCGTGAATTCCAGTATTGCGGAACTCAACGGTTGCCCATTCTCCGCATTGGCTGACAATTACGTTCTCAACTTCGCAAAGACCGTCTGGAAAAGCTTCCCGCCAACGATAGTAGTCGTCCTTGTAAGCCTCCTTTCCGGTGAGTTTTTCTTGACGAGCGATATCTTCAAAATCGCAATCATCCGAAATAATCTCTGCCCCGCGGTTAGGATCGCGCATACCCCACGACTCATGAAATTGGCGAACAATTTTTTCTGTAGGGTGCATGAATTACGTCCTTCGGTCCTATTTTTTGGTTGGCACTACATGAAAAAGCTACGCTCGTCACCGAATGATCAATAACTGACATTCGTTCCGCGTGCAGCATCGATAGGTCTGGGCTCAAAGCTGACATACAACCCTCGTATCCAATTGGCGCTTAACTGCAATTTAAATAGAATCGCCTGATGTGGTCGCCATGACATATCAGAGTAATCAGTTCGCCGAACTTTCACTGCCGTTGTTTCAAGCGGCCACGCCCGTTGTGACGGAGGATGATCCGACACATGAATTCGCCAGAATCAGGGAACATTTCATGAACAATGGGCCAGAGGCAGTGCCTGATTACGATGTGCTTACCCTTGTCCTTCTTCGGGCCATCCCGGATTTCAGCGTGAAGGCTTTGGCCGTCCGGTTACTCTCGGAATTCGGCGATTTCAATCATGTGATATCCGCGCCTGCGTCGCGGCTACGGGAGGTTGAAGGCGTCACCACCGCCGTGCTGCAAGAGCTTAAACTTGTCGAAACGGCTGCGCACCGTCTGGCACGCGCGAAGATCATGAACCGCGAAGTGCTATCCAGCTGGGATGCGCTTCTTGATTATTGCCAAACCCGCATGGCCCACCAATCTACCGAGCAGTTCCGCGTCCTGTTTCTTGATCGCAAAAACGTACTAATTGCTGACGAGGCTCAGGGCGCGGGTACGGTTGACCATGTCCCTGTCTACCCCCGCGAAGTGATCAAGCGCGCACTGGAACTGAATGCCTCCGCCTTTATTCTTGTGCATAATCATCCTTCAGGCGATCCCACACCCTCCGCCGAAGATATCGCGATGACCAAAACAATTCGCAGCGCTGGCGATGTGTTGGGCATTGTGCTGCACGATCACCTTGTTATCGGAAAATCCGGTCACACGTCCTTGCGCAGTGAAGGGCTGATCTGAAGCTTAATTAGGTGTTAAGAAATAATAAAATCGTTGTATTTCATAAACTTACGAATTTCCCCGCACGCGGGGGATTACTGAACCCAAACCTCGACACGACGATTCACCGCCCGACCCCAATCGGTGTCGTCACACGCCATCGGCAACGTCTCTCCAAAAGCATCAGCATAAAGCTGAACCCGTGAGAAATCCGCCGCCGTCGCCGCCTCCCGCACCTGACCCATCACAAGTCGTGCCCGTTTAAGTGCCAAAGCATTGTTCGGCCCCGCTGGCCCCGCGCTGTCACTAAAGCCCGTAAATAGCAGCGTCTTGCCATCGAAGGCTCCCGTCTCCAAAGCCTGCGCCAGCCTCAGAATATTCTCACTAGACTGCACATCCAGCTTGGTTCCCGCCTCAAACCGAAACGTCGTCGACAGCCGGTCACGATCCCTCAACGTCTCCACAAGACGCTTCAATTCGCTCAGCGGCACCTCCGGCCCAACAGCGGTAATCGCATGCGCCAGCCGGTCCCCTTGCGTGTCAAAATCCGACGTCGTGATCGCCTGATCCACAAATCCAGCCCGCCGGATCACCACATCGGCCGAGGAGGAGGCGGTGAAATCGAGAAACTGGCGCGCCATCAAAGGCAGCCGTCGCGCGGGCGTGAACATCATCAAAGGCAGTGTCAGCGGATAATCCTCTGTCTTGAGGGCGCCAAGGCTCGGAGCCTGCTCGAACCCGCAGGAGCCTGAAATACGAATAGGATCGGCATTCCCGATCTCGCTGAGTGTTGTCAATCCAATCGCAAAGCTATCGGCCGCAACTGAATCGGCAAGCTCTTCAAGGCTCGACTGCCGAAAACCCTCCTCCGTCATGGTTTTTCGATAAGGCCGCAGAACACGATCCTGAAACGCTTCAAACAGCCCTGCCGTGGCTGGTGGCGTGTAAAGAATGACGGGGACATCAGCGCCACCAAAGGCGGACCAATTCGATGTGTCACCCGAAAAGACCTCGGCAAGTTGTTCAAGCGACAGGTCTTTAACGGGCTGCCCGGCTGAAACGATTGCGACCATGCCGTCCAGAGCCACGACGCGCGCCCGACGTCCCGACACCAAATTCCCTGAGCCAGAGGCCTCAGCCATCGCTTCTTCGGCCTTACTGGGTTCGCGCAAGACCAGAGCGATATCTGCTTCTTCGGCGATGAGATCCGCAAAGCCTTCAGATGTTGTGGTCGCACGAAGTTCAAAACGCGCACGCACCCTGTCGACATCACTCAATACAAATGTGGAATGCGTGTCGTCTATGACTTCCCGCGTGAGCGACAGTTGATTGCGCGCCGAAAATGCTTGAATGAGCGCCGGGATTAACACGTCCGCCATACGACGGGTTCCTGAGAAAGTGATCTCGGCTACGTATGCATCAAGATCAGGGCAGCCCGGCCCCTCACATGTGACGCCCTGTCCGTCCAAGGTGAGCGGACCATAGACAGTATCTACACGATAAAACTCGCCGTCATAACTGAGCAGGGTGCCATCAATGCGGATCGAGCCATCGCGGGAAGTTAGAGCAACATCCTGGGCAAATGCTGTCCCAAAAGACAGCAGCAGCGCACTTGCTGCGCAAAGGAAGCGTCTAAATAAATTCACGGATCAACCTGGTTAGTTCGAGGCGAGTTTCAGGTCTTGAAGGATATTTTTCAACTGCAGATTGCGTCCAACATCGTCGCAGCTGGATGCCGCTAATTTAAGGTCATAGCGCAGTTGAGTTAGTCCCGGACTGGTTTGAACGACACTGCCCGACTGCGTTCGTCCACAATTGTTTTTGGTGACACCCACATTCATCCCAAGACGAATAACACCTGCTTGGGCGTCTGGATCTAGATGATGGGAAATCACTTGAACGACACGCCCGCTGCCATCGCCAAGCGTCATACGCTCAAAGGGTAGGTGACGCGGTGCCTCGCCTGACAAACGCGGCGCATCTTCTTCGCCCCAGCCCAATGCAACACGAACATACTCGTCTAAATCCGGTGTTTCGATTGAAATACGTTCAGGCAGATGCTGTTCGAAGTGCACCAGAAACTCGTTGTGGTTTGCCAAGGCTGGAATTTGAAAATCAGCCATACCGGTCATGTTTAAAGTAATGTCCGCAAAGAGACCTTCATATTCGAGAACAACAGTTTGATTTGGGTCGCAAGGGGCAGAAATGCGCACATGAATTGTAGCGTCATTCTCTGCGCTCGCGTTCAGTTTCATATCGCAGGAAATTCCAAAGGCGCTGATATTAGCCTGCTGCGCAGTGATCGCCTGAAGTTGATGACCCTGCACAGCCGGGAGGGCCTTGCGGACAGGTTGGAATCGTACAGGCTGTAGCTGGGGTAGACTTGGCAATGACGCCGAAACAGACGGCAACGGAGCAGGAAGGGCCAACGGAACCGTATCCGCCCAAACGTTTTTCACCACTGTGCATACCAATAAGAATGCGCCAAAAATGGCACTGCCTGTCTTGCCCATATTCGCCTCTCGTGCCCGGTTGCTCCGGTTTCTGAGTACCTGCGACGATGGGCTGGAAAGAGGTTAAAAGCAAGCCCGAGTTCGGGCCTGCAAAGAAGTATAGGTCAAACTGCGCCGTGGCAGTGTTTGAACTTTTTGCCAGAACCACACGGGCATTGAGTGTTGCGGCCGGGATTTCCCCAAGTTGCAGGGTCGTCTTCGTTGAAGCCCTCAATTGGGTCTGTTGGCGCTTCGACCTCTGGGGTGGCTGCTGCGGCTTGAGCCTGTTGTTGGGCCAAGAACTGTTGCAACATCTGTTCTTGCTGCTCTTCCGTCAAAGGCACAACGCGAGACAGCTTCCGTGTGACCTCTGAGCGCAAACTATCAAGCATGGACTCGAACAACTGAAAGCTGTCGTTTTTGTACTCGTTCAATGGATCGCGTTGCGCATAGCCGCGGAATCCAACCACCGAACGAAGGTGTTCAAGCGACAAAAGGTGTTCGCGCCATTTGCCATCGATTGTTTGTAATAGCAGCTGCTTTTCGATGTTGCGCATATTCTCAGGACCGAAGTCAGCTGCTTTCTTCGCCATGAACTCGTCAGAAGCTTTTGCAAGACGGTCTGCGATATCTTCGTTTTCGACACCCTCTTCATCGGCCCATTCGGCAACCGGTACTTCAATGCCAAGCTGCTCTGTGACAGCTTCTCCAAGACCTGCTGTATCCCACTGATCTGCGTAGGTCTTGGGAGGCATGAATTGGTCAACAAGGTCGTCAATCACTTGATGGCGCATGTCTTGTGCGACTTCGCCAACTTCTTCAGCCTCCATGATCTCCATCCGTTGACTGAAGATCGCTTTCCGCTGATCGTTCATCACATCATCGAATTTCAGAAGCTGTTTACGCGTATCGAAGTTGCGGCCTTCAACTTTGGCTTGCGCCTTCTCAAGCGACTTGTTCACCCATGGGTGAGCAATCGCTTCACCCTCTTTCATCCCAAGTGTGTTGAGCATTTTATCTAAGCGCTCTGACCCGAAGATCCGCATGAGATCGTCTTCGAGGGACAAGAAGAACGAAGATCGGCCCGGATCCCCTTGGCGGCCAGAACGGCCACGCAATTGGTTATCAATACGGCGAGATTCGTGGCGTTCGGTCGCCAAAACAAAAAGACCGCCAGCGGCTTTGACTTCATCTTCTGCCTTTGACTGCTCTTCTTCGATTTTAGCCCGGATTGCTTCGGGATCACCTTCAGGATCGGCCGCGAGCGCATCCATGATTTTGAATTCTACATTGCCGCCGAGTTTGATGTCGGTGCCGCGCCCCGCCATGTTTGTTGCAATGGTTACTGCGCCAAGCGTACCGGCATTCGCGACAATTTCAGCTTCTCTTTCGTGCTGACGGGCGTTCAGGACATTGTGTTCTACACCCGCAGTGGTCAGCAAGCTGGACAAAAATTCAGACTTTTCGATGGAGGTTGTTCCGACCAAAACAGGCTGCCCCGTTTCATGTGCTTTTTGAATTTCTTCTACGATGGCGTCATATTTTTCTTTGGCCGTACGGTAGATTGCGTCGTGCTCATCTATACGGGCGATGGGGCGGTTGGTTGGTACTTCAACGACGCCCAGACCGTAAATCTCTGCAAATTCTTCTGCTTCGGTCGTCGCTGTGCCGGTCATGCCGGACAATTTATCATAGAGACGGAAGTAGTTCTGGAACGTCACAGATGCGAGCGTGATATTTTCGGGCTGAATTGCACAGCCTTCCTTGGCCTCGATTGCTTGGTGCAAGCCACCAGACAAACGGCGTCCTTGCATCATTCTGCCCGTGAATTCGTCAACCAGCATGACTTGGCCATCACGCACCATGTAGTCTTTGTCTTTGTGAAACGCTTTGTGTGCCTTCATCGCTTCCGTGACGTGGTGGACGATTGTTGTGCTTTCTGGGTCGTAGAGCGATTGGCCTTCTGGAAGAAGCTCCAGCTCATGCAACCGCTTCTCAATGAATTCGTTGCCCTCATCATTAAACGTCACAACGCGCGTTTTCTCGTCCAGCTTAAAGTGCTCGTCTTTCACTTCGGGGATAAGCTTGTCGATGGTGATATACAGATCACTGCGGTCCTGTGAAGGGCCAGAAATGATCAACGGAGTCCGGGCTTCATCAATCAGGATGGAGTCGACCTCATCAACAATCGCGTAGAAGTGACCGCGTTGAGACATTTCTTCGAGTGTCGCACGCATGTTATCACGCAGATAGTCGAACCCGAGCTCATTGTTGGTGGCGTAAGTGACATCAGCCGCATAGGCGACTTTTTTCTCATCATCCGGTTGCTGAGGATAAACTGCACCCGTGGTCAGACCCAGCTGTGCGAAAACGTTGCCCATCCATTCCGCGTCACGTTTCACGAGGTATTCGTTGACGGTGACGATGTGCACACCCTTGCCCGCAAGCGCATTTAAGTATGCAGGGAAACACGCAACGAGGGTCTTACCCTCGCCAGTCTTCATTTCAGAAATGTTGCCTTGGTGCAGAAAAATGCCGCCCATCAACTGCGTGTCAAACGCCCGCAATCCGAGGGCTCGCTTGGCCGCTTCGCGCACGTTTGCAAATGCTTCCGGCAACAACGCGTCTAGGCTTTCGCCCTTTTGCGCGCGCATCGCCATGTCTTCGGTGCGCTGCTTGATCTCTTCATCGGAGAGCTTTTCAAACTCAGGTTCGAGGTCGTTGATTTTAGCCACAAGTGGGCGCACAGCCTTGACCTTACGGTCATTCGGTGTGCCGAAAACCTTCTTGGTGATCGTTCCAAAACCCAGCATATCTTCTCCGCCTCGATACCCCGCATAGGCGGGTTTGACATGATCGTGTGATGTGACGCCTTGCCCTATCGAGGCCGGCACCATATCTCGATGCTCAAGACGGTGCCGTCTTGAGACTGAAGTGATGTAAGAGGCGCCTGATATAGTGTCAACGGCGCGGGGGGTCCCGCGACCCCTTAGGAGACAGGAATAATGGGCAAATTTACTACACTTCTGCGCGCAACTGGACTTGCAGTGTCCGTCGCGATGCCAGCAATGGCGGAAGATGCATCAACGATACTTGCCACTGTGAACGGAAAAGACATCACTTTGGGCCATATCATTGCGCTGCAAGAACGCCTTCCAGAACAATACAAAAGTCTTGATGACAAAGTCTTGTACGACGGCATCTTGGATCAGCTGATCCAGCAAACCGCCTTGGCTGATGAGATGCGCAAAGAGAGCAATCTTGGTGTGTCACTTGGTCTCGAAAATGAGCAAACAGCATTCTTATCGAGCGAGTATTTGTCAAAAGTCGGCTCTGCCGAAATCAGCGACGAAGATGTGAAGGCGGCTTATGCGGAACAATACGCAGACGTGGCCCCCGAGCAGGAATTCAGCGCAGCGCACATCCTTGTAGAAGATGAAGATTTGGCAAAGGAGTTGGCTGAAAAGGCAAAGGGCGGCGCTGATTTTGCCGAGCTTGCAAAAGAGCATTCGACAGGCCCAAGCGGACCGCGTGGTGGCGATCTTGGCTGGTTCGGTAAAGGCCAAATGGTGCCGGAATTTGAGCAAGCCGTTATCGGCCTTGAAGATGGCGCGGTATCAGAACCTGTTCAAACTCAATTTGGCTGGCACGTCGTAAAGCGTAACGAAAGCCGCAACAAAGCAGCGCCAACTCTGGACGAGGTACGCGCAGATATTATCAGCAAACTCAAATCTGATGCTGTTCAAGCCGCTATCGACAACGTCACGGATGCCGCAGATGTAACACGTGTCGAGGTAGAGATTGATCCCGCCATGATCCGCAAGGTAGAGCTTTTGTCAGAATAAGGCTTCCGAAGGACATGTCATGGTCGGCAACTTGAAGATTTCCCCTTTGGCCCCATCCGGTGGGTTTCCAGAATTGCCGATCATAAAAGGTATACGGTTTGCATCGGGCGCAGCCGGCGTGAAGTATAAAGGTCGCAATGATGTTATGCTCGCCGAGATATCCGCGGGTGCGGCCATAGCTGGTGTCTTCACGCGATCCACAACACGAGCGGCACCTGTCCTTGACTGCCAAGCCAAGCTTGGCTCGATTTCCGATCCTGAGAAGGGTTTTGCGATACTGGTGAATTCCGGGAACGCAAACGCCTTCACGGGGAAGAATGGTGTTGAGGCCGTAGAAGCGGTGACAAAAGGCGTCGCTGAGGCTTTGAGCATTCCGCAAGCTCACGTCTATTCAAGCTCAACCGGTGTGATTGGTGAGCCGCTGCCCTATGATCGGATCACCTCGTCTCTGGCAAAGCTCAGCCGCGCATTGTCGGAAGACGGAATTGCGGACGCAGCACGCGCGATCATGACAACAGATACTTTTGCCAAAGGCGCTGCTGCCACAGTTGAAATCGAAGGGCGAAAAATCAGCATTGCAGGTATCGCGAAGGGATCTGGGATGATCGCGCCAGACATGGCGACAATGCTTGTATACATTTTCACAGATGCGAAAATTCAGACAAAAGACCTCCAAGAATTAGTCTCTGATCTGAACGAAGACACGTTCAACGCCATCACGGTTGATAGTGACACATCGACGTCCGACAGTTTAATTGCGGTGGCAACCGGTGCGTCAGACGTAGACGCATCCGCTAACGCGGACTTTGCCACTGCGCTTCGCGACGTGATGCTGGATTTGGCCCACCAAGTTGTCCGCGATGGGGAAGGTGCCACAAAGTTCGTCGAGATTGCTGTCACCGGAGCTGCCAATGACGCCGACGCCAAGACAGTTGCCATGGCCTGCGCGAACTCGCCGCTCGTCAAAACTGCAATTGCGGGTGAGGATGCAAATTGGGGACGGATTGTTATGGCCGTCGGCAAATCCGGCGCACAGGCTGACCGTGATAAACTCTCAATCGCTTTCGGCGATATCACTGTTGCTGAAAACGGATGGCGTGCCCTGGGTTATTCCGAGGAAGTCGCGTCGGCATATATGAAAAACGAGCATATTCAAATCACAGTGGATCTTGGCATTGGATCAGGGTCCAAGACCGTTTGGACCTGTGATTTGACCCACGGTTACATCGAGATCAACGCGGATTATCGCTCGTGAAAACTGTTCTCGTATCCGCTGTCGCCCTAATCGACATCGACGGGCGCATTTTGTTGGCGCAACGGCCCGCGGGAAAATCGATGGCTGGCCTATGGGAATTCCCGGGCGGCAAGGTCGAAGAGGGTGAGACCCCCGAAGCAGCACTGGTGCGCGAATTACAGGAAGAGCTGGGCATAAACACTTGGAAAAGCTGTCTGGCCCCGCTCACGTTCGCCAGTCACGGCTATGATGCTTTTCACCTGTTGATGCCCGTTTTCGCTTGCCGAAAGTGGGAGGGTACACCCCAGCCGAAAGAAGGGCAGACACTGAAATGGGCACGAGTGTCGGAACTGCGCGACTATCCGATGCCTCCGGCAGATATCCCGCTTATCGCAATGCTTAGAGATCTACTTTGATCAAATTTTGTGCAAAATGCCGCATTTATAAAAAAACGCTGGTCACAGAGAATTGATAGGCTAAGCTGTCCCTATCTTTAGAAGGGGAGGGCTGAAGACATCATGCTGAAAACAGTAACCATAGGCTCATGCGTGTCCATACAGGGCATTTTCGTGAAAGCTTTGGAGGATGGCCGCATTTGTATACGTGTCGGCGAACAACTGTTTAAAGGTCGCCCTGTTTCCTAAAAGAGATAGACGTGTGTTAGTCTATCCATCCTTTCAAATTCTGCGTAATCACCTTTGACAGCGCCGCAATATGTGGAGCGCTGTCATTTAGGCATGGAATATATGTGAATTCCTCGCCGCCTGCTTCCTCGAAGCTTTCTTTGATCTCTTCGTTGATCTCTTCAAGCGTTTCTATGCAATCGGCTGAGAAGGCCGGTGCGATTACCGCGATGCGCTTATGTCCCGCTTCTGCCAGGCGTGCGACTTCTTCAACCGTGTAGGGTTGTAGCCACTCTTCCGGTCCAAATTTCGACTGGAAGGTGGTCTTTAGCTGAGAGTCATCCCAGCCAAGGCGTTCTTTCAGCAGACGCGTCGTTTTCTGGCACTGGCAGTGATAGGGATCACCCTCCATCAGATACCGCTTTGGAACGCCGTGATATGAGGTGACCAGAATATCGGGCTTGTTTTCAAGCTTCGCATAGGCCTCTTCCACCGAGCCAGCCAATGCGTCGATATAGGCGGGCTGATCGTAATAGGCAGGAACCGTTCGAACAGAAGGCTGCCATTTCTCTTCCATCAAGGCGCGGAACAATTGATCATTAGCCGTCGCGGACGTCGCACCAGCGTAATGTGGGTAGAGTGGAAAGAACAGGATACGGTCACACCCAGCCTCGACCATTTCGCGCACTTTGGATTTGGTCGATGGATTGCCATAGCGCATGCAGAAATCGACGCGCACCTGATCGCCAAACTGTTTGTGCATCTGCTCTTTCACCGCAGCGGTTTGCTGCTTGGTAATCGTCAGCAACGGGCTTTCGCCAGCCTCGTGATTCCAAATGGACTCGTAGGCCTTGCCGCTGGCGAAGGGACGTTTGGACAGAATAACACCCTGCAACAAGGGCTGCCAAAGCCAGGCGGAATAATCGACGACGCGCTTGTCTGACAGGAACTCGCTCAAATAACGGCGCATGGGCCAATAGGTGTAATCATCCGGGGTGCCCAGATTGGCCAGAAGAATACCGACCTTTCCAAAGCGCACCTTTGGGTGGTCAGGTTCAGCATTTGGCAAGTCGTTATAAGGGCAGCTTGTCATATCTCGTCAGTTCCTTGCGTCTTCACGGGCTTCGCGTCCTCGCCCATCTCGGTCGTCTTCAGCGCATCGGCCAATCTTGCTGTCGCGCTTCCCGGCCTCAATGGTTTGGGTTGGCTGGTATCAGGTGCCCAGCCTGTCAGATAGAGCAGTTCGAAGGTTGCGACCACCCGATCTGCCTCAGTGGGATAAAGTGTCGCCATTTTGGCGAAGAGCTTTCGGGACGGAATACGCTTATCGCGCGCCGCCATCGCGTTGCTTTCCCCCATTGCACGCAGGTCATGCATCAAGCGCGTGACCGATGCATAGCTAACGGTGCGAGGGTCAGCATCAGCGACGGGCAGGGCAAAACCGGACCTTTGCAGCAAGGCACCCGCATCGCGGATATCGACCATTGGATTGACCCGGGGAGACAACCCACCTGTTATCGCAACTTCCGCTTCGGCCAAAGCCGCGCGCAACTCATTGAGGGTCTGCCCCCCGAACATTGCGACCAGCAATAGACCATCAGGCCGGAGCGCACGTTGGCACTGCACAAGCTGCCCAATAGGGTCATTGGACTGATGCAGACACATGGCGTGGATGACCAAGTCAAAGCTTTGCAGGTCCAGCGGTAGGAGATCGTCATCACAGATCACGGTCGCCTCGGGGAACTCGGAAACCCAGAATGTCGGAAACCCAGTGACAATCGCGATGTCGGTAAACGACCTGTTAATGTCTTTCAGTCTTTCCTTAAGCTCAAACGCGGCTTCTTCGTGCAAAAACAGCGCCGCACCTTGCCGTTCGGCACGCGTACGACGCGCCAGAAGCGCGGTGCGGTCGAATAAGGCGGGCTGAGAGGACATGGCGAAGCTCTGTGTTGGGACCTGCGCCGCTACTTAGAGGGGATCGCCAAGAATGCAAACTTTGATGCGGATGATTTACCCATCACAATGCCTCACATGTGCGGAATTGGTTGTTGACGACTTCGCACTTTGTGGCACCTGCTGGCGCGATACTTCTTTTATCAAAGGGCTCACCTGCAAAAGCTGTGGCGTGCCTCTGCCGGGCGACGATGATGGAACGCTGGTGCAATGTGATGATTGCCTCCGCGTGGCACGGCCTTGGACGCGAGGGGCATCCGCAGTGATGTACCGGGGCAATGGGCGGAAGGTCGCATTGGCATTAAAGCATGGGGACCGGACCGATCTGGCAAAACCGGCTGCGCGTTGGATGGTGGATGTGATGCCAGAGCAGACTGCGAACACTATTGTTGTTCCAATACCGCTTCATTGGCTTCGCTTCTTGAAGCGGCGCTATAACCAAGCTGCTTTGCTGGCAAAAGAAGTCACCAAATTAACGGGGCTGGATTACGTCCCTGATGCGCTGCTGCGGACGAGATCAACCAAGCCATTGGACGGTCATACACGCGACGCACGATTTGCTGCGTTGGAGAATGCGATCTGTCCAAACCCCAAGCGCTTCTCATCGCTGAACAACCGGCCTGTCTTGCTGATTGATGACGTCATGACTTCAGGTGCGACTTTGGCCGCCGCGACAGAGGCATGCTTGGCGGCGGGTGCTGATCACGTTGACGTGCTCACGCTGGCGCGCGTTGCGAAGGACGCCTAATTCCCTATAGTTGCGCCAATCTAGAAGGAATGCTCCATGGCCAAGATCGAAATCTACACCTCCCAGCTTTGCGGCTTTTGCCATGCGGCGAAGCGATTGCTGAACTCGAAAGGTGTCGCGTTTGATGAGACCGATGTGGGCCGCAATCCGGCTGAGAAAGCGACGATGATCCAGCGTGCCAATGGTGGGCGCACTGTTCCGCAGATTTTTATCGACGATAAGCATATTGGCGGCTGTGATGACCTGTATGAGCTGGAGCGCGCTGGCAAACTTGATCCAATGCTAGCCTAAGCCATGCGGATTGGTCTGGTTCAACTCAATGGATCAGATGATCCGACCGTCAACTTGGATGAGCTGCGTCGCCTGATCGGCGCGGCGGTCGCGGATGGTGCAGAATTCGTGCTGACACCGGAAGTGTCCAATTGCCTGTCACAATCCCGCAAGCATCAAAACGACGTCCTGCAGCTGGAAGAGGATGATCCAACCCTTGCTGGCCTTCGTGAAACAGCTAAAGAGCACGCGATTTGGTTGCTGATCGGGTCGTTGGGCCTGAAGACCAACGAGGATGATCCGCGCTTTGCCAATCGCAGTCTGCTTGTCTCACCTCAAGGCGACGTGGTCGCACGCTACGATAAGATACACATGTTCGACGTTGAGGTCTCACCAACAGAGACATGGAAAGAATCGAACGGCTATAGGCCCGGCGAGGCAGCCGTTTTTGCCCAGACGCCTTTTGCCAAGATTGGCATGACGGTCTGTTACGACATTCGCTTCCCACATCTCTATCGCGATCTGGCGCAGGCAGGTGCTGAAATTATCACCGTCCCTGCGGCCTTCTCTCCCGTTACAGGTGCCGCGCATTGGGAGCCGCTTTTGAGGGCGCGCGCTATCGAGACAGGGTGTTTCGTAATAGCACCTGCGCAGACTGGGCAGCATGTCGGACGCACAACGCATGGGCATACGATGGTCGTGGCACCTTGGGGCGAGGTCCTTTTGGACATGGGCACTGAGCCCGGCTTTGCCTGCCTTGATATTGATCTTGGAGATGTCCGAAAAGCGCGACAGCGTGTCCCGTCGCTTTCGCATGACAGAAAATATTCCGCGCCTATACTGCGCGGCGATGACTCAGACACGTGATCCTCTAGCCACCGCTTTGTTCTCAGAGTTGCTGATGGCCGACCAATTGGCGCGTAACCGTTTAGGCAAAGCGCTTCCGAAAGGGATGGAGCTTTCGCATTTCTCAGTACTCAACCACCTCGCTAATGTGAATGAACCCCGCTCGCCCGCAAGATTGGCGGAAGTTTTTCATCTGACGCGTGGCGCCATGACAAACACATTGCACAAACTGGAATGGGCGGGACATATCCACGTCACACCTGACTGGGATGATGCACGGCGAAAGCAAGTGGTCATAAGCCCGTCCGGACGGGCCGCCAGAGATGCGGCCATCGACGCGATCACGCCGCTTATCGCTGAAACGGTACAGGCCATTGGCTCTGAGAAGGTCAAAGCAACTTTGCCTGTTTTGAGGGAATTGCGACTAAGTCTAGGGCGGTCTGACTAGGTTGGTTTCGTGCTCGATGTAACATAGTTGACGGACAGATCACGATCACTGAGTGACCAGCTCCATGAAATCGGATTGAATACAAAACCCGTTTTGTCGACCGGTGTCAGACCTGACTTCGTGATCAGGTCAAACAACTCGTCCGGCGTTATGAATTTGTTCCACTCATGCGTGCCCTTAGGGAGCCAGCGCATGATATGCTCCGCACCAATGATTGCCATAAGATAGCTTTTGGCGTTGCGGTTGATTGTAGAGCATACCATCAGCCCCCCCGGCTTAAGCAACTGTCTACACGCGGTTAGGTAAGCCAACGGGTCGGCAACATGCTCAACCACTTCCATATTCAAAACGACATCAAATTGCTCACCCGCTGCAGCCATCGCTTCTGCGGTCGTGTGTCGGTAATCAATCTCGAGCCCAGATTGCTCTGCATGTACTTGTGCGACAGGAATATTGCGTTCTGCCGCGTCAGCACCAACAACATCAGCACCGAGGCGCGCCATTGGTTCGGCAAGGAGGCCACCACCGCAGCCGATGTCCAAAATGCGCAACCCTTTGAAAGGATCACGAGTTTTGAGGTCTCGGTTAAATTCGGCTGCAATCTGAGTTGTGATGTAGTCCAAACGGCACGGGTTCAGCATGTGAAGCGGTTTGAATTTCCCGTTCACATCCCACCACTCAGCCGCCATCGCTTCAAATTTTGCGATTTCACCTGCATCTACGGTCGTATTCATCTTTCACCTCATTTCGGCATGGTTTCGCCGGTTCACCTGTATATATAGGTCGTTATGGACAGAACCGCAGGACAAAACCGCGCAGCCGCGCATCTGTATCCGGGCATCGACCCGTTTGATCAGCGCATGATCGGTGTCGGCGATGGCCATCGTATTTATGTCGAGCAGTGCGGCAATCCAGACGGTATGCCGGTTGTGGTTTTGCATGGCGGGCCGGGCGGGGGATGTAGCCCTGCGATGAGGCGCTATTTTGATCCTGAGTTTTACCGCATTATTCTGTTTGACCAGCGCGGCTGTGGAAGGTCCCAACCACACGCATCAGTTGAGAATAATACAACGTGGCATCTCGTGCGCGATATCGAGCTGATCCGCGACGGGTTGGGGATTGATGAATGGGTTGTGTTTGGCGGCAGTTGGGGTGCGACGCTAGCTCTGATCTACGCGGAGACCTATCCAGACAATGTGAGCAACCTGATTTTGCGTGGTGTCTTCCTGATGACACAACGGGAGCTTGATTGGTTCTATGGCGGCGGTGCAGGTCAGTTTTTCCCTGAGCGTTGGCATAATTTTGAAACACTGATCCCAGAAGATGAACGCGATGATATGATTGGTGCATATGCGCGGCGTTTGTTCTCCGGCGATATGACCCAAGAAATTCGGTATGCACGGGCTTGGGCCGGATGGGAAAATGGCTTAGCTGCCATGAACGTTCAAAGCACCTCTGAAAGCGCAGCCGACTATGCACGGGCCTTCGCACGGCTCGAAAACCATTACTTTGCCAACAAAGGCTGGTTGGATGAAGATGGCTGGATTTTGAAAAATCGCCATTTGATCGAGCATATTCCAGCTACAATCGTACAAGGTCGCTATGATATGATTTGTCCACCACATTCAGCATTCGCGCTGTCAAAGGGGTGGAAAAAAGCGCAACTGAGAATGATACCGACGGCCGGACATGCCTTGTCGGAACCCGGCATAACTGCTGAATTAATTCGCACAACGAATGCACTCCGCGATCAAAACGTTCAAAAATGAGACTGGACTGCTAATTTTATGTCCAAAACCGCGCTTGTAAGGCTTTACAGGTGCCACTCAATTGCTACGCTGACCTAAGCTAGGGTTTTATGGGGATAATCTGGACAACGTGTCAGGTCTACTTCGTATCATAGTGCAGCGTTTGCTGCTGGGTCTCGTGACCCTCTTCGTTGTATCAATCATCATCTTTGTTGCTGTTAATGCACTGCCAGGTGACTTCGCCCGCGAAATTCTTGGGCAAGGCGCTACCGAGGAATCTGTCGCCGCCATTCAAAAACAACTTGGCTTAGACCGCGATCCTCTGACCCGCTATCTGGACTGGTTGAGTGGCGCGATCAGATTTGATTTCGGCATCCCGCTCAGCCAAGCCATGTTTGCTGGTAACTTCGGAAGCACCGCGATTGTAGATGTGAAAACCGTCGTGCAGCAGATTGAGCCACGGCTTTACAACACGCTCTTCCTCGCTGGGCTCAGCGCTGCTATCGCGATCCCCCTGGCCGTCACACTTGGTGTTCTGACGGCCTTGTACCGCAATTCCGCCTTCGACAAGATCATGAATGTCAGCACACTTTCAGCGATCTCATCACCAGAGTTCTTTCTGGCTTATATCTTGATCCTGTTCCTCGCGGTGCTTAATCCGATCTTCCCATCCCTCTCCAACATCAATCCTGACCTGAGTTGGGGGGAGCTTGTCGAGCGCTCTATGCTGCCAGCGCTGACATTGACGCTTGCCGTGACCGCGCAAATGATGCGGATGACACGTGCTGCAATTATCAACCTTCTTGCCTCGCCCTATATCGAAATGGCACGGCTCAAAGGGCTAAGCCCCATGCGGGTGATCATCAAACATGCCTTGCCTAACGCGCTTGCGCCGATCATCACAGTTATCGCGCTAAACCTAGCGTTCCTGATCACCGGTGTCGTGGTAGTTGAGACGGTCTTTGTATATCCTGGCATCGGACAGCTCTTCGTCGATAGCGTTAAGATCCGCGATATACCGGTGGTACAGGCTTGCTGCTTGCTGTTTGCCGCAGTCTATATCTTGCTTAACCTGACGGCTGACATCCTTTCGATTGTCTCCAACCCACGCTTGAGGCATCCGAAATGACGATCCTTTATGTCCTCATCGCCGCAATTTTGCTGATTGGCGTTGCCTTTGCATTTAGAAGTGTAGGCAAAGCAGCCACTGGCAATGCACCGTTCTTTCGCGACATGCCAACAGGTGTTGCTTATGGCTACGTACTTGCCGCTACGCTTATCGTCTTGAGCATTTGGTACTTCTTCAAACCATTAGACATTGATGGCGTTCCGCAAGCGGGCGTTCTGTTTTTCCGCTGGGCTGTTATCGGCTTTGCGATTTTTGCGGCTGCTGCTTTTGTCTTCCGGCTGATCTTCCGGCATGTCGGCACAGAAGGATCCAAAAAGCTGTTTCGGTCTATGCCACTGACAGCCGCCTTCGGCATCATGATCATTATCATCTATGCAATCTTTGCAGTTTTCGCTGGTTTCATTGCACCCTACGGACAGGAAGAAGTTCTTGGTGCTGCAAACGTCGTACCGGGCGGAAACCCAGCACTAGGCGGCAATCCCGATTATCCGCTAGGCACTGATCAAATTGGGCGGGATATCCTAAGCCGTCTGATTTTCGGCGCGCAAAACACTGTCGGCATCGCATTCGTCACAACCTGTCTTGCGTTTTTCATTGGCGGATCACTTGGATTCCTCGCAGCAACGCTAGGAGGTTGGCTCGACCAGCTATTGTCCCGCACAGTTGACGCATTGATGGCGATCCCAGCTTTGATCTTTGCGCTGCTGCTGATCACAATCGCAACTGCGTGGGCGGGGTCATCTTCATGGCTAGTGACGATCTATATGATTTTCATCATCGCGATAATCGATAGCACCCGGGTGTTCCGACTATCACGCGCCGTCGGGTTAAATATCGTTGTTATGGACTACATCGAAGCCGCGAAGCTGCGTGGCGAAGGGTTGGGCTATCTCGTCTTCCGTGAGATGTTGCCAAACGCCTACGCGCCTCTGTTGGCCGAATTCGGGCTGAGGTTCTGTTTCGTTTTCCTGACGATCGCATCCCTGTCTTTCCTCGGCGTCGGCATTCAGCCCCCGCTGGCAGACTGGGGCACAATGGTGCGCGATCTTTCACCGTTCATCAACTACGCGCAATTCGCGCCATACGCCGCCGCGACACCGTTGCTTGCAGCGGGCGCGATTGCACTGCTCACGGTCGCCGTGAATTTCGTGGTGGACTGGATGCTACACAAATCCTCAGGGCTTAAAGAATGAGCGATCAACTCCTCAAAATCCGTGGCCTGAAGATTGAAGGTCGATCAGATGAGACATGGAACCCGATCATTAACGGCGTCGATCTGGACCTGAACAAAGGTGAGGTCATTGGCCTGATCGGTGAATCCGGGGCCGGTAAATCCACCATTGGTCTGGCATCAATGGGCTTTACGCGGGACGGCGTTCGCATTTCTGAGGGCAGCGTGGTGTTCGATGGCGTCGATCTGGTCACCGCTTCCGCTGCAGACAAACGCGCACTCCTTGGAAGCCGCATTGCATATGTGGCCCAATCCGCTGCCGCGAGTTTCAATCCGGCCCACAAGCTGATCGATCAACACACAGAGGGTCCGACACAGCACAACGTCTCTTCCCGGTCAGAAAGTCAATCTGACGGGATCGAACTGTATCGCCGTCTTCGCCTGCCAAATCCAGAAGAAATCGGGTTTCGCTACCCCCACCAAGTGTCAGGCGGACAGCTACAACGTGCGATGACCGCGATGGCTATGGCATGCCGTCCCGACTTGATTATCTTTGATGAACCGACGACAGCGCTTGATGTCACGACACAGATCGAAGTCCTCGCCTCTATCCGAGATATTGTTGAGCAGTTTGACACAGCGGCGATCTACATCACGCATGATCTCGCTGTCGTGGCGCAGATGGCCGACAAAATAAAAGTTTTGCTCAAGGGCGACGAAGTTGAAGAGGCAGACACGCGCACGATGTTGTCCGCACCAACGCAGGAATACACGAAGTCCCTCTGGGCGGTTCGCAGTTTCGAGCGTCCCGCGAAACCGGCAGTTATATCTGGGTCAACACCGGTCGTCTCAGTCAAAAACGTTACTGCAGCATACGGAACAGTAGACGTTCTCCATGATGTGAGCTTTGACATTCATGAAGGCCGGACTGTCGCAGTCGTGGGCGAATCCGGCTCTGGCAAATCGACCACAGCCCGGTGCATCACCGGACTTTTGCCACCGCGCATCGGCCACGTGGAATTTGACGGCCAACAATTGCCGCTGGATTACCGCAAGCGGGACAAGATGCAGTTGCGCCAGGCGCAAATGATTTACCAGATGGCGGATACTGCTCTTAACCCGCGCAAGACCATTGGTGAAACGATCGGGCGTCCCGTTGAATTCTATCTTGGGCTGAAAGGGCGGGAAAAACGCAAAAAAGTCGGCGCACTGCTCGAAGAGATCGAGCTTGAACCGACGCAGTATTACGACCGCCTTCCGTCTGAATTGTCCGGCGGTCAAAAGCAACGGATCGGCATCGCGCGCGCGCTTGCGGCTGAGCCCAAGTTCATCATCTGTGACGAGGTGACATCCGCCCTTGATCAATTGGTGGCAGAAGGCATCTTGAAGTTGCTCGCCAAGCTGCAAGATCAGCTGGGCCTAAGCTATATGTTCATCACGCATGATCTGGCGACGGTAAAAGCAATTTCAGACGAAGTTGTTGTGATGAAAGACGGTGTGGTCGTTGAACAGGGCGAGAAAGCTGACATGTTCCAGCCACCGCACCATCCATATACAGACCTATTGCTTAGCTCCGTGCCGGAGATGGACCCGGATTGGCTGGATAATTTACTCGAAGCGCGCGGAGTTGATAACATCGGCGACGCAGCTGTTGATAAGATGTAACACGAATCACTCACCAAAAGGGTGGCGAAAGACGACGGGGGACCGTCAAAACTTAACGAACTGGGAGAATACTAAATGTCACAATTCACAAGACGCGGTCTGCTAAAAAGCGGTGTCGCTGCAGGTGTCCTTGCTGCGACGGGCTTGCCTGCTATTGCCGCACCAAAACGCGGCGGTCGCCTTCGTTTGGGCCTTGCTGGCGCGAACACATCTGACAGCTGGGACGGTCGGACACACTCTGACAGCTTTATGATCATGTGTGCACATGGCGCTGTGTTCGATTGCTTGACGGAAGTTGGCGCTGACGGTCAGCTTAAAGGCGAGCTTGCCGAAAGCTGGGAAGCCTCTGCTGACGCGAAAACTTGGACATTCAAGTTGCGCAAAGGTGTGACATTCCACTCTGGCAAACCATTTGGTGCCGACGACGTTATTGCATCTCTGAACATGCACACCGCTGAAGGCGCGAAATCTGCAGCCAAGCCAATCGTCTCCGCAATTTCTGAGATGGAGAAAATCTCCGATCATGAGATCAAGATGACACTGGCAGCCGGCAATGCCGACTTCCCGTTCTTGCTGTCTGACTACCACATTCTGATGTTCCCAGCGGGCGAAATCGACGAAGCAATCGCATCCGGCAACGGTACAGGCCTCTACACGGTTGAGTCCTTCGATCCGGGTGTCCGCTTTGTTGGTAAGCGCTATGCAGACCACTACAAAGGTGACGACGCCGGCTTCTTCGACGAAATCGAAGTCATCGCGATCAATGACGCATCTGCTCGCATGAACGCACTGATGACAAATCAGGTCGACGCCGTGAACCGTGTAGACTTCAAGACAGAGGCTCTGCTGAAAGCCAATCCAATGATCGAAATCATGGAAGTGACTGGCAACCAGCATTACACTTTCCCGATGCAAACGGGTCTTGATCCGTTCACCGATCTGAAAGTGCGTCAAGCGCTCAAGCACGCGATTAACCGTCAGGAAATGGTCGACAAGATCCTTCTTGGCCACGGTAAAGTCGCGAATGACCACCCAATTGGTCCGGCAAACCAGTATTTCGCCGAAGATATCGAGCAAAACAGCTATGATCCCGACAAAGCGGCCGCTTTGATCAAAGAAGCGGGACTTGATGGGCTGACCGTTGATCTGTCTGCAGCGAACGCGGCTTTTGCTGGTGCAATTGACGCAGCGCAACTGTACCAGAACTCCGCAAAAGCGGCGGGCATCAATATCAACGTGGTTCAAGAGCCAGACGATGGCTACTGGTCAAATGTTTGGCTGAAAAAGCCATGGTGCGCCTGCTACTGGTCCGGTCGTGCGACAGAGGACTGGATGTTCTCTACCGCATACGAGACGGGCGTTCCATGGAATGACACAGGATGGGAAAACGCCCGCTTCCAAGAACTGCTTCTGACGGCTCGTGCAGAACTGGATAGCGCCAAACGTAAAGACATGTATGGCGAAATGCAGATGCTGATGGCCAAAGAGGGCGGCACTGTGGTTCCAATGTACGCCAACTATGTTGATGCGCATTCGACCAAACTTGCCAACTCTGGCACCATCGGGAACGTGTTCCAGATGGACAGCTCTCGCATGATGGAGCGGTGGTGGTTCGCCTAAGACCCCGCTAATTCAGTAACACTTAACGCCCCACCATTTTGGTGGGGCGTTTTTTTTCGGCTGCTGCCTGGCAACCATCTGATGAGATGTGACGACACAGTTCATCAATAAGATCTTTTCGTGAAAGCGGCTTGGGCAAATAGCCGTTCATTCCCATGGCAAGATAGGCGCTTCTGTCACCTTTAGAGCTGTCCGCTGTCAACGCAATCACCGGGATTGACGCTGTTTCAGGCGGTCCAGCACGTATCTGTCGAAAGGCTTCTTTTCCATCAAGCACGGGCATGTGCATATCCAGCAAGATCGCATCGAACGCGCCTTCGGAGACTTTCTTGACGGCTTCAGCGCCGTTTTCCGCTTCGGTAATCCGCGCGCGTGCCTCCTTTAGATAAGACCGTGCGATAAAACGGTTCGACGCGTTGTCATCGACAATAAGGATGCTCGCGCCCCAGAGCTGTTTGCAGATATCCGGCGCAAAAGCGGTATTTGTGACATCTAAGTTCTTTCCGTCAACCGCATCAGCATGAAAATTAAGCGTGAATGTTGATCCTCTTCCCTGCACTGAACTGACCTGAATAGAGCCATCCATCAGCTCGGCCAATCCACTTGAAATCACCAACCCCAAACCCGTTCCAGAGGCAGATCGTTCCGAGCTTTCATCAACTTGGCTAAAGCTTCGAAACAGTTTTGATTGATCGGCCTGAGATATGCCAATGCCAGTATCAGCAACAGAAATCGCGACACGAAAACCGTCAGCACTTCTTTCTCGCACGACGACTTCGATCGCGACCGCACCCTCTTCAGTGAACTTGATCGCGTTTGACAACAGATTTGAGATGATTTGCCGGACACGAATTGGATCGAACAAAATTTCCTTTGGTAGGTTCGGATCGACCGTTAACCTGAGCGCTAGACCCTTCTTCTCTGCATTCGCCATAAACAGTTTTTGAATGACACCAACCAGATCGGCCAGATCCCCAACCTCCGGTTTTAGGGTTAGCTTGCCAGCTTCCACCTTTGCGTGGTCCAAAACATCATCCACCAAAACCTTCAGAGATTGGGCGGAACCAAGCAGAATTTTGGCACGTTCTTTCTCTTCCCGTCCTTGAGCATCATCAGAAAACAGCTGCGCGATGCCAAGAATACCATTTAATGGTGTTCTGATTTCATGGCTCATCGCCGCAAGAAAGCGGCCTTTTGCTTCGTTTGCCGCATCTGCCTCTTCGCGCGCGCGTACCAGCATGGCACGCCCTCTTTTCCCATCGACCATCATGATCGTCATGTAGCCGACCATCACACCCAGGATAACCAATCCCATAATGCGGTCCGTGGCGGACGGAAGGTTCCAAATCTCCGCGACGACTGTCAGAACGATTGTAACGACCACAGGTGTTCCGGTCGAAAGCGCTAGAGGTAAATGATAGGATCGGACCGTGGCACAATGAATGAGCGCGGTCGTCAATGTGCAAAAGGCGAATGTTCTTGGTGCAAGGCCATCCGAGTGCCACATCTCATAAGGAATTCTAAGGAAGATTGCCGAACCGATAGCTGTTGCAAAAAGTAGGCTAAGATAATTCGTCCAAGTCATTTTGCGTAACATGCTGCGGACCAAATAGATGCCCCAAATCTCAACGAGGAGATAGGCAATGAAAGTCCCCACGACTAATGAAACCGGCAGCTCCAACGCGCTAAGCATTGTTACGATCAAAACGGATCCAGATCGCGCAGGCAGATCACGTATGCTGATATTGTTTTGCCTTAGGACAGCATCTTTTTGAGGAAGTTCGAACACGAATGGTCACCAGCGCCGGAATGTGCCTTCTGCTTCGCCCAATAGCATTAAGATTAGGTTGCAAATTACTCGACGACATTGCTTCAACTTATGGCCCTTTGATGACAGCCCTATACATCGCAGCCAAATGCGCCTAAGTCAGCCGCTTGCCAGCTTCGGAAAGCACCCCATGATCGAGACTCTCGCCCGCGCGCTTGAAAAGCGCGAATACACGACCCTGACCCAAGTTCAGGAAGCCGTGACAGACCCTATTCATGACGAGAAAGACCTTTTGGTCTCTGCGCAGACAGGATCCGGCAAGACAGTGGGCTTCGGTTTGGCGATTGCGCCGACATTGCTAGGTGAGTCGGATAAATTCAGCCGTCCCGCCGCGCCGCTTGCTTTGGTCGTCGCACCGACGCGAGAATTGGCGTTGCAAGTGAAGCGTGAACTTGACTGGCTCTATGAATTTGCGGGCGCGACCGTTGCCTCAACCGTTGGCGGCATGGATATGCGGACGGAAAAGCGCACGCTCGAACGCGGCGCGCATGTTGTCGTCGCAACGCCGGGTCGCCTGGTCGATCACATCAAACGCGGCTCGCTTGATATGTCCGACATTCGCGCCGTTGTGCTGGATGAAGCTGACGAGATGTTGGATCTGGGCTTCCGAGAGGACCTTGAGTTCATCCTGAGCGAAGCGCCAGAAGAGCGTCGCACGCTGTTGTTCTCGGCGACTGTCCCAAAAATGATCGCGCGTCTTGCTGAGAATTATCAGAAGCCCGATGCTGTCCGGTTGCAAACCGCCGCAGAGAAACAGCAGCACTCTGACATTGATTACCGTGCGATGCTGGTCGCCGGGAATGATCCAGAGAATGCTATTATCAACGTTTTGCGCTTCTACGAGGCTCAGAATGCCATCGTTTTCTGCAATACCCGCGCGACGGTAAATCGGCTGACGGCGCGCTTCTCGAACCGCGGCTTCCAGGTGGTCGCGCTATCGGGTGAGTTGTCCCAGAACGAGCGGACACATGCGTTGCAGGCCATGCGCGATGGACGTGCGCGTGTCTGTGTTGCGACAGATGTTGCTGCGCGCGGGATCGATTTGCCAAACCTCGAATTGGTCGTGCATGCGGAATTGCCGAATAACGGCGAGACTCTGTTGCACCGCTCTGGCCGTACGGGCCGTGCGGGGCGCAAAGGTGTTTCCGCTTTGATCGTGCCGCAGCGCTTCAGCAAGAAGGCCGAACGCCTGCTGCAATTCGCGAAGGTGAAAGCAGAATGGGGTGGCGCGCCGACAGCTGACGAAGTTTTGGCCAAAGATGAAGAACGCATGTTCTCCGACCCTGTGTTCACGCAGGAGATCGCAAAAGACGAAATCGATTTCGTTTCTAAACTGGCGGAAACCTTCACATCTGAGCAGATTGCAGCCGCATATTTGCGCCTCTACCGCTCACGTCAAACCGCGCCTGAGGACCTCGCTGCGCCCGGCAAACGTGAAGAGCGGAAGCCGCGTCAGGAATTTGGACCATCGCAATGGTACTCAATCTCCGTCGGGCGCAACGATCGTGCAGAACCGCGTTGGCTTTTGCCGATGCTCTGCCGGATGGGTGACATTTCCAAAGATGATATCGGCGCGATCCGTGTTCAGGAAACGGAGACATTCGTTGAGATCAAGCAATCCTCTGTTGATGGGTTCACGAAAGCGCTTGGGGCTGACATGGCGTTGGAAGAAGGCGCGAAGCTGACCAAGCTCGATAAAGTGCCTGAGATGTCGCGACCACCACGTTTTGACAAAGGTGACAAGCCACGCGGGAAACCTCGGTTTGACAAACCAAAAGGCGGTATGGCGTCGAACCGCCGGAAACCTTTGGATGATCACGGTGGCGATCCGCGAAAGGCACCAAAGCCAAAGAAAGAGTGGAAGGACAAGAAGCCGAAACACGACCCTGATGTCGTCTCGGATTTCAAGCCTAAGGGCAAAGCTGCTGCTGCGCCCAAACCGCGCTATGATGACAAGCCAGCTGTGAAACCAGCGGGCAAACCCAAGCCGAAATATGAAGGCAAACCCAAATACGAGGGGAAACCCAAGTTTGAAGGCAAGCCGAAGGGCAAACCGGATTACAAATCGGACAAACCTAAAGGGGCAAAGCCAGCAGGCAAGCCCGCTGGAAAACCCAAACCACGTCCCGCGAATATGTCCGACCCGTCCCAGTCGCTCAGACCACGCGGAAAGGGCAAATCCTTCAAAGGCAAAGGCGGCAATGCGACGCCGAAACGGCGCGGGCCGAAGTCATAAGCAAAACGCCCCCTTGCAGACTCGCGCGGGCTTGCGTATATCCCTCTTTACAGCGGCGCGCTGGTCTCCACCCCCAGCGCCCACCGGGAAACATCAACGGGCCGCGCGCCCGTTTTTTTGTACCGTAAGGAACCCATGTCTGACCTGATCGCCAAAGCTGCCATCGACCGCCGTCTGGCCGAGATTGCCCAACCCGTTATCGAGGGGATGGGCTATGAGCTGGTGCGCGTGCGGTTGCTGACAGGCAAGCAGGACATTCTGCAAGTGATGGCTGAGAAGCCAGAAGGCGGGATCGAGGTTGATGACCTTGGTGAGATTTCGACCGCGCTGTCTGCCGTGATGGATGTAGAAGACCCTATTTCGGGGGAATATAACCTCGAAGTGTCCTCCCCCGGGATCGACCGTCCTTTGACGCGATTGAAAGATTTCGACATGTGGCAGGGCTATGAAGCCAAGCTGGAAACAGAAGAGCTGATCGATGGTCGCCGCCGCTTTAAGGGCGAGCTGGCAGGCACTGACGGTGATGAAGTTTTGATTAACATTGAAGAAGGGACAGTGGGTCTAAAGTTTGACTGGCTGACCGATGCGAAACTGGTGCTGACGGATGAATTGATCCGCGACGTGCTGAAATCCCGCAAAGATGCGGGAGCAATTGACGAAACCCAATTCGACGAAGTGCAACAGATCGTCGAAGGCGAGGAGAACTCTTAAGATGGCAATTACATCCGCAAACCAGCTTGAGCTGCTGCAAACGGCAGAGGCCGTAGCCCGCGAAAAGATGATCGACCCGGAACTGGTCGTGGAAGCAATGGAAGAATCGCTCGCCCGTGCTGCGAAGTCCCGCTACGGCGCTGAGCTGGATATTCGTGTCTCCATCGACCGCAAAACGGGTAAGGCGACGTTCACTCGGGTGCGGACCGTTGTTGCAGATGACGAAATTGAAAATGATCGCGCTGAGCTGAATGTTGAGGATGCCAAGGACTACCTTGACGATCCGAAAATCGGCGACACGATTGTTGACGAAGTGCCGCCTGTTGAAATGGGCCGGATTGCCGCGCAGTCTGCCAAGCAAGTGATCTTGCAGAAAGTTCGCGAAGCTGAGCGGGATCGTCAATACGAAGAATTCAAAGACAAGGCTGGCACGATCATCAACGGTCTGGTCAAGCGCGAAGAATATGGCAACGTCATCGTCGATATCGGCCGTGGTGAGGCGATCCTGCGTCGCAACGAGAAGATCGGCCGCGAAGCCTATCGCCCGAATGACCGTATCCGCGTTTACATCAAGGACGTGCGACGTGAGGTCCGCGGCCCACAGATCTTCCTGAGCCGTACCGATCCGCAATTCATGGCGGAACTGTTCAAGATGGAAGTGCCTGAGATTTATGATGGCATTATCGATATCAAAGCCGTTGCACGTGACCCCGGCTCGCGTGCGAAGATCGCTGTGATCAGCTATGACAACTCTATCGATCCCGTCGGTGCCTGCGTCGGTATGCGCGGCTCGCGTGTGCAAGCCGTTGTGAATGAGCTTCAAGGCGAAAAGATCGACATCATCCCTTGGAACGAAGACACTCCGACCTTCCTCGTGAACGCCTTGCAGCCCGCTGAGGTCAGCAAAGTTGTTCTGGACGAAGAAGCCGAGCGTATCGAAGTTGTTGTTCCTGAAGAGCAGCTGTCGCTTGCAATTGGCCGCCGTGGTCAAAACGTGCGCTTGGCGTCTCAGCTGACCGGCCTCGATATCGACATCATGACCGAGGAAGAAGAATCCGCACGTCGTCAGGCTGAGTTCGAAGAACGTACCAAGCTGTTCATGGCAACGCTGGACCTCGACGAGTTCTTTGCGCAATTGCTGGTGTCCGAAGGCTTCACTTCATTGGAAGAAGTGGCTTACGTGGAAGTCGACGAATTGCTGGTCATTGACGGCGTTGATGAAGACACAGCTGGTGAATTGCAGGCCCGTGCACGCGACTATCTGGAAGCGCAAAACAAGAAGGCTTTGGATCATGCTCGCGAGCTTGGTGCGCAAGACAGTCTGATTGGATTCGACGGCCTGACCCCGCAGATGGTAGAAGCATTGGCAGAAGACGACGTCAAAACACTGGAAGACTTCGCAACTTGCGCAGATTGGGAACTGGCCGGTGGCTGGACAACGGTCGGTGAAGAGCGCGTCAAAGATGACGGCGTTTTGGAAAAATTCGACATGTCGCTTGAGGAAGCACAAGACTTGATCATGACCGCCCGCATTCAACTGGGTTGGGTTGATCCAGCCGACCTTGTAAAAGAGGAAGAAGAAGGCGACGTAGCTGAAGAAGGGGCTGAGGCCTGATTTCAGGTCTCAGAGTTCCGGCATGAGCCGCGGCGGACGAGAAAAAGATCAGGACGGACCGGAGCGGCGCTGCATCGCAACGGGTGAGGTGGGCGATCCCGCCCGCATGATCCGTTTTGTGGTTGGCCCAGAAGGTCAAGCAGTTCCTGATATCAGGAACAAATTGCCGGGCCGCGGTATTTGGGTCAGCGCCACGAAAGAAGCGCTTGAGACCGCGATCAAGAAGAAAGCGTTCTCTCGTTCTGCGAAAGAACAGGTCAGCGTTCCGGATGATCTGTTTGAACAGGTCGACACGATGCTGGCACGCCGCGTGGTTGATCTTATCTCGATGGCGCGCAAGGCCGGGCAAGCTGTGACCGGCTATGAGAAAGTAAAAGGTCTGTTGGAGACGGAACGCGCCCGCCTTCTGATACAGGCCTCCGACGGATCAGAGCGGGGCAAATCGCGACTGCGCTCGCCTGAGGGAAAAGACGTATTTATCGGCTGTTTGACCTCCAAGGAATTGGGTTTGGCATTCGGCCGCGAAAGTGTGATACATGGCGCCTTAACGGCAGGTGGACTCAGCAAACAAGTCAAAGCTGAGGGCATCCGGTTAAAGGGCGTCCGCGGAATAAGCGGCGGAAAACCCCGCCCGAAAGGAAAAGACGACGCATGAGCGATACAGACGGTAAAAAACCTTTGGGCCTTAAAGGCGCACGTCCCGGCAATGTGAAGCAAAGCTTCAGCCACGGGCGGACAAAGAATGTTGTTGTTGAAACCAAGCGTAAGCGCGTTGTGGTGCCCAAGCCCGGTGCGGCCAACGCGCCTGCGCCAAACGCCTCTCCGCGAGCTTCTGACCCATCGAAGCGCCCGGCAGGTATTTCCGATGCGGAAATGGAACGCCGGATGAAGGCGCTTCAGGCGGCCAAGGAGCAAGAAGCGGCTGATGCGGCGCGCCGTGCTGCAGAAGAAAAAGAGCAAGCCGAACGCCGCGAGCGTCGCCGTGCCGAAGCAGAAGCCAAGGAGCAGGCGGAGAAAGAGCGTGAAGACGCGCTTCGCCAGAAGGCAGAGGATGAAGCTGCGAAGAAACGTGAGGCTGAAGAAGCCAAGACGCGTGCTGCCGCACCTGCGCCTGATCCCGCCGCTGCAGCACCGGCACTATCCGGTCCACGTGGTGGTGGCAAAGCTGCGCCTACACCATCACGCCGCGACCGCGACGATGATCGCAACAAAGGCAACAAAGGCCGCAACGATGATGCGCGCCGCTCTGGCAAGCTGACCCTGAACCAAGCGCTGCGTGGCGGCGAAGGGGGTCGTCAGAAATCCATGGCTGCGATGAAGCGCAAGCAGGAGCGGGCGCGTCAAAAAGCAATGGGCGGCACCGTTGAGCGCGAAAAGGTCATTCGCGACGTACAACTGCCAGAGGCAATTGTCGTCTCCGAGTTGGCAAACCGTATGTCCGAGCGTGTTGCAGATGTTGTGAAAGCTCTAATGACCAACGGGTTGATGGTCACACAGACACAAACAATTGATGCCGATACAGCGGAACTGATCATTGAAGAGTTTGGTCATAACGTCGTTCGCGTGTCTGACTCTGACGTTGAGGATGTTATTCAGACAGTCGAAGATGACGACACTAACCTACAGTCTCGTCCGCCAGTTATCACAGTTATGGGTCACGTTGACCACGGTAAGACCTCTGTGCTTGACGCGATCCGCAACGCCCGTGTTGTCGCTGGTGAGGCCGGGGGCATCACTCAGCACATCGGCGCTTACCAAGTTGAGCAAGGCGGCCAAATTCTGACCTTCCTTGATACGCCGGGCCACGCTGCGTTTACGTCGATGCGTGCCCGTGGTGCTCAGGTCACAGATATCGTTGTCCTCGTGGTGGCTGCAGATGACGCTGTCATGCCGCAAACAATCGAGGCGATTGCCCACGCAAAGGCCGCTGAAGTGCCGATGATCGTGGCAATCAACAAGATCGACCTGCCTGCTGCAAACCCGGACAAAGTGCGTACAGATTTGCTTCAACATGAAGTGATCGTCGAGAAAATGTCTGGTGAGGTTCAGGACGTTGAGGTCTCCGCCATTTCAGGCCAAGGCCTTGATGAGCTGCTTGAGGCTATCGCCTTGCAGGCGGAAATCTTGGAACTCAAAGCCAATCCTGATCGCGCCGCAACCGGTGCAGTGATCGAAGCGCAGCTTGATGTTGGTCGCGGGCCAGTCGCGACGGTTTTGGTGCAAACCGGGACGCTCAAACAAGGCGATATCTTCGTCGTGGGCGAGCAATGGGGTCGTGTCCGTGCCATGGAAAATGACCAAGGCAAGCGCGTCAAAGAAGCTGGACCATCCGTACCTGTTGAGGTTCTCGGCCTGAACGGTACGCCTGAAGCCGGCGACGTGCTGAACGTGGTCGAAACAGAAGCTCAAGCGCGTGAAATCGCGGAATATCGCGAAAAAGCTGCGAAAGATAAACGTGCTGCTGCCGGTGCGGCAACAACGCTCGAACAGCTGATGGCGAATGCCAAGGCAGATGAAAACGTCTCTGAGATGCCAATCGTCGTTAAGGCTGACGTACAAGGCTCCGCAGAAGCGATCGTGCAAGCGATGGAGAAGATCGGCAACGATGAGGTCCGTGTTCGCGTGCTGCACTCCGGTGTCGGGGCGATCACAGAAAGTGATATCGGTCTGGCTGAAGCTTCTGGTGCACCTGTGTTTGGCTTTAACGTGCGGGCCAACGCGCCAGCGAGGAACTCTGCCAACCAGAAGGGGATCGAGATCCGGTACTACTCCGTCATTTACGACCTTGTGGATGACGTGAAGCAGGCGGCCTCCGGCCTTCTATCTGCCGAGATCAAAGAAACCTTCATTGGCTACGCAAAAATCCAAGAGGTCTTCAAAGTTACCGGCGTTGGGAAAGTTGCTGGGTGTCTGGTCACCGAAGGTGTCGCACGCCGCTCGGCTGGTGTTCGCTTGCTGCGTGACAACGTGGTTATTCACGAGGGCACGTTGAAAACGCTCAAGCGCTTCAAAGACGAAGTGCCGGAGGTCATCTCAGGTCAAGAATGCGGTATGGCATTCGAGAATTACGATGATATCCGCCCGGATGACGTGATCGAGATTTTCACACGCGAAGAAGTCGAACGCTCGCTCACATAATCAAAGCTAAGAAACACGAAAAGCCCTGCCCTAACCGGCAGGGCTTTTTCATTTTGACGATCGCTTTGCGCCAAACAGTAACCATGCCTATATGTCCCTAAGACAAGATGGAGACGGCAATGACCAAAGAAGAATTCCCCGGCTGGCATGGCACCACCATTATTGGTGTGCGCAAAGGTGGCAAAGTTGTTGTCGCAGGCGACGGGCAGGTCAGCCTTGGTCAAACCGTTATCAAAGGCACAGCCAAGAAAGTGCGTCGCCTCTCCCCTGGCGGCATGGATGTGGTTGCAGGATTTGCGGGCTCCACAGCTGATGCGTTTACATTGCTGGAAAGGCTGGAAGCGAAGCTTGAAGCCACACCTGGCCAACTGGCCCGTGCCGCTGTCGAATTGGCCAAAGACTGGCGGATGGACAAGTACCTGAAGAATTTAGAGGCGATGTTGATCGTCACCGATGGCAATGACCTGTTTATCATTACAGGCGCTGGCGATGTACTTGAGCCTGAACATAACGTCGCCTCCATCGGGTCAGGCGGCAACTATGCACTCGCGGCTGCCCGCGCTTTGATGGGAACTGATAAGGATGCGGAGAGCGTCGCCCGCGAAGCTATGGCCATCGCTGCCGATATCTGCGTCTACACAAATGGCAATCTAACAGTTGAGACGATTGATGGCTGAAGGTGTCACCCGTGACGACCTACGCGCAGCCGTAGCCTCAGGCGTTATTGATGAGAGGCAAGCTGTCTCACTACAAACTTTGTCCGATCAGCGTATGGGCTACCGAGCCAATATGGTCGGTGATGACGAGCCGTTTGAATTGTTCAAAGGATTTGCTGAGATCTTTGTGACGGTCGGACTCGCTCTCTTGATGGCAGGCTTTATTGGACTGACTGCCCTTCTTGGAGACTTCGCGCTAATCCCCGTCACAATGATGGCTTTGGCTTTTGCGCTTGCCCTCTATTTCACAAAAAGGCGACGCATGACCCTGCCTTCAATTGCGTTGTGCATCGCCTTTGCCACCGGGCTAACGTTTCTTGCAGACGCGCTGATCACTGGTTCGACTGCGCTTGAGCCAGATTCGACAAGAGCACGTATACTCGGTGCTGCGGGTATGCTTGCAATGGCGTTTTACTTTCGAATTTTTCGCTTACCCTTCGCGATGTTCGTTCTAGGGCTTTTTGGACTGCTGTTTATGTCGGGCATCGTTGATTTGATCCAACCAGCTTCGACCGCGGCCGGGTCCCCGTGGCGGGGCAGTTTCATGGATATATTCGGTGTGACGCGCCTCTTCGACCTTCGCAGCAACCCCTACATGGCAGTCGGCACTCTGGTTTTTGGGATCTGCGCGTTCATTGCGGCGCTCTACTTTGATACAAAAGACCCTCACCGGATCAGCCGTTACGCCTCGACCGCGTTTTGGCTCCATATTTTGGCCGCCCCCGCTCTGGTCAACACCTTAGTGATGTCGAACTATCAAATGGGTGGCTTAGGAACACTTATCGCAGTGTTCATTCTTACAATATTCACGCTTCTGGCGGTCATCATCGACAGGCGCAGCTTCTTGACTGCTGGCCTCATCTATATGGGACTGATCATCGCCCAATTGATAAAAGACACCAATGCCGATTGGGCACCGGTTATTACCACGCTTGTTCTTGGAGTTTTTGTCACCGCACTTGGCGCATTTTGGACGCAGGCACGCGCGTCGATTATGGGCGCGCTGCCTAACTTTCCGGGCAAAGACCGCCTGCCCCCCTACGCGGATGGGCTGGCGGTCTCGGAATAGCTTATTTCAGTTTGGCAAGGCCGAGCGGCACGTTGAACTTTTCGCACCAGATCCAAACTTCATTGTAATCGTCTGGATTGATCCCTGCAGGGATTGCATAGCTGGACTTGCCTTTGTTCTTCTTCAAAAGGCCCATGAGGGTTTTGGAGTCATATCCGTTTTTGCCAAAGGCAACTTTCGGATCAGGCGCACCGTCGAAGCTGAAATCGTCTAGCAAAACAACTTCGTTCTTGAGCACTTCAACAGTACCGGACGTTGCATGGCCCTTTTTGCCCTTAAATTTACCAAGGCGGCCGTGACCTCCTGCAAAAGCGGCGGGCGTTGCGGCGACTGCGGTCAAGGCTGCGAAACCTTGCACAACGGTGCGGCGGGTTGTCATGGATGGTCTCCTTTGGTCACATGATTTAGCGGGAGTATTGTCCAAGACGACCCGTTGCGCATAGCCCCCTACACGGAAACGTGCATCTTGGTGAGCAACGACTTGGTTTTTGCCATTGGAGGCCATAAGTCTAACGGACGTTGAGATAACAAAGGCGAGCCACGTGACTGACCTGACCCCCCGCGAGATCGTATCTGAATTGGATCGATTCATCATTGGCCAAAAAGATGCAAAACGCGCAGTGGCCGTTGCTTTACGCAATCGCTGGCGTCGAAAGCAGTTAGGTGATGATCTGCGTGACGAGGTCTATCCAAAGAATATTCTGATGATTGGACCCACTGGGGTCGGCAAGACAGAGATCTCGCGCCGCCTGGCGAAACTTGCCCGCGCACCGTTTCTCAAGGTTGAGGCAACTAAGTTCACCGAAGTGGGCTATGTCGGGCGGGACGTTGAGCAGATTATTCGTGACCTAGTGGACGCCGCCATCGCGATGATGCGGGACCTTATGCGGGAGGATGTGAAAGCCTCCGCCCATGAAGCCGCTGAGACACGCGTGATCGAGGCCCTTGCCGGGGAAGGCGCGCGAGAGCAGACGCGGGAAATGTTTCGCAAGAAACTGCGTGATGGGCTGTTGGACGACAAAGAGATTGAGCTAGAGATCGCCGACACCTCCAACCCTTTCGGCGCGATGGAAATTCCAGGGCAGCCGAATATGGGCGGCGGGATGATGAACCTTGGTGACCTGTTCGGGAAGATGGGGGGACGCACCAAGAAGGTGAAGACCTCGGTGAAGGAAAGCTACGACCTTCTCATTGCGGATGAGGCCGACAAGCTGTTGGACGATGAGACTGTTAAGCTGGCGGCAATTGAAGCGGTCGAGCAGAACGGGATCGTATTTCTCGATGAGATCGACAAGGTCTGTGCGCGCTCGGATGCGAAGGGTGGCGACGTTTCACGTGAGGGGGTTCAACGAGACCTTCTGCCGTTGATTGAGGGTACGACTGTTTCGACGAAGCATGGGCCGGTGAAGACCGATCATGTTCTGTTTATCGCATCGGGTGCGTTTCATATCGCGAAGCCTTCGGACCTGTTACCGGAGCTTCAGGGGCGACTGCCTATCCGCGTTGAACTCAGGGCACTGACAGAAGAAGACTTCGTGCGGATTTTGACTGAGACCGACAACGCTTTGACGCTTCAGTACACAGCTTTGATGAAGACTGAAGACGTCATCGTTTCCTTCACGCCGGAGGGGATCAAGGCGCTGGCGAAAATCGCGGCGGATGTGAATGAGTCTGTTGAGAATATCGGAGCCAGACGTCTTTATACTGTGATCGAGCGGGTCTTTGAGGAGTTAAGCTTCTCTGCCCCTGATCGCGCGGGTGAAGAGATCGTTGTGGATGAGAAATTCGTTGAGGAAAATCTTGGCGAGCTAGCCCGCTCTTCGGATGTCAGCCGGTACGTTCTGTAGTCCCCCGCGCGCGGGGATTTCGCTAAACTGTTGATAGAAAACAGTCTTTCAATTTTTCTTCACGGGTTGCTAACCATCTAAATAATTGGATTGTTACCATTTATAATTTGCGGACTTGACTCCTCTATGTAAATATACATGCGCAAGTATATAGGTGATTCGAGATGACCGAAACCTCACGAGAAGAATTCGTTTCTCAATTAACATCCGAGCGCGAAACTTACGCAAACAATTGTTATCCTACAAAAATGTATGCAAATTCAACGGCGATAAGCGATCAACTTTTGACCGGTTATGGCAACTTCACACCAATAACCGTTAGATCGAGTTCAATATCAATAGATGCCGACTTGGAATGAATTAGATGCGAGGATTTCAAAAGAAATCCAAGCAAACAAAGGTGCTGAACCAAGTGCGGTTTGTGATCGAATAAGAGCTGAGCAGCTTGAGGCTCTTGCGGAATATCGAGGCCGATCAACAATTTCGTACTACTCGGGATTTCTACAGAAACGTGATGCGGCAGGAGGCGTTCACCCTGAGTGCGCAATCACTGACTTTGACATGAACGGTTTCATGGCAGTGGTGCATAACCTTCCAAGAAAATCTGGGCTTGACCTAATTTTACACACTCCCGGAGGTGGTACCGAAGCCACCCGCGCATTGGTTGAGTATCTTTACCAGATGTTCGACAAGGACATTACGGTAATCGTCCCACAAATCGCGATGTCTGCTGGAACGATGATTGCTTGCGCGTCGCAGGAGATCATATTGGGCAAGCATAGCTGCCTCGGGCCAACAGACCCACAAATTAACGGGCTCCCCGCGCTAGGCGTTCTCCACGAAATTGATCGTGCGATAGAGGAAATAAAGGCTGAGCCAGCAAAACAGCTTGTGTGGCAAGAGGTATTCAGAAAATTCCCTCCAGGCTTCATTGCGAATTGTGAGCGATCACAAGAGGGAACAAAAAAGATGGTAGCGGATTGGCTAGCAGATAACATGTTGTCAGATGCCGATGATGCGCAGTCAAAAGCTGATGCGGTTGTTGAACAACTGACTAACTTTAAGGACACTACTGAGCATGGACACCATTTCCTTTATTCCAAATGCAAGGAAATTGGCTTGAACGTTCGGGCATTGGAGGATGACCAAAATCTCCAAGAACTGGTGCTCAGCGTTCATCACTCTTATGTAGCCTCGTTCGCCAGGGTGAGATCTATCAAGTTCATCGAAAACTCTCTCGGTGCCAGCTGGAACGTTTCGGCCTGAATACACTCAAGTTCATCCGTGACAACCTGAAATTCCTGTCGGCAGGGTTCCTGCTGACCTTTGCGTCCTGCTTTGGGCAAACCTTCTTCATCTCGATTTTCGCCGGAGAGATCATGGCGGAGTTTGACCTCAGCCATGGTGCTTGGGGCGGAATTTATATGGTTGGCACGCTTGCCAGCGCGGTTGTCATGATCTGGGCTGGTGCGCTGACAGATGTGTTCAGGGTCAGACGGCTGGGCGGCATCGTGTTGGGCGGGATGATCGTAGCCTGCTTATTCATGGCCGTGAATAATTCGGTCTGGTTGCTGCCGCTCGCGATCTTTGCGTTGCGATTGACCGGACAAGGAATGGCTTCGCATCTGGCCTCCGTCTCCATGGCGCGGTGGTATGTGGCGGCGCGGGGGCGCGCACTGGCTTTGGCATCGTTTGGGTTTTTGATCGGTGAAGCCTTGCTGCCGATCATTTTTGTGCTGGCGTTGGGCTATATCGGTTGGCGATGGTCTTGGGGGATATCAGCGCTTGCTGTTGCGGCGCTCTTGCCGATTATGCTGGTCTTGCTGAAAGCCGAGCGTACACCGCAGGCCGTAGCGGAAGAGAACCAAGCAGTTGGCCTTGGCAGCAAACACTGGACACGGCCAGAGGTTTTTAAGCATTGGCTGTTCTGGATGTTGGTGCCGCTACTGGTAGGACCATCCGCATTTGGCACAGCGTTCTTCTTTCACCAAGTGCATTTAGCAGAGGTCAAAGGCTGGTCACATCTGCAAATGGTCAGCCTGTTTCCAATCTACACAGTCACCTCCACCGTTGTGTCATTGGCGGCTGGTTTTGCGATTGACCGGTTCGGCGCGGGCCGATTGCTTCCCATTCTGCTTATACCTGTTGCTTTGGGATTTTTCGTCTTCTCCGTCACCGGATCACTTGTTGGTGCCGCAATCGGCATCATTTTGTTTGGCGTGACCAGCGGTATCAACGCCACCGCACCTTCGGCCTTCTGGGCAGAGTATTTCGGAACCCGCCATCTTGGTGCGATCAAGGCGATGGCAACCGCATTGATGGTTTTGGGATCTGCTATTGGCCCGGGACTGACAGGTTGGATCATTGACGCGGGGCTAAACTATTCAGACCAAATGACTTGGGTCGCCGGATATTACTTGTTGGCAGCGGGACTGGCGTTTTTTGGGATCAGAAAAGCAGAACAGAAATTGGCCGTGCCTTGACATCGGTTGCGTTGGAGCTGGGGTAAGATCGGCTGTTAATTCCGTTGAGGAATAGTGATTTGTTGAGCAGAAATCCTTGCTGTTGCCCATAGCCGTTAAGACTGGAGAGTTGACCAGTTGAAAATAAAAGAAATAATTACTTCATGATATCAATTGCTTAGATAGTAATTTCTGTCAGGTACGTCACTGATTTTGAGAAAGGCGGGAACTATTGAGCCGAACGCGGTGTTGGATAGCCAATGATGCACTCGCATCGCTGAAATAAAGGAAATTAGATATGAACCGCATTCTTGCAACCGCCGCTATTCTCGCAACACTTGGCACAGCATCCTTCGCTGCAGGCCACGCACAAGTTCAAGCCGATCTGGACGCCCGCGGCATCTCCGCTGACGCTTCCGTTCTTTCTGAAAATGAGTTGGCACGCCTCGAAGTTGTGCTTAACGGCTCGTTCTCCAGCCCAGCTGCTCAGAATGGTCGCATCATGACCATCCTTGAAGGTGCTGACGCAATGAAAGTCATGCCCGGTGAAAATGGTCGTGTGATGGTGGACCTGTCCATGAACTCCCTTCGTACACAAGTGGACAACCGCTTGAGCGCTTGGAATGTAGACTGTGACGTCTATGCATTGACCGACGAGCAGGTGACAGAAGCCTATCTGGCCATCAACTCCTCCATGTCGGACACAGATGCACAGAACGCTGCAATCGCGGCATGCCAGTCGTAACCGGCATTTGACATCAATTAGACTTCGATCTGATTGATTTAGGGCCGCCCCCGCCGGGGGTGGCCTTTTTCGTTAGACGTGAAGCATTTATTGCCTTTGACAGCAAAAAGCCGCCCCTTTTCAGAGGGCGGCTTTGCTAATTTTTTGATGCGGCGCTGGCTTGTCTACGCAGTGCCGGAGGGTGCTGCTGCCTCGGCTTGCGCCCGGCGTGCAAGCTCGTTGCGGTAAAGCGATAGGAAGTCGATGTTTTCCAAGTTCAGTGGCGGGAAGCCACCGTCGCGTGTCACGTCAGAGACGATACGGCGGATGAACGGGAACAACATGCGTGGGCATTCGATCATCAAGAACGGATGCAGTTGATCTTCTGGCACGTTGGTCACGTGGAAAACGCCAGTGTATTCCAGCTCCATCAAGAAGATTGGTTTTGCGCCTTCTTTGGTTTTGGCGTTCACTTCCAGTTTCACTGTGACGTCGTACTGATCGTCTTGGGTGCGCTTTTTGGCGTCGAGATTGACCTGAACCTGAATGTCCGGTGTTGGATCGCCTTCGCCCAGACCTTTTTGAGCAGCAATGTTTTCAAAGCTCATGTCTTTGATAAATTGTGCTAAAATCTGCATTTGCGGTTGTACTGGCTGCGCTGCGGCGGCGCCGTTTTCTTCGGCCATTTGGGCTCTCTCCTAAAGCGTAAAAATTCGTCCTGACCCCATTAGCAGGTCTTAATGCCGCGTCCAACCCGATGGGGGACCATTGGGCTTTTGCGTTGTTCTGTTCAGCTCTTCTTCGAGATCCGTGAACTCCCCGTCGATGACATCACCGCGGGGTTGGCGTGGCTGTGGGCCCGTATTGACGAAGCTTTGCACCTTCACCTTGCTGCGGATGAATTTGAACAGTGCCAAACGAACGGGCGGCATAAGAAGCGCGAAGCCAACGGCATCTGTGAAAAAGCCGGGTGTGAGCAGAAGCAGGCCAGAGGCGAGGATCATGGCGCCATGTGCGAGGGATTCAGTGGGATCGCGGAATTCTCCTAGGTTTGATTTGATGTTGGCCATCGCCTGCAGGCCCTGTGCGCGGACCAGAAATGTTCCGAGCATGGCGGTCAGAATGACGATCAACAGGGTCGGCCACAGACCGAGCCATCCGCCGACTTGAATGAACAATGCGATCTCTATGATCGGGATCGTGACAAACAATAGAAAAAGCCACATTTGGCTGACCTCAGGATTTGTTGAGCGTGAGTGGACTTGTGCCCCCACAGCACCTACATAAGAGCAGAACTTGTGAATTTCCATTCCGCTCCGCCACAGAGGGTTTTATGAGCAGCGATATGATCCAACTTTTGGTCCTTGCCGGCATTGCCGTTTTCCTGATCCTGCGCCTCAAAAATGTGCTTGGCACACGTGAGGGGTTTGAAAAGCCGCCATTGCCGATGCCCGGTCGTGACGACCCTGCTGCCGAAGCTCGCAAAGGGTTTGAAGTGATTGATGGCGGTCCTGATCGTGACATCACCGATCATGTGCCTGAAGACAGTGCAGCTGCGGATGCGCTCGGCAGTATGAAGAAGGCGGAACCGTCTTTTAGTGTCGGTGAGTTTCTGGGCGGTGCCAAAGGGGCGTATGAGATGATCCTGATGGCATTTGAAGCGGGTGACATCGACGATATTGCGCCGTTCCTTTCGAAGGATGTGTTCGAATCGTTCCAGGAAGTGATTGACATGCGCAAAGCCGAAGGGCTGTCGGTGGAAGCGAATTTCATCGGTGTGCGTGAGATGTCCTTGCTGGATGCCAATTTTGATGAAGCTACTAAAGAGGGTGAGTTGAAAATCCGCTTTGTGGGTGAATTGACTTCTGTTGTGCGTGATGCGGCGGGTGACATTGTGGATGGCGATTTGACGGAAGTGAAACGCCAGAAAGATATCTGGACGTTTGAGCGGGTCATGGGCTCCGACAACCCGAACTGGCAGCTCGTCGCCACGGGCGAATAAAGGTCGGATGAGGGGGCTAAGGTGGGCAGCGGCGTTTGCAATCGGGACGCTTATGTCTGATCCCGCCCCCGCTGCGCCGACCTACGAGATCCTCAAATTTGAAGACCTTAACGGCTGGGAAGAGGACGATCACCAAGCCGCGTTGGATGTGTTTCTTGAGACCTGTGCGGACATCAAGGATCCGGAATGGGCATCGCTTTGCGCTTTGGCGACAAGCCAGCCGAATGCGAAAGGGTTCTTTGAGTTGTTCTTTCGGCCAGTCGTCATCAATGGCGATGAGCCTGCGTTGTTTACCGGATATTACGAGCCAGAACTGAAAGGCTCGAGATATCGGGGTGGGCAGTATCAGTATCCGCTTTATCGCAAGCCGCCCGAAGTCCGGAATGGCACGGCGTGGCACACGCGTGCGGAAATTGAGAATCTGAACCTGTTGGCGGGGCGTGGGTTGGAGATCGCCTATATCAACGATCCCGTTGACGTGTTCTTTTTGCAGGTTCAAGGGTCCGGACGGGTCGCGCTTGAAGAAGGCGGAGCCATTCGCGTTGGATATGGTGGGAAGAATGGGCGCAATTACTCCTCCATCGGACAGGAATTAGTACGGCGCGGCGTTTACAACAAACACCAAGTGTCCGCGCAGCGGATCAAATCATGGGTGCGCAACAATCCAGTTCAAGGCCGCGAGTTGCTGCAGCACAATGACAGCTATGTGTTCTTTCGCGAAGTATCCGAAGTTCCCGCAGATAAGGGCCCGCTTGGGGCGATGAACCGGTCAATCACGCCGATGCGGTCGATTGCCGTTGATCCAGCGTTCACCAAGCTAGGCGCGCCGGTTTGGATTGAAAAGCAGGGCAAAGGGCCGCTTAACAGATTGATGATCGCGCAGGATACGGGCTCCGCCATCAAAGGGGCGCAGCGCGCTGATATTTATTTCGGCACGGGGGCAGCGGCGGGCAATGCGGCGGGCACGATCAAAGACAAGGGCCGCCTTGTTGTATTGATGCCAATTCAGTTGGCTTACGTGCTAGCGCCGGGCGGATAATGATATGTCGCGCCGTAAACCCCGAGGTCTAAGCCCGGAAGAAAAAGAGTTGTGGTCGCGCGTCGTACAAACAGCCGAAGCGCATAAAACGCCGCAGACGCTTTTCACTGATGCGCCTATCTTGGCGCCGACCAAAAAAACACCGAAACCCGAACCGATTGCGCCGTTTAAGATCGGCCAAAAGTCACGCCCCGCGCAGACGGCGATGCCCGCGCCTGCCTCCCCCATCACGATGGACAAACGCGCATTTACGAAAATGAAGCGTGGCAAGATGAGCCCAGATGCCAAGATCGACCTGCACGGGATGACGCAGGACGAAGCGCATCCTGCGCTGATCAACACGATCTTGAATGCACATGCTGCGGGGAAACGCTTGGTTCTGGTCGTGACAGGAAAAGGGAAAGTGCGTGACGATGGCGGGCCTATTCCGGTGCGCACGGGGATTTTGAAACACGCTGTGCCACAATGGTTAAAACAAGCGCCGTTGAAACAGATCGTTTTGCAAACAAACCAAGCCAATCAAAGCCATGGCGGGTCGGGTGCACTTTACGTGTATCTTAGACGGCAACGCTGAGAGATCAGCGCTTTAGGCTGTTGAAAAGTTCTTCCAAAGCGGTGCGTCGCCAAGTTGGCTTTGAAATTCCAAATGCGCCTCTCGTTCGGCATCGGTAAGCTTTGAGGCCAAAGGTGTTGGACGGGGCTGGGGTCGCCAAGCATCGCCCGATGCCTCGTTCTGTCCACCGGAGGAGGCCAGCGCAAAGTCTGGTTGGCGACCGCCAATCAGTTCTAGGTAGACTTCGGCAAGAATTTCACTGTCAAGCAACGCGCCGTGTTTGTCGCGTGCGGAATTGTCGATACCAAAGCGACGGCACAACGCATCAAGAGATGCGGGTGATCCGGGGAAGTTCTTGCGCGCAATTGCAAGCGTGTCGAGCGCTTGGTCATTGGGTAAAAGCGGTTTGTTGCACCAGCCCAGCTCTGCGTTGAGGAATTTCATATCGAAGGCGGCGTTGTGAATGACCAGCTTTGCGTCACCCACAAAATCAAGGAAGGCTTGCGCAATATCTTCGAAGACCGGTTTGTCTTTCAGGATCACTTGCCCGGGTTGCGCAGGTTGAGGCGGAACCAACAGATCGGGGCCGATACCATGCACACCGAAGGCTTCCGCAGGCATATCCCGTCTGGGATTGATGTATTGGTGATACACGCGGCCCGTGGGCATATGGCCGTTCAGTTCAACCGCGCCGATTTCGACGATGCGATCCCCCTCAGATGGCTCAAAGCCAGTGGTTTCCGTATCGAGGACGATTTCACGCATGTTTGGCCCTTAAATGTTCGATCAAATCTTGCACTTGGGTTCGTGCGCTTTCAAGGGTTTCGGTGTTGATGACCGTGTCCGCCTGCGCGCGCTTTTCGGCGTCAGGTGTTTGTTTGCGCATGATCATATTGAAGGTGGGTTCATCCATCGTGCCCCGCGCCAAGACGCGTTCGCGCTGGTTCTCAAGCGTCGTTGACACGACTACGACGTGGTCCACCTTTTTATGCGCGCCAGTCTCAAACAGAAGGGGCACATCAAACACGATCATTTCGGCATCTTGGTGAGCGGCCGCGAAGTCACGGCGATCCTGTTTGACCAGTGGGTGCACGATGCTTTCGATTTTAAGCAGAAGGTCTGGCGATGATGCGATAGCCGCTTTCAATGCTTCTTTGCTGACAGTGCCGGTCTTGGTGGCCTCTGGCACGAGATCACCCAAAGGGCCGACGGCGGCGCCGTTTTTGGCGTAAAGGCGTGAGACGGCTGCATCTGCATCCCAGACGGGAAACCCAAACTCCGCAAACATTTTGGCTGTCGTGGATTTCCCCATGCCGATAGAGCCTGTCAGGCCAATAAGAATGGGGGTGTTGGTCATCTCAGCATCACTTGTCGTAAGTCTTCATCCACTTCCGGTGTATGTCCGAACCAACGTTCAAACCCCGGAACAGCTTGGTGCAATAACATGCCCAGCCCGTCAACCACGCGGCAGCCTTTGGCGTGGGCAGTGGCGAGTAGATTGGTGGTCAGCGGCGTGTAGACGATATCAGTGACGAGCGTTTGGCTTTGTAGATGATCGAGAGAGAGTTTCAGCTCTTCCTTTCCCTCCATCCCAAGGGAGGTTGTGTTGATCAGGGTGGCCACGTCTTCGAGATAAGGTGCGGCTTGTGACCAGTCGATGACCTCGACCTTTGCACCGAAATGGGCTTTGAGCGCATCGGCGCGCGCACGGGTGCGGTTTGCGAGGTATATTTTCGGGACACGCTCGTGAAGAAGGGCCGCGACAATCGCCCGAGCCGCGCCCCCTGCCCCCAGTACAAGAGCAGGCCCGCTGGACGGATCCCAGTCTGGTGCGTTTTGCTTGAGGTTTGAGATGAAGCCGATCCCATCGGTGTTATCGGCATGCAGTTTGCCGTCGGATTGGAAGGTCATCGTATTGGCCGCGCCGATCAGCGCAGCGCGATCAGAAATGACATCAGCAATGTCCAACATCGCTTCTTTATGCGGGATCGTGACGTTTACGCCTTTGAACCCGGCTTTGGGAAGGATGTTCAAGACATGGGCCAGGTCATTACTGGCGACGTCCATCGGGATATAATGCCCGGGAATGCCGTAGCGTTTCAGCCAATGCCCGTGCAGTCGCGGGGATTTGGAATGCGCAATCGGGTGACCAATAACACCAGCGAGGGGGATCGTTGCAATGCTCATGCGGGGATCGCGCCTTTCAATGAGAGATAGTTCAGCACATCTAGTAGCGGGATTCCGAGCACAGTGAAATAATCTCCTGTCACCTGAGCAAAGAGCCGCGCGCCTTCGGCCTCTAATTGATAGCCGCCAACACAGTATTTGATGTCTTCCCAATTCCGCTCGACATAGTCATCAAGGTAGTCGTCCGAGAAGTTGCGCATGATCAGCTTTGCTTCTTTGACGGAGCGCCAGACGGGTTTGCCATCTTCAAAGATCACTGCCGCAGAGAACAAAGAGTGGGTTGATCCGCGGAGTTCGGATAGTTGGGTTTTCGCCTGTGTTTTGTCTTTGGGCTTTTCGAGTAAGACACCTTTGTGGTCGAGCACTTGGTCGCATCCGATGACAAATGCGTTTGGATTCTTGACCGCGACTTTGAGCGCCTTAAATTCTGCCAGGGCATCGGCAATATCCCAAGGTTTTGCCCGTTCTGCCAGAAGGCTTGCGGTGATGGTTTCCTCATCCACACGTGCAGTCTGAACGTCGAAAGACACGCCTGCATTTTGCAGCAATTGCCGGCGGATGTCGGAGCCAGAGGCAAGGATAATCGGCTTGGTCATGTGCATAACTCTGAGGGTAAGGCGGGTTGAACGCTCTGGATGAAACCAAAGATATCCACCTAGATATCTGCTTGACGTCGCATTGCCCACACTGTCCGAAAACTAGTCACGGAGTCGCACCTTGTGAGCAATTGAAAATCATCCCTGTGTGCGACTCATCCTTCATAATTTTTTCACACAGGTTACCCACAAGTTAATGCGCATATTAACGCGTTCATATTAATGAAAATAAATTAATCTCTGGATTGTTTCGCGCCGTTTTCTTCACATCAGGTCTAGCTGGGGATGATCATTTGATCCCCACAATTCACAGGCCCTACATATAACATCATCTTTTCTTTCTCTTTATTATAGATAAGAGGGATAACTGAGAGTGAGGGACAATGAGCGATTTCCTGTATTCATTTTATCCTTGGGTAAAGGCTTTGCATATCATGGCCGTGATCTCATGGATGGCTGGACTGTTCTACCTCCCTCGACTGTTCGTCCATCATACTGAGAAAGTTAAGACGGGTAGCGAGACTGACAAGCTATTTCAGATGATGGAACGCAAACTTCTGCGGGTTATTATGAACCCTGCAATGATCGTGGCTTGGGCGGCGGGGCTTTATATGATCGCGCTTGGGGCGTTTGATTGGTCGGCTGTCTGGTCTTGGGCCAAGATCGTCGCAGTCCTCGCAATGACTTGGTTTCACCATTGGCTTGGGAAACGGCGCAAGGATTTTGTCGCTGGTGAGAACACGCTGACCGGCAAGCAGCACCGGATGATGAATGAAGTTCCGACTGTGTTGATGGTTATCATCGTCATATCTGTGGTCGTGCGACCGTTCTGAATAGATTGACTCGCGGCGGCCCCGCGCTTAGATCAGGAACAAATGCAAACAGTGCGCCGTCCGGCGTGGCTGGTTTCCGATAGAAAATTTGAAATGAATGTGCCGCGTCAGATGACACGCGGCCTGACCGTAGGTGTATCCCCATGCCAGAAGACAATGTCACTGAAGAAATGATTGGTGAAAGCACAGAAAGCCTCAATCTTTCTGATCTGAAAAAACAAAAGCCAGCTGATCTGGTGACGATGGCCGAAGAGCTTGAGATCGAGAATGCGTCGACGATGCGCAAGGGCGATATCATGTTCTCCATCCTGAAAGAACGGGCTGATGATGGCTGGGAAATTTCCGGCGATGGCGTGCTTGAAGTCCTGCAAGACGGATTTGGCTTTCTGCGATCCCCTGAAGCGAACTACCTGCCCGGCCCGGACGATATTTACGTCTCCCCCGATATGATCCGTCAGCATTCGCTGCGTACGGGTGACACGGTGAACGGCGTGATGGATGCCCCCAAAGAGGGGCAGAACTATTTTGCGATCAATAAGGTGACCACAATCAACTTTGAGGAGCCTGAGAAGGCCCGTCACAAGGTTAGCTTTGATAATTTGACGCCACTCTATCCTGATGAGCGAATGACGATGGAGATCGACGATCCAACGGTGAAAGACCGTTCCGCCCGGATCATTGATCTGGTTGCCCCGATCGGGAAAGGTCAGCGGTCTTTGATTGTGGCACCGCCACGGACTGGTAAGACGGTTCTTCTACAAAACATCGCGTCTTCGATCGAGAAGAACCACCCCGAATGCTACCTGATCGTGCTTCTGATCGACGAACGTCCTGAGGAAGTCACCGACATGCAGCGCTCTGTGAAGGGTGAGGTTGTCTCCTCCACCTTTGATGAGCCTGCGACCCGCCACGTCGGTGTGTCCGAGATGGTGATTGAGAAAGCGAAACGTCTGGTCGAGCATAAGCGTGACGTTGTGATCCTGCTCGATTCGATCACGCGTCTTGGCCGTGCGTTCAACACTGTGGTGCCCTCCTCCGGTAAAGTTCTGACTGGTGGTGTGGATGCGAATGCGCTGCAACGTCCGAAACGTTTCTTTGGCGCCGCGCGGAATATTGAGGAAGGTGGTTCGCTGACCATTATCGCGACAGCCCTGATTGATACTGGCTCCCGCATGGACGAGGTCATCTTTGAGGAATTCAAAGGCACCGGTAACTCTGAGATTGTGCTGGATCGTAAAGTGGCTGACAAACGCGTCTTCCCGGCGATGGATATTCTCAAATCCGGTACACGGAAAGAAGACCTTCTGGTCGACAAGAATGATCTGCAGAAAACCTTCGTTCTGCGTCGTATCCTGAACCCGATGGGCACCACGGATGCGATCGAGTTCCTGATCGGAAAACTGAAGCAGACCAAGACCAATCAAGAGTTCTTCGATTCGATGAACGCATAGCGATTGGTCCTGATTTATTGTTATAAAACAATAGGTTAATCAGGATGGATACGATTTACTCCCTTGCATCCGCCCGTGGTAAGGCGGGTGTTGCTGTGGTCCGTGTTTCCGGACCCTTATCGTCGAGTGTCTTGCAGCAATTGAGCGGTCGTGGCCCCACTGGACGCGCCCCTTCTCTGCGGCGCTTGGTTGATGGTGACGGTGTTCTGATCGACGAAGCGCTGGTGCTGTTCTTCGTGGCGGGCCACAGCTTTACGGGCGAAGACGTGTGTGAGTTTCAGACGCATGGCAGCCCCGCTGTTGTATCCGCGTTGCTTGATACGCTTGGTCGTATTGATGGTTTGCGGTTATCTGATCCCGGCGAATTTACCCGTCGTGCGTTGGAGAATGGACGGCTTGATCTTGCGCAGGTGGAAGGCCTCGCCGATTTGATCGAGGCTGAGACGGAAGCCCAACGCAAGCAGGCCATTCGTGTGTTTGATGGTGCATTGGGTGCGAAGGCTGATGAATGGCGCATAGATTTGATCCGCGCGGCTGCTTTGCTTGAGGCGACTATTGATTTCGCTGATGAGGATGTTCCGGTGGATGTGACACCGGAAGTGATTTCCCTTGTTACATCTGTGAGACATGATTTGTTAGGTGAGCGTCGTGGGGCCTCTGCAGCTGAGCGTATTCGAGATGGGTTTGAGGTCGCGATTCTTGGCGCGCCGAATATTGGGAAGTCGACGTTGCTGAATGCGCTGGCGGGTCGTGATGCGGCAATCACATCTTCGGTGGCCGGAACAACTCGTGATATTATTGAAGTGCGGATGGATTTGTCCGGGCTTCCGGTGACGTTTTTGGACACCGCTGGCTTGCGCGAGACTGAGGACGAAGTCGAAGCAATTGGAATTCAGCGCGCTTTAGATCGCTCTGCCCGCGCAGATTTACGTGTAATCCTCGTTGATTCTGCTGGCCCTCCGGCGTCGGTTACCATTGGGCCGGACGATATTGTTTTGTCGGCAAAGGCAGATTTATCTGGGGGTGACGGCATCTCTGGATTGACTGGGCAGGGTGTGGAACAGCTTGTGTCAGACGTGACGAAACGCCTTGAAACACTGGCCTCTGGGGCGTCGTTGGCGATCCGGGCGCGGCATCTTGAAGCTTTGGATGCCGGTATAAGTTCTTTGCAAACCGCCTTGGATGAATTAGATCGCGGTATGGAGTGGGCCGAGATTGCAGCGGAAGAATTACGCACTGCAATCCGAGCACTGGAATCCTTGGTTGGCCGCGTCGATGTCGAGAACCTTCTTGATGAGATTTTCGCGAGTTTTTGCCTGGGTAAGTAGCTTGAGTAGTTGGGAGTGTTTCACGTGAAACATCCGGATTTCGATGTGATTGTGATCGGTGGTGGTCATGCAGGTACTGAAGCGGCCGCCGCTTCGGCTCGTACAGGTGCGCGCACTGCGCTGGTGACGCATAAGGCTGAGACTATTGGCGTTATGTCGTGCAACCCTGCCATTGGTGGTCTTGGGAAAGGCCATCTTGTGCGGGAGATTGATGCGCTTGATGGATTGATGGGGGTTGCTGCGGATGCTGCGGGCATCCAGTTTCGTCTTCTCAACCGTAGCAAAGGTCCTGCTGTGCAAGGTCCGCGCGCGCAAGCGGATAGGGCCTTGTATCGTGCGGCTATTCAAAAATTGGTAGCGGCGCAGGAGAACCTAAGCGTTGTTGAGGCTGAAGTCGCGGATTTGGTGATGGATCAAGATGCCGTGGGCGGTGTTGTTCTCGCGGATGGCAGTGAAATAAGGGCGAAGGCTGTCGTTTTGACGACTGGAACCTTCCTGCGTGGTGTTATTCATATCGGTGACGTCTCGCGGCCCGGTGGTCGGATTGGGGATGATCCGTCTGTCACGCTCGCTGAGCGGATCGACAGTTTCGGCCTGCAGCTAGGGCGTTTGAAAACTGGAACGCCACCGCGTTTGGACAGTCGCTCAATCCATTGGGACGGGTTGGAGATGCAGGCGGGTGATGATGACCCCACTTTATTCTCATTCATGTCCACAAGGCCGGCTGCACGGCAGATATCCTGCGGAATCACGCATACCAATGCGGAAACACACGATATTATTCGCGAGAACCTAGAGCGTTCAGCCATGTATGGCGGGCATATTGATGGTATCGGGCCTCGCTATTGCCCTTCAATTGAAGATAAAGTCGTGCGGTTTGCCGAAAAGGACTTTCATCAAGTGTTCCTTGAGCCTGAGGGGTTGGACGATCCGACGGTTTACCCGAACGGTATTTCAACCTCATTACCGGTAGAGGTTCAGGAGGCATATGTCAGGTCAATTGCGGGTCTTGAGGACGTCAAGATCGTTCAACCTGGCTATGCGATAGAGTATGACTACGTGGATCCGCGGTCTTTGCGGTATAGTTTGGAATTGAAAGATGTGCCGGGCTTGTACCTGGCGGGGCAGATTAACGGCACCACGGGCTACGAAGAGGCCGGGGCGCAGGGCTTATTGGCGGGTTTGAACGCCGCGCGATCCGCCAGAGAGCAGGACCCACATGTTTTTAAGCGCTCCGACTCGTATATTGGCGTTATGATTGACGACTTGATCAATCGCGGTGTGGCGGAGCCGTATCGGATGTTTACGTCTCGTGCCGAGTTTCGACTTTCGCTCAGGGCGGACAATGCTGATCAAAGGTTAACTGCGATTGGCGTTGAAGCCGGTCTTGTTGGCTCAAGACGTGCGGATGCCTTCAATGAAAAGATGGAGTCTTTGGGTTTGGTGCGTCAAACGCTTGAAGCGATCAACATTACGCCACAACAAGCAAATACAGTTGGGATACGTATCAAAAGTGATGGGCGTCGTCGTACGGGGGTCGATCTCTTGTCATTTCCAGACGTCACGTTCGAGACGCTTTCAGCGATTTGGCCTGAGCTTTCGGAGTTTGATGTCAAGATAGGGCGTCAGATTGAGCGGGACGCACTATATATGAACTATATTGAGCGTCAGGAGCGGGATGCGGAGTTGTTGAAAAAGGATGAGAACGTGCTCATCCCAACAGATTTCGATTTCCATTCGATTGAGAGCTTATCAAGTGAGTTGAAGTCAAAGCTTTCGCAGCAGCGGCCTGAAACGCTTGCTCAGGCGGCCAAGGTGGATGGGATCACTCCGGCAGCACTGACGCTTATTCTCGCGAATCTTCAGAAGAAGCGGAAGAAACCGGCTTGATGGGACCTGATGAAGCCGTATCAGCGATATCGGGATTTGCCGATGTTTCACGTGAAACATCCGACAGGCTTAAAGAGTTCGCCGTACTTTTGCAGAAGTGGAACAAGAAAATTAATCTTGTGTCCCCATCAACAATTGATGACCTGTGGGAGCGTCATATCTTCGATTCTGCGCAACTTCTTCCTTTGATTTCCGAGGATGCGGCAAGACTGACGGATATCGGCACAGGAGGCGGGTTTCCTGGATTGATCCTCGCGCTCCTTACGGCGGAAAAACAACCCGGTCTGACTGTTACAATGATTGAATCAGATGTCCGCAAATGTGCATTCCTGCAAACCGCTTCTTCCCAGTTGGGCTTGAAAACGCGGGTTATTTCAAGGCGGATTGAGTTCGCCCCTCCTCAAAATGCTGATATCGTGACATCACGTGCGCTTGCCCCGCTTGGCGCATTGCTTGGATATGCAGAAATGCATCTCTCACCAGCTGGAACGGCTATTTTGATGAAAGGCGCGAATGCTGACGCTGAGATCAATGAAGCTCTTGCGTCATGGGCATTCGACCTGCAAAAGATAGCAAGCAAGACGCATCCTGATGCCGTCATTCTAAAAATTACCAATCTGAGGCGCGGCTAATTCCATGATCCAACAACCCCGCATTTTGTCTGTTGCGAACCAAAAAGGTGGTGTTGGAAAGACAACAACAACGATCAATCTTGGTGCTGCATTGGCGGCCACAGGGATGAAGGTGTTGATTATTGATCTTGATCCTCAAGGAAATGCGTCGACCGGCTTGGGTGTGGATCAAAAAGATCGCAAGACATCGACTTATGATTTGATCTTGAATGATGTTCCGCTTGAAAAAGTCGCGATCCCCGTCAATGTCCCAAACCTTTGGATCACTCCGGCGACAACGGACCTTAGTTCTGCCGATCTTGAACTGGTGTCGACGGCCAGACGGGTCTTTCTGTTGAAGGACGCACTGCGCAACAATAGTGTTAATGAGCTTGGCTACCACTACATATTGATAGATTGCCCACCTTCGTTGAACCTTTTGACGTTGAACGCAATGGTGGCGTCGGATGCTGTTCTGGTCCCACTGCAAGCAGAGTTTTTCGCCTTGGAGGGGTTGTCGCAGCTGATGTTGTCCGTGCGCGAGATACGGGAGACAGCAAATCCGAACCTTCGACTGGAGGGCATTGTCCTGACGATGTTTGATCGCAGAAATAACCTGTGTCACCAAGTCGAAGAAGATGCGCGTGAAAACCTGCGCGATCTTGTTTTCAAGACAATGATCCCCCGCAATGTGCGCTTGAGTGAAGCGCCATCTTACGGGATGCCAGTCATTAACTACGATCCAACGTCAAGAGGTGCCGTAGCCTATAAGGCGCTCGCCCGTGAAATCGTGGATCGGCGGAACAGCTAGAAAGGAACCAGACGTGGCAGATAAGAAAGAAAAGCGCGGTCTCGGCCGGGGTTTGTCGGCCTTGATGGCTGATGTAGATGTTCGCCAAGCAGATGCGTCGATGACAGCCCAATCTGGCGGTGGTGAGCAAAAGCTACCGATCGAGAAAGTTTTTCCGAATCCCGATCAGCCTCGTCGTGACTTTGACGAAGACGCGTTGCGAGAGCTGTCTGAATCGATCGCAGAGAAGGGCGTTATCCAGCCTTTGATCGTCCGTGATGCGCCCGCTGGCGACGGGAGCTATCAGATTGTAGCGGGTGAGCGTCGTTGGCGTGCGGCGCAAATGGCCCGTCTGCATGAGGTTCCGGCGATCATTCGGGAATTTACAGATACGGAAGTTCTTGAAGTCGCGATCATCGAAAACATTCAGCGCGAAGATCTGAACGCGGTTGAAGAAGCGCTTGGCTATCGTCAATTGCAAGAGACCTACGGGCATACGCAGGAGCAATTGTCATCTGCGTTGGGGAAAAGCCGCAGTCACATTGCCAATCTGATGCGGTTGCTCAATCTGCCGGAAGATGTGTTGACGTGGCTGCGTCAGGATAAGCTGTCTGCCGGTCACGCGAGGGCTTTGATTACGGCGGATGATCCAACAGGATTGGCGCGTATTGTTATTGCGAAGGGTTTGTCTGTTCGTGAAACGGAGAAACTTGCAAAAAGCGGCTCTAAACCAGCGCAAAGCAGTAAATCCACTGGTTCTGGCGATGCCGACAAGGACGCAGACACGCGAGCGTTAGAGCGGGACTTGAGCGCAGCGATTGGCATGAAGGTGAGCATTGATCATGGGGCTGGTGGGGAAAAGGGCAAGATGACAATCAGCTATGAAGACTTCGAGCAGCTCGACGATTTGTGCCGCCGTCTTTCGCAGGTTTCTTAAGTCAGCAAATTGCGCAAGATCGCGTTCAGCAGGATCCGCTTCTCTGGCGGAACGGAGAGCCTATCATTGTTCAATTTTACAAGCTCGAAATCCTGTAACTTTTTGATTCTATGAGATATATTTTCTTTTTCTGCGCCAACTAACCTGTTCAGGTCAGCGCCTTCAGCTGTCCTAAGAGCCATCATTAAATATTCGGTGTCGCTGTCATCAACGCTTATCTGTGTCGCTGCGTTCTGACCGGACCCATTCTGTTCTACGGATTGCACCCAAGTCGTCGGAGCGAGAGGTGTATCTGTCGCCATGCGCGTGCCATCAATCGTTAGACGCCCATGTGCACCGGGGCCTATGCCAAGATAGTCGCCGCCTCGCCAATAGATGAGGTTGTGCTGCGATTCCTGCCCCGGTCGCGCGTGGTTTGAAATCTCATATGCGGGTAGCCCAGCCGTGCTTGTCATAGATTGAGTCAGTTCAAACATATCCGCCGCGAGTTCCTCATCCGGCAGATCGCGCAGTTTTCCAACCTCGAACCTATCACCGAACGCGGTCCCGGGCTCGATTGTCAGCTGGTAGAGGGAAAGGTGGTCCGTGCTATAGGATAGCGCCGTACTCAGCTCAGACTCCCAATCCGCAAGAGATTGCTTTTGACGGGCGTAGATCAGATCGAAGCTCACACGGTCAAAGGTGCTCAGGGCTATATCCAATGCGTTGCGCGCTTCTTCAACGGAGTGCAAACGGCCAAGCATTTTCAGATCGGCATTATTTAGGGCCTGAATCCCAAGGGAAATACGGTTCACACCGGCAGAGCGGTACGCCGCAAACCGATGGGCCTCAACCGAGCTTGGATTGGCCTCCATCGTGACTTCGATATTGTTCGAAATGGTCCAGTTGCGCCGAATCCGATCCATGATGACATCAATGGTCCGCGCATCCATTAAGCTGGGTGTGCCGCCCCCGAAAAAGACAGTGTTCAGAATGCGATCCGATGTCAGTGCGGCAACGCGGTCAATTTCAACAAGATATGCGTCTGCCCATCGTTTTTGGTCAATGGAGGCGACGACATGGCTGTTGAAGTCGCAATAGGGGCATTTCGCCTGACAGAATGGCCAGTGGATATAGAGACCAAATCCGCCCTGTTTCCACTGTTCAGCCGCCAAAAGCCGCCACCAATTTCGCAAAGGCGTCCGCGCGGTGGGAGATACGGTTCTTCTCAGCCCAGTCCATTTCGGCGAATGTTATGTCGTAACCGTTTGGCTGAAACATAGGATCATACCCGTGACCTTGCGCGCCCCGCATGGGCCAGACCAATGTCCCCTCGACCTTGCCCTCGAACACTTCGTCATGTCCGTCCGGCCATGCCAGAACGAGTGTCGCCCTAAAGCGTGCAGTGCGAGGGTGCGGCGCCTTTACCTTTTCTAGCTCGGTATGCGTCCGGGTCATTGCCATTTCAAAATCGCGACCAGTCGGCGTTTCGGCCCAATCAGCGGTGTAAACGCCTGGCGCGCCGTTCAGTGCATCGACTTCAATGCCGCTATCATCCGACAAAGCGGGAAGACCCGTCGCTTTCGCGGCGGCATGTGCTTTGATTCGTGCGTTGCCGACGAATGTGGTTTCCGTTTCTTCCGGTTCGGGCAGATTATGTTCGGCGGCGCTGCTGACTTTGATCCCCATTGGAGCGAAGAGGTGACGCATCTCCTCCATCTTGCCGGCGTTGTGGGTGGCAATCAGCAACGTATCTCCGTCGAACTTACGCATTAGGCAGTGGCCGCGTTTTGGGCGGCAACCAATTCAGCAACACCCTTCTCGGCCAAGTCCATCAATGTGTTGAACTCATCGCGAGAGAAGGTCGCGCCTTCAGCAGAGCCTTGGATTTCAACCAAGCCGCCTTTGCCAGTCATGACAAAGTTTGCATCAGTGCCTGCGTCGCTGTCTTCGAGGTAATCCAGATCCAGAACCGGCTGACCTGCATAGATACCACAGCTGACGGCAGCGACATTATCGGTCAGCGGATTGCTCGAGATGTCACCGGCTTTCATCAACGCATTGACCGCCAGCTTCAACGCAACCCAACCACCCGTGATGGAGGCGCAGCGCGTTCCGCCATCAGCTTGAATGACATCACAGTCGATGCTGATCTGGCGTTCGCCCATGGCGACGCGGTCCACCCCGGCACGCAGCGACCGGCCAATGAGGCGCTGAATTTCCTGCGTGCGACCAGATTGCCCGTTTTTGGCTTCACGGCGCATCCTTGTATGTGTCGCACGCGGCAGCATTCCATATTCGGCAGTGACCCAACCCAACCCGGAATTCCGCAAGAAGGGTGGCACGCGGTCTTCGACGGTCGCGGTGCAGAGCACATGGGTCTCACCGCATTTGATCATGCAGGATCCTTCAGCGTATTTCGTGACATTTGTCTCGATGGTGATATCGCGCATTGCGTCGAGGGCACGGCCTGAGGGTCTCATGGGAACTCCTGTCCTGATTGGGTCAGTGTTGCATACGCCCCTGCCCGTTCGGGTTGCAAGCAGGTTTGAGCCAACCTAGATTACTATGTCGATGGAAAATGGCAGGCATTTGATGGATAACGCCAATATTCTCAGCGAAATGACCGACCGCAGCCGCGAAGTGTTTCAGCGGATAGTGGAAGGGTATCTTGTTTCTGGTGATCCGGTTGGGTCACGTAGCCTGACGCGGGAAATGAGCGAAAAAGTTTCTGCCGCCACCATCCGAAATGTTATGCAGGATCTGGAATTCATGGGTCTGCTCGGATCGCCGCATGTATCGGCCGGGCGGATTCCAACGCAACAGGGCTTGCGGATGTTTGTTGATGGGATGCTTGAGGTTAGTGATCTGAACGATGCAGATCGCTCGCGTATTGAGTCTACCGTGCAGACCAATCAGCCTGATGTCAGTGCAATGCTCGATAATATTGGTAACGCCCTTTCGGGTCTAACACAGGGCGCAAGCCTTGTTTTGGCGCCAAAACATGAAGCCCCGATCAAACATGTCGAGTTCGTCAGCCTCGCGCCTGACCGCTCCTTGGTCGTGCTTGTTTTCGCAGACGGTCATGTCGAGAACCGTGTTTTCAACCCGCCGATGGGTCAAACGCCGTCCTCCATGCGGGAGGCTGCCAATTTTCTGAACGCCATGGCAGAAGGACTGACGATTTCCGAGCTACAGGCCCGGATCGGATCTGACATTCAATTGCGTCGGCAGGAGTTAGACAGTCTGGCCCATACGATGGTCGAGGCCGGGCTCGCAGTTTGGGAGAATGAAGGCGAGCGCAATGAGCGTCTGATTGTGCGTGGCAGATCAAACCTGCTGGAAGAGGAAGACGCCGAGGGTCTCGACCGAATCCGGACGCTGTTTGATGACCTTGAACGCAAGCGTGACATCGCCGAATTTCTTGAATTGGCCGAGGATGGTGAAGGTGTGCGCATTTTTATTGGCTCTGAGAACAAACTCTTTTCACTTTCGGGTTCCTCTCTGGTCGTAAGTCCCTATATGAACGCTGATCGAAAGGTGATTGGCGCGGTCGGTGTAATCGGACCGACTCGGTTGAACTACGGGCGTATTGTGCCAATCGTGGATTATACCGCAAAGCTGATCGGCAAGATGATTTCGGAAGGTTAAAGCGCTGAGATGAGTGACATGAGAGACGAAGAAGAATTCCTGGAAGACCCGCTTGAGGCTTATGCTGAAGAGGAGGTCGATATCGTTGAGGCATCCGCCGATGAGTTGGATGAACTTCGTGCTGAAAATAAAGAGCTAAAAGACCGCCTTCTGCGTGCCATGGCCGATGCAGAGAATATCCGCAAACGTGGCGAACGTGATCGTCGCGAAGCGGAACAATATGGTGGTTCAAAACTGGCCCGCGATCTGATGCCGGTCTATGACAACCTGAAGCGTGCGTTGGATTCGGCAGATGATGCGCAACGTGAAGCCGCAAAGGGCGTGTTTGATGGTGTTGAGCTGACTTTGCGTGAGCTGATCAGCGTCTTTGGTAAGCATAGAATCGACCCTATCGTGCCGGAAGTCGGTGATAAATTCGATCCGCAATTCCATCAGGCCATGTTTGAAGCACCGCTTCCGGATACCAAGGCTGGTGACATCATTCAGGTGATGACCGAAGGGTTTATGCTGCATGACCGTCTGCTGCGCGCGGCACAGGTGGGTGTCTCATCCACTCCGGGATAAATCCTTGAGTTCATAAAGAAGCTGCAAGGCTTCGCGGGGTGTCAGCTCGTCGGGAAGAACGTCTTCCAAACGGGCATCAACCTGCGAGGCCCTTTGCTTTTGTGGTGCAGGTGTCGGTGTGGCTGAGAAAAGTGGTAGATCGTCGATCAGTGCTTTTGGATTAGCGGCCCCTTCCCGCTCGCCCTTTTCCAATGCGTCCAGAACAATCCGCGCTCGTTCGACAACTGCTTCCGGAAGTCCGGCCAGTTTTGCGACCTGCACACCATAAGACCTGTCCGCCGCGCCTTTCCTGACTTCATGCAGGAAAATCACGTCGCCTTCCCATTCTTTCACAGCAACTGTCGCGCAATCCACGCCGTCCAGTTTTGAGGCCAGAGCGGTCAATTCGTGATAGTGCGTCGCAAACAACGCGCGGCAGGAATTGACGTCGTGCAAGTGTTCCATCGTGGCCCACGCGATGGAGAGGCCGTCATAGGTCGCGGTCCCTCGGCCGATTTCATCTAAGATTACCAAGGCGCGACTGTCTGCTTGGTTCAAGATCGCCGCTGTTTCGACCATTTCAACCATAAAAGTCGATCGGCCACGCGCAAGATCATCGGACGCTCCCACACGGCTGAACAGTTGCGAAACAACACCGATATGGGCGTAAGAGGCCGGTACGTAAGACCCTATTTGGGCCAAAAGCGCGATAATCGCGTTCTGGCGCAGGAATGTCGATTTACCGGCCATGTTCGGACCAGTCAGCAACCAGATGTTTGCGTTGTCGTCTTCCGCTGACAGGTCGCAAGAGTTCGCAATGAACGGGCTTCCACTTTGTGCTTTCAGCGCGCGCTCAACCACGGGATGTCGCGCATCTTGGATGTCAAACGCACGGCTTTCGTCGATGACGGGGCGCGTCCAATTCTCTGCCGTGGCTAGATCAGCCAAGGCAGCTGCCAGGTCAATTTCGGACAGCGCGTCTGATGCTGGCGTTAGCGTCGGCGCAGCGTCATGGATTAGTGCACATAGTTCTGCAAAGATGCGCTTCTCGATTTCGATCGCGCGTCCGCCAGCATTCAGGATTTTCGTCTCTAACTCGGACAATTCAACTGTTGTGAACCGAACTTGGTTCGCAGTCGTCTGGCGATGAATAAACCGTTCGGACAAAGGTTCTGAGAGCATTTTTTCTGCGTGGGTGCTGGTCGTCTCGATAAAGTAGCCCAGCACATTGTTATGCTTAATCTTTAACGCCGTGATGCCCGTTAGCTGGGAGTATTCTGCCTGCATCTCAGCGATGACCTTTCGGCCCTCGTCCCGCAGCTTGCGAACCTCATCCAAATCGGCATCGTAACTGGCAGCGATGAAACCACCATCACGTGCTAAAAGTGGTGGCTCTGCAGTTAATGCGGCACCTAGTTGATCGATAAGCGCATCATGACCTGTCAGGTCCGATAACCTAGAATTCAGACTGGTAGGTAGATCAAATTTGCTTAGGAGTTTTGACAGAAACAGACACTGTTCCAGCCCATTTCGTATCGCTGCAAGATCACGGGGTCCCGCGCGATCCAATGAAATTCGCGACAAAGCGCGATCAATATCGGGTACTTTGCGAAGAGCGTCGCGGGTTTGGTTTACGGCGTCCGTGCTTTCAAAGAAAAAATCGACACCAGACAACCGCTCTTCAAGCGTTTCGATATGTGTTGATGGGCTTCCGATGCGGCGGTCCAAAAGGCGACTGCCGGCAGCCGTCACCGTTCGGTTAATGGTCGAGATCAAGGAGCCCTCTGTCCCGCCGGCAAGCGATCGCGTGAGTTCAAGATTGCGTCTCGTCGCGGCATCAATCTGCATAACGCGATTGGCCTGTTCACGGACCGGCGGGTTGAGCCGAGGCATCCGACCCTTCTGTGTGATGTCGAGGTAATCGAATATCGCGCCCATTGCGGACAGCTCCGCGCGGGTAAATTGTCCGAATGCATCGAGTGATCCAACCTGAAAGAACTCAAGTAACCGCTTTTCGGCCGAAGTGCTGTCGAAACTGGACCTGCTTAGGGGCACGGATGCAGCACCGGTTTCAGAAATATGTGTATCGAAATCATCGAAACTTGTTTCGGATAACAGAACTTCGCGTGGGGCAAGCCGCGCCAGATCAGGGCCTAACCGGATCAATGGACAAGGTGTGACGCGGAAAGCTCCGGTGGAGATATCGACCCAAGCCAGTGCAAACTCGCCCCGAATTTCGGCGAAAGCGGCCAGATAGTTGTTGCGACGTGCGTCGAGTAAGCTGTCTTCTGTTAACGTTCCGGGCGTCACGAGGCGGATAACATCACGCTTTACGACAGATTTTGAGCCGCGCTTTTTCGCTTCTGCTGGGCTTTCCATTTGTTCGCAAACGGCGACGCGGAAGCCCTTGCGGATGAGCGACAGCAAATAGTTTTCTGAAGAGTGCGCCGGGACACCGCACATCGGAATGTCTTGGCCCAAATGCTTTCCGCGTTTGGTTAACGCGATGTCCAAAGCTTCCGCCGCGGCGATGGCATCATCAAAAAACATCTCGTAAAAATCGCCCATCCGGTAGAATAACAGCGCGTCAGAATATTGCGCTTTGATCTCCAGAAATTGCGCCATCATTGGCGTGACGGATGCGTTAGTTGTGGCCACGAATTTCCCCCCGGGCTCGCGTGTTGAGGGACATTACAAACCGCATAGCCCATGTGAAAGGCCCAATCGGTTGTCTGATCGGGAAAGCGCCGTTAACACTGTTTCTTGGCCCAACAGGAATAATTTACCATGTCAAAGAACAACCGCGTCACCGATGAAGAAGCGCTGAGCTACCATTTAGAGCCTTCGCCGGGGAAGATTGAGATTAACGCATCGACGCCAATGGCGACGCAGCGTGATCTGTCGCTGGCCTATTCGCCGGGCGTTGCTGTGCCAGTCGAAGCCATCGCTGAGAACCCGGGCACAGCGTATGATTATACGACAAAGGGCAATATGGTCGCGGTGATCTCAAACGGGACAGCAATCCTGGGGCTTGGAAACTTGGGCGCATTGGCCTCAAAGCCGGTGATGGAAGGCAAGTCGGTTCTGTTCAAGCGCTTCGCCGATGTGAATTCCATAGACTTGGAATTGGATACGGAAGACGCGGACGAGTTCATCAATGCCGTCCGGCTTATGGGCCCATCCTTTGGTGGCATTAACCTTGAAGACATTAAAGCGCCAGAATGTTTCATCATCGAACAGCGCTTGCGCGAAGAAATGGACATTCCAGTTTTCCATGACGACCAGCACGGGACGGCTGTGATTTGTGCGGCTGGTTTGCTGAATGCGCTGCATCTGACGGGCAAGAAAATTGAAGATGTGAAGATCGTTTTGAACGGTGCTGGTGCGGCTGGAATTGCTTGTGTCGAACTGATCAAGGCGATGGGTGCGAAACACAACAATTGCATCGCTTGTGACACGAAGGGCGTCATTTATCAGGGCCGGACTGAAGGAATGAACCAGTGGAAGTCCGCGCATGCCGCGAAGACGGATGACCGGACCCTGGAAGACGCGATGCGCGGTGCTGATGTGTTTCTAGGGGTCTCCGCCAAAGGGGCTGTTACGCAAGACATGGTTAAGAGCATGGCCGACAATCCGGTGATCTTTGCTATGGCAAACCCCGACCCAGAGATCACACCAGAGGATGCGCATGAGGTGCGGCCAGATGCGATTGTAGCGACGGGCCGCTCTGACTATCCAAACCAGATCAATAACGTCCTGTGTTTCCCGTATCTTTTCCGCGGCGCCTTGGATATTCGCGCTCGCACGATCAATGACGCGATGAAGATTGCGTGTGCTGAGGCGCTCGCAGAACTGGCGCGGGAGGACGTGCCAGACGAAGTTGCGATGGCGTACGGGCGCAAATTGGCCTTTGGTAGAGACTATATTATCCCTACACCGTTTGATCCGCGTTTGATTTACAAGATTCCGCCTGCTGTTGCGAAAGCCGGAATTGATACCGCGGTCTCCCGTAAGCCGATTGTCGACTTTGACCGGTATGAAGCGGACCTCCGCGCGCGCATGGATCCAACTGCGACGATGCTGCAGGGGTTGCACAATCGTGCCCGTAAAACGCAAGCGCGGATGATTTTTGCGGAGGGGGATGATCCTCGTGTGCTCCGCGCGGCGGTGAACTACCAACGATCCGGGTTCGGGGAGGCGCTGGTTGTCGGACGCGAGGACGATGTGCGTCAGAAGTTGGAAGAAGCGGGGATGGCAGATGCCTATCGTGAGTTAACCATCGTTAACGCGCGGAATTCCGTTCATTTGGATGACTACAAGGCGTTTTTGTACGAGCGTTTGCAGCGCAAAGGCTATGATCATCAGGATGTGCATCGACTGGCGGCGCGGGACCGGCATGTTTTCTCAGCCCTCATGTTGGCAAATGGGCACGGCGACGGTTTGGTGACCGGGGCGACCCGAAAATCTGCGCATGTTTTGGGTCTATTAAACCATGTTTTGCCTGTTTCTGAAGAAGATGGCGCCGTCGGCGTCACTGCGCTTTTGCACAAAGGGCGCATTGTTTTGATCTCTGATACGCTGGTGCATGAATGGCCGGATGAGCAGGACCTAGCGCATATTGCGGTGCGTGCGGCGGGTACCGCGCGATCCCTCGGGCTTGATCCGCGTGTCGCCTTCGTCAGTTTTTCGACCTTCGGCTATCCAATGAGCGAACGGGCGGAAAAGATGGGTGTTGCGCCCGCTGTGTTAGAAAAAATGGGCGTAGATTTTGAGTTTGATGGAGAGATGAATGTCGATGTGGCTCTAAACCCCGATGTTCAGGCGAATTACCCGTTCTGTAAGCTGACCGGGCCCGCCAATATTCTGGTTGTCCCTGCGCGCCACTCTGCTTCGATCTCTGTCAAGCTGATGCAAGAGATGGGCGGTGCCACAGTGATCGGGCCGATTTTGAGCGGATTGGAGCAGCCCATTCAGCTGTGTTCGACCACAGCCACTGCAAATGACATTCTGAACATGGCGGTGATGTCGGCCTGTCGGGTTGGCTAAAGTGGGTAAAGAAAAGGCGGGGTAATTCCCCGCCTTGCTTTAGTTTGAGCCGTCCCAGAAGGATTTAACCTTCTTGAAGAACCCCGATAGTTCGGGGTTGTTTTCTTCGCTCATCTTTTCAAACTCGCGCAGTAACTCTTTTTGTTTGCTGGTCAGATTGACGGGTGTTTCAACAGCCAGCTCAATGAACATGTCGCCCTGCCCACCGCCGCGCAGCGCTGGCATCCCTTTTGAGCGCAACCGCATCTGCCGACCGGATTGACTGCCTGCAGGGACTTTGACCCGAGAGCGTCCGCCGTCGATGGTCGGCACTTCGACATCACCACCAATAGCGGCCGTCGTCATGGATACGGGCACGCGGCAAAACAGGTCCACACCGTCACGCTGGAACAGCGGGTGTTCTTTTACTTCGATGAAAATATACAGATCGCCCGCGGGTCCACCGCGCAGCCCGGCTTCGCCCTCGCCCGCAAGACGAATGCGGGTTCCGGTTTCGACACCTGCCGGAATGTTCACGGATAGCGAGCGCTCTTTTTGCTCGCGGCCTGCGCCACCGCACGAATTACACGGGTTCTTAATGATCTGACCGACGCCCGAACAGGTTGGGCAGGTCCGTTCAACTGTGAAGAACCCCTGCTGCGCACGGACTTTACCCATACCGGAACAGGTCGGGCAGTTTTGCGGCTCCGCACCGCCTTCCGCGCCAGTGCCTTCACAGGATGTGCAAGAGACCGACGTCGGAACGGTGATCGCTTTTTGCATCCCGTTATAGGCTTCTTCCAACTCGATGCGCAGGTTGTACCGCAGGTCCGAGCCGCGCGACGCACGTTGTCGTCCGCCGCGTTGACCGCCACCCATGAAGTCGCCGAACAGATCTTCGAACACATCCGAGAACGCGCTGGAATAATCACCGCCACCAGGACGTCCACCGCCACCGCCCATGCCACCTTCAAAAGCTGCATGACCGTAGCGATCATAGGCAGCCTTTTTGTCGGCATCTTTCAGAACTTCATACGCTTCATTGGCCTCTTTGAACTGCGCTTCGGCCTCAGGGTTGTCCTGATTTCGGTCTGGGTGCAATTGCTTAGCCTTTTGACGATACGCTTTCTTCAGCTCGTCAGCGGATGCGCCTTTGGCGACTCCAAGAATGTCGTAATAGTCACGTTTTGCCATTTTTCAGCTCTCCCCTGAAAACCGCAAGACCGGCCGCATTTCTGGGCCGGCCTCACGTGGTTCAGGTTGTTCCGCGATCACGCGCGCTTGTCTTCGTCGTCCAGGTCTTCAAAGTCTGCATCGACGATGTCGTCGTCTACGCCGCGGGGCGTATCGTCTGGCTCGGCATCCGGATCAGGCTGCGCTGCCGCTTCATCCTGGCTAGCTTTGTAGATCGCTTCGCCAAGTTTCATCGACGCTTCGGTCAGGTTCTGGATGCCGCCTTTGATCTTACCTGCGTCTTGAGTTTCCAGAGTTTCTTCCAGAGCTTTCATTGCAAGTTCAATCGCTTCAACGGTAGAGCCGTCAACCTTGTCGCCGTGATCTTCCAGCGACTTCTTGGTCGAGTGTATCAGGCTTTCGGCTTGGTTGTTGGCTTCAACCAGTTCCTTCTTCTCTGCGTCAGCCTCGGCATTCGCCTCAGCGTCTTTGACCATTTGTTCGATGTCCTCATCGGACAGACCACCAGAGGCTTGGATCGTGATCGCTTGCTCTTTGCCAGTGCCTTTGTCTTTCGCACCGACCGAAACGATGCCGTTGGCATCAATATCAAAGGTCACTTCGATCTGTGGCAATCCACGTGGCGCTGGCGGAATCTCTTCCAGGTTGAACTGGCCGAGGATCTTGTTGTCCGCCGCCATCTCACGCTCACCTTGGAACACGCGGATCGTCACTGCGTTTTGGTTGTCCTCGGCGGTAGAGAAGATTTGCGACTTCTTCGTTGGGATCGTCGTGTTGCGATCGATGAGACGTGTGAACACGCCACCGAGCGTTTCGATACCAAGTGACAGAGGTGTCACGTCCAGCAGAACCACGTCTTTGACGTCGCCTTGCAGAACACCGGCTTGAACAGCCGCACCCATCGCAACAACTTCGTCCGGATTTACACCTTTGTTCGGCTCTTTCCCGAAGAACTTGGACACTTCTTCCACGACTTTCGGCATGCGGGTCATGCCACCCACAAGTACGATCTCGTCGATGTCACCAGTGGACAGGCCCGCATCCTTCAGTGCTTCTTTACACGGCTTGATTGAGTTCTTGATCAGGTCAGAAACAAGGCTCTCCAGTTTCGAGCGTGTCAGCTTCATGACCATGTGCAGCGGCTGGCCGCCTTTCGGGTCCATGGAAATAAACGGCTGGTTGATCTCTGTCTGCTGGCTGGAAGAAAGTTCGATCTTCGCTTTCTCAGCAGCTTCTTTCAAACGCTGCAGCGCCATCTTGTCTTTGGTCAGGTCGACGCCGTTCTCTTTTTTGAACTCGTCAGCAAGATAAGACACGATGCGCATGTCGAAGTCTTCACCACCAAGGAACGTGTCGCCGTTGGTGGATTTCACCTCAAACAAGCCGTCGTCAATTTCGAGGATTGTGATGTCGAATGTACCACCACCAAGGTCATAAACCGCGATGGTTTTTGTTTCTTTCTTATCGAGGCCATAGGCCAACGCAGCCGCAGTCGGCTCGTTGATGATACGCAGTACTTCGAGGCCCGCAATCTTACCGGCGTCTTTCGTCGCCTGACGTTGCGCGTCGTTGAAGTAAGCGGGCACGGTGATCACAGCTTGGTCGACGTCTTCGCCAAGATAACTTTCCGCTGTCTCTTTCATCTTTTGCAGGATGAATGCAGACACTTGAGCGGGCGAATACTTGTCGCCACCGGCTTCGACCCATGCGTCGCCATTGCCGCCGTCGACGATGTCAAACGGCATGTTCTTCTTGTCTTTCGCGAGGTCTTTGTCGTCAAAACGACGACCGATTAGACGCTTCACAGCGAAGACAGTGTTGGAGGGGTTGGTCACAGCTTGGCGCTTGGCGGCCTGACCGACCAGACGCTCATCATCTGTAAATGCAACGATAGAGGGGGTTGTGCGTGCGCCCTCGGAGTTTTCAATCACGCGAGGTTGCGAGCCGTCCATGATGGCCACGCAGGAGTTGGTTGTACCGAGGTCGATACCGATGACTTTTGCCATAGCTCAAGGTCCTTCTTACTAGCGGCGATGTTGTGGAAAACGAGCCCATTCCGGCCCTCGTCCTCCGATCCCATTTTGAACCGTGGGGCCAAGTGATTTCGGCCCTTATCGGATTTCGTTGGGTATATAGGGACGGGGCCTAGGTGCTGCAAGGCGCGGAGGGCCCGGAATCTGCGCAAAACGCGACTAAATCCCGCAAAATTCTTGAGACCACATCATCTTGAGGTTTCTATGACACTATGAAGCCAAATCTATCCATCCGCGGATTCCAGATTTACGAGAAATTTCTGGATGACGACGCACAACGCGCCCTTACTGCAGAATTGCGCGCGCTGATCGTGACTACGCCAATGGTTCAGCCGGTTTTGGCGGGCGGTCGACGCATGTCCGTGCGCATGACGTCGCTGGGCAAACTGGGCTGGGTCGCGGATGCAGCGGGCTACAAATACCAGAGTCATCATCCGAACGGGCAACCATGGCCTGCGATTCCACCTTCCGTTCTGAATATTTGAAAACCGTCTCAGGCGTCGGGCGCCCGCCGGATTGTTGTTTGGTGAATTACTACGCTGAAGATGCAAAGATGGGGATGCATCAGGATAAGGATGAAGGCCAGTTTGACTGGCCTGTTGTCTCCCTCTCTCTGGGGGATGACGCGCTGTTTCGGATGGGTCAGCCCACGCGTGGGGGCAAAACCGAAAGCATCTGGCTGCGCTCCGGTGATGTCGTCGTAATGGGCGGCGCTGCACGTCTCGCCTATCATGGAGTTGACCGGATTAAGTTCGGCACATCGACCTTGTTGCCCAAAGGGGGACGCCTCAACCTGACCCTTCGCGTGGTGGAACCCGCGTCTTAGCGTCCAGCACTCCAACTCAGCGACGCATTCTTGCGGGTATGGAATTCGCCCATCAAGCCGATCATAATCAACACGACCCCGACTGTGATCGGATAGCTGATTGAACTGAAATGCGGGTTGTAGTTGATGAACGCGAAACCCCGCGCCTGATCAATGCTGTGAAATAGCGGGTTCCAGTCGAAGAACGCGAGGATATAGCCGGGCATTGTGTTTGCGACGAACATCTTGCCTGACGCAATCATATTCGCGCGGCTGTAAACCATCGACAATGTGCTGGCCAAACCGGGCAGCCACGGCTTCATGGCGAGAAAGACCATACCAACGGCAACACCAGTGAACCATGCCAGAAGGAACATCCCAATCGTCGGCATGGGTTTGTAGATCACGACTGGATGCCAGACGACATGGACGAAAAACAGGATCAGGGACGCGGACAGAACTTGAATGTAAAGCGATGATAAAGCGGCTGATGCAATCGCAATCGCCGTATTCATCGGCGCATGTTTCATCATTGCCGAGGTCGGACCTTCAGAACCAAACACAGCGCCCATCGCTTTGGTGTGAGTCAGGAACAAGAAAATGCCCGATAGCAGATACAGGATGAAATCACCGCGGATCGCATTGCCCCGCAATCCGAGCACAGAGAACATCAAGTAGAACGCGGCCACAAACACGACGGTTTGTAACACATTCGTCGCCAAACCGATAAAGGCGTTACGATGCGACTTCCGGACACTACGCACAGTTGAGAAATAGATCAGCTCCGCCAGCCCGATGGCCGAGCGAAAGTGCGAGGTGCGTTCTTCAGTTCTGAACATCTTGCGTCTGCCTATTTCCGAATGGTGCCTGATCTTACTGTCAGAAAACTTGCCGATCCGTTAGCAACGCAGCATAAGAAAGGCAAAAGCAGCGCGCAATACACGAGCAGGAGAGCGGCAATGGACTATAACAAGATGGCAACGGTGTTTCGCACGCTCGCGCTTGAAGCCGGCGACATCATCATGGACATCTACAATGCCGATGATTTCGAGGTGCGTTCAAAATCCGATGACAGCCCCGTCACTGCTGCCGATGAGGCGGCGGATGCGCATATCTCTGCCGGTCTCGCTAAGGCCTTCCCTGACATTCTCGTGGTGACAGAAGAACAAGCGGCCAGCCACGCAGAATCGGCGACTGACTTCATCATCGTTGACCCTCTGGATGGCACGAAAGAGTTCATCAAGCGGCGCGGTGATTTTACAGTCAACATTGCTTTGGTCGAAAATGGCACACCTACCCGTGGTGTTGTATATGCCCCTGCGAAAGGACGATTGTTCTACACTGATGAAATGGGCGTGTCTCAGGAAGAAAGTGGGTCGTTTAAGACAGCAGAAAAGGGTCTAACCAATCCGATATCCGTGAAAAAGCCGGATAATGAAAACCTGATCGTCGTCGCGTCTAAGTCCCATCGGGATGAGGCGACCGATCAATATATCAATAAATATAGCGTCGCTGACATGACTGGCGCGGGCTCTTCCTTAAAGTTTTGTCTTGTTGCGACGGGTGAGGCCGATCTTTACCCGAGACTGGGCCGTACAATGGAATGGGACACAGCTGCAGGTGATGCGGTTTTGCGCGGCGCTGGCGGGATGGTCGTTCGTTTCGATGACCATACGCCGTTTACCTATGGCAAGCCGATTTACGAAAACCCCTTCTTCATTGCCTACGCTCCGGGCGTTGAGCTGAAAGGCGCTTGATGTCTGTCGCGATTGTCATCCCAGCCCGCTATGCGTCATCCCGCTACCCCGGTAAACCGTTGGTCCCGCTCACTGGCGCCTCCGGAAAATCGCAAACGCTGATTGAGCGTTCTTGGCGCGCCGCAATGTCCGTTTCGGGAATAGACCGGGTTGTTGTTGCGACCGATGATGACCAGATAAAAACCGCAGCAGAGGCGTTCGGTGCCGAAGTTGTAATGACTTCACCAGACTGCGCCAACGGAACAGAGCGTTGCGCAGAAGCGCATGCTGTGATGGCAGGGGCCTACGATATGATCGTAAACCTGCAAGGGGACGCGCCCCTCACACCATCTTGGTTTATCGAAGACCTTGTTGCGGGACTTGGTGCTGATCCGACGGCGATGGTGGCAACGCCGGTTCTGAAGACAGATGGTGCGGCGTTGAACGGCTTTCTTACGGACCGCCGCGCTGGCCGAGTGGGCGGAACGACAGCCGTTTTTGACCGCAACCGGCATGCGCTTTACTTCTCAAAAGAGGTGATCCCCTTCACGCCCAAAACATACTCTAATGCTGACGATACGCCGGTTTTCCATCATGTGGGCGTCTATGCATATCGGCCCCAACCTCTGGCGGACTACCCAAGCTGGACGCCCGGACCTCTGGAGAATTTGGAAGGGCTTGAGCAGTTGCGGTTCCTTGAGAACGGGCATTCCGTCCTTTGTATCGAAGTAGACGCCAAAGACCGGCAATTCTGGGAGCTCAACAATCCAGAGGATGTCCCACGGCTCGAGGCAATGATGCGAGATATGGGCGTGGAATGACCACGCCGCCCGTCAGCGTCGTTATCGTCAGTCGGCATCGTCCGGCAGAGCTTTCGAAATGCTTGCTGGCCCTCAGATTTCAAACCCTCGACGGGTTCGAAGTTATCATCGTCGGGGATAAGGGTATTCCAGACGTTCTTGCGCGCTTGGGCCTCACCGATCACGTCACGTTCGCTGAACTCAATCTCCCTAACATCTCTGCCGCGCGAAACATTGGTATTGGCCTTGCCTGCGGGGATGTCATTGCGTTTATCGACGACGATGCGATAGCGGAACCAACTTGGCTCGAACGACTTATTGAAGCATTTTCAGACCCTAATGTTGCGGCAACAGGCGGTTTCGTGCGCGGCCGCAATGGTATTTCGTATCAATGGATGGCTGCGAGCGTGGACCCCACCGGCCAACCCTCTCCTCTCGATGTTCATAGCACGCAGACTTTTAAAGGCAGCGAAACACAGGCAATAAAAACCCAAGGCACAAACTGCGCCTTTCGCCGATCGACGCTAATTGCGCTCGGTGGGTTTGACGAAAACCTGCATTTCTATTTGGACGAGACAGACCTGAATATCCGCCTCGGTCGCGCTGGCCACTACACCGCGATTGTCCCAAATGCCGAAGTACAGCACGGCTTCGCGGAAAGCGCACGTCGCACAAAGAACCGCGCTCCGAAATCGCTTTTTGATGAAGGCGCGAGTCAGAGCTACTTGCTTAAGAAAGCAGGCACTTCCACAACTTGGCTGAAGACATTCGAGCAAGGCCAACATAACCGCCTCACCCGTTTGCTGATCTCCGGCGATCTGGAACCGCGCGATTTTCGGAACCTCATGAAAACGCTCCGCCAAGGGTTCGAAGACGGTCCATCCAGAGAGCCCAAAATAGCAACTTTCGCACCGGCACCTCAAACCGCACCCAAATTCCCAACACACGAATCCAAGACGTGCCAAGCGATCTATGGCCATTGGCGATCCAAACACGCTCTATTTACCAAGGCAAAGAAACGGGCGTTAAGCGGGATTTCGCTAACCGTATTTCTCTATTCCTACACCGCACTATATCACCGGCGTTGGTTCCACGAAGATGGCTTCTGGGTCCAATCAGGTGGATTGTTTGGAAAATCGGATCGAAATGACCCGATATTCCGTCGATATTCTATGAAACAGCGCACCATCAGAGAGGTCGAGGCGATTGGGAATAAAAGGTTTTTTGACTCGACAAGCCCAGAGCGGCTTCGGTACTGAGAAACAATTGTGTCTCTTGCCATATTTTGTCGGTTATTTCGCCACAAAAATTCCCTCTTGGAGAGGCAGACATACCCAACACTTAGCAGTAAGCTAGTACTGGAAATAAAGTAGAGGCATTGATGAAACGTAGAGTCACGAAGGCAGTCTTCCCCGTCGCTGGTTTGGGAACGAGGTTTCTGCCCGCGACGAAGTCTATTCCAAAGGAAATCATGACTTTGGTCGACCGCCCGTTGATCCAATATGCGATTGATGAGGCCCGTGCCGCTGGTATCAAAGAATTCATCTTCGTCACCTCGCGCGGCAAAGGGGCGTTGGAAGACTATTTCGATCACGCGCCGGAGCTTGAGACATCGCTACGCAAGAAGGGCAAAAAAGACCTTCTCAACACGCTGAAAAATACCAACATGGACAGTGGTGCGATCGCGTATATTCGCCAGCACAAAGCGCTCGGCCTTGGGCATGCAGTCTGGTGCGCGCGCCGCCTGATTGCGAACGAGCCGTTTGCTGTCATTCTGCCCGATGACGTGATCGCCGCCGAAAAGCCTTGCCTGCAACAAATGGTTGAAGCCTACGAGGAAACCGGCGGCTGCATGGTTGCCGCGATGGAAGTTCCCGCAGAAAAGGCACCCTCGTACGGTGTGCTTGATGTGAAAGAAGACATGGGCTCCATGGTTTCAGTCCAAGGTATGGTTGAAAAACCGTCTATGGAAGAAGCACCGTCCAACCTTGCTGTCATCGGCCGCTACATCCTGACACCTCAGGTTTTGCAGAACCTCAACAAGATCAAACAAGGCGCTGGTGGTGAGATCCAGTTGACCGACGCAATCGCTCAAGAAATCGCAGCAGAGCGCGACGTCTACGGATACCGGTTCCGCGGTCAACGCTTCGATTGCGGCTCTAAAGCGGGCTATTTGCAAGCGACCGTCGCTTTCGGTTTGTCTCGCCCGGAACTTCGCGACGAGTTTGACGCATACCTTGCTGAAATGTCATCATTGCGCAAGGCAGCTGAATAAGGCGAATAGGGCCTCTTTTATGACGACAGTTTTGGTCACAGGGGGTGCAGGCTATATCGGCTCGCACGCCTGTAAGGTGCTATCTCAGGCAGGTTTTACTCCCGTCACCGTCGACAATCTTTCTACTGGCTGGGAGCAAGCCGTTAAATTCGGCCCGTTCGAACAAGGCGATCTTCAGGATCGGGTCTTCCTTGATCAGGTATTCGCGAAACACAAACCTGTCGCTGTCATGCATTTCGCCGCATTTAGCCAAGTTGGTGAATCCATGTCAGATCCGGGTCTATATTGGCGCAATAACGTCTTTGGGTCTTTAACGCTGATCGAAGCAACGGTCGCGGCGGGCTGTACGAACTTCGTGTTCTCATCGACCTGTGCAACTTACGGTGAACAAGACGGCGTCGCTTTGACCGAAGAAAGCGCCCAGTATCCAATAAACGCCTATGGCGCATCCAAGCGGGCGATTGAGGACATTCTAGAGAATTTTGAGGCAAGCCACGGCTTGCAGCATGTCATCTTCCGCTACTTCAACGTCGCCGGTGCTGACCCTGAGGGCGAGGTTGGCGAATTCCACCAACCAGAGACACATCTGATCCCGCTTGTGCTTGATGCCATTGACGGAAAACGGGATGCGTTGACGATCTACGGCACGGATTACGAGACACCGGACGGGACATGTATCCGTGACTATGTTCACGTCATGGATCTGGTTGATGCGCATGTTTTGGGTCTAAATTGGCTGATAGAAGGCAAGGGAAGCGCTGCATTCAATCTCGGAACAGGCAGCGGTTTTTCTGTGCGCGAAGTGATCGACAGCAGTCGAAGCATTACCAATCGCGACGTGCCAATTGTTGAAGGAACACGTCGTGCCGGGGATTGTACAAAACTTGTATCTGGAAGTGCTGCCGCACGTGATCAATTAGGCTGGGCGCCCAAGCGATCAACGATGGAGGCAATGGTAAGTGATGCATGGCGTTGGCACCAAAACGGCCATTACGACCGTTAGGTCATTTCCGGCTTTGCTGGATGTCACGCGGCTGACCAGTCGCGTCGGTCGTGGTCCGCATACAGGCGTTGATCGCGTAGAGCTGGCTTATCTTGAATGGTGCCTCTCAACAGAGCCTAAATTGGCAGGGCTTGCGAAAGTTTCCAACGGTTACGTCTTTCTGGATCGCCGTGGGTTAGAGACCTTTCATCGAAAGATCATCGGTCAAGACCCCTGGGGAACACGGGATATGAGAGCCGTTATCGGTTTGAAAACACCCGCCCCTCGCGGCGCTGCGGAGTCCGATCTGAGGCGCCTCGCGACACATCACTTCGACGAAGCCGGTGCGTTATCTCACTTACAGGCGATCAGTGATCACAAATGGACCTATCTCAACGTAGGACACTCAAATATCTCGGAGGGGCTGCTAGAGGGTTTGAATGCAGCGGGTCACAAGTTGGCGGTCTTTCTCCACGATCTTATTCCGCTCGAATATCCAGAATTTCAGCGATCCAACACAGTCGAGACTTTCAAGCGAAAGACAGCCGCAATTCTTGGCAACGCCGGTCTGATCCTTACAAACTCTCAGGATTCAGAACGACGGATAAACGCGCTGGCGCAACAGCAAGGCACTGTGATCAACACCGCATATGCGCATCTCGGCATTGACGTCCCGAGCAGTAAACTGACCAACGTAGCACAAAATAGACCCTATTTTGTAACTCTTGGTACAATCGAGCCGCGCAAGAACCACGCTCTCTTACTGGATATTTGGGATGAATTCGCCGATGAATATCCGTCAACTCACACACCCTACCTTCATATCGTAGGACAACGTGGATGGGTATCGAAAGATGTGATCACAAGGCTTGACCAACTTCCACATGGCGGAGCAGTGACCGAACATAAGGCCCTGACAGATGACGCGTTGTGGCCCCTTATTGCAGGGTCACACGGGCTTCTCTTTCCAAGTTTTGCAGAAGGGTTTGGCCTGCCTTCGCTCGAAGCGGCAGCACTTGGGGTTCCGGTGATCTGTGGCGATCTTGCCATCCATCATGAGCTGTTAGGCGACTACCCCGTTTACGCAGACCTGCAAGACCGATACCTTTGGAAAAAAACAATAATAGAGCAGGCAGGAACAAGGCTGGAAGACCTTCGCCAAGCGTGTGCGAACAACGCGCCGCATATTCCGACTTGGGACGAACACTTTGAGCGCATTAACACTGCGGTCACGGGTTTGACCTAAATGTCAGAGATGGTTGGACAGTCGATGGAACGATGGGCGCCCTAAGATCATATCGCTTGCGGCTTGAACGCCGCCGCTGGAGGGCGCGCGCCTTCCGCAAAAGGCGTGAACTGTCCTCAAAGCGAAACCGGACCCAGCAAATCGGATCATCCGATATTTTGATGTTTTGTACGCTCCGCAATGAACTTGTGCGCCTACCGTATTTCCTGAAATACTACCGCGATCTTGGCATTGATCACTTCTTCTTTGTCGACAACGGCTCCACCGACGGCACCGGTGACTTTCTCGCCGATCAACCGGATGTGTCGGTGTTCTACAGCGAAGATGGCTACAAACGATCCCGTTTTGGCGTTGATTGGCTCAATTGGCTGCAGATGCGCTACGCCCATGGGCATTGGTGCCTGACTGTCGATATCGACGAATTCTTCGTTTACCCGTTTTGCGACACCCGCCCCATTCGTGCGCTAACCGATTGGCTTGATGCATCCTCCATCAAATCCTTTGGCACCATGCTGCTCGATATGTACCCCAAGGGCCCGATCGACAGCGTCAAATACGAGGCCGGTCAGGATCCTTTCGAATTCGCCCATTGGTTCGACAGTGGCAATTACACGATCCAGAAGAACACCAAATACGGCAACCTCTGGATCCAAGGCGGTCCCCGCGCCCGTGCGTTCTTCTACGACAATGCCGAACGCGCCCCCGCGATGAACAAAATCCCCTTAGTGAAGTGGAATAGAGCCTATGCTTATGTCAGCTCCACCCACATGCTGCTGCCGCGCGGCTTAAATCTCGTTTATGATGAATGGGGTGGGGAGAAGACGTCAGGCTGCCTGCTGCACGCTAAATTCCTCGACACGTTCAAAGACAAGTCCGCCGAAGAACTAGAACGCAAACAGCATTTCGCAAATAGCCACGAATACAAAGCCTATAATGAGGGTCTATCTGAGAACCCTGACCTCTGGTGCCAGTGGTCTGAGAAATACATCAATTGGCGACAGCTTGAAATTCTGGGTCTCATGTCAAAAGGAAACTGGGCGTGACCGTCGGCTTCGTCATGCTGGTCCACGAGGCCCTTGATCGCGCCGCGCAAGTCGCGCGGCATTTCCATGAAAACGGAAAGCCAGTCGTCATCCATGTCGACAAGCGCGTGGCCGATGACGACTTCCGATGGTTCAAGCAAAAGCTCAAAGACTGCGATGACATCCGTTTCTCAGAACGGCACGCCTGCGAATGGGGCAATTGGTCTATCGTCGGCGCGACCCAAACCGCTTGCGAATTGATGCTGCGGGAATTCGAAGCCGTCCATCACGTCTTCCTGTCCAGTGGATCCTGCCTGCCGCTCCGGCCCTTGGACGAGCTGCAAACCTACCTCGATGACCGCCAAAAAACCGATTTCATAGAGTCTGTAACAACTGATGAGGTCGATTGGACGGTTGGTGGCCTCGACCAAGAACGTTTCACGTTGCGCTTCCCGTTCTCATGGAAAAAACACCGTCGTTTGTTTGATGCCTATGTCGATCTGCAACGACGCATGAAATTCAAGCGCACCATTCCTGAAGGCATCACACCGCATCTGGGCTCACAATGGTGGTGCCTCACACGGCAAACGCTGTCTGCGATCCTCGAAGACCCCCGTCGGGAGGAGTTCGATCGCTATTTCAAACGCGTCTGGATCCCTGATGAAAGCTATTTTCAGACCCTCGCAAGGCTCTATTCAATGCAAATTGAAAGCCGATCACTGACGCTGTCCAAATTCGATTTTCAGGGCAAACCCCATGTGTTCTATGACGACCACATCCAGTTGCTCCGCCGATCAGACTGCTTCGTTGCCCGCAAAATCTGGCCAGAGGCGGAGCGTCTGTATCGCGATTTCATGGCGCCGGCGGGTCGATCTTTGACCATGGTAGAGCCTAATCCGCTGAAAATTGACCGCCTCTTCAGCCGCGCCACGGAACGACGCACCCGCGGGCGTCCAGGACTCTATATGCAGGGCCGCTATCCGAACGACGGATGGGAGAATGGCAAAACTGCAGGTCGATATTCCGTCTTCGAGGGGTTCGACGACCTTTTCGAGGATTTTGATGCGTGGCTTGCCCGTCGCACAGGCAATCGGGTTCACAAACATATTTTCGCGAAGGACCGCGCGCATTTTGCTGGTGAAGTCCCTGTCTATAACGGTGCCCTGTCTGACAGTGCCGCGCTGAGGGATTACAACCCACGGGCCTTTCTGACAAACCTGACATGGAACACGCGGGGGGAGCATCAATGTTTCATGTTCGGCCCAAGCGATGCGCAAAAAGTCGGGGAGTTCATGGCCGCCGACCGCAATGCGCAGATTTCCATCATCACAGGCGCGTGGGCCATCCCGCTGTTTCATTCAAACCGCAACTTCGCGGAGCTTCGTAAAGAGGCCGCGATGTTGCAGCGCATCGAAGCAGCCCATCTTGATCTGTTGCGGACGGGTCAGACGAAGGCCCGTATCAGTATCTGGAATCTTGCCGAATTCATTGAAGACCCGATGGAAAAGCTGCAACTGATCCTTGATGAGCTGGGTGGCGGCGCACAACGGCGTCTGACAGAAGTTCCGCAGATGGCGAATCTGACGGGGTTCGGACAATTCCTTCAGAACCTGAAAAACCAAGGCATGAGCCCGCATCTGATGGGTGACTTTCCCGTAGTCGAAGGGGAAACGCGACAGGAAGGCGGCAAGCGGCCGTATTTGGTCAAATAGATGAATTTCAGATATTTCGTCATTTTTGCTGAGATGCGAACAGGCTCTAACTTCCTAGAAGCGAGCCTGAATAGCTTCGATGACATCCAATGCTATGGCGAAGTTTATAATCCGCATTTTGTCGGTCATCACAACAAAGACGAATTGTTCGGGATCGACCTTAAAAAGCGGGAGGCCGCGCCGCTTGATCTGATTGGTGAGATGAAGAAAAACACCGATGGCATTCCAGGGTTCCGGTTTTTCAACGATCATGATCCGCGCGTCATGGCTGCTGTTTTGGCGGATCCTCAATGTGCGAAAATCGTACTCACCCGAAATCCGCTCGACAGCTATGTCTCACTAAAAATTGCCGCGCAAACAGGACAGTGGAAACTGTCTGATGCAAAGCAACGCAGATCTGCCAAAATCACCTTCGATAAGACGGAATTTGCGCGCCAGTTGGAAGAGAAGCGCAGCTTTCAGATTGATATTCTGAAGGGCCTTCAGACTAGCGGTCAAACTGCGTTCTACATCGCATACGAAGACATCAATGACCGGGAAGTGTTGAACGGTATCGCGCGGTTCCTCGGGTCGGAGCATGAGATAGACGGCGCCTCCAAGGCGACCAAAAAGCAAAACCCGAGCGATCTGGAAGACAAGGTGTCTAACTACGCGGAAATGGTTGAGGCATTGGCGTCCATCGACCACTTTGCTCTGTCAGATACACCAAACTTCGAACCCCGCCGCGGTGCTGGCGTTCCGGGGTTTTATGCGGCGTCACAGGCACCTGTCCTTTACATTCCGATCCGGTCCGGACCACAAGAACAGGCTCTAACTTGGCTGGCTGCTCTGGATGGTGACGATGTTGACGGGCTAAAAACAGGTTTTAGTCAGAAAGACCTCAGGCAGTGGAAGAAAAACCACAAGGGCCATCGTGCATTCACGATCCTGCGCCATCCACTTGCCCGCGCGCATCATATTTTTAGCAGCTGCATCCTGCCTAAGGGTGTCGATAGTTTTGAAGAGCCGCGCCGTATTCTACGGAATAAATATGGCGTTGGTGTTCCCAAGAACGGCGATCTGTCTGAATACACTGTTGAAGAGCATCGCGATGCATTCATGAGTTTTCTGAAGTTCCTGAAAGGCAATTTGGCGGGGCAGACGAGTATTCGTATTGATGCCGGATGGGCGTCACAATCCTCGCTGATCGAAGGTGCGGCCTCCGTCGCGTTGCCAGATATACTGATCCGTGAAGAGCAGGCCGTCTTGCAACTTTCCCGACTAGCCGACGATCTGGGATTGTCAGCGCCAGACTATCAAGCAGCGGATGCGGATACACCTTACGCGCTGTCAGAGATCTATGATGCAGAGCTCGAAAAGCTCTGCTTTCAGACCTATCGCAAGGACTACATCAGTTTCGGATTTGCCGACTGGCAGCCTTAAGCGGCTTTAATCCCTTCGGCATCCGTCAGGATCGTAAACAGTGTCGCCGAATCGTCGTTGGCCCGCAGCTTTGCGCAGTTTTGCGACACGCGCATCGTTCGCGAAACAAGCGCAAGCGCTTTTAGATGCTCAACACCAGCATTTGTTGGCGCAAGAAGGCAGAACACCAAATCGACGGGCTGACGATCCGCAGCTTCAAATTCAACCGGTTTGTCCAAGCGCAGAAACACTGCGATGACGCGGTCCAACGCATCGAGGCGCGCATGAGGCAAAGCAACGCCTTGGCCAACACCGGTTGGCCCAAGGCTTTCGCGTTCTTGCAGCGCTTCGAACACGTCGGTAGAGGACAATCCAGAACTGGCCGCAGCCATATCGGCAAGCTCCTGAAACAGGCGCTTTTTACTTGAAATAGAAGAGACACTTCTTACCGCGCTGGGCTGCAAGATATCCGTAATGTTCATGACCGCTCTCAATCACAGCTGAATTAGCTGTTAATTACCGCTCGCGGGATCAATCCATCCGACATTCCCGTCGTCACGCCGATACACGACGTTGATCCCTTTGTTTCCCTCATTGCGGAACACCAGCACAGGGGCGCCCGCTAACTCCATTTGCATAACAGCTTCGCCCACAGAAAGCGATGGTATCTTTGTTTCCATCTCCGCCACAATCATTGGTTGCAACGTCTCGGGTTCGCTGTCTTCAGACTCAGTTTCCGAATTTGAAGCGAGGATATATGCGGAGCCGCCGGAAAGTTCAACAGGCTGCGCGCGTTCCTTGTGATGGTCCTTCAAACGGCGCTTATAGCGGCGCAATTGCTTGTCCATTTTCTCAAGGCAGCTATCAAAAGAGGCATAAATCTCGGTCTCGTGCGCTTTCGCCTGCGCCGTCAGTCCAGTGCTGAGGTGAACGGTCGCCTCGCAGACATATTCATGCGCGTCTCTGGAGAAAACGACCGTCGCATCTGTCGGCCTGCCTGCATATTTCCCAAGCATATCCGCCAGTTCGCTCTGCACATGGGTTTGCAACGCTTCCCCGATGTCGATTTGTTTGCCGCTGATTTGATAGCGCATGGCGTCTCCTTGATTGATACCGGAAAGACCCGCAGACGCGGGCAAGATCCGGAGATTTGGTTGATCGATGACATGCGCCCGATAGGGTGGGGCGTCTACGCAGGGCCACATTGAATGGCGTGACCAAAACCAAAGAGGTTTGCGATATCATCCCCGCCATTTGGCGTCAGAATCGCTGTCCGTGTCAACTGGAACATGGGTACGCCATTCCGCACCTGTAGGGTTAACACTTTAGAAAGGTTAAGAAATCCGGAAGTTCTGGCCCAGATAAACCCGCTTCACGTTCTCGTCCTGAACAACTTCTTCCGTTGTCCCGCTCATCAGAACATGACCGTCGTGCAGGATGTAGGCGCGATCCACGATCTCAAGAGTTTCCCGCACATTATGGTCTGTGATCAGCACGCCAATGCCACGTTTCTTCAGATCAGCAACCAGCCCTCGAATCTCACCAACAGCAATCGGGTCGACACCCGCAAAAGGCTCATCCAGAAGCAGATATTTCGGATCAGCGGCTAGACAGCGCGCGATCTCCGCACGGCGCCGTTCACCACCGGACAGCGATAAAGCAGGCGCGCGCCGCAAATGACCGATAGAAAATTCGTTCAGCAAATCCTCAAGCCGCTCGCGCCGCTTGTTGCGATCCCGCACAGCAATCTCAAGGATGGCCATGATGTTGTCTTCAACACTCAGCCCCCGAAAAATCGACATTTCCTGCGGCAGATACCCGATGCCCATCTTCGCACGCCGGTACATCGGCAGCAGAGTCACATCGCGCCCATCGATTAAAACCGTGCCAGCTTCAGGCGTCACCAAACCAGCGATCGAATAGAAACATGTGGTTTTGCCGGACCCGTTCGGACCCAACAGCGCCACAACCTCCCCGCGTGCCAAATCAAGAGAGACATCGCGAATGACCGGACGGCGTTTGTAATTCTTGCGCAGGCCGACGATCTTTAGCCCTGAAGAGCCTTCTGTCACTTTCAGATCAGGGCCGTCCGCCATCTTAGTTGCCGCCGGTTTGGAAAATGGTCTTCACGCGCCCCGACATGCGGCCTTGGCCCGTATTCAAATCAACCGTTAGTTTTTCACCCGACAGTGCGTTCACGCCTTGGGTCAGGATCACATCACCGGTCATCACAATCTCTGCGGCACGCACGGCGTAGGTGGCATTCGCAGCCTCAGCCGCTTCGCCGCCATTGACCAACGTCACCCCGCCAGATGCGACAAGCGTGTCGATATCACCGGTCGGTTGACCGTTCACGACAGCGTATTGCACCTGAACGCGCGCAGCACTCAGGCGCATTTCACCTTGGCCAGCAACGACATTGCCAATGAACACGGCTTCGCCAGATTGCTGGTCAACGGTCAGCTCATCGGCCGTAATCTCAACAGGAAGGGATGCGTCATGCTTCAGACCACCGAAGGCCACCGTCGCGCCTTGGGCAAGCAAGGCAGTTGTCGCGCAAATCGCCAGCATCAGGCCAAGCGCGGGCCGCAAAAATAAATTCATAACACCCTCTATTCTTGCGGATCGTATATCAGCTTAACACCGCCCTTGAAAACAAGAACCTGTGAGCCTGAATTTCCGGTCAATTCCATCTCCCCCGCTTCCAGCGTACCGGAGGGTCCTGCGCCATTCACGGGGCCGGGGGCCCGCAGGCCGGTTTCTTCCAAATTCGCGACCAGTTTATCTGTCGTCAATTCATAGCCGCTGGACGTCGTAATCTGCACGCGGCCCAGCAAATCAAGCAGATCAGTGCCGCCGTCGTAGATTGCATTGTCTGATATCACGAAGAACTGCGCGCCGGATGTTGTGGTGATATCGGCCATCACATTGACCGCCGACATACGCCGTGGGTCGGTCAAATCGGGCTTCGCCGATTCCGCTGTGACAGAGACGGTAGACCCGTCCGAGGTTACGCCTGAAAACTTGGGCGAGGCCAGTTTCTGATCGCGGGCGATTTGTTCCACACCTTCGAAAAACGGGATCGCACCGTCAACATCCACGCTCCGCGACAGCAAAAACATGGTCGACAACAAACCCAGTGCCAGCAAGGGCAGCGCAATTTTCACAAATTGCACGAAGCGGGAATATCGGTTGTCGACCGCTGCCATCAGGCCACGCCTGCCCGCAGACAATCATGGATATGCAGAAGCCCCAGTGGCGCGGTCGCAGTGCCGTTTTCAGTGACGAACAAACAGGTGATCTTGCGCTCGTTCATAATATTCACGGCGGTTTCCGCCAGCGAACCCGGGGTGATGGTTTGCGGGGCAGGGGTCATCACCGTCTGCGCAGTTTGATCCAACAGCCCGTCCATATGGCGCCGCAAATCCCCATCTGTAATAATGCCTGCCAGATTGCCATCTTCATCAATGACGCTGACAACGCCAAAGCCTTTTTGGCTGATCTCAAGCAACGCGTCAGACATTTTTGTCTTTAGCTCCACCACTGGCAGGGCATCGCCGGAATGCATCAGGTCCGCAACTTTCGACAGTTTCGCGCCCAGTTTCCCACCGGGATGGAAGTCGCGGAAATGCTCAGATGTGAACCCGCGCGCGCGCATCAGGGTAATCGCCAACGCATCGCCCATCGCCAGAGTCATCGTCGTAGAAATCGAAGGCACGACACCGTATCCGCAGGCCTCGCCCAGCTGCGGGATCAACAGGCAGATATCTGAATGTTTCGCCAATGTGCCATCCAGCCTTGAGGTGATCGCGATCAGCGGAATATCAAAGCGGCGGGTATAGGCCAGAAGGTTCGACAGCTCTGCCGCCTCCCCGGAATTTGACAGCGCCAGAACAACGTCAGATTTGCCGATCATACCCAGATCGCCATGGCTGGCCTCTGCGGGATGCACGAAATGCGACGGTGTGCCGGTTGAGGCCAAAGTCGCCGCGATTTTATTCGCGATATGGCCTGATTTCCCCATACCTGTGACGATCACGCGGCCTTGTGCGTTTTGGATCGTCTCAATCGCTTTGACAAAGCTTTCGTCCAGAAGACCCGCTAGTTTTTGCAGGGCTTCGGCCTCGTCCGCGATGACGCGCGCGCCGATCTCTAAGGATGTGTCATTGGTCATGCGTTTCAACATGCCCCTTATCTAGTGCGAGAAGATGTCAATTTCAGGCCAGCCAGCAAGATCCAGCCGAGCGCGCATAGGCAGAAAATCAAAACACGCCTGCGCCATCTCCATCCGGCCTTCGCGTTCCAGCATCACATTCAGCTTTTCGCGCAGCTCATGCAGGTACAAAACATCCGACGCCGCATAGTCCAATTGCGCGTCTGTCAGCTTTTCGGCACCCCAGTCGCTGGATTGCTGTTGTTTGGAGATGTCTTTGTTCATCAATTCCTGAAGAAGATTCTTCAGCCCATGGCGATCCGTATAGGTGCGCACCAGTTTGGAGGCGATCTTGGTGCAATAAACAGGTGCCGTGACCGTCCCGAACGCGTTGGCCATCGCCGCGATGTCGAACCGTCCGAAGTGAAACAGTTTCAAGACCTTTGGATCTGCCAGCATTTTGCACAGGTTCGGCGCCTCCGTCTGGCCCTGCTGAACCTGAACCATATGCGCATTGCCATCCCCGCCAGACATCTGAATCACGCAAAGACGGTCCCGGTGGGGGTTCAGGCCCATCGTCTCGCAATCAATGGCCACAATAGGTCCAAGATCCAGATCGACGGGAAGGTCGCCAATATAAAGATGATTTGCCACGTTTCAGTCCTGCATTGTTGTTGAGCAGGGCATACGGGGTTTGGGTTATTTATTCAATAAAGCTGCAGATTTCGGAGCAGGTAAATATTTCCCTAAGAAAAACCACAACAACCTTTTGAATCAGGGTGTTATCCGAATCCCCGCGCGCGGGGCGATGTGGTGTGTAATGTTTTCGGGGAATTGGTGCCCAGGAGAGGACTTGAACCTCCACGTCCATAAGGACACCAGCACCTGAAGCTGGCGCGTCTACCATTCCGCCACCTGGGCAGGTGTCGTGAAGCGGGTGATTAAACCTCCTCCATCCCACTGTCAACGTGATTCCGCTCCGATTTGTCGCTGAAATCAAACTTGTTTGTAGGAAGCTGTGTCGATAAACCCGACAACACGCCAATTCGAAGGGAACGCCCATGACAAAGCTCGCAACAGTTTACGGTGGATCAGGGTTTGTCGGCCGCTACATCGTACGTCGCCTCGCCAAAGCAGGCTACCGCGTCCGCGTCGCTGTGCGCCGCCCAAACGAAGCGATCTTCGTGAAACCCTACGGCGTCGTCGGACAGGTAGAACCGGTCCTCTGCAATATCCGAAACGATGCTTCCGTAAAATCCGTGATGGAGGGCGCCGATGTCGTTATCAACTGCGTCGGGACGTTCGATAAGGGCGGAAAGAACAACTTCGATGCCGTCCAACATGAGGGCGCCGAGCGGATCGCGCGTATTGCTGCGAGCGAAGGCGTGGCAAACCTCATCCATCTCTCTGCGATTGGTGCCGACGTAAACAGCGAAACGCTTTACGGTCAGTCCAAGGGACTCGGCGAAGAAGGGATTTTGCAGCACTTCCCTTCAGCCATGATCCTGCGGCCTTCTGTGATCTTCGGTCCGGAAGATGACTTTTTCAATCGCTTCGCCTCCATGTCTCGCCTCGGACCTGTCCTTCCTGTAATTGGCGCTGAGACAAAATTCCAACCGGTCTACGTCGATGATGTCGCAAAAGCCGCGATGAAAGGTGTTGATGGCACCTCCGGCATCTACGAACTTGGCGGCCCTGATGTGAACACGTTCCGTGAATTGATGCAGGAAATGCTCGCCACCATTCGTCGCCGGCGCATCGTCCTGAATATTCCCTTCTTCGTCGGTGGAATTATGGGCACGACCTTCGATATTCTGTCGGCTATCACTGGGGGGCTGATCAAAGGCCCCGTGACAAAAGATCAGGTGCGCAGCCTTAAATCGGACTCCATTGTCACCGAAGGCGCGAAGAGCTTTGCTGACCTTGGAATTACGCCGACCTCAATGGAAGCGGTCCTGCCGTCATATTTGTGGCGCTTCCGTCCATCTGGCCAATATGAAGCAATGATGGAGTCCGCCAAAAACCTGCGCGCGGATTAAGCGTAGGCGTAGGTGAGCAAGACGATGCCGAGGATGATCCGGTAAATCACGTATGGCGTGAAACTGACCGATCTCAGCAATCGCATCATGAGTATCAACGCAAAGAGCGCCGCAACGAAAGACAGAACTGCGGCGATTGCGGCGTCCTTAGCAAGCTCTAAGTTCATATCGTTGATCACTTCGACACCCAGCAGAAGGCCGGAAGCGATAATGGTTGGTATCGACATCAGCATCGCGAGCTTCGCCGCATCTTCGCGGGCATATCCGAGAGAGCGAGCACCTGAGATGGTCGCTCCTGACCGCGAAGTCCCAGGAATAAGCGCCAATGCCTGCCATACACCCATAATTGCCGCATCTTTGATAGACCATTGAGGTGCCTTTTTTACGGTATCCCCTTTTTGATCGGTCCAATAAAGAACCAGTCCGAAGATCAGCATGGTCCAGCCAATCAACGCCACTGAGCGGAGCGAGGCGTCCAAGCCTGTGACCTTCAAAAGCAATCCGAACATCAAAACTGGTACAGTGGCGACAAGCAAAAGCATCGCAAGCCAAGCGCCTTGTGTGTCGACCTTTCCACGAACCAGCCTCGGGATTCCATTCGCTGCGACACGCACATCTTCCCTAAAGTAAAGCATAACGGCAAAAAGCGTGCCGACATGAACGGCGATGTCAATCATCTGGCCTTGATCGTCCAATCCTGTGAGAGCAGGCAATAGAATCAAGTGACCGGATGAGGAGACTGGCAAGAATTCGGTCAGGCCCTGGATCAATGCAACGAGAATTAGATGAAAGAGCGACATAACGCAGGAGGCCTTGGTTTTGGTCTGCACTAAACTAGATGACTGGAATTAAATGGAAAGATCTGATTTAAGGCCTTATCGGACCTAATTTTCGACGATTGAGACGGAAATTTTGGTTGAACCGTCAAAAAATACGCATATAGGTCAGCCATGCTGACTTTTATTCCTGTATGAGCCACAGTAGTGAGGTCTTTCTGATCTGAGGAGGTATTCATGGCCAAAGAACCCATGCTAAAATTTGTATCGGTAGATCGTGATATGCCAGAGAAGCGTCCCCCCAATTTGCGGGCGACAGATTTTCACGAGATCTATGCAGAATATGCGGAAGCAAAAGCGGAAGAGCAGGCCAGCCGTTGCAGTCAATGCGGCGTACCTTACTGTCAATCCCATTGCCCGTTGCACAATAATATCCCGGATTGGCTAAGGCTAACTGCGCAAGGTCGGTTGAAGGAGGCTTACGAGGTAAGCCAAGCGACGAATACCTTCCCTGAAATCTGCGGTCGCATTTGTCCGCAAGACCGCCTCTGCGAGGGAAATTGCGTCATTGAGCAGTCCGGTCATGGCACTGTGACGATTGGAGCTGTCGAGAAATATATCACCGATACAGCTTGGGAGAATGGGTGGGTCAAGCCTGCAGTCCCATCTATGGAGCGAAGCGAAAGCGTCGGCATCATTGGTGCTGGACCGGGTGGTTTGGCTGCGGCGGACAGGCTGCGTCGCCAAGGTGTACAAGTGGTTGTTTACGATCGGTATGATCGTGCAGGCGGATTGCTGACTTACGGTATTCCCGGGTTCAAGCTTGAAAAGGACGTTGTTATGCAACGGATCGATCAACTTGAGAAAAGTGGCGTCACCTTCAAACTGAATTGCAATGTTGGGGAAGACATTTCCTTCTCTGAGCTACAAAAAACGCATGACGCAATTCTGATTGCGACGGGTGTTTACAAGTCGCGCGACTTACCAGCGCCGGGTTCCGGGGCCAGCGGTATCGTGCGCGCGATAGACTATTTGACAGCGAGCAACCGCAAGAGTTTTGGCGACGCAGTTCCTGAGTTCGATTCAGGTGAGCTAAATGCCGAAGGCAAACGTGTCGTCGTAATCGGTGGTGGCGATACCGCAATGGATTGCGTCCGCACTGCGACACGCCAAGGCGCAACCTCCGTCAAATGTCTGTATCGCCGGGATCGAACGAATATGCCCGGCTCGCAACGCGAAGTTGCGAATGCGGAAGAGGAAGGCGTCGAATTTGTTTGGTTGTCTGCTCCGAATGGTTTCACGGGTGATACTGTTGAAGGGGTTATGGTTTCTAAAATGCGGCTTGGTGCTGCAGACGCGACTGGAAGACAAGCCCCAGAGGTTATCGAAGGCGCCGACTACATCGAAGAGGCCGATTTGGTAATTAAGGCCCTTGGGTTTGAACCGGAAGAACTGCCTTCCCTGTGGGATGTACCAGAACTTGCGGTGACGCGCTGGGGTACTGTGAAGGCGGACTTTGAAACGCACGAAACCAACCTGCCTGGGGTCTACGCCTGTGGCGATATTCAGCGCGGTGCGAGCCTTGTCGTTTGGGCAATCCGCGATGGTCGTGAGGCCGCTGACGCGATGTTAACGCAATTTAACGCAGCCGCTAGCGTTGCTGCTGAATAGACCCTGCACAACCAGAATACCGACATTAGCCGCCACGCGGCATATCCGATCTGAAGGAGATGAGACATGACCAAGTTTGATGAAAATTGGGTGGCTCAAGAGGAAAAAAAGCGCGCATGGATGGCCGAAAACAGCCTCTACAGTACAGAAGAAGAGCATGCATCATGCGGTGTGGGTCTCGTGGTCTCTGTGGATGGTAAAGCGTCCCGTCGTGTTGTTGAGAACGGCATTAATGCCCTCAAAGCGATCTGGCACCGAGGCGCTGTCGACGCAGACGGGAAAACGGGCGACGGTGCTGGTATCCATGTGCAGATCCCCGTTCCATTCTTCTATGATCAGATTGAGCGGACTGGCCATACACCCGACAAGGATCAGATGATCGCTGTTGGTCAGGTGTTCCTCCCGCGCACAGATTTTGGCGCGCAGGAAACTTGTCGGACGATCGTTGAAACCGAAGTCCTACGTATGGGTTATCGCATCTATGGCTGGCGGCACGTGCCCGTGAATGTCGGCTGTCTCGGTGATAAAGCAAACGCCACCCGTCCGGAGATCGAACAGATCCTGATTTCGAATTCGAAAGGTGTCGACGAGGAAACGTTTGAGCGTGAACTCTATGTCATTCGTCGCCGTATCGAGAAAGCGGCAGCGATGATGGAACTGTACATCTGTTCGCTGTCTTGCAGGTCGATCATCTACAAAGGCATGATGCTCGCTGAGCAAGTTGCAGATTTCTACCCCGACCTGATGGATGAGCGTTTTGAAAGCGCTTTTGCGATTTATCATCAGCGGTACTCGACAAATACGTTCCCGCAATGGTGGTTGGCCCAGCCGTTCCGCATGTTGGCGCACAATGGTGAGATCAACACGTTGAAGGGCAACTTGAATTGGATGAAGAGCCACGAAATCCGGATGGCCTCTGGTGCGTTTGGCGATATGGCTGAGGACATCAAGCCTATCGTGGCTGCAGGTTCCTCGGATTCGGCAGCTTTAGACTCGGTATTCGAGGTTCTCGTCCGGGCTGGCCGGTCGGCGCCGATGGCTAAAACCATGTTGGTCCCGGAATCGTGGTCCCAGCAAGCGGTAGAGATGCCAAAGAAATGGCAGGACATGTATTCCTACTGCAATTCTGTCATGGAGCCATGGGACGGGCCTGCTGCTTTGGCAATGACCGATGGTCGCTGGGTATGCGCTGGTCTGGATCGCAACGGCCTCCGCCCAATGCGCTACGCTGTTACGGGGGACGGCCTGCTCATTGCTGGGTCTGAAACCGGCATGGTGCCATTTGACGAGGCTACTGTCCGCGAAAAGGGCGCGCTTGGGCCGGGTCAGATGATTGGCGTCCATATGGGTAAGGGAAAGCTGTTCCATGATGAGGAACTAAAGGACAAAATGAGCGCCGCACTACCATTTGGTGAGTGGTGCTCAAAGATTACTCATCTCGATGAGGTTACCCTGGATGTGCAGGAACAGGCTCTGTTCAGTGGTGCTGAACTGCGCAAACGTCAGATTGCAGCTGGTTATTCCATAGAAGAGCTGGAGCAGATCCTTGCGCCGATGGCCGAGGATGGGAAAGAGACATTGGCGTCTATGGGCGACGATACGCCATCAGCGGTCTTGTCCAAAAAGTATCGGCCGTTAAGCCATTTCTTCCGGCAGAACTTTAGTCAAGTAACAAACCCACCTATCGACTCTTTGCGTGAGTATCGGGTGATGAGTCTAAAGACGCGGTTCGGGAACCTGAAGAACGTTTTGGATGAAGACAGTTCTCAAACTGAAATTCTGGTGCTCGACAGCCCATTTGTTGGCAACGCGCAATTCGAAAAAATGGTAGAACAATTTAAAGCCGATATGGTGTCGATTGATTGTACCTTTGAGGCCAATGGTAGTTCACTACGTGACGCCCTTGATCGTATTCGCAACGAAGCAGAGGATGCTGTGCGTTCTGGTGCCGGTCACATCATCCTGACAGATCAAGCCCAGTCGGAAAGTCGCGTTGGAATGCCGATGATCCTCGCGACATCGGCCGTTCATGGTTGGTTAACGCGCAAAGGGCTTCGGACATTTACTTCGCTCAACGTACGCTCCGCGGAATGCGTTGACCCGCATTATTTCGCCGTTCTAATTGGCTGTGGTGCGACGATTGTAAACGCCTATCTCGCGGAAGATTCTCTGGCCGATCGTATCGAAAGAGGTTTGTTAGACACGAATTTGACCGAAGCTGTTGCGCGGTATCGTAACGCCATTGACCAAGGTCTTTTGAAGATCATGGCCAAAATGGGTATTTCGGTTATCTCTTCTTACCGTGGCGGCTTGAATTTCGAAGCGGTTGGTCTGTCACGTGCGATGGTAGCGGAATTCTTCCCGGGCATGCCGTCTCGGATTTCCGGTATTGGGATAACAGGCATTCAAACGAAGGTTGAAGAGATCCACAGACTGGGCTGGCAAGGTGGTCAGGATGTGCTGCCAATCGGTGGCTTTTATAAAGCGCGCCGGACCGGCGAGAAACACGCGTGGGAAGCGCAGACAATGCACATGTTGCAAGCCGCTTGCTCGCGGGCATCGTATGACTTGTGGCGTCAGTACTCGCAAACTATGAAATCGAACCCTCCGATCCATTTGCGCGATTTGCTTGACATCAAGCCATTGAGCGAGCCGATTGCGATCGAAGAGGTGGAGTCGATTACCTCCATCCGAAAGCGCTTTGTGACACCGGGCATGTCGCTCGGAGCTTTGAGCCCCGAGGCGCATAAAACACTCAATGTCTCGATGAACCGAATTGGCGCGAAGTCTGATTCCGGTGAGGGTGGTGAAGATCCAGCGCATTTTGTGCCAGAGCCGAACGGCGACAATCCATCTGCAAAAATCAAGCAGGTGGCTTCGGGCCGGTTCGGCGTCACTGCTGAATATCTCAATCACTGCGAAGAACTTGAGATCAAAGTGGCTCAAGGTGCGAAACCCGGTGAAGGCGGACAACTGCCGGGTATGAAGGTGACTGACCTGATCGCGCGGCTGCGGCATTCGACCAAGGGAGTGACGCTTATTTCACCTCCACCGCATCACGATATCTATTCTATCGAGGACTTGGCGCAGCTGATCTACGATCTGAAGCAGATTAATCCGCGCTGTAAGGTCACCGTGAAGCTTGTTGCGTCCTCCGGTGTCGGAACGATTGCGGCGGGTGTTGCAAAGGCAAAAGCGGATGTGATCCTGATTTCTGGCCATAACGGCGGTACTGGTGCGTCGCCGGCAACGTCGATCAAGCATGCGGGCCTTCCGTGGGAAATGGGATTGACCGAAGCGCACCAAGTGCTGGCGATGAATAATCTGCGGGAACGGATTACACTGCGGACGGATGGCGGGTTGCGGACGGGTCGTGATATCGTCATGGCTGCGATGATGGGTGCTGAGGAGTACGGCATCGGGACAGCAGCCCTGATCGCGATGGGTTGCATTATGGTTCGTCAGTGCCAGTCGAATACATGTCCCGTTGGCGTTTGTACGCAAGACGAAGACCTACGTGCGAAGTTTACTGGGAACGCCGACAAGGTCGTCAACCTCATTACCTTCTACGCGCAAGAGGTTCGCGAGATCTTGGCCTCTATCGGGGCGCGGTCTTTGGATGAGGTGATTGGGCGTGCTGATCTGCTGACGCAGGTCTCGCGCGGCTCGGCACATCTCGACGACCTCGACTTGAACCCGCTTCTGATCACCGTCGATGGTGCCGACAAGATTGTCTATGACCGCAACAAGCCACGTAACGAAGTTCCGGATACTTTGGATGCGGAAATCGTCAAGGATGCGCAGCCGTTTCTGAAGGACGGCGAGAAGATGCAGTTGTCTTATGCGGTTCAGAATACTCTGCGGACGATCGGGACGCGGACGTCGTCACATATCGTAGAGCGGTTTGGGATGCGAAATTCGCTGCAGCCGGATCACTTGACGATCAAGCTGACAGGGTCCGCTGGTCAAGCGTTGGGTGCTTTTGCGGCGCCGGGGCTGAAGCTGGAGGTCTTTGGTGATGCGAATGACTATGTTGGCAAAGGCTTGTCTGGTGGTCGTATCGTTGTGCGGCCCGCGCAGGAGAGTCCACTGGTCGCCGAAGACAATACGATTATCGGGAACACAGTTCTGTATGGGGCAACCGATGGGCATCTGTTTGCGGCCGGTCGTGCGGGGGAGCGCTTTGCTGTGCGGAACTCCGGTGCGAAGGTTGTGATCGAAGGATGCGGGACCAACGGGTGCGAATATATGACTGGCGGTGTCGCGGTGATCCTCGGATCCATCGGGGGTAACTTTGGGGCCGGAATGACCGGTGGGATGGCCTATCTTTATGATCCGGATGGCATTGCCGAGGAGCTGATGAATAAGGAGACCATTGTGACCTGCCCAGTGACGGTTGAACATTGGCATGATCAGTTGAAAGGCTTGATCGAAGAACATCATGCTGAGACGGGTAGCCTTAAGGCTGGGCGGATTTTGCAGGACTGGGACCTTGAGTTGAAGCACTTCGTCCAGATCTGTCCGATTGAGATGCTCAAGCATATTCCTGCGCCTTTGGGTATCGAAGATCAGGCGATTCCTGCGGAATAAGCAGTTCCCCGCGTGCGGGGGATTTCATAACTCATTGAAAAGTATAGAGAACGCCGCGCTATATGCGCGGCGTTAACTTTTTTACCGAGGTGCGCACAGGCGACATCACAAAGACCCGAAAATGATCTTCAGACGGCCTTTGAAGCTGGAGCAGCGTCGGACCTCCTTCCAAATGCGTGTGAATTCAAAGAAGGTGATTTTGATCGGATTGTTTGTATGAATATTTCGGGTCAATCCGTAGACAACCTTTTCGTTTTCGCGCTCAAAAGTTCCGAACATCTTGTCCCAAACCATCAACACGCCACCGTAATTCTTGTCCAGATACTGCCGATTTGAACCATGATGAACGCGGTGGACAGATGGCGTGTTGAAATGCTCGTCGAGCCACCCCAATTTTCCGACCCGTTCCGTATGAATCCAATGCTGATATTGCGCCACGATTATGAGGGCGACCAATGCTTGAAACGGGTTGAAACCGATCAGGATCATGGGGATCAAAAACGCCCATTCAAAAATGAATTCGACAATACTCAAGCGGAAGGCCACGGTCAGATTGTAATCTTCAGAGCTGTGATGGACGCTGTGGACAGCCCATAAAATGCGGTGTTCATGCTCTAACCGGTGCATCCAATAGTAAGTCAGATCTGCGGCGAGGAAGGCTAAAACCCAAGTGAAGAGCGTCATTGGGATGGTCAGCGGTGTCAGATAGTAGAAGGGGAGCAATCCTATAAAGCCAAGCGATGCGAGGGCTGTGAGGCCCAAGATCTGATGGGCGCAGAAAATAAAACAATTGGCGACCGTGTCTTTCCATCGCCGCTCTTTCCTTGTGACTAAATCCAATACAATCTCGAACCCTGTGATTGCGAGGTTGAACAGGAACAGGCCCGCGACCACGAGCATCATGTCATGAAGTTCAAAAAGGGAAGTGAGGTCCTCAATCGACATTGCACAACCTCGTCTTAACTCTGGCGTGGGGGCGGGTTAGACTGATCAGGTCTGGAGGCGCTAAGACGTCTAGGTCATTGAACAACATTAACTGTGTCCTTTCTGGGAGAGGGTCAAACTATGAACGAACGTTCGTTCATAGTTTATGAGGCGAAAAATGGAGCGTCAAGTCGTTGACTGAAAACAAAGAGGCCATCCACCCACGGAAGCTTGAAATCGTAGAGGCTGCCGTTCGCTGCTTTTTGGAGCGTGGTTATCATCAGACCGGTGTGCGCGATATTGCCAGGCAGGCCGGGGTAAGCCTTGGCAATCTGTATAATCACTTCAAAGGGAAAGAAGCCGTTCTGGTGTTCATCGCTGAGATCGAGGTTGAGGAACTGTCTGGGTTCATTGCCGATCTGCAAGAGGCGTCGGATCCCAAGAAGGCAATCGAGGCATTTATCACGGGCTATACGGCTTATGTGTCAGACCCTGACAATGCATTGCTTGGTGCGGAGATTCTAACTGAAGCCCTCCGCAACCCCGTGATTGAGGATGCCTTCGGCAAAAATAGAAACGCGTTGATCGATGCGCTGACGGCTTGCCTTGAGGCTGGGGTGAAAGTCGAAAGCTTTGGACCCTTCGAAGACCTTACCCCTATTGCCCACCTGATACTTGATAGTATCGAAGCGCATGGGTTGCGTGTGGCCACGTCGACCGAAATAGACCCTATACAGGCGCAATCATTGCACCAAGCGCTTATGAATGCCTTGCAGTCGTAACGAAAATCACTCTGTCTTCGGTTCGCAAGCACCGCCTTGGGCGCAGTTTTCGAGGCTCTTTATGGTTTCTTGCGCTGGTTCTTTGAACGCCAACCCGTAGCAAGGGTCGACATTGAAGGTCAGCGCCGTCTCTGACTGTTCGACGAATGCAATGTAGTCGGTGTCAGGGTCGATCCGCGCGCACCAGCTGCCGGCGCAGTTCATCTTGATCTCCACCGGTGCGGAGACTTGCTGCGTGAAGCCTGCGCTGGTCAGAAGGCGACCGGAAAAAGTGGCATCTGCTGAGACAGGCTCAGGGTTCAGCTTGTCCGCATCCGGCACGGCGTCGAAAGCGAACTTTCCTTTCAGGACGACATAGACCAGATCGGAGGCGCTGGCGCTTTGGAACGCGCCTGCGACGTCGGTTTTCAGGCAAGACAAGGCCGTTGCTTGGCTGGCGGAGACGGCCACAAGGGTTGTGGCGAGGATGAGATGTTTCATGAGATGTATATGGCCGGTCTGTCGCATGCGGCTCAAGCCCCAGAAGATCACAGTTCTGTTGGAACGGCGGTGGATTGCCGGTGCGCGATGCCCGCGTGATCGCCGGATCATGCGCTTATGGCTTGCAAGGCCCGCCGGAGATGCAGCTTTGTAATATTCGGATATTTTCAGGTGATGCAGTGCTTTCAGTCGAAAAGTCGCAAGGGCTCGCCAATTTGATGTAGCGGTTCTTTTTCTTCTTTAGAAAATAGATCCGTTCCCTTGCGTCAGGGACGTTACCGCACCATCCGTGAAAACAGGAGAGTTCGACTGTGACGGGGGAGGTAAACCGCGATGCAAAGCCCTGTTTGCTGAGGCTTTGGCCTGCGATCCTCGCGCGATAGCCAAAAAGCTCTGAATCACTTTCACTGTCCTTGGATAGGGTCTTTTTCGACGCTTTATCCACCCGCATCTTGCCTTTGACGATGACGTAATTGTCTGACGCCTCCTTCGCCCAAATAAAACGCTGCGCCATATTGGCCTCCATACAGGAGAGGGGGATGGCTTGTGTTGCCCAGAAGGTGAGGAGTGTGGCGGAAAGAGCAATGAGTTTCATGACATGTCCGAAATTGCAAAATGGCGTAGGTCTAGACTGCTGCCACTCTATCGCAATTCGGTGCTCTTGTCAGATCAGGGGACGAAACGCCTCGATCACCTTGGAATAGGTGTCGCGTTTGAAGGGGACGATGTTGTCGAGCAGGTCGTCCATATCCATCCAAGTCCAGTTGGAGAATTCGGGGATTTCCGTCTCGATATTGATGTCGGTATCCTGACCTTCAAAACGCAGAAGGTAGTATTTCTGCATTTGGCCACGATATTTACCCTTCCAGAGGTTGGGAACCAGATCATGGGGTAGATCGTAGGGCAGCCAATCGTCGGTTTCGGCAAGAATAGACACTTTATCGGGGGTCAGTCCCGTCTCCTCCTCCAGCTCGCGCAGGGCGGCGGCGCGGGGGTCTTCACCCTCGTCGATCCCGCCTTGTGGCATCTGCCAAGCGGGTGTCGCAACGGGACTGTCGAGGCGTTGGGCGGCGAAAACCTTACCCTCCCCGTTGACGACCATCAGGCCGACGCAGGGGCGGTAAGGCAGTTTCGCGATCTCAGCAGGTGTCATTACTCGGCAGCTGCGATGGCTTCGAGACCTTTGAGAATGTCGAGTGCGTAGGCGAGTTGGTAGTCGCGTTTGCGCAGCTCGGCCGTGGCTTCGGCTTTCTCGCGTTCGGCTTCGATGATGGCGCGCTCGTCTTCTGAGACGTCTTCATTTGTCAGGGAGCCGCGCAAGTCAGCTTCCGACCGGCGTGGGCGGTTGTTGTTTTCTTCTTCCTCGGCCTCTTCTGCGGCGGGGACGCGTGGCGGCTGTTCCACGATGATGTCAGGGGCCACGCCAAGCGCTTGGATCGAGCGGCCCGACGGGGTGTAGTAGCGCGAGGTGGTCAGGCGCATCGCGCCATCGCCGCGGACAGGGACAACCGTTTGGACAGAGCCTTTGCCGAAACTCTTTTCCCCGATGACGACCGCACGACCATGGTCTTGCAGGGCACCTGCGACAATTTCAGAAGCCGAGGCAGAACCGCCATTGATCAGCACAACGATGGGTTTGCCGCCGGACAGGTCACCTTCGGTTGCATTATAGCGCTCACTGTCACGTGGGTTGCGGCCACGGGTGGAGACGATTTCGCCTTGATCGAGAAACGCGTCAGAGACGGCGATGGCTTGGTTCAGCAGGCCGCCGGGGTTGTTGCGCAGGTCAAGGACGATGCCGTTGACATTGTCTGCGCCGCCAAGTTCTTCCATCTGCTTTTTCAAGCCGGATTCGAGGTTGGGGTATGTCTGGCGGTTAAAGGTGGAGACGCGGAGGACGACTGAGTCGCCTTCGGTGCGGGCGCGCACGGCGGTCAATTTGATCGTGTCGCGGATGATCGAAACATCGAACGGTTCATCGACACCTTCCCGGACCACGGTCAGGATGATTTCGGAGCCGACGGGGCCGCGCATCAACTCGACCGCTTCTTCAAGGGTGAAGCCAATGATGGATTTGCCATCGACGCCGGTGATGAAATCGCCCGACTCCATGCCGGCCTTGTCAGCGGGCGTGTCATCCATGGGCGTGACGACTTTAACGTAGCCTTCTTCCTGCGTGACCTCGATACCGAGGCCGCCGAACTCGCCGGAGGTTTGCGTGCGCATATCCTCAAAATCATTCGCGGACAGGTAGGAGGAGTGCGGGTCGAGCGATGTGAGCATGCCGTTGATGGCGGCTTCGATCAGCTCGGATTCCTCGACCTCTTCCACGTATTGCGCTCGTATGCGTTCGAAAATGTCACCGAACAGATCAAGCTGCTCATAGACGCTGGATTTGCTTGCGGAGTCTTGCGCCAGAAGCGGGCCGGTCACTTGTGTGGTCACGGCGACGCCTGCGACGGTGCCGAGCGCTGCGGCCATCAAAAATTTCTTCATATCTTCATTCCCTGTCGACCACGAACCACTCCGCGGGATTAATGGGCGTGTTGCCCTGTCTTAGCTCTATATAAAGCGACTCTTGGCGATTGCCGCTACCACCTTTGTTTGCATTCATCAAAAAAGCGTCAGCATTGAGGGCATTTCCGCCCATCATCGCGATTGCATCGCCTTGTGCGATGATTTGCCCCTCTTTCGTGAGGGTCTGGCCGAGGCCCGCGAGAATCAGCAGATAGCCTTTGCCAGGTTCAAGAATGACGACCGACCCGTAGTCCAGAAGCGGCCCCGCATAACGCACGGTGGCTGGCCATGGAGCTGTGACAAGCGATTGTGAAGGCAGCGCGAGGGTCAAGCCGGGGCGTTTGATATTTTGCGCGTCTGTTTCGTTGAAGTTCTGCAAGACCGTCCCGGATGCGGGCAGTGGCAGCTTACCTTTGGCAGTCTCGAAATCAGCGGGATTGGCGGGACCGCTGCTAAGCTGCAAAAGCCCGTCGGCAAAACCTTGCAGCGTGTCGGCGCTAGCTATCAGCGCGGACATTTGTTGGGCGTCTGCTGTGATACGCTCTGGTAGGTCAACCCGGTCCGCGACGGCTTTCGCGAGCGTTGAGCGGGCCGATTGAACATTGTCGAGCGCCGTCACCAATTGCGTTGCCGCGCTTTCCTGAAGGCTGCGCAAGACAGAGACTTCTTCAAGCTGTGTTTTCAGTTGCAGGGCTTCTTGCTGCAAGGCGGGCGTCACGTCTGACAGGATCATCCCCGCGCGTGCGGTTCCGATGGGCCCTGTTGGATGCATCATCAACAAAGGAGCGGGCGAATTGCCAATGGATTGCAAGATGCCGAGCAGGCGAGAGAGGCGATCTTCTTTGGCTTCAAAATCAATCGCAATCGCGCGTTCGCGGATCGCAACCCGGCGCAAACCTTCGCGCAGTGCGCTCAACCCTTCTTCATATGCGCGAACTGTTTGCGTCAGGGCTGCAACGCGGTCGGATGACCGTTTGGCCGCGTCCAGTTGGACTGCTGCCGCATCGAGCATTTGCGCAGCGCGTTTCGCGGTCGTCACAGGATCCGACTGAGCCCCTCCGGATTGCGCGAAAAAAACCAGTGTTAGAGCCGGGATTATGAGTCTAAATCGCCTCAAAAGAGCGTCTTTCCCGTCATCTCGCTGGGCTTGTCCAAGTTCATCAGTTTCAACAATGACGGTGCAAGATCGGCAAGCTTGCCGTCTTTCATACGTGCGCCGTCCGGTCCGCCCACCAAAATGACAGGCACCGGGTTCAGTGTGTGCGCTGTGTGTGGTCCGCCGGTTTCAGGGTCAATCATCATATCGCAATTGCCGTGATCTGCGGTCACAATCATCGCACCACCCGTCACATCAAGTGCTTTCAATGCCGTACCTAGACCTTGATCTACGGCCTCGCACGCCTTCTTGGCGGCTTCCAGATCACCTGTATGGCCAACCATGTCGGGGTTTGCGTAGTTGACGACAATAAGATCGTATCGCTCGTAAATAGCATTCACCAACTGTTCCGTGACTTCTGCGGCGGACATTTCCGGTTGCAGATCATAGGTCGCAACCTTTGGAGACGGAGCCATGTAGCGTGTTTCGCCGTCTTCAGGGTTTTCTTTGCCCCCATTCAGGAAAAAGGTCACATGCGGATATTTCTCTGTCTCTGCCAAACGGAACTGGCGCAGACCTTGCTGAGCCACCCATGCGCCAAGCGTGTTTTTGATCTTTTGCTTGGGAAAGACTGTCGTCATGTAATCATTATGGGCGGTGGAATAATCGACCATACCCAAACGCGCGCTGAGTTTCGGCAAATGCGCGGTAGAGAACCCTTCGAAACGGATATCGCCAAGGGCTGCAAGTATTTCACGGGCGCGGTCGGCGCGGAAGTTCAGGCAGTAAATTCCATCACCATCCCGCATGCCCTTGTAGCCTGTGATCACAGACGGCTCTATGAATTCATCGGTCTTGTCGCGTGCGTAGGCGTCACGGATAACCGAAAGTGGATCAGCGTAGTCCGGTCCTTCACCATGCACCATCGTGCGATAAGCTTTTTCGACCCTATCCCAGCGATTATCGCGATCCATTGCGAAATAACGACCACAGACAGATACGATTTTCGCGTCCTCTGGCAGTGCAGATTTCAGTGCCTTTAGATACGTCCTTGCGGTTTTTGGACCGACATCGCGCCCGTCGGTGATGGCATGAACGGCGACAGGAACGCTTGCCTCCGTTATTGCCTTGGCGGCTGCAATGAGATGATCCGTATGGCCGTGAACGCCACCATCTGAGATCACCCCAAGCAAGTGGGCGGTTCCGCCAGTGCTTTTGAGCGTGTTGATGAACTCCAGAAGGGCAGGACGCTCAAAGAAGGACCCGTCTTCGATGGCCAAGTCAATTTGTCCAAGGTCCATAGCGACGACACGGCCCGCGCCGATATTCGTGTGACCGACCTCCGAATTGCCCATTTGACCCTTTGGAAGCCCCGCGTCAGGACCATAGGTCGTGAGGGTCGCATTGGGGCAGCTTGTCATCAGATGATCGAAGTTTGGGGTCTTTGCGAGAAGCGGTGCGTTGCCCTCTTCCATGTTCGAGATGCCCCATCCATCAAGGATGCAGAGAACGACTGGTTTTGGGGTGCCCATAAATGCCTGTCCTGTTTTTTACCCATTTTAGGCGTTGCCGAACCCGCCCACAACCGCCGCTTGGTCAAAACGGGTGTTCTTGGCCGATTGGGAGGGGTATGACTTGGAAACGGTTGGAAAAAGAAAGGTGTATTCGGTGAAAAAAGCGCTGATCACGGGGATCACGGGGCAAGACGGCTCTTATTTGGCTGAGTTGCTGCTTGAGAAGGGGTACGAGGTCCACGGGATCAAGCGCCGTGCGTCATCTTTCAACACGCAGCGGATCGATCATATTGTCGAAGACCTGCATGATCTAAACCGCAACCTGCATCTGCATTATGGCGATCTGACGGACAGCTCTAATCTGACGCGGATCATTTCGACGATAGAGCCGGATGAGGTGTATAATCTGGGTGCGCAAAGCCATGTCGCGGTGAGCTTCGATTCACCGGAATATACGGCTGATGTCGATGCGATGGGCACGTTGCGTTTGCTGGAAGCGATCCGGTTTCTGGGACTGGAGAAGAAGACGCGGTTTTATCAGGCATCGACGTCTGAGCTGTATGGATTGGTTCAAGAGGTGCCGCAAAGCGAGACGACGCCGTTCCACCCGCGCTCCCCCTATGCGGTTGCAAAGCTGTATTCGTATTGGATCGCGGTGAACTACCGTGAGGCTTACGGGATGTATGCGTGCAACGGTATTCTGTTTAATCACGAGAGCCCGCGTCGAGGTGAAACCTTTGTGACGCGCAAGATCACGCGTGGCCTTGCAAATATCGCTTTGGGGCTGGAACAGTGTCTATACATGGGAAATATTGACGCTTTGCGTGACTGGGGGCATGCGAAAGATTACGTCGAAATGCAGTGGTTGATGTTGCAACAAGATGTGCCTGAAGATTTTGTGATCGCAACGGGTAAGCAATATTCTGTCCGTGAGTTTATCCAGTGGAGTGCGGCCGAGATCGGGTGGCAATTGCGGTTTGAGGGCGATGGCGTTGACGAAGTTGGTATCGTTGACGCGGTCGAGGGGGATTGGTCGGTTTCCGTCGGTGATGTGATCTTGAGAATTGATCCACGCTACTTCCGCCCTGCTGAGGTCGAGACGTTGCTTGGGAACCCGTCAAAGGCGAAAGCGAAGCTGGGGTGGGAGCCAAAGATCACTGCGCGTGAGATGTGTGCGGAGATGGTTCAGAATGATCTGAAAGAAGCGCGTCGCAAATCAGTTCTGGACGCCCATCAACTGGGTGTTCCTGTGGCGCGAGGCGATTGATGCGGGTCTTTGTGGCAGGCCATCGCGGGATGGTCGGTGGCGCGATTGCGCGCAAGCTATCGGATCAGGGCATTGGGCTGTTGACGCGGACGCGGGACGAGTTGGATTTGACGGATCAGGCCGCTGTTTTTGCATTCATGGAAGCTGAGCGACCAGATGCCGTTATTCTGGCGGCGGCCAAGGTGGGGGGGATCATCGCGAATGACACTTACCCTGCCGCGTTCATTTACGAGAACCTCACGCTGCAGAACAACATCATTCACGGGGCGCATCTGGCCGACGTGCAGCGTCTGCTGTTTCTTGGGAGTTCGTGCATTTACCCGCGTGAAGCGGCTCAGCCGATGCGCGAAGACGCGCTGCTTACGGGCATATTAGAGCCTACAAACGAGCCCTATGCGATCGCAAAGATTGCGGGGATCAAGATGTGTGAGAGCTATAACCGGCAGTATGGGCGCGACTATCGCTCGGTGATGCCGACCAACCTATACGGGCCTGGCGACAACTTTCATCCGGAGAACAGTCATGTGATCCCAGCGTTGATCCGCCGGTTTCATGAGGCTGTGCAAAGTGGTGCTAAAGAAGTCGTGTTGTGGGGCAGTGGCACGCCGCGGCGGGAATTTTTGCATGTCGATGACATGGCGGACGCCTCGCTGCACGTCTTCGATATGGCCCAAGAGACGTATAACGCATTGGTTCCGCAACGGTTGAGCCATGTGAATGTTGGGACGGGTCAAGATTTGCCGATCCGTGAATTGGCTGAACTAATCGCAGATGTGACGGGATATCAAGGTGTGATCACACAGGATACTTCAAAACCGGATGGAACGATGCGCAAGCTGATGGATGTAGAAAAGCTGAGCGGGCTGGGGTGGTCGGCAAAGATCGGTCTGCGCGATGGGTTGGCGCAGACCTATAAATGGTTTTTGGATCATCAAGACGATTTTCGTGCTGTTTAGAGCCTATTTCTGTCCTAATTCCGTCTGAACAGGAAACCTGCATGCATTCATGATGACGCCAAGGCAGGGGTTTTGTTCGGCGATCAAGCGTTCTGCGCGATCAATCTCGTCAGACGTGCTGTGATCGGCGCGAGCCACGAGGAGGGCGGCATCATAGAGATCGGACGCGGCGACACAGTCGTCGAATGGCAGGACCGGTGGCAGATCAAACAGAATAATGTCGGGTTCAAATTCCCGCTCGATTTGTTCGATCAGTGCGCGTGCACGCGTTGTGCCGAGCAGTTCGGCTGGTTCTGGATCACCTTCCGTCGTCAGGCTTAACGCGAAGTTGTGACCGACGCGCATGCAGGTGCTGTCAAAGCCACGACGCTGACCGGAAAGTGCGCTGCTGCGGGGTGCGGTAGAAGCGAGGTCGAATTGATTGACGAGATCAGGTTTTCGCAAATTGAGGTCAAAGACCATAACCTTCACGTCGATCTGCCGTGCAATGGACAGCGCAAGATTGGCCGTCAGCGTGGTTGAGCCGCACCCTGCTGTTGGGGCGGTGATGGCGAGTTTTCGCAAACCGTCTTTGCGCATCTGGCGCAGGATACGACTGCGCAAAAGATCGAACGATGCCGCGGTTTGAGCATCAGCTTGCATTTTGACGGGGGCGTTTGTGGGTATCGTAACCTCGCTTAGCCGCAACCAAGCCCTTGCAGGGTCTATTTCAGATCTGGTGATCTTCGGTTTTTCATCACGCAAGGCTGTGTCGAGCATGGCGCGGGGATTGGTAATTTGTTCCATTTGGGGTCCTCGTCAGGAGGGTTTCATCTGCGGAATGACCGCATAGGGCATAAGGCCCATCGTTGTTTCCAAATCCTTCGGGCGTCGCACGCGTTTGTCGGATCTTGCCCGCAAGATGGACACACCAAGTGAGAGAAGAACTGCCAAGAGCCCGCCGGTTGCGAGGATGATCTTTTGGCGTGGACCGGTCGGGCTATCCGGTAGTGCTGCGCGTTCCACGATGGATAGCCGTTCACCTTCGGACCGCAGAGCGATGCGTTCTTCGATGGCGGCGGCTTCGAGACGCTCCATCGCGGCGGTGTATTGTGCCTCCGCCAAATCGTAATCGCGTTGTAACGTATCCAGCCGCACTTCGTTGGCGGGAATATCTGCAAGTGCGGCGTCTATTTTGACAAGCTCTTCCATCACCAAAGGATTGTTTGTTTGGGCTACCACCTGTGCGGGTCCGAGTTTGGTCATCTTGGCAGCCAATGCCTGGACGACAGGGTGTTGTTCTGCGTAGATCGCGCGGGCCGCGCTAAGATCGGCGGCCAGCCTTGAATGCGCGGTAGAAGTCACGCGCGCGGCGGGACGCAGGCTGAGTTGGGCCACCAATGCTTTGCGCTGGTCGTAATACCGTGGCGCGTCTTGGGGCAGAGTGCCTGCATTCATGGATTTGAAGTTGAAAAGACGCACGAACTGAGCGTCAAGCTGCAGCTTATTGTCATCAACTTCTTGGCGAAAGAATTTCAGGGCGGCTTCGGCGCGCTCCGTTCTGATCGCGCGATGTTCTGCTAAAACCTCCTCGGCCAGTCTGTTGGTTACTTTTGCGGCAAGGTTAGGGTCTTTCATTGCCAGCGTAATCGTCATCGTCGTTGACTTTCCGCGACCGCTTAACGTCTCGAATGTGATGGCCTCACGGAAGTCTTCGACAGGAAGATCAAGAGCCAGTTCATCTCTGATCTGGGTGAGTCGGGACAAGGTCAGTACGCGATTTTCGATATTTTGAAGATGCGCTGCACTGGTGGAGCTGTCGGTTATGTTGTTTTTCCCGTTCGTCACGGCAGTCGCTTCCACCAAAAGCCGTGCTGTTGCCGTGTAAGTGGGGGGAATCACTTTAGCTGCAAAAACAGTGGCGGTGATGCCAAACGCGGCGATTGCAATCGCGAGTGGAAGCTGGCGCAGCGTTGCCCAGCGCCAGTATCTGAAATGACTGCTCATTGGGACCGCCTTTTTCTTTCGTTTCGCAGGATTAGACGCAGTTTCGTGGCGATCCGCGACAGGCGTGAAGGGGGCGTTGCGGGGCCTCTTGGCGCGCGTTTGTCGAGCGGGCGCGGCCCGGATGCATATTTGGAAAGATCAGTAGGATAGGACAAAATCGCTCTGCCTTTTTTGGTGAGTTCTTGCGTCAAATCAGAGCTTTGAAAACTTAAGACATAATTAATCCAAATCGTTTCATTTCGACTCCGGTGGTCGAGCGTCACAGGTTCTAAAAAGGAACCCCCGTCGCTTGACTGAATGTTTTGTGTGACGCGCCAAAGGCGTTGCGACTGTCAGATGGAGAAACCGTGAATGACTGCGCCAATCCGAATTTTTGAAGCTGATGAACGGGTTCTGCTGAACGATATGGTTGCGTATCCGGCTGATTTAACCGGTCTGTATAGCAGTTTTGGCAAGCGGTTTCTTGATGTCTCCCTCGTGATTGTGACCAGTCTGATCAGCGTTCCACTGATTCTAATTCTTGGTGCATTGGTGATGCTGGACGGGCGGTCACCGGTGTTTGTTCAAAATAGAATCGGCCGCGATGGCGTGACGTTTCGGATGTGGAAGCTGCGGAGCATGTGTGACGGCGCGGATGATGTGCTGCGTAAGCATTTGGAGAATGACCCAGACAGTGCGCAGGAATGGCGTTTGACCCAGAAACTGCGTGATGATCCGCGGGTGACATGGATCGGGCGGCATTTGCGCAAGACGTCTTTGGATGAGTTGCCGCAACTTTGGAATGTCTTGAAGGGGGAGATGTCGTTGGTTGGCCCGCGTCCGATGCTGGGCGAGCAGGCGCAGCGATATGACGGTACTTTCTATTATAAGCTGCGTCCGGGCATGACCGGATTGTGGCAGGTCACCGCGCGGAACGCGTCCAGTTTCGAGGCACGCGCCTTGTTTGATGCAGCCTATGCGAAACGGGTTGGTCTGCTGTTTGACCTATCTTTGATGCTGCGCACAGTGAGTGTCGTGCTGCGTGGAACTGGCCAATAACTGGAAAGGATACCTGACATGATGAAGATGTTTCTTGTTGTACTTCTGGCGCTGACCTCAGTCGCGTTTGCGCAGGGCTATCAGGTGAAACCTGGTGACACGCTGCGCCTTGATGTGATGGAGGATCCGGAGATGGGACGCTCCGTGCTGGTGTTGCCGGATGGGACTGTCTCTGTGCCGTTGGTCGGCCATGTTCAGGCTGCTGGCAAAACCGTGCCAGAGATCGAAGGGATGATCCTGTCTGCGATCACGCCAAATTATGTGAAGCAGCCGCATTTGACTGTATCAGTGTCTAGTTTGGCGAAACCGAAGCGCGCGCGAAGCGCTGTGACGCGTCGTACTTTCGCTCGATCCGCACCCGCAAAACCGGTCATCACGGTATTTGCGATGGGTGAGTTGGTAAAGCCCGGGAAAATGACGGTCGCACCGGGAACGACCGTTTTGCAGCTGGTTGCTGAGGTCGGGGGTTTCACGCGGTTCGCAGCATCGAAACGGTTGGTTTTGCGCCGCACAGACAGGGCTGGTGATGTGAAAGCCTACCGTGTGAATGCGAAGAAGATGATGACCGGAGGTGCCAAGCCTGTGGTTTTGCAATCGGGCGACGTTGTTGTCGTGCCGGAACGGAAACTTTTTGAATAGGGAGAGATAGACACTTTGTGTGATCCCCTGAGGGACTGTGGGTCACACGCAAGCTGGGGTGAACATGGGTGTCATGTTCAAGGGCGGTGCTTTCAACCTTTGGGAAACGGTTCGAGGCATTGCAATGAAGAAAACAAAGACGAAACGTGTATTGGCTGTGGCTTCTATGGGAGGACACTGGCGCCAATTGAATGAAATGACGGACGCTTTTGAAGGGCACGAGGTCCGGTTCGTGTCGACCTCCCGTGAGCTGGGCGACTATTATGTGCGCGACTGTAGTCGGACGCAGTGGTGGCTCGGGTTTATCACGGCCGCGCAATTGATCTGGATCATGATCCGTGTCCGACCGCATGTTGTGGTCTCTACCGGTGCATTGCCCGGCTTGGTCGCAATTATGCTGGCGCGGTTGATCAGGGCGCGGACTGTCTGGATCGACTCGATTGCGAATGCCGACGAGATGTCGCTTTCCGGTCGGTTGTCGCGCCCCTTTGCGGAGCTTTGGTTGACGCAATGGCCAAGTGTTTCTGCGCGCACAGGCGCCAGCTATGCGGGGGCGGTGTTATGATTTTCGTGACTGTTGGAACCCAGCTTCCTTTTCCGCGGCTGATTGATGCAATGGATAGACTGGCAGGACGGATAAATGAGCCTATTCTCGCGCAAACAGGGGTTGCCTGTTCCGCGAAGAATCTGATCGTTGAGCCGGTCATGTCGGAGGAACGGTATCGCCATGTCTTAGGGATCTCCCGGTTAGTGGTAAGTCACGCCGGTATTGGGACAGTGATTGCCGCGCGGGACGCGGAAAAACCCCTGATCCTTGTGCCGCGTCGTGCGGAACTGGGGGAGCACCGTAATGATCATCAGATCGGAACCGTGCGTGAGTTGGTCGGGCGGCAAGGTGTCAAAGCGGTCTGGGATACGGATGAACTGGCAGAGCTGGTCACTCAGGAATTGCCCCCGCCTGTTGCAGCCTCAGGCCCTGCGCTTGATGGTCTGGTGTCGCGTCTGCGCAACTTTATTGGTTGATAGCGGTAGTCCATGAATGCCCTTGAGAACGGCCATCGCCTGCTGGCGGTGGCCTTTTGCAATGAACTGAAGCGCTTTCGCCCAGGCATAGAGGTACGTAACCGGCAGGAAATTTGGGTTGTGCTTGCGTTGATACTTCATCCGCGCGCGGTATTTATAGAAGCTTGAGAAGGCAGAGGCAGTTTGCGTCAGGGTTGGTGACCCGATTGCTGTGCCTGCGCGGTGAAAGACGCGCGCCTCTTTGCAGATTTTGAGCGGCAAAGTGCCCCGGGCTTGAGCCCAATCCACTTCTTCGTAATAGAGAAAGTAGTCCTCAGGCATTGGCCCGGCCTGTGTGACGAATTTCTTTGATGCGACCATACTTGCGCCCGAGATGAATGCGGCATCTGTTGCGGATGCTATGGATATGTCTGAGCCAGCGCCAAGGTTGAGATTGCCGGTGACCCCCGTCCATCGGTTGATCGTTCCCCCGTCGGTTTGGACCTGATGAGGCGGGTCGGCGTAGAGGATGCGGTGCCCCATTAAAGAAAAGCCGTCTGGTGCTGAGGCGAGTGCTTCAGGTGTTCCGGCTGGTGTGAGTGTGTCCGGGTTTAGGATCCAAAACCGCTCAATTTCAGGGTGTTCTTGTAAGTGGCGCAATCCGATATTGACGCCTGCAGCGAACCCGCCGTTTACGGAATTGGTAACAACTTTCAGATTGGTTACAGGCTTTGGACGCGGACTCACATCAAAGGGCAAATCTGTTGGTGGGGAGTAGCCGTCAACGCCATTCGCCCAACCGGATATGATCTGAACAGTGTTGTCAGTCGACGCATTGTCGATCACGACGATTTTAATCTCAGGCGCAGCGGCGCAAAGCGTCTCCAGACAATCGCGGATAACGTCTTCTGCGTTGTATGTGACGATGATGACGCCGAGGTTTCTCATGCGGTGGGGCGCACAAAGTTGGCATGATAGGGTCTGTTGTAACCTAAAGGTGTGAGCTTTTCGGGTTCCGGCTCTTCTTCTGAGTTATCTGCCAGAAACTGCCCCGCGCCGAATAAGAAGAAGGTGAAAGAATATATCGCGGTCCAGACATGGACGGTGCAGAGTGTGAAAGTCAGACCGATCATGCAGAACATCCATGCGGTTTTCTGTGGGCTTGCCGGTCCGCGGGCCACGCGGATGATACCAATGGCCCATGCCAGCGCCATCATTGCGAACCCCGGAAGTCCGTATCTGACGGCAATCCAGAGCCAGAAGTTGTCCATGCTGCCGGAATGCATGAAATGGGGGCGTTCCCAATCGTTCAAACCGATGCCGAAGATGGGATTGTTCCAAACGTTGATCATCCCCCATTCAAAGATGATTCCGCGCCAATAGGCGTTGTGGGCGGAGAAGGTCGCGTAGCTGAAGAACACGCGGACCGGTGTTCGGTTGGAGACGAGATCAATGAAAACGTAGGCTGCCACACAGACGAGCATGAGGATCAGCCATCTGTGCTTTGTGCCTGCGAAGATCAGCATCCATGCGATCAGAAAAAGTTGAATGACGACGGAGAGAAACGCACCAGAGGATAGCGCGAGGAAGGTTGTCAGCGTGATGAGGCCAAGGCCGGTGAGCCGTGTCATCAGTGAGAGGGTTTTGGACATTCCGACAAAAAGGAGCGAGATGCCCGTGGAGCAGAACAGGCCGAAATGAATGGGGTGGGCAAAAACGGCCTGAACGCGTTCGAAGCCGAGCCGTGGTGCGATTGTGACGATATCAACGCTGCTAAGGCCCGGAATAGCGCGGATCAAGCGAATGAAACTTGGATCGCCCGTGATCGTTTCAAGCATTGCCAAGGGCAGGCAGAGCAGAATTAGGGTCACTATTGCTTTGATCAGCATCTCGAATTGCATGCGGTTGCGGATACAAAGACGGGCAAGGGCGTAGCCGCCCAACATTTCAATGGCTGTGATGCCGGTATGTTCTACGGCTTGTGCTGGCGTATTTTTCCACATGGCGATGAAGACCCACGGGATCATGGCCATCAACAGGACATCCGGCCAGATGCGTGGGCGTGTGAGTAACGGCCAGATCAAAGCGGGCAACATCAGCAAAAGATAGAGCCTAACGCTCGTCATTTGCAGCGGTCCGATCATGAAGCGGATCGGAATGACCACGCAGGCAAGATAGGCAAGAAGGATTGCGACCTTCCGCATATCTGAACGGGTGGTGGACGTGTGGATGGCAGCGCTCATGTCGGTAAACTGCATGTTAACCGTTATTATTCTGTAAAGATCTGGCGGCGTAGGATGTGGTCGGTTTCGATATGGAGTATTTTCGGTGGCCGACCTTGCTGTGGGACAGACAGACCTGAGAAAAGCCCGAAAACGGGGTCTAAACAGGCTCACTGCAGTGCGTCGCGTGTTGGTTTTGTTGCGCCGTACATTTTTAGTGCGCGGGATGGGGATGGATATCGACCCGACAGCCGAGCTGTCTTTGAGTGCAAAACTGGATCGGACCTTTCCAATTGGTGTGCATATTGGCGCGCAAAGCTATGTCGCGTTGCAGGCGATGGTTCTGACCCATGACCGGACGCGTGGGCTGTATTTGCATACATGTATCGGCCGCGACTGCTTTATCGGGGCGCGGTCAATCCTGATGCCGGGTGTGCGCGTGGGCGATGGCAGTATAGTTGCGGCGGGGGCTGTTGTGACGCGGGATGTGCCTGATGCGTGTATCGTTGCGGGAAATCCTGCGCGGGTCATTCGTGAAGGGATCGAGGTCGGGTCATATGGGCGGTTCGTGACGGCAGATGCGCAGGAAGACAGACTTGTCGCTGCGGGCCTGACTTAGGGTCTTAACGGCGCGTTCGCCGCTACCTTTGCAGGCGCAACCCCATGGGCAGCTATGCTAACAGCCTATCCGCGAGCGCTGCTCCAGTCGTGTTCGTTCCATCATTCAGAGACAACTCGTGCCCGAAGGAGTGAGTGTCTCGCTCACCGCAATTGGCGTTTCCCTTTGGCCGAGCAGAACCAAAGGTGACTTTTATGATCACATCGCTTGGCCTTGCCTTGGCAGCTACATCCAATCCGAAAGGAGAGGTGTTTGAGCCGAAGACCGCGATCTCCATTGCTGATTTCTCGCGCGACCGGAGTTTGTTTGACAGCGGGGCGGCGTTCGGGCGCAGTGCGGCAGATGTGGCTTTGAGCGGGACGGGCACAGTCGGCGAGACGGTGCAGTATCGCCTGCTTCCTGAAGGTGGTACGGCGACGGTTTGGCAAGACCTTGGTGTGATCGACGGGGCGGGCAATTGGTCGGGCGAGATCAGTGTTGATCTGAGCCCCCATTGGATTGTGCCTGAAGTGCGCATCAAGTCAGAGCCTGTCACGCGTGCCCGGACGCTCAATCGGATCGGGGTCGGCCATGTGATTGCGCTGTGGGGGCAGTCGGAGATCGTGCGTATCAGGTCGACGGCCTATAATGTGCTGCCGCCTGAACCTTTGCTGGCTGACGACGCGGTGCAGGCGATTTGGTATGATGGCGGTCCCATTGTGAAGCATTTGACGGATGCGGACCCCCATACGGCCTCGCTTGCAGCGATGGCGAATGTGTTTTTGAACGAACGACCCGGTGAAAAAGTGGCCTTGGTTTTTCAGGCCGTGTCCGGCACAGGGTTCAAGTCCTTGGTGGATGACAGTGATACCGGGCGGCTTTGGAGCGAGGATGCAGCAGTTCACGCGTTTGCGACAGCCGATGGGCAGTATGTAGGACTACCGTCCGTGTCTTGGTTCGCGACGCCCGGCACTTTTGCGGAGGAGTATGAAGAGGGTCTGTTCCCGCTCTTCACGGGCAAAACTGCCGACGGTACTGCGGTCAGTTTTCCAACGACTATTTCATATAATGGTGGCAGCTATCAGGCGGATCATTGGTTTGGCGAATTCTATGACCCGATGCATTCCAAGTGGGTCGCGTTTGGTCCGCATCGCTTCGATATCGGCGCTGATATGCAGAACGCGACAGTGCTGGGGGATGGATCGCCACAGGTCAATCTGTTGAACAAAGAACAGGCCCGTGTCAGTTGGCGAGAGATGGTGACCAACCCGAATGCGGATGGGCTTTTCCTGCCGCTAGGGCTGGAGCCTTTGACCTATCAAAACGGCGTCTCAGACGGGTTTGGGGGTTGGACGGACCAAAGCCATCCTGCGCCTGATAACGATGATGGTGCCCCGATGTTTGCGCGATTTGTGGCGCATGCGGTGTTGCAGTCTTGCGGGCTGACCAGTTGGCCGATGCCTGTGTTTGATCAAGCTGAGTGGGAGCCGTCAGGCGCGTATGTTGAGGTTTGGTCAAGTGCGGGCCCTGTCACAACGCCACGGTTGGTGCGGGGAGAAAGTGCGCTTGATACAAGCCAGCCGCATTGGACGGATGTGTTTGGTTGGCAGATCAACGGCGCGCCTGCGCAGCGTGCCGAGATTGCTGTTGGACGGGTTCGGATTTACCCGAATGAAGGGATGTTTACGTCCTCCGATGTGATCCGGTTCGGGGAAGGCGGCGCGACGGGGATGGTGAAATTCCCCGAAGATCATATCGCGGAAACCTACAAGAACTTGCCGATTTTGGATTTGGGATTGTCAGGAGTGGATGGTGTTCCGGTGAGGCCGTTGCCTGACGAGGCTGTCTTGACGAACACGCTTGTTCCGATGTCTGCGGAATTCAATACCGGGGATATGGGACCATTTTTCTACGATCCCTCAACACTGGGCGGCGGTGTCTCCCAATTCTTCACTCAACTTGATCTTGCGCCATCGGTGCCATCGTCCGGATCACGCAATTTGCTGACAACGACGGGCAACTATTTGCGCTTGGAGATATTGGCGAACGGCAAGTTGCGGTTGCGGGTGCGTGATAGCGGCGGTGTCGTGCATGTGGATAACATTCAAAGCAGTGCGGGGATCGTTGTGGACGGGGTGCAGGCGGATATCCGGTTCTCCCTCGATCTGCCTGCGGGATTTGCGCGGATATGGGTGAATGGCGCGCTTGCGATTGATGAAAGCTTCACCTCTGCCGCACCGACTTTGCCCTCTAACCGGGCGTTGTTGCTCTTGGCCAATAATACGGGGGCTTATCAGATTGAGGGGACCGTCTCGCGCTTGGCGGTCTGGAAATCAGCTACGCCTGATGGAGCGTTGCCCGCATCTGCCCCATATAAAGATCTGGTTGGGCCGGCTTCAGCGGTAAACGCAGATCCGTGGAAAAACGGAGCGGACGCAACCTAAAGGTGACGCACGCGATGGCACAGGAGGCCGAGGGCCAGCAATAGGCCAGCGGCTTCAGCCGTTGTTGCAATCCAGATAATCTGGGACAGAGAGGCGCCATTCTGCAGTGCAAAATAGATGATCGGTAGTGCCAAGACACGAGGGACGTTTCCGATCACCGTGTTGCCGCTTGCCCCAAGCGCGAGGGCTGATACCGAAACGCCAGTTTTGACAATGCGTATCCCGTGCAAGGCCGCAAGGATCGGAAAGAGCGGGATAAGTCGGGCAAACCCTTCGCCAAGAAGCAAGGGTATGGCGGGGGCAAGAATGGAGAGGACAACGCTCATCATGATTCCTGCGTACAGGCAAAGTCTCAGCAAATTGCCCGCGTTCTCCCGGAACTGTTCTGGGTTTTCTATAACCGCGGATAGTCTCGGGAGGGCGTAGGATTGCAGGCTTTTGCCGATAATGAGCGCTGGCGTCAGCGTGAGTGTAAAGCCCATTGCGAGCAGAGCAAGATCGGCTGGCGTGCGTGTGTGGCCGACAAGGATTTTCTCTCCATGAAAGACGGCCAAAAGGAATAGGCCGTTGAGAGCTAAGGGAAGGCCGAACCGGAACACGCGTTGTAGATGGTCTCTGTGGAATGCAATGAGGTAGCGCCGCTCCGCCACAAGGTGGGACATGACTAAGCTGCCTGCCGCTTGGATGACGGCAGCGATCAGAAGGATCCGGAAATCCCCAAAATTTGTGTAGAGCGGCCAGAGTAAAAGCAGAGCCAAGGCTGCGGGGCCAATCTGCATGATGATGGACGGGCCAAAGCGCGAGGCGCGTTGATAGCGGCATGCGTCAAGGTGGGTCAGGCCCGACAGAAGCGGCACGAGTGCAAGCGTTTTGAACGCCCATGCGTTTCTGGGGTCACCGAAGAATTCAGCGAGCGCGGGCGCGCAGGCGTAGATGACGATCGCGCCCAGAATGCCCCGGGCCAGTTGGATCATGTGGAGCGAAGCCTGAAACTCGGTCTCTTCGCCTTCTTTGTCTTGCACGATGATTTGTTGCACGCCGAGTGTTGTGGCCATTTCGACGGCTGAAATGATGATTGCGAAGGCGGCGGCAATGCCGAACTGCTCCACCCCGATCAGGCGTGCGGCTGCGATATTTCGGGCCAATGTCAGAACCGCCAATCCCCCATGCCCCGAGAGCAAGATCATCAGGGGGTGGGCCGTTGGGCGCATTGCGCCGAAAGTTGAGGTCATCGACATTTACGACGGCTTAACCAGTTCCGCCTTAAATTTGCGTAAACGGGGCAATGGAAGTGAGGGCATGGATCAGCGTTTGGATGTGACGGACCGTATTGTGTCAGCCGATCTTTGCACGGGTTGTGGAGCGTGTGCTGCGCTGGCGCCAGATAAGATTAGCTTTGGGATATCCGATGACGGATTTTTGCGACCTGAGCCTGCTGGTGTCTTACCTCGGAAACTGGCGCGACGGGTGATGGATGTTTGTCCGGGTGGCGGGCAGGTTTCAGAGGAGGAGGATGCAGATCCTCTTTGGGGCGCGTTTCGTGCCGTTTATCAAGGTTGGGCTGTGGATGAGGCGTTGCGGCACGCCGGCGCGTCCGGTGGGGCGTTGTCTGCGATGTGTTTGTGGTTGCTCGAAAGCGGTCGGGTGGATGGTGTCGTTCAGATCACCGCAGATCGCGATGACCCTATTGCGAACAGAACTGTGGTCAGTCGCACGTGGGAGGATGTGCTCTCTGCGGCGGCCTCGCGCTATGCGCCTTCTGCACCGCTTTTGGAAGTGCCTGCATTGGCTCAAACAGGCGAGCGCTATGCTTTTGTGGGTAAGCCTTGTGATGTCGCTGCATTGCGACGCTGGGCAGCGGCTGATGCGGATGTAAAGCGAGCTTTTCCAGTATTGCTGTCGTTCTTCTGTGCGGGCGTTCCGTCATTGGCTGGGGCTGCGGAGATTGTGGAAGCGCTAGGCGTTGACGCAGACGATGTCGCCTCGTTTCGATATCGTGGGAATGGATGGCCCGGAAAGACTGAAGTTACCAACCTGCGCGGTCAGGTGCGGGCGATGACATATCATGAAAGTTGGGGTGGTATCCTGTCAAAGAAGGTTCAGCCAAGGTGCCGGATTTGTGCCGATGGAACGGGGACCGAGGCTGACATCGCATTTGCGGATGCGTGGGAGACGGATGAGGCCGGCTATCCGCTGTTTGAAGAGCAGAAAGGGTGCAGTTTGATCGTGGCACGGTCGTCGAAGGGTCTTGGTTTTCTGCATAGCGCTAAGGCGGTCGGAGTACTCGAATATACGCCCATTGATCCTGCCGAGATTGCCAAGATGCAGCCCGGTCAGTTGCGCAGGCGACGGGAGCTTTTGGGTCGACTGGCAGGCCGTGTTTTGGCGGGTTTGCCTTTACCAAAATACCGCCGAATGGGGATATGGGCCTGCGCGCGAGATGTCCCGTTTCGCACCACAGTTAGGGTCGCGCTTGGAATGGCGCATCGCTGCATGTTGCGTAGACGCTCCGCTAAGTAACGCTTCATTAACCGCGACAGAGTGAGTGTGGGGCATGATAAACATTTGCCTGATTCTCCATGCTTCTCGATCTTGCAACCTTGGCGTAGGGGCTCTTACGGTGTCCCAAGTCGAGCTGTTGCGTGAGATTTCCCGCAAGATTGACGAGCCCGTGCATATCACTTTGCTTGATTGGCAAGACAGCGGAGCGCCATGTGTTGCCGGTGACGACATCACGATCCTGCGGCTTTCGCGGAGGGAATTTCTGAGACCGTCCGGCGTTTGGGCGCAACTAAGGGCGAGTGATCTGGTGCTTGATATCGGCGCTGGCGACAGTTTTGCCGATACGTACGGACCGAAGCGGTTAAGGCGGATCCTCTTTCTGAAATACTTAACGCATTTGGCGCAGCGGCCCTTGGTGCTGTCACCGCAGACTTTCGGCCCTTTTACCTCGCGCAGCTCCCGTCTGCTGGCACGGTTTACGATTGCGTTGTCGACACTGGTTTATGCACGAGATGAGGCCTCGGTGGATCATCTGCGCAAGATCGGTGTTCAGCGCAACGTAGGGGTTGCGTCGGACGTTGCTTTGCGAATGCGGGGCGATCCTTGCAAGGTCGCGAAAGGTCGGCCTGCTGTTGGCATCAACGTCTCTGGCCTTTTGATGTCGGGCGGATACGAACGTGATAATCAGTTTGGACTGGATTGCGACTATCCCACATTGATGCGCGAGATGATTGCAGCGTTCCGTGATCATCCGGAGAAGCCAAAAGTTCATTTGATTCCACACGTCATCAGTCCGGATTGGCCGGTTGAAGATGATTACGCAGCACTTCGTGCACTTCATGCGGAATTTCCGGACACTGTTGCTGCCCCGTCCTTCAAAACGCCGCAGGAGGCAAAAGGCTACATTGCCCAGATGGACTTCTTTATAGGCGCGCGGATGCATGCCTGCATTGCTGCTTTTTCAAGTGGGGTTGCGGTTGTGCCAATGGCTTACAGCCGGAAATTTGCAGGGCTTTTTGGCGCGTTAGGCTACAGCACAGTTGCTGATTGCCGGACGCAGAGTGGGGATGGGATTTTGCGCGCGGTTCTGGCGGGATTTGAAGACCGAGTGGCGTTGTCAACCGAAGCGCAGAGGTCACAGATGATTGGGCGACAACGGCTTGCGCAGTATGAGGACGCTCTACAGGAACTTATGCTACAAGTTCGCGCGTCCAAAGAAGAACCCGCAGCGAAACCAGCTGCGGGTCTGGTTAGCTCGTCTTGAACGGTTTTACCAAAGGGCGATGATGCCGCTGGCTGTTGTGCCTGATGCGCGCACAAATTCCGCGCGGATTGGCAGAAGGCTTCCGCCGGGAACTGCTTCAAAAATTACTGTGTCGCCGTCCGCAAGTGTCACGTCCAGATCGCCGCCTTGTCCCACATACAGCGCACGAGACACTTGCGTTAGCGCTGTTGCGTCGCTTGGGGTGACTTGGGCACCGCTGCGCGCGGGTGAGATCGGTGTTGTTGGGAAATTCGAGAACTTATCCATCTGGTCCTGCCATATGTTTGGGGCGTCTGAGTGGACACCTAAGAAAACGGAGCCTTTAACGGGCCGTGCGGGCAAGGTTTTTGCAGGACGAGGTTAAGAATTATGAACAGCTGCGCGCGCAGCTTTGGTGTGATCTGCAATCAAACGCGATGGTACGGGGCACCTGATAAGATTGATGCCGCTCGGTAAAGCTGCTCTGTTAGCATCACGCGGGCCAACATGTGTGGCCAGACCATCTTGCCAAAAGACAAAAGCGTATCCGCCTCCGCGCGCAGGTCAGGCGCGATGCCGACTGCGCCGCCAATGATGAATGTGAGGTCTTGATGGCCGTTATCGCGCCAACCCGCGAGCTTTTGCGCAAAGTCAGGGCTGGTCATGACCTTGCCGCGCTCGTCCAGCCCGCACAGTGTTGATCCCTTTGGGATTGCGCGGCGCAGCAAGTCAGCTTCGGCAGATTGACCGCCACCTTTTTTGTCCTCGACTTCAATCAAATTCACGGGGCCAAGTCCCATCTGACGACCGGTGCGGTCAAATCTCGTGACGTAGTCGTTGATTAGATCAAGTTCGGGCCCAGCCCTAAGCCGCCCAACCGCGCAAATGGTGACGCGCATCAGGCTTGTGGAGCGTCTGTGTCAGACTGTGGCATCCACATTTTTTCTAACTGATAGAATTCCCGCACTTCCGGGCGGAAGATGTGAACGACGACATCGCCTGTGTCGAGCAGGACCCAATCACCCGCAGCCTTGCCTTCGATCTTGGCGACGCGGTCGAATTCCTGTTTCAGTTTAGATGACAGAATATCCGCCAAAGCAGTGACCTGACGTGTCGAGCGGCCGGAGCAGATAACCATGTAGTCGCCAATTTCCGAGCGTCCGCGCAAATCAATTTGCACGACTTCTTCTGCCTTCTCTTGGTCGAGTGTGTTCAGGATCCACGCCAACAGCTCTTCGCTGGTCAGCGTCGGTTTCGCGGCGTCTGCTGCGCCTGCGTGCAATTGTTGAGACAGTGCTCAAACCTCCGTAAATACTGCGTCGCCAAAACCCCGACGCCGGGCTATTTCCAGCATATTACCATCGCCGTGCGGCGTTCTCAACGCCACAAGACGTCAGGTCAAAGTCAGTGTCCCAAAAATACGGTCCTGATGCTGAGCCAAATATATCCGAAGCCACGCTGTGAATTGATCGGGATGCGCCTCTACCTCTTTGGTCAGCTCATAGGCGCTGACCCATCGCGTGGCCATCACCTCGTCTGGGTTTGGTTCGAATTTCAGGTCAGCCGGAGCCTCCGCACGGAACATATCGACGAGCTCATGTTCGATCAGTCCGCCGCCGACATCGGCACGATATTCCACCTGACCACGAAATTCGGGTGATAACCCTTTGATTCCCAACTCTTCATCCAGCCGGCGCATGGCGCAGTCCTCGGCAGATTCTTCAAAATTCGGGTGAGTGCAGCAGGTATTCGCCCAAAGGCCGGGGGTATGATATTTGCACATTGCGCGCTGCTGGATAAGGACCTGATCGTCGCGCATGACGAAGACCGACACCGCCTTGTGGCGCAGGCCGCGTTGATGAACTGCCAGTTTTTCTATGGGTTGCAGGGTACCATCCAGCCATGCGGGGATCATTGCTGCGTTGCTCATTGCGTGTGTATCCGTCGGATAATTTCGAATTCGCATCGCTATAAAGTGAAAATCCTGCCTGCAGAACTCGTTTTTTGAGTCACAATGCAGTCAAAATTTCCGTTCACACTTTACCAAAGCGCATAGGACACTATTTTCAAGCTGATAATCGGAGGAGCGATTCGAATGAAATATCTATCTATAGCCACTCTTGGTCTGACACTGATGGCGGCCCCTGCTTTCGCAGATGGTCATGCATCTGGTGATGCAGCAGAAGGCGAGAAAGTCTTCAAGAAGTGCAAATCGTGCCACATGATCGTCGCTGACGACGAAACTGTCATTCAAAAAGGCGGCAAAACCGGCCCGAACCTTTACGGCATTCTTGACCGCCAGCTGGGCTCTGTTGAGGGCTACAAGTATGGCAAGTCTATTGTCGCTCTGGGTGAGACAGATGTGAAATGGAACGAAGCTGAGTTTGTTGAGTATGTCGCAGACCCGCGCGCGTATCTGCGGGACCGCTTGGACGACAAAAAAGCGAAGTCCAAAATGTCCTTCAAGCTCAAAGGCGAAGAAGATGCGGCAAATATCTGGGCCTATTTGGTCTCAGTCGGCCCGCAGTCCTAAACCACTTCTGCAAAGAATTCGAAAAGGCGGTCCTCGAGCGGGCCGCCTTTTTCTTTGGTTGACCCTATTAGTGACGCCAGTCGAAGAAACCTTCGCCCGCTTGTGCGAGCAGTTTTTTCGCCATGTCCTGACCAGCTTGTGCGCCGTCTTCGACGGCACAGGTCATGTCATCATCAATAGCCTCCGACCCGTCTGGCCTGAGAACTTCGCCGCGAAGGCGCATTGTGCCGCCGTCGAGCTCTGCCAGGCCCGCGATAGGCGTTTCGCAAGAGCCGTCCAATGTTGCAAGGAATGCGCGTTCTGCGGCAAGGCGAAGGCCAGTTGGGCCGTCATGAATCGCGGCGAGCATATCGGCGGCGCGGGTGTCACTTTCGCGGCGTTCGATCCCGATAGCTCCTTGGGCGACGGCGGGCAGCATGTCTTCAACTTCGATCGCTGATTTCGGCACTTCGTCCATTTTAAGGCGGTTTAGACCCGCCATCGCAAGGAATGTGGCTTCGGCCACGCCATCATCGAGTTTCTTCAGACGGGTCTGCAAATTGCCGCGAAATTCGACGACTTCGAGATCAGGGCGGCGCAATTTTAACTGGGCTTTGCGGCGGAGCGAGGACGTGCCGACGACCGTCCCAGCGGCAAGGTCCGCCAACCCACCCGCGCGCGGAGAGATGAACGCATCGCGCACGTCTTCGCGGGGCAGATAGGTGTCGAGCAGAAGGCCGTCAGGCTGCACGGTCGGCATGTCTTTCATCGAATGCACGGCGATGTCGATCTTGCCGGACAACATGTCATCTTCGATTTCGCGCGTGAATAGACCCTTGCCACCGATCTCTTTCAACGGGCGGTCAATGATTTTGTCACCAGTGGTTTTGATGACGACAATTTCGAACGCCTCAAGCGGCAGATCGAAGGCTTTCGACAGACGCTCGCGGGTTTCATAGGCCTGCGCCAAAGCAAGGGGGGACCCGCGGGTCCCGATATTTAAGGGCTTGGCGGGGCTGGGCAATTCATAACTCATGCCTCTTTGTTACTTCTGTAAACCCAAGTTGACAATCCTTGTGTCTCGCGCGTCAGACCCACTTGGCTAAGGGCGGCAAGCTCATCAGAACGGCGTTGGCATCGTGACCAGTTTCGAGACCGAACTTGGTGCCGCGATCATAGACCAAATTGTATTCTGCATAGAGGCCGCGATGGACGAGTTGCGCATGCTTTTCTTCCTCCCCCCATGGCATCTCGCGGCGCTTGTCGACCAAAGGGACGAACGCGGGGAGGAAGGCGGAACCGACGTTTTGCGTTAGCTGGAAATCTGCTTCCCAATCGCCGGTGTTGCGGTCGTCATAGAAGATGCCGCCGACACCGCGTGCGCGATCACGGTGCGGGATGAAGAAATATTCGTCAGCCCATGCTTTCAACTCGTCGTAAAGTCCTTCGCCATGGTCTTCACAGCCCTTCTTCATCTCTGCATGAAAATGAGCAGTGTCTTCATCATATTCGAGGCACGGGTTCAGATCGGCGCCGCCACCAAACCACCACGCGTGTGGGGTCCAGAACATACGCGTGTTCATATGAACAGCGGGCGCATGTGGGTTTTGCATGTGGGCCACAAGGCTGATGCCGGACGCCCAAAAACGCGGGTCATCTTTCATGCCGGGTATGCCCTTGCGCGCAGCCATAGCATTTTGCGCCCGCTCGCCGAGCGTGCCATAGACGGTGGAGATATTGACACCGACCTTCTCGAACACGCGCCCGCCGCGCATTACAGACATCTCGCCGCCGCCAGCATCCGAGCCGTCGTCGGCGGTACGTTTGGTTTTTGTGACTTCTACGCGACCAGCCTCGCCTTCGCTATCATGGCGGTCTTCTAAAGCATGGAATTCAGCCACGATCTTGTCGCGCAGGCTACGGAACCAATCGGAAGCGCGGGACTTCTCGGTTTCGAATTCAGTCATAATGTCCAACATAGTCATCTCATTCGCTGCGGATCATGTTGTATATCGTCTGACAGCGCCATGCTTTTCTTTGATGTGGAACAAGTGTCGCGCTATGGGCAGGATTGAATCGGTCTGAAATTACCTTGCTGCAGCACATCGGTGACAGGGGCGTTGCGCAGGATTGGGAAGAATTGGCCGTCTGACGAGGTTCTGATTTTGATAGTGACTGTTGCGTCAGGTGTAGGTCCTGCGCCGGTGGTACATGGTTCAAGCGTGACGCCCAGTGAGCCGCTCGTGGCCTTACTGTTCTCGCCTTTCCACTGCCTGATCAACGCCTGTTGATCGCGGAGCCGCGCGTAGTCTGCAGGTGCCACGGCGTATATAGTGCTGCCGTCTGAACCCATCATGCTCGCTAGAACATAGGTTTCGGCTGTGGATTGGTCCGTATCTGTTCGTGATGCCATCAGGTTGAGATTTGCGGAGTTTGTAGTGACCCCTATGCCCGTTGGCAAAGACAAGGCCACAGCGATATCGGCGGGGTCAGCCTCCATCGGTGACACAGCGGATAGGCGCGCGATCCCGGTCGGTACCACAGATGTACATCCGCTTAGAAAGGCTACAGCTAGTATGAGATGGCGCATTGGGTTCTCCATTGATTGCAATCATTACTTATCGTAAAACAATAAAAAATGATTCGAAAAGGTAAATCTGATGGAGCTTTCAAATCGCTTTCGCGTGTTCGCTAAAAGTCTGTTCTGGCTGACAACCGTTGCAATGATTGCGCTCGTGTTGCTGTTTCTCACCTTTGCGGTTTCGCCTGAGTTCGCCAAATCGACATTGATGCGGAATGCGCCGAATGGTTTGACGGTTCTTGTCCCACCCAGCGCGGGAACAGTTTACGCGCTTCTTGCAGCGGGAAGCATCGCCTTCGGGTTGCAGCTTTTTGTTCTTTGGAACATGCGCGCTTTGCTCCGTCTCTACGCGCAGGGACAAGCGTTGAGCGCGGCCTGTGGCGGTTATATTGCGCGAATTGGAATGGGTGTCATCGCCATTCCGTTTGGTGGGATGTTCTACGACGCGATGTCCTCTTATCTGCTGACGCGACACAATCCTGCGGGGCAAGGCGAGGTCGCCATCGGTATTCAGGGCACGAGTATCGGACTCATGGTTGGCGGAGGTCTTCTTTTGCTTGTCGGTGCGGCCATGCTGGAAGCCGCGCGGCAGGCAGATGAAAACCGGAGCTTTGTGTGATGGAGATCATCGTGCGTCTGGATGTGATGCTGGCAATGCGCAAGATGCGATCGCGTGAGTTGGCGGAGCGTGTGGGGATCACGGAACAGAACATAAGTCTGCTGAAGTCCGGCAAGGTGAAGGGCATCCGGTTCGAGACATTGGCGAAGATTTGTGAGGTGCTTGAGTGCCAGCCCGGCGACTTGCTAGAGGCGTTACCAACCGATGCGCCGTTTATTCAAAAGGCGTCATAGCAATCCAGTTGGTTGCGGCTTCGTATGACCGCCCGAGCGCCAAGATCTCGGCGTCCTTGCCGCGATGGCCGATCAGTTGCAGTCCCATCGGTGTGCTGTCGGGGCCAAACCCAACAGGGACAGACAAGGCGGGAAGACCGGTGAGGGAGGCTGGTACGACAACCTCCATCCAGCGGTGATAGGTGTCCATCTTTACGCCCGCGATGTCCTTCGGCCAGTCCAGATCAGCGTCAAAGGGGAACAGTTGAGCGGAGGGAAGGGCAAGAAGATCGACCTTCATTGTCGCTGTGTGACGGAACCAGTCAGAGCGGATTGCGCTGGCTTTGGCGATTTCTGCCCCTGATAGTTTCAGGCCGCGCTCAATCTCCCAAAGGGCGGCGGGTTTCAGCAGATCATGCGTTGTGGGGTTCTCGAATAGGGCGCGCGACTTCTCTGCTACGGCCCAGCTGCGCAAAGTGGTCCAGCTGTCCCAAAGAGCTTCTGCTGAGAAGGGTGGCTTTAGATTGATGATGTCATGCCTGAGATCTGACAGAACGGATAAGCCTGCTTCGCAAAGCTCCAGAACACCATTCTCCATCGGATAAGCGCCGCCCCAGTCGGAAAGCCAGCCAATCTTTTGGCGGGTTGTCTTGTCTTTACTTATGTATGGTCCGACGGAATGCGGGTTGGTTTGGTCTTTGTAGGACTGCAGCTTGAGCAGAAGTTCCAAGTCTTCTACATGCCGCGCCATCGGACCATTGGTAGAAAGTTGTCCGAGAAAGACATCAACCGGCCCACTATTGGCGACCAGTCCAAAGGAGGGGCGGAAGCCGAAGATATTGTTCCAGCCCGCCGGATTGCGCAACGACCCCATCATGTCGGACCCGTCAGCAAGTGCGACCATGCGGCTGGCCAAGGCAGCGCCCGCGCCACCCGACGATCCGCCAGCAGATTTCGATGTGTTGTAGGGGTTGCGTGTCACACCGTAGACGGGGTTGTAGCTGTGTGATCCCAAACCCCATTCAGGGGTGTTCGTTTTGCCGATGATAACCGCACCCGCATCTTTTAGGGCAGCGACCATGGTGCTGTCAGCTTTTGGGATGTGGTCCGCAAAAATCGGCGATCCGTATGTGGTGCGAATGCCTTTTGTGTCAGCTAGATCTTTGATCGCGATTGGCAGGCCAGCAAGCGGGCCTTTGGCGATTTGGGCTTGTTCTATTAACCTGCCGCGATCTTGCAAGGCGACGATTGCGTTGATCTTCGGGTTGCGATCCTCGATCCGATCGAGCGTCGCGGCCATAAGGTCCGGGGCAGAAATTTGCCCGCTTTGCAGCGCTTTGATCTGGACCAGCGCGCTTTGGTCGAGCAGGTCAGTCAAGTGCTTTGTGTGTTGGCTGTGCTGGCATTTCTCCACCCACGACTTTCACCTCACGCTGCGGGAATGGGATGGAAATGTCGTTGTCTTGGAACGCATCCCAAAGGGCGAGATAGACGTTGCCGCGGATGTTGGTCAGGCCGCCGGTCGGGTCGGTAATCCAAAAGCGGAGGATATAGTCGACCGAGCTGTCGCCAAACCCAACGATGTGGCAGACGGGTGGGCGGAAACTCAGAACACGATCAACAGATTTCGCGGCATCGATTGCGATCTTTCGGACCGCATGGGGGTCGTCGTCATAGGCTGTGCCAAAGTAGATATCGAGGCGCACGAAGTCGTTTGAGTGCGACCAGTTCACAACTTGGTTGGTGATCAAGTCTTCGTTGGGGATCAGGTATTCCTTGCCGTCCCTAGTGACCACTGATGCGTAGCGTGCACCAAGCGTGTTGATCCAACCAAACGTATCTCCGAGGGAGATCACGTCCCCCGGTTTGATCGACTTATCGAGCAGGATGATCACACCGGAGACAAGGTTCGATACGACCTTCTGAAGACCAAAACCAAGGCCGACACCGATGGCACCAGATAAGACAGCGAGACCTGTTAGGTCGATGCCAACCGCTTTGACGCCGATATAAAAGGCCAGCCCATAAAACGCGATCTGCATGACCTTAACGATCAGCACTCGCATGGATGGCGAGATGTCCTCGTTGGCCTGAATGCGTCGCGACGTGGTTGTCGTCACGAACCGAGCGAGAGCGACAAGCACGCCCACAACGACCAGCGCTTGCAAGATGATCAGCATCGAGATGCGGACCTCACCAAGGTCAAAGCCAATACTGTCCAGCGCGCGGGACGCTTCGGCCGTCAAGTCAAGAATACGGAGGGTGACATAGGTCCATGCGCCATAACGCACGAGTTTACGCAGGAAGGGCGACTTAATTAGTCGAGTGGCAAAAACCACGACGAGCCATGCAAGCGCGAGCGAGGCAAATATGCTCAGCAGGTAGGATCTGCTTGGCCATGTGACCTCCCGCATGATAGCGACGGTCCCCCACAAGAGGGCGACGAAGAAGATCGGTTGCAGGCGTTGATGTACCACCACAAGGATGCGCATCCGCCATTTAGGCCAGCCCTCGCGAGAGGCCATCCAGTTGCGGATACGTGGGCCCAAAACAAGGCGCATGACGTAGGCGACGCCAAAAAGCGCGATGGCCATTGCGACTTGGTAGAGATTGGATTCCCGCATGAGAGAGTAGAGAAACGCCTCGCCCTGCTGCATGAGCGATTGACCGACATCTAAGAGTTCTTCGACTGGGGCCGGAATGGCAGGTTCTAGCGTTGGTTCGGAGGTCGGTTCAGGCGTGGCTCCGGGGGTTGGGTCTGGCGCGCCTGGAACCGTTAAGTCCCCAAGGTTGTCCGGTCCCCTTGGTCCCCCTACATGTCCTGACATCGCTTCGCCGCCTCCTGATTTCAGCTAGCTTTGCACATGCGTGGTCTGACAGACAAGCAGTCACACTTGCGAGACTCACTACACGGGTGTATCCCCGCCCACATGAAACCTGTTTTCGACATGGATGACCGCGCACGTCTGAATGAACGCTTCTTCGGCGCGACCCGTGCTGTGCTGGCGCGACTATCCTAACGCGCCCCAGCCACCGAATTCCAAGACCAGCCAACACACCACATTCAGGAGAGAACCAATGAGTTCCCCAAAAACGCTCTATGATAAGATCTGGGACGCACATGTTGCCCATGAAGCCGAGGATGGCACCTGCCTGCTTTATATCGACCGCCATCTGGTCCACGAAGTGACCTCGCCACAGGCTTTTGAGGGTCTGCGCATGGCGGGCCGCAAAGTGCATGCGCCGGACAAAACGATTGCCGTGCCGGACCACAATGTGCCCACGACAGCGGGTCGGGATGATCCGAAGAACATGACAGAGGACAGCGCGATTCAGGTTGCTGCTTTGGACTCGAATGCGAAGGAATTCGGCATTCATTACTATCCGGTTTCTGACGTGCGTCAGGGCATCGTGCATATCGTAGGTCCTGAGCAGGGTTGGACTTTACCCGGCATGACCGTGGTCTGCGGCGACAGCCACACAGCGACCCATGGCGCATTCGGGGCTTTGGCGCATGGTATTGGCACGTCCGAGGTAGAACACGTGCTGGCGACGCAGACGCTGATCCAGAAGAAGTCACTCAACATGAAGGTTGAGATCACCGGCAAGCTGCGCCCCGGTGTGACGGCGAAAGACATCACCATGTCCGTGATTGGTGCGACCGGAACGGCTGGCGGGACGGGCTATGTCATCGAGTATTGCGGTGAAGCCATCCGCGACTTGTCGATGGAAGGTCGCATGACCGTCTGCAACATGGCGATTGAAGGCGGCGCGCGCGCTGGCCTAATCGCGCCGGATGAGAAGACGTTTGAATATTGCAAAGGCCGCCCGCATGCACCGAAAGGCGCGCAATGGGAAGCGGCGCTGACCCATTGGAAAACGCTCTTCACCGATGAAGGCGCGCATTTTGATAAGGTCGTGACGCTGAAAGGTGAAGACATCGCGCCAAGCGTGACGTGGGGCACATCGCCTGAGGACGTACTGCCGATCACGGCTGTTGTGCCCTCCCCCGAAGATTTCGAGGGCGGCAAAGTTGAGGCGGTCGCGCGCTCGCTCGACTATATGGGCCTGAAACCCGGCACGCCGCTGTCTGAGATAGAGATTGACACAGTTTTCATCGGTTCGTGCACCAACGGGCGGATCGAAGATTTGCGCGCCGCAGCGGAAATCGTCAAAGGCAAGAAGATCAAAGAGGGTATGCGCGCCATGGTCGTGCCGGGCTCTGGTCTTGTGCGGGCGCAAGCTGAAGAAGAGGGCATCGCGGATATCTTCAAGGAGGCCGGGTTTGAATGGCGTTTGGCGGGCTGTTCGATGTGCCTCGCGATGAACCCTGATCAGCTGGCGGAAGGCGAGCGTTGTGCCTCAACTTCCAACCGCAACTTTGAAGGCCGTCAGGGATATAAAGGACGCACGCACCTTGTCTCCCCCGGTATGGCTGCTGCCGCTGCGATTAGCGGCAAACTCACTGATGTTCGGGAGATGATGTAATGGATAAGTTCGAAACATTGACTGGTATCGCAGCGCCTATGCCGCTTGTGAATATCGATACGGATATGATCATCCCGAAACAGTTTTTGAAAACCATCAAACGCTCTGGCCTTGGGGCTAACCTGTTTGACGAGATGCGGTTTGATCGTCAAGGAAACGAGATCCCTGATTTTGTACTGAACAAACCGCAGTATCGCGAGGCGGAGATTTTGGTTGCGGGAGAAAACTTTGGCTGCGGCTCGTCTCGTGAGCATGCGCCTTGGGCCATCAAAGACTTCGGTATCAAAGCTGTGATCGCGCCGAGCTATGCGGACATCTTCTATAACAACTGCTTCAAGAACGGCATCATCCCTATTGTGCTGCCGCAAGAGCAGGTCGATGTGTTGATGAAAGATGCCGAGAAAGGCGCCAATGCGCGGATGACGATTGATCTGGATGCGCAGACGGTGACCTCTTCCGATGGTGAGGTGTTCAACTTCGAGGTCGACAGCTTCAAGAAGCATTGCCTGATGAATGGCTTGGATGACATCGGGCTGACGATGGAAAAAGCATCCTCGATTGAGACATTCGAGAAAGCGGCAGAGCAAGCCCGCCCTTGGGTTTAATCTAAGCCAATAGAATTGAACGGCCCGCCCATGAACAGGCGGGCCGTTTTTTGTTTACAGCCCCAATTGCGCGCTGATCGCGTTTGTGACCTGAGCGTGGATATCTGCGCCGTCTGCGCCATCGGGGTCGGTGCAGACGGGATCATCCCCTTCTTCTTTCAAAATTATCGCGCCTGCTGGTTTGCACATAGGCAGAAGTGAAAAGTGATAGGCTGGCGTGATGCGAAGAACGTCTGCGTCAGGCAGCAAGTCCACGAATCCGCTCGCATCGAAGTCGGTGGCGACTAAGCGATCTTCGCCGTCCCCGAGTGAGATCAGCAAAGTGTCCGCTGTCAGCTCGGCTACGTTCTGGTCGTTGAAGCCATGGTGTAAGGCCGGGTCCATTGCTGCAACATGGGTGATGCGTGCGTCCTTGTAGGACGCGTTCCATCTTTCCGTATCCAGATCGGCAAAGCTGACGCCGGCGTTTAACAAATCGGTGCAATGCGACGATGTCTCTTTGCGGAGTTCGCATTCGGTGATTTCACCTTCCAGATTTCCGACGGCGCCACCCAAAGACAGGGCAGTCCAGCCGCCATAGGAAAAGCCCGCTGCCATGATGCGGCTTTTGTCGATCCGGTTCGAAAACCGAGTGTCATCCATCAGCTTGTCTAAAGCACGCGACATATCCCGCGCCCGTGTCCAGTGGTTCAGCCCGTCTCTCATATTAAAATCAAAGGTTGAGCTCTTGGGGTGGTTCACGGCGACAACCAGCGCGCCCTGCTCTGCCAGATCTGTGGCAAGCCAAGCGAGCGAGCGCCAGTTTCCACCTAGGCCATGAGACAGCAGGATGACCGGCAGTTTGTCACCATTGGCAAGCGGGCCATCCTGACGCACATCCACCCCTTGAAACACCGCATTTTCGGCGGCGCGCGTGAGTGGCCCATCGGTTGAGGGGTACCACATCGCGGCAGCGACTGGCTTGCCATGATGCGCAGCCTCATATGTGAAGTCCATCATGCCAACGGGGGCATCGGCCATTGCGATTGCGGGTGCCATTGTGGCGAGAGTCAGTGCGAGTTTCATTTGTTTGCTCCTTAAATCGCATCAGTATTGAAGCTTTGATGCGACAATCGCGGCGAAGGCGCGTCCTAGAACCGGTTTCAGGTCGAGCAGAACGCGATTTGGGACTAAATCAGACGAAAGAAAGGAGCCGCTTTCATGCCTGTTTTGCCGATCCCACTCTTCGGAAGCCTTGTTCTTGGATTTCTGTTTCTAAAGCTGGTCGTCGACGGGCGTGGTCGTAGCTTTATTGCGGCTATGCTGCTGCTTGGTGCGTTTCAAAGTCTTATCATCTCCTTGGCGCAGCATTACGGGGTGGGGTGGGCCTTTGCTGTGCAACCGGTCACGGCGGCTGCGATCCCGCCCTTGTCGTGGATTGCGTTTCTGACCTCCGCGGTGCGCCGCTTCGATGCAGCCAAAGACGTGCCGCATGTTGTTGTTCCGGTTTTCACTGCCTTTTGTGTGGCCTTTGTGCGTGCACCGCTAGACTTACTGATCCCGTTGATATTTGTCAGTTACGGGGTCGCTATTCTAATCGTCTCTTCCAAAGGGGCGGACGCGCTGCCCAACACGCGCCTGTCGGCAGGCAATGTACCGGGCTTGATCTGGCGTATCATTGGCGTGACCTTGATTATATCGGCCTTCGGTGATGCTTTGATCGTCGTTGCGCAGATCATGGATCGCGGTAGCTGGCAGCCTTGGATCATCGCTGTGACTTCCACGGGCATGTTGCTGCTGCTGGGCGGGTTGAGCCTGTCCAACAGTCTATGGAAAGAAGACACGCAGGATCAGGACCCGCCCGCCCCGAAACTGCAGGCAGACCCCGAAGAGGACGCGAAGATCATGGCGCGGCTGGAGGCGTTGATGGCGGACCAGAAGCTCTACCTAGATCCGGACCTGACGCTTACCCAGATCGCGCGGCGGCTTGTCTTGCCGATCAAAGCTGTCTCTGGCGCAATCAACCGTACGACGGGGGAGAATGTCTCTCGCTATATTAATGCACGCCGGGTCGATGTGGCCTGTGATGCGCTGCGGCAGGGGGACAACGTGACGTCTGCCATGTTCGCTGCGGGGTTTAATACAAAATCTAATTTTAACCGTGAATTTTTGCGCCTCAAAGGGGTGCCGCCACGCGATTGGTTGGCACAATCAGCTGAGAATGGCTGAAATAAGGATTTTACCGTACAGCGCTTTGTTAACCTCAATTTCGGCAAATCTCAGAGGCCGGTGCCATGGTCGTGACACTTTCTTCACCAGATATCGGAGTCTTCAAGGTGCATGACCCGACATGTGGCTTGGCTCTGAAATCGGTGACACAAGAATACCACTAATTCTCCCAATAAAATCCCCCAGTCTTATCAGAGAGTTGAAGGACGATCTGAATAACGGCAAAACTGGGGCGAAAATGAGGCACCTTTCGGCAATAGCCAGAGGCACAAAGTGGGACAGAGAACGCCTAAGTAGCGTTTTCGGCCAGTTTGAAGGGTTGATAGACGTGATATCACGCTTATTCGGCGCGGTAGTTCGGGCATTTTTCGTCATGCTTTTGCTGATGACGCCTGCACTGCTTTTGCCGGGCATAACAGTCGATACAAAGCAAGTCGTTGCTCTTGTTGCGCTGTTTGGTGCGTTGATTACACTGATCGAGTATGGATCAACCTACCCTAGTCTGATCGAATTCCGTAACGCGCCGCCCTTTAACCGCATTCGGTTTGTTTCGCTGTTTCTGATCGTCTTTTGCCTATCGGTTCTGTTCCGCGGGCAATATGACCCGACAACGTTGACACGCGTCATTTCGGCCATTGGCCTGTTGATTGGCCATGTTATTGATTTCCCGTACAGCCCGGTGCGGCTAATTATTCTGCTTCTTCCTGATCCCACCAATGAACAGCACGTCAACGTCATGCGTGCAGCAGCGGGGCTCAGCTACCTCATTTCGCTGACGACTTTGGCAATCTTTATGATTGCGTTGCGCTTAGGCGGATGGCCGAACAAAACAGAGCCGTTTAATTTCTGGACGAACCTGCCGACATTTGACCCGACGATGGGCGGTGACATTGTGGCACGCCTTACGCGTGATGCACGTCTTAACATCATGTTAGGGTTCTTCCTGCCATTCTTTATGCCAGCTGTCGCTCGTGCGGCATCGGGGCTGTTTGACGCCTCGATGGTATCAACGCCGCAGACCTTGGTTTGGATGCTCGCGATATGGACCTTCCTTCCTGCAAGCCTCTTTATGCGCGGTATCGCGATGAACCGGATTGCAGACATGATCGACGACAAACGCCAACGCGGCGCACGCGCTATTCAAGCGGGGCTCTTGGCGGCCTAATCTGGCTGGTCGCGTCATTTGGTGCGATTGCCGATACTTACCGGATGATGACCTACAATGCTGACCTGTCCCGCAAGGGACCGGGTCTTCTTGTGCGTGATCTTGAGCGGTTTGATGATAATGTTTTGCGCGCGACATTGCAGAAGATTTCGGATCTGAGGCCGGATGTTCTTGCCCTGCAAAATGTTGACTATGACCACAACCACGTGGCTTTGCGCCTTATTCAGGAGAGGCTGGAAGAGTTTGGGCATAATATGCCCTATCGGTTCGCGCTCGCTCCGAACTCAGGTGTGGATACGGGATTTGATGTTGACCGCGATGGCAAGATTGATACGGCACGCGACCGTCAAGGATATGGCTTGTTTGCCGGGCAAGGCGGGATCGCTTTGTTGTCGGCTCATCCGATCCTCAGCGAAGACGCGGTCAACTATTCCGATCTTTTATGGCGTGACTTACCGGACGCCGCTTTACCGAGCGGCTATTTTTCTGAAGCAGAGCTTTCCGTTTTTTGGCTTCACAGCGTTGCGGCGTGGCGGGTTCCGATCAAAACCCCGGACGGTGTTTTGCAGGTCCTGACGACGCAAACTGCGCCGCCAGTTTTTGATGGTCCAGAAAACAGGAATGGCCTGCGGAACGCAGATCAGATCAAGTTTTTACGTAGTCAGCTGCCGGATGCAGGGGCCTTCGTCGTGATTGGCGGACTTAACAATGATCCATACGATGGTGAGGGGCTGAAATCCGAACTACACCTTTTGCTAGCTGATCCGCGGTTGCAGGACCCAAAACCAAAGGCGGCCTCTCATTTCGTTAATGATCCAACACACCGTGGCCCACCTGAACAAGACACGGTCGATTGGGCGCGGAACATCGGCAGCCTTCGGGTCGATTATGTTCTGCCGTCATCCAGCTTGGGCGTTGCCGCAGCTGCAGTTGAACGGCAGCAACCGACGGGAGAGGTCGCCGACCTTCCTGCGCACAAACCCGTTTGGGTTGATATCTTCTGGAAGTGAGGCTTCTAGCGCCTCGTCTAGCGAGGTCGGTAGGAAGTCTGGTAAAAAGTCCTGCAAGACATGGGAGCGGATCTGATGCGGTGTGTTCCACAAATAGCGCATCTCTAGGAGAGGTGCTGCCATTGACCAGAATGGCCGCGCCACTTGGATTGGCAACCAAGACATCTTTTTGAGTTTCTGTGGTCTGCCAGAGACGCGGGCAATCGCATCTGTCAATTGATGACCTGTCAGTGTCAGCCCGGGCACTGAAATATCGGCGAAGCGGGGGAGTGCGTCCAAGTTTCCTGCCAATGAGGCTGCGATATCCGTCACATCGGGCAGGAAGGCCCATGCATGAGGAATATCAGGATTTCCAGGATAGACGATTTTTCCTACACCTGCTTTCGGCGTGATGATCCTGTCGAACCAATTGCCGCTTGGTTGTGTGTCGATAAAGTCGCCAGCACGTAAAATAAGAGTGCGGACGCCAGCGTCACGATAGGCCTGCTCCATCTCAATTCTGATGCGCCCCAATGGATTGAGCGCCCGATGCGGGGTGTGTTCTGAGATTACTTCGGGCATGTCAGGGCCGTAATTGTAGACATTACCGGGGATCAACACGGTTGCGCCGGTGTCTTTGGCGGTTGCGATGACTTTCGCCGTAAGCTTCGGAATGTCGCGTGCCCAGTCAGTGTATTGCGGGTTCCACGCGTTGATGATCAGATCAGCACCCCAAGCTGCATCCGGCAATGTGTCTGATGTGCGATTGAATGTCCGCACATCCCAACCCGCCCAAGAGAACGAACATTTTGCGCTTTGACCAAACCGACCACTGGAGCCAAGAATGAGAACTGTTTTCTGCATCGTCTGTCCTTCCGAATGACACTTTACGTAAGGTGACCTATTCATTGACGTCATGGAATTGCCAAAAATTGCAGATCTGATATTCAATATTGAATGCTAAATGGATTGCACGCTCTTGACTGGTCGTTGGTTCAAGCCTTTTTGGCTGTGGCGAAGCATGGCTCTTTGTCGGCAGCTGCCCGCGCTTCGGGTGCAAGCCAGCCAACGCTTGGCCGGCAAATCAAAGCAATCGAAACCCGGCTCGGCGTGTCTTTGTTTACTCGGCAAGCCAAAGGGTTTGTTCTAACCGAAGCTGGGCAAGCGATCTTACCGGCCGCGACCGCTATGGCTGACGCCGCGACCAAGTTTGCCACCGCTGCGGCGGGTCGCGATATGTCCATTTCGGGCACTGTTCGGCTGACGGCGAGCGTGTTTGTGTCGCAATATATCCTGCCGCGTATCATCTCGAACATTCGCAAATGCCACCCCGATATCCAGATTGAGCTGAATGCGACGGACGAGGCCGATAATCTGTTGTTCCGAGAAGCAGACATCGCGCTGCGCATGTTTCAGCCCACCCAGCTTGAAGTGATTACTCGCAAACTTGGCGTGCTTGAGCTCGGGTTTTTCGCCTCGCGAGATTATGTTGAGCGGCGAGGTGCCCCGACCAACATCAATGAGCTTATGCAACATGACCTTTTAGGATATGACAGGTCGGAGCGGTTCATTCGCGGTGCGGCGGAGTTTGGTTGGAAGTTAACGCGCGAGGATTTTGTCTTTCGTTGTGATCAACAGACGATCCACAGCGAGATGATCCGCACGGGATGTGGCATTGGGATTCTTCAAAAGGGTATTGCTGATGAGATGCGGCTTGTTCCGATCTTACCAGTCTTTCCCATGCCTGGACTTGAGGTCTGGCTGACCACACATGAAGCCTTGAGGCACACCCCACGCGTCAGTGCTGTCTGGAAACTTCTCGACGAGGGCTTGGCCCCGTGGCTCAGCCAAGATGACGGGATTCCCATAATGAACAAACCTACGCCGACTTGACCCTCTTCACGCCTCACGCTACCCCGCTGGCAACAGCGAAAAGCATAGCGGAGCGTCCAGATGTCTAACCCTTCCCTTCTCATTCTGCCCGGTGATGGCATTGGCCCTGAAGTCATGGATCAGGTTCTGCGGATCATTGAGTGGTTCGGTGAAAAGCGCGACCTGAAATTCGACGTCGAAACCGATCTGGTGGGCGGCGCGGCCTATGATAAGCATGGTGTGCCGTTGGCCGATGAGACGATGGCAAAGGCGTTGGAAGTTGACGCGGTTCTTCTTGGCGCTGTCGGTGGCCCTGCGTATGACAACCTTGATTTCAGTGTGAAGCCTGAACGTGGTCTATTGCGCCTGCGCAAGGAAATGGACCTGTTCTCTAATTTGCGCCCTGCGCAGTGCTTTGATGCCTTGGCCGATTTCTCCTCTCTGAAAAAGGATATTGTTGCAGGCCTCGATATCATGATCGTGCGCGAATTGACCTCCGGCGTCTACTTCGGTGAGCCGCGCGGTATCCACAAAGAAGGCAACGAGCGCGTTGGCGTGAACACGCAGCGCTATACGGAGTCGGAGATAGCGCGTGTAGCCCGCTCTGCATTTGAGCTGGCAAAGCGTCGCAACAACAAAGTCTGCTCCATGGAGAAAGCCAATGTGATGGAATCCGGCATCCTGTGGCGCGATGTCGTTCAGGAAATCCATGACGCTGAATATCCAGAAGTCGAGCTGAGCCACATGTATGCCGATAACGGCGCCATGCAGCTGGTGCGGGCGCCTAAGCAGTTCGATGTGATTGTAACCGACAACCTGTTCGGTGACGTTCTGTCTGATTGTGCAGCGATGTTGACCGGATCGCTGGGCATGTTGCCCTCCGCCTCTCTCGGCGCGCCTGCCGCCAATGGCCGCCCGAAGGCGATGTATGAGCCGGTCCACGGGTCTGCGCCTGATATCACTGGGCAGGGCAAGGCGAACCCAAGCGCTTGTATCCTCAGCTTCGCAATGGCGCTGCGTTATTCTTTTGATAAGGGGGATGAGGCTACACGGCTTGAAAAAGCGGTTGAGTCTGTTCTGGCCAGCGGTGTTCGTACCGCAGATCTGATGCAAGCAGGCGATACCAACCCCGTTTCGACCACTGAAATGGGCGATGCTGTTCTGGCCGCGTTGGACGCCAGTTTGTAAAACTTAAAAAGGATAGCCGCGGTGAGTGACGCTCCAAAATCCAATACCCGCGGCGCCCTTTATGCGCTGGTCGCGTTCGGGATCTTTTCTACCCATGATGTGATTATCAAAATTCTGGGTGGTGGAGGGTATTCCCCCGTTCAGATCGTTTTCTTCAGCGTCATGTTTAGCTTTCCACTCGCGACGCTTTATTTGATGCGGGACCAAACCAGCGGCACGTTGATACCCAAGCACCCGTATTGGATGGCTGCACGCACGATTGCTGCGGTAATCACGGGTTTTTCGGCTTTCTACGCATTCTCTGTTCTCCCTTTGGCTCAGGTATACGCGATCATCTTCGCGTCCCCTTTGCTCATTACCGTTCTTGCGATTCCGATTCTGGGCGAAGTGGTACGAATTCGTCGCTGGATCGCCGTGTTTGTAGGGCTCGCAGGGGTTATGATCGTTCTGCGCCCAGGGCAGACACAACTTGAACTTGGCCATATTGCTGCTTTGACCGCAGCAGTTTGCGGTGCATTCTCTTCTATTGTTGTTCGCAAGATTGGCCGCGAGGAACGCACTGTTGTCATCATGCTCTATCCGATGATGGCGAACTTCATTGTCATGGCTGCAATGCTGCCATTGGTTTATGAACCGCTTCCGCTGGAGGATTTGGGCCGTTTGGCGGTCATCGCCCTATTTGCATGGGTTGCAGGGCGGTTCCTGATCGCAGCTTACAATGCAGGTGAAGCCGTGATCGTCGCGCCAATGCAGTATTCGCAGATCATCTGGGCAACCGCTTACGGTTTTTTGTTCTTCGAAGAGACCCCGGATCTGGCGACCATACTTGGATCGTCGGTCATCATTGCCAGCGGGCTTTACATCGTTCTTCGGGAAAGCCGATCCACGGAGACGGAAGCCCCTGTGTTGCGCACACGCAGTCGGCCAGAAACAGGTACGACGCCCCGGATCAGTCCGATGCTCCCTGGCCGTTTGAGATGGAAACGCAAGGATGACCCGGCTGAGTCGTAAATGGGATTCGGCGGTGGTTGTGATGGGTGCGTTTTCGGAGAAGCTTGATCTTCCGCAGAAATGTGTCATTCATGATATCCACTAATGACACAATAATCTTAATTTAGGACATGCTGTGGCGCGACGCCCGACGATCAAAGACATTGCGCAGGAAGCCGGCGTAAGTGTTGCGACGGTCAACCGTGTTCTTGCAGGAAATGTAGTCGTTCGGGAAGAGACAGGAAGAAAAGTATCGCAGGCCGCCCATCGGATTGGATACCACGGGACAAACCTGATCGCACAACGGCTACAGCCCGATCTGCCACGCATTCGATTTGGCTTCATGCTTCAAAAGGAAACTCAGGCGCTTAACCGCCATTTGGCAGATCAACTTGAGCGCGCGGTCGATGGCCTTGAAGAGATTAGAGGTGAAGCTGTTGTCACATTTGCACCGTCTCTTTCCCCATCCGATATGTCGGATGTTTTGAATGATCTGTCAGAACGGGTCGATGTAGTCGCGGCGACAGCTGTTAATCATCACCAAGTGAACGATGCAGTGAGAGGCCTCATTGAAAAAGGTGTCCCGACCTTCTCACTCATGTCCGATTTCGCGCAAGGTGAACGGATAAGTTATATAGGTCTCAATAACTTAAAGGTCGGTCGCGGAGCAGCATGGTTGTTGTCTTCAACAACGCAAAAGCCCGGAAAGCTTGCGATTTTCGTGGGCGGGCATCGGTGGCACGGTCACGATTTGCGCGAAGCGGGCTTTCGCAGTTTCTTCAGGGAACACCTGCCACGGTTTGAGGTGCTGGATACTTTGGTCAACCTTGAGACAACGCAACTGACACATGAAGCTACATTGGACTTGCTGTCTCGTCATCCGGACATCGTCGGGATCTATGTTGCAGGTGGCGGGATGGAAGGTGCAATCACAGCCTTGCGCGAAGAACGAAAACCGCGAGAGGTTGCTTTGATCGTGAACGAGCTCACCCATGAATCGCGTGCGGGATTGGCCGATGGATACGTCACAGCCGCTATCGGAACACCGTTGGATCAGCTCTGCCGCGAGTTGGTAAGTTTGATGTCATCTGCTGTTCAAACCAGTGATTTTGGTGTCGCGGGACAACGGTTTTTGGAGCCGGTGATCCACCTGCCAGAATTCACCTGAAGAAACAATCGTATCATTTGAAACAGTGAATTATATCATTTTTGATACCGAATAAATCAGGTGGTTGACCAGACATCCTTCCTTCGGTCAGTATTTTTGCAACCGCTTGCAAAATGGTGGCTCGCCCGAAACGGGTACTTGGGAGGACTGGTGGCAATGCTGCCTATCGCGTTAAATCATATGACCGCGCCACATCTGCGGTACGAAGAACTACTGACCCTTGCCGGTGAATTGGGTTGTACCGGTGTCGAGTTTCGCACTGACCTTCCCTCAGGATTGTTTGATGGTGACACGCCAGCAAATGCGAAGGCGAAATCAACAGCCGCCGGTGTCTCTATCCTAACAATTGCTGAAATCAAATCGTTCAACGACTGGTCGGACGCAAAGGCCACTGAAGCGGAAGCGCTGATGAAGGTCGGCCACGCGTGTGGTGCGATGGGCGTTAGTCTTATTCCAAGAAATGACGGGCTAGGTTTGGGCAATGGCGAGCGCCAAGCGAATCTACGAATTGCCCTGCGCGAGCTGAAACCAATGTTGGAGAGCTACGACCTGCTCGGCTTTGTCGAGCCACTGGGGTTCGAGCAATGCTCCATGCAATACAAATCCGAAGCGGTCGAGATTATTGAAGCCCTTCGAGCTGAGGACCGGATCAAGCTGGTCCACGACACATTTCATCATCATCTTGCAGGCGGCGGGCCGGTCTTTCCGGATCATACCGAGATGGTTCATGTTTCAGGTCTGATAGACCCTGATCTGTCTATCCGGGAGATGGGTGATGCGCATCGCGTTCTTGTGGATGGCCGCGACAGACTGGGCAACATTCAGCAGATCGAGCAATTGTTGGCGGGCGGTTATGCGGGTCCGATATCCATCGAGGCTTTCTCGCCGGATGTTCATAAACTCACCGATCCGAAGTCAGAGATTTCGCGATCGTTCAACTTCATCGAAACAAGCCTTGGGGAGCAAGCTGCCTGAGTCTCAAATGCGATGAAATCCACGCCCATAAGCGGGCATCCGGTGAAATAGACTTGGTGTGCCGGACACCATCATTGGGAGGAAGACCATGAAAAAACTACTACTTACAGGTGCAATCACTGCGCTAATGACAACAGCCGCTTTGGCTCAAAACATCGGCGTTTCTGTCGCACGTTTTGACGATAACGGCCTGACAATCATGCGTAATGGCATGACAGCGCATGCAGAAACCATCGACGGCCTCAACCTGCAAATGGAAGATGCGCAAGACGACGTGGCGCGCCAATTGGATCAGATCAACAACTTTGTTGCATCAGGCGTTGATGCGATCATCGTGAATGCGGTCGATACAAACGCGACTGAAGCCATGAGCCAAGCTGCTGCATCTGCTGGTATCCCGCTGGTCTATGTGAACCGTCAGCCGATCAATATGGATACTTTGCCTGAAGGTCAGGCGTTCGTCGCATCGAACGAGATCGAATCTGGTACGTTGGCCGCATTCCGCATGTGCCAAGACCTGCGCGCAGCCGGCAAATCTGGCGGTGCAAAGGCGTATATGTTGATGGGTCAGCTGTCGAACCAAGCGGCTGTTCAGCGCTCCAAAGACTTCCATGACGTGATCGGCATGGACATGTGCAATTTCATCACGCTGATCGACGAGCAGACTGCGAACTGGTCACGTGATGAAGCGCAGAACATGATGACGAACTGGATCTCTTCGGGCGAAGAGTTTGACGCAGTCTTCGGCAACAATGACGAAATGGCAATCGGTGCAATCCAGGCGATGAAAGCCGCGGGTATCTCTATGGACGATGTTGTTGTTGGTGGTGTTGACGCTACGCCGGACGCATTGGTTGCAATGCAAGCTGGTGACATGGATGTCACGGTGTTCCAAGACCTTGCCGGCCAAGGCGCAGGCTCCATTGATACAGCGATCAAACTTGCTGCTGGCGAAGATGTCGACAAAACAGTCTTCATCCCATTCAAGCTGGTAACGCCTGAGAATGTCGCTGACTTCTTGAACTAAACCCACCGGGTTTTGCATTACGAGGGGTGGCGCGGTTGCGCCGCCTCTTTCCAATCTCACCAAGGGGCAGGCCTGGACGGGCTTAAGGGGAAACACATGTCGGACACATCGCACGGCACTGGCGGGCTCAAGTTTGACGCGAAAAAGCGCACTTGGCCGAATGAAATCAATATTTTCTTTGCGCTAATCATCATCATCTTGATCTTTGAGGCGCTCGGGCAGGCACTGCCTTACATGAACGGTCAAAGCTTCCTGTTCGACACGCGTGACCGGTTCGATTCTATTTTCAACGAAGCGCGACTGCGTATCATTATCCTGCAAGTGTCTATCATTGGCATTATTGCTTTGGGTGTCACGCAAGTGATCATCTCGGGCGGTATTGATCTGTCATCAGGGCCACTTGTTGGCGCGACAGCGATGATCGTGATGTCCTTCGCACAGACGGAGTTGGTCAACGGCAATCCGAACCCAAAGGCGGTCTTCGGTGATTGGGCCTTTGATCTGCCCGTGATCTTACCGGTCATTGTGGGCTTGTGTTTTGGCGCATTTATCGGCGCCATCAACGGCTCGCTTATTGCCTACACCCGCATCCCGCCTTTCATTGCGACATTGGGGATGTTCTTGATCTGCCGCGGCATCGCGCAGGCTTGGACACGTGGCAAGCCGGTTTCTTTCCCAACTGAGGGTTACGCCGCTTTGGGCAAGGGAATGGCGCCTGTGTTCTGGTTCCTCGCGCTTGCTGTCTTGTTCCACATTGTCTTGAAATACACCCTCTATGGCAAACACACCTATGCCATCGGTTCGAACGAAGACGCGGCCCGAATGTCGGGGATCAACGTCAAACGGCATAAGGTTAGGGTTTATATGATTGCCTCGATGCTGGCGGCGTTCGCGGCGATTATTCTCAGTTCAAAGAACCTGACTGCACAATCGGGCATGGGCATTTTCTATGAGCTTTACGCAATTGCGATGGCGGTGATTGGTGGCGTTAGCCTGACTGGCGGCCGTGGCTCCATCGTCGGAACGGTCCTTGGCGCTATGGTGTTCGGTGTGATCCAATCAGGGTTCACTTACATCAAGCTTGATGCGTTCTATCAATTGATGGCGATGGGCGCGATTATCATCTCCGCGGTCGTCTTGGACAAAATGCGCCAAGAACGCGCGGCAAGTAGAACGTGAGCGAGGCAGTCATGACCGATACTATTCTAGAGACCAAAGACCTCACCAAATACTACGGCGGTGTGCACGCGCTCGAAGGGGCCAATTTTACTCTGAAAAAGGGTGAACACGTGGCCATCATGGGCGATAACGGCGCGGGGAAATCGACCTTTGTGCGCCAGATTACTGGTGTTGAACAGCGTACGCGCGGTGAGATCATTTTTGATGGGCAACCTGTCAGTTTTGCGGGGCCTATCGATGCCCGAAAAGCGGGCATCGAAACGGTGTTCCAGACATTAGCATTGGCCGATGCGTTGGACGTGCCCGACAACCTATTTCTTGGGCGAGAGATGACCAAATTAAATTGGCTTGGGCCGTTTCGTTTCCTTGACTACAAAGCAATGCGACAGGCGACAATGGACGGGTTGGAAAAGACGGGTGTTAAGATCCCGAATATTCGCAACTCGATCCAGAATATGTCTGGCGGACAGCGCCAATGCGTTGCGATTGCGCGGACGGCAACCTTTGCCTCGAAACTGACAATCATGGACGAGCCGACAGCTGCTTTGGGTGTTCAGGAGACCGCTCAGGTCGAAAATATTATCCGAACGTTGAAAGAACAGGGCGAGCCTTTGATCCTTGTGTCTCATAACATGCGGCAAGTCTTTGACTTGGTCGATCGGATTATCGTGTTTCGCCGAGGCCGGATCGTGGCGAACCTAAATAAGGAAGACACGGATGGCCAAGACGTTGTCGCCTACATCACCGGCGCAAAAACCGGTGCAGAATTCGAAGGTGCGGCTTAGATGATCAGATTTGGAGTGCTCGGCGCGGGTCGCATTGGGCAAGTACATGCGAGAGCCATAGCCTCCGTTCCCGGCGCGGAGTTCAAAGCCTTATCTGAACCGATGGAAGGTGTCGCGAAGCAGGTTCAAGCAGATTACGGGTGTGAGTTGCGGGGCATCGACGAAATCGCGGGGTCCGATGATATTGACGCGGTTGTCATTTGTACGCCGACCGATACACATGCGGATTTGATCGAACAATTCTGCCGCGCGGGCAAAGCGGTGTTTTGCGAAAAACCAATTGATCTGGATTTGGGGCGCGTAAAATCGTGTTTGAAGGTTGTCGACGAAACAAACGGTATGTTGATGCTTGGTTTCCAGCGCCGCTTTGATCCAGACTTTAACGCGCTGCGTCGGGCCATTGATGAAGGCCGGATTGGGGAGGTCGAGATGGTGACACTTACCAGCCGCGACCCCGGCGCGCCGTCGCTAGATTATATTGATCGTTCGGGCGGCATTTTTCGCGATATGACGATCCATGATTTCGATGTTGCCCGTTGGATGTTGGGTGAAAATGTTGAAACGGTCTATGCGACGGCATCGGTCTTGACGGACCCTGCAATTCGGCAACATGGCGATTTCGATAGTGCGAACGTGGTGATGCAAACAGCCTCTGGCAAACACTGCACAATCACAAACTCTCGGCGCGCGACGTATGGCTATGACCAACGCATCGAAGTTCATGGCTCCAAAGGCTCTGTTTCAGCAGAAAATACGCTTGAGGCCAATATCGTTGTAGCTGATGCAGACGGGTATCACCGTCCACCTACACTGGATTTCTTCATGACCCGCTATACGGCAGCCTACGCGAATGAGATCGCGGTCTTTATCGCATCGGTCAACAATAATACGCGGCCGCCAACGACGGGCGAAGATGGGCTTCTGGCACTAGCTATGGCCGAAGCAGCCCTCTTGTCCGTTAAAGAAGGGCGCGCAGTCAACATGGCAGAGATTTTGGCGTGAAGGGATTTGATTTCGATCATCCTTTCTTTAACCCGCTTTGGGTTCGAATCCTTGTTTTTGCGATTTGCATTGGGTGGGGCATGTTTGAATTTGTCACTGGTGGGATCGTTTGGGGTATCTTGTTTTGTGCAATGGGTCTTTGGGCGGGCCATAGCTTTTTCATTGCGAACTTGCACCGTGGCAGTGATCGCGAATGACGAACCTTCATAGAAAGCCAAATACAAATACAGGACCTTTGCATGACATTTCGCCAGAAGATGCGGGTTGGGGTTATGTGGGTTTTGCGATCCACAGACTTTCCGTTGGAGACACTGTTTCAGCCAAAACTGATGATCGGGAAGTCATCTTGGTGCTTGTCGAAGGTAAGGCGAGACTCGCTGCAGGTGGTCATGACTATGGTCAGATGGGCGAGAGGATGGATGTGTTCGAGCGTACTCCGCCGCACTGCCTTTATATCCCGAACGGCAGCGATTGGACTGCGACGGCAACGACAGAGTGTATTTTGGCTGTCTGTTCTGCGCCGGGTAAAGGTGGTCACGATGCGGCTGTCATTGGACCCTTAGGCATCGCTTTGGAAGAGCGCGGAAGGGGAACCAATACACGCTTCATAAATAACATCGCGATGGAAGGACGGGACGTTGCTGACAGTCTGTTGGTAACTGAGGTTTTCACGCCGTCAGGCCATTGGTCATCTTATCCGCCGCATCGGCATGATGAAGATGACTTTCCAAACATGACCTATCTGGAAGAGACCTACTACCATCGGCTCAACCCGTCCCAAGGGTTCGGCATTCAGCGGGTCTTTACGGAAGACGGATCATTGGACGAGACAATGAGTGTCGGTAATCATGACGTGGTTCTTGTGCCTAAAGGCCATCATCCTTGTGCAGCGCCTTATGGCTATGAGATGTACTATCTCAATGTGATGGCTGGGCCGATCCGCAAGTGGCGGTTTAAGAACCACCCCGACCACGATTGGATTTATCAAAGAGATCAGGATTAGGGCCTATTTTAGTGCCGCTAGTACGCGTCGTGTCGCGCTCAGTACGGGATCATGTGTGTCTTTAAGGATTTGTGCACGGTCAAATCGCTTAGGATCGGATGCAATCGACGCCCTCAGCGCATCACCGAAGGCCATACGCAATTCTGTCCCGATATTGAATTTGCAGATGGCCGAATTTCGCGCCAATTCCGTACGCTGAGCGACCGGAACGCCAGACCCCCCATGGATCACCAACGGCACATCGGTGGTGGCCTCAATGGCGCGGATACGGTCAATATCCAGCCCGCCTTCCTTATTCTCTTGCAGATGCACATTCCCAACAGAGATCGCCATTGCATCAACTTGAGTCTCTTTGGCGAATTTCGTAGCCTCAATAGGGTCTGTTCCAGCGGAATTCTCGCCGTTAGCGTACCCGACGAAACCGATCTCGCCTTCGCAGGAAATACCTGCCGCATGCGCCATCTCAGCAATTGCAGCGGTCTCATCAATGTTCTGCTGCAGGGGTTTGCGTGATCCGTCGAACATCACGGATGTGAAACCGCATTCAAGGGCTTCCTTACATTCGTCAAAAGTGTAGCCGTGATCCAGGTGCGCGACGACAGGCACGTCTACATTGTCCGCAAGATATCGAAACATCTTTCCTAAGATCGGAAGCGGCGTGTGTTCGCGACAACCGGGGCCTGCTTGCAAGATAACAGGGCAACCCTCGGCTTCAGCGGCATAAGCAAATGCACGCATGTCTTCCCAGCCAAGGCAGACCAAACCACCTACGGCATGTCCATTTTTAAGTGCAGGCTGAAGAACGTCTGCAAGCGCCGCTAGTGTCACTTAAATTTCGCAATCATGTCTTTGATACCCGGAATAGTCTCGATTTGATCCGCATGAGATGGCTGGAAATACTGAACGAGACTCCGCTGTGATAGGCCGCCGAGAATAGTAAAATAATACATCTCGTAGCCGGGAAGAACACAGCATGGGTGATATCCGCTATCGAGGCAAATCGTAGACCCATCAACGATATGATACGCGTCGCCGGGCTTTCCGTCTTGCCGCTGGAGCATCTGAACGCCAGACCCGTGATCTGGTTTAAAGCGGAAATTGTACGTCTCGTCATGACGTGTCTCGATTGGAAGACGATCTGTGTCATGTTTGTGGCTTGGGAAACCCGACCAGCCGCCAGCACCGACAGTGAACAGCTCACTGACCAGCAAGCGCCCGACTTTGTCATGCTGCTTTTGCCCCAAAATATGCTTAATCTTACGATGGGTCTTCGTATCGTCAGAGCCATATTGCACGAGGTCGATCTCGTCGCTGCGAACAGTGAACGGGTCGAGCACGTCCTCAAAAAAGGCACCAGCAACAAACACCTCGGCTTCATCGCTTGTACAGATCATTGTGGCTTTGCCGCCGGACGGAACATAAACGCCTTCGGGCTCGCCGCCCCAGACGTCACCGACACGGCCGCCGATATCCTTAGCCGTGAAGCCTTCGATATCAATGTCGACACTTCCAGTTGCCGGTGCGATGCAGGTTTCATACCGCGGTACCTGATATTCAAATGCGTCGCCCTTTTTGAGCTTTACGATATTGAAGTAGTTCAGTGGGACCGTCTTATCATCGACGTCAACGATAGGTTTGTTCTGATTGTCAAAGGGAGCAATGTGCATGATGTCCTCTCAAGCGTTGCTTGGGCCAGGGTGTGTTTCCAAAAAAGACTCTAATTCGGCAAGATCAGGCAAGGCCGGTGCGCATCCAGGCTTACCCACGACGATGGCCGCACAGGCAGAGCCACGGTGAATAGCGTCTTTCAGTTCATGTCCAGAAGCGATTGCTGCCATCAATCCAGCCATAAAACTGTCGCCTGCACCAGTCGGCTTCAACGCGGTAACTGGGTAGATGCCTGTTGTGATCACATTTGTGTCGGTATAGGTTACCGCACCCTTCTCGCCCAATTTGTAGATCACAATTTCCGCGCTCGACTTGGCCAGTTCTTCCGCTTTGGCTTGGCCTTTTCCGATGTCGCCAGCCATAAAGCCAAACTCTTCGTCGTTGCCTACAATCATGTCTGACAATGCGCCCGCGCGGCTAAGCACGTCTTGGGCGACTTCTGGTGAGGGCCATGAGTAGGGGCGATAATCGATATCAAAGATAATCGGCAGGCTAGCCTTACGCGCCAGCTCGAACGCATGAAACGCCGCACTGCGCGACGGCTCTGCTGCAAAAACGGTTCCAGCTGTGATCAGCGCGCCGTATGCTGAGTAATCAAGCGCTTCAACATCTTCGATCGACATCTCAAAATCCGCAGCGCCGTTTCTGTAGATCACTGTTTGGTGTTCATCGACACGGCTTTCGTAGACGGCGAGGGAGTTCCGAAACTCTCCGCCGACGGGCCTGACATGCTTGCGCCCGACCCCGTATTTATCAAGCTGGTTTGTGCAATATCGGCCGATGCTGTCATCCGATACGCAGGTTACCAGATCAGCATTCCCGCCAAATCGGCAGATACCAGCGGCAGTATTCGCAGCTGAACCACCAAGACCGGACCGAAATTCGACGGCCTCTTCAGTTCTTGTACCGGGTGGGTCTGGAAAGAAATCCATCCCCGCGCGTCCGATCACGAGGAAATTGTTTTGGCGGATGCCGTTCAGAAGTGCGCTCATGTCAGACACCTTTCCGTTGCTTGGATCGGGAGCTTTCCCAGTCCTCATGGGCCGCCTGAACTTTTGGGTTGTCTGTCACATGGGGTGTTCCGACCTCCCACCATGTGTGACCTTCCGTTGTCCAACCATCATAAGGATCAACTGACATAACGATCACACTGGTCTTGTCTGCGGCTTTCGCACGCTTAAAGGCTTCACCAAATTCTGCTGGGTTAGACACTGTTTCGGCGATCGCCCCCATAGATTTTGCATGTGCTTCAAAGTCGACGCCGAATGCCTCCGGCATTGTCGGTGTGTCGGAGATCAGGTTGTTGAAGCTTTCATTGCCAGTATTATTCTGCAGCTTGTTGATGACTGCAAAGCCGCCATTGTCCAAAACGCAGATAATCAGCTTTTTCTGGGTCAGAACGGAAGAATAGATGTCTGAATTCATCAGCAGATATGAGCCGTCACCGCAGAACACGATTGTGTCCTGTTGTCCTTCATTTTCTGTCTGTGCGATCCGCGCGCCCCAACCGCCCGCGATCTCATATCCCATGCAGGAGAAGCCGAATTCGACATCCACTGTGCCAATGCCAAGCGTGCGCCAATTCGCTGTTACTTCGGCTGGAAGGCCACCTGCAGCGGCGACAACACGGTCGTTAGGATCGCAAAGTTCGTTCACAACGCCAATGGCCTGCGCATAGGAATTAGGGCGATTACCGTAAGCCACATTGTCAGCAACATAGTCATCCCATTTCGCGCGTTCCGCTTGAGCTGTCTCCGTCCAGTCCGTCGGGGCGGTATAGGCTGCAATTCTGCGTGACAGTTCCCGCAGTCCAAGCTTTGCATCGCCAACGACGGGCAAAGACATATGTTTACCGGCATCGTGGCGCGCTGCGTTCAGCGAGATAATCTGCGCGTCTTTCGCAAAGGCCGTCCAAGATCCGGTGGTGAAGTCCTGCAGTCTGCATCCAACGGATAGAATAACGTCGGCCTGCTCTGCGATTGTATTGGCGGAGTTAGAGCCTGTAACACCTACTGGTCCGATGTTGAGCGGGTGATCCGCCAGCAGGTTGGCGCGTCCGGCGATGGTTTCGATCACAGGGATGTTGTGGGTCTCCGCGAAAGCGGTCAATTCGTCCACGGCACCCGAGTATTGAACGCCGCCGCCGGCAATAATCACCGGACGGTTCGCGCTGGTAAGGCATTCGGTGGCGTCGGTAAGTTCTTCGTCATCGGGCAATTGCCGGCGGATACGGTGGGTCTTCTCTTCGAAAAACGATACAGGGTAATCGTAGGTCCAGCCTTGAACGTCTTGCGGAAGTCCGATGAAGGCAGGTCCACAATCTGCGGGGTCAAGCATGGTCGCCAAGGCGGCAGGCAGGGATTGAATAACTTGCGCTGGGTGTGTGATGCGGTCCCAATATCTGCTGACCGCCTTGAACGCATCGTTTACGCCAAGCGTCGGGTTGCCGAAATGTTCGAGTTGCTGAAGGACGGGGTCGGGCAGACGAGTCAGGAAAGCATCACCACAGAGCATCAACATCGGCAGCCTATTGGCATGGGCAAGGGCGGCTGAGGTCAACAGATTCGCAGTTCCAGGTCCTGCACTAGCTGTACAAAACATGAAGCGCTGGCGGAGGTGATATTTCGCGTACCCTGCTGCGGCGAAGCCCATGGATTGCTCATTCTGGCCGCGATAAAGAGGCAAGACATCTTTATGGTCGTAAAGTGCCTCGCCCAAACAAGTCACATTACCATGGCCAAAAATGCCGAACCCGCCACCGCAAACCCGTGTCTTTTTCCCGTCAATAACGATGTATTGAGCGGCAAGATAACGGATGATGGCCTGCGCAGTTGTCAGACGGATCGTGTCGGTGGGTTGGCTCATCTGCTGTCTCCCTTCGCAGAAAAGAATCGTTCAGGCTCGATTGCCCTATTGACCACAAGGCATAGTTGAAGATAGTCATTTTGCAACCGGTTGCAAACTGTTTTTGGGAAGAGGCTCAAATGGCCGAAATTGGCATAGGCATCATTGGCGGCGGATACATGGGCAAGGCGCATGCTGTTGCCATGTCCTCTGTTGCATCCATCTTTGGGACAAGATTGCGACCGCGCCTTGAGGTGGTCGCGGCTTCAAGTCAGGCGTCGGCGGAGCGTTACCGGCAGTCGTTTGGGTTTCGCAGGGCTGCCGTAGATTGGCGCGATCTGATTGAGGATCCGACAGTTGAAGCTATCGTCATTGCGTCCCCGCAAGAAACGCATCGCCAAATCGCAGAAGCTGCATTTGCCCGAGGGTTGCATGTTCTTTGCGAAAAGCCACTTGGCGCCTCTGTCGCCGATAGCGAGGCCATGGCCGCCGCTGCAAAGGACAGCGGGTGCCGGAATATGGTTGGGTTCAACTACATCCGCACGCCGGCTTCGCAATATGCGCGCCAGCTGATTTCTGAAGGTCGGATTGGTGAGGTCACGTATTTCCGTGGTGAGCATACAGAAGATTTCGATGCGGATCCCGACGGTCCAGCAACATGGCGCAGCCAAGGTATCTCAAACGGCACAATGGGCGACCTCGCCCCTCATATGATCAACGCTGCGCATGGTCTGATCGGACCGATTTCGTCTCTTATCGCGGAGGTCGAGACGGTTCATGCGGATCGCGGCGGCGTGAAGGTTACGAATGATGATCAAGCCCAAATGATGTGCCGGTTCGAGAACGGAGTCATGGGTCATTTGTTCTTCAGCCGTGCCGCGACCGGGCGGAAGATGGGCTATGCTTATGAGGTGCATGGCACCCGTGGGGCGATCAGATTTGATCAAGAAGATCAAAACGCACTTTGGCTGTATTTGGCTGAAGGTCCCGAAGCTGAAAGAGGGTTCCGCAAGATCCTGACGGGCCCCGCACATCCTGACTATTTGCCATTCTGCCAAGGTCCCGGTCATGGCACGGGGTACCAAGATCAGATCATTATCGAGGCGAAGGATTTTCTTGAGGCGATCGACACTGGGGAAGATATTTGGCCGACCTTCGAAGAAGGCCTGAGGGTTAACAAAACTGTCTATGCGGCACTGGAATCCAGCAAGCAGAAGACTTGGATCAACGTCTAATCGAAAGAGACGCGCTATGATTAAGATTGGCAACGCGCCCTGTTCTTGGGGTGTAGAATTTGCGGATGACACCCGCAATCCAACATGGAAATCCGTTCTGAAAGAGAACGCTGATGCTGGTTATAAGGGTATCGAGCTTGGGCCGGTCGGTTTTATGCCGGAGGACCCACCGATTCTGGCAGAAGAGCTAGAGAAAAACGACCAAACCTTGATTGGCGGCGTTGTGTTTCGCGCGTTTCATGACGCTGATCAATGGGACGACGTTTTGGATGGGGCAACGCGGACCTGTAAGGCATTGGTCGCGCACGGTGCTGAGCACCTTGTCCTAATCGACTCTATTTCGCCGCGTCGTGCTCCTACTGCAGGGCGCGCGGATGAGGCGGAGCAGATGGATAATGCTGAGTGGTCGGCGTTTCGCGACCGCATCGCAACTGTCGCCAAAATGGGTACTGAAGAGTATGGTTTGACAGTTGGCATGCACGCTCATGCAGGCGGTTTCATCGACTTTGAGCCTGAGTTGGAAAGACTGCTTGATGAAGTGGATGAAAGCATCATGAAAATCTGCTTTGACACCGGCCACCACTCCTATGCAGGCTTCGACCCCGTGGCCTTCATGAAGCGCCATATCGACCGTATCAGCTACATGCATTTCAAGGATATCGACCCTGTTGTGAAAGCAAAAGTTGTCGCCAATCGGACCAATTTTTACGATGCTTGCGGACAGGGCATTTTCTGCAATCTGGGTGACGGCGACGTGGACTTTCCCGCAGTGCGTCAGGTGCTTCTGGACAATGGGTTCGAAGGCTGGTGCACGGTTGAACAAGACTGTGATCCGCTGCTTGATCCCGACCCGCTTGGCGATGCCAAGACGAACCGCACATACCTGCAATCCATTGGCTTTTGAGGCACTGACATGACACGTTTGAACTGGGGAATGATTGGCGGCGGTGAAGGATCGCAAATTGGTCCTGCACATCGTCTTGGCGCTGGTCTTGATGGCGAATTTTCAATGGTTGCAGGGGCTTTGGACCATAATCCCGACGCGGGTCGCGATTATGCGCAACGCTTGGGCATTGCTGCTGATCGTGCTTACGGCGATTGGCGCGAAATGCTAGCGGGTGAAACCAGACGCGAAGATCGGGTCGATCTCGTGACTGTGGCTACGCCCAACGCGACGCATTTTGAGATCACCAAAGCGTTCCTCGAAAACGGCTTTCATGTGCTTTGCGAAAAGCCCATGACGATGACCGTCGAAGAGGGGGAAGAGATCGTCAAAATTGCCGCGGCTTCTGGGAAAACCTGCGCCGTAAATTATGGCTATTCCGGCTATTCCTTGGTCCGTCATATGCGCGCAATGATCGCGCGGGGAGATCTTGGGGCGGTGCGTGTTGTGGTCGCGGAATTCTCTCACGGGCATCATGCGGATGCGGCCCAAGCTGACAATCCACGCATTCGTTGGCGCTATGATCCCACGCAAATGGGGGCGTCCGCACAGTTTGCAGATTGTGGTATACACGCGATGCATATGGCGTCCTTTGTGACGGGTCAGGAAGTCGAAAAGCTCTCGGCTGACTTCGCCTCAACAATTTCCAGCCGAGAGCTGGAAGACGATGCGATGGTGAACTTCCGGATGAATGGTGGCGCTGTTGGAAGGCTTTGGACTAGTGCGGTTGCCGTTGGTCGGATGCATGGTTTGACCATTCAGGTTTTCGGCGAAAATGGCGGACTGCGATGGGCGCAAGAACAGCCGAACCAACTGTATTGGACGCCAACCAATGGGCGTGTTCAAGTTATCGAACGGGGCGAAGCTAATCTGTCACCTGAGGCGGATCGCGCTACGCGTGTCACCATCGGTCACGCGGAAGGTATGCCGCTCGCATTTGCAAATATCTACTCGGATTTGGCCGAGGTGATCCGTGCCGAGAAGGACGGCCGAAGCCCTGATCCTGCTGCATCCCATTACCCAAAGGCAGTGGACGGGTTGCGGTCGATGGCGGCTGTTCACGCGTGCGTGGCATCCGCCAAAAAAGATGGCGAATGGGTTAACGCGGTACCTGCTTCGTTAAAGTGACGATGCAGCTCTAAGCGTTTCCCTTTCAACGATGTGACAGGGAAACAGCCGCGCTTCAGGATAGCGGTCGGGGTCATCCAGCATGGCCACGACCAGCTCAATTGAAGATGAAATGATCTGCTGAATTGGCTGATGGATGGTTGTGAGCCCGATGTTGTTCCAACCCGCCATTTCCATGTCGTTCAAACCGATCAGTCCGATATCGTCGGGCGTTTTGAGCCCTGCAGAACTCACTGCACTCAACGCACCGATGGACAGAACATCATCACCACAAAAATATGCGTCCGCGGGGCCGCTGTGAATTAAACGCATCATCTCTTTTCGACCCGCCTCAAAGCTATAGCCCTCAGCGAAGCTGTGCGTAAATTGGATGCCAATGCTGTCTTTGACTACTTCCAAAAACCCCGCAAGCCTGTCTTGCGTGGAGGTCGCAGCCTCGGGTCCGCCCATGAAAGCCAAATTTTTATAGTTGCGGTCAAGCAGGCTTCTTGCTGCCATCCTGCCGCATTCAACATTGTCAATTCCAACAACGTGGACATCCGGGCTGGTGGTATGACGGCCAAAGGAATTTACAACAGGAACGCCCGCATCACGAAACGATTTCGCAAAGCTCGGTGGCAAAGTGGAGGACGCGACAATCACGCCATCGACAGAATACTGGCGGAGCAACTGCAGCGCGTGATCGCGATCCTTTTGCTGAGAGAGGTTCACCAAGAGCGGGCGAAGACCGCGTTCCTGCAAACCTTTGGTGAACAGATCAAAAACTTCGAGGAAGATCGGGTTATGGAAATTATCGCTCACCAGACCAATCAATTTTGTGCGTCCCGTCGTGAGTGAGGATGCGAGCGCATTGGGACGATACCCGAGTTCCGTCGCCGCCTTTTGAACTTTCTTGCGCGTTTTCTCGGAAACAGATGCACCTTCGGTGAAGGTGCGTGACACAGCTGATCGCGATACACCTGCACGCAAGGCGACGTCTTTAAGTGTAATTGCCATCAATCATCCGCCCACTTTTGCAACGCTAATTCCAGCTAAATTGCAAAACCTTGCAACCAGTTGCAAGCTAGGCACCATCTGTTTTTTCAGATAACGCAGTGACATGCTCTACGCGGAAGACAGTTTCTTTACCCTTAGCATGGGGGGCAGGGTCGCCCTTGGTGTGCTCTCTGTCACTTTGGCAATCGCTTGCCTTTGGTTTGTCTATTGGATCGTCGAAGGTACGGGACGCCTTGTAAGGGCACTCATCGCTATAGCTGTGCTCTATTTGTTTGTCTGGGTATCGCCTCAGATCTACTACCTCCTATACCTTGTCATAATTGATGACCTGCCATTGCAATGGGTTGTTCAAGCTCCGCCGAACTGGCGAAAAATGCTCGCCCTTATTACCTTTACAGAGCGCGCGACCTTAACCGAACACAGTCAAGGTTTGTTATTTTGGGGCTTGATCTTGACTGCCCTTTTGCGACGTCGACCGAAAGGGGAATGAGGGCGCAATGGAACCGTCACCCGAAGTATATATCACAAATTTCAACCGTAATTTCACGGGCGTTTCAGCAACTATTGCGGGTCTCGTTCCCGTTCAGGCTTTTGACCTGAGATTGGTTGGAGAAGCATTGTCAAATTGTCCGGTCCCACTGACAAAGCGCCAGGCCATGTCACTGAGTGCTAGGGCTCCGGATGACAGGCCATTTGGCATCTGGCATGTTCGGCGAAACACGGAAATGCGCACCGCTCTATGGGTTCGGGATGTCCTGCGCAGGCCAGTACGATTGGTGTTCACAAGTGCTGCGCAACGCCGCCATTCCGCCTTCCCAAGATGGCTCATCTCTAAAATGGACGCGGTGATTGCAACAACCGATGAGGCGGCGAACTATGTTCCCAATGCATGGGCCGTGGTGCCGCACGGCGTAGATACCCGGCGGTTCACACCAGCCGATAACCGGCAAGCGGCATGGGCTGCTCTTGGATATGGGGGCGCGCGCGGGGTTGCTGCTATTGGTCGGGTCAGACCAGAAAAGGGAACTGATCGTTTCGTAGATGCAATGTTGCACGTCCTTCCAAAGCAACAGGATGTCACTGCGTTGGTGATTGGAAAGGCCGGGAAAGGCGATCAGGCATTTCTTGACAGTCTAAAGGCCAAAGTTGCGCAATCAGGCCTATCCGACCGTCTGCTATTTGTTGGTGAACTTGAGGGTAGAAAAATGCCAGATGTGATCCGTGCCTTGAGCCTTCTCTGTCCGCTGCCGCGATATGAAGGCTACGGCATGACCCCTTTGGAGGGCATGTCATCCGGAGTTCCGTTTGTTGGGACAGATGTTGGGTACTTTCAGCAATTCTCCTCTAACGGTCAGGCAGGTCTGATCGTCGATCCGGCGCAGGCCGGTCCGGCGGTTGCTGCGCTACTTGGCAATCCTGACCTGCTCGCAAAGATGTCGAAGAATGCCCGGAGTATTGCCCGTGATCGTTATGCGATTGAGCAAGAGGCAGACGGCATCGCCCGTGTCTATGAGCAACTTTGGAGCAGTGCATGATCAAGACATTCGTTGTGCATTTGGCGCGAGCCGCTAAGCGCCGCGCCCAAGTAGATCATATTCTAAGCGCTACGCCTGACGCTCGCGTTCTTGCTGCCTGTGATGGATCACGGCTGTCACAGCAAGAGCTTGCGGATATCTACCCCGGCAAGACTCTATTTAGACCGCGATATCCGTTTCCGCTAAGCGTGGGTGAGGTCGGGTGTTTTGAAAGCCATAAGTCTGCATGGCGGGCCATCGTTGAAGAAGACCTAAATGGCGCACTTATCATCGAGGATGATGTGCAGATCGATCCAACAGAGTTTGTGCCTGCCCTCGCGCTGGCACAAGAGAACTTGGATCATTGGGGCTACACTCAGTTTCAGGTGCGCAACGTCAAAGGGGATGTGGCCGAAGTTGCAAAACGCGGTCGTTTTCGTCTTTTAAGGCCTCAACTCATACCGCTTCGTACTTCGGCACAGCTGGTAAGCCGTGCGACTGCATCGAAGCTTTTGGCTCTGAGTGGCGAAATTGATCGTCCTGTTGATGCGTTTTTGCAAATGCGGTGGGCTACCAAGGTGGAAGTCACATGCGTTGTTCCTTCAGGCGTATCTGACCGAACAGTTGAGACTGGCGGGAGCACCCTTTCAAACAAGCGTGGACTTTTCGATGAGGTGAAAGCCAGCATCCCAAGATTAGTCTACCGTCGCGCCATCCGAAAATTGTCTGAGCGCACTTAGCTATCCATAATTAACGTCGTGGCGCGTAAATGCAGATTGGCCTGCGCCTCAGCAATCTTGAAATTTGATTCAATCGTCTCCGAGCGCGCATCGTAGTCTTCTTCAGACATGGTTTCCAAGGCGCGTTCAATGTCTGCAGCAGTGTCACAAATGATCAAGCCCTTCGGGTCAAAATGCTCGGCGATATCGGGTGCGCCCCAATAAATTGGCACTGTTCGACAAAGCGCTGCATCAATCATCTTCTCAGTGTAATATCCGTGTTCTTGGACGTTTTCGATCACAACGGAGTAGCGGTAAGGCAACAGCCCATCTGACTTATTGTCGAATGGTTTATAACCGCGGCCCATAACCTCCACATCCAAGTTGTTCTCTCGTATTTTTTCGACAATCGCATGTCGCAGCTTGTGACCTTCCAAATCACGCTTTTCGGACGCAATGAGCGATGCCATCTGTGTTTTGGGTGCAGGATGAGCGGGCCAGGTCGGCAGCCATGTTGAAGTCGGCGCCAACTGCAGGGCGTTCGGTATCTCGCCAAGCAATTGCGCGCTGTGCGTCAAGATACGGTGAAACCGGTGATGAAACTTCTTAGCGAGTTTTAGATGTTGTCCGTGAATCGCGTCAGGTTCCAAAATCATGACTGATAGCTTCGGTTGCAGTTGCGGTCGGGGCTGCCAATAGACCTGCTTGCGCGAATAGATCAGCAGATGATCGAAGTCTTCCATATCCGCGATAGTCCCCGACGAAAGCCTTTCCGGACGGCCATGGGGCCAATCCAGCTTATCCAGCGAGATGTTGCGAAGCGTAAACCGTGGCCGAATGAGATATGGCACCACTGCTATAGCAGGTTTGGGTTGCGCGACTGGAAAGCGTTTACGCGAGCGTTCGACCGGCTGCGCAGCTTCACCCGATTGCAGACTGTGCAAATTCGCGTAAATTCCACCCTTCTCAAGAAGCTCCTCATGTGTGCCTGTTTCTGCCAATTGCCCTTGGTCCAGAACAGCAATTTGATCGGCATTGCGTATGGTAGAGAGGCGGTGCGCGATGATAAGTGTGGTGCGGCCCTTCGACAGTTCATCAAGTGCTGTCTGAACGACTTTCTCAGACTCCGCATCCAATGCTGAGGTCGCTTCATCCAAAAGTAAAATTGGGGTGTCCCTTAGCAGTGCCCGTGCAATTGCAACGCGCTGCCTTTGGCCCCCAGACAAATTCGAACCGCGAGGTCCAACTTCTGTGTCCAACCCTTGGGGCAAGCTCTCCAGAAAATTTGTAACATTTGCAGCTTTCAAAACCTCAGCCAGTTGTGCGTCCGTGACATCTGTACGGCCCAACAGAATATTTTCGCGCAGCGTTTCATCGAACAGAAGTGCATCTTGAGAAACGACCGAAAACATTGAGCGCAAGTCATTTAGTTTTAAGCGCGTGATGTCTGTTCCGCCGATCTCAATCTTCGCTGACTGCGCATCAATCAGTCGCGTGAGGACGTTGAATACCGTACTTTTGCCAGCGCCGGATTGTCCGACTAATGCAGTCGTGGTGCCTTGCGGAACAGTTAGGTTCAGGGATTTGAGGACAGGTAATTCACCATAGGACAAGCTAACGTTTGAGAATGTAACACCGCTTTCTGTTGGTACTGCTGCACCTGTTTCTGCGGTGTCCTTCACTTCCGGTTTCGTATCCATTAGCCCAAAAATACGAGCAAGACTGGCCTGCATAACTTGCCAATATCCTGCGACGTCCGCGAGCCGGCGCAAAGGTTGGAACGCGAGTGACATCGCGGCGAAGAAAGACATGAACTGGCCTACCGTCTTCTCGCCGGACGCGATTTCCGGGCCTCCATATAGAAGCACGCAGAAAAATCCAAAACCAACTGCAATGTCGACAAGGCCAGGAACTGTGGCTTGACCCGCCACTGTCTTAACGGTTGAGCGAACCCAGTCATCTGACAGCTTCATGAAGCGCCTACGCTGGTATCCTTCCATCCGGTTCAATTTGATGGGTGTAATGCCATGAAATATTTCGTCTAGCCGTGTTGTCCTCTTACCCGCAATCTCACGGAGGAGGTGGCTTTTTCTACGAATGTAGCGTTGGACCAGAATAGATGGCAGTAACAATATCGGTGCGCCAATTACCGCAACTGCAGCCCATTTCCAGTCAATGGAAATAGCGACGACCATTAGCGAAATGAGTGAAATTAGATCACGTCCGGCGCCCGTTATTATTATGCTCCACAGGCTTTGAATGGAGATTACATCGCCTTGGACACGTTCAATCAGAGCGCCTGGAGATGTTCGAGAATGAAACCCATTATCCAGATCAAGGGTATGGCCAAGAAGATCACCTTGGAGCTCAGTCGATGCGATATGTGACGTACGTGTCATCAAAACGCGTTGTCCTAGCCCGGAGAAGGCACGGGCAACAAACAGAGCAAAAATGCCGATCGCGACGAGGAACGCCATATCGGATTGTCCGTCGACAAAGACCACGTCGAACATAGGTTGGAGCATGTAGCTCAATAAACCTAACGTACTGCCTTCGATTATCATCAAGACGAATGCAAAACCAATCCAACCGGCGTGTTTGCGCAGATATCCTGTCCAAAGTCGGCCAAAAAGCTGGCGCGGTGGTTGCGACGAGACAATATTTGCTGAATCTGCGGCCTGGTTTTGCACGGGGTTCTGCCTTCTTGCGGCGTCTTTGGCCGGATTTCTGGTCACATTTAGCGTGAAACGGCGCATTGCGGCAAGCCAGCATGGGTTTGGGTCTTTCACCTGCTCTCACATGGGGGTATGCAGCCGCGTCCGCAAGGACTCAACTGTAACGCAAAGGACCCTTAGGATCATGGGCTATAAAATCGCCGTCGTTGGTGCCACAGGCAATGTGGGCCGCGAAATGCTGAACATTCTGGCTGAACGCCAGTTTCCCGTAGATGAGTTGGCCGCGCTCGCGTCGCGCCGTTCGCTCGGAACAGAAGTTAGCTTTGGTGATACGACGCTTACGACGAAGGACCTTGACACGTTTGACTTTGCAGGCTGGGACATGGCGCTGTTTGCGGTTGGTTCTGAAGCTACGAAGAAATATGCGCCTGCCGCAGCAAAAGCAGGGTGTGTCGTCATCGATAACTCGTCCTTGTATCGCTATGACCCTGACATTCCGTTGATCGTTCCTGAAGTTAATCCGGACGACGTGATGATGTATTCGAAGAAGAACATTATTGCGAACCCGAATTGTTCTACGGCTCAAATGGTCGTCGCTTTGAAGCCGTTGCATGACCGCGCAAAGATCAAGCGTGTTGTCGTCAGTACTTACCAATCTGTTTCAGGTGCGGGCAAAGACGGCATTGATGAACTGTGGGACCAGACGAAGTCGATCTACAATCCGACCGATGACAAGCCGGCGAAAAAGTTTACCAAGCAAATCGCATTTAATGTGATTCCGCATATCGATGCTTTCATGGACTCTGGCGAGACCAAGGAAGAATGGAAGATGGTGGCAGAGACGAAGAAGATCGTCGACAAAGGCATCAAAGTGACTGCAACCTGCGTGCGTGTTCCGGTTTTCGTGGGTCACTCAGAAGCAGTAAATATCGAGTTTGAAGATTTTCTCGATGAAGATGAAGCGCGTGATATTCTGCGTGAGGCGCCTGGAGTGATGGTAATCGATAAGCGCGAAGATGGCGGGTACGTCACTCCAGTTGAGTGTGTCGGTGATTTTGCGACCTTTGTTTCGCGTATCCGTCAGGACTCGACGATTGAGAACGGCCTGAACCTTTGGTGCGTCTCTGACAACCTGCGCAAAGGTGCCGCGCTCAACGCTGTTCAAATCGCGGAGCTTCTAGGCAATCGGGTTTTGAAGAAGGGCTGATTGGTTAGGCGCATTCAGGAAGAATTGGGCCCCGGACTTATGCAGTCTGGGGCCTTTTTTGTTGGTTGGCGTTACCCGAAGTCGTCGTAGGGAATGTCCGGCACAGTCAAGCTTATCAGCTCGATTGCACTATCGTCGACGGCGACTTCCTCGACGTTGGGTGCCAGCTGTTCTGCGCTGTTGGGAGCGGCAGTCATATCCATGTCTGCCAACAATGCATCTTCCGCGTCCGGGTTGATTGTGAAATCAAACTTGTCATCCGCAATGGGGGACGTCACGCCGATATTGAACAGGCTTTGAACAGCACCTGTCACGGCGACACCCGCAATTTCTAATAATTCGATGGTGTAATTATGTTCCGTATCCCCGCCATTGATAGTGGAAAACAGCGCTTGTTCTAACAATTGGTTTGTTTGCTCTGCATCGGATAAGTCCGGTAATGCGTCTTTGCTGACTGAGAAGACCATATCCCGCCAGCCATCGCCGTCTGAAAAGCTAAGATTGAACACCTGCTTATTGTCAGGCCCTTCTTGGGATGACCATTTCACATCGAACATCTCGATCAAATTGGGCAGATCGCCGTCATTTAAGTGCTGACCGTTGATCAGGATATTATAGTCACTCAGCGAAATTTCCGCAGAGTCTGGATCGTCGGACGCGTACCTATAGTCGATTGTCGCATCGCCCAATGGCGCTACGAACTGTAATTTTGCTTCTTTGACATCGGAGACTTCATTGTCTTCACTTGTCGTAATCTCATACCCGTTGACGGTAAACGTCGCCATAACACACCTCATAGACTTGACGAGACATGTCTATGAGCAGGCGCTTTAAGCGGAGATTAATGGTCTAGTTTATTAGCGAATGAATTTTTGTAAAATTTTCAGGGACTTGCAAACCCTCAAACACGTTTGAACCCTTGCTCGGTAGAGTAATGTTCCAGACTTCCCTCTCCGATATCCGTCCAAAGCCCATGTATGCTAAGGTGGCCACTTTCAATTGCGGATTTAACAAAAGGGAAACTCGCCAGATTTTCGATAGATACGAGGACCGCCTCCTTCTCTAGCGCGCGTTTGCGCTCGTCGCTGTTCGAAATATCTTTAACGCGTTCATAGCCGGGACGCAGAATATCCATCCAACGGCCAATAAAACTTGTGTTCTTTTCAAGGTGGGGAGCGTTCCCAGTGCACATTTCGTGGCACCCTTCCACGCCCCCGCAATTAGAATGACCAAGAACAAGGATATGGGCTACTTTCAGGTTGGTCACCGCGTATTCTACCGCAGCTGAGGTGCCGTGGTGATCGCCGTCGGGTGCATAGGGTGGGACGAGGCTGGCAATATTTCGGTGAATGAAAAACTCACCCTGTTCCGCCCCGAAGATTGAAGTGACGTGAACTCTGCTATCACAGCATGAAATGACCATTGCCCGTGGGTTTTGACCTTCTTCTGCCAAATGGCGATACCACGGTTCATTCTCGGTATATGTTGTGGCCTTCCAACCTTGATACCGCTGGATCAGGTAGTTTGGTAATGGTTTTGCATCGATCATAGGTCACCTGAAGTTCCACAGTTTCACGTGTAGCTACGTAAGAATTGAACGGAATTCGAGATATATTTGGCCTCGCAGGCAACACTTTCTTCACGTCGTGCTTCCAAGACCGCAGTTATAAAAGCGTTGGGGCGTGAAAAGGGGAATGCGGGATGCATCCATTGGAATTGAAATTTGCAGAACACGCGACGGTCGATAGCGACCGCTTGGTGGAGCTGTGTGTCAGTATGGGGGAGTCTCGTGCGGAGGAAGTAATCTCAACTTCAATCGAACAGCTTTGGAGCTGCCTTGAAGAGCTTCGTATCGCATATGGCCATCAGCAATTACCAAAGATAGCTGAGCTTGGAGCCAAGATGGCAGAGATTGCGGAAAATCTGGGGCTATCACTTTTTGCCAAAGTTTCGCGTGATGTGACCTATTGCGCGCGGCGCAATGATGGGCCTTCGCTGAGCGCTTGTATGTGCAGACTGCATCGGTTGGCTGACAATACAATCAACTCGGTATGGGATTTGTGCGACATCAGAGGCTAGGGTTTGCAACAGTGCTTGCGCCATGAGGTTTGCCAGCTAAGTTCATGCGGCACGCCGACAGGACACCTGACATGCTCACTTTTGCCGACCCAACCAATGACGCTACCCCCCTTCATATCCTCTCGCCAGACGCTGTTGAACCTTGGCTGAACGAAAAACCGGAGCACGTCGCCAATTGGGTGCGGCGTGTTGGCTTTCGTGGAAACGCATCTGAAACATGCGTTGTACCGGATCAAAACGGTGAAATTTCGTGCGCCCTTGTCGGGGTCGGAACCGAAACGGCGCAAAGGCGTGGCCGCTTCTTGCTTGCCGCTGCCGCAGCCTCTTTGCCGAGCGGGACGTATGACATCGTTACCTCCCATGAAGATCACGAGTTGAACGAGCACGCTCTTGGCTGGCTTTTGTCCCAGTATAGTTTCGAAACTTATCGGAAAAACCCGCCACATGGTGCACGACTTGTATGTCCAAACGGCTTGGACAAGTCACGTATTGAACATATCGCAGCAGGGGAGGCGCTGACGCGCGACCTTATAAACACTCCCGCAGGCGATATGGGGCCGGATGCTTTAGAGCGTGCCGCACGCGAGCTTGCAGACTTACATAGCGCAGACATGCGTGTGGTTGTCGGTGAGGAGCTTTTGAACGAGAACTTCCCGATGATACATGCCGTTGGTCGTGCAGCCGCACAACCGCCGCGCCTTATTGACTTAAATTGGGGCACTTCCGGGCCAACGCTTGTGTTGGTTGGTAAAGGCGTTTGTTTCGATACAGGTGGATTGAATATTAAGCCGGCCTCTTCGATGGGCTTGATGAAAAAGGACATGGGCGGCTCTGCCGCTGTCCTTGGCCTTGCTCATATGATCATGGCGACCAATATGAACGTTCAGTTGAGGGTTTTGATCCCAGCGGTGGAAAATTCAATCTCATCCAATGCGTTCCGTCCTCAAGACATCCTGACATCTCGCAAAGGATTGACGGTCGAAATAAACAATACCGATGCCGAAGGTCGTTTGGTCTTGGCGGATGCTTTGGCTTTGGCGGACGAGACACCACCCGAACTTATGATTTGCATGGCAACCCTTACCGGCGCGGCGCGAGTTGCCGTTGGTCCGGACCTTGCCCCTTTCTACAGTGATGATGAGGGTTTCGCAGCGACACTGGCGCAGACCGCGCGAGATGTCTGCGACCCGGTCTGGCGCATGCCGTTTCATAACCCATACGAGACAATGATTGAGCCAGGCATTGCAGATCTTGATAATGCTCCAAAAGGTGGCTTTGCAGGCTCTATCACTGCAGCACTTTTCCTGCGTCGCTTTGTTGAACAAACAGAACGGTTCGCACATTTTGATATCTATGGATGGCAACCGACAGCGGCACCCGCCAGACCGAAGGGTGGTGTCGGGCAAGGAACACGCGCGATATTTGAAGCTCTTCCAAAGGTCTTGGGCTTGTGATTGATCCTCGAATTACGCCAGCAAACGGGCGTGTGGCCGCCTCCTTCCTGCAAGGCGAAATTGAAGCCAAGTCTTTTGTAGAGGGCGAGATCAAACAATGCTCCGCCGCTGCTGCAGACATCGTTGGTAAACCGAACGGACGTCGTACATCACAGTTGATCTATGGTGACCTGTTTCACGTGTTGGAAGAGCGCGCGGGTTATGCTTTTGGCCAATCCGTTACAGATGGTTATTGTGGCTACGTTCGTCTTGACCTGTTGGATACAGCCCAAGACGCGACGCATTGGGTGGCGTCTCCACAAACGCACCTCTATCCGGGCGCAAATATGAAACTTATGACCCTCGGGGCGCTTTATTTCGCTTCTGAGGTCGCTGTTGAAAGCGCCGAGGGGACTTGGTCAAAGCTGGCAAGTGGGATGTACGTACCAAGCTCTCATCTATTGCCGATAAACACGCGATTGAATGATCCCGTTGATGTGGCTGATCTTTTTCTGGGCACGCCATACCTTTGGGGAGGCAGCACGCGCTATGGCCTCGATTGTTCTGGGCTCGTGCAGGTCGCTTGGCGCGCCTGCGGTCGCGACTGCCCACGTGATAGTGATATGCAAGAAGCTGAAATTGGACGACCTCTTAACCAGGACGAGACACCAAAACGTGGTGACTTGGTCTTCTGGAAAGGCCACGTTGGTTTGGTAACAGCTCCAAACCGCTTGCTACACGCAAATGCGTTCCACATGTCGGTTGCCTATGAACCACTCGATGTTGCGATAGAACGGATAGAGGGGGCTGGCGGCGGTCCTGTGACCAGTATGAAACGGCCCGGTTAGTCGACGGCGCGGATGAGCTTCTTTTCGAGAACTCGCAGGACCTGTTTGAGGTCTGCACCCCTTTTTAGAATGCGGCCATCCATACCAATCACAGAGAACTGCTGCTGTTTCGTGATCAGCTTTGGGCGTTTTTCAATCCGGTAGATCGGGTGTTCTGCGGAGCGACGGAAGATAGAAAAAACGGCGACATCTTTCAGCATTGAAATCCCATAGTCACGCCATTCTCCGGCGGCCACCATACGACCGTAGATCGTCATGATTTGCCCCAACTCCAGCCTGTGAAACGCGACCTGTTCGATTGGTTTCGCGCCCGGTTTTTGAATGGGAGTAATGTCGTTCATGCGGATAGATTGCCCTTCGCCGATCTGCAACGCAAGCATTGCCCTGAATTTGCCGTGCTCTTAGCTAGATACCTTCTCAATCCGCTCTTAATTGCGCCCGAATCCAGGGCCATACCCTTGTCTTGTAGCGAGTTAAGTCTCAACCCGATGTGGCTTTATCAGCCCCCACCCAGATAGCCATATCGGGCCTACAAACCTTAACGAGCCCCGGGTCCGTGCATCGGTTCCGGGGCTTCCTTTATTCAGGGACATAAAACGTCAGCGCGGCCCAATGGGTTTTCCAAACCGGCCCAACCGTGGCGTCGTTGTTTGGCAAGGCTTCGGCCCAAACGGCATCTACAAGATAGCTGTGACCCGCTTTGACTGGCAGTATTGCTTCACCCTTGGCGTCGGTTGTGTGGAGTGTGACAATCACCGTCTCATCAGGCGCTTTCTCGAAAAGCTCGACTTGCGTTTTCACTCTCGGGGCCCCGTTAAGCATGACCCGCACCGGCATGGTGTCAGTCTTTTCAGCATACGGGTTTGCAAGGGCGACAATCTCGGTTTTGAGACCAACGGCTGTGTCTTTGCCTGCACCATCCCCAACAGCGACCAGCGCTTTGGCATAGCGGCGGTAGGTTTCGACGAATTTCTCCCGGCTCAACCCGCGAGCGTCGTGTTCAGCAATAATTCCTTCGAAAGCTTTATGGGCGACGAATTTTTCGAACTTCTTGAATTCTGTATAAGTAAGGCGATTATCAGCGGTTTCATGCACAATGACTGCGAGGCCATCTGTGCCTATACTTGTGCTCATCGCCGGATTGTCGCCTATACGAGATTTCACCTCTGTTGTGACGTCATTCTGCACAATATCAAAGCGGGTGATCTGTGATGGTCGATACGGATAGGTAGAGCCGCTAAATTCTTCTCCTACCTTCAAATCGGCCTTGAACTCAGTGCCTGGTTGTATCTGATAGGCATGAGGTTCGATCCAGAACTCATGGGCGCTTGCATTTGTAGTGGCGAGCACAAAAGCAGCAGTAGAAAGAGCGGAGATTAGCAAACGCATGAAACACCTATCGGATTTTGTTGTCACAAGGGTGGCGTTCGCAACGGTCATGTCAATGGCTATACTGATCACGTTCCTGTCTAGTGCGGTTGCACATGAAATTCGCCCAGCGATCGCCGATGCGACATTGAGTGAAGATCGAGTTGAACTGCAAATTACGCTCAACGCGGAAAGCCTTCTCGCAGGTATCGATCTTGAAGGGCTTGAAGATACCAATGAGGCACCAGAGGCCGAACTCTATGATGAGTTGCGTGCCCTGCCGGACGATGAGATTAGCAAGCGGTTAACGGAGGCATGGCCTGATCTAAGGGATAGCGTCATCGTTGATGCTGACGGAGAGCGGGTCTTGCTGGCTTTGGACGCCGTAGAGGTTAAGGCTGAAAGCGATATCGAGCTTCCGCGAGATACTGTTGTCCAATTGTCCGCCGCGCTTCCTAGTAACGATGGAGACGTTCAGATCGGTTGGGTTGCAGAGAATGGCCCGATTATTGTGCGTCAGACAGGCGGAGGCGACGATGCTTATGCAGGGTTCCTTGATCGTGGGGCTTTGAGTGATCCATTGCCACGCGTTGGCACCGCGACAGAAAGTGCTGGTGCTGTTTTTGTTCGCTACATTGCGGTCGGGTTTGACCATATTATTCCGAAAGGTCTAGACCACATCCTGTTTGTATTGGGGCTGTTCTTCTTGTCCATGAAGATGCGTCCGCTGATCATGCAAGTGACGGTCTTCACCGTTGCTCATACGATCACTCTGGCCTTAGCGAGCCTTCAGATCGTGAATATTCCCGGCAGTATTGTTGAACCATTGATCGCTTTGTCCATCGTCTATGTCGCAGTAGAGAATATCTTTGCCCGTGACATCAAATGGTGGCGCCCGGTCATTATATTTGGGTTCGGACTGCTGCATGGTTTGGGATTTGCTTCTGTTCTAGGCGAATTTGGTCTTGCGCCGGGGCGTTTCGTGGCCGGGCTTATTGGTTTCAACATTGGCGTTGAGATTGGTCAGCTGACAGTGATTGGCCTTGCAGCACTTGTTCTGTGGCTAAGTCTGCGCGGGGCGCATATGGCCGATTTGGATGAGGCTGAGATGCGTGTGCGCGACCCTGATGTCATGTTTCGCGCTGTTTCTATCTGTGGATCCATCCTAATTGCCATTGTTGGCGCGTATTGGGCATTCGAGAGGGTTTTTCTCTAACCCATGCAGGCCCCGCCCAAGCAAAACATCGCGCTTGCGATTGGTTCGAAAATTGCAGCGGTGATTTGCTTCATCTTGATGGCAACCTTCGTCAAGATTGCCTCCGTCACCATTCCGGCCGGGGAGATCGTTTTCTTTCGGTCCTTCTGTGCTTTGCCCATTATTGTTGCATGGGTAATTTGGCGGGGTGAGTTGAGCACCGGTTTCAAGACCGATAACCCAATTGGCCACCTTTGGCGGGGGCTTGTTGGGACGATGGGTATGAGCCTCGGTTTCGCTGCGCTTGGGCTGCTGCCTTTATCCGAAGTGAAAGCCATCCAATATGCGCAACCCGTTCTTGTGGTGGTTTTCGCGGCAATGTTTCTTGGTGAGCGCGTTCGTATCTTTCGTCTGACTGCTGTTGGCCTTGGTATGTCGGGGGTGTTGGTGATTATGTGGCCACGCCTTACGGCTTTTACAGATGCTGGCGTCGACCCCTATTTGGCGCTTGGTGCGGTCGTAGCGTTCGGGTCAGCTGTTATGGCTGCTTTGGCACATGTCTTCGTCCGCAAACTAACAGCAACCGAACCGACATCGGCAATTGTGTTCTACTTTGGCGTTACCGCTTCCACTCTGTCACTGCTCACAATCCCTTTTGGTTGGGTCATGCCAAGTACTTACGAATTTGCTGTCCTCATTGGCGCAGGAATAGTTGGTGGTGTCGGTCAAATCTTCCTAACTTCCAGCTACCGATACGCCGATGCGTCTGTTGTCGCTCCGTTCGAATATTCGTCAATTTTGTTAGCGATTGGCATCGGGTATTTTGTCTTTGCGGAAGTGCCGACACTCGTGATGTTGCTTGGCATCGCTTTGATTGTGGTAGCTGGCGTCCTTATCATCTGGCGTGAACGTCAGCTGGGCCTTGAGAGGGCGAAAGGTCGGAAGGTGATGACCCCGCAAGGCTAGTGGCTTCGAAAAGTGGACGTTTTGTGGTATGAATGGCTTGCACAATGGAGGTTCTCAAAATGAAGCACGTCCTTGACAAGTCTAACCCTGCCCAGTCGCCAACCGCTTTGCGCCACGCTTATCTGAAGGACCGTTCCAGACGGCCTTCTGCATCCACGCTCGCACTTCAACAGCGTCATACGCCACCTAAGACCAGCGCATCCAAGCTACGCCAGTTTCTTCGTATTGAACGTGGGGATATCGCCTAAGCGCGGACGAGCTTTTCGTACCCTTCGGAGATTTCGCGGGTCAGCGCGCCAACTTCGAAGTTGTAATCACCAATCTGTCCGACCGGTGTCACTTCGGCGGCTGTACCGGTCAACCAACATTGCTCGAAGCCTTCGAGCTCTTCTGGCATTATGTGACGCTCGTGCACTTTAACCTGGCGGTCTTTCAGCATGCCGATCACCGTTTGACGGGTCAGGCCATTTAGAAACGCGTCTGGGTCTGGTGTGTGCACTTCACCGTCTTTGACGAAGAAGATGTTTGCACCGGTCGCTTCTGCGACATAGCCACGATAGTCGAACATCATCGCGTCAGAGCAGCCTTTGGCTTCTGCCGCGTGCTTCGACATGGTACAAATCATGTAAAGGCCAGCAGCCTTGGCATGGCAGGGGATCGTTTCCGGCGACGGGCGCTTCCACTTGGAGATATCAAGCTTCGCGCCTTTCATCTTCGCATCACCGTAGTAGTTGCCCCACTCCCATGCGGCGACGGCCATTCGGACGGGATTTCGATTTGACGCGACACCCATATCCTCACCAGCCCCACGCCAAGCAATTGCGCGTACATAGGCATCTGAAAACCCATTCGCTTCGAGAACGGCTATTTTCGCAGCCTCGATTTCATCGACTGTGTAAGGGATCGGCATATCAAGCTCGTTGCCTGAGAAGATCAAACGCTCAGAGTGTTCGCGGGATTTGAAGATCTTGCCGTTATAGCACCGCTCACCTTCAAAAACCGATGAAGCGTAGTGAATGCCGTGGGTCAGGATATGCACGTTGGCGTCACGCCAATCGACCAGTTTTCCATCCATCCAGATGACGCCGTCACGATCATCATAGCCACCAGCCATTTCCACATTCCCTTACACAGATCGCAGACGCGAATTTTCAATTGTTGCGTGAATTACGCCCGTTTCGGACATATTGTTTCACTAAAGCTGAGATTCGCTATCATTGGTATCTTGGAAAGTCAACAAGGCTGACATAAACTGAAACGCAGAATGCCCCAGCGATCAAAGGAGCTGACATGGCAGAAAATGGAACGGGTATGCCTCCGGGGCATGGTGGCGAAAGTCTGCTGTTCCTGACCGATGATCAGTTACGACGTGGAATCGAGGCAATGTTTTTTGCCTATCGTGGATTTACGGCTGATCCTGATCGTATACTTGCTGAACATGCCTATGGTCGGGCACATCACCGCGCACTGCACTTTGTGCATCGCTCTCCTGGCACGACCGTGAATAATCTTCTGAATATTTTGGGTGTAACGAAACAGTCTCTCAACCGCGTGTTGCGTACATTGATCGAGGATGGTTTGGTGTCTTCCAAAGTCGGTGTCAAAGATCGTCGCGAACGCCACTTGTTTTTGACCGATGCCGGTAAAGAACTGGAGAAAGTTCTAAGCGAAGCACAACGCAAACGGATGCGCGCAGCGTACCGCGAGGCCGGCCCCGAAGCAGTTGCAGGCTTTCGCAAAGTGCTGCTTGAAATTATGGATCCAGAGATGCGCAAGCATTTTGACCAGTTGAAGGATAGTATGTGATGGCTGATCTGTCTCAGAACGACGCACATCTGCTGATCGTTGATGATGACGAGCGCATTCGGACTTTGCTGCAGCAGTTTCTGTCGCGCAACGGGTTCTGGACAACAGCAGCGCGCGATGCAGAACATGCACGTCGCTTGTTGAGTGGGCTAGATTTCGATTTGATCGTTTTGGATGTCATGATGCCGGGCGATGATGGAATTACTTTCACGAAGGAGCTGCGCCAAAAGCAAGACACACCGATCCTTTTGCTGACAGCAAAAGGCGAGTCGGCAGATCGTATTTCCGGTCTTGAAGCCGGGGCTGACGATTACCTGCCGAAGCCTTTTGAACCAAAGGAATTGCTGTTGCGCATCAACGCGATCCTGCGCCGTGTTCCCCAATCTGAAGAAATCAATGATGCGCCGAAAGTTCTGCATCTCGGGGATATTCGCTATGATATTGATCGTGGGGAAATGTGGCAGGGCGATGCTTTGGTGCGACTGACGGCCACCGAGGTGTCCTTGATGCGCATTTTTTCAGGACGGGTGGGCGAACCAGTGTCGCGCGCAAAGCTGGTCGAAGACCTTGGCCGTGACAAAGGGCAAGCCCAAGAACGAGCGGTCGACGTACAAATTACCCGTTTGCGCCGAAAAATCGAAGCTGATCCGAAACAGCCGCGATACCTTCAGACGGTCCGTGGGGCGGGCTATATGCTCGCCCCAGATTAATACGCTTGACCCGAAAGCAGTAATCCTATGACGACAGCGTTCTTCAGCCATCCAGCTTGCTTGCAGCATGTCACACCACCGGGACATCCTGAACGCGTGGATCGCCTCATGGCGATCTATGCTGCCGTCGATACTATTGATGATGAAGACTTGATACGTATTGAGGCGCCTATGGCGTGCGAGGATGACGTGTTACTCACTCATCCCCAGCATCACATCGACGCTATCAAGGCTGCAGAACCTAAGTCGGGCTCCGTTGCTTTGGACGCCGATACCCACATGTCGCAAGGTTCGGTAGAAGCAGCATTCCGCGGGGTCGGCGCGATGACGCGCGCTGTCGATATGGTTTTGGGGGGGGATGTCTCAAATGCGTTTGCCGCTATGCGCCCGCCTGGGCACCATGCTGAAACTGCTAAGCAAATGGGGTTTTGCCTGTTTGGTAACGTCGCAATTGCAGCGAAACATGCGCTTGAAAGGCACGGTCTGTCGCGTGTGGCCATTGTTGATTTCGACGTTCATCACGGCAACGGCACACAGGACTTGCTATGGGATGAAACGCGCGCGCTGTTTATCTCGTCGCATCAAATGCCATTATGGCCCGGCAGCGGTCGGGTTGAGGAAAATGGTGTAGGGGGCAACATTTTAAATGTGCCTTTGGCCTCTGACTCGGATGGCGTTGCGATGCGCAACGCCTATGAACGTATTGTTTTCCCGGCACTTGAGGATTTTAAGCCCGAACTCCTGCTGATCTCCGCAGGGTTTGATGCCCATCAGGACGATCCATTGGCTAACCTGAATTGGTCCACCAAAGACTTCGCTTGGGTTACTGAACGCTTGTGTGACATTGCTGATGCGCATTGTCAGGGACGCATCGTCTCGACTTTGGAAGGCGGATATGATTTGCAAGCGTTAGCTGCGTCGACCAAGGCGCATTTGGAAGTCTTACTGGCGAGGGGCAAATGAGCGAAACAGATGTAAAAGACATGTCCTTCGAGCAGGCGATGGCCGAGCTGGAAAATGTCGTTGACCAATTGGAACGCGGCGATGTGCCCCTTGATGAGTCTATTAAGCTTTATGAACGTGGCGCACAGCTGAAGAAGCGCTGTGAGGCAAAGCTTGCAGAGGCAGAAGAGAAGGTCGCCGCGATTACACTTGATGGTGGGCAACCCACTGGCACGACGCCTGTAGAAGGCCTCTAAGTGTTTTCTGAAGCGCTTTTAGATGCGCAAGCGCGTGTGCAACGCGCGTTGGACGAGGTAATGGCAGACCTTGACGGGACGGTCGCTGATGCAATGCGCTACACCTGCCAAGGTGGCAAACGGCTTCGCGCATTCTTAGTAATGGAAAGCGCCAGATTACATGGTGTCGATCGGTCCGCAGCGGATCGCGTGGCGGCTGCGATTGAGGCGATCCACGCCTATTCGCTCGTACATGATGATCTGCCGTGTATGGACGATGATGACCTGCGACGCGGCAATCCAACAGTGCATGTCAAATGGGATGATGCGATTGCTGTGCTAACCGGTGATGCATTGCAAACGCTTGCTTTCGATGTGCTGGCAGACCCGCGCACCGGAAGTCCAGATGTTCAGGTTGCGCTTATTTCTTCGCTTGCGAAAGCGTCGGGTGCCGAAGGAATGGTTCTGGGTCAAGTTCTGGACATCGAGGCCGAAACTGCTGATGCGCCTCTGGATCTGCAGCAAATCACGCGATTACAGGCTGGAAAAACCGGTGCACTGATTGAATGGTCCGCCTGTGCCGGTGCACTTCTTGGTCGGGCGGATCCGACACCTCTGCGCCAATATGCCCAAGCGCTTGGCCTTGCGTTTCAAATTGCAGACGACATCTTGGATATTGAGGGCGACGCGGCGAAGGCAGGCAAGCGATTGCAGAAAGACGAAGACGCCGGAAAGGCGACATTCGTATCTTTGCTCGGCATGAATGCTGCAAAAGAACGTGCAGCAGCGCTTGTAGCCGATGCTGAGGCCGCGCTAAGCCCTTATGGGAACGAGGCGGAGAACTTGAAAGCTGCCGCGCGTTTCGTTATCTCGCGCGATACTTAGAGCGCGGAAAGGTTAGAAGAATGAACGACCGGCCTGATACACCGACCCTAGACCGCGTAACAGTTCCTGCAGACATGAAGCACTTGAGTGATGCTGAGCTTGAAGCTCTCGCACGAGAATTGCGCGCTGAGACTATCTCTGCGGTCTCCGAAACGGGAGGGCATCTCGGTGCAGGTCTTGGCGTGGTTGAACTGACTGTTGCTTTGCATGCCGTGTTCGACACGCCTAAAGATCGGTTGATCTGGGATGTATCCCATCAATGCTATCCGCATAAGATTTTGACAGGCCGTCGGGATCGTATTCGCACGCTGCGAATGAAAGATGGTTTGTCCGGTTTTACCAAACGTTCTGAATCGCCTTACGATCCCTTTGGTGCGGCGCATAGTTCTACGTCTATCTCTGCAGCGCTCGGTATGGCAGTTGCGCGTGATCTGGGTGGCTCTCCCGAACATGGTGTCGGGGACTGTATCGCCGTCATCGGTGATGGCTCGATGAGTGCTGGGATGGCCTACGAGGCCATGAACAACGCAGGCCATTTGAAGAAACGCTTGATCGTTATCCTAAATGACAATGAAATGAGTATTGCACCTCCTGTCGGTGCGATGTCGACTTATCTGTCGCGGCTCTATGCTGGCGCGCCGTTCCAAGAATTTAAAGCTGCAGCCAAAGGGGCTGTGTCCCTTCTTCCGCCGCCCTTTCAAGAAGGGGCGCGTCGCGCGAAGGAAATGATCAAAGGCATGACAGTCGGCGGAACCATGTTTGAAGAGCTTGGCTTTTCTTACGTCGGTCCGATAGACGGCCATGACATGGAGCAATTGCTTGCCGTTTTGCGGACCGTCAAAGAGCGCGCGAACGGGCCTATTCTGATCCATGCGATCACGAAGAAGGGCAAAGGATACGGGCCAGCAGAGGCTGCGATGGATAAAGGGCATGCGACGGCGAAGTTCGATGTCCTGACGGGTAAGCAGAAAAAAGCAAAGTCGAACGCGCCAAGCTACACATCTGTTTTTGCAAACGCCCTGATTGCGGAGGCGGAACGCTCTGACAAGATCGTCGCAGTGACAGCCGCAATGCCAGACGGAACCGGTTTGAATTTATTCGCTGAGCGGTACCCGTCACGATGTTTCGATGTTGGAATTGCTGAGCAGCATGGTGTGACGTTTTCTGCCGGTCTGGCGGCTGGTGGGATGAAACCGTTTTGTGCGATTTATTCGACCTTCTTGCAGCGCGGCTACGATCAGGTCGTGCATGATGTTGCACTTCAGCGTTTGCCTGTTCGTTTTGCGATTGATCGTGCGGGATTGGTCGGCGCGGATGGCGCGACCCACGCGGGCTCATTCGATATTGGTTTCATGGCTAATTTGCCCGGTATGGTTGTGATGGCCGCAGCTGATGAGGCAGAACTGGTTCATATGGTGGCGACTGCCGCAGCCTATGACGAAGGACCAATCGCGTTTCGTTTCCCGCGTGGCGAAGGGGCAGGTGTTGACTTGCCGGAACGTGGCGAACCGTTGGAGATTGGCAAAGGTCGCTTGATTCAGGAAGGAAACAAGGTTGTAATCTTGTCCTTCGGCACACGTTTGCAGGAAGTTGAAAAGGCCGCAGAGAGTTTGGCGGCAAAGGGGATCACGCCGACAATCGCGGATGCACGGTTCGCGAAGCCATTGGATCAGGATCTAATCCTCGATTTGGCGCGCAACCATGACGCACTCATAACGATTGAAGAGGGGGCTGTTGGCGGCTTTGGAAGCCACGTGGCCCAGCTTTTGTCCGACGAGGCGGTGTTTGATCGCGGGTTGAAGTTCCGGTCTATGGTGTTGCCGGACATATTTATTGATCAGGCGAGTCCAGCGGACATGTACGCAACGGCCGCAATGAATGCGCCGCAAATTGTTGCAAAAGTCCTAGAGACACTTGGCATCGCTGACTTGGATGCAAAACGCGCCTAGCGCTTGCTCAACATCTCCTCAATGCGTTCCAAACGCTCTTTAATTTCATCTCGGTAGGCATCTGTTTTTACGTTGTCTTCTTCCGAATGTGCGTCCTGCATCGAGTTGACAATTAGACCGACCAGCAAGTTCACCACTGCAAATGTCGTGACCATGATGAATGGGACGAAGAAGGCCCAAGCATAAGTGTAGACTTCCATGACGGGACGCACGATTCCCATCGACCAGCTTTCTAAGGTCATGATCTGAAAAAGTGAGTATCCGGATCGTGGCAGACTTCCGAACCATTCAGGGAAAGAGGCGCCGAACAGCTTTGTGGCCATCACTGACCCGATGTAGAAGATCAACGCCATCAGCAAGAACACAGAACCCATGCCGGGCAGGGCCGTGATTAAACCGTCGACAACGCGCCTGAGCGATGGCGCGATTGAGATGACGCGTAGCAGGCGAAGCACGCGCAAAGCGCGTAGAACAGATAGGCCCTGCGCCGCCGGGATGAGCGATATACCGACAATCACGAAGTCAAAAATATTCCATCCGCTGCGAAAGAACCGCAAACCGAGCGCGTAAAGCTTCAAAACGATCTCTGTCACGAAGACGCTCAGGCAAAGCGTGTCCAGCAGTTTGATCAATCCGCCTGCTTTCTCCATTGCTGCAGGGATGGTTTCCAAGCCAAGCAAGATGGCGTTGAACAAGATCACACCCAAAATTGTGTAGCGGACCACTTTGCGATCAAGCCAAATTTGGACTTTTTCTTGAGACGTCATCGAAATACCTGTCACTCGTTTCCTGCGATATGGGCTTTTGTGAACTGGGCTGCAAGTTCGACATGGCTTGACCAGCGGAATTGATCCACTGGCTGTACCCAGTCCAGCCTGTAGCCACCCTGTATTAATATTTCGGCATCGCGCGCAAATGTGGCGGGGTTGCAGGACACGGCTGCTATCCGTGGAACCTGAGATTTTGCAATTTCGATACTTTGTGCTTCTGCGCCAGCACGAGGAGGGTCGATTATGATTGCGTCCGTTTTTCGCAACTCTGAGGCTAGAACCGGCCGACGGAATAGGTCACGCGTCTCGGCGGTTACTTTCTTCAAGCCGGAAGTCTGCCGCCAGCCTTGGTCCAAGGACTGAATAAGGCTCGCCTCGCCTTCAAGCGCCCAGACCTCAGCAGAAGTCGCTGCAGGTAGGCTGAATGTGCCACAACCTGAAAACAAGTCCACGACATGCCCAGCATCCTCAATGGCTTGTAAGACGCATTCTATCAGGCTGGCTTCCCCGTGGGCTGTTGCCTGCAAAAATGCACCTGGTGGTGGCGTGACCAGCGCCGTCCCGAACCGCTGTTGCGGCGGCGCACGAAGCGCGATCACCTCTTCCTCCCATGCAATACGGGCGAAGCGGTGTCTTTTGGCCAAAGCTGCGACCTCCCCGATGACCCGGGGGTCCAAAGGCTTACAATTGCGTATGTCTAGGTCTATGCCGTTTTCTGTTATGGCAACGCGCAATTCTAGTTCAGCTTTGCGTGAGGCCGCTATGACCGTGAGGGCTTCTAGGACTGGCAGAGCGTCAACAATCTGGGCGTCCAATATTTGGCAGTCCGGTGTTTCAATCAAAATGTCTGATGCGCGACCGTGATAGCCCACCATTGCACCTGACTTTGTTCGTTTTCCATGCAGCGCTGCGCGTCTGCGGCTTTGAGGAGGCGACGTCAAAATGGGTCGAATGTCTGTTTCAATCCCGCGCGCCACGAGACCCGCACGGATCACATCGGTTTTCCAGTTTGCAACGAACGTGTCTGACGCATGTTGAAGCGCACAACCGCCGCAGCTTTTGAAATGGCGGCAGGGCGCCTTCACGCGCTCCGTGGACGGCTCGACGATGCGTGCATTGCCGTCATCACTGAGTTCAATCACTTCACCGGGCAATGTGCGCGGAAAAGGCCCGTCGCTTTCCGCCATGCCAAGGCCGGAGGACGTGAGGCGCGTAATTGTCAGGGTCATAGGATTACTCGGCTGCTTCGGTAAGCCCTATAAAGCCCCCAGACTGACGTTGCCAATAGCGCGCATATAGCCCGTTCAAAGCCAAAAGTTCGCCATGTGTGCCTTGCTCGGCGATTTTTCCATCTTCGAGCACAACGATACGGTCCATGCGCGCAATCGTACTTAACCTATGTGCGATGGCGATAACGGTCTTATCTTCCATAGCCATTTGTAAGGCCGTCTGGATGGAGGCCTCCACTTCGCTGTCCAAGGCGCTTGTCGCTTCGTCCAGAATAAGGATCGGGGCATCTTTTAGGATTGCGCGCGCAATCGCGATACGTTGCCGCTGGCCGCCGGACAGCTTTACGCCGCGCTCGCCAAGGTGGGCGTCATATCCTTTGCGTCCCTTGTGGTCCTGAAGCGTCAGGATGAAATCATGCGCCTCTGCCTTGCGTGCAGCGGCAATCATTTCGTCTTCTGTCGCGTTTGGTCGGCCGTAAAGGATGTTGTCGCGCGCAGAACGGTTAAACATTGCGGTTTCCTGCGTCACCATCCCGATCTGCTGTCTCAAACTGTCTTGCGTGACAGTGCGCACGTCTTGACCGTCAATTTTGAGCGCGCCTTGCTCAGTGTCGTAGAGCCGCAACAGCAAGGCCACGAGCGTCGACTTACCTGCGCCAGATGCTCCGACGAGGCCAAGCTTTTCGTTTGGCTTGATCGTAAGGGTAATTTCGTCAATCCCACCGATATCTCGACCGTATCTAAAGGTGATGCTGTCAAACTCCACATGTCCGTCCGTAACGCGGAGCGCTTTTGCATCAGCGGTGTCGGTTAGCCCGTGCGGTGGTGTCAGCGTGCGCATCCCGTCCTCAATTTCACCGATATTTGCGTACATGCCCATAAGGGCAAAGCTGACCCAACCTGTCATTTGAGCGATGCGAATAGAAATTGCACCAGCGGTTGCAATATCGCCGGGCGTTGCCGTCCCTGACTGCCAAAGTATCACAGTCCCACCAATCAAGATCACCGGAAGGATCCCCGCTGTCGTCATCAGCGCAAACCTAAACCCGGTGGATAAATGACCGAACTCAAGCCCTCGTTGACGAAACTCAGCCATTGCCTCAAGGGAGGACTCGTCCTCGAACTTCGAGTGGCCAAACAGTTTCACAGTCTTGATGTTGGTGATCGTATCGACGACCTGTCCGGTCACCATGGTTCGCGCACCAGCCCGCGCTGCGGACCGTTTGCGGATACGCGGCATGAACCACCGGATCATTGCGATATATCCAATCAGCCAAACCAGAAGGGTTGAGGCAACCCATCCATTGATCGTCAACAAAAGAAGAACAGAACCGCCGATAGATGCGAGCGCGAAGGCGACGACGTTAATCGTTTCTTGTGTGACGTCGGTCAGAGCGCGGGCCGTTTGCATCTGCTTTTGTGCAATACGCCCAGCAAAATCGTTGTCAAAATAGTCAACCGCATGCCCAAGCGTCCATCGGTGGAGCCGGCTTTGAACAAGTGGATAGACATTTGGTGGAACCACGACGCTGTTGAATGCGGCACTCGTTCCAAAGCAAATTGGTCGAACGATCAAAAAGAAGATCAGAAAGACCGCAACTAGTCCGATATTTGCGGAAAAGAACGACGCGGGTTCTGTCGCAGCGGCTGCGTCAATGACCCAACCCAACAGCATCGCGGTCACCGCTTCCATTGTTCCCGCAAGTGCTGAAAAGAACGCCGCCACCCAGAGCATCGGCCATGATCCATTAAGGCACCATTTGCAGAACGCCCAAAGCGTGCGTGGTGGATCCGTTTTGGCAGGTTGGAACGCGTCAATCGTATCGCCAAGGCGATTGAGTACAGGTTCGATCTTTTGAACCAACAACGCGATCATTCTGCTGCCTCAGTTGTATCCAAAAAGCCGCCGGATTGGCGTTGCCAGAAGCCTGCATATAGCCCGCCCTGAGCCAAAAGCGCGTCATGCGTTCCGTTTTCGACAATTTCACCGTTCTCGATCACAACAATGCGGTCGAGCTGCGCAATTGTGGAAAGCCGATGTGCAATAGCGATGACGGTCTTGCCCTCCATTACACCATAAAGCGTGTCTTGGATGGCGGCTTCGACCTCACTATCAAGCGCGCTTGTTGCCTCATCCAGAACCAGAATTGGCGCATTTTTCAAGATGACACGAGCCAGCGTGATGCGCTGACGTTGTCCGCCAGACAATTTGACACCGCGCTCCCCGACCTGCGCCTCATACCCTTTGCGTCCCTCAGGATCACTTAAATCCCCAATAAAGGCATGGGCCTCAGCGCGCTCCGCGGCTTGGATCATCTCCGCTTCGGTCGCGTCTGGACGGCCATACAGAATGTTGTCACGAACCGACCGATGCAGCAGCGTGCTTTCTTGGCTGACCATCCCGATATGCTGGCGCAGGCTGTCTTGTTTGACGTCCTTGATATTCTGACCATCGATCAGGACTTCTCCTGCTTCAGCATCATAAAATCGGAGCAGAAGTTTCACGAGAGTTGATTTCCCGGAACCGGACCGGCCAACGATCCCGACCTTTTCGCCCGGCGCAATGGAAAGGTTCAAACCATTCAGCCCGCCAACCGCGCCGCCGTAATGATGTGACAGGCCCTTAATCTCGATCCTGCCGTCTGTCAGCTGCAAAGGCTTCGCTCCGGGCCTGTCGATCAATTCAATCGGCTGCGCAATCGTCTCCATCCCCTCGGACACGACACCCAATGATCTAAAGAACGAGCTCAAGGCCCACATGATCCAACCGGTCATCGCGTTCAGCCGCAGGGTAAGCGCCGTCGCAGCGGCAACGACACCAACTGAGGCAGTTCCCTGCGCCCACAGAAAGATTGCCCAACCTACGACACCAACGATGAGCAGACCATTCAACGTCATCAGCATCAGGTCCATCAGTGTAAAAATCCGCATTTCCTTCGCGAAGGTTTGCCGTGCGTATTCGATGGATTCTTTGGCGAAATCGATCTCGCGGTCGTGGTGCGCAAAAAGCTTCACGGAGTGAATGTTTGTATAGCTGTCCACCACACGTCCCGTGACTTGGGACCTCGCATCCGAGGACGCCTTAGAAGCCGGTCCCACGCGCCGCATCGTCCAGACCAACAGCATCGCATATAGGATCAACCAAATCACCAAAGGCAGCATAAGGCGTGGGTCACCATCGGCCAAAAGCACTGCCGCCCCGACGATGTAGGCAAGCGAGAATGTGATCGCATCAAAGACCTGAAACACGGCCTCTCCGGCAGCGGGCGGGGTTTGCATGATCCGGTTCGCGATACGGCCCGCAAAGTCATTCTCGAACCAACCAACCGATTGACGCAGCACATGTTTGTGCGCGCGCCAGCGGAACAGGGTGCCGTAATTTGGAAGAATTGCGTTATTCAAAATGCCCACGTCCAAAGCTTGAACGACCGGGCGTAGGAACACGATGAACAGCGCGACCGCGATGATTTCAAACCCGTAGTCCGACATGAACGTTTCCCGCTCTGCGCCAGACAGCAGATCGACCACACGGCCCATGTAGTAAATCAATCCGATTTCAACAGCGGCAACCAACACGGACAGGATCGCCGCGACCCAGAACAGCTTGCGGAATGGTTTTGAATAGTCGCGGAAGAACGGCCACAATGCCGTCGGCGGGGCATTGACCTCGTCATATGCCTCGTAAGGGTCGACCAAATTTTCTAAGTACCGAAACATCTCGAACGCCTTTTGCCAGCCGTTCAGTATACGGGGATTATGACAAGAAGACCATTACTGCTGAAATAGCGAGGGCGGCGGCCATAAGTGTCGTAAAAATTTGCCACGCCCTTGGGGTCTTCAGCAAATACGTAAGCAATGAACCGGCAAAGGTCCAGAACAGGCAGACAATTAAGTTCAGTCCAGAAAAGGCGGTTGCCAGTCGGAGCGCTTCGCCCGTTGGCGACAATCCAGCGCCGTAGCCTGCTGATGCAGCAAGTGCGACGGCCCAGACTTTTGGGTTCACCCACTGAAACAAGACTGCTTCTATGAAAGTGAAAGGTCTTTCTTTGGCTTCTGCTTCTGGTCCCATTGTGGAGTGGAATAACTTCCATGCCATCCATAAGATCCATGCAACCGCGACGACTTTGAGAATGAAGGCGAGTGCAGGTTGGGCCAGCAATAATGCGCCAATACCAAAACCTGTCAGACCTGATGTTACTCCAACACCTGCCGCCACACCTAAGACATGAGGGAGCGTGGGCTTGAAACCAAACCGGGCGCCCGATGCCGTCAAAAGAATAACATTTGGCCCCGGTGAAAACAGCCCTGCGAAGACAAAGAGGTAAAGTGGATCAATTGTCACAACTTCAGTAACTCAGTTCGTGAGAGCTTGAAGTCGGATGCGATCCACTGAGCTTCAAGGTCTTTCAGCTTTTCACCCAATTGCGGCCCCGCAAGATCTGGCATCAAATCAGCGGCTTTTATCGGAAAGATGGCGTTTGCTGCTCTGTTTATTTCGACTTGGGCTCTGTCGCTCAACGGCTGCTGTAGGCTTGCCGCATTCACGAGCGCGATGTCACGTGCATAGCCGGCCCCATGACGGTATGCCATTTCAGAGATCGAGGTTTGCGCATCAAGATCGGTCTTTCCTAGCGCGAGCACCTTCGCTTCATTCCGTGACAGCCGCCACGCATCCGAGATATCTTCACCGCCTAAGGCCAATGCCCTGCGTATCCACGACGGTGATGATCCATTTTCCAGATGCACGAGCACCGTTAATGTCATCGGGTCCGCACCCGGCATAAGCCGCATCAAAACACCCGACTGCGCCATCGCGGCTATTGCGGGGGCGGGGTCTGGGGCTGAAAGCAATTTGCGCATCTCTGCGCCCACTCGTTCGCGAGACAACGTATCAAGGCCTTCTGCAAGCTCAGAGCAAGCTGCAAGGCCGTCTGCATCTATTCCGTTTTCAGGGTCGCCATACCAAGCGTAGAAGCGAAAGAAGCGTAAAATGCGCAAGTAATCTTCGTTTATGCGCTGCGTGGCATCTCCGATAAATTTAACGTGCCGGTCTTTCAAATGTGCGATCCCATCAACGCAATCATGCACATGACCAGCAGCATCTGCATAAAGTGCATTCATAGTAAAATCTCTGCGCTGTGCGTCTTCCTGCCAACTCTGAGAGAATGATACGATCGCATGTCGTCCGTCAGTATCCGTGTCCGTGCGATAGGACGTGATCTCAAACGGGACTTCCTGAACAAGAACCGTGACAGTGCCATGGTCGATCCCAGTTGGAATGGTCTTCAATCCAGCATCTTGCGCAAGGTCAATGACTTGATCCGGTCGCGCATTCGTCGCCATGTCGATATCTGCGACCGGCTCCGCCAGCAGACTATTTCGAACACACCCGCCTACCGCAAAAAGCTCGTATCCTGCATTTGAAAACAACTCAAACAGCGACTGCGTATTGTCTGATGTGAGCCATGTCGCGCTAATCCTAGTCATTGCGCGACCTGATCTGCAAGCCCACGCAGCATTCGCGCTGTGGCGCCCCAAATGTAATAGGGTCCGTAAGGTACTGTGTAATACTGCCGTGTCTGGCCGCGCCAACGACGTCCTTCAACGATGTAATTCTCGGGATTCAAGACATGGTCTAAGGGCACCGAGAAGACCTCCGCAACCTCTCCCGGTTCTGAGACGGGTTCAAACGGTTTTGTAAGTCTTGCAATGAAAGGCGTCACAATGAATCCTGTCACGGTTTCGTGCGAAGGGAGCGTGCCGATCAGCTCGACATGTCCGTCTGGTAATGCAATTTCTTCGCGCGCTTCGCGCAATGCGGTTGCCTCCAGATTCTCGTCGGAGATGTCTTTCTTTCCACCAGGAAAAGCGATCTGCCCCGGATGGTGTTTGAGACCTGAGGCCCGTTTGGTCAGCAAGACGTTCGCGTTTCCACCAAGATCATTCATAACCACCAGAACTGCAGCATCACGCAATGTCCGGTCAGCGGGGAGGCGCACAGACGGGTTGAGATCAAAGTCCGATGAAGCCGCACCGGGTTTTCCCAGTGCGGCTCTAACGTCGTTGATCAGATCACTTGAGCGGGTCATCCGTACCTTCCGCCTCGAACCCCAGCGTTGTGGGATCCAAGACATAATGCGACCCACAGAATTGGCAGTCAGCCGTTAAGGTGCCCTCATCCGTCGTCATATGCGCGATGTCCTTGGCCGAATAAATCGATAGAGACTGCCGCACTTTTTCTTCAGAGCAGCTGCATCCAAAAGTGATCGGCTGAGCATCATAAACGATAGGGCTTTCTTCATGAAACAAACGGACCAATAGATCAGTCGGTGCGACTGTCGGGCCGATCAGTTCCATTTCTTCAACTGTGTCCAGAAGGACATTGGCACGTGTCCAGTTCTCTTCCTCATCGCCGTCAAGCAGATCGGTGCTGTCCAGAAGTCCTTTTTCGCCAGTCGCATCATCTTTTGCCATCAACGGTGAGGCTTTCGGCATGTGCTGCAACATCACACCACCCGCTCGCCAGCCTTCTTTTCCGCCATGCTCTTGGCTTCGTCCATAGGTCAGGGCAAACCGTGTGGGCAACTGCTCTGATTGTGCGAAATAGGTTCCGGCACATGCAGCAAAGCTACCACCCGCCATAGGCGTGATCCCTTGGTAGGGTTTCATGTCGTTGCCTTGGTCAATCAGGATTGCAAAATATCCCTTCCCGACCTGCTCGAAATGCGACCCATTTGGATCAATCTTGTCTTCGTCGTAGCTGGCATATGCGCGGATACGTGCAGGCGCGCCCTCCTCAGTTGGACCGTAGTAGTCGGTTGCGATCAGACGCAATGGACCGTCGCCGCGCACTTGCAACGATAGTTTCCAGCGCAGGTCGATGGTTTGCCCGATCAACGCGGTGAGCAGTGCGATCTCTGCGACCGCAGCTTCCACCGCCGGTGGGTAATTGTGTTGTGCCAAGACTTGATCCAACACCCCGTCCAGCCGCGCGATGCGGCCACGGATATCTGAGCGGTCAAGTTGGAAGGGGAGGACTGTGTCGTCCCACGCGATTTTTTGTCCGAGTGTCATGGGGATACCTTTTGCGCCTGTTCTTGGCATACCGCGTCTATATAGGCGCGGCAATGCAATCACCAAGTCTGGAGCTGATCATCGTGCGCAACGGGGCAATGCATCTTTTGCATGGCGCGATATACGGGAAGATGCGAAACACATCCAAGAAGGTTTGGAGTTCGTGTTTGATGATCAGGCGCTTTGGAGAAGCAGTCCAACCGGATGTGACATACCGCATGCGACCCGGCGCGTATGCGATTCTTTGGTCTGGCCAAAAGGTTTTGGTGACGTTTCAAAAAGAGCCGATACCAGAAGTCCAACTACCCGGGGGTGGTATTGATGTGGGCGAAAATGTGCTTTCCGCTCTTCATCGCGAGGTGATGGAAGAAACGGGTTGGAGTATTTCTTCGCCGAGACGTCTCGGTGCGTTCCGCCGATTTACCTATATGCCGGAGTATAGATTTTGGGCTGAGAAAATCTGCCATATCTACGTTGCTCGTCCTGTTTTGCGACGCTCAGCGCCGACGGAAGAGGGTCACACCGCGATCTGGATGTCGCCTGCAGAAGCGTCAGAGGCGCTGGCCAACGAGGGGGATCGTTCGTTTTTAGACGCATTCTTCCGGTATAACAGACGGTGAAGTGTCAGTCGTCTGGTAGTCGAACACGATGGCTGAAACGTCATCGTCAAATTCCGTTGTGCCACAGAATTGCTGCAAATCGTTAAGTATGAGCTCCATCAATTCTGTCCCGCAATCAGTCGAATGCATCTTGAGCATGTCTGCCAGCCCGGTTTCGTCTAGCTGAACGCCACGCATATTTTCGGCTTCTGTTAAGCCGTCTGAATAAAGCATCAACCGGTCGCCTGGGTTCATTTGAAATTCGAAACTCTCATAAGGCGCATCTGGAATTAGACCGACAGGCATTCCTCCTTCGCCGAGCAGTTCGATTTTGTTGTTCTGCCGAATGAGAATTGGGTGAGGGTGGCCGGCTTGCACACACCTGATCATGCCAGAAGTAAGGTCAATGATTGCGAGCGCGATCGTAAAGTAGTGATCAGTTTCGAACTCACGCAGCAGCGTATTGTTCAACAGAGCTGCAGTTTCTGCGGGATCGCGGGCAGCAAAAGTGCCATCGCCCTTATCAATCAGCGCAATGTTTTGTGTCGGGGAAAGGCCACTTAAATATCCAGCCAACCGCGCTGTCAGTAAGGCAGAAGCTACACCATGACCGGAGACATCAAGTGAATACAAACCGATCTCAGTTTTGCTTACCTGAAATTGTCCGACAAGATCACCACCAACGTGACCACAAGGCTTCAAAAGCATTGTGGCGCGCCCAAGTCCAAAGTCGATATCTGTTTCGGGGACCAAAGACTGCTGAAGGCGCTTGGCCTCTGAAAGGTCTCGTTGAACTCCGTCATAAAGCGTTCGAATCGTTTCAAGAGCATCGTTGACGACTTGGTTTTTTTTGACGAGTTGGGAATGCATTTCCACAATGCGCTCGCCTGCGCGCAATCTGGCTTTCAACTCCCCAAAAACAAAAGGTTTGGTTAGAAAATCATCTGCCCCGGAATTCAGACCCTCAGCCACCTCCCGGCTTTCAGCTTTGCTGGTCAAGAGGATGAAATAACCATATCCATCCCGCTCCATCTGTCTGAAAGCACTACAAAATTGTGGACCATCCATGCCCGGCATCATCCAGTCGCTAATGACCATAGTGACCTGATGCGACCTGCATATCTCAAGGCCGTCCTTAGCTGATTCAGCTTCCATAACGTCATAGCCCCACTTGTGCAGAGCTTTTGTGAGCATTTTTCTTTGCATAGCGCTGTCATCAACGACCAGCACGAGATGCGGCGCATCTGGATTGGTGACGCCCTCGTCATCCCATAGGTCAGGTGGTGCAACGTCGGGTCTTGGGTATAGTTTGGTTCGAGCCATATGTTCACTTGCACCAACCGACCTTAACATCCGGTGAAGAGTAAAATGCTCTGCAAAGAAAAGCTGGCTGAAACACGTTGTTAATCAAAAGCAGTTCTTGATGCGTCTCATTCAATGATGGGTTTAAGTATGATCGACTGGAAACGAGTAAGCGAGTTAAAGGCTGATTTTGGGGAGGATGACTTCCTTGAAATTGTTGAAATGTTTTTGATGGAGGTTGAAAGCAAACTCCAAGAATTGCCAGGCAAGTCTTTGAGGGAGCTGCCTGAAGATTTTCACTTTCTGAAAGGGAGCGCGGCCAACCTAGGATTTCGTGCTTTTCAGGCCATGTGCAGCCAATATGAGAAAGCACCGGATCCAGCGGAGATCCCAAACGTGATCCAGCTTTTTCGGGATTCCAAGTCTGCCTTTCTGGCGGGCGCAGATGCATCGCCTAAAGTTGCCTAAATCAGGAACTCCGAAAGGACGGCGTCATTTGTGATGTCGCGATGATCAAACCCCGCGAGGGACATTTCTTTAAGTAAATTAGGAAACCTCGCTGAATGTTTGGTTTCTATACCAATCAGAACTGTCCCGAAATTACGCGCTGACTTTTTCAGATACTCAAATCTAGCAATATCATCGTCAGGCCCAAGAAGGTCTAAAAATTCACGTAGGGCACCGGGTCGTTGGGGCATTCGCAGGATGAAGTATTTCTTGAGGCCTTTGTAGCGCATTGCACGTTCTTTAACTTCTGGCAAACGCTCAAAATCGAAGTTACCGCCGGAAGTTACGCAAATGACTGTCTTACCCCGGATCGTTTCCCTTAACTCCTCAAGTGCATCGATGACCAGAGCTCCGGCAGGCTCAAGTACAATTCCCTCGACATTGAGCAATTCAAGGATAGTCATGCAAATACGATCCTCGGGTGCGCTAAGCACATGGTTAGGATCGACCGAAACAAGTTCAGCAAACGTATGTGTTCCGATCCGTGCGACAGCCGCACCGTCAACGAATGTATCGACACGGGGCAAGGTTACGGGCTTTCCTTGAGCGAGGGCAGCCGTGAGGCTCGCGCCACCTTCGGGTTCGACGAAACGAAATTCCGTTGATGGTGCGGCTGCTGCCATAAATTTGGTAACCCCGGCAGAAAGACCGCCTCCCCCAACGGGCAGAACAACCAAGTCTGGAGCGGCTCCTAAGTCGTCTAGAATCTCCACAGCGACGGAAGCTTGGCCTTCAATGACGTCGACATCGTCAAACGGTGCAATAAAATGTGCGCCGCTCTCGTGGCAATGAGTTTGCGCGGCTGCGAGCGTTTGATCGAAGTAGTCGCCAATCAACCTGATGGTCACGTTCTCCCCACCAAACGCGCGCGTTTTGTCGATCTTTTGCTTTGGTGTCGTAATCGGCATGAAAACTTCACCCAAGACGTCGAGACTTTTGCACATATATGCAAAACCCTGTGCGTGATTTCCGGCGCTCGCGCAGACGAAGTTCCGTTGGTTCGGGTCCCGTGCGCGCTGCTTGCTCATTGCGTTGAATGCCCCGCGGATCTTGTAGGATCTCACAGGCGAAAGGTCTTCGCGCTTCAGCAAAATATTGGCGCTGAATTTCTCGGATAGATAGTCGTTGCGTTGTAACGGCGTCGGTTCAAAAACCGAGCGCATTTCTTGGGTCACAGCGCGGGCGTTGCGTTCAAAATCCGTCATGTTTGCATCGCCTTTGTCTGCCGTTTGAGTGCTCTCTAGTTAACGCCTGAACAACAACTTAGGTCAATGATCGCTGTCGCGGTCTTGCGTCCCATGTACAGAGGCGGTATCGCCCCCAAAACCCCCAAGTTTGGAGATTGTCGTATGTCTGCGCCCAAAAAAGTTGTCCTCGCCTATTCCGGCGGTCTGGATACCTCGATCATCCTGAAGTGGTTGCAGACGGAGTATGGTTGCGAGGTCGTGACGTTTACAGCTGATCTGGGGCAAGGCGAAGAATTGGAGCCTGCGCGTCAAAAGGCGGAACTGCTGGGCATCAAGCCGGAGAACATCTTCATTGAAGACGTGCGCGAAGAATTCGTTCGGGATTTCGTTTTCCCGATGTTCCGTGCCAATGCCGTCTATGAGGGGCTTTACCTGCTTGGAACCTCTATCGCGCGTCCGCTGATTTCAAAGCGTTTGGTCGAAATTGCGGAAGCCACGGGCGCAGATGCCGTGGCACATGGCGCAACGGGCAAGGGCAATGATCAGGTGCGGTTCGAGCTGTCGGCCTATGCCTTGAACCCCGATATCAAAGTGATTGCCCCGTGGCGGGAGTGGGACTTGTCATCGCGCACGAAACTGCTTGAGTTTGCCGAAGCCAACCAAATTCCGATTGCCAAGGACAAACGCGGTGAGGCGCCGTTTAGTGTGGATGCGAACCTGCTTCATACCTCGTCCGAAGGTAAGGTTTTGGAAGACCCGGCTGAAATGGCGCCGGACTATGTTTATCAACGGACCGTTCATCCTGAGGATGCGCCGGACCAGCCTGAGTATGTTGAGATCGGTTTCGAGCGCGGCGATGCCGTCTCCATCAATGGGGAGGCGATGTCTCCGGCGACGATCTTGACCAGGCTGAACGAGCTTGGTGGCAAGCATGGATGTGGGCGGCTTGATCTGGTTGAGGGACGCTTTGTGGGGATGAAGTCCAGAGGGGTCTATGAGACGCCGGGGGGGACGCTGCTTTTGGAAGCGCATCGCGGGATTGAATCGATCACGCTGGATCGTGGGGCGGCGCATCTGAAGGATGAGCTGATGCCACGCTATGCTGAGTTGATCTATAACGGCTTCTGGTTCTCGCCTGAGCGGGAGATGCTTCAGGCGGCGATTGATGCCTCTCAAGCGCATGTGACGGGCACAGTGAAGTTGAAGCTTTATAAGGGCTCTGCGCGGACTGTTGGGCGGTGGTCGGATCACTCCCTTTATTCCGAGGCGCATGTGACCTTTGAAGAGGATGCGGGGACTTATGATCAGACGGATGCGGCGGGCTTTATTCAGCTCAACGCGTTGCGCCTGAAACTTCTGGCGGCTCGTGATAAGCGGGTAAAATAGAAATCCCCCGCGCGCGGGATATCTCGTAACGCATTGAAACAAAAGGATCTGGCGAAAAATTGAGGGGTTTTTAACCTCGCGATTTTTACCGAGGATTGCGCTGTCACATCCGCCGTAATTTAGAAAAATTGCACCTAAAATTCGAGGCCTTTCGGGCCGGTTCCGCAGCAAAAGTAAACCTGCTGTTAGGGCTGTCTTGCTACGTGGAAGTGGGGCGTCACGATGGTGCAAAATGACAGACACAGCCAATGCGGAATCCGGCATTAGCCCGAAGGTACTCTCTGCCTACGGGATAAACACCGTTACGATGGAGCCCGCGTTTCTGGGCCAAGTCGCCGATGGGATGGAGCAGGGTTTGCTTGTTTGGAACCCGTCCGGCATCTGCGCCATGTACACGGATAGGATTTTCGACGTTTTAGAAATTCGACCGGCTGACCTGACGATCGGTCTTTCACGTCATGATTTTCTGACCGGTGCTATGATGCGCGGTGAAATCGACCAGACAGCTTTGGATAGGTTGAAGGAACGCTTTGCCCGAAAGACGCCGTTTCAATTTGACCGAAACCTGCGGTCTGGGCGGATCGTCTCCACGGCGGCTCGTCCTATGACGGATGGCGGATATGTTGTGACATTCACGGATGTCACGGCGCAGCGCCGAGAATCTGCTGATCTGGATGACGCCAAACGTGCGGCGGAGGAAGCGCAGGCGCAGGTTCTCGAAACGCTGGAGAATGAGAAATCGCGCCAATATGAGGCCTCTATGTTGGCTGAATTGGGGGATTGGCTGCAGACCTGCAAATCACTGGATGAGCTTTACATCATCTTGAAGGAATATATGCGCAGGCTGATCCCGCATAGTCAGGGGGAGCTGTATATCTATTCCAACTCGCGCGATGTTTTGGACGGCGCGGTGGCGTGGGGTGATCCGGATCTGCATGACAACATCAAGGCAGATGCCTGCTGGGCGTTGCGGCGTGGTCGGAATTATTCCTTCAGGCCAGACAAAATATCCTTCGCCTGTGCGCATGTTGCGGAACAAGCCGACACGACGGCTGATGACTATATTTGCGTCCCGATTGTGGCCCATGGCGACACGGTCGGGCTGCTGCATATCAAGTTCCACAAGGCGGAGACTGAGGAACGTTGCGTGCGTTTCCCACACGAGTTCGCCGCCAATTGTGGGGAATTGATCAGTCTCGCTATTGCGAATGTGAAGCTGCGCGACGAGTTGCGGGATCAATCCACCCGCGATCCGCTGACAGGGTTATTTAACCGCCGTCACTTCCTTGAGTCGATGCGTAGTGAATTGAGTTTGCAGGAGCGCAAGAACGGCACGTTTGGGGTGATCTCATTCGACGCGGATAAGTTCAAATCTTTCAATGACAATCACGGCCATGATGCGGGCGACATGGTGCTGCGTACGATTGCGGAAGCAATGAATGCGCTGTTTTCAGAAGATGAAGTGTTGTGTCGTTATGGCGGTGAAGAATTCATGATTTTGTTGCCCGGCGTCTCGCGCGCGGAAGCGATTGATGCCGCGGAATGCCTGCGCGCACGGATCGAGAATTCCGCTACGCCCTATGCCGGACGCACGCTTCCGACAGTGACAGTGTCTTGCGGGGTCGCCAGTTTCCCTGAGGACGGTGCGCAGATTCAGGACATTCTGAAAAATGCGGATGACGCGCTGTATCTTGCCAAGAAAGATGGCCGCAACCGTGTCGTCGACACGTCCAAACTAAAGCGCGAACAGATGAAGGCGGTCTGACGTTAGGTTTAGCACGATTTTTTGAGCAGGCGGCAATGTCGGCATTGAGCCCAAAGTGCATGATGCTGCGCATTGCATGAATGACCGCTCAACAGTCCGTTCCAAGGTACTCTAGTACGAAAGTTGGGGCTTCAGGCGAGCAGCTTATCCTCGCTTTCCTTCCAATGCACAACCGCTTCAGGCAAAGGAACATCGGGAACAAGGGTTGAAAGGGCCTCAAACGCGTCGGCGTTCGTCACCAGCCCGTTACGAGACACAGCAGCGCCTTTGCAGTAGCCGCTGGCGCATAACCTTCCGTCAAGAGAGGTGAACTGAAAAGACAGGTAATTCCAATGCTTGTCACTGCCGGTCCAGCGATAGCTCAGTTTGTATTTCTGTCCAAGTTTGAGCTGCTTGCGATATGAGATGATTGAGCCGCCCAACACAGGTTTCCATCTGTTTTTCAGCAAGGTTTTCAGAAATCCGGTTCGCGCAAAGTATTCAACAATCATCAAGTCGGCGACTGTCAGATAGCGGCCATTGTTCATATGAAGGTTTACATCAATATCGTTTGGAAGGACGCGGAACGTCCGCTCAAACGGATCAGTAATGGCGAGATTTGGCAGCCACCAGCTGCGCAACACTGTCCATATCAATCTGAAATATAGGTTCATGGGATGACCTTTATTTGGTTCATTTTTGAACCTTATAGATCATCTTTGAACTTCGCAAGAATGGGTCTAAACTGGTGAAATGTCCGAAGGTCCCACGAACAGTTCAATCGACACGCTCACTGATGCGACAGAGGCGTGGCTATCTGTCGTTCGGGTCTATAACGAATGCAGTGCTACTCTGTTGCAACACCTGTCTCCGCTTGGTCTATCGCTGTTGGAACATGAAGTTCTCATGAACCTTTTGCGGTTTGATGGGATGACACAAAGACAACTATCGCAGCGGTGCTATTCGGCCAAAAGCGGAATAAGTATGTTGATTTCTCGGTTTGAGCGCGATGATCTTGTCAAACGCAGCCCGTCATCAAAAGACAAACGCGCGTCGTGTCTATCGCTGACCCCAAAGGGGAAAGCTATGGCGCACGATGCATTGGCCGTGCAAACAAAGGTGGTGGCACAGATGGCCAGAGCATTTTCAGAATCCGACCTTGCCATCCTCAAGACGGGTATGACTGCTGCATCAGGTTTTCTAGAAGATATGCGTGCCTAACTTCTAGAGCAGACGTTGATGCAGATACAATGAATGGCGGCTCTGTCCGCGTAGCTGTCCTTAATCTAGTCGAGACGTAGCCGTTGGGTTCGCAAGATCGCGTAGGCGGGGAGGGCGTCTTCGCAGATTTCGGCTGTGACGCCGGAGAGGTCGGGTAGGGGGCCTTCGGCGCCTGAGAAACTGGTGCTTTGGTGGACGGCGTTGTACCAGTGGCGGGCCCAGATGCCATCGGCCTCGATGCCGCCTTTGGGCCAGCTCAGCATGGCAGGGTCGAAGTCTAAGTCGAGGGCCTCGCACAGCGCGGTGAGCATGGCTTCGGGGTTGGCGCGGATGTCGGTGCTGTCAATGACGATGCCGCCATATTCCTCGAATATGTCGATCTGCTGGAGCGCGCCGATGTCTTCGATGGTGACCTCTTCGCGCTTGGCTTGGTAGCTGGCGAGCACGCGGGCGGGGTGGCGGATCAGGAAGATGTGTTTGGTGTCTTCGGCCCAGTCCATCGGGGTCGGCTCGAGGATGTGGTGGCACATGTGTTTTTGGTAGACATGCGGCGCGCCGTCTTCGTCACAGAGGGCGGCGGCCTTGGTCCAGTTGCTTTCATGGGCTGCGATGATCTCTGCCGCCATGGGATGGGGCAGGCCGGTTTCGCGTAGGTATGGGGCGTAGAACGGTTCGTCCATGACGCGGAAATCGGCACGGTTGGCGAAGCTGTACATCATCGCGGTCGACAGGTTGCGGGGGCCGGACCAGCAGGCGATTTTCATGAGGTTTGTTCCGCGATGAGGGCTTTGTAGAGGTCGCGCAGGCGGGTGGTGACGGGGCCCATTTCGTCGGTGCCGATGGGGCGGCCGTCAATTTCGCTGACGGGGGTTTGCGCGCCGAAAGTGCCGGTGAGGAACGCTTCATCCGCCCCATATGTGTCGACAAGGGAGTAGTTTCGTTCAAAGCAGGGGATGTCGTTGGCGTGGCAGAGGTCGATGACCTTCTGGCGGGTGATCCCGTTCATGCAATAGTCGCCGGTGGAGGTCCAGACAGCGCCTTTGCGCACGATGAAGAAGTTGCAGGCGTTGGTGGTGTTCACGAAGCCATTGATGTCGAGCATCAGACCCTCGTCAGCGCCGGCCTTTTCGGCGGCGATGCAGGCGAGGATGCAGTTCAGCTTGGAATGGGAGTTCAGTTTGGGGTCTTGCGTCATCGGCAGGCCGCGCAGATGCGGGACCGTGGCGAGGCGCAGGGGGCGGGGGATTTTGGGGGTTGAATGCTCCATGATGATCACGACGGTGGGGCCGGACTGACTGAGCGCGGGATGTTGGAAGGGGCGCGTTTTGGGGCCGCGTGTGACCATCAGGCGGGCATGGGTGTCGGTGGTCATGGTGTTGGCTTCGCGCGTGGCTTCGATAGCGTCTGTGACCTGCGCGCGGGTCATGCCGATGTCGAGGTTGATGGCTTTGGCGGCTTCGAATAGGCGGTCGAGATGCTCGTCGAGGAAGGCCCAGGTGCCGTTGTAAAGGCGCAGGCCCTCCCATACGCCGTCGCCGAGCATAAAACCGCTGTCGTAGACGGAGACCGTGGCCTCCGCCCGCGGTTTCAGGGTGCCATTGACCCAAATGAGGATGTTTTCATTGCGGGCGTCGTCTTGGGCTTGGTGTGTGGATACCGCGTCGATCATGGGTTTCGTGTCCTCCTTGCCGCACTAAATCGCGGAAATCCGCCACGTGGAAGCCACAATCGACCGTTTTAGAGAGAGGGATTCCCATCCAAGGGGACAGACGGTAGAGTCTGGTGAAAAGTTAATTGCGCAACCAAGGGACAGAGCAATGAGTGATTTGAGTGGGCCGTCGGGCGGCATGGAAACAGAACAATTTGAATTTCGCGGACGCGCCGGAGAGTGGTTTGGCATCTGGATCGTCAATATCCTGCTGACGATCATTACAATCGGCATCTATTCAGCATGGGCGAAAGTGCGAACGAAGAAGTATTTTTACAACCACACATTCGTGGCGGGACGGAATTTCGACTATCACGCTACCGGCAAGCAGATCCTGATTGGACGGATCCTGTTTATCGTCGGATATCTGGTCTTTTTCTTCCTGATGAGCATTTTGCCGTTTCTGGCGATTGTCCTGATCCCGCTGCTCTTCTTCCTGATCCCGTGGCTGATCGTGAAATCCATGATGTTCAACGCGCGCGTGTCGAGCTTTTCGAATGTGCGGTTTAACTTTACAGGCGGTGTCGGGCGGGCCTTTGTGGTGATGTTCCTGATGCCGATTGGCGCTTACATTCTGATTGGTGTTCTGGGTGGTTTTGCGGCCTATATGGGCGCGGAGCAGGGATCGTTTGCGGTTGCCGGCCTTTTGGGCGGGGTGGCGCTGGTTGCGATGTTTATGGCGGTTCCGATCATTGATCGCGCGATCCGGCAGTTTTCGGTCAACAACCATTGGCTTGGGACTGCGGGCTTTACGCTTGATATTACGCTGAAACCTTTCACACGCGCCTTGTTGTTCGCGGTGGCATGGGTCTTTGGCGCTGTTATCTTCGGTGCGCTGATTTCCGGCTTGGTCTTCTCTGCCAACCCGTTTGCCTTTGATGGGATGTTCCAAGGCAATGAGCCAACCGGGGCAGAGCTGGGATTGATCGCCATTGCGTATGTCTTCTTCTTCATCGCCTTCCTGCCTGCGGCGTTCATCTATCAGGCGATGATCCGCAACGCGGTTTTCAACAATACGGTTCTTGAAGGTGGGCACGAGTTCCGCTCCACTGTATCGGCTGGCAAGTTGCTTTGGATTGCTTTGTCCAATGCGTTGATCGTGGCTATTACTTTGGGCTTTGGCCTGCCTTGGGCACAGGTTCGGATGCAGAAATATATGGCATCGCAAACCTTCTTGTTGCCCGGCGAGTCTTTGGACAACTTTGTGGGCCGCCAAATTGATGAGGGCATGTCGGTTGCGGATGCGTTCACTGATCTGGAAGGTATTGATGTCGGCCTGCCTCTCTGATGGCAGCGCGTGACCCTTACGCGCGGTTTGGGCTGTCAGTAAGCGGTCACGCCTATGCGCCCAATTCTTCGCGACAGGCGGCGGCGCGTCTCGTGACGCGCGCGCCGGTCCAAGGCGAAGGGTCGGGCCCGGACGATGTTATCGTTGATCTGATCAATAGCGAGGGCGTGGTGCTGAGCGGTGCGCCCTTGTCTGAAATTACGGTGGATCCGCCGATTGGATCAGTCGCACGTCGGCTGCATTTTCCTGACAATGTCCTGTTTGAAACCGAAGACAGGGCGGGGATTGCCACCCTGACCGGTGCGACGTTTGGCGAAGCGCTGAGCCATTACGAGGCATGGCATCCACGTTTGATTGCCGTGTGCCTTGTGGCCGCGTTTGCCGCCTTTGCAATCTGGCGTTGGGGGCTTGATCTGGTGGTCACAGCCGCGATTGCTTTGACGCCGCCCGTGTTTATCGAGCAGCTTGACAAAGGCACGATGCAGACGATTGATTTCACCATGCGCGCCAAAGAAACGCAGCTGGATGAAACGGAACAGCAGCGGGTCACCAAGATTTTCAGCGATCTTTTGGCGGCTTTACCTGCCGATGACGTGAATGATCACGATTTTGAGTTGTTGTTTCGTGATATGCCGCGGGTCGGGCCGAACGCGTTTGCGCTGCCCGGTGGCACGGTGGTGATGACAGATCAGTTCGTCAAAGAGTTTCCAAGCGATGATACATTGGCGGGCGTGTTGGGCCATGAGATTGGTCACGTTGTGGAACAACACGGCTTGAGACGAACATACAGGTCACTAGGTTTGTATTTTATCATCGGGTTCATCGCGGGCGACACGGGGCCAATTCTTGAAGAGATTTTGCTGGAGGGGAACCTGATTTTGAGCCTCAGCTTCTCTCGTGAACAGGAATCCGAGGCGGATGAGTTCGGGGTCAATCTGACGAACAAAGCGGGCTATGAAGCGGCGGGTCTCAAGATGTTTTTCGACAATATGGCCAAGCGCGGGATCGAGCCGCCTGAATGGTTGTCGACCCATCCCAATAGCAAAGAGCGGGTCGAACAGATCGACCGTTATATCGAGGCGTTGCCCTGATCACCGATTGGTGAGCTCACGCGCTCGTGGGTTGAGATGGGAATATCTGCGGGTCAGTTTGCCGAAACTCAAACAGGAGATCTGATCTATGACGTTCCTCACATCCGGCCTTAAATCCTTCGCTTTTGCTGCTGCCTTCGCTTTGTCTGCTGGCGCGGCTTACGCCGAAACCAAGACGATCACAGTTGCGGGTGGGTGCTTTTGGTGCGTTGAGCATGATTTCGAAAGCGTGCCGGGTGTGAAGAAAGCGGTCTCTGGTTTTGCGGGCGGAAAGGTTGCGAACCCGACCTACAAGCAGGTCACGAAAGGTGGGTCTGGTCATTATGAGGTGGTGCAGATCACGTATGACAATTCCCGTCTGCCGTTGCCGCAGTTGTTTGATATGTTCTTCCGCTCCGTCGATCCGACGGATGCAGGGGGTCAGTTCTGTGATCGGGGTGATAGCTACCGGACTGCAATTTTTGTGAGCAACGCGACCGAGAAGAAAGCGGCGGAGGCCGCGAAGGCGCGGGCAGAGAAACAGTTGGGTCAGAAGATCGTGACGCCGATTTTAGGGGCAGCCCCATTCTATGCGGCAGATGCCTACCATCAGGATTACGCGAAAAGCAGTGCCAAGGTGCTGACGCGGTTCGGGCTGGTGAGCAAGGCGAAGGCTTACAAAAAATACCGCAATGCCTGTGGCCGCGATCAGCGTGTGAAGCAGTTGTGGGGCAGTGCCGCGCCGTTTGCCAGCTGAGGTTTACAAGAACGCGGCGGCGTTGTTGCGCAGGATGATCTCAATCGCGTAGATGCCAAGCAGGGCCACAAGCGGGCTGAGGTCCATGCCGCCCATGGATGGCAGAAACCGCCGGATCGGGCCGTAGATTGGTTCCAGCAAACGGTTCAGACCGTCCCAGATCTGCGCCACGATGGGTTGGCGCAGATTGATGACCTGAAAGCTGATCAGCCAGCTCATCACGAAATGGATGATGATGACTGTGCGGACGACACCGATGATCATCATGAGAATTTGAAAAAGGGATGTCATCGGGCGGGCTCCGTTTCTGGTGTGCTGAAGACAGGTAATGCGCAGGGGACGCCTGTGCAAGTCGGGCGTTACGCAGGGTTGCGTGTTGACCTTTCCGTGTTGCGGGTCACATCACGGCGCAAAGGAGACGCGTCATGTATCCGATTATTCGACTTGCCAAAGAGTTCTTTAAATTTCGTAACGCCCCGAAGCTTGGTTTGACGGACACGCATGTGTCGCATCACCTGTGCTGGCCGTGGGATTTGGACTTTTATCTGGAACTGAACAATGGCCGGACGCTGACGCTTTATGATTTGTCGCGTATTCCACTTGCAGGGCGCGCGGGCTTGATCAAAGCGTTGCGGGACAATCGTTGGGGTTTGGCTGTCGCCGGCGCCTCCGTGCGGTATCGCAAGCGTATCCGTGCGTTTCAGCGGATCGAGATCCGCTCGCGCTGCGTATGCTGGGACACGCGGTTCATCTATCTGGAGCAGTCGATGTGGTTGGGCGATACGTGTGCGTCGCATATTCTGATCCGCGCGGCCGTGACGGATGCAGGTGGGATTGTACCTGCTGCGGATGTTGTCGCCGCAGTTGAACCGGGCGCTGAGACGCCCGATATCCCCGAGTGGATCGCTGCGTGGTCGCAAGCCGATGCAAAAAGGCCATGGCCACCAAAATAATGTATACATTGTCAAAATTAAGGTAAGTTTTACCTTGCCTCACTAGTCGGTGAGGTGGTTAATCCCTGCTATAGTTTGGGGGAAGTATGACGGAAATTCCGTTAATCAAGCGCGTGCGCGGTTGGATGATGTTTGATTGGGCCAGCCAGCCCTATAATACATTGCTGCTTACGTTCATCTTCGGCCCCTATTTTGCGGAAATCCTGTCGGATCGTCTGATGTCTGAAGGCATGGTCGAGGGCGAGGCGAAAGCGCAAGCGCAAGCCGTTTGGGGTTGGGCCTTGGCGATCTCAGGCGGATTGATTGCGATTATGGCCCCGATTTTGGGCGCCATGGCGGATAGTTCTGGCAGGCGATTGCCGTATATCTGGTGCTTTTCGGTTCTCTATATCATTGGAGCCGGGGGGCTTTGGCTGGCGCATCCGGAAAGCTTCTCTGTGCCGCTTGTGCTGGGAATATTCATCGTCGGTCTTATCGGGATGGAGTTTGCCACGATTTTCACCAACGCGATGTTGCCCGACCTTGGACCGCGCGATGAAATTGGGCGTCTGTCCGGATCGGGATGGGCTGTCGGATATGTTGGCGGCTTGGTCGCGCTTGTTCTCACTTTATGTTTTCTGGCAGAAAACGGGGCTGGGAAAACTTTGATCGGCTGGGCCCCGGCCTTTGGGCTGGATCCGGATATGCGAGAGGGTACCCGCTCTGTCGGGCCGTTTATGGCGCTGTGGTACGTCGTCTTCATGATCCCATTTGTGCTTTGGGTGAAAGAGCGACCTGCGCAACGCCGTGTCCCGAAAGGCGCTGTGAAACTGGCGATCCGCGACCTTGCAAGCACTTTGAAGCGACTACCGCAAAGCCCGAGCCTGACGGCCTATTTGGGGTCTTCTATGCTCTACCGCGACGCATTGAACGGGATGTATACGTTTGGTGGTGTTTATGCGGGCGGCGTTCTGGGATGGTCTGTCGTCGATATCGGTGTCTTCGGCATTCTGGCGGTGATCTTCGGTGCCATTTTTGCCTTCATCGGTGGACGGGCGGATAGTCGCTTTGGGCCGAAGCCGGTTATCGTCGTGTCAATCCTCGCGCTGATCGCGTCGGCGATCGGGATCGTTTCGATCTCACCGGATAGCGCGTTTGGCATCCCTGTATCTGAGGCGAATATCCTCGCGAGCTTCTCTGCATCGGATCTGGCGTTCTATCTATGTGGGTGTGTCGTTGGCGCAGCGGGCGGCACCGTGCAAGCCGCATCGCGCACAATGCTGGTCCGGCAGGCCAACCCGGACCGGATGACGGAAGCGTTCGGGCTCTATGCTTTGGCGGGCAAAGCGACGGCCTTTCTTGCACCTGCGTTGATCGCTTTGGTTACGAGTATCTCTGAAAGTCAGCGAATTGGCGTCACACCTGTGATCGCCCTTTTCCTCCTTGGTTTGATCCTGTTACTCTGGGTGAAACCAGAAGGAGAGGACAAAGAGGTATGGGCATCCGCCACCTGATATTCGGGATTTCCGCTCTCGTTCTGTCGAGCTGTGCGGAACCCGTGAACAAAACGTCGTCCGTTCCTGAAGTGCGCAAAGACCTTGGTGCACAGGGGCAAATCATCGCAAAGACTTTGTTCGGTCAAAAACGCACTGGGACAGCCGCGCCTGCAGCGGCTTTCGGTTCATACGCAAAGGGCTGTGCCGCGGGTCTGGTGCAACTTCCCGAAACAGGTCCGACATGGCAAGCGATGCGCTTGTCGCGCAACCGCAATTGGGGTCATCCAGACACGGTTGATTTTGTCAAAGACCTAAGCCGCACAGCTGTCCGTCAAGGCTGGGCGGGACTTTACGTCGGTGATCTGTCGCAACCACGTGGCGGGCCGATGCTGACGGGTCATCGATCCCATCAGATTGGTCTGGATGCAGATATCTGGATGAACCCCGCCGCGTCGATGCAGCTGTCTGCGAACCAGCGTGAGAATATTTCTGCCATCTCTATGCGGCGCGCTAATGGCGCATTCGTCAATTCCAAGTGGACGCGCGGGCATCATGAGGTGCTGAAAGCGGCGGCTTCTGACCCGCGCGTTGCGCGGATCTTTGTCTTTCCAGGTGCCAAGGTTCAGATGTGCAAGGATGCGAAAGGCGACCGGTCATGGTTGCGCAAAATCCGTCCTTGGTGGGGGCATCACTATCATTTCCATGTGCGGCTTGCCTGTCCGAGGGGATCAAGCGGTTGCGTTGATCAAAACCCACCTCCGGCAGGGGATGGGTGCGCAGATGCGCAGCAATGGGTCGACAATATCCTGAACCCGCCACCACCGCCGAAGAACCCGCCAAAGGCGAAACCCCGGCGTGAGTTGCGGCTGGCCGATTTGCCAAATCAATGTGTCGGAGTTCTACAATCAAACTAACCATACTTAGCCTGTGTTGCTTGGTTTGGGGGGCTGTCGCGCAGGCGCAATCCCTTGAGCTTGTTGGAACAAAATCCTGGACAGAACGCGTCAGCGGATTTGGTGGCTTTTCGTCTATCGAAGTCTCCTCCAATGGGTCCAGCTTTCTGGTCACCACCGATAAGGGCATGTTCGGTCAGGGTGTGTTCAAGCGCGTGGGCGGCAAGATCGTTGGAGTGCAGTCTCCCAAGTTTCAAAAGATGCTACGGGATGATGGCCAAGCGCTAGGTAAAGGACAGACTGACTCTGAGGGCTTAGCAGTCTTTGGTGGGAGTGAGATATATGTGTCCTTCGAAGGTACGCATGTAATCCGGCGTTTTGGCGCGTTGGATGCTGCGCCCGTTACATTGAAGATGCCGCGCGAGTTTTCGCAGTTGCAGACGAACTCTTCCATAGAGGCGCTGGCTGTTGATACAAAGGGCGTACTGTACACGTTGCCCGAGCGGTCCGGTTTGGTGGATCGACCGTTTCCGGTGTTCAGACGTAGCCGCGATGGTCGTTGGGACAGTCGGCTGCGTGTTGCTAGATCAGGGGGATTCTTGCCAGTTGGGGCGGATTTCGGACCTGACGGTCGGTTCTATTTGTTGGAGCGCTACTTCAACGGTATTGCGGGTTTTGCATCGCGTGTGCGCAGTTTTGAAGTGGGTGTGAATGCGCTTTGGGATGAGAAAACACTGCTGGTGACGCCCTCGGGCACGCATGACAATCTGGAAGGTATTTCGGTCTGGCGTGACGCGGGAGGCGACCTCCGCGTTACGATGATTTCTGACGATAACTTCAAATTTTTTCAGCGCACGGAATTCGTGGAATATCGCCTTGTCCCGTAACCTTTTGGGTTAACGACCGGGCAGGCTGTCGCGTGCGGGGTTTTTGCCCCAATTGTCGATCACATCCATTGCTTGTTGTCCGGTCTCGACAAATTGAAACAGGTCCAGATCTTCTGCAGCGATGGTGCCTGCGTCGGCCAAAGCCTCCCAGTTGATGATGGAGCGCCAGAATTCTTCTCCGAACAGCAGGAACGGAACGCGCTCCATGCGGCCGGTCTGGATCAGCGTCAGTGCTTCGAATGTTTCATCGAGCGTACCAAAGCCGCCGGGGAAGACAGCGACCGCTTTGGCGCGCATCAGGAAGTGCATTTTGCGGATAGCGAAATAGTGAAAGTTGAAGCACAGCTCTGGCGTGACATATGCATTCGGGGCTTGCTCATGTGGCAGCACGATGTTGAGACCGATGGACCGGCCGCCCGCGTCAATCGCACCGCGATTGCCTGCTTCCATTACGCCGGGGCCGCCGCCGGTGACGATGACGTCGTCATGTCCGTCCGAGCGTTCGGTCATCAGTTTGGCAAAGATGCGAGCTTCTTCGTAGTATTTCGATAGGTTTGCCAGCGTTTCTGTTCGCGCTGTCTCCTTCTTGGCAGGCTCTGGGATCCGCGCGCCGCCGAACAAAACGATGGTTGAGCGGATGTCTTCCTCATCCATCAGCATTTCTGGCTTTAGAAGTTCCAGTTGCAGACGCACCGGACGCAGTTCGTCGCGGCACAAGAAATCTTTATCTGCGAAGGCCAGTGCGTAGGCGGGAGAGCGCGTTTGCGGTGTGTCCGGCACCTCTTGAGCGGCTTCCAAGTCTTGCTTGGAATAGCGAAACGGGTGTTTGCGGTTGTCGTCTTTCATGGTCGCTCCTGCCTTCGGTAGATCTGGAGCGTAGACTGCGCCGCCTTGGGGTGCCACCAAAAATGGCCCGCCAAACGTGTGTCGGGCCATCAAAACCTTTTTGCCCTACGAGTGTTATCTGCGGCGTCGGATCATCGCGAAAGCACCAAGTCCGGCAAGCAGAAGCGGCATGCCAGCGGGCAGCGGGACGACTGAGGGATCTATCGGGTCTATGATGCGCGGGTCGACCCAGCGGTTCCCAAAGATGTTCAAAGCGGCGCTGTCGACGAGAATACCGTCGGACACTTCGAACACCGGACGGTCTGATGCAAAGCTGAGCGTCTCATTCCCAAGGGCCAAAGCTTCCACGAAAGCGGAAGTTGAGCCCACCACATTTGTTGCAGCGCCAATCGACATCGTCAGGCTGAGTGTGCGGCGGGGATCAGTGATGATGGACACCGAAAGTGGCACGCTGCCGGTTGAGACTTCGGCATCCGTATCTGGGCCTGCATCGTCGCGTGACACAACGCTTTCACTCGAAAACTTCGCTCGATCGGTCTGGAGGGAGATGTTGTTGGTGGATCCAGTCAGCGAAACAAAGCCGCTAATGAGGGCGGATGCGCCTGTGGTGAACAGGCTGGGAAGCGCGTCCTCGAACCGGGTTTTTAGAAGGCCGGATGCGTCAAAATTGACGGTGATCTTTTCAGGGCCTGCGTAGACATAATCATCAGCGATATCGAGATCGATGAAATAGGTGACGGATGCATTGGCGGAGGAGCCGTAGCGCGTGCCGCCTCCACCAGGCAGGATCGTATGGGTTGTGGCCGCGCCGACAAAGCCGCCGCCAACAGTGGCGCTGGCGGTCATTGTGCAGGGATCCCCCGATCCACCAAGACTGGATATAGAGACACTGGTGGAAGATGTTTGCCGCATCGCGTTACCACAGGCCCCATCAATATTAGGTCCGGCAGAGGCGCGGCTTGCCCCGATGGTGACTGTCGCGGCATTGGCCACTGGTGCCGCGAATATTGCGGCCCCGACGATAATGGAAATGAACTTCATTTTAACCTCACTGATTCACTCGTGGTCGTTGCTACTCAATGGGAGGGGAGGTACGCATACTGCAAACGCTGTATGCGCTTTCAGGCTCGCGTGCTAATTTCGTGAAATGACGAAGAATTCGCTGCGGGATATTGAAGAAAGACTGCGCTCGACCGCGGGTGATCCGTTCCGTTTTGATGAGCTCGTCGACACATGGAACCTGTTGTTTGAGCAGCATGGTGCCGCAACGGAGGCCAGCTCTGTTCAGGTGGAGCGTATTGTGGACGCGACCTTCGCTTCGCTTGGTGGTGCGGGGGATGATCAGAGGCGCAGCCAGTTGCAACGGGTCATCAACGGGTTACCACATGCGGCATTGATGGTGCGGGGCGATGGTATTGTCACCGGTTTGAACGAAGCCGCGTTGGAACGGTTGTCGCTTGATCCAGGCGATCCGGTCAGTCGGATCGGCTACGCGCTTGAGCGTGACGAGCCGCTGGTGGATGTGATCAAAACAGCGGTCAGCAGGCGAAACGGGGCAGGCGATGTTGTGCTGCGCCGCGCTATGCATGTTGACAGCGACCGCGCCGCGACGCTGGCGATTGTCCCTTCCCCGGGGGCGGAGGCAGAGCTGGATATGGCATTGGTCTTTGTGATTGATCCGGTCTGGCGGGCTGAGGTGGAGGCACTGATGTCGCGTGCCTATGATCTGACGAGTGCAGAAGCGCAGGTGTTGATGGGGTTTCTGGACGGGCATTCCCTGCAAGATTTGGCAGAGATGCGGGACCGGTCCTACACGACAGTCCGCACGCAGTTTCAATCCGTGATGTCAAAAACGGGTGCGCGGTCGCAGGCGGAATTGATGCGCAACACATTGGCTGTGTCTCAATTCTTCTCTGACGTGAAGAAGGTGGCGGATGTGGCGGGGCATCCGTATCGCAAGCGGATTGATCTGTTCCGTCCCGGTGGGCGATCTGTGGATGTCACACTCGCCGGTGATTTCTCGGGCAAGCTGGTGATTTACATCCCTGACACGACGCAATGCACTTTTCAGCCAGAGGTCGAAGCCGCGTTCCGCGCGGTCGGATTATGTGTGGCGTCGCTATGCAGACCGGGGTTCGGGCGCACGGATCCCCCGCCGAAAGGGCAGGATTATGAGGAGTGTCTGGCCGAGGATATTGCCGCTTTTCAGGATCAATACGGTGCGCAGAAAACGCCAATTATGGCGCATAACACCTCGTCTTGTTTTGGGTACCGTATGGGCGGGATCATTCCCGAGCGGATCACGCGACTGATTGTCGTCTCTTCTCTGGTACCGCGCTCTTTTATGAAAGCGAGCGCGATTGGCTCGCCTTGGGTTGCGGCATTGATGCGCACGGCTAAGATTTCACCCAAGATGCACCGCACCATTGTGGGGGCTGCAATCCGGTCGTGGAAAGCCTTTGGAAGTCGGCGGATGTTCTCGATGCAGTTTGCATCTTACCCGCCGGATATTGAATTGGCTGTGCGCCCTGACAGCATCACGGAGCATGATCATGCGGTCACCGCCGCGCTTGCGCAAAGCCTTGACTACGCGGTTATCGCGTTTGAACACGCCATGCGGGACTGGACGGATTACATTCAGGACTGCACCGTTCCAATTGATCTGATCCAAGGACGCCACGACTCTGTTGCGGGCGCTGCGGGGGTGGAGGCGATGGCCGCCGCTTATCCCGACAAAATGACGCTGCATATGATCGAGGACGGGGGATACATGCTTTATCTCAGTCATACGCGGGACATTGTGCGTATCCTGCTTGCTGCCACGCAGGCCTGAGTCGTCTTGCATCGGTAACGGCACGCGTCTATTGCCTGTCGAAATTGTTCAGGAGGACTTGCCCGATGTCGAATGCCCAACTTGAGACTGCCATCGAAGCCGCATGGGATGCGCGCGACACAATTACATCTGCCACAACCGGCGAGACGCGTGACGCGATCGAAGAGACGCTTAACGCTTTGGATAGCGGGTCATTGCGCGTTGCTGAGAAGCAGGATGATGGGTCATGGCATGTCAACCAGTGGGCGAAAAAGGCGGTTCTTCTTGGCTTCCGTATCAAAGATATGGAACAGCAGGATGGTGGCCCGCAAGGCGGTGGCTGGTGGGACAAGGTCGACAGCAAGTTCAAAGGCTGGGGCGATAATCAGTGGAAAGCTGCGGGCTTCCGCGCTGTGCCGAACTGCATTGTGCGCAAGTCTGCTTATATCGCGCCGACCGTGGTCCTGATGCCGTCTTTCGTGAACCTTGGTGCTTACGTTGACGAGGGCACGATGGTCGATACTTGGGCCACCGTTGGCTCCTGCGCGCAGATTGGCAAGAACGTGCATCTGTCTGGTGGCGTTGGCATTGGTGGTGTCTTGGAGCCGATGCAGGCGGGTCCTACGATCATTGAGGATAACTGCTTTATTGGCGCACGTTCCGAGGTGGTTGAGGGGTGTATCGTTCGCGAAGGCTCCGTCTTGGGAATGGGTGTATTCATCGGTCAATCGACCAAGATTGTGGACCGCGAGACCGGCGAAGTGATGTATGGCGAAGTGCCGCCTTATTCGGTCGTTGTCGCGGGTTCGATGCCGTCGAAGAACGGGGTGAACCTGTATTGCGCGGTGATCGTGAAGCGCGTGGACGAGCGGACCCGGTCCAAGACTGGCATCAACGAGTTGCTGCGGGACTGAAACGCACCTGACTAGAATGTGAAGAAGCGGCAGGAAAATTCATTTCTGCCGCTTTTTCTTTGCGTGTATGTGCGGCGTTATGGAAATTTTCTTTGCGTATCTTGCGGGGCTGTTGACCCTGATCAACCCTTGCGTGTTGCCGGTGCTGCCGATTGTACTGGCTTCGGCTTTGAATGCGGATAAGCGCGGGCCTTTGGCGTTGGCGGCGGGCATGAGCCTGTCCTTTGTTACTTTCGGGATGATCGTGGCGACGGTGGGATATGCCATCGGACTAACCGAGCAGCGCCTGTCTGATGCAGGTGCAGTGATGATGCTGATTTTCGGTGCGATCCTTTTGGTGCCGCAATTGTCCTCGCGCTTTGAGGTGGCGATGGCGGGCGTCTCGTCGCGCGCTGACGGGGCGTTGGGCCAGTCCGGCAGCACCGGTCTGGGCGGGCAATTCCTTGGTGGATTGTTGCTCGGTGCGGTTTGGTCGCCCTGTATTGGGCCGACTCTTGGTGGGGCTATTGCGCTGGCAAGCCAAGGTGAAAGCCTGTTTTGGGCGTTTCTGATCATGGTGGGTTTTGCGGCTGGTGTTTCGACGCTGATCCTCGGGATTGGCATTGGCGGACAGGAACTGATCCGTGGTCGCGCCAATGCGTTGCGTGGGTTGGCGTCACGCTCCAAACCTATTCTGGGGGCGGTTTTCGTCGCGGTGGGCCTGATGATCTTGTTCCGTGTGCACCACATGATCGACATTTGGGCGATCCAAAATCTGCCTGAGTGGCTGACCGCCCTATCTGTTTCCCTGTAATCTCAATAGGAGTTTCAAAATGAAGAGACGTGTTTTTCTCGCTGGTTTTTTAGCCATGGTGCCGCTGTCTGCTTACGCAGGTCCCGCGATGATCGAGTTTGACAAGAGTGATCCGATCAAGACGGCTTTGGCTGAGGGCAAAACGGTGCTGGTTGATTATGCTGCGGACTGGTGTTCGACCTGCGCTGTTCAGGAGCGGACGATTGCTTCGCTGCGTGCCGCTGATCCGGCTTATGATGCGAATGTCGTCTTTGTGCGTGTGGATTGGGATGATTACGGCCGCGCGCCTGTTGCGCGGGATCGCAATATCCCACGCCGTTCGACTTTGATCGTCCTGAAGGGTGACAAAGAACTTGGGCGCATTGTTGCGGGAACCCGTCGTGCGGATATCAAAGCACTGATGGACAAGGCGGTTTCAGCGGCGCAAAGCAGCTGATCGACTGGCGCCTGCGTAGGTCTGCAGGCTTGACAGAGTGCGGCACGCGTTGCACTCGTGCTGTTGTTAACGAACAGGGGCGGGCGCGTGGTCAAACCGGGGTCAAAACATCAGGTCTATACTTTGCTGGTCGAGCTTGGCCGCAGCGAAGCCGATGACCTTCCGGACAATGCGACCGGCGCTGCAATGGTGTGCTATTCCAGCGGAGTGGACGAAGGCGAAGCCGTGCGTGAATGCGTGGCTTTGCTGAAACAGGCCGGTATGGCACCGCTTGACGTTAGCAGTTACGGCAGCTTGTCGGAGCGGTTGAAAGAGGGCCACGATATTCCACAGGAAGAGCGTGATCTCATGCAACGGGCCTTGGATGAAAATTCGGTGGTGGTGACGCAGACCACGGCACTTTATGAGAAAAAAGGTAATCGGGCCGACGAGGGCTAGTTTTGGTAGCCGGATTTATGCTCGCAAGCGAAGCACCGCGCTTCTTCTTCTGACAGGACCTTACCGACGGACTGGCCTGATTTCGGCATGCTTTCCAAGATGCAGTGGCCGACTTTGATTGCGGCCAGTGTTTCTAGCTGGATTTGATACAGATGCGTTTTGGGGCCTGTTTCCCAATATTGCGCTTTGCGGCCGTCTTTTAATGCCCAAACCGGGACAAGAACGGTTTCCGCGCCAAAGAGATATTCTGCGATGTCGGAGGTGATGGCGATGCGGTGGTTTTCGCCCACGATCAGGTCTTGGTCTAAACCGAAATACGGCGACCTGAGACAGATCGCTTTGCGTGTGAGTGGCGTTTTGAGAATGTGTTGAATGCGGATGGGTGAACCGTCTGCGCCAGTGACTGTGTCACCAGCTTCAAGGTCTGCGATAGCGACGGGTCCGTTCGGTGTCGCGATCCGCGTAGACCCAAGGAAACCGGTTTCTGGATGCGCAAGTGGCGCGGCGTTCAGGTTGCCAATAGCTGGTGTAAACGCGCCATCTGACGTGTCGCGCCCATTGATCTGCGCCATTTCCTGTGACTGGACTGTCAGACGTCCAAGGAACGCTAATCTGCCATCTGCCTGTACTATTATCTGCTTCATGACTCGTAATCCCACTCAACGATGAACTTTGTCACCGCAGGAGAAGCAATACGGGGGAATCGGTTCGAATTGGTGAACGCAAAGAGGCTATTTCCAGCAAATTTGGCGGCAATACGGTGCAAATTTTCGTCAAAATCAAGCCGCATGAGGGGACCTCATGAGCAATTTTGCTTCGAATCCTTTGAGGGATGTGCGTGCGGATGCCCCATAGCCAAGGCCTGTTTCAGGGTCCAATTCGGGGAAAAGAGAGCATATTTCATTGACGGTTTCTTCTTCGAATCCGTTCATTGTTTGTGGCCCGGGCAGGAAGCTTTCGGTCAGTAAGCCTTCCGACCAGACCACCTGATGTTCATCGAACAAAATGTGGACATAAGTAACGTGTTCATCTGAAACGCGCCGCAAGACGGTGCTGTCATTGATCAAGTCTTTCGCCGCGATGAGGACCTCGTCTTGGCCAAACAAAAGTTCTGCCTTTAGGTCGCGGATCATCACACGATGTTGCGGCGAAACGGAAAGCGCACGGTGTTTGCCGAATGTGTTTGCGGCAATGTCGATCGGGGCCATGACGCCTTCAGCTTGAACGGTGCGCTGGCCGATCCAGCGTACCGGCTGCAATCCGTTGTCATAGGTCTGCACCAAGTCACCGGGTTCCAAACTCTCTACCGGTTGTTCGCCATATTCTGTTCTTATCAAGGTGCCTGAGACAAAACAGGGGATAGTGTTGATCGTAACGAACGCCACATCACTGACGCCCGATGTATTCTCGGCGGTGTAAGTGAAGTTGATGGATTCGATATCTAGATCGTTGACGAGGCTGAAGGTCCCATCAGCATTCAGTGTGACCTGTTGACCTGTCGCGAGGACCACAGTGTCACCGGCAACAACCGCAATATTGTTGATATGTGTGATGGTGAGCGTGCCGCCGCTCGATTCGATATCGTTTGAGAGAATATCGAGGGTCGGCGTGCCGTTCTGGACGACATCGTACTCATCATCCGTCAGCAGTACCTCATTCTGGATGCTGTTACCGGCAATCAGCAGGTTGCTGTCGTAGTTGCTGTCGCCTACGTCTGCGATGCCAATGCGGATGGTGTTGACCACATTCGGGTTCACATTCAGCGTGAGAGTAAGCGTGACGGTAAAGCCGTCCATCTCTGTGTTGTAGGTATCGGTGGCGTTATCCACGTAAAGGTTTTGGTTATTTCCTGCGTGGACGTTGTTGATGTTCGGAGTGCCACTGCCGACGGCGAGATTGACGAAAGATCCGTTTACCCAAACACCCACCAGATCGTTGTAGATTGAGTTGACGAATTCTGGGTATTCTTCGGATCCATAGGTGAACTGAATTGAAAACGTCGATGTTGTCGGGATGAAATCGACTGTCAGAATGCTCGCATCGAACGTGTTTGTGCCTGCGGCGGCATTGAATGCGGCGTTGTTGTTCTGACCACCTGAATTGGTGGATGTGTTGGTGTTCTGGTTCTCTTGGCCTGAGGAATTGGTGTAATCCGTAACGCGGCCCGTCGACAAGATGACGCCCGTGTCGCTGGGGGTTGCGCCCGGCGCGATTGAGTCTCCGTTAGAAAAGATGCCTGACGAATAGCTGGAACCGGAATAGCTGGCGCCGACCACGGTTGCGCCGTTGCCGAAAATCTCATTGGCCATCTGCACTGCAGTAGCGCTCGTGTTATACGTCAGCTCAGACGCTGGCATATTCGCCTCCATTGCCGGAGGGCAGGCGAGCAAAATAGGGCGGGAAAACCCGCGTATATGTCTGGACTCTTTAAACCGCTCTTACGGTACTTTGCGCACCGCTTACCCTGCCTCGGGCTTATTTATTGGCCTTAGTTAGGCGGCTAGAGGCTTGCGAAGAAAGGGTTTCTTAACGGAAAGTTAACTAAGTTCGAAGAATTGCGTCTTTTTTGCCGCAAAATTGTGCAGCTTGCTGTTGAAGGCGGGGGCTGTCAGAAGTGGACCCACAAAATGTAGCGGAAGGCTTTGGAGATGACACAAGCAACCGATCCTGTCGATTTGACCGCCAAGTTGGTGCGCTGCGCCTCTGTGACGCCTGAGGAGGGTGGTGCTTTGGGTGTGCTCTCCACACTTTTGGAAAGGGCAGGCTTTGAGTGTCACCGCGTTGATCGTGGGCTTGTCAGCAATCTTTATGCGCGATGGGGCGCGAAAGGTGCGAACCGCAGTTTCGGATTTAACGGTCATACGGATGTTGTTCCGGTGGGGGATGTCGAGGCTTGGACGGTTGATCCTTTCGGGGCAGAGATCAAAGATGGCTGGCTGTACGGGCGCGGGTCTACGGATATGAAATCCGGCGTTGCGGCTTTTGCGGCTGCGGCTGTTGATTTTGTACGGGATACGCCGCCCGATGGGGCTGTTGTCTTGGCGATCACCGGTGATGAAGAGGGGCCGGCGGTGGATGGGACCGTCGCCTTGCTCGACTGGATGGCCGAACAAGGCGAGGCGATGACGGATTGTCTGGTGGGCGAGCCTACCTGTCCCAATGAGATGGGCGAGATGATGAAGATCGGACGTCGCGGCTCGATGACGGCATATTTCGTGGTGAAGGGCGTGCAGGGACATTCGGCCTACCCTCATCGCGCGTTGAACCCTGTGCCTGTGATGGCGCGGTTGATGGACCGGCTGGCGTCGCATGTGCTGGACGAGGGAACAGATCATTTTGATGCGTCTACGTTAGCTGTGACGACGATTGATACGGGCAATGCCGCGACGAATGTGATCCCTGCGGAGTGTCGCGCGACGGTGAATATCCGGTTTAATGATGCACATAGCTCGGGCTCAGTGACGGAGTGGTTGCAGGGCGAAGTTGATGCGATGGCTGCTGAAAGTGGAGCCGTGATTGAGATGCGTGTGGCCGTGTCGGGGGAAAGCTTCGTGACGCCGCCGGGTGGGTTCTCCAATATGGTTGCGGCAGCGGTGGAGGCTGAAACAGGCGTTGCGCCGGAACTATCCACGTCGGGTGGCACATCGGACGCGCGGTTTGTGAAAAACCATTGCCCCGTCGTCGAATTCGGACTGGTTGGCAAGACGATGCATCAGGTCGACGAGCGGGTCGAGGTCGCGCATATCCATCAGCTAAAATCCATCTACACGCGTGTCCTGCGGGACTATTTTGCGTAACCTTCTGGTCGTCATGGTCAAAGAGCCGCGCCCCGGGCGGGTGAAAACGCGGCTGGGCGCCGATATTGGCATGGTCGCGGCGGCGTGGTGGTTTCGTCATCAAGTTGCGCGGCTTTCGCGTAACGTGCGTGATCCGCGCTGGGACATGGTTCTGGCGGTCTCGCCAGATGTTGAGGGACTGGCCAGTCGCGTTTGGCCTTCAGACCTACCGCGCGTGGCCCAAGGCCGTGGTGATTTGGGCGATCGAATGGGGCGGATGCTGCGCCTGCCGGCTGATCGGGTCTGTGTGATCGGCGCTGATATTCCAGGGATCAGGCGGCATCATATCGCGCGTGCTTTTGCTGCCCTGGGGGATGCCGATGCGGTGCTGGGTCCGTCGGAAGATGGGGGTTACTGGTTGATTGGCATGAAGCGTGGTGCTGCGCGCGCTGGTTTGTTTCAGGGTGTTCGCTGGTCGAGCGCGCACGCGCTGTCCGATACTGTCACCTCCCTGCGCGGGCAGAAGGTGGCGCGTGTGGATATACTGCGAGACGTGGATACCGTGCGTGATCTCTGATTGCGTGCGACGTGCATGTTTGAGGCAGAAAGAAGCCTCGTGCGGTGATGGGTTGGGCGTGATAGGCGTGCATACATGAAAAAGATGCCAACACGCGATGAGGTCCTGCAGTGGATCACTGATAACCCGACCAAAAGCTCCAAGCGTGACATTGCTCGGGCCTTTGGGATCAAGGGGCAAGCGCGCATTGATCTCAAGCGCATTCTGAAGGAGTTGGAGACCGAAGGGCATCTGACCAAGCGCAAGAAAACCTATCGCGATGCAGAAGCGTTGCCACCAGTAACGGTGTGCCGTGTACGCGGTGCGGATAGCGACGGCGATCTGTTTCTGGAGCCCGCGGAGTGGGAGGGGGAGGATCCTCGCCCAACGATCCTGTTCATCGCGAAGAAAGGCGATCCGGCGCTGGCCGAAGGGGATCGCGCGCTGTGCCGTCTGACCAAAGTGTCAGGCGAGGATTACGCCTATGAAGCCCGGTTGATCCGACGCATCGGGACGGGGCCGTCGAAGATTTTAGGGCTGTTCCGGGCGGGATCGGAAGGCGGACGGATCACTCCCATTGATAAAGGCTCTGACAAGGAATGGCGCGTCTTGGCAGGGGCAACAGAGGGCGCGAAGGATGGTGAACTGGTCGAAGCCGAACAGGCTGGACCACGGTCCCGGATGGGGTTACCTCAGGCGCGGATCACGGCGCGGTTGGGTGATCCAACGGCTGCGAAGGCCGTGTCGCTGATCGCTATTCATCAGCATCAAATTCCGGATGAATTTCCCTTGGATGTCATTGCCGAGGCCGAAGCGGCGGAACCTGTGACGCTGGGCAAGCGTGAGGATTTGCGTGAATTGCCGCTTGTCACTATCGACCCGTCAGATGCACGGGATCATGATGATGCGTGTTACGCGCACGCAGATGATGACCCGAAGAATAAGGGGGGCCATGTCGTCTGGGTCGCGATTGCCGATGTCGCGCATTACGTGCGCCCCGGCTCGAAGCTGGATATGGAAGCGCGCAAACGAGGGAACTCCACTTATTTCCCCGACCGCGTTGTGCCGATGCTGCCGGAGGCGTTGTCGGGTGATCTGTGCTCCCTCCATGAAGGCGTTGAGCGCGCCTGTATCGCCGTGTGTATGGTGCTGGATGCCGAGGGGAACAAGCTGTCGCACAGATTTGTGCGCGGGCTGATGAACTCCCCTGCGGCGCTGAATTATGAAGAGGTGCAGGCGGGTCAGGACGGACGACCAAACGAGAAAGTCGCGCCCATGATGGAGAGCGTCATCGCGCCGCTTTACGACGCCTATGCCGCGTTGAAATCGGCGCGCGAACGTCGCCAACCGCTGGAATTGAACCTGCCTGAGCGGCGCATTGAGTTGGATGAAGACGGCAAAGTGATAAGCGTCGCCTTCCGCGACCGGCTCGACGCGCATAAGCTGATCGAAGAGTTCATGGTGCTGGCCAATGTCGCCGCCGCTGAAACGCTGCAGGAGCAGAAAACCCCGCTGCTCTATCGGGTTCACGAAGAACCCAGCCCTGAGAAGCTGGAAAGCTTGCGTGAGATTGCGAGTGCCTCCGGCTTCAATCTTGCCAAAGGTCAGGTGCTGCAGACCCGGCACTTCAACCGGCTTCTGGCGCAGGCTGAGGGGACGGAACATGAAGAGCTGATGAACATCACCGCGCTGCGGTCGATGACGCAGGCCTATTATGCACCGGAACATATCGGCCATTTTGGGCTGGCGTTGCGGAACTACGCCCATTTCACCTCGCCCATTCGTCGCTATGCCGATCTGATCGTACACCGCGCGCTGATCACGGCACATGGGTGGGGCGACGACGGACTGGACGCGGTGGCAGTAGATGGTCTGAAGGAAACGGGGGAGCATATCTCCACGACCGAACGCCGCTCTATGGTTGCGGAACGTGACACCACGGATCGTTACCTTGCGGCCTATCTGGCGGATCGTGTGGGCACAGAAGTCGAAGGCGCTGTCTCTGGTGTTGTCAGCTTTGGATTGTTCATCAAGCTGGATGGGACGGGTGCGGATGGGCTTGTGCCGGTCAAAACCATTGGTCGCGAGTATTTTATCCATGACCGTGATGCGCAGACCCTGCGAGGCGAAAAGACGGGCCTGACTTTGGGTCTTGGACAACGCGTTTTGGTTCGGTTGGCCGATGCGACGCCCATGACCGGTGGGTTGACGCTGGATCTGTTGGAAGTCGACGGGCGCAAGCTGCTACAACGGCCGGGTGGGCGGAGTTCTGCTGGAACGGGACGGCGGAAACTGGTGAAGAAGCGGACAAAGGCTCAAAAGCTCAAGAAGAAGCTCGCGCGCAAACGCTAGGCTTTCGGGAGCCGTGGTTCTGGCATAGGCTGGCCGCAAATCGGACAGAGAACCGGGCGGATTTGAGATGAGCAGAGTGTTTTTGACTTCCCTTGTGGTGATTGGTTTGGCGATGCCTGCCTTTGCGGCGGATCAATCCGTGCGACCCATTCCGCGTGCTGAAGTACGCGTTGCGGCAACGGCTGAGTTTAGCGACTGGATCGCGGCATTTCGCGGGCGGGCTTTGGCCAAGGGCATTTCTGGCGCGACATTTGATCGGGCCTTCGAGGGCGTGCGTTATGATGCGGAAGTCATCAAACGCGACCGCAACCAGTCCGAGTTTACAAAGACCATTTGGGATTATCTGAAAACCGCTGCGAGCGAGGCGCGGGTGAAGAACGGCAAAGCCGCGCTTCGTCGGCAGGCAGATGCGTTGCAAAAGATCGAGGCGCGCTACGGTGTTGATAAGGAGATCGTGGCCGCGATCTGGGGGTTGGAAAGCGCCTACGGGACATTTCGCGGTTCGAAGGATTTGATCGGCTCGCTTGCAACTTTGGCTTTTGATACGCGGCGTGGTCCGTTTTTCGAGGGGCAGTTAATCGCCGCGCTGAAGATCATTCAGGCGGGCGATGTGGCCCCGCGGTCCATGACAGGATCTTGGGCAGGCGCGATGGGGCATACGCAGTTTATTCCGACATCCTATCTGGATTATGCGGTGGACTATACCGGTGATGGCAAGCGCGATATCTGGTCGGATGATCCGCGAGATGCTTTGGCGTCTACTGCGAATTACCTCAAACAATTCGGCTGGACGACGGGGCAACCTTGGGGGGTTGAGGTGCGTGTCCCTGAGGGGTTTGATTACGTCTTGGCGGACCGGAAAGTTCTGAAGTCTCCTGCGGACTGGGCCAAGATCGGTATTCTCGATGTGAACAGGAAAGCGGTGCCGAACCATGGGCGGGCCTCGATCCTTCTGCCTGCGGGAGCGGCCGGTGCGGCCTTCATGATCTTTGACAATTTCGAAGTGCTGGAGCGCTATAACACGGCCGATGCCTATGTGATCGGCGTGGGGCATTTGGCGGATCGCCTTAAAGGTGGTCCAAAGATCCAAGGGGATTGGCCGTTGGATGATCGGGCGCTAACTTTGAAGGAGCGCAAGGAGCTGCAGCGCCGTCTGACAGAAGCGGGTCATCCGACCAAAGTAGACGGCAAGATCGGCCCTCTGACGATTGACGCGGTACGCGGGTACCAAAAGGCGCAAGGCTTGGTGCCAGATGGCTATGCAAGTTTGCGGATTTTGCAACGCCTGCGTTAACCCAGATTGCCGCAGCGCCGCAATTTTGCTGGCCTTTGTAACGCGCTTGCTTTAGGGCGCGCGTACCAACTCCATTCAAGGTTAGTTCTCATGGACCTTCGCAATATTGCGATTATCGCTCACGTTGACCACGGCAAGACGACGCTGGTTGATGAACTTCTCAAACAGTCGGGCTCGTTCCGCGAAAATCAGGCTGTCGCCGAACGCGCGATGGACAGCAACGATCTGGAACGCGAGCGCGGGATTACGATCCTTGCCAAAGCCACGTCTGTCGAGTGGAAAGGCATCCGGATCAACATCGTAGACACGCCGGGCCACGCCGATTTCGGTGGCGAAGTAGAGCGTATTCTGTCGATGGTCGATGGTGTTGTTCTGCTGGTCGATGCCGCTGAAGGGCCGATGCCACAGACAAAGTTCGTGACCTCCAAGGCGCTGGCACTGGGTCTGCGCCCGATTGTGGTGCTGAATAAGGTTGATAAGGGCGACGCCGAGCCGGATCGCGCTCTGGACGAGTGTTTTGATCTGTTTGCCAACCTTGGCGCTGACGACAATCAGCTCGATTTCCCGGCCATGTATGCCTCCGGACGCTCCGGCTGGGCGGATATGGAGCTTGACGGGCCGCGCAAAGACTTGACCGCTTTGCTTGATCTTGTCGTCGATCACGTACCTGCGCCCGCGCAAATGACAGCGCGCGAAGAGCCGTTCCGGATGCTCGCCACGACGCTGGGTTCTGACCCGTTCATCGGCCGTCTGCTGACGGGCCGTGTTGAATCAGGCACGTTGAAAGCGGGTGAAACCGTCAAAGCCTTGTCGCGTGACGGAACGAAGATCGAGCAGTTCCGATGTACAAAAATCATGGCCTCTCGCGGTCTGAACTTTGAAGCGATTGATGTCGCGGAAGCGGGTGACATCGTGTCCCTTGCCGGTATGGCCAAAGCGACTGTGGCCGACACGATCTGCGCTGTGGATGTCGATGAAGCGATCCCAGCGCAACCGATTGATCCGCCGACCATCACTGTGACCTTCGGCATCAATGACAGCCCGTTGGCAGGCAAGGACGGCAAGAAAGTGCAGTCGCGTGTTATTCGTGACCGCCTGATGAAAGAAGCCGAATCCAATGTCGCGATCAAAGTGACTGATACGCCGGGCGGTGACGCGTTTGAAGTCGCGGGCCGTGGTGAATTGCAGATGGGCGTGTTGATCGAAAACATGCGCCGTGAAGGATTTGAGCTGTCGATTTCCCGCCCACAGGTTTTGTTCCAAGACATTGACGGTGTCCGACATGAGCCGATTGAAGAAGTCACCATTGACGTGGATGACGAGTATTCCGGTTCGGTGATCGAGAAGATCACCGGCGTCCGCAAAGGGGAAATGACCGAGATGAAACCGGCAGGTGCGGGCAAAACGCGCATCATCGCTCATGTGCCGTCACGTGGTTTGATCGGCTATCACGGAGAATTTTTGACCGACACGCGCGGCACAGGCGTGCTGAACCGCGTCTTCCACGAATGGGCGCCGCATAAGGGCGATATTCCTGGTCGTCGCGCGGGGGTTCTGATCTCCATGGAAAACGGTGTGTCCGTGGCTTACGCGATTTTCAACTTGGAAGACCGCGGCAAGTTCTTCATTGGCTCTCAGGAAGCTGTGTATCAGGGCATGATCATCGGTGAGCATAGCCGCGAGAATGATCTGGAAGTAAATCCGCTGAAGGGCAAGAAACTAACCAACGTACGTGCCTCTGGAACGGATGAAGCAGTGCGTCTGACCACGCCGGTGCGGATGTCGCTGGAAGAGGCGATTGCATATATCGACAATGACGAGCTGGTAGAAGTAACACCCAATGCGATTCGGTTGCGCAAGCGCCATCTTGATCCGCACGAGCGGAAGCGAGCGTCGCGCGCTGGATGAAACCGACCCTTCGGGGTGGATATTTTCTGGAACAATGATGGTTAAGACGCGTCCGCCACGGTGAGCGCGTCTTTTTCTTTGACCAAACCGGGTTGGATGATTTCTGCGTACCAGCCGCCATGGCCGCGCATTGCATTATAGCCGCCGGGGCCGATGACCTTCTCCATCCGTGAGCAAGGGGCGCAGGGTTTGGTGAGTTTGATCTGCGCGGTGCCGATCTGCAGCTCGTCATGACGCAAGGCCGTGAGGTTGATACCGGAAATGACGATGTTGCGACGGAGCATATCAGGGGTGATTTCTGTTTGCGTGAGAGCGGCAATCACAGGCAGATGTTCGGCTTGCATCAGTGTCACAGCGCGGGTGCCGCCTGACGTGTAGTGATCGCCTTTTAAACCTTGCAGTGTGACTTCCACCTCCGTCACGACCTCAATTGGCGCAAGCCGCGCTGGACGCAGCCCGATCCAGTCTACTTGGCCGGGGCGTGGGTAGGCGCGCATGAGCGTGCGCAGTTCAGACATCTTGCAGGTTTAGACAGGTTTTCTTGGGTGCAGGTAGGACCAGCTTTGCGCCCGCTTTGTAGAGGTCACGCACATAGTCCGGGTCATCGCTATAGATGATCCAGAACAGGCCTTTTGCCTCGATCAAAGCGACGTTTTCGGGCAACTGAGCGCTGCCAGCAGGGATGAAGGCGGTGTTGATTGATCCGGGCAGCATCGCGCCTGCGGCAATGGTGATCCATGCCAGAAGTGCTACGGGAAGGATCAAAAGGCGTCGGATCGGCGTATTCCCTCAGTAGTCGTAGATATGTTCCAGACCGCCGCGCTGGCCTGCAAGCAATTGCAGCGTTGCGCTGAGGTCCGCGACCTTCACGGCAATTAGATAGCGGTTTTGTCCTGCAAAACCTACCCGCGTCGTTGTGGAGATCAGTTGTGTGGTGTCGGGCAGCTCTGGCGGGGTCGCGCCGAGATAGCTGATGAGGATATCGTCATTGCCTGCGATTTCAACGAACGTACCACCATTTTGGGCGATCTGTTGGGCGATGGTCGTGAAGATGCGGTAGCGCGGGACTTGCGCGATTGTGACGCCATCTTGGGTGCTTTGAATAGTGACCTGATCGATATCGCTTGGCAGGTCTTTCATCGCGATTTGCATCGTCAATTCATCCGCGCCGAGACCAGCCGCAGCTTGCGCGATCACTTTGGCATATTGCGTCTTCGCGCCCCATTCGAGGCCGAGCGCTATGCGGCGTTCCCAACCTCGGATGCCGACGGGATTAGCCGCCCAGAGTTTTTCGGACCATGCGGGGAAATCGTATTTGTACCAGGGGACTTGCTGCAGGAAGGTGGCGTAATCATCGGCCATATCGGCTTCGACTTGGTCTTGCGGGGAGGGTGCACCGAGGGAGAAGATGCGACCGATGGTTTCCTCATAGGCGGCTTTGAAGAGCATCTCCAAGGTGAAAGACGCGCCGATTGTGTAGATCGTTGCTTTGGAATTGAAACCTGCTTCGCCCAGTTCATCGGCTTTCTCTGTCAGACCGCAGAGAGAGGACCAGAAGCCTGAGATGGCGGTAATATAGGGGAAGGTGTGTGGATGGCCGTCGCGCAGGGCTTCGGCATAGCCCTCGTAGGCGTAGACGATGTGCCATTCGGGATAGACCATATAGGTGCGCGCTTCGGGACGCGGATTTTCGGCGATGTAGACCGCCTGTTCCTGCGTTAGCGCGTCGCCACGGCACATGGTTTCAACATAAAGAATGGGCCCGGTGATGATCATGATCAGCAGCAGGAGACTTAGGCCTGTCCATTTCAGGAGGCGTCTCATTTGTGATCAAATATCCATGCTGAGAAGACCGCGAAACCGCCGAGAAAGATGTGGGGGATATTGGCGGCGAGTTTGATCAGGAAGCTGGGATATTCGTACCAGCCATAGACGAAGATGCCGAAATCCAAATAGCCAGAGCCCGTGACGAGCCCCATCGCGCCGTCGGCGAGGTAAAGCGCGCCGAACCATGTGAGGAAGATTTTGGAGGCGCGGTGTGACAACATGCCCGCGATCAAAGCCCAGAGGCCGGAGGCGACGTGCAGTGAATCGTCAAACAGGTCCAAGGCGAAGACGCCGAAGGCGTTGCCATTCTCGTCAATGATGCCGGGGATAGGTAGGTAATTCAGCGAGGCGGCAATGAACAATGCGATTGCGTAGCCGAAGGCGATGATTCGGAGAGCGGTCATATCTTAAGCCTTTGCGATGTAGCTGTCCCACAGGGCATTGCGGAAGAGGTTGCCGGGATCCATCGCGCGTTTCTTGGCAGCGAAGGGGCGCAGGCCTGCGTAGCCGGAGATAATCTGGTCCTGACGGGCATGCAGGCGATAGGGCAGATAGTAGGTGCCACCGAGGCGCAGGGCGGCGTCAATCAGGTTCTCGGTCATGCGGCGCGCGTCTTCTTCGGCGCGAACGGATTTCTCTTGGCTGAACAGCATGACAGCGGCGATCCGGTCGGTTGGCGCGTAGCTGAGCCAGCTTTCGTTGTCAGGTTGCACGTAGCGCAGAGTAATGTTGAGCAGTTCCTGATACGAACTTGGGATGATCTCGCGGCAGGCTGAGATGAAGCTGCCGAAATTCTCGGGGCTGATGAAATATTCATGCAGGATATCAGTGCGTGTCGGATCGCGATCATCAAGGGTTATGACGGGTTCGTTGAGTAGCGTGTTGCGCGTCGTGTCACCGCCACCGATCATGGGGCCGAGGGAGCTTTCGAACCACCAACGGCCATGTTTGGCGATGTCACTGCCGAGCTGCGCGCGGAAGATATCGCGGGCGCGTTTGGACAGCCAGCCTGAGCCGGGGGCTTGCGGAATGTCGGATTGGTCGGAGGTCGGTCGATAGGTAATCATCATCGCGTCCTCAAGGAAGCGGTCGATGGAGATATCCATGCGCCCGTAAGCCATCTGCACATTGGGCGTGCCTTTGATGGCTTGCACGAAGGTGGGGCCAAAATTCAGGGGGTCGACTTGAGTGAACGTGGGCTCCAACCGTGCGTTGGGGACCATTTCGATCTCCATCTCTGTGATGATGCCCAAAAGCCCGTAGCCGCCCATGGCAGCGAAAAAGATGTCAGCGTTCTCCTCGCGGGAACAGGTGATTAACTGACCGTCCGCCAGCATCATTTGCAGCGATTTGACCGTGGCGCCCATCGGGCCGAAGGGCACCGGCCAGCCATGCGCGTTGACCGAATAGGTCGAGGCCACGCCGAAGTCATTGTTGGATTGCATGACAGCGGGGGAGAAACCCTCGACGTCGAGCTTGGCAATCACAGTGGACCAGCGGGTGCCCGATCCGGTGCGGTAGGTGAGGTTGGTTTTGTCCAACTCGATCCACTCATGCGCCATCGTGTAGGTCGTTCCCATGCGCGCCATGGACTGCCCGCCCATGGAATGACGCGCGGCGGAGGCGATGACGGGGCGGCGTTCTGCGGTGGCCTCTTTCAGCTCTTTGCGGAGCGCATCAATGCTGGCGGCGTCGAACTTGTCGGTGATGGTGATGTGCTTGGCGACCGGTGTTGGCGATAGTTCCGAGGCGTCGTTTAGAGTCAGGGGTTTGCCGTCAGCTGTGCCGATTAACGTCCCGGCGGGGATGGGATCTGTGTAATATCTGCGCGTGGCCCAGCCGCCAAGAATGGCTCCGGTGCCCAGAAGGAATGCCCTGCGGGTTGTCTTGCTCATCGTGCCTCACGGTCCCTTGTTCATTCTTGATAGGTCTGATCTGGGGGTCGCCCGGCCAGCATGAAAGGGTTGAAACAAGATTAATGGCAATTAAGAGCGCGGGTCAAAGATTCTCCCCGCAGCTTCTGCAAGAGTGTTGTTTTTGCAATAAAACGGTGCGCTGCGCGCGCATAAAGCTTTATCGAGGATAGGAAGCCTTCGCAAAAATGCAGCGGATCAGGAGGCCTTTTGGAACGCTTGCAGGGCCGCTTCGGTGCGCAGGAATACTGGTTTTTCCGGCGTGGATTGGTCAGCGACATAGGCGTAGCCGCCTGTGTCGAAATCCTTGAGACCATCGGGCGTGGTGATGCGATTCTGGATGATGAACCGGGCCATTGCACCGCGCGCTTGCTTTGCAAAGAAACTCACAATTTTTGGACCGCCTGGTTTGTCTTCGAGGAACGTAGGGGTGATCACGTTGAGCTCGAGCGCTTTCAAATCCACCGCGCCGAAATATTCCTGACTGGCGCAATTGATTAGCGTGTCCGTGTCTTGCGCCTCGGCTTCCTCATTCAATTTCACCGCAATCTTGTCTCCCCAATACTCATAAAGCGATGCGTTTCGTCCCGATTTCAGACGGCTTCCCATTTCTAATCGGTAAGGCTGGATCGCGTCTTTGGGTTTCAGCAATCCGTAGAGGCCGGACAAGATGCGCAGGTGGTCCTGCGCGTAATCCAGTTCTTCCGCGTCAAGACTTCCAGCTTCAAGGCCTGTGTAAGTATCGCCTGCAAAGGTTAGGGCGGCTGGCTTAGAATTTTCTGGCGTTGAGCGGTCCTCAAAGGCTTTGAAGCGGTCGTAATTCAATTTTGCCAAGCTGTCCGAGATAGACATGAGCGCGCCAAGTTTCTTGGCGCTGAGGCGGCCAGCGGCTTTGGCAAGTGTGTTCGCGTCATCCTGAAACTCGGGCACCGTGGGGGTAATGTCAGTGGCAGACATATCGAGCTTTTTGGCAGGTGAGATGACGGTCAGCATGGGCGCTCCTATTCGTTAAGGTGCAATTTAGCGGGCGCGGCCGTGGGGTCCAGCCCTAGCTGTCTGCCAGAACGCTCAAAAACGCGTCAGCGAAGCGATCAGCGCGGCGTTCACCAAGAAGGCGCGCCATGGAGTTGTGATCTTTGGGTTTCAATTCCGCGACCTTGGCCAGCAGTGAGGCGGAGCAGGAGACGGGTTTGTCATAGCCTTCGGGTCCGCGTTCGAGGTCGGTTTGAACTTCCATCAAGCGGTCGTAAAGGCCCCCGTTTTGGCCCGTCGCGAGCTTGCGTCTCGCCGGATGGACATCGCCCATTCCAGCGCCGTTAATCACCTCGAGGAAGCCTTGGCCGTAGGTTTCAAGCTTCTTTGCACCCACGCCGGAGATACGAGCGAAGGCATCTATTGTGTCGGGCCGCTTCTCTGCCATCTCGATCAGCGTCTTGTCGTTGAAGATGATGTAGGCCGGGACGCGCTGCGCTTCGGCATAGGCGCGGCGTTTGGCCTTGAGAGCTGAGAGAAGCGGCGCATCTTCGTCGCTGACAAGGGTGCGGACTTTGGGCCTTCCAGTGCCTTTGATGATCGTATCGCGGCGTAGTGTGATTGTGGCCTCGTCTTTCAGGATTGGCCGCGCGGCTTGCGTCATGAAGAGCGCACCGTGACGTTCGGGATTCGGTCGGATCAGATCGTGGCCCATCATTTGGCGGAACACGGCCTGCCATTCGCGTTTGTCGAGGTCTTGGCCACAGCCAAAGGTTGGGAGTTGGTCGTGGCCGCGCGCGGTGATCTTGTCGGTGGTCGTACCGCGGAGGATGTCGATCAGGTGGCCTGCGCCAAACCAAGCATCCGTTCGTAAGATCGCGGAAAGTGCTTTGCGGACATGAATCGTGCCGTCAAAGGTCGCAGGCGGTGTTTCGCAAAGGTCGCAATTGCCGCAGGTCACATCGGTTTCGCCGAAGTAGCCCAACAGAGCTTCTCGCCGGCAAGTAAGCGCTTCTGCCAGACCAAGCAGGGCGTTCAGGCGGCCATGATCGGCGGTTTTGTGATCCGCATCGGCCAGTCCTTCGTCGATTTGTTGGCGGCGAAAGCGGATGTCATCAGAACCATAAAGTGTCAGCGTGTCGGCAGGGGCACCGTCGCGACCGGCGCGGCCGATCTCTTGGTAGTAACCCTCGACCGATTTGGGCAAATCGGCATGGGCGACCCAGCGAATGTCAGGTTTATCGACGCCCATCCCGAAGGCAATGGTTGCGACGACGATCAGGCCATCTTCGCGCGAAAACCGTGTTTCAACCTCGCGTCGGTCTTCAGCCTCCATTCCGCCGTGATAATGGCAAGCGTTGTGGCGATCTTCGCGAAGTGCCTGCGCAAGGCTTTCGGTTTTCTTGCGGGTGCCGCAATAGACGATCCCAGATTGCCCGCGGCGAACATCGGCAAAGTCGAGGATTTGTTTGCGCGGAGCGTTCTTGGCAGCGAAGGCCAAATTCAGATTAGGCCTATCAAAGCCGTGTAGGAACGTTGTCGGTTGGACACCGTCGAACAGGCGATTGACAATCTCTGCCCTCGTTTCAGCATCGGCTGTTGCGGTGAAGGCTGCAAGCGGCACATTCAGGCTGGATCGTAGCTGTCCGATCCGCAGGTAATCCGGACGGAAATCATGGCCCCACTGACTGACACAATGCGCTTCATCGACAGCAATCATTGTCACACCAGCACGGCGGAGCATGTCCTGCGTTGCGGTCTTGGCAAGGCGTTCAGGCGCGAGATAGAGCAGTTTGAGCTCACCAACCCGTAAGGCCGCGAAAACCTCGTCCGACTCCTCTTCGGTGTTGCCGGAGGTCAGGCATCCGGCACTGACGCCAGCGGCTTTCAAAGCGCGGACCTGATCGCGCATCAAGGCGATCAAGGGCGAAATGACAACTGTCAGCCCGTCGCGCGCCAATGCAGGCAGCTGGAAACACAGCGACTTTCCACCGCCTGTTGGCATGATCGCCAACGTGTTCTCGCCATTGCACACGGCTTCCACAATCTCGGCCTGACCGGGACGAAATTCGTCGAATCCGAAGATATCAGACAGCAGATTATTTGCGTCTAGCATGAGGCCTGTCGGGTTTGTTTTATTGCTCGATTTTTATGGATCATCCCATATTACCAGTAGGTGAACAAGCGTGTTGATCTACTAGATATTGAGGTTTTTAGTTGCGAACCACTTGCAACTGGACGTGGGATACCTACATATATGCTGCGATGCGGCGAGGAACGCATCGCTGGCCCAGACCATATAGGAGGTCCCGAGATGACCTTTTTCAAAACCACAACCGCAGTTCTGTTTACACTTGCCGCGACATCAGGCGCATTTGCCCAAGACGTGACATTGCGCTTTCAGCATTTTGTCTCGCCCAAATCGGCGAACCCTACCTACTTTATGCAGCCTTGGGCTGACAAAATTGAGGCCGATTCAAACGGCCGCATCAAGGTAGAGCTTTATCCGTTCATGCAGTTGGGTGGCAAAGCGCCAAACCAGTATGACCTGATCCGTGATGGCGCAGTAGACGGCGGATGGGTCATTCCGGGCTATCAACCGGGGCGTTTTCCTGAAGCGGAAGCTATGGAGTTGCCGTTTATGGTGACAAAATCCGGCGAGGCCGCTTCCAAAGCGGCGTGGCAGTTCACGGAAAAATACCTGATGGATGATTTCAAGGACGTGAAGGTGATTGCGGCTCACATGCACGGACCGGGTATTGTGCACAAGAAGGGCGCAGCCATTGCGGAAGTAGAGGACTTTGAAGGTCTGAAATTGCGCGGTCCGTCACGCCCCGCGACCCTGTTGCTGGACAAGATGGGCGCAACGCCCATCGGCATGCCCGTGCCTGCTTTCCCGGAAGCCTTGTCCAAAGGCGTCGTTGATGGTGGCGTGATTACTTGGGAAATGTCACCGTCGCTGAAACTGAACGAGTTGACTGACAGCCACACAGACGTTGCGGGGGAGAAGTCACTTTATAACCTCTATTTCATCTGGGCGATGAACCAGGCGAAATATGACAGCTTGCCCGATGATCTAAAGGCCGTGATCGACGCAAATTCGGGGCTGATGGCCAGTGCGTGGGCTGGGTCTGCGCATGACCAAGGCGATGTTGTCGGCAAAGCCGCGATGGAAGCCGATGGCAATGAGATTGCGACGCTCAACGAAGAACAGACTGCCCGCATTCGCGCCTTGGGCGAAGAGGTGACGGCAGACTGGATCGCTGAGATGACCGAAAAAGGTCTCGATGGTGCGGCCTTAGTTGAAGATGCGCGTGCGTTTGTAGCGGGCAACTAACCCCCCTGTTGTCATAATTAACCAGTGACCGCGCGTAGAAAGGTCGCCTCCTGGGGGCGGCCTTTCGCTGTCGTTAATTACTGAGCTTCAAGCACTGTTATTGTCGTGCTGCCGTATTTGCGAATGTCGAGCGCGGTGAAACCGCCCGGGGCGACTTGTGCGGCGGCTTCTTCCCAGACCACCAACGCCCCTTGTGCAATCCAGTTGTTTTTGCGCGCCTCGCGTAGGGCCGCATTTCCCAGCATCTTGCTATAGGGCGGATCAAGGAAGATCAGCGTGAAGGGGTCATACGGGTTCGGACCAAGTTGCGTCGCATCCTTTGTAAGCACGGTCGTCGCCTCGGCCGCGCGCAGTTTGGCGATATTTTTGCTCAAAATACGAAAAGCCGGTTTGCCGCTTTCAACGAAACAGACACGCGCCGCACCACGTGACAACGCCTCTAGCCCAAGCGCGCCTGTTCCCGCAAACAAATCCAGAACGCGCGCATCTGCGATTGGTGCGCCAAAGCGCCCGCCGTCTAACATATTGAATAGACTTTCGCGGACGCGGTCGGTTGTGGGTCGCAGATGAGATGCGTCGTCGCCCTTTCCAACCTCGGTCAGTGTTGTTCCGCGATGCTTGCCTGCGATGATCCTCATGCTTTCAGCAGCGCCTTCATATCCGTCTTTGGATGGGCAATCACATCAGGCATAGGGTGCTTGCCCGCCTCAATAAGGCGTTTGCCGATCATGTAATTGCGGGGGTCATTCATCGCGTCGACTGCCAAAAGCCTGTCGCTTTGGTAGTACCAATGAGACACGGCGTCGTCAGTTTTTCGGACGACAACACGATCATAACCGATATTGAGACCTGCGATCTGCAGTTTGATGTCGAACTGATCTGACCAGAACCAAGGTTTCGGTGCGTAGATCTTCTGTGCACCCATTATGTTCTCTGCCACACATTCGGCCTGATCAATCGCGTTGCCTACGCTCTCAATCCGCATTTGTTGGCCGAGATGCGGAAACGATGCGCAGTCTCCGGCGGCCCAGATATGGGGGTCTGAGGTTTGGCCATACGCGTTGGTCTTGATCCCGTTTTCCACTGCAATGCCCGTCGCTTCTGCGAGTTGATCATTCGGTGTGATCCCTACGCCAACGATCACAAAATCCACGTCGATTGAGCTGCCATCATTGAACTGCGCGCCGGTTACGTATTCGTCGCCTAGAAGGCGTTCCAAGCCGATACCTTCGCGGATATCGACACCGTGACTTGTGTGCAATGCGCGGAAATAGTCTGAGGTCTCAGGGCAGGCGACGCGTTGCAAGATCCGATCTGCCATCTCGACTACAGTCACGCCCACACCCAGTTTCGAGGCAACCGCGGCGGCCTCAAGACCAATATATCCGCCCCCGACAATCAGCGCCCGCTTGCCGGGTTGGAATGCGGGCGCCATACCATCGACATCCGCTAAGCTGCGGACCACATGCACGCCTTTCAAACGTCCACCGATCGCGGCAGGTAAGTTGCGCGGGGTCGATCCGGTTGTGAAGACAAGGTGGTCGTATTGAATTTGTTCATCGCCGATGGTGACGGTCTGGGACGTCCGATCAATAGCGGATACCGGCTTCCCGAGCCGAAGGGATATTTTCTGTTCCTCGTAAAAGACTTGGGGCCTCAGGTAGAGGCGTTCTTCCTCCATCTCACCCAGCAAATAGGCTTTTGACAGAGGGGGTCGCTGGTACGGAGGAATCGGTTCCTCGCCGATCAGCGTGATGTCGCCGTCAAAACCCATCGCCCTGAGCTTTGCCGTCAAGGACGATCCCGCCTGACCCGCACCAATTGCGACTACATGTGACATGATCTGTCCCTTACCTGCTGGCTTTCGCTGAGTGTGACCCTATATTCCGCCCAACGCTAAACTCAATCAGGGAATTAACCGATATGACACTTTCTGTAGGCGACACGATACCCGATGCCACTCTTTTACGCTTAGGCGCAGACGGCCCTGAGGAAGTGGCACTGTCCAGCCTGACCAAGGGCCGCAAGGTGGTGATCTTCGCGTTGCCCGGAGCATATACCGGGGTGTGCACCACTGCGCATGTCCCAAGCTTCATGAGAACCAAGTCGGATTTTGAAGCCAAAGGTGTCGATGAAGTCATCTGCCTTTCAGTCAACGACCCGTTTGTCATGAAAGCCTGGGCTGAAAGCACGGGTGCGGAAGCGGCAGGTTTGACTTTCCTCGGTGACGCATCTTCTGAATTTACAACGGCAGTTGGCATGGATTTCACGGCACCGCCGGCTGGATTGATCTCCCGCTCAAAGCGATACGCGATGGTGGTTGACGATGGCGTCGTCACGGTGCTGCACGCGGAAGACAATCCGGGCGTTTGCGAGACATCTGGCGGCGAAGCGTTGCTGGCTGCGATTTAAACCAACACGTGAGGGGCGTCCGTTCGGGCGCCCTTTTGATCTTAGGCGATGATCTTTTCCATCGCCTGCGCAAGTTTGACGTCTAGCTCTGACAAGCCATCGCTGTCATGGGTCGTCAATCGTACCTCGACTCGGTTGTACACATTGAACCACTCTGGATGATGGTTCATCTTCTCGGCGTGGATTGCTGCTTGGGTCATGAACCCAAAGGCCTGCGGGAAGTTGGCAAACTTGAAGGTCTTTTCAATAGCCTTTCCGTCACCTGATTTCTGCCATCCTTGGGCTTCCAGTGCAGTTACATCAATCATGTTCATGTCCTTCTGATTTCCGGAACGGGCCGTATGACGTCAACACTTCAATTTCGTGTCCGACGTCTGCCCTTTCTGCTTCAAGATACCGTCCAACGGCGTCGCGGAAGCCTTCGTCCGGCATCCAATGCAGCGAGTGCGTTTCAACTGGCAGATAGCCTCGCGCTAATTTGTGGCTGCCTTGCGCGCCTGCTTCAACCGTGCTCAAACCTTGCTCAATCGCATAGTCAATCGCGCGGTAGTAACACAGTTCGAAATGCAAAGCGGGGTGATCTTCACGACAGCCCCAGTAGCGGCCGTAAATTGTATCGCGCCCGATAAAGTTCAACGCGCCTGCAATGTATTCTCCATCTCGCTCTGCGAGCACGAGGAGCATATCGTCACGCATGTAGGTCTGCATTTCTTCAAAGAATGCGCGTGTCAGATAGGGCGTGCCCCATTTCCGCGCGCCGGTGTCTTGATAAAAGATCCAAAAAGCATCCCAATGCTCTGGCGTGATCTGATCGCCAGTTAGGCTTATTATCTGCCCGCCAAATGCATTGGCCTGCTTGCGCTCTTTGCGGATGTTTTTGCGTTTGCGCGCGGCAAGCGCCCCGAGAAAATCATCGAACGTTACAAAGTTCGCGTTATGCCAGTGAAATTGCTGCGTGGTCCGTCGCATCAAGCCCATCTTCTCGCCAGCTTCTGCTTCTTCAGCGGTGCAAAAGGTCACATGGAGGGAAGAGAGCTGATTGTTTGCCGTCAGGTTTACGGCGGCCTCCACAAGTGCTGCCGTTCCGGTGTCTTCCCACCCAAAGCGAGTTAGAAACCGCCTTCCAGTGGCCGGGGTGAAAGGCACTGCGAGTTGCAGCTTCGGATAGTAGCGGCCGCCCGCATTTTCATATGCATGGGCCCAATTGTGATCGAAGATGTATTCGCCTTGCGAATGCCCCTTCAGATACAGGGGGGCCACTGCGATGATCAATCCATCAACACGTGCGATAAGATATTGAGGCTGCCAGCCAGTTCCTGCGCCGACAGAGCCCGACGTTTCAAGGGCGGATAAAAACCGGTAGGTGGTAAACGGATCGTTGGCGCGTCCGGACAACGCTTCAGGACATGCGCAAGCATCCCAGTCGCCTTGCGAGATATCGGCCAACGAGGCGAGCACAGTGATTTCAACTTCGGTCTCGCTCATTGGTTCGAATTCCACCTTCCTGCTTCCATAGAGATGGCGTGATTGATCGACCAATCAAGCGGGTGTGAAGCCTTCGAAGGTAATATTGTCGGCAATCTTCAAAGCCTCATTTGCCTCGTCCTGCGACTTGATTGTCCAGCACAGAATATTGACGCCTTTTGCCTTCAATTGAGCAACCCGTGGTCGGTCCAGATCTGCGGCCTCGTGCGAGATGAAACACGCGCCAGAGCGTTCAAAATCAGGGATCTCGCGCAGTTCTGCGCATTTGTCTTTGGACAGGGGCCAATGATCAGGGTCATAAGCGCTTGTTGTGATGCCGCACGGCACGTTGGGCATCAATTGCTTGAGCTTCATTGTGCTGTGCGGGTTGAACGACATCACAGCAACGTCCCCTTGATATCCATGAAGAACGTCAGCTGTCTGCTGCTCAAGTAAGCCGACATAAGGACCCATAGCCCCGTCTTGGTCTTTCAATTCGATCAACAAAGGTACCCGACCATCAACCAGTTGCAGAATGTCTTCCAGCGTGTCGATGGTGTTGTTGCTTCCTTTAAGTTTCGTTTGTTGCAAAACTTTAGCGTCGCGTCTGCGAATAGGGCCTTTGTCGTCGGTGAGCCGCTGTAAACCGTAGTCATGAAACACCATGGCTTGCTCGTCTTTTGAAAATTGCAGATCACATTCGATGCCATAACCAGCGGCTATAGCGGCCTCGAAAGCATCTCTTGAGTTTTCTGCAATCCCCTTGTCCAGATCGTGAAGACCACGATGCGTGATGGGGCGATCTAGGAAGGCTGCTGGTAAAGTCACGATTTTATCTGGAAGATGCCTTCGATCTCGACCGCGACATTAAACGGCAATGCACCGGCGCTCACAGCGGAACGTGAGTGGCGGCCGGCATCGCCAAGCGCCTCAACGAGGAAGTCTGAGCATCCGTTGATTACTTTTGGCTGGTCGGTAAAGGTCTTGGTCGAATTTACGAACCCGGTCAGTTTCACAACCCGCTCTAGGTTGTCTAAGTCGCCGCCGCATGCCGCTTTGACTTGTGACAAAAGGCTTATGCCACACAACCGCGCCGCTGCTGCACCTTCCTCAACACTCATATCGTCGCCAAGCACTCCTGTGACAAACCCATCAGGTCCATTTGATATCTGACCCGATACAAACAAGAGATTTCCAACTTGGACAAAAGGCACGTAATTTGCGGCAGGCGCCGGTGCATCCGGCAGCGTAACACCAAGTTCCGCAAGTTTGCTTTCAAATTGCCCTGCCATCCATGCCTCCAAATTTCTGATTATCCAATTGTTGGTACGCTACCTGTGTGATTGCAGGCGGGCAACAAGGATATTCAATTCTCGCGGAGAGCGCGACTGAAGTAGCCGCTGACAGGCTTCAGAAGATATTCAATCGGAGATTGGGAGTTGGTCTTGATATAGGTCTCTACCGACATGCCAGGTTGAAGGGCAAGGTTCTGAAAAGCGTCGGCATTCTCAGGAGCGGGAGAAATTTCAATGCGATAATATCGCTGACTTGGGTTGGCGTTACCGGAGGCGGCGTAAGAAATGTTGCTGATTTTTGCAGTCAGTTCCGGCGTGTTTTCTGCATCGAGTTGGCCAAAACGCAAATAGACATCTTGGCCAAGGTAGACGTTATTGATGTGGCGAGGATCAAGCCGAGCGATGATCACATGTGCCTGATCACCGGGTATGATGTAGAGTAGGGATTGCTTGGGTTGGATCACGGACCTGCTGTTGCGGACTGATAATGCGTAGACGTATCCAGAAATCGGCGCCCTGATTTCAAGCTTGGACAGCTGATTCATCAATGCGTTTCTTTTGCGTTCGAGTTTTGCAATGAGACTTTGAAGTTGCCGTGATTTTTCACGGCCGGTTTCCAGCCTTTTCTCGCGACGGTTCAGGAGGGCAAGTTCCGCATTGAGGAGCTTTGTTTCGAGCGCTGTTTTTTGCTCCGTAAATTCACGCTGAAGGCTTTGGAGCTCAATAGTTGGAAATAGCGCTCCACTATCTTGTGGCCGCATTTGAGGTACAAGTGCCGCAAGTTCCTGCTCAATGGTTTTGATTTGGGTTTTTAGCTGACTCTGATATGCCTGCATCTTCCCGACGATCAATGCATTGTCGGAAAGGCTAGCATCTAGTGTTGATTGGTGCGCGTCAATGAGTGGGATCAGCTCAGGTCGATCATCAAGGGCAGCACGAAGGCGGGGGTCTAAGGTCATCGCACGGTTGCCCGAATATTCAGCTTGTACACGCGCCGACTGTGCAAGTGCATCAAAGAGCTGCGCGTTTATGTCAGCCAGAGTGGATGAAATCTGATCCGATTGAAGGCGCATCAGGCGATCGCCTTTTTGAACGTGTTGCCCTTCGCGAATATCCAGTTCAGCGACTACGCCACCTGTTGCGTGCCGGATAACGTACCGGTCTTGGGTGTTCTCAACTTGGGATGTTGTCATGATCGCGCCGGCGACATGTGCAAACACACTCCAACTGCCAAACCCTGCGACAAGAATCGTTAATGCGACTAATCCGATTACGACGGGAGTGGTCGCGGATAAAGAACGGGGCACCTGCATCATGTGATCCCTCCCGGCGTGACCTTCTTCGAGATTCGCGCGTGGTTTTGAACCGTTGCCCGCAGCACTTCATCGCGGGGGCCGAACGCGCGACGGATGCCGTTTTCGATGACCAAAAGAGTATCGCATTCGCGTATTGCGGATGGCCTATGCGCCATAATGATCACCGAGTTGCCAGCCGCTTTCATCGCGCGGATCGCCTCATTCATTGCGTTTGAGCCGTCATTGTCCAAGTTTGCATTCGGCTCATCTAAAACCAAGATAACGGGCTCCCCGAAGAGCGCGCGGGCGAGGCCAATGCGTTGTAGTTCACCACCTGACAGCTTGCTGCCTACTGAGGAGACGGGCGTGTCGTACCCTTTTGGTTGTCTCAAGATCAGTTCATGAGCTGCAGCTTTTTTCGCCGCATTGATGATATCCTGAGGGGTCGCGGCACCGTCGAAACAAGCGATGTTTTCGCCAATTGTGCCGCTAAAAAGTGTGATCTTCTGCGGCAAATACCCGATGTGTCGGCCTAGTATATCAGCGTCATATTGATCTAACGCGGCGCCATCCAACCTGATTTTACCACTTGCCGTCGGCCACACGCCTGTCAGGGCTTTGGCAAGTGTTGTCTTGCCAGCGCCGGATGCGCCGATCACGCCCATGGCCTGTCCTGGGTTCAATTCAAATGAGAGCATTCTTAATGTAGCTTGCTGTTCCCCCGGTGGCATCACCGTGATTTGTTCAGCCACCAATTTGGCGGTTGGACTCGGTAGGGGCGTAACTGGCGGAATATGGCCGACTTCCGACAGCAGTGATGCAAGGCTTTGCCATCCGATTTGCGCGCGTTGAACCAGAGCCCATTGGCTGATCGCCAGCTCAATCGGAGCCAGCGCGCGTCCGAGCAAGATAGATCCCGCTATCATTGCGCCGGCGGTCATCGCACCCTGCAAAACCAGATAGGCACCGAGGCCAAGCATTGCTGATTGCAGAAAGAGCCTAAGCGATTTGGTGATAGAGGTGATTGTCCCGGCGCTGTCGCTTTTGCGCAATGAATAGTGCAACCCGCTTAAGCGGACTTGTTGCCACCGCTCGAAACTCGCTTTTCTGAGACCCAAGCTTTGAACGAGGTCCGGGTTTGCGATCAATTCGTCACTCATTCGAGTGGCTTTTGACGCCTGAGCGTTTGCGGCATTCTGCGGCTCACGCGTGAGGTACTGGTTGAGCAGGGTCAATAAAATCAAGACACTCCCACCGGCAACGGCCAAGGCGCCGAGCCATGGGTGGAACAAGAAAATTGCGCCCAGAAATAATGGGGTCCAAGGAATATCGAACAAAGCCAGTAACGCGGGGGAAGCGAACAAGGATTGTACAGATTCCAGATCGCGAAGACCGGTTTTGGTTCCTTGTGTCTCCGGCATAAGTGTCAGTTTTCGTAGCATCGCGTCAAAGACGCGTTGGTCCAGCCTGTTCTGAAACCGTGCCCCGACCCGCGCCAATACGCGCCCTCGGGCGTAATCCAATGCCGCCATCATTGCATAAAGAAACGCAACGAGGATGGAGAGCGCGACAAGTGTTTCCTCAGATCTGCTGCCTAGGACGCGATCATAAACCTGCAACATGTAAAGCGGGCCTGTTAGGACAAGCACATTTACAAAGATGCTAAAGACAAAGGCGATCCAAAAAAGATGGCGGCTTTCCCGCCGCGCGGCACGCAGCTCAGCCTTTCCCATCTGTAATGCATCTTTACTCACGTTGAACTGCCCCCGGTCTTCAAGTAGTTTCCTTGGTAGAAAGCGTTGCTACACACCATAAAACCGGAGTTATCACCGAAAGATTATCAGAGAGTGTCTTGATTCTCCGGCAATACGGGATCAACAGTCACAAACTACCTAAAATTCAAATTGAACCGCTGCAAAATTGGACCTTACGTTGGCGTACTTCCGTATTTTTAGAATGATAAATCTCCCTGTTGTGCTTTTGGCGCTGATTGGTCTGTCGATCGCAGCTTGTAGCCCTGCTCCGAAAGCTATCGGGTTCGCTGACCCCTATGAGGCGACGAACCGCAAAACGCATAAATTCAACCGCAGTTTGGATCGCAACCTCGTGCGTCCAGTGTCTACGGCCTATGGGTCTTCTACCCCCGGCACCTTTCAAAAAGGCGTTCGGAATTTCTCGTCGAACCTAAGCTTGCCCGGCACTGTTTTGAACGATCTGCTACAATTCCGCATTGAGGATGCAGGGGCAAATACATTCCGTTTTCTTTTGAATTCGACATTTGGGCTTGCCGGTTTGCTTGATGTCGCGACAGAAGCCGGAATTGCGCGCGACCCGAGTGACTTTGGTGAGACACTTTATGTTTGGGGTGTCGGCGAAGGGGCATATGTCGAGCTTCCTTTCCTTGGGCCTAGCACATCGCGTGATACCGTTGGCAAAGTCGTCGACGTTGTGGTGAACCCGCTTAATTTTGTGCTTGATGGCGATACGCGCGTTGGAGCAAGCGGAACTTCGCTTCTCTCGCGGCTAGGTGACAGATATGAGTTCCGTGATTTGGTAGATTCAGTACTTTATGAGAGTGTTGATAGCTATTCACAGGCGCGTTTGCTCTACTTGCAAAACCGTCGTTTCAAATTAGGTGGTTCTCAACAGCCAGACTATTCTGACCCGTATGAGGACGTCTATGGAACCGAATAATTCTTTGAACCGTCGCACATTTGTGGCTGGCGTTGCTGCTGCCACAACAGTGAGCGTTACACCGGCTTTCGCTTTGTCAGGTGGGCAGGCCGAACTGCTTGTCTCTTCTGCGGTGAATGACATCAACAAGATCATTGCGTCTGGTAAATCGCAAAGCGCGATGCTGCGGGATTTTGACCGGGTGTTCGGGCGCTATGCGGATGTGAACATCATTGCCCTGACGACACTTGGTGCTGCACGCCGGTCGGCTTCGAAGGCCGAAATCCGCGCCTATACGGCTGCCTTCCGCGGATATTTCACCAGAAAGTACGGACGTCGTTTCAACGAGTTCGTCGGTGGTGAGATTGCTGTAAAAGGATCACGAAAGTCCAAGAGCAATATTGAGGTGCTTTCTACTGCGAAACTGCGCGGGCGTTCACCTTTCAACGTGAACTGGCTTGTCTCAGATCGCAGCGGTAGCCCGAAGATCTTCAATATCATTATTGAGGGCGTGAACACTTTGACCTCTGAGCGTGCTGAGATTGGTGCGATGTTGGACCGCCGCGGTGGCAGTGTGGCGCAGTTGACGGCGGATCTGAAGAAGGCGGGTTAAGCCCTAATTTCCAAATATCTTACCTAGAACATCGAGGATCACATCCTCAGTCGTTTGACGGCGCTGCTGGCGTCTTGGTTGCTGCTGAGGGACGCGATTGCTGTTTGCTGTCGTCTGACCCTGTGGGGCAATGGGTTCAACCCTCGGCGCGCGGGCAGGGCGGATCATAGGCAAAGGTTCGGCAGGCAGTCCTTCCGTCACGCGCACCATCGTTTCGCGCCAAATGTCAGCGGGTAATCCGCCGCCTGTCACGCCCGTCAGGGGTGTGTTGTCGTCGTAGCCCATCCAAACGCCCACAACATATTGCGCCGTGAACCCGATAAACCACGCATCTTTTGCCGCGCTGGTGGTTCCTGTCTTGCCCGCGACTTCGCGGTCGCCCAGCGTTGCGCGCGTCCCTGTGCCATCGGTGACAACGCGGTGCATCATGTAGATCAGCTGCTCTGCCGCTTGAGGGGTAATCACGCGATCCCCGAGGCCGCCTTCCTGCCCCATCAATGGGTCTGTGTCGCCTTTCAACTTCAATTCCCGGATTCCGTAAGGCGTTACTGCCGTACCGCCATTCAAGATACCCGCAAACGCGCCAGTCATCTCAAGAAGGGTGCTTTCTGATGCGCCAAGAGCCAGTGCAGGGCCGTCTGCTAACGCGTTATCAATGCCGAACCGTGTTGCCACATCGCGCACGCTGTCACGCCCCACGGCTTCGGAGACTTTTACCGCAACAGTATTTACCGATTTCGCCAAAGCCTCCGTCAGTGTCATAGGTCCGCGAAACTGGCGACCATAGTTTTCGGGGCACCAATTGCCTGAGCCAGGGGTATTGATGCAGAACTTCTCGTCGACAACGGTTGAATCGTATTGGAAGCCGAGATCCATGGCTGCGGCATAGACGAATGGTTTGAACACTGACCCCGTCTGCCGCTTGGCAGAGATCGCACGGTTGAACCCCCCCGTCACTTTTTCTTTCCCACCGACCATTGCACGCACGGCGCCGTCAGCAGACATCACCACGATTGCGGCCTGCGCTTCTGAACCGGCGCTGACCTTGGTTTCGAAGATGTACTCCATCGCATCCTCAGCTGCCGTCTGTAGCCGGTTATCGAAGGTGGAGGCGATCAGCACGTCTTCCGTTGTATCGCGTGTCAGGAACGACGGTGCGCTGTCCATGATCCAGTCAACATAGTAGCCGCCTGCACGCGCTTTCGCGGCTTTGGAAAGCGTTGCAGGGGCCGCATTGGCGGCTGCTTCGTCGGCGGACGTGATATAGCCCTGTTCGCGCATCAGTTTTAGAACAGTTGCTGCACGGTCTTGCGCGCGCTGCAGATTATTCGTGGGAGCATAAGTGGAGGGAGCCTTCAACAACCCAGCCATCATCGCGGCCTCGGGCACGGACGCATTGGCGGCGCTTTTGCCGAAATAAAGCTGCGATGCAGCCTCGAAGCCGCGTGCACCCCCACCAAGATAGGCGCGGTTCATATAGATCGACAGGATCTCATCCTTGGAATATTTGGCCTCCATCGCCAATGCGAACAGCGCCTCTTTGCCTTTGCGCGCTAAGGTCGTACGGCGGCAATCGTTTTCGTACTCTGTTTCGTTTTTCCATTTGTCAGGATCAAACGGGACGCCGAGACAAAGCAGCTTTGCTGTTTGTTGCGTGATGGTTGAGCCGCCATTGCCGCGCCACGGCTTACGTCCTTCTCGCATGTTGATCCGCATCGCTGATGCAATCCCGCGTGGAGAAATCCCAAGGTGGCGATAGAACCGTTTGTCTTCTGTCGCGACGACTGCGTTCTTCAACGCAGGGGCCACCGAATTGGCAGAGATTGCACCACCAAACTGATCACCGCGCCACGCAAAGACGACGCCCTCGCGATCCAGCAATGTGACAGACCCACGCGTACGACCATCGAGCAACGCATCAAGTTCGGGCAGCGTTGTGTAGGTATATGCGACGGCAGACCCCAATAACAGCAGCGCTACAGCCGTAACACGCCAGCTAAAGCCCCAGATCAACCGGAACAAAAAACGGAAGGGGGCAAGGATGTAGCCGATGATTCCCATTTTTTTACGAGGTGGAGCAGCTTTTCGTTTGACAGGCTTGCGCTTCGCCGCCGGTTTTGGCTTCGATTTCGCATAGCGTTTATCCGCCACAAGTGGCTTGCGTCTTCCGGAATTGCTCATGTCGACCTGCTCTGGTGCGGCTGCTCTTTTCTTTTCACGATATAGGCATGGACGCGGGGGATGTAGGGGAAATGTTTAAAATACCTCGCACAATATTTGCTTAATAATTAGGCAATGACTAATATTTGTGCAAAATATTTGGAACTGCATCTGTTTTAGCCTCCAAATCTTACTGCGACTCGTTGAATGCGGGGGGATACACCCTGTTTCTTCCCCTATCGCCCGCAAGACGGGGCTTGAGAGAGGGAAGACCTGTGAAACTAATTATTGCAGCAATCAAACCATTCAAACTGGAGGAAGTTCGCGAAGCGCTGACCTCCATTGGTGTGCGCGGAATGATGGTGACAGAGATTAAGGGCTTTGGCTCGCAATCCGGTCACACAGAGATTTACCGCGGCGCTGAATACGCCGTGAATTTCGTGCCGAAGGTGAAGCTGGAAGTCGCTGTGACCGACACGCTTGCTGATCAGGTTGTCGAAACCATCGCGACCACAGCCAAGACCGACAAGATCGGCGATGGCAAAATCTTCGTGCTGGATGTGGCTCAAGCGGTTCGCGTGCGGACCGGCGAAACAAATGATGACGCGCTGTAAGCGTATTCAGTGAGGGAAAGTCTTACCATGAAACTCAAAACACTCCTCCCCGTTGCGGCAATGGCCGCACTTCTGCCGGGACTGGCGTTGGCACAAGACGCCACGCCAAGTTTCGACGAAATCGGGCCCTATATTATGACGACCTTGCTGTTCTGTATGGCGGGTTTCCTTGTCTTCTTCATGGCGGCTGGATTTGCCATGCTTGAAGGCGGTCTAGTGCGTTCCAAGAACGTCACCATGCAAATGACCAAAAACATCGCGCTCTTCTCGATTGCGGCGATCATGTATTGGCTGGTGGGCTTCAACACGATGTATCCGGGCGATTTCAACGGCTACTTCGCCATTGGCGGCCAGACGGTTCTGGACGCAGTAGGCGTTTCAGCAGCAGATGCAGCGCTTGACTATGCCTCCGTCGGCTCCGACTTCTTCTTCCAGCTTGTGTTCGTTGCAGCAACAGCCTCCATCGTCTCTGGCGCTGTGGCAGAGCGGATCAAACTGTGGCCGTTCCTGATTTTCGTTATCGTGCTGACGGGCTTCATGTATCCAATCTCAGGTTCCTGGAAATGGGGCGGTGGCTGGTTGGACGCTGCTGGCTTCCAAGACTTCGCAGGCTCCACAGTTGTGCACTCCGTCGGTGGTTGGGCAGCGCTTGCTGGTGTCATCATCCTTGGACCACGTATCGGCAAATACAAAGACGGTCGCGTGAACCCAATGCCAGGCTCCAACCTTGCACTGGCCACATTGGGTACATTCATCCTGTGGCTCGGCTGGTTCGGCTTCAATGGCGGCTCGCAGCTTGCGATGGGCACCGTTGGTGATGTGTCTGACGTCTCCCGCATCTTTGCGAACACCAATATGGCGGCGGCTGCCGGTGCAGTCACGGCTTTGATCTTGTCACAGCTTCTTTACAAAAAGCCTGACTTGACCATGGTGCTGAACGGCGCTTTGGCGGGCCTCGTGTCTATTACGGCTGAACCCCTTGCACCTACACTGTTCGGCGCTCTGTGGATCGGTGCTGTTGGTGGTGTCATTGTTGTCTTGACCATCCCACTTCTGGATAAGTTCAAGCTTGACGATGTTGTCGGTGCGATCCCGGTTCACCTCTTTGCGGGTATCTGGGGTACTATCGCCGTTATCTTCTATAACTCTGACGCAACTCTGGGTGCACAGCTGCAAGGGATCATCGCATACGGTGTCTTCACGTTCGTCGTGTCTGGTATCGTCTGGTTTATCTTGAAGATGGTTATGGGCATCCGTGTCTCGGAAGAAGATGAGATCAACGGTCTCGATACATCTGAATTGGGCATGGAAGCCTATCCAGAATTCTCAAAAGGCTGACTTCCTCCCGACTATCAGCCTTGAAAGTGAAGCCCGGACCAGAAATGGTTCGGGCTTTTTCCGTCCTTAGTCACTTGAAAGTGAACAAAGTATACTTATGTATACAACATAGGAGGATAGATGTACGAAGCTTTTTTCGCAGCCCAAGCTGCGCCATATTCTATCGCCCTTTGCGTTGTGCTGGGCTTGTTCATATTAGAAATTATCGCCCTTATTCTCGGCGGAAGCCTCTTGGCCGTGGGAACAGATGCACCTGATGTCGATATCGACATGGACGCGGATTTTGACTTTGACCTCAACGCCGATGCTGCTGTTGATTTTGACACGGATGTCGAAGTTAGCCCGTCGGGCTTGTTCGGCTGGCTTGGCCTCAAAGGTGTTCCTTTTCTAATCTGGCTGGTCTCGTTTTTGACGATCTTCGGCGTCGCTGGTCTTGTCTTGATCACCGTTGTCAGCGGTTTGATTGGCTTTACTTTGCCGCTGGTCATCAGCTTGCCAGCCGCATTTTCCGCGGCGGTGGTTGGCACACGCTTTATCTCAAGCGTCGTGGCCGCGATCATGCCCAAGACCGAAAGCAGTGCGATGTCGCATCGCTTCTTGGGCGGCCATAAGGGCGTTATCAGCCAAGGCACCGCGCGCCGTGGCAGCCCGGCTGAGGCCAAGATCAAAGACCGTCACGGCAACACGCATTATCTGCGCGTCGAGCCGTTGGATGACACGGCTGAGATCGCGCAGGGCCGCGAGGTCCACGTCATGCGCAAACGCGACGGCATGTTTTTCGTCGTCGATATCACCTAACCGCACGCCACCGAGCGTGCCACTTGAACCACCGCGCCTTCGATGGCGCGACTCTAAACGCGCGAGTGGCGCAAAAATCAAAACCTAACGGAGGGACTACATGGATTTTCAAACCATACTCATCATCGCAGGCGCACTCGTTGGCCTGCTTGTCTTTATCGGCCTTATCATGGCGCGCCTCTACCGCCGCGCCACGCGCGAGGTCAGCCTTGTCAAAACCGGCTCCGGCGGCAAGCGCGTCATCATGGATGGTGGCACTATAGCGATCCCGTTCCTGCACGAGATCAGTCAGGTCAATATGAAGACCCTGCGCCTTGAGGTGCACCGTAAGGATGATGCGTCTTTGATCACAAAAGACCGCATGCGTGTCGATGTCGGCGTGGAATTCTACGTCTCCGTCAATGCAACCGAAGACGGCATCTCCCGCGCGGCACAAACCCTTGGTGACCGTACTTTCAATGTCGAGCAACTGCGCGAGATGATCGAAGGTAAGCTGATCGACGGCCTGCGGTCGGTGGCTGCCCGCATGACCATGGACGAGCTGCATGAGAACCGCTCCGAGTTTGTGCAAGAGGTGCAAAACGCGATCTCCGAGGACCTCTTGAAAAACGGTCTGGAACTCGAAGCCGTCTCCCTGACCGCGCTCGACCAGACCTCTTTCGATGCACTGGATGAGAACAACGCCTTTAACGCTGTTGGTATGCGCAAGCTGGCTGAAGTCATCGCGACCTCCAAGAAAGAGCGTGCACAGATCACGGCAGAGGCCGAGGTGTCCGTGCGCCGCTCCGAGATGGAAGCAGAGCGTAAGAAGTACGAGATCGAACGTGACGAGAAAGAAGCCTCTATCGCGCAGGTCAAAGAGATCGAGATCCTGCAAGCCGACCAATTGGCCGAAATCGCGCGCAACCAAGAAGCTGCCGATCAAGCCAAGGAACAGGCCCGGATCGAGAAAGAGCGCGCCATTCGCGCCTCTGAGATTGAGCGTGAGCGTTTCATTCGTGAGGCCGAGATCGCAAACGAACGCGAGCTTGAAGTGGCAGATCAAGAACGTCAGATTATCATCGCTAAGAAGTCGGAAGAGGAAAGCCAAGCGCGTGCCTCTGCTGACGCGGCGCGAGCTGACGCAACCAAAGCGAACGAGGCAATTGAAACCGCCCGCTCCGTGGCTGCAGCTGATCGTGCAAAACAGATTGCTCTGATCGAGGCGCAGAAAGAAGCGGAACGTCAGGCAACTGCCATCCGTCTTGCTGCCGAGGCGGAAAAAGATGCCGCAAGCGACCGTGCCGCTGCCTTAATGGAAGAGGCGCAAGCTGACGCAAACGCGTTGACCATCCGCGCGGATGCGAAGAAGACTGACCTGCTGGCTGAGGCTGAAGGTCGTCACGCGATTGCTGGCGCTGAAAATGCGCTAAGCGAAGAGATCATCAAGATGAAGCTCGACATCGCGCGTCTTGAAGCGTTGCCTGCGATCATCGCTGAGATGGTCAAACCGGCGGAGAAGATCGACTCGATCAAGATCCACCAGGTCTCCGGGATGGGCGCAGCTTCGTCGGGCGGATCAGGTGACGGTACGCCAGTGAACCAAGCCCTCGATTCGATCATGGGTATGGCGCTTCAAATGCCAGCGATGAAGAAGCTGGGTGAAGAGCTTGGCGTGAGCATGGAAAACGGCTTGGCCGAGGTTGCCAATGATGCGTTCGATGCTGAACCTGTCGAGGCAAAAAAGGAGCTGACAAGAGCACCTGCCGCGCCAGAGCCTGAGCAGATCGAAGACGCTCCGGCCAGTTAAGTTACTTGCCTTAAACCAATACAGGGCGTCCTATATGGGCGCCCTTTTTGCCTTCCAAGCGTGGCCGTTGGGTTCTAGGTTTGCTTAAACCATTCATACCGGATCTGTCGTGCCTGAACCTCTCGCCCGTCTCACCTTCACCTCTTGCTGCCATCATAAACGTACGGAGCAGCCCGCATGGGGACATATTGCCGAGCGGAAGAGTGATCTTCTTCTACTTCTCGGTGACAATGTTTACGCCAAGCAACGCGGCTGGGACATTGCCGATCTTGCACAACGATATCGAGATCGTTTGTCGGATCCCAGATTTCGACGCGCCATCGACAACACTGCGATGATTGCCACATGGGACGATCACGATCTTGGCCCAAACAATGCTTTGGGTGACACGCCAGACGCGCGTGCCATCGGTGAAACAGGTATGGAGCGCAGGGAGGAAGCGCGCTTGCTGTTTCTTAGCCATCTCTCACCCCGCGGTGTGAACCCTGACGCGCTGACACATCCTGCGGGTGAGATTTACTGCAGCTATGAACTAAACGGTGTACTGATCATTGTGCTTGATGGCCGGTATTATCGGCAAGATATTCGCGAGGTCGGTGCTGACGCACAATTCCTTGGTGAAACACAGGAAGCATGGCTTTGGTCCCAGCTCGACCGTGCTCAATCGGGAAACTATGTCGCGACCATTGTCTGCTGTGGGTCGACCATCAATGCCAATAAAGAACTGGGCGAGGACGTGTCCCATTACCGCCGATTTTATACTGAGTTTGCCAAGCGCTTCCGTTCTTGCCCGAACCCTATTTTCCTATCCGGTGATATCCATAGCAGCGCTTTTGTGCGGCACGAGGGGTTTGTTGAAGCGATTGCTTCTGGCGTCGCTCAAACCCGCCGTCGCGAGGTTTCCGAAGAATTCCCTGATGGGTGGGAAGAAATCAATAATTGGTGCGAGCTAGATATTTTTGAAAACTGCGCCCGCTTTAACTACCGCGAAACTGACTATGGCGTGATCGAGGAGTGGTTTCCCATTAAAGGCGTTACCGCCAGTCGAGCCCTCTGATCTGACATGGATTTGAGATAGCTGGTGTTTTATGCGGCAAATACGAGCAATTTAAAAAAACTCCGCAACATGTCGCTACGGAGTTTGGGAATCTTGGAACTCTTGGACAATTTGACTTGCCACAAAACAGGTCAGATTAGGCGATTGTCTCGTCAATCCAACCAGCGAGCGATGCTTTTGGTGCTGCGCCTACTTTGTTGGAGACGACTTCGCCGTCTTTGAACATGAACAAGGCAGGAATGCCGCGGACGCCCATTTGAGCCGGTGAGTTTGGGTTTTCGTCTACGTTCACTTTAACGATTTTGACCTTGCCTTCATATTCTGCCGAAAGCTCTTCCAAAGCAGGGCCGATCTGTTTGCAAGGACCACACCATTCGGCCCAGAAATCGACAATTACAGGAACGTCGGATTGGCGGACTTCAGCGTCAAAAGTTGCGTCGGTTGCTGCGACTGTGGCCATGGGGAATCCCTCCGGGGTGTTATGGCTTAATGAAGAGTCGGAACCTAGGTATCCGTAGCAGAGTCGTCAAGATATATGGGCACGCAACAACGCTGCCCTCACGATCTCGTGTGGAAGCGGCATCAGTTCTGCGGTTTCCGTCCAGAGAACAGCGGTTTCGATATCGCGATCTGGATAGATTTGTTGAAGCGCGCTGGCATAGGCTCCCATTTGGCGCAGGATGCTTTCGGGTGCGGTGTCAGGTGTCCTAGGCACCAGGCGGTTTGACTTGAAATCAATAGCTAGAATGCGCCCGGGTTCTATCACCAGCCTATCTATCGTGCCTGAAATTGGTCGGCCGCCAAGCTCTGGCAAGTACGCCATAATTGGAACCTCCGCCATTGTTTGGCTATCGAAGATGAACTGAAGCGGAACGGCATCCAGTACATTGCTTGCGTGAGCAACCAAATCTTCCTCCAGTGAATTCTCGTAATTTTCCAAAAGACGGGCGGATACAGCGTTTCGGTCCCCTCGTGTCAATCCTGCGAGATGTTCTAGCAACTCGTGAATGACAGTGCCCCGCGCCTTTGCATCTGCGTCACTCAGGTCTTCGTTCGGACCAGCCAAGACCTTGGCGCCCCCCAAGTCCGATGGGGAGAGCACCTCCTGTCTGGGAATTGCTGCTGGTGCTTTGACCTTGGCCCAGTCAGGCAAGGTCATATCCGTTGCAGCGGGGCTAATACTGCGTCGCGCGGTATTCTGGGGCCACTCGTGATGCGTAAGGCGCAGCTTCACGGGACCGGATTGATCAACTGCTCCGATCTTTTCCATGCCCGCTTCGACCATCTCATACCAGCTGTCACCCTTTTGCGGCATCTCCCCTGATCCGCACACAATCAACCAGCTTTCTGCACGCGTCAGCGCAACATAGAGAAGACGCATGCGTTCCTGATTTTGAAGCTCCTTCTGGGCATCGGTCAGCGAAATTTGTAGATCGGTGGCATCGGCAGACTTTGCTTTCCAAATCGCAGCGCCATTGGTCTGCAAAATATCATCGCGCACCAGATTTTGCTTCTTGCCGGTTTGAGGCAAGATCACCACAGGGGCTTCCAGTCCCTTCGCGCCATGGACGGTCATGACCCGAATGAAATCCCCCTCACTGTCAATCTGGCGTTTGATTGTGACATCATCAGTCGAAAGCCACGTCAGAAAACCCGTCAAAGTTGGCGCTTCGGTCTGCTCATATTGAAGGGCCTGATCCAGTAGAGCGGCAATGCCTTCTTCAGCCTCTACCCCAAGACGTGCAAGTAAGCGGTCGCGGCCATGATGAACAGTCAATGCGCGTTCCATAAGATCGAAAGGCCGCATGAAATCAGCCTGATTTCTGAGATCATCAAGCATGTTGTAAATGTCTGGAAACTCTGCGTGCCGCGCTTCGAGTTCTGGCCACAACGCTCCTTCGCGACCTTGCGCAAGACTGTAAAGGTCTTGTTCTGAAAGATTGCCCAACGGCGAGCGCATGATCTCAGCGAGTGCTAGATCATCTTGTGGCGTTTCCAGAAATGAAAGAAGGGAGACGAGATCGCGAACGCCAAGCTCTCCGCCGACCCGCAATCGGTCTGCGCCTGCCATTGGCAAGTTACGGTTTTTGCATTCCCTGATGATCTCATGAAATAGCTTGCCTTGGCCCATGCGAGATTCCACGAGGATAAGGAAATCTTTGGGCGTTAAAGGACGGGTTATTGGATGATCAATCCCATCTTCACGAATGATTTGCGTAATTTGCCCATGTAAAAGCTGATCTTCGATGTGGTCTGCGATTTGACGGGCGAGGGTGACGGAGTGATGGGCTTTGCCGACGGTATCCACCGGGTCGAACCAGTCTTTTTCGTCCTCTTCATCCGTCCCTTCAATCCAGTGCCATAGGTCAACACGCCCAGGCAGGGTATCTTTGAATGTCTTGTGTCGAAGCTCCGCCCCCATGCCTGTGCGTAAATCGTCCGTGAAGATGTTATCGACCAGATCAAGGATTGGCTTTGCCGAGCGGAAAGAGAACAGCAATTCGCGCCGCACGAATGGTGCGTTGATCGCTTCAAACTTCTGTTCGAAATGCTCACACATCGCGTCAAACTTGGCGGGATCGGCGCCCTGAAAGGAATAGATGGATTGCTTTTTGTCACCGACGACAAATAGCGTGCGCTGGCCGTTTTTAGGGACACCAACACCGGAGGTGAATTCCTTAGCAAGCAGTTTGATCACATCCCATTGGGCCGGAGAGGTGTCTTGTGCTTCATCAACAAGAATATGGTCAATTCCGCCGTCCAACCTGAACAGCACCCAATCTGCGACACTTGGATCTGTCAGCAGGTTGCGTGCGAGGCGAATAAGATCGTCGAAATCCAACCAACCGCGTTGTTGTTTTGACCGTGATAGTTGGTCGAAAAACCGCTCGGCAAAATCATGTAGTGCTTTGGTTCGGAGGGCTGATTGCAGTCCAAGCCGGATCGGACGTGCGTCCGCAATACGCTCTTTCAGGTCATCGAGTTGGTTTGCGATATCGCCAAGAATAGCGCGTGCTGGTTTTGTGGGTGCTGCGTTGGGGCGGAAAGGCTGTTTTGCGCTCGCGCCGAACAGCAAACAGTTCTCAAGCTGCGCAATGGTGCCGAGTGTTGGATCGGACATGTCAATGCCCGCTAGTTTCTGAGCCAACTTTTGATCATTGGTCCCGCTCTTTCGAAGAACCGGAATGAGTGCGCTAAAAAGCTCGACCTCACCGCCGGTAAATGTTTGACCTATCAACCGGGCCTCTGACGCATCACTTGGTAAGTCAAAGAGAGCGAATAGGTCGGCGCCTGACATGTGCCCAGAAAACACTTCTGCGTTCCGGCAAATTTCTTCCAAAAGACTGTCGGGATCTTCACCCGTGAAATGCTGCGCAAGCGGCTGCAAAATCTCTGGGCTCTCTTCCGCTATCTGTGCAGCAACGTCCGCACGAAGTAGTCTTGACGCGCGCTCGTCCATTTCCTTGAAAGCGGGTGATACGCCGGCTTCCGTTGGGAAGCGACGTAGGAGTGCCGCACAAAACGAGTGGATGGTTTGTATCTTCAATCCGCCGGGCGTTTCGATCGCCTTGGCAAACAAACGGCGCGCGTCGCGAAGTTTCTGACTATCGACCTGCCCGGGTGTGACGCCCAAAGCCGTGAGGCTTTGTGTCAGATCGGCGTTTTCCATCATCGCCCAAGCCCCTAGACGTTTGAAAAGACGGTTCTGCATCTCGGAAGCGGCAGCCTTGGTATATGTCAGACATAGGATATGTTGCGGCTTCACACCTTCGAGCAGCAACAACGCAACCCGGTCTGTGAGCACGCGGGTTTTGCCGGACCCTGCATTCGCCGAAAGCCAGGTTGAGCGTTTTGGCTGCGCTGCATCAATCTGTGCGCGTGTGGCGGCGTCCGTCATTTGCTTACCCTGATCGAGACAGGCTCCGCCGTGCGATCCCATTCACCAAAGCGTGACAAGACATCGTAGTCTTGGTCCCAACGATCTTCATAAACAGCCCGACGTGCGGCGTAGCCTTTGTCGGGGTCCATATATTCAGCAATCAGTGCTTCGAACTGGGACCAAAATTGGTCGATATCGCCAGCGTCATACGTGTCAGACACCTGCTTGGGATCTGAACCCAAGCCGATATAGGCCACTTGTTTCACTGAACTGCTCGGGAAACCTTCAAAACCATTGGCTGCCCCAATAGCGGCCAGCAGAGGCAATTGTTTGTTGAAGTGTTTTTGAACTTTAGGGGTCGGAAGCTGGCCCGTCTTGTAGTCGTATAAAACAATCGTGCTTGCTTCGTCTCTGTCGACGCGATCGGCGCGACCTTTTAGCGTGAATTCAAATTTCTCGATCTTGCGCGCGCCATCGGATTCAAATGCTTCAGGCCTTGCGAGCATCCGGCGCGCGGCCTCCGTTTGAATAAACCATGGGATCGCACGAGAGAGTTTGGCCATCCAAAAGGCTCGAGTTGCAGGCCAACTAATATGCCGATTGAAAAAGTCTGCGGCCATTTGCCGAAGCTGGTCGGCTGCATCGTCTGGCAGCTCGTCCTTAAAACGTGCGATGAAGGCTTGCAGGATCTTGTGAATGACATCGCCACGCAACGCGGCGTCTGCTTCGGCATGAAGCGGTTTGAGCGGTCTTAGTTTTAAGACATGGCGTGCATAGATCGCGTAAGGATCTCGGATCAGTGTTTCGATATGGGTGACCCAAAGCTCTTTGGGCCTTGCGTCAACAGGGGGTTGCGGCGCCGGCCGCGGCGCTTTGTCGAGCTTTATGCGCGGGCTATCGAAAGCCTGCGCGCGCTGCACCCAAGTCTTTCCGCGCGCCTTCATTGCATCGACGGCGGCTGGACCGTCAGGAGATAAGCCGTTGAGCAGGTTCTGAATACGGTTAAGCCAGCGCGACGGAACGGTTTCCGCCTCGGCATCACGCACCGATCTTGTGATCCACACTTCAGGGGCGGCGATGGCCTGCTGGAAATCATGCGCAGATAGCCCGATCTTTCCTTCGGGTACTGGTAGTCCGGCTTGTCTGCGCATATCGCGGCTTAACCAAGGATCGGGAGGGGGCATTGCAGGCCACGTCCCATCGTTCAGTCCAGCCAGAATGACAAGATCAGCACCTTGAACGCGTGCTTCCAAGGTGCCCCATATCATGATGTCAGGATGGGTGAAGAATGGGTCTCGTACTTCTTCGCGGGCCAAAACCGCATCCAGAACGTCGCAATATTCTGTAGGTGAGTAGAGCCCCGCGCTTTGGCTCGCCTCTGCGATATTGTTCATTGTTGTTTGCACAGCTTCGCCAGCCCGTTTTTCCCAAAGATGTAATGTGTCGCCTAGGGCGGGACCTTGTGTCAGGCGTTCAGTCTCAGACACATGCAAAGCGATCAAACTACTGAGGTCTTGGGTCGTGGCCTCACAGAGATGATGCAGAATGGACCAAAGCCACTCGACCCAATCAACAGTTCCGGGATCATCGACCTCCCGCGTTTCCGCCCATTTCGTGAGGTGTTCTTTTGTCAAATGTGCTGGACCACCGCGAAGGGTTTTCAATTCTAGATGGCGTGCCTTGGCGAGATGGGATTTGCGGTCGTCAGCCCAAACCAAAGGGTGTTTCAAAAGTGCGAGAAGGCTATCTGGCGTCACGGGCTTACCAAGTAGTCTTGCCGTTTGGCGCAACAATCGACCCGGTGGTGAAAGGTCAAGCCGTGCGCCCGCACTGTCGTTGGGTGTGATATCCCACTTTGTAAGAGCCGCAGTTACTCGCCGGGCGAGAGTTTGATCCGGTGTTATGAGGGCTGCGGTGGTGCCATCTTGTGCAGCTTTGCGTAGGCGCATCGCGATTGCCAATGTTTCCAGCCGTGTGGTCGGGGCTTCCAAGAGCGTGACGTTCTGCGTGGCATCTGAGAGGTTTTGAAGATGTGGCCCTTCTTCCAGCCAAGCATCTGTCACGGGCGCTGGACGCAGCGCGAGCGAGACGAGAGCGTTCCGTTCAGGACTGGTGGGAGTGGCATCCGGGTCCCAAGGTAGAAGGTCAGCGGCCTCTAGTTGTACGTCTTGCAAGAACCGTTTGCATCTGAACTGAGGGTGATCCTCGATGGCTTCTTCTTCGTCAAGTTGATCCCAGACGTCGGGCTCCATGTCGAAATCCACTCCGGGCAGAACAATCGCACCTTGGGGAAGCTGGGCCACTGCATTCATAAATGCACGTGTGGTTCCACGGGATCCGGTCGATCCTGCTACCAGAATAGGGTGATTGGGCGGGTTGACCTGCCATTGGGCTTCGAGCGCAGTGACAACTGCGCGCATGCGGCCTTGGCTGTCGAACTCGGTTTCCGCGTTCAGATACGGTGCGACGAGGTTGATAAAGTCTTGGCTGCGTTTCCAGTGATCCGAATGATCCGAGACATCAAGCGCTGCGATATCATCAAGCGAAACAGCTTCATCTTGAAGCTCATCAAGTAGTTCAGCTAGCGTGTCAGCCAGATCAAACGCGGTGTCTTTGGCCGCTAAGTCTGGTTGTTGCTCAATCAAAGCGCGCACAAGTTGTGCCAATTGAAGCCGTCGTCCCAACCCATCTGTTGCGCGGGGAATTTCAAACTGAAGGTTGTGTGTCAGATCCGTCAGAAGATGCAGGCGTGGCGGCAGGATAGCTCCCTGATCCAAAAACAGGCGCTTTATCCGCCGCTGCATCCGGGTTGTATTGACATAGATCTCAACGCGGGCAAGCGCTTCGGGCGGCTGCCCTTTGAGGCACTGCAGTATCCCCGACACGAGCGCTGCAGGAAAGTCGACGCCGAGAGGCATGCCAAAAACACGCGGTTTTGGGCTCGCTTCAAACATCATTTGCTAACAGCATGTCTTCAGCGAGTTCTATCCCTGCTGGTGTTCCGACGTCGGCCCAACGGCCTGAATAGCTGACACCATAAAGACCACCTGTTTGGATTAATTTGTCCCAGACTGTATTCAATGAAAATTTGGGTTCTGAATGAGCCAGCACGACTTCTTTTCGGATCAGCTGTGCGCCCGTATAGACTTGGCCGGACTCGCTGCGAAGTAGCTGACTGTCTGTCGTAAATTCAAAATTACCGGAGCGCGAATACCCGACAGTTTGATCGATTGGAACCGTGAGTAGAAGACCACTCATCTGCGGTTTCCATGCCGACATGAGGATGTCCAAAGGATTTTGTTCTGACCAAATCGCGTCAGAGTTCAAAGTCGCCACGATGTCGCCAGCCATATGAGGTAACGCGTTTTTCAAACCGCCACCTGTGTCGAGGATATCGGGACATTCGACATGAACCGTTACGTCGTCTGACAGATGATCGCGCATCTGCTCTGCAAGGTAGTGAGCATTCACATGGCAAGTCAGTTGAGCTTGATTTGCGAGGCCGATTGCATGGTCGATCAACGCTTTGTTTGCGACGCGTATCAGGGGTTTTGGTGTGTCATTGGTCAGTGGGGCCATTCGGGTGCCGAAGCCTGCGCCAAAAATCAGAATATCGCTCACGGGATCAGACATGTTGTGTTTTCAGGCGATGAATGATCTCAGTGGTTGGCTCAGGAAACACGTCGACAACCCAAGCTCCAAAATCACGTAAACAGGGGTGTGTGAAGTCATCCATCAGGTTCCTCCACACGCGCGGCAACATATCTGTATAGTGGCGCTTTCCGTCACGAATGCTAAGCCTCGCAAAAACGCCGAGAATGCGGAGATTTCGTTGAGCAGAACACGTCGCATAGGCGGCTTCAAACGCCTCACGATCAATGCCGTTTTCCTTGATGAAATAAGACAGACAGCGCTCTTGTACCGCCTCGCTGACATCTCTGCGTGCATCCTTCAGCAAAGACGCTAAATCATACGCGGCATGGCCGAGCATGGCGTCTTGGAAATCCAGCAAACCCACGCGCGCTGAACCCGACCGCTCGGGTAGCCATAGCAGATTTTCGGCGTGATAGTCCCTTTGAACCAGCACGTGATCTTCGGTCAGATGCGTTTCCAGAAGGTTTACAAGATATGTGTGAAAGGTCTGGCGCACGTCTGTCTGTGTCTCACGTGCAAAGCGGAGGTACCAGTCTGGAGCGGTCAAGGCCGTGTTCGCCATCTCTTGAGCGCCGTAGGTTTCAAGTCCTGCCGGTGGTATTGCGCGTTGGGCAGCTATAAGCGCATCGGTCGCAGTAAGGTATATCATTTCCTCCTTGCCTGCATCGCGCTCTAGAAGTCTGGCAAAAAGCGTATCGCCCAGATCCTCTATGATCAGAAACCCAACCTTCGTGTCTTGTTCGTAAATCTCAGGCGAGCTGAGCCCCGTGCTGCGCAGGTGGTCTGCGATATTGATGAATGGGCGCGTGTCTTCGCCTTTCTCAGGCGGGGCATTCATCAGAACAGCAGTACCGTGTTCGGTACTTGTAAGGCGCTCATAGCTTCGGTTCGACGCGTCGCCAGCTAGGAATGTACGCTCTGCGTCTGCCCACCGCGTGTTGGCCAAAAAGTCATTGAGTAGTTTGTGTCTTGCATTCGTCATTTTTGATAGTCGGCCAAGATAGAAGTCAGGGACGGTTCCAAAGCTTTGTTTGTTGCCGACAAGGTAGCGATCCGGGCCTCTGAATGGTCTCCATATTCAAGATCAATCCGCAGCCCGCCCGTGTCAAAAACACCAAGGCGATCTGGCCATTCTACAAGACAAAACGCTTCGTCAAATGCGTTTTCGACCCCCAATTCTACTAACTCATCTGTTGACGTTAACCGGTAAAGATCAGCATGCCAGATTTCTAGATCATCCGCGTTGTAAGTCTGCACGATCGTAAAAGTGGGGGAGGGAACATCCTCAAACCGACCCGCTGTGCGAAGAAGCACTTGGATGATCCGGCGGGCTAGGGTCGTCTTTCCTGCCCCGACTGGCCCATCCAGTAGCAAAACCAAGCCCGCGCGCGCATGGGTTGCCAAAACATCGGCAAGTCTATGGGTTTCGTTTTGGTTGGGAAGCGCGAGTGTGACGGTCATTTCGCAAGTTTGACTGTAACCCGATCAACCCGCAAGGCCAGATCAGCCGACCATATGCTCTAACTGCGGTACAGGTTTGTCACTTTCGAGAATGTCTAACACTTCACTAAAGCTGATCATGGTTGCGCCACCATTCAGCGGTATAAAGCGGCATGCCAGGCGCGAACCAGATGACAGTTCTGCAGTCCCTTGCCACTCGGCGCGGTCCCCTGCATGGCAGACAAATTCTCGTGCATCCCCCCACAGCGGTGTTGGGTTTGTTCTGTTTTGCCAATGTCTCGTTGCTTCGACGATGCCGACGTGTTCAAGGACTAAGGACGGATCAACCTCCCAGAGATCGGCATACGCATTGTTCGAGAATCCTAGATTGCCGTCCGCGTCAAAAACGGCAACCGCGTCTGACAATGAGTCAAACATAGACTGGCTGAGCTCTAATTCGCGGCGGAATTTTCGTGTGAGAGAAATCTCTGCACTGATATCTTCGATCAAGAAAGCAACCGCGCCTTCGGGATGGGGTCGGCCCGTCACTTTGTAGGTCTGGCCAGTCGGGAGCACCCAAGTTTCCAGATAGTTTCCGTCCACGGCAGACTTATCTAACTGAATGATTTTTTGTCGCCAGTCTTTGAAATCTTTTCGTTCAGGCAGCATGCGTTTTTCTCGCATCCGGTTGATAACATCATAGAGCGTGGGTCTAGCGGCAAGCCATTCTGGTTCAAGTGTTGTCAGATCTGACAGGGCGGGGTTGAACAGCTGAAGCTGGCGATTGCGATCAAAGATCGCAAGGGCAATCGGCAGCGCTGCGAAAGTCTGTGTAAGGGTTTGCATGAAGTTCCGGAGGGCTTCCTCCGCACGGACTGTTTTACTGCAGTCGGTGGCGTAATGAAGTGTTGTGCTGCCATGGCCGAAACTGGCGATGTCAAACCACCGCGTGACGCCGTCTTTCAAAGTGATCGGAGAGCGCCGAGGTTGCGGGATGTCACCAGGTGCAGTTATCGCTGCACCCTCAAAAAGGCGCGATGGCGGCCATGATGTGCTGTCGTCAGGGAAGGACTTTTCGGCGAGTTCTAGGTAGGACGTGTTGACCCAGTCGATCACACCCAGTCTGTCTTCTCGCCAGACAATCGAAGGTGATGTGTTGACGGTTGCCCGCAACGTTTCAAGCTCTTCCTCATTGGCTTCGGCGACCGCGCGGTTCAGCATCACACGATTTGCCATTAGGTTCGGTAGACCTGAGATTTCAAATTTCGCGCGATCGCCCGAACATTTGACCATCACAGAAACCGGACCGTCGGTTGTTATCTCAGAGAGGTCAAAACGCGCCCCTTCCTGCTTGGCCGTCTGAAAGGCTAAAGGAAACTGTGGAAAAATTTCTGCTAAACGTTTGCTTAGCACAGTCAATGGACCGGTTTCGAAGGCCTCAGCCCCTAACGTCATCCGCGCATTTGCATCGGCAGCGATGATTGTATCCCCTTCGAAGGTCAGTCTTTGAACATGCGACGGTGAATTGTTGTCTTTGGGTTCGCGAAATGTACGCTTGGCAAGCGTACAACTGACCGCGCCGATCATCAGTCCGGCTATGAAAATCAGAAAAGCTGGTTGGGTTAGAAGGACCGTCACGCAGGCATCCTTTGCATTAGCGGAAGACCACGGCACCCAATCATGAGTCGGTTAATGGCTGGTTAAATGCGGATTTTCTCGTTTTGACCGAGCGGTCCGGATTGACCCTGTTTTGCGCCTAAAAGCGAAGTTGATGGCCAAGACACTTCAGCGATAGCGCCAAGGCGGGAGGGCGCATGATTGCCTTCATATGAAGAGTTTCCGTTGTCGAACGTGACCTCTGCTCCTGTCCGCTCCAACAAGGTTTTGGCGATGAACAGACCCAACCCCATCCCCTCATATTCGGCCCGACTATCCGGGCTTGGCTCAGACTTGCGACGTCTGACAAACGGATCGCCGATCCGCCCGAGCAAGTCCACAGGATACCCCGGTCCATCATCAATCACGCGAATGACAATTTTCGTCTCTGACCAAGTTGTATCGACCCAAACCTCGCTTTCGGCAAAGTCCACAGCATTCTGGATAAGGTTCCGGATGCCATGAATGACTTCGGGCTTCCGAAGGATATTAGGCATACGCGCATCATCACCGAGGTCTGTTTCATAGGAAAAGTGGACGTCCTTGCCTCTGTCTGAATGGGGCTCTGCGGCTTCTTCAATGACGGCACTCAAGGGTGCTGATCTCAGGTGTAAATCATCTTTTCCTGCTCGCCCCATGGAGTGAAGAATATCCCGACATCTGTCTGCCTGCTCGCGAATGAGCGTCAGGTCCTCCTTTAGGTCGTCCCGGTCAGCCAACTCTTCATATAGTTCGCCAGACACCAGCTTGATGGTGGCGAGTGGGGTGCCCAGTTCATGCGCAGCAGCGGCAACGACCCCGCCGAGATCAGTCAGTTTCTGTTCACGTGCGAGGGCCATTTGTGTCGCGAGCAAAGCCTGGCTCATAGATGACGTTTCAGATGTTACGCGACCCGCATAAATCGCCAAAAAGACAATGCCGATCATGATGGCGACCCAGAATCCGGCGACGAAGACGGCTGGCATCTCCAAAATCGTTCCGTTTTCTGTCATCAAGTGGAAGTGAAATACCGTAAGTGCGCTCACCATCAGCATCGCAATTCCGCCGATCAAAAAAGTTGAGCGTGTGCGCAAGGTCATTGCGGAGACCGTTACAGGCGCCAAGATTAACAAAGCGAAAGGGTTGTTTAGCCCGCCAGTCAGGTAAACCAAAAACGCGAGCTGCGAGAGGTCAAATAGCAGCGTTAACAAAACCTCAAATTCTTGTAGCCAGCGATTGGGTGGGTAGATGGCGATTGCCACGAGATTGGAGATGACGGATGCGCCAACAGCCAACAAACAAAAGCCCAAAGGAATATCGAGCTGAAGAACTTGGCTTGCGACGAAAATCGCTCCGCCTTGACCGATGATCGCAAGCCACCTGAGGATAACGAGTGTGCGTAGCCGGACCGTGCCATCACGCGTCGGCGTACCACCTAAACCGACGTTCAGACCGGCCATTCAGGAAAACGTGATGAGCAGCGTCATAATGGCCGATTGATACTTCACCGATGATGGGGGATCAACAGGGCAACACAGACGATTGAGGAGTCTCGTGATGAACAAAGCGTATGTGTGGAGCGCCGGTGGGTTGGTCGCTTTGATGATTGCTATCCCGGTAGGATTGATCTTGACGAAACAGGGCTCCGAAGGTGAGTTCGCGCAATGTCAGCAGGGCACAGTGGCCGGTGGGGACATTGGTGGGCCTTTTACACTTGTCTCTGAGACTGGTGAGACGGTGACAGACAAGGATGTCATCAAGCAACCGTCACTTGTCTATTTCGGATACACCTATTGCCCTGATGTTTGCCCACTAGACGCAGCTCGGAACGCGGAAGCCGTGGAGATACTGACGGAGCGCGGTGTTGATGCAACGCCTGTTTTCATCACAATTGACCCTGAGCGGGACACACCTGAAGTGCTCGCAGAATTTACCGATGTGATGCATGATGACATGATTGGCCTGACGGGTACGCCTGAGCAAATCAAAGCTGCTAGCCAAGCTTATCGGACCTTTTACAAACGTCAGCCCGGAAGCGGCGATGATTACCTGGTCGATCACTCGACTTTCACCTATCTTGTCCTTCCAGAAACCGGTTTTGTGGACTTCTTTCGTCGCGACGCGACGGCAGAAAAGATCGCAGAGACGGTGGCGTGCTACGCAAACGCGTCTTCTTGAAGCAAGCGGCGCTGTTTGACGGCCGCTACCTTGCGACCTACATTCCTAGCAATGCGAATTTTCAAAGGATTGCGGTGAAATGAGAGAGATCGGTGATGACCGCTCCTTACTGATTGTAGACGACGACGAGCCGTTTCTGCGCCGCCTCGCGCGTGCTATGGAAAAGCGGGGCTTTGAGCCGGAAGCAGTTGAAAGTGTGGCAGCGGGCAAAGCAATAGCGACAGCCCGTCCACCAGCCTATGCTGTCGTCGATCTCAGGTTAGAGGATGGAAATGGTCTCGACGTTGTCGAAGTCCTTCGTGAACGGCGGCCAGATGCGCGGATTGTTGTGCTGACCGGCTACGGTGCTATCGCGACGGCCGTTGCGGCTGTAAAAATTGGCGCAACGGACTATTTGTCCAAACCTGCAGATGCAAATGATGTGACAAATGCGCTTTTAGCGACAGGTGACGAACTTCCTCCACCGCCTGAAAACCCGATGTCCGCCGATCGCGTGCGCTGGGAACATATTCAGCGTATCTACGAGCTCTGCGACCGCAATGTGTCTGAGACTGCGCGGCGGTTGAACATGCACAGACGGACATTGCAGCGTATTCTTGCGAAGCGCAGCCCTAGATAGAGTGGGCGGTACGTTCAAAGGCTTGTCAGTCGCGGTTATATTGGTCGCTGTCGTTGCGTGCACTTCAGGTCCTACACCTGACGAAGTGATCAAGGCTGATCCGATACCTTACGTGCTAGACCAAAATGGGGTGCAGCTTGTCGGGCGGTCGCAACGTATCGACTTTGGCAGAACAGATCATTCAGCAGAGCGCGCGATGAACAAGCTGGTTGGGCAACCGGCTATCTCTCGTGAAATATGTCCAGATGGCAGCCCCGTAGTCGTTTGGGTCGATGGTACGAAGCTCTATTTTATTCGCGGCGCTTTTCGTGGGTGGTCGAAACATTCGGTCGATGGAACGCGCTTAGTGCAAGCTGGAAAGATTTGCGCTTAGTTGCTTGAGGCGAGGCCCGCTAGCATTGCAGCAGCTGCAACGACGTGGATAAGAATGATGGCTCTATCCTTCCACAGAATACCAACGATCAACCACCCGGCAACTCCTATCAAAAATAGATAGATGTTCCACGGGGTAAGCGCGAAGGCGGTCGCTGTGTAGCCAAGAATCTGGATAGCCGAGGCAACCCATTTCACAAAGAAAGCGGTGTCATATGTCATTGTGTTTGGGTCCAAAAGAGACCCGAGCGCATCAAGGGGAGACAGTGCGCTCGGATCGTTGGTGCGCCGACGGGGAAGCGTCACCAGAGGGTGTGAATAAGAGGGCGGTAACTCTCGCTTTGATTGCGGGCTGCGCGAGGTGATTTAATTTCGCCTCGTGCGACGGGCTCGTATCGTTCGGCGACAGTCGGGGCATTTTGTTTGCGTTGCGCATCAAAGATCATTTTTGAGAGGGAGATATACATAGTGTGCTCCAGTTCGACTTATTGAAAGTACGAGTACGGATTGTGCCGACGGCGACGCTGCTCTTCTCGCCGCGCGTGGTTCGACGTAAACCGATCCGCATAGTCTGTGCGGCCGTCTGTCCAACGGTTATTTTCTTGCCGTGTTGCAGTCATCAATACATCTGCAATAATTGAAAGCATGACTTTCTCCTATGTGTTGTTCTTGATTGTTGATGCCCAATTATTGCAAGCTATACGAGTCAGAATGAAATTTGACATGTAAGTTTGGATTACATATAGATGAATTGGCGCGACATCCCTTCTCTTTCTGCTTTGCGTGCATTTGAAGCTATGGCCCGCTTGGGCGGTTTTTCATTGGCTGCGCGCGAACTCAACGTGACCCATGCGGCCATCGCACAGCACGTAAGGGGTCTTGAGGCAGAGTTGGGCCAAACCCTCGTTGTTCGCGAAGGAAGAGGTATGGGGTTGACGGAGGCCGGGCGTACTTTGGCTGCATCTTTGGGAGATGGCTTTGCCGAAATCGCCAATGGTGTCGCTGCAACACGTGGGTTTGGAATGGACCGGCCGCTGCAGATTGCGACGACACCAAGTTTTGCAGAAAATTGGCTGATGCCACGGATTGGAGCGTTTTGGGCTGAACATCCTGAAATTAAACTTGCCATGGTGCCCGGATACGATCTGGTCAATCTAAAACGCGACGGTTTTGATATGGCCATTCGCTATGGTCGTGGTGGATGGGACGATGTTGATAGCGAATATCTGGTCAGCGCGGGAAATGTTGTCGTTGCCATACCTGAGCTCGCAGCGCATGTGCCTTACGGCGATATCAAAGCGCTCCAGTCACAAAACTGGTTGCAGGAAACAGGGCGTGCTGAGCCTCGTGCTTGGCAAATCGAACAAGGACTCGAATTTGATCCAGACAAGATCAATGAATTTACCATGAACACCATGGTCTTGGCTGCGACGCGGGCAGGGTATGGTTTTTCTCTTCAAGGCAAAGCTCTAGTTGAAGCTGATTTGGAATCGGGCCGCTTGGTAAGTGTCTTTGAAGGGAAAAGCTCGGATTTGGCTTATTACATACTCACAAAGCCCGGAGCGCTTCCGGCAAGGCTAAAGGTTTTTCGCAATTGGTTGAGACAGGTCGCCCAAGGCTAAAGCGACAGCCTCTTGATAATCCGGTCTATGGGAGTGCCGTCTTTCAGGGGCTCACCTTCCAAAATAGAATGGTCAGTAAAACCCATCTTCCCATAATAGGCGAGCCCGCCAGTGTTATCCGCTCTAATCTTGGCGCTGAGCACTTTGTAAGCCGCAATCATGCTCGCTTTGTGTGTCGTCTCAAATAGTGCGGTTCCAATGCCTTTTTTCGCTGTTCCTGGCTTAGCGAACGTTGCGATCCCGCCGATATGTGCATCGGGCGGATCGAAAGGCTCCACCCATTGCAGTCCTTGAATGCCATCCTCGGTCTCGACCACGTGCAGGAACACTTTGGGGTCATCCGACGTGATCAACTTTTCAAAGTACGAAGGGCTCAGCGGATCCTCATAGGCGGTTGTCCCGCCGATCGCGATCACCTCGTTCAAGATGTCAGTCATTTGCCTTGCGTCACGCATCGCTGCGGCGCGTACAATCATTGGCTCAACTCTTCAAATCTGGCGATAAAGTCCGCTTTTACTTCCATGGGAGGGCGCGGCTTCAACGCAGATGGTAGTGGGAGGTCTGTGCGCAGTGGTCCAAAAAACTTGTCGCTTTCTTCAACTGAAAACCCCGCGATTTGAGTTGCTTCAAGCCAAGCAGAAAGCTTGTCCGCCCTCTTGATCTGCTTCTTAACTGCGGCAGGAATAGACGCGGGCAAACCAAAACGAATGTGTATGGCAGCGGTCAGTCGGTCGTCCAATTCAGCGTAACCCGGCCCAACAGCAGCTTTCACTGGGCTGATCATGTCGCCGATCACGTATTCCGGGGCATCATGCAGCAAGGCAGCCAATTGCCACTTCGCAGGTGCTTTCGGGTTAGCCGCGGAGAATAGGCTCTCGACCAGCACAGAATGTTCGGCAACAGAATAGGGAAAATCGCCGAAGGTCTGCCCATTCCAGCGCGCAACGAATGATAGACCATGGGCGATGTCCTCAATTTCAATATCCATCGGCGTGGGATCCAGCAGGTCCAGCCTGCGGCCCGAGAGCATTCGTTGCCAGGCGCGGGATTGTTTGGCCATGCGTTCTGTTCACCCTTTTGTGTCTGTCTGGAACTCGGGGGGGCTTTCGACGTTGTATCCCCGAAGGAGAGACCGATGAAACCGTTTTTTGCAACTGCCGCACTTATTGCCACCACCGCCGCTGCCTTTGCGCAGGAAGAGATGATCTGCATGTCCACAAGTGAGGCCGAGGCCGCGTTGATCGATTGGTACGGAGAGACCCCAGTCGCTGGAGACGCAACCGAGGGCCATATGATTTGGGCTGCCGGAATAGGTCAAAGTTGGACCTTGTTGAGTTATGAGCCCGATGGAACGAGCTGTACGCTGGCCTATGGTGACAACTGGTCACCGCAGACCCATGGCGACGCCATGGTCGCCGAACTGGTAGATGCTTCAAGAACGCAGGGCTAATTCGTCGCAATCAGGCAGAAAAAGCGCCATTGAGAAGATCAGATGAAGGTGCTAGGCGGACCTCGAACACATTAGAGGACCGTATCAGATGTCGAATGATTACGTAGTTAAAGATATTGCGCTTGCGGAGTTTGGGCGCAAGGAGCTGAACATAGCCGAGACAGAGATGCCCGGGCTGATGTCTCTGCGTGAGGAGTATGGGGACAAGAAGCCGCTGAAAGGCGCGCGGATTGTGGGCTCTTTGCATATGACGATCCAGACGGCGGTCTTGATCGAGACTCTGGTGGTGCTTGGCGCGGATGTGCGTTGGGCGTCATGCAACATCTTCTCCACCCAAGATCATGCAGCGGCAGCAATTGCGGCGGCGGGCATTCCGGTTTTTGCGATCAAAGGCCAAAGCCTCGAAGAGCACTGGGATTACCTCGACAAATCCTTCCTGTTCGAAGACGGCCCGAACCTGATCCTCGACGATGGCGGGGACGCAACGCTTTACATCCTGCTGGGCGCGCGCGCCGAGGCGGGCGAAGACATCATCCCCGTGCCGGGCTCTGAAGAAGAGGTCGCGATCAAGGCGCAGATCAAGAAGCGCATGGAAGCGTCACCGGGGTGGTTCACCAAGATGCGCGACCAGATCAAAGGCGTCTCCGAAGAGACCACGACCGGCGTGCACCGCCTCTATGAACTGGTCAAACAAGGGCAGCTGCCTTTCCCCGCGATCAACGTGAACGACTCTGTCACCAAGTCGAAATTCGACAACAAATACGGCTGTAAAGAGAGCCTTGTGGACGGCATCCGCCGCGCCACGGACACGATGATGGCCGGTAAAGTTGCCGTCGTGATGGGCTACGGCGATGTGGGCAAAGGCTCGGCCGCGTCCCTGCGTGGTGCCGGTGCGCGCGTCAAAGTCACCGAAGTTGATCCGATCTGCGCGCTGCAAGCCGCGATGGACGGGTTCGAGGTTGTGCTGCTCGAAGATGAGTTGGCCAACGCGGACATCTTCATCACTACGACCGGCAACAAGGACGTGATCCGCATCGAGCATATGCGCGAGATGAAGGACATGGCGATCGTGGGCAACATTGGCCACTTCGACAATGAGATCCAGGTGGCGGCGCTGAAGAACCACAAATGGACCAACATTAAAGAGCAGGTCGACATGATCGAGATGCCGAACGGCAACCGCCTGATCCTGCTCTCCGAAGGTCGTCTGCTGAACCTTGGCAACGCGACCGGCCACCCGTCCTTCGTGATGTCAGCCTCCTTCACGAACCAGGTTCTGGCGCAGATGGAGCTTTGGAACAACACAGAGGCCTATGGCAATGATGTCTACATTCTGCCCAAACATCTGGACGAAAAAGTCGCCCGCCTCCACCTCGCCCGCATCGGCGTGAAGCTGACAAAGATGGACAAAGAACAAGCCGACTACATCGGCGTCCCACAAGACGGACCATTCAAACCAGAGCATTATCGGTATTAAATGAAATCCCTATCGGGACTTCTGAGCGCCGCCCTTCTCTTAGGAGGGGCGGCGCTTTGCATTTGGCAGCTTTGCGTTCATCCGCAGTCGCCTCTTCCAAGGGAGTGGAACCCGACAAAGCGGCTCTATGTGGATGACCCGGTCAATCTGTTGACGTCGTGGAAGTTGGATGCTGCTGCATCAGATCCCTTGCTCTGCAAAGAAGTTTTAACTGACGCGAAAGTCCGCTTCGATGACTTGCCAGACCGGATTGTCTCAGATGTTTGCTATATCAAAGGACAGGTGCGTTTGCGTCGAGTTGGTAAGTCGCGACTGGTTCCAGTTGAAACAACCTGTGCCGTCGCGCTGCGGACAGCCATGTGGGAAAAACACGGTCTGCAACCCGCCGCAGAAATACATCTTGGTGCGCGTATCAACGGTATTGCACATTTTTCGAGCTATAACTGCCGGCAGATCCGCACGTCAGCAGGCAATGCCAGACGAATGAGTTTGCATGCAACAGCTGAAGCTCTGGATGTTTCCGGTTTCGCGCTTTCAGATGGCCGAGGCTTAATAATGAAACGAGATTGGGAGCGGGAGAAGGCTTTTTTCACCGCGGCACGCGACAGTGCGTGTGACTGGTTCAAAACGACACTTGGGCCGGAATACAACGCTCTGCACGCTGATCACTTCCATTTGCAATCGCGTGGGTGGGGCACCTGTCGGTAGCACTCAACCGCTTGCGGCGAATTCAATTGGTAATTTTTCCTTTGTATTGGCCTCGTTAACGATTAGCCTCCCTCGCAAGGCCATAAATGACAGGCCGATTGGCCCTTGAGGGGGCGCTAACTACTGGTGGGAGACACTCCGAATGGGCAAAAGAGACGAACTGATTGCGCAATATGCTGACGATCTGAAAAACAAATGTGGCATGACGCCGGATATGGATCTGCTGACGAAAGTCACGATTGGTTGCGGTCCCGCGATTTACAACGCGGATGCATCGACAGTCGCTGGCAGCCAGCCAGATGAGTTGGAAACCGTAAAGAACAACTTCTTGATCAAGAAACTTGGTCTGTCTGACAGTCCAGCCCTAATGGATGCGATCAACTCCTGCATCGAAACGTATGGTAAGTCAGAGCGGAACAAGTATCGCGCCGTGATCTACTACATGCTTACAAAGCACTTTAACAAAGAGTCTGCCTACAGCTAATCTGGCTTGGCTTCGGTATTAGTTGCGCCCGCCACCCGGCGGGCGTTTTTTTTGTTTCTGATCGCATTTGACTAAAGTTACGTGGGCAATTCCGTTGTGATTTTTCGATGCGCGGGTTAGTGGGATGCATCCCGCCAGTAAGGCAGGAGCCGATATTCTATAAAGTCACGTGCGGTGCGACTCGTTGGAGCACGTGGGGTAGAAGAGGGTTCCGGCTGGGGGGTCGGAACCCTTCTTTGTATTTTGTGAACTAAAGTGGGATTTGGTGTAGGCCAAGACTACGCTGCTAGGTCTCGCTCATGCTAAGAATGATTTTCCATTCATCGTCAGTCACGGGTTGCACCGATAAGCGGGAATTTTTCACCAACACCATATCTGCAAGACGCTCGTTACCTTTGATTTGATCCAGATGGACGGGTTGTGGCAACGATTTAACAGCCTTGATATCGACGCATTCCCATCGTTCATCTTGGGTCGTGCTGTCGGGATGAGCCTCTGCGATGACTTCGACAATTCCGACGATCTCCCGATGTTTTTGTGAATGATAGAAAAACCCTTGATCGCCAATCCTCATCTCCCGCATGAAGTTACGCGCTTGATAGTTTCGCACCCCATCCCATTCTTCGCCTGTTTCACCTTTGGCAACCTGTTGATCCCATGACCATGTCGAGGTTTCAGATTTAAAAAGCCAATATGCCATTCTCAGTCCTCCTGCTCAGATTTGAGCGGACGAGAGAGCAGTTGGTCAAGAGCTTGCGGCAAACTGATCTCATCGGACACGAGGCCCGCGACCACCTTTGTAATCGGCATTTCGATATTGTGTTTGAGGGCAAGTTCGAGTGTTGCCTGTGCTGTTGCGCGGCCTTCGACTGTTTTGCCTTCTGGCGGTGTTTCACCAGCGCCCAGAGCGTGTCCAAACGCGTAATTTCGAGATTGTGCTGACGTGCAAGTAAGTGCGAGGTCGCCAAATCCGGAAAGTCCCTGCAACGTCTCCTGTCGGGCGCCAAGTTTCAGGGCAAGTCGGTTCGTTTCTGCCATACCCCGCGTCATCAAAGCAGCGCGCGCGCTTTCCCCAAGGCCAGCTCCCATGCAAATGCCACATGCGATGGCGATGACATTTTTGAGGGCGCCGCCAAGTTCCGCACCAACTGGATCAGTCGACAGGTAAAGGCGCAATGTGTCTGAGGTCAGCGCGTTTTGCAGATCTCTGCCCAAGGCTTCGTCGGTGCAGGCTAGTGTCAAAGCGGTCGGTTTTCCTTGCGAAATATCATTCGCAAAGCTTGGTCCGGTGAGAACAGCTGTTGAGCAGCCAAGCGTGTCAGATATGACGTCTGTGGGGCGTCGTGTCGTCGACAATTCGATCCCCTTACAGCAGGCAATTGCAGCCTTCGGCGTGCCGCTGATCCCACCAAGGTAAGAGGCAAGTGCCTGCATTGGGATTGCCAGAAGCAAAATGTCTTCCGGTTCGATCTTCGGCTGAGAATCCAATGTCATATGCTCTGGCAAATGAACATCTGGCAGGCGGGGCGAGCGTCGTGTCTCGATAATGGGTGCCATGTTGCGGCCAGTCAGTGTCAGCGGGCGTTCGATGGCCAGTGCCAAGGCAGTTCCGAATGCACCGGCTCCTGCAACGATGATCTTGCTCATGCCTTCGCTCCTTTTTTACCTGATCCCAGCATCGGGCTTGCGGTTTCGTCTAGAGGCCATCGAGGTCGCGCCGCTAGGCTCATATCGTCCAACTTCCCGAGCCGGAAGCGTTCTAGCCCAGCCCAAGCAATCATTGCCGCGTTATCTGTGCACAGTGCCAACGGTGGTGCAGTGAATGTCGTGCCGGCTTCTTTTGCCACAGTTTCCAATGCAGCACGAATGGTCTTATTGGCCGCGACTCCACCTGCGACCGCGAGCGCGGTGACCTCTTGTGCCATGAGCGCGCGCTGTGTTTTTTGCGCTAAAACGTCTGCAACTGCGATCTGGAAGCATGCTGCAAGATCAGCTTGATCATGCTGATAGAGGCCGCTCTGTTCTGCAATTAGTGAATCCCGTGCGCGCAACACGGCAGTTTTCAGCCCAGAGAAAGACATGTCGCAATTTTCGCGGTCTAAAAGCGGACGAGGGAAATTAAAGCGGGTTGTATTGCCTGCCAATGCTGCTCGTTCGATCTCTGGTCCACCCGGTTGAGGCAGGCCAATCAGTTTTGCGACTTTGTCAAAGGCTTCCCCGGGCGCATCGTCGATCGTGCCGCCAAGCCGCGTGAACTTGGTCGCGGAATGCACGGTAAGAAATTGGCAATGTCCGCCCGAGACAAGCAACATCAAATAAGGGAATTCCAGCCCGTCCGTTAAGCGTGGCGTAAGTGCGTGCCCGGCAAGGTGGTTTACACCGACCAAAGGTTTGCCGGAACCGGCCGCGAGCCCTTTTGCACACATGACACCAGACATTACGCCACCAATAAGACCAGGGCCTGCTGTCACAGCAATAGCGTCTACGTTGGATAAGTTAAGGTCAGCTTCTTTCAAAGCGGCCTCAACCATGAAGTCGAGTTTCTCCGCATGTGCGCGGGCTGCAATTTCCGGTACGACTCCGCCAAAAGCAGCATGTAAGTCAGTTTGTCCAAAGACTTGCGATGACATGATTTCAGGACGCGCGCCTTCCACTTGACGCACAATTGCTGCGGCTGTGTCATCGCAGCTGCTTTCAATTCCGAGTATAGTTAAGCTATCTGCCAAAGCGGGACCGTTATTGCGTGCACCATTGCGCGCAGGTAACACTGCAGAATGATCCTTACAATGCAGACCAATCACTGATGCGCGTATTGCTTACACGTCCTTTGGAACCGTCCAAAGCTTTTGCAAAGACGTTACGCTCTCATTTTGAAGTTATTATTTCCCCTCTTATTGAAATCCGGTTTCGCGACATCTCGATAGATTTTGGGAGGTTTGAAGCCGTCGCTTTTACATCGCAGAATGGTGTGCGAGCCTACCAGTACCTTAAAGGGCCAAGCGGCGTGACAGCGTACTGTGTTGGGGACAAGACGGCGGAATTTGCGGCATCGATCGGACTGCACGCAGTTTCGGCCAAAGGTACTGTGGAGGATTTGGATCGCCTGATTTCACAGGCTACAAGTCAAGAGCGAATCCTTCATCTAAGCGGCGCGCATAGGGCAGGAACGCTGCATGATAGTGTGATACGCGTCACAGCATATGATCAGATCGAAACACAACTGAATGCTGAGGCATGGACGGCACTCGGAGTTTCCGACGACTTGGTCATACCGCTCTTTTCGCCTCGGACCGCGCAATTGATGCAGAAGCAGTTGTACGAATCTGTCAGATCTAGTTTACATGTGGTCTGCCTAAGTGCGTCAGTTGCTGCCCAGCTCGACCCTAAGAAATTTTCGAGTTTGCATCTATGTGACGGGCCGACAGCTGCTCTTATGCGGGACAAAATGTCTGAGATCTTCCCCGCCCCATCAACTTGAGGCCAATTGAATTTCCGGGCTATGTTAACGAGCGGTTGGATTATCTGCGACTCGCCGCACGCTCTGTAAAGGATGTCTAAAGTGGCTAAATCGTCAAAACCTTCGCCACGTAAGAAGACCTCGTCTTCGAAGCAAAAAGCGGCCGTTTCCGATGCCGAAATTGTGGATGACGCAAAAGATGCCGCTGGGAATGTAAAGCCGAGTGCTATCCCTGAGGTAGCGGGTTCTTCAGTAGATGTGCCTGAAGATCATGAGCCGATGGATTCGGAAGTCGACGATGTGGTCGCGAAAGAGCCTTCATCCGAAGCATCTCCGACGGAAGAAAAGACCGTGGTTGTTGAGGACAAGGGCGCAACTGATAGCGCATCGTCGCTTGAGGAAAGTGAGAGTTCCGAGCCTACTACCCAGACTTTAGTCGCGTCAGTGACAACGCCCGCGCCTGCAGGCTTATTCCCATCCGTGATCGGCGGTGTCATCGCAGGTGCGCTGGGTTTTGGTGCCGCTATGTTAACTTTTCCTGACGGTTGGCGGGAGCAAGAGAATGCGGTTGTCACCAATCTACAGTCTCAGGTTGCTGAGCAGAGGGAGAACTTTTCTGACCTAAGTTCTCAGGTAGGTAATCTTGGCGACCGATTGGATACAGGTCTGGATACGTTGAAGACGCAGATGAGTGAACGTGCTCGTGCGGTGATCGCTGTCAGCGACAGACTCGACCGCCTGAGCGAGGGCGACGGCATCACAGCCTTGCCTGATGACGTGCAAATTCTGCTCAATGCGCAGAAAGAAAAGATCGCGGCCTTGTCTGAGGAGGTTGCAGGAATGGCTGCTGCGGCGAAAGCGCAAATGGATGCCGCCGCAGAACAACAAGAAACTGCAGAACAGGCAGAGGCTCGTGTAAAAGCGCGTGCTGCAATGCAGGACATTCGATTGGCACTTGTAAGCGGCGCCCCGTTTGCAGAGTCCCTTGAAGATGTCTCATCGGCTGTCGAAGTTCCAGACGGCTTGCAAGCTGTTGCGGAAAATGGCGTGCCGACGCAAGCCGACATTCAGCAGGCTTATCCTGATGCAGCACGTGCGGCTCTCTCAAAAGGGATTCGAGAAGAAGCAGGTGACGATACGCAAAGCCGGATTAGTTTGTTTTTCAAAGATCAGCTTGGTGCAAGATCGCTGACGCCTCAGGAAGGCAACTCTGTTGACGCGATCCTGTCGCGAGCGGAGGCCGCCGTAAAGGCTGAAGACCTTGCTGGGGCGCTTAATGAGATTGAAAATTTGCCAGATGTTGCAAAAGCAGAATTTGCAGACTGGCAAGCAAGCGCGTCAGCGCGGATGGCTGCGGTTGATGGTTTCGAAACTGTCTCCAACGCTTTGAACGGGAATTAGGATACACGTTATGCTTTGGTCTTTAGTCAAAATTCTCGTTTTTGTTGGTGTTATTGTCGCCGCAACATTTGGTGTCATCTCGCTCTTGGAAACCAGCGGCGAAGTCCGTATTTCAGCTGCGAATACTGAGTTTACGCTGACCCCACTCGTGGCCCTGATCGGTCTTGCAGCGCTCATGTTTGCTTTTTGGGTGACATTGAAAGTGATCAGCCTGCTGATCGCGGTGTTCCGGTTCCTAAACGGTGATGAAACAGCAATTTCGCGATATTTCGACCGCTCCCGTGAGCGCAAGGGTTTTGAAGCACTCGCTGACGGGTTGATGGCATTGGCCTCTGGCGAAAGCCGGACAGCAATGGCTAAGGCAGCTAAGGCAGAAAAGTATCTCAAACGCCCTGAACTCACCAATTTGATTACCGCACAAGCCGCAGAACAATCTGGTGATACGCGCAAGGCGCAAGATGTCTACAAACGGTTACTAACGGACGAGCGGACGCGGTTTGTCGGTGTGCGTGGCATCATGAAGCAGAAATTGGCTGAGGGCGACACGGACACAGCGCTCAAATTGGCTGAGAAAGCATTTGCACTGAAGCCAAAGCATGAAGAGACGCAAGACACTCTTCTTCAGCTTCAAGCCGGTTCTGAAGATTGGTCAGGTGCACGTAAGACGCTGAACGCGAAATTAAAACATGGGTCCTTGCCACGTGATGTTCACAAACGCCGTGACGCTGTTTTGGCACTGTCTGAAGTCAAAGACCTAGTGGACGACGACAGCACTATTGAAGTGCGTGAGGCCGCTATCGAAGCCAACCGTCTATCGCCTGAGTTGATCCCTGCTGCGGCACTGGCCGCGCGATCATACGTGGCCCAAGGCAAGAAACGCTATGCGACCCGCGTACTCAAAAAGGCGTGGGCGACACAGCCGCACCCTGAGTTGGCCGCGGCGTATGCAGAGATTGAGCCGGAAGAGACACCGCAAGCGCGCATCAAACGTTTTACAGCGTTGACAGGCGGCACGGCGTCACATCCTGAAAGCAAAATGTTGATGGCGGAGCTGAATATCGCGGCGGAAGATTTTCCCGCTGCTCGTCGTGCCTTGGGCGATCTTCTCGAAACGCATGAAACAACACGTTCGCTGACGATTATGGCTGCCATTGAGCGGGGCGAGGGCTCTTCAGATGCGGTCGTACGTGGTTGGCTTGCGAAAGCGCTGACCGCCCCGCGTGGTCCGCAATGGGTTTGCGAGAATTGCCAACACGTGCATGGAAGTTGGGAACCGGTATGTGGCAATTGCCAAGGGTTTGACACACTCAGCTGGAAAGAAGCGCCGAAAGCTGAGGTTGTTCCCTCCGCAGGTGCAGAAATGTTGCCATTGATTGTGGGCGCAATTGAGGATCAGTCTTCTGTCAACATAGATGATGTCGACGTGGGAACGGACGACGTTATCGAAGCGTCCGCTACAACTGCGTCTGAGGAGAAAGCCACCGAGGCGAAATAACGCTTCTCCAGTCAAACGCTTAATGTTAAAAATCGCGTCGGTGCTGCTGAACTTAATTTAGTAAAGTGCATCGTTTGGTTGTTCGCGGGTTGCCGCGAAGTGACGTCAGAAACCGACATTTTGACGGTGGAGGCGTAGGGCAGATGGGTCCTAGTGGCCCTTAGCCTCAATAGCTCAGCTGGTAGAGCAGGTCCTTCGTAAGGACAAGGTCGGGGGTTCGAGTCCCTCTTGAGGCACCATTTTCAGCCGCGGAAATACCTCAACTGAGATGCCAAACCCAAGGTGAACTTGATTGGCCTTAAGCAGAAAAACAGCGGCACTCGTAGTTGAATACAAGAGTTGTGGAGCAGCGCTATTGTGTTTGTATTGCAAACGATTTGTGTTGCGATTGTTTACAATTTGTTAGTTGACCAGCTCACCGAGCTCATGCGAGTGTGAATTTTTAGTTAATGCGCGGATTCTCGCGTACCAACTTTAACGAGGGGAAAGTATGAAAAATCACATTTTTACTAGCGCAATTGCTGCGTTGCTATTTACTGGCGCGGCAGACGCTTCTCATAACCGCGGTTCGGTTCTTATACCGAGCATCGATGCAAATGGTGTTTTGACCGTCGAAGCTACATCGTTCTGGCGAACATCGTCGGTGGACCGAGTTCGTAGGGTGACTATTACGCCCCCAGGTGCCTCGGGGACAAATTTCAATATGACGCAGACCACGACCGATACATCGGACACGAGGTTCACGCGCACTGTGACGACGACTTCCACTACTCTTTCTGGTGGAGCAGGTCTCTATACCATCAGTTGGGGTAGCTGTTGCCGGGTCGCTGGTGCTCAAGGCACTAACAGCGGTGCTAACATGGGAACAACGTCTACGATCTATTGGGACGGGCAGAGCGCGACCAAACCGATTACATTCGACATCCTGAATATCCAACCGAACGTTCTTCGCAACGCATCGTATTCCGACAATCTGGACGCGACATCTGACGATGGCGATATGCTCACTTTCGATGACTCCGTTCTTACGACTGGAATCACATCGCAAGCACCTGGTTATGCTATTGACGGTACAGGTCAGATTACAATCGATGCGGCCTCGACGGCCGGATATACGGATAATTCCAATTCCAGGAATGTAGGTGCCGACGTGGCCTTTGCTGGTCAAATTAATGCATCTGATGGGACCCGCCAGACCGGCTCTGTTCAGTTCGACTGGATGTTTGATGGCACAGACAGCGCCACCAATCAGCCCCCGACTGTACAAGACGTTGTGATCAACGCCACTGCTGGTAGCACGATCAACCAATTGATCACGGCAGACGATCCAAACTCTGGCGATACCGTTACATTGAGCTTCCTTGGCTTTACCGGCCCAGGAGGAAGCATTGCTGGTTCGACATTTGTGCCTGGTATGTCAGTCAATCCAGCCGACGGAACGTTCAGCTGGGATTCAACTGGATTTGCCGCAGGAACCTATATCGCGACTTTCGGCGCAACAGATGGCAGCTTGACCGATCAAGGTACGCTGACCATCAATCTGACCGACGGTGGTGGAATGACACCAGTACCGTTGCCGGCGGGCATTGTGCTCCTCGGAACAGCGCTGGTTGGCTTTGGTGTAGCAGGACGTCGTCGTAGAAAAGACTAACGCGTCATCGCACGAAAAAATTGGAGGGGGTGAATTTCTAATTTGCCCCCTTTTTTTATTGTCGTCAGCAATGTGATGCTAACGCCTGTCGCGTACCACGAGCCACCGTTTGATCGTTCTTGCGCTGCTTTGCCTTTGATGATCGACTAGCTTTAACAAATTTCTTTTCCATTATGAGTGAGGCATCGCACATGTCCCGTAGCCTGATCACCCCTGTCGCAATTGTTCTCTTGTCCGTTGGCGTAGCGCTCGGGCCGACCGCACGTGTTGAAGCGCGCACCATTACATTGGAAAACTCGCAGAACTTCTTTGGCGAAGATAATTTTAACTGGCTGTTGTCTCCGGACGTTCTGGCCCCTCAGTCGGGCCAAAGCGATCCTGCAGCACTAGCAATATTATCAGATCTCATGTCCAAAGATGATCCGCGCGCAGGTCAGGTGCTTAAAAACTACCTAGGGCGTTTTCCAAATGATGCGGCCGCCTTTGATCTGGCTGGCGTCTACCTGATGGATCAAGGCAACTTTGATGAGGCTATCAGTTCATTCCAGAAAGCGCTGGTTCTTACTCCCTTAAACGGATGGCTGCGCGCCAAGCTCGGTATTGCTCTCCTGCGCCGCGAACGATTTGATGTTGCCGAGTCGGAATTGACAAAGTCGCTGGAACTGGAGCCGGAAAACCCACTTGCCCGCCGTGGTTTGGCGCGTTTGGCTGCGATGCAGGACGATTTGCCGACGGCAATTCTACATTCTGAACGAGCGCTGCGCGCTTTCGGCCTCCCGCGCAATACAGTCAATCAGGCGCATTTCGATCTTGCTGGTTATTACAGTGCTGTTGGGCGCAATATTGGTGTACTGGATTTGTTGCGCCCCGCTGCTACAAACCCGAATCTGGCTATCCCAGACGATGCCCGCATTGAATTGATGGGCCGTTTTCTGGATGCGGCAATGGCTGCAAACCGGCCTAAAGATGCTCGATTTGCCTATGACAGCATGGCCGCTGTTATTGATACGAGCCACCCGTCAATTATGCTAAGTCAGGCGCGTCTACAACGCCTCGAAAAGGATTACGACGGCTCCTTCGCGACGCTTGAATCCCTTGCGGCCAGCTTTCCGCAGCTTGAATCCCAGATAGAGCCCGACCGGGCTGTAACGCTCGGAGCTGCGGGGCGACACGACGAGGCGGCTGAGCTTTGGTGGGACATTGCCCGGGACAAACCCGAGGGCGAAGATACTGCCTTTTTTAGGGCTGCTCTCGAAGCGCGCATTTCTGCGGGTGCTTCTGATATGGCCATTGAAGAAGTGACGACCCTTGCTTTGAATGCCGCGGATCGGAGTGACCTCCAGCTGCTTGCAATTGAACTGTTAGGGAAGGCAGGGGCCTCGGACAAAGCGCTTGAGATGGCACGTGTGATGACAGGCGATCACCCTGACAACGCAGAAGCTTGGCGGATGTTGGGTATCTTGGCCAAGGGCACAGGTGATGATGCGTTGGGCCGTTCCGCACTGGAAACGTCGCTTGAACTAAACCCCAAAGAGCCAACCACTTGGCTCACCCTCGCGGGTACAATCCACGGCCATGGTTCCTATGTCGGTGCCGGACACATCGACAGTTCTGGTCACGACGAGGTTGAGACGCTTCTGAAAGATGCTATCGCTGCCAACCCAACAGCTTCCGAACTCTATGCCGAACTTGGCCTTATGTATCTCAGCGATGGTCGGCCTGAGGACTCTATTGAAATGTTCGATGCGGCAGTTCTCCACAACCCCGCCCATATGGCAGGGCTGTCCCTTGGTGCGATTGCGCGCGCTGACATTAGTCAGGAGTTGGATGTGGCTCTGGCCATGATTGACCGGGCCAGTGCTATGGCACCGGATGAGGCCGTAAATCAAGACATCATGGGCTGGGTTTTGGTGAGGCAGGGCGCACTTCTCGACGGACTTGCGCTGCTGGAACAAGCGGCGTCTTCAGCGCCGGATGATGTGACCATTCAATACCATTTGGGTGTTGGCTATCAAATGATGGACCAACCTGAACGTGCAAGCCAGCATCTGCTCGCTGCGTTGGCAGGTCCAAACTACAATCATAACGTCACAGATACGCGCGCTCGTTACTTGGCGCTGAATCCTGGCGATGAAGTTGACGTCCAGGTCAATCGTATTGATGACGGGTTCGAAGGTGAGTCGATTGGAACGATCACAATCGCAACATCTGAAGACGGGCTGCGTCTGACCGGTAACCTAGAAGGACTGGAGCCGGGATCCTACGCGTCCCACATTCACGAGTATGCCAATTGTGAGCCGGGTCCTGGCGGGCCGGGATCATTGGCAGGCGGTCACTATGGCCACCACGGACATCATGGACACGGCATGGCGCCGAAGGAGGGAGATGATCCGCACGCGGCACACGACATTTCCAACATGACGGATCAGGCGGTGGTGAAGGCTGATCCACACGCGGGGCATGACATGTCTGCTATGAAAAAAGACGATAACAAAGCGGCACAGGATCCGCACGCAGGTCATAATATGGCTGCCATGCAACAAGGCCAGAGCATGGAAGATAACCCACTGCCGACGGGCGATCTTGAGAGTTTTGTCTTTGATGTCTCTGGTACTTCCGCGACGGTGTTTGAAAGTGCCCGACTGACACTTGATGAGGTGCGTGGTCGCACAATCATGTTGCACGTCGGTGCTGATGTGGAAGGAAAAAGTGGACCTAAAATCGCTTGCGGCATCATCAAATAAACGCCTGCGTCGGTATGGACTGAGCAAGCTGTCAAAGTGCCTTAGTTGATCAGCTCCTTTACACTTTAGGGAGAAGAGGAAACTTGGGGTCCTCTCACAAAGGTATGGTCGCAAGCAGGAGGATGGCTGGTTCTTGCTTGAGCTCCCCAATGCTTTTTCGGCATAGCTTGCGTGTTGGTTTGTCTTTCCGAAGGGAATGACTTCACAACCTGACCAACTCTGGCCAGCTGAAATGACGTCTGCCGTATCGCGGCACTAGTCCTCAAAGCATTCGAATTGCGTCCGGTTCCACAGCGAGAACGTAACCCTTGCGCGCTATGTTTTTGATCAATAGCTCGCTCATCAATTGATTGCCGAGGTGATCGCGTAGCCTTTTGATCCGTACCGCGCCCGCGGCTTCATCGCAGTCGGTAGAAGGCTTGCCTGAGATCACACTCTCAATCTCAACCCCTGACAAGATGTCATCGTCCAATCGGGCCTCTGCAAGGACGGAGAGGGTCTCCAGTGCGGCTTCTGTGAGTTTGAAGTCCATATCATTGATTTGAACCAAACGCTCTCCTCGATGAACTGTGAGGGAGTTCACTTGAATACCCGATTTCTCAACCTCCGCCATGCGCCGTGCCAGACCAACTAACGAGACAAGGGAGACCAATGTCGCGATCAGCAGCGCCGTCGCAAAAACCATCAAGACGAAAATGATAAACCGGTAGGAGGCGAGAGTTTCCGAGAAGGCCGTGCCCGACCCTGCTAGAATTTCCAGCAATTTGATCTCTGCGTTTCCAGTAAGAGTGTCGTTTTCAATGAATAGCCGCTCTACTCGCATATTGAATTCGTTGGCGTCAGGCAGGTTGAGAAACAAAACTAGTGCCGCGATCAGCAAGATTGCGACGATTGCGACCACGCCAACCACAATAACACGGGCAGGCGTCAACTTAGAAGCTGAGGAAGTAGCGTCCGGCACTTGCTTTCCTTCCGGCGAGACCTTGGTCGTTAAAGACTGAGAGGACATTAAGCAACGTCCACCCCTGATTGGCCAACCTTGGCGCAATGGATGCGGCAGCGTTGACCTGTCCGTCACAGACGGATTGCGGCACTTGGATCACTCCGTAATGCAATTGCAACGGATTGTCCTTCTTTGCTTTGTAGTCAGCATAGCACCCTGCTTGGGCAGCTGAGGCTGAGGCAACGAAAAGTATCGCGGCCAGATGTGTGATGCGTTTTTTCATAAGCCTCAATTGGGGGTGTGTGCGCATGTTATTCAATATCATTGCACAGCTAACGATTAGCAATTGTGAGAAATTGTTTAGCATTGGAGGTTTGGCGAGGTTTTGGATGTCCGGTCAAGACGACCGCACTTGTCACATCTCAAACCCGAAAGGATCCCATATGAGACGTACATTTATCGCAAGCGTTTTGAGCCTCGCCCTTGCAGCTACATCCTTTACCGCAGCACCAGCGCGTGCCGATGATGATGTCTTCAAAGTCATCGCGGGATTAGTCGTGCTAGGTGCAATTGCGAAGGCACATAATGACAGCAAGAAACGCAAAGCTGCCCGTGTTTCGCGGTCTCACCAGCAACCGGTTTATCAAAACACCCATAAGCATCGAAAAGTACATCGGCCGCAGCGCCACGTAAAAGTGGCACCGCAAAGATGTTTGCGGGATCAATGGACCCATCGCGGAGAACGTCAAGTTTACGGTGCGCGTTGTATCCAAAAACATGCAAATGCAAACCTTCCGCAAAATTGTTTACGCCAAGCGAATACGAATAGCGGTCCGAGATACTTTTACACAAAACGCTGCCTGCGGAAAAACGGCTGGCGCGCATAAGAGTTAACGAGTGAGAGCAGTATGAGGGCGGGTGATCAGACCCGCCCTTTTCTTACATCTGCCATTGTGTTTCGGCTTTCGCGGGTATTTGAAGTCTATATGGGACCTGACTTTTCATATGAGCGCTCATTGCTTCAGCAAAATGTTTTGAATGTTGCTGGCGTTGACGAGGTGGGGCGCGGTCCCCTTGCGGGGCCGGTTGTCGCCGCCGCGGTCGTTCTGGACCCGCTCAACATTCCTGAGGGTTTAAACGATTCAAAAAAGCTAAGCACAAAAAAACGAGAGCTGCTGTTTGAGATCATACAGAACACCGCGCGATATTGCATTGCAGATGCCAGCGTCGAAGAGATTGATACCCTAAACATTTATCATGCGTCGCATCTCGCGATGTGCCGAGCAGTCCAAGGGTTAGCAGAGGTTGGTCATGTTCTCGTAGATGGCAATAAGATTCCGAAAGATTTAACGCTTCCGGCGACTGCAATTGTGAAGGGTGATGGTCTTTCGGTATCCATTGCGGCTGCGTCAATCTTGGCAAAGGTGACGCGAGACCGGTATATGGCTGCATTGGCGCAACAGTATCCGGCCTACAATTGGGGCAAAAATGTGGGGTATCCGACTAAGGAGCACATCAGTGCATTAGAGCAACACGGTGTAACACCACATCATCGACGTTCTTATAAACCAGTCCACAATATCTTGTGTCGATGATTTTTTGTAAGCATTTGAAACTTATAGTTTTTGACTGACGAATCGCTTTGACTCATCCTAAGCCCAACAAATGAACAAGCGCCGCAAAGGCGTAAACGTCGGGGCAGACGATGGGAAAAATCTCTAAGGTGACGCATGATGCGTTGCCGCTTAATACGATCATGGATGGCGACTGCATCGAGGCTATGAACAGCCTGCCAGAAGCATCTATCGACCTGATCTTTGCGGATCCACCATACAACTTACAACTGCGTGGCGATTTGCATCGCCCGGATAATTCTAAGGTTGATGCAGTTGACGATGAGTGGGATCAGTTTGCGTCTTTCAAGAAATACGACCAGTTTACGCAAGCTTGGCTGAAGGCCGCAAACCGCCTGTTGAAGCCCAATGGTGCAATTTGGGTGATTGGCTCTTATCACAATATATTCCGTGTCGGGCATGAGTTGCAGAACCAAGGGTTCTGGATGTTGAACGACGTCGTGTGGCGTAAGTCGAACCCAATGCCGAATTTCCGTGGGAAACGTCTTACGAATGCCCATGAAACTCTGATATGGGCATCCAAGTCAGAAAGCTCCAAATACACGTTTAATTATGAGGCATTGAAAGCACTAAATGAGGGCGTGCAGATGCGCTCTGATTGGGTGCTGCCGATCTGTACTGGTCACGAAAGGCTAAAAAATGAAGCCGGTGACAAAGCGCACCCAACCCAAAAGCCAGAGTCGCTTTTGCACCGCGTTCTTGTCGCAACAACAAACCCTGGTGATGTTGTGCTGGATCCGTTCTTCGGTACTGGAACGACAGGTGCAGTCGCTAAGAAGCTCGGTCGCGACTATATCGGCATCGAACGTGAGAAAGCATATCGCGATGTCGCCGAAAACCGCTTGAAAGATGTTCGTAAGTTTGACCGCACTTCATTGGAAGTGACGCAATCCAAGCGCGCGCAACCTCGTGTTGCCTTTGGCGTTCTTGTTGAGCGTGGATTGTTGACCCCCGGTGAAGAACTTTGGTCTTTGAATGGCCGACATAAAGCCAAGGTTCGCGCAGATGGAACTTTGATTGGCGACGATGTGAAGGGCTCAATTCACCAAGTCGGGGCCGCATTGGAAGGCGCACCAAGCTGTAACGGCTGGACATATTGGGCTTACAAAAAAGACGGCAAGAAAGTCCCGATTGATCTGCTTCGCCAGCAAATCCGCGCGGAGATGACCTGATCCGAACTTAACAGAAATTCGAAGTTACCGCCCGTGCCTGCGGCTCAGCTCGCAAGCACACACCTAAGCCCTGCCTTCTCCCCAAGAGAGGTGGGGCATTTTTTTCTTTTTGAGACGCGATAAGGTCTGGCGACATCATCAGAAGGATTCGGACATGACTGACGCCAAATGCATTACGCTTGCCTCAAGGCCCAAAGGTTTTCCGGTTGCTGCGAACTTTTCGCTTGAGACGCGGACTTTGCCTGATCTTGGCCGTGGCAAATTTCTTGTTCGCGTGATCTGGCTATCGCTTGATCCCTATATGCGGGGTCGCATGGATGACGCCAAGTCTTATGCGGAACCGGTTGCCATTGGTGGCATCATGGAAGGCGGCGCTGTCGGGGAAGTCATAGCATCCGAAAATGCGAATTTCGCGGTCGGGGATATTGTAACGGGGCAATTCGGTTGGACGACGCATGCCATTTCCGATGGCGAGGGCGTCAGGAAAGTAGATCCGAGCATTGCACCTATTTCAACCGCCCTGGGTGTTTTGGGCATGCCTGGGATCACAGCATGGGTTGGTTTGAATGATATTGCATCTGCAAAGAAGGGCGAAACGATTGTTGTGTCTGCCGCGACAGGTGCCGTTGGTGGTCTCGTTGGCCAACTCGCAAAAGCCAAAGGCATGCGCGTGATCGGCGTTGCTGGTGGAGCTGAGAAATGCGCATTTGCACAGGCAGAGCTGGGCTACGATGTCTGTCTTGATCATCGTGCGATGGATGCAAAAGCTTTGTCGAGCACTCTCAAAGATGCGGCACCCAACGGGGTCGATCTGTATTTTGAGAATGTTGGCGGCAAGACCTTGGAAGCGGTATTGACCCGTATGAATGTCGGTGGACGAATTGCTGTCTGCGGTGCGATCTCTTGGTATTCCGGTCAGGGCATTGAGGAGGCTCAACCTTTGCCAGCAGTTTGGCGCAATATCCTGACACGCAGATTGCGCGTGCAGGGTTTTATTATCTTCGACCATTTTCACCGAATGAGTGCGTTTCAAGAAGAAGTCGCTCCGATGGTTGGCAACGGCACCATCACTGTGAAGGAAACCATAGCTGACGGGATCGAAAGCGCTCCACAAGCCTTTATGGACCTGCTTGGTGGTGGGAACTTTGGTAAGCAGCTTGTGCGTGTTGGCAATGACCCCTAGCGCGGCATCGGATTGGTTGCGGTTTTGTAAGGCACCCAATCCGTTATCTCGGGATAATACATGGCGCGCCACTTGCGCACACGGGGGTTCATGATGCGTCGGAATAACGGTGGGACCATCGCAGCCATTGTCATAACGGGGTAGCCATAGGGCAGTTGTGGTGCATCGGCCTCTGTGTAGGTTTGCAACAGAGGGAAGCGTCGGTCTGGCTTGTAGTGGTGATCGGAATGGCGTTGCAGGTTGATCAAAAACCAATTTGAAGCGCGTTGCGCTGCGTTCCATGAGTGACGCGGTTTGACATGCTCGTATTTACCTTCGCCAAGATGCTTTCGGGTGAGGCCGTAATGCTCAATGTAGTTGACGAGTTCTAGCTGCCAAATCGCTACGAATGACTGGAAGATGAACAGCCCAAGCCCTGCCCAACCGCCTACCAAAAAAGCCAAAACGAGAAACCCGATCTGCAAAATTGCGTAGCGCCAGAACGGGTTGCTGAAGTCTGTTGCCGGAAGGTCTTTACGAGCCAGCATCTTTGCTTCGGCCTGCCACGCGGACTTGGCGCATTCCCGAAGAACACGTGGGAAGAAGCGATGGAATCCTTCGTTATAGCGAGCAGTCACCGGATCTCTTGGAGTAGCGACATAGCGGTGGTGATTGAGCAGATGCTCGGAGCGGAAGTGGCTGTAAAGAACACTTGCGAGGAGTAAGTCCGCTAACCAACGCTCTAGCCGGTTCTTCTGATGCATCAATTCGTGGGAGTAGTTGATGCCAACCGAGCCTGTAACAACGCCGATGCCGAAAAACAGCCAGATGATCTCTGATGTGGCAAGATGATCGGCGTTCAATGCATAGGCCATTGTTCCAAAGATTGTGACAAGCTGGATTGGGAACCAGAGCATTGTGATAAGTGTGTACCAAAACAGATCGTCATCTGTGGTTTCCAGATCGGCATTATCGGTATTCAGGCCAACAAATGCATCAAGGATTGAGAACATTCCCCACCCAAAAAGCGGAACGAGGGCGATATACCAACCACCCTTCGCCGCAGCGAGCGCGACCAATGGGATCAGGGCCAGCGACAACCAAAACGGAGCCGCATTGTTGATCTTTGATACCTGTTCAGCCGTTAATGTCGCCATTGATCCGTCCGTGAAAACTTAGGTTCCGATTGCTGGACGATACCCTAGACCAGAAATGCGCTCAATTGAGGGCGACGTGATGACACGCAACGTCATAAACCTTACGCATGACAGTAGGCAGCGAGGCCGGGCTAAAGTCTGTGTGTGGTACGAACGCGCCTGTTTTTGGCATTAAGTCCGATGCTGCGACAAGGACCCTTAACTTCAGATGAAAATGGGTGAAGGTATGGCGTACCTCGACCTGCGTTTCATGCCAAGTGGTTTCTACTGGTGGATTCGGTGTGGGCGCATCCCCCCAATCTGAGCCTGGCCAGCCAAGCATACCGCCAAGCAACCCTTTTTCCGGTCGCGTCTCAAGCAGCCAAGCGCCATCAGAACGGCGCAGAACATAGGCATAGCCGTGGCGGGTTGGTTTCACCTTTTTTGGGAGTTTTTTGGGAAGCTCTGCCGCAATCCCTTCACTGCGACCAATACAGGGTTCTCGCCAAGGACATATTCCGCATGCAGGGTTTTTGGGAGAGCAGATCGTTGCACCTAGATCCATAACCGCTTGGTTGTAGTCCCCGAACCGCTCGTTTGGTGTTAGAGCTTCTGCAAGGTCAGTGAGTTGTCTCTTTGAGGTGGGCAGCGGTTCTTCGACAGCATAGAGCCGCGACATCACTCTTTCTACGTTGCCGTCCACAACAGTTGCTTTTCGATCGAAGGCGATCGAAGCGATGGCAGCCGATGTATATGGACCTATTCCGGGGAGCTTTTGAAGTTCTTCCACTGTGTTTGGAAAGACGCCATCATACTCAGACGCTACAACACGTGCACATTTCAACAGGTTACGCGCGCGGGCATAATATCCAAGCCCTGCCCAGTTGGCCATGACATCTGCATCTTCAGCAGAGGCAAGATCGCCGACAGTTGGCCAAAGCTTTGTGAACTTGATGAAGTAGTCTTTGACCGCTGCGACTGTCGTTTGCTGCAACATGATTTCGGACATCCACACCTGATAGGGATCAGGTCTCGCACCGGATTTTCTGTCCTGCGGCGACGTGCGCCACGGCATTTCCCGCGCATGACTGTCATACCAGTCTAAAAGCACTTGTGGGTCAGGGCTCTCACACAAAGTTTATTGCCTCGATTGTCTGGTTTATAGTGCTTCAAACGCTCTAGAAAGGTAGACTGTCGCGGAACGTTGGAAAGAGTGAGATGGCATCGAAACCAACATATTCCAAGGGATATTCCCCACCGCGTCGTGGACGGGGTTTCGCAGCTATGTCCGGGCTGATTCAGACACGCGTTAAATCTGCCGGGGAAAAGCGGGGTTTCGCTGTTATGCGCCTACTGACCCATTGGTCAGAAATTGTCGGGGAAGATACTGCAAAGGTGACGACACCGGTAAAGATTGGCTACTCTCGCGATGGATTCGGCGCAGTTCTAACGGTCCTTACGACAGGATCGAATGCGCCGATGGTGCAAATGCAAGTCCAGCAAATTCGCGATAGGGTGAATGCATGCTACGGCTATTCTGCAATCAGCCGCGTTGTATTGACACAGACGGCCCCTGTCGGTTTCCGCGAAGGGCAAGCTGCTTTTGAAGCGAAACCGGCCAAAGCCAAAGTACCGGTCACCCCAGAAGTGAAAGAGACCTCCGCCAAATTGGCCGGAGATGTTGCAGATGATGGCCTGCGTTCTGCACTGGAACAAATGGCTGTAAATGTTTTGTCGCGCCAAGGCGCATCGAAAAGGAACAAATAGAGATGAACCGTAACATAATTTTGTCGTCGCTTGCGGTGTTGGCAATCGCGATTGGTGGTTTCATGTGGCTGAACGGTGGCAAAACGACGCCACCCAATTTCAGCGAAATAGGTGCGGCACATGCGCAGACTGCTGAAGATATCGATACATCAAGCGTCATTGAGATGACGATGGGCGACGAAGATGCGCCGATCACCTTTGTCGAATACGCGTCTTTCACTTGTCCGCATTGTCAGCGGTTTCATAAAGACGTCTTCCCGCAGCTCAAGGCGGATTATATCGACACCGGCAAAGTGAAGTTTGTGTACCGCGAAGTGTACTTCGATGGTCCTGGCCTTTGGGCAGGCATGATGGCGCGCTGTGGCGGAGCAGAGCGTTATTTCGGACTTGTCGATCTGATTTATGAAAACCAGCGGACTTGGACAAATGGTGCCCCGGCACAGATCGCTGCAAATTTGAAGAAAATGGGCAAACTGGCTGGAATGACGGACGAACAGCTGGATGCGTGTCTGCAAGATGGTGAGAAAGCGCGTGCGATGACAGCGGTCTTCCAAAAGAATGCGCAAGCTGACGAAATCCGTGCGACGCCTAGCTTTGTGATTGATGGAAAGCTGGAGTCGAATATGTCTTATAGCGAACTGAAGGCACTCTTGGATTCAAAGCTTTAAAGCTTTTGCAGCAGTACGTCGAAAGCGGCCCAGTCTTCGACAGCAAGTCTGACGGGTAAAGTAAGCACTTGAGATTTGAAGGACGCGGGCAAACGCACCGCGTCCTTTTCTGTTGTGACAAGTTGTGCGCCAAGGGTTGTCGCTTCGGACGCAAGGCGTGACAGCAATGCGTCTGACAGCGTTTGATGGTCGTCTAGTGGCTCTTGGTGAACGACGTCGGCACCTAAGCCTTTTAGAGTTGCAAAGAACTTATCGGGCATTCCGATCCCTGCAAATGCCAAGACGCGCATGTCAGCCCAATCCATTCCGGTCTGCAGGGGGGTAAGTTGACCAGTAAGATGCGGCAGCCGCGCGGGCAGGTCGTTCAGACCTGCGAACCGCGCTTGGGCTTTTTGATTGCCAATGGACAAAAGAGCATCTGCGCGCGCGAGTCCGGCTTCTACGGGTTCTCTGAGCGGCCCAGACGGCAGCACGCGCTTGTTCCCAAATCCTCGCATGGCATCAACCACGACCAAGGATAAGTCTTTGTGGATAGACGGGTTTTGATGACCGTCATCTAATAGGATGACCTCCGCACCGGCTGCAACGGCAGCTTGACCACCTTGCGTGCGATCTTTTGAGACCCACGTTGGAGCAAATGCAGATAACAAAAGAGGTTCATCGCCGACATCGTTTGCAGAATGGGTTCGTTCGTTGACCTGAACCGGCCCATCCAAACGACCACCGTAGCCTTTCGAAACGATATGTGGTGTTAGGCCGCTACCTCTTAGGCGTTCCACCAGCGCTATGACGGTAGGCGTTTTGCCGGTGCCGCCTACGTTTATATTTCCCACGCAGATAACAGGGACGTCCAGTTTAATAGGATTGGCTTTTATAATCCTGCGTGCCGTGGCCTTTGCGTAGATTGAACCTAATGGACTCAGGGCGCGGGCGCGCCAATCGACGGGGCGGTACCAGAAATCGGGCGACTTCATGATCCGGCCTCAGCCGCATCAATCATCGCAGAAATTTTTTCAAAAGCACGCTCTGTTGCACCAGCACCTGACGACGTCACTTCCCATGCTGCGTGCGCCAATGAGGCCGGTTTATGCGGCTCCAGCAGACTAATCACAGCCTGTCCGAGTGATTTACCATCAGAAATTTGAAGCGCCGCATCGGCTTCGTTGAGGCGTGCATAAATTTCCGCTGCGCTGGTCACATGCGGACCATGGATAATGGCGGAGCCGAGCGCTGCGGGCTCAAAGGGATTGTGGCCACCAATATCTACCAAAGAGCCACCAAGAAATGTCATTGGTGCAAGCCTGTACCACAGCCCCATTTCACCGAGGGTATCCGCGATGTAAATCTGCGTGCTCGGATCTGGATCATCGCCTTCAGACCGCAGGGCAACATTCCAGCCTGCAGACTTTAGGTCCTGTGCGATTTCGGGCCCGCGTTCAGGATGCCTTGGTGCAATGATGAGAAGCAACCTGTGCGCCGCTCTGATCGCAAGTGTGTGCGCCTCTGCAACCAACGCTTCTTCACCGGGATGCGTTGAAGCGGCCAACCAAACAGGACGCGTCTTGAAGTGTTCAGCTAAACGCGCACGCTCCGCCTCATCGTGAGGCAACGCGCCGCTGCCTTCCTTCAACGATCCGGTTACAGCTACATTTTCACGAAGCGCCCCAAGCCGTCTGAGGTATCGCGCGGTTGCTTGATCCTGAACGAATATTTCGTCAAAGCTGCGTAGGATTGCACGTGATATGCCGGGCAACCACCGCCAAGCGTCATGCGACTTTTTTGACATGCGCGCGTTCAAAAGAAGCATTTGGGTGCCACGTTTGTGCGTCTCGGCGATCAGGGTCGGCCATAGCTCGCTTTCAGTCCAAATCGCAATGTCTGGCTGCCAATGATCCAAAAACTTGGTAACGAAGAGGCGTGCATCAAGTGGTACAAATTGATGAACCGTTTGCGGTGGTAGCCGTGTCGCAATCAAGTCGGCCGACGTGCGGGTCCCTGTGGTCATGAGCACATTTAAATCTGGAAAATCATCGAGGATTTGCTCGATCAAGTTCAATAAAGACAACGATTCTCCGACAGACGCTGCATGAAACCAAAGGAGTGTTCCGGGAGGGCGTGGTTGGCTCGCTTCCCCTCGGCGTTCGGCAATTCTGTCGGGATGTTCTTTCCCCTCTGCAAGCCGTGCTTCAAGCTTTCGGTTCGCCCAACCGTCCAGCTGGTTCGACAGCAACAGATAGGCTGATAACCCTACGGAGAACGCCACTATACGGCCCCTTGATCAACCGAGCTCTTCTGTAGGGCTCGCGGGGGCCTCTTCGTCGCGGAGGCGATGGATATGCGCAATAAAGTACCGCATATGAGCGTTGTCCACCGTACGCTGCGCCTCGGACTTCCACGCGTTGTAGGCGCTTTCGTAGTCGGGAAACATTCCTACGATATGAATGTCATCGACGTCTTTGAACGCATTCTTTGTAGGGTCGATCAACTCGCCACCAAAGACCAGATGCAGGCGTTGTGTCATAGGGAAAAGCTCCAAAAGTGTTCAGGCCAAGCATAGGCGAATGCCATCAGGCACAACAGGAATTTTTGCTCTTATGTCAGCTTGATCCGCGACTGCAAAAGAGGATGGAGTGCCTGCCCAGCAGCAAGGCAACCAAATGTCATCGGCCGCGCATTGTTGAAACGCAGGGTGGCATTGCGGATGTCAGAGCAACGCCCGCCAGCTTGTCGTACAATCAAATCGCCAGCAGCGATGTCCCATTCCCAACACTCACGCAATGTTATCATCGCGTCAAAACGGCCTTGTGCGATAAGCGAAAGACGATAAGCGAGTGAGGGACGGAAATGCCTTTCGATCGGTGGCGCGCCGCCAATCCAATGTTGGTCCCTGAGGTTCGGTTTTGCTGCCAAGACCGTTGCGCCCTCAAGTATATCTTTAGCGGTGGGACTGATAGGAGTCCCATTTAGCATGGTCTTTTGATCAGAGCTTGCCGCGTAAAGGCGGTCCATCATTGGGACATAGACAACGGATGCTATGACTTCTCCATGGCGCGCAATTGCCAGTGAGTGTGACCAAGTTCGTTCGCCGTTGATAAAGGCCCGTGTGCCATCAATCGGATCAATTATGAAAACATGCTCATGATCTAGCCGCGTCTGATCATCTTCAGTTTCTTCTGATAGCCAACCGTAGTCCGGCCGGTTCTCTCGAAGGTCTGTGTGCAGCATTTTGTCAATTGCAAGGTCCGCTTCGGTCACAGGGCCAGCATCGCCGTCTTTGTGCCAAACCTCAGGGTCGGACTTGAAGAATTTGCGTGCAATATCAGCCGAAGCGTGCGCCGCGTCGATCAGTAGCTGAAGATCGTCATTCACCTGCCAGCACCAGTCCTTCAACCGCAAGACTTGGAACGACGCGGCTGAGATGTGTTCTGGCGTCGTTCGCTGGACGCAATGTCATCATCATCTCAAGAAGATTTCCGGCGAGCGTACATTCATTTACGGCGTAGGCGCGTTCACCATTCTCGATCCAAAAGCCTGATGCACCACGTGAGTAGTCGCCGGTGTTGGGGTTGATCGTTGACCCAATCATGGAAGTCACCAGAAGCCCAGTTCCCATATCTCTTAGCATTTCATCAAGCGATTGGTCACCTTGTTTGAGCGCGATGTTGGAAACCGATGGTGATGGTGGAGAGGACGTCCCGCGTGATGCGTTGGCCGTACTTTTCATGCCAAGCTTGCGGGCATTCGCCAGATCAAGGGTCCAGCTTCGGAGCATGCCGTCTTGTACAATCGGCCTTGTTGAGGTTCTTAATCCTTCACCATCGAAAGGTCGTGAGCCCGATATGCGCGGACGGTGCGGGTCCTCAATGATGTCGAGACCTTTGGGCAAGACTTGCTCGCCTAGCTTCTCCTTTAACCAACTTGAACCGCGTGCGACCATTGCCCCATTGGCGGCGCTCAAGAGGTGACCAATCAGAGAGGACGCAACACGTTCATCAAAGATGACTGGATACGCGCCGGTCTTTGGCCTGCGTGCCCCTGCACGTTCGATGGTCCGTTCCGCTGCGATCCGCCCGACTTCAGCCGGGTCAGGTAGATCGGACTGGTAAATTCGACTTTCACCAAAGTAGTCGCGTTCCATCGCAGTGCCTTCGCCGGTAATCGCCACACAGGAGATGGATCTACTGGAGCGTTGGTACCCTTCTGCAAAGCCATTAGACGCCGCCAGATGAATGCGACGGCTGCCGTATGCGGCGCTGGCGGATTGAACCCGTGTAATACCTTCAACAGCTAGCGCGGCGGCTTCTGTTTGCCGCGCAGCGTCCTCTAAAATATCAGCCTGCGGCTCGTCTGACGGATCAAAGAGATCAAGCGCATCTGCTGTGATATCTGTTGCAAGTTGATCAGCGTCAGCCAAACCGACGAAAGGGTCTTCTGGGGCCTCTTTCGCCATAAAGACGGCGCGCTCAGCCATGTTTTGCAAGGTTGCGGCATCAATCAGAGCCGATGACACGCACGCTTGTCGTTGTCCGATTAGAACACGCAATCCAACTTCAATGCCTTCTGCCCGTTCTGCATGCTCGAGCTTACCATCCAGTACGTCTATAGAGACCGAGCGCCCATCAACGGCAAGGACATCTGCGCTATCGGCTCCGGCTGCCTTTGCAGAAGTCAGCAGAGTTTGCGCCAGATCGGATAGGGAGTGCGACATTAGAAGCCTTTCGTTGCATTTCACTCAGGTAGTGCGATGCGCAAGGTCGTGCAAGTCAGCTTATCCTTGTGTATGGCTGCATGCAGAAAGCGAAGGGTGAGGCATATGATTGAGATCACGCGCGACGACGATGTTTTGACACTGACAATCAATCGTCCGGAAAAAGCCAATTCCCTTACTGCTGAGATGTTGAACACACTTGCGGATGCGGTGTCTGCTTTTGATGGGAAAGTCCTGATCCTGACTGGTGCAGGCAAGGTCTTCAGTGCAGGTGCTGATTTGGAGGCGGCTAAAGCGGGGCTGGCAGTTGATCCGGTCTGGGAGCGGTTGTCCGGCGCTATTGCTGGTTTCCAAGGCCTCAGCATAGCCGCACTCAACGGCGCGCTGGCCGGAGGTGCGTGTGGTATGGCTTTGGCCTGTGATCTGCGCATTGCGGTTCATAGCACGAAAATATTTTACCCCGTTATGCGTCTAGGCTTTTTGCCGCAACCAAGTGATCCGCCACGTCTTGTTCAATTGGTCGGGCCGTCACGAACAAAATTGATCTTGATGGCTGGTCAAAAGATCACAGCAGACGAAGCGCTTCAATGGGGCTTGATCGACAGAGTTGTAGAGGCGGAAGACCTGAAGCGAACCGCTTTGGAATTGGCTGCCGACTGCATCAGTGCTGATCGGTCTCATGTTGCTGCCATAAAAGGCCTCATTGATGCCTAGCGCGTTGGTCATTGGGGCAGGTCCTGCGGGCTTGATGGCCGCTGACGTGATGGCGCAAGCTGGTCTGGCTGTAACGGTTGTCGATCAAAAACCATCCGTTGCACGCAAATTTCTGATGGCAGGAAAGTCGGGATTGAACCTGACCAAAGATGAAAGAGACGCAGATTTTCTGCGCGCTTTCGGGGCAAGTGCCACATGGCTCGCGCCTATGATTTCAGAGTTTGGTGTTGCTGAAGTCATGGCTTGGGCAGAGGAGATGGGACAAGAGCTGTTTACGGGATCGACTCGGCGCGTATTCCCAAAGGCGATGAAAGCGTCACCTCTGTTGCGCGCATGGCTCAGGCACTTGGACAGCTTGGGAGTCGAGCGTCGGGTTCGGTTTTGTTGGATTGGGTGGGATGACGGCAAAGCGTTGTTTGAAACACCGGACGGGGTGCAAACAATTGAGGCTGATGTCACAGTCCTTGCCACGGGCGGTTCAAGCTGGGCGAAGCTTGGTTCGGATGGCAAATGGATCGATGCGCTGCCCGATTTGGAATGCGTGCCATTTCAACCGTCAAACGCCGGTGTAAAAGTCACTTGGTCCAAACATATGGGCCGGCATCTGGGTCAGCCTGTAAAGAATATCGAGCTTCAGGCTGGTGATAGCCGGAGCCGTGGAGAAATCGTATTGTCGAAAAAGGGTATCGAAGGCGGTGGTGTTTACGCGCTGACGCCTTCTCTGCGTAACGCGCATGACCTGTCGATTGATCTGATTCCAGACGTGACACTTGATGCGGTGAAAACCCGGCTCAAAAAGCCTCGCGGAAAGATGAGCACTGGAACCTACTTGAGAAAAACACTGAAGCTTGATCCGGTGAAGATTGGTTTGCTGAATGAATTCGCGCACCCCGTGCAGAAAGATGCCGCTGCCTTGGCCCAATCAGTCAAGTCGCTAAAGATCGCTCACGATGGATTGCGGCCGCTCGACGAAGCCATATCAACGGTGGGTGGCATCTCTCAAAACGAACTAAATCGCGATTTGATGCTTAAATCTCGTCCAGGGGTCTTCGCCGCAGGTGAAATGCTTGACTGGGACGCGCCAACCGGCGGCTATTTGATCACCGCGTGTTTGTCGACAGGTGCATGGGCTGGTAACGCAGCTGCTAGATACGCTTCATCTTAAGCGGATTTGCGGCCGTTGATATAGGCAGGTCGCGCTTTAACGCGATCCAAATAAGACGATAAAGCAATCTCCGAAACGCCAAATTTTGCGACGATAGCCCAACCTAGGCAATGCCCGAGAATGATATCAGGTACAGAGAGTTCTTGACCCAACAAGTATGGCCCGTCGCCCATGTCTCGGACCAATGCGGCTTCAGCGCGGGCGAATTCCCATTTCAATGTCTCTTTGATTGCAGGGACTCGTTTGTCTTCAGGCAAAATGAAGCTGTTTCGTGCTGCTGACCACAAACAGGCATCAAATTCGTCAAGGATGCGGTTCGTCATCGCATCCTGCCGGGCCCGTTCAATCGTGCCAGCAGGTGCTGTCAGTTTACCGTGTTTATCTGCCAAATAGGTTATGATTGCCGTTGAGTCTGTGATGGGCGTTTCCCCATCAATAAGTACAGGTATTTTGCCGAGCGGATTGTAGGCATAGACCTCATCGCTACGTGGCCCAGCGTTTACGTGCTCATAAGGAACACCGAGCTCTTCGAGCATCCATAGAACACGGAAGGTACGACTCGCGACATTTCCAATAACTCTGTACATTTATCGTCCTCTAGTTGCGGGCCATCATGGCAAGCCGGATCATAGCGCGTTCGACCAGTGCCATTTGTGGAATTGGTTGGGCGGATCGCAATTGCAGATCTGTGTCCGTCAGTAACTTCAAAGCCTGCTCCAACTTCGGGGCACCCCAACCACGCGCCTGGCGCGCCAGGCGATCTTTACGCACATAGGGCACTGGCGGTCGTGCACGAGCGAGGCCCGCTTTGGGGCCACCCGGGTCGCTAGCCGCGGCGAACAATTTGCGAAAGTGCTGATTGGCTCCAATGCAAAGGCGTACGGGCTGTATCCCTTGCCCTTCAAGTTTGGTCAGGATTGGGCCGATCTCACCAAAACGGCCTTCGGCAACAATATCAAGTGCATCATCAATTCCAGCTTCCGATGTCATCGGCGCGCAATTAGCGACGTCCTCTGGTGTCACTTGCGTCATGTCACCATGTTTATAGAGGCTCAGCTTTTCAACCGTCTGCCGGAAGTCGCCGGGGTCCAGGATGCGCCCGAGATCCATGAGGTCAGACATGGCATCAGTCGCAACGTCAGCGATACCGGCTTTCTTCAGTATCGCTTCGATTTCATCGCGTCCTGGCGGGTCGGCGTAGATCGCAGCGGCATAGGAATTGTTATGCCCCTCGAACAGTTTGCGTAATTTCGAAGTTGGTTTCAGCTGGCCGGCGGTTATGACTATAAACGCGTCACCCTCTCGCCACTCTTTCACGGCGGCTTCGACTGACGGGAAAACTGTGTCATTTGCCTCCTCTACGAAGGCCACGCGTTGACCGGGAAAGAAACCTTGCGCAGTCACCGCATCCATCAACATCGCTTTGTCTTTGCGAAGTTCCGAGGCTGGGATGCGTGTCAGGCGCATTTCTTCTTCGCCCTGTGGTCCGACTAGCGCTGCAATTACCTCTTGGCGGCGCATAGCGGTGCGCATTGCATCAGGGCCATAGATCAATAGCCCAGTCCGTTTCGCATCCGGTTTGGAAAAGAATGCGCGCGCGTCACGGGCGTTGAGTTTCATGTTACAGAGTACCGGCGTTGATCAGCAATTGCGTGACAATCTTATCTGCGAGCGCTGTCATCAGTCTGGCCGTTGCATCACGCTCTGCTGCAAGCGTCGCAACTGGTTGAGCGGATGCGGAATAAGCGGTGAACGTGTTGACCTTATCGCTCAAGACAGGCGCGCCAGTTGCGAGATCACGCAGAACAAAATCGGCAATCCCCAACACGTTATACCGAGTGATGTCGTTGGAGCCAGAGATTGCCAAACCTTCTTCACGAACGGTCAAATTCACACTCAGTCCATATTTGGGGCCGTTTGCGCGTCCAAGTCGCTGTTCCAGCTGTTCGACCAGCTGGAATTGTTGCCTGTTCTTCGGCTCATCCACGAGTATCGAGCCACGCAGATTGTTTGCGGCGCCGTTAGTCCCGTAAACGGGTTCAAAGCCACATGCACCAAGTGCCAGCAGGCTCAGCAGGAAAGTGCGTCTGTCAGATAACAACATTGATAATGCGCCCCGGTACCACGATCAGCTTTTTGGGCGTGCCGCCATCCAAAGCTTTGATCACAGCTTGATCGGCAAGGGCGAGCTTTTCAACCTCTTCCTTCGGCAAGTCCGCGGCGACCTGAATTTCGGAGCGGCGTTTGCCGTTGATCTGGATTGGTAGTGTGACAGTGTCTTCCTTCAACAGGCTTTCATCTGCTTCAGGCCACGTGGCCTGAGCGACAAGACCTTCACCACCAAGATGCTGCCAAATCTCTTCTGCAAGGTGAGGTGTCATTGGTGACAGCAATTGCGCCAAGACCTTAACTGCTCTGTGTTTCGCGCCAGGACCCGCTTTGGATTTGCTGATCGCATTGGTGAATTCATAGAGCTTGGCCACGGATTTATTGAACCCGAAAGTTTCAATTCCCATTGTGACTTCATGGATCGCCTTTGCCGTTTCTCGTTCGAGCGCCTCGTCTGTGTCGTTGCCTTCTTCAAGATCGGCAGCAAGCCGCCACACGCGGCCGAGGAATTTCCAAGCGGCCTCTGCACCTGATGCCGTCCATTCGACATCGCGCTCGGGCGGCGAGTCGGACAGGACGAACCAACGCGCGGTATCAGCGCCGTATTGGTCGATGATATCGACCGGATCGACGACGTTTCGCTTGGACTTGGACATTTTGGCGGATGGGATCACTTCGATAGGTTCGCCGGTAGCGCGCAAGGTCTTTGCAGCTTCGTCCACTTCATCTGGGAAGTGATAGACTGGACGGCCTTTATCATCCCGCGTCTGATAAATCGCGTGAGTCACCATGCCTTGAGTAAAGAGCGCATCGAATGGCTCATCTGTGCCTTGTGGCAAGTGACCCGTAATCCGCATCGCCCGCGCAAAGAAGCGCGAATAGAGCAGGTGCAGAATCGCATGTTCAATACCCCCGATATACTGATCGACATTCATCCAGTAGGCGGCGTCTGCAATATCCGTTGGTGTGTCTGCACGCGGCGACGTGAACCGCGCGAAATACCATGATGAGTCGACGAACGTGTCCATTGTGTCCGTCTCGCGCTTCGCGGGTTTGCTGCAAGATGGGCAAGGCGTGTCGCGCCATGTCGGATGGCGGTCGAGTGGGTTGCCGGGGATATCGAAGCTGACATCATCCGGCAATTTCACCGGCAAATTCTCTTTCTTCTCGGGCACGACGCCGCAATCATCGCAATGGACGACAGGAATAGGGCAGCCCCAATAGCGCTGACGGCTCAGGCCCCAGTCACGCAGCCGAAACTGCACTTTACCTTTGCCTAGATTGTGAGCCTCGAAATGGTCGATGGTTTTGTCGATGCCTTCGAGCGATGTCGAATTGGAAAGACCTGCAAAGTGATCGATATAGACCACTTCATCTGTCTTTTCTGGAACCAGAGCGTCATGAACTACCTCGGTATCGTCACCGGGCATGTAAAAGGCGTTCCGGACGGGCAGGTCATATTTGCGTGCAAAATCAAGGTCGCGCTGGTCATGGGCAGGGCAACCGAAGACTGCGCCTGTGCCGTAATCCATCAAAACGAAGTTGCCGACCCAGACAGGCAGGTCTTGATCGGGATAGACGGGATGCGCGACGCGAATGCCAGTGTCGATGCCTTTCTTCTCCGCCTTCTCCATTGCGGCTTCTGTCGTGTCCATCTTGCGGCATTCGTCGATGAAGGCGGCTAGGTCGGGCTTCTTCGCCTCCAACTCTTTCGCGACGGGATGATCCGGCGCAATCGCCAGGAAGCTGGCACCACGCATCGTGTCGGGCCGGGTGGAGTAGCAGATGATCGCCTCGCCGTCGTCGCGGCGCTGGAAAGGAATGTCGATACCGCGCGATTTGCCGATCCAGTTGCTTTGCATCAGCTTCACTTTGGCAGGCCAATTGTCGAGGCCATCAATGGCCTGGAGCAGATCGTCCGCCATGGAGGAAATATCAAAGAACCATTGCGTCAACTCGCGACGCTCTACTGGCGCATCCGAGCGCCAGCCTTTGCCATCGATCACTTGCTCATTGGCGAGCACGGTCATGTCGACAGGATCCCAGTTCACCATCGCGTTCTTGCGATAGACCAGACCCTTGTCGAGCATATCGAGAAACAACGCTTGTTGTTGTCCGTAGTATTCGGGATCACAGGTCGCGAACTCACGGGTCCAATCGATCGACAGCCCCAACGGCATCATCTGATCGCGCATCGTGGCGATGTTGTTATAGGTCCATTCCTTCGGATGGCCGCCACTTGCCATGGCCGCGTTTTCGGCTGGCATCCCGAACGCATCCCAGCCCATCGGATGCAAGACGCTGAAGCCACAAGAGGATTTGTAGCGAGCAATCACATCGCCCATAGTGTAATTGCGCACATGCCCGATATGCAGGTTGCCTGACGGATAGGGGAACATCTCAAGCACGTAATACTTGGGCTTACTCTCGTCGCGTTTGGCGAGGAACGCTTCGGCCTCGTTCCAGGCAGCTTGCCATTTCGGTTCGACGGTGCGGGCATTGTAGCGGGACATGTTGGGTTCCTGTAACGAAAAAGGCCGGGCGATAAGGCCCGGCGCTTGTCATAAGTGGGTAAAGACGCGGGGTCTAGAGTTTGGTGTCGCGAATGCGTAGCTGACGTGCGCGCGTCAGGATTGCGTCTTCAATCGCGCGGACGGTTTCTGTGCTGACAGACGCGCCACCGGCACCTTGCAGCGCAACACGCAGTGCACGCGCATCAAGCGCCGGATCAGTGATGTAAACCGTTGCACGATAGGCGCGACTGGAGCCTTGAGGACGACCATAGCCCATCGAGATAGTTCCTGTGAACGGGTCTGCGCGTTGAACGGGCATGAAGTTCAAAACATCTAGGGATGCATTCCAAAGGTATTTGTTTACTCGGAGCGTAACATTCGGATCGTCGTTGTTTTGAAAGAGGTCAAAAATAGAGTCGCCTTTCTTCACTGCGTTGGCACGCGCCGCGCTGTCAAAATCTCTAGAAAATCCGTTCTGATCATTTTCGCGACGTTCATTATTTCCTGCATTGCCGCTGCTGACGCTGTCGCGTCCGAAAATACCACTGCCACGACCACCGCAGGCCGCGACACTTACTATTACAAATGAGGCAACTGCCCATTTAACCAAGCGGGTCTTGTTCATTATGTGCTCGACCTTTTTCGTTCCGTATGTCGGTTTGCTCTATCTGGTCATACTCAATGGCCTTCTTCGCCACAAGATATATCGCATTTCGGGCCAGAAGAGAGAATCAGCCGGTTTGTTTTTACGGAATCGTCATGCTCTTTCGCGCTTAACGTCAAACCTTAGAAGACCTTTGTTTGTGAGGCTAAATACTATGTCTTCAAACATGTTCAAAATTGCACTTAAACTAGCGTTTCTTGCCGCATTGTTGTCTTCGGTATGTCACGCTTGCGGCTGCTTGCTGAAAGTCTTGGATTTACTAAATAGCGCAGAAGGTAGTCTTGGTAAGCATGCTAAAGGACTTGGTTTTTCCGTGATAATGCGGGTATGCCAATTAGGGTTATGTGGGGACGGGCTTGATGAGGGCCCAATAAAAGCAGGGTTTTTCTGCAGTCAAAATAGAGCGTTGCAAAAATGATCCGCTTTTCGCAATTTGCCTACCCCATGCTTTGATTCAAAAAAACCTTGGGTTAATACACTCACACCGTGGCGACATGTCGTCGTCACTTTCAACCTTTGAGGCGAAATTATGAAAAAGATTCTCTTCGCATCGACAGCACTGGTCGCCTTTACAGGTGCTGCTGCTGCAGATGTTGCCCTTTCCGGCCGTGCCGAAATGGGTATCTCCAAAACCACTGCCGCTGACTTCCAGTTCTTCACTGACATCGACGTGACATTCACAATGTCCGGTGAAACAGACAACGGCCTGACTTTCGGTGCGTCTGTTGACCTCGACGAAGGTGGCGCTGGTGCCCCTGCTGTTGCAAACAACGCTGACGATGGCGGCGCAACAATCTTCATCTCTGGTTCTTTCGGTACAGTCACAATGGGTGACACTGACGGCGCCCTTGACTGGGCACTGACAGAAGCTGGAAACGTAGGCAACCCTGGCTCCATCGCTGACGATGAAACAGGTCACGCTGGTTACCAAGGCTCCTATGGTGACGGCGCTCAAGACGGTCAAATCCTGCGTTGGGATTACACATCGGGCGACTTCGGCGTAGCTGTCTCTCTCGAAGACGATAACGGCTCAGGCGCTGTAAACTCGAACATCGGGTACGCAATCGGCTTGAAATACAACATCGATCTGGGCGGCACGACTGTTGCTCTTGGTGTCGGTCACCAGCGCGTAGCTAACATCGGCCCAGCGGTCAACAACACCAAAATCACTGGTGTGTCCGCGACAGCAACGTTCGCAAACGGTCTGTCCGCTGGCGTCGTATACGCTGACTGGTCCAACAACGCTTTCGACAAGAACTATGGTATCGGCCTCGGCTACTCCACAGGCGCTCTGTCCTTGCACGCTAACTACGGCAAAATGGACGCTGTAGCAGCTGGCGCTGACCGCACAGGTTTCGGTCTGGCAGCAGCTTACGACCTCGGCGGCGGTGCAGTTGTGCACTTCGGCTACGGTTCCGGTAAAATTGGTGCTGGCCCAACAACTAAAACTGCTTCCTTGGGTCTGGGCCTGAGCTTCTAAGCTTACCCCCTTATTCCAAAGCATAGAGAGAGCGGGCCTTCGGGTCCGCTCTTTTCTTTTGTACCGCGATATGTTGATCAGGGACGAAAAATACAGGAGCTCGATATGCCGTTGCAGGATATCAAAGACCGGATTGAGGCAGAAGAAGCGCGGATGTCTCGGCCGCTGGGGTCGACACGGTTGATTGCTGTCTCAAAGGTGCAGCCCAATGAACGCGTTCAAGCAGTGCTAGAGCAGGGGCATCGCATCTTTGGTGAAAACAAAGTGCAAGAGGCGGCAAGTAAATGGCCTGCATTCAAGGAACAATTTGAAAACGTCGAGTTGCATTTGCTTGGTCCGCTTCAAACAAACAAAACGAAACAAGCAATGGAATTGTTTGACGTCATTCACAGCCTTGATCGCTTAAAGTTGGCGAAGAAGCTGGCGGCACTGTCTGCAGAGTTAAGTCACTGCCCGGATATCTTCATTCAAGTGAATACGGGAAAAGAAGATCAGAAAGCTGGTGTGATGCCGGAAGAGGCGGATAGCTTTATTTCTGAATGCAAAGCCCTCGGGTTGCCGATCATAGGTCTTATGTGCATCCCGCCTGCAGATGAGGAGCCATCATTGCATTTTGCTTTGCTCGCAAAAATTGCAAAAAGCAATGAACTACAAGGCCTTAGCATGGGTATGAGCAGTGATTTTGAGCGCGCCGTTGCCCAAGGAGCAACCCATGTACGCGTTGGCTCTGCTATTTTTGGTGAGCGTGACTACGGCTGAATGATCAATCTAGACGTGGTCTGAAGTTGTTTTGCGATCCAAAGAAGATGGTCTTGCCGAAAGGCGACGCAGCCCTCGGTTGGGTGCCGCGGTTTGCGCCAAGTATGAATGAAAATCGCCGATCCACGCCCTTTTACGGCGTATGGCCAGTTCCAATCTGTCAGAAGAACGAGGTCATAAAGGGGGTCTGCGCGCGATAGCCTCTCGTGGCTAAAAGAATATGGTGCGCGCGTCATCTGATTGTACTGTTCATCCGACACATCATCCGACCACAAATCGGCAGGACCAATGGGGACGGCCCATGAGGTCGGCTTTGCCAAGCGATCAGGGCGATAGAGCATACCGACAATACGATGATTTCCGAGCGGGGTAGCTCCGTCGCCTTCTTGCTTCTTCGCGGACAATCCACCTTTACCGATGCTACACGGAAAGTAGAGACCTTGGAACCGGCAGCCCCAGCGCCCCACGACCAAGTCGGTCGACTTCAAAGCAGATGTCCCGATTTTGTGGCCTTCGTTGCCAAGTAATCGGTATTGAATTTGCTTTCACCGACTTTCAGTGGAACCCGTTCAACAACCTTTAGCCCGCAACTGTTCAGCATATCGACTTTGCGCGGGTTGTTTGTAAGCAACCGCACCTGCTTGAAACCCATTGAGCGAAGAATTTCTGCGCCAATGCGGAAATCGCGCTCATCGTCTTCAAATCCAAGCCTGTGGTTGGCCTCCACCGTATCGAACCCCTGATCTTGAAGTGAGTATGCACGCATCTTGTTGGCTAAACCAATCCCCCGTCCCTCTTGGTTCAAGTAGAGCAAGACCCCAGCGCCTTCATGGCCCATCTGGGATAGCGCGCCACGCAACTGTGGCCCACAATCGCATTTGAGCGATCCAAGAAGGTCACCCGTAAAACAAGCAGAGTGAAGTCTCGTTAATACTGGCGCAGAGCGAGATGGGCGGCCAATCTCCACCGCGTAATGCTCTTCGCCGCCATCATCTGGTCTAAACACATGAAGCCGGCCTGCTTCACTGACTTCCAACGGCAACTTTGCGCTGATGACGGCTGATAGGGGACTGGTTTCCGCCAATTCGGCATTGACTGACTCAAGCCGGAGCGATGTCAGTTGATCGGTTTCAAACGTACCCACCCAAGCTGTAAGAACAGCGGGCATAAGTCGCGCAGTTTTTGCGAGGCTGATTGCCGCCCGTTCAATTTCACAGTCACCGTCGCGACGTGTTTTGAGCGGGCCTTTCATGGGCGCATTCAAGTCATCAGCTGGATCAATGATGGAATGAACCCAAGCAAGCGGAGCGTCCTCCGGCACGATGATCCGAGCCAATTCACCATCATAAGCACGTGCTTTTAACGTTTGCGCGCGCCAAGCTGTAATGGCCAATGTCAAATCGATACCGGATAGCTGCAAAGTACCAAAACGATCCGCGCTGAGTGTTTCCGCTGCAAACACGAGGTGGCCATCGATGATAATTGGCACACCCATCCTCAAATCCGCTCGCGCACGGGCAACAAGCTCGGTTCTGTCAGGCAAAAGGGTCATATTTGCGATTTCTGTAACATTGAGACCTGATCCATACTGCGAAACACAGGAATTTGAAACAATTGCTGTGATCACGACACGACGGCGTGAATAACGGGCGCGTGAGTTGTTCTCTCAAGCGACCCACATCATCTTGATGACAACAACAAGAGGACGTGACAATGGCAACCTTGAAGAAAATTCTGCTCGTCGATGATGATGATGATCTACGTGAAGCCCTTTCAGAACAACTGGTTATGACTGAGGACTTTGATGTTTTCGAAGCCGAAAACGGCACCAGTGCGATGGAAAAAGCAAAGGAAGCGATCTACGACCTCGTCGTTTTGGATGTCGGTTTACCAGACACAGACGGCCGTGAATTGTGCCGTCTGATGCGCAAACAAGGCGTAAAGTGCCCGATTTTGATGCTCACTGGGCATGACAGCGATGCAGACACAATTTTGGGTCTGGACGCTGGTGCCAATGACTACGTCTCGAAACCATTCAAATTTCCAGTTCTGCTGGCACGTATTCGTGCACAGCTTCGTCAACATGAACAGTCAGAGGACGCGGTTTTCCAGCTTGGGCCCTATACGTTCAAACCCGCTATGAAGATGCTTGTCACAGAAGATGAAAAGAAAATTCGTCTGACTGAAAAAGAAACGAATATTCTGAAATTCCTGTATCGGTCTACGGATGGTGTGGTGGCCCGTGATGTGCTGTTGCACGAAGTCTGGGGATATAACGCTGGCGTAACGACCCACACGTTGGAAACGCATATCTATCGCTTGCGTCAAAAAATTGAACCAGAACCGTCAAATGCGCGCCTTCTTGTGACCGAATCCGGTGGTTACAGATTAAACGTATGAAAAACTTCAAAGCGGAGGGAACTAAATCTTCGCTATGGTGTTTGTATGCAAGTTCCCCTGGTCACATCGGGGTTATGATGTGACACCTCCCTGTTGGACTGCCCGGGCCTTGCGCCCGGGCGTTTTTTTTGGCGTTGTGGTAATGATGTAAATTACGCGGTGTGTTCATGCGTCGGCTACTGAAGTTTTTCCTTTGGATTATCGTTGCTCTAGCGGTTGTCATCGTAGGTTTCCGCCTTGCAGCATATGAGCGTGAGGTCGAATTGCGTGATTTCAACCGCCCGACGCTCGGGAAAATGATCGATACGGCCAAGGGCGAGGTCTATATTGAAGAAGATGGTCTGGAGCAGGGGCAGCCAGTTTTGCTGGTTCATGGCTCAGTCGGCTGGTCAAGGTTTTGGTATGAAACAAGCCTCGCACTGGCGGACGCCGGATACCATGTGATCGCGATGGATCTGTCCCCCATGGGATATTCAGAGCGTGATACCGGTGGAGATTACAGCAGACTTCAGCAAGCGGAACGGATTGTTGCCCTTGCTGATGCGCTCGAGATCGAACCAATTCTGGTCGCTCATTCCTTCGGCGCTGGCCCCGCGACCGAAGCTGTAATGCGCTATAAGGACAGATTTAAAAGCTATGTGATTGTTGATGGAGCAATTGGGATCGGCTCTCATACTGATCAAAAAGAACTTCCTGCGATTCTGCAGCCCGAATGGGTGCGCGAGTTTGCCGTCGCTTTGACGATTACAAACCCATATGCTTTGAAGCCGCTTCTCCAAATGTTTTTGCATAAGAAAGGTGCGGCTTCTCCAGAATATTTAAGTCTTCTGAAACAACCACTGGCCTTGAAGGACACCACGCCTGAACTGGCCAAGTGGTTGCCTACGCTATTGGTCCCTCCGAGCGATGCAATGAGCACGCGCGCTGAAAACTACACCAACATAGACATGCCTGTTGGCATCATTTGGGGGGCGGAAGATACAGCAACACCACTAGAGCAGGGCGTTGAACTGAACGCTCTCATTGCAGGGTCGCGCTTAACAGTGCTTGAGGGGTTAGGACATATTCCGCAGATTGAGGACCCGCCTGCGTTCCAAGACGCGCTATTGAAAATGTTGGTTGAGTTTTAACCCGAAATACGCAGCTTTGTCGCGCCGTATAGAGCCAAGCCGCCAGTGATCACGAAGCCGATATAATATGGTGCGCTCAAGGCTTCGATGCGCGTGAAAGCCCCATCCAAACCAGAGACGATTGCTCCAGCAAATAAGGCACCAAGGGGGATAGTGCCCCACCCGAAGAAACGGTAGATCGAATTTACACGACCGAGGAGCGCGTCAGGGATCAGTCTTTGTCGCAAAGAGACGGTCACCACATTCCACGTCATACCCGCAAACATCTCAATAAAAAGAACCGCACCCGCAATAAACGGGTTGGCAGTGAGGGCGAGGACAAGGAACGGCAGCGGGAAAACGAAAAGGGTCAGTAGAACGGTACGCTGACCTCCCAAGCGCTTTGCGATCATTGGCCCAAGAAGTCCGCCAGCCACACCGCCTGCCGCCCCTGCCGTCAGCAAAAATCCATATCCAGCCGCGCCAAGACCAAATTTCTCTTGCGCGAGCAAGACAAGGATCGTTGCTGACATCATCGTCGCAAAGTTGAGCACACCCAGCATAACAGCCAGGCGTAGTATCAGCGGATGACCTTGCATCCACTGGATGCCTTCACGCATTTGCCGCCAAAACCCCTTCGGCAACTGCACGGGCGCACGCGGGGTCAACGCGACTTGCCACATGAACCAAGCGGCGAGGGCGAACATGACCGCATCAACCACGAATGGGACTGGAACAGCCATCGCGATTAAGAGACCCGCAAGCGGTGGGCCAACGAATTGCCCCATGATCTGCTCAATACTCCAAAGCTGACCATTGGCTTTTTCGAGTTCTGATTTCTCGACAATGGACGGCATTGCAGTTTGCGCTGCGTTATCACGGACAACCTCGGCGCTGCCCAACAGGAACGCGGCGGTACACAATCCCAATATCAATGGCATCACCTCTGAAGAGGTCTCCGGTAACGGAAGGGCGGGGGCTGAGAGGACTAAAGCGATGACGCCGATCGTCAGCAAAGTGCGCAGAGTATCCGCCTGAACCATCAGCTTGCGGCGGTCATATTGGTCAGTGATCACGCCCGCTGGGAGTGAGAAAAGCAGCCAAGGCAAGCGGGTTGCGGCAGCGACAGCAGCAATTAAAGTCGCGTCCCGCGTTATCAAGGTGGCAAGCCAAGGGAAGGCCAGCATCGAAATACCGTCGCCTAAGTTGGAGACAGCCGCTGCTGAAAAGAGCAGTCGATAGTTGCGGTTTCTTGCGATTAACGACATGTCTGACGGCCTCTGCTCTGGTGATCTGTCCAGCGTCGGACTAACGTGCCCCAAAGTCAAACCGGAGCGCGCTGCTATGTCTTTCACGATCTGCACATGGAACATTAACTCGGTCCGTCTTCGTGAACCGATTGTCCTGAAGCTCTTGGAAGAAGAAGCCCCAGATGTTTTGTGTTTGCAGGAATGCAAAAGTCCTGTTGAGAAAATCCCAACGGAAGGATTTAATGCGCTTGGCTACACCCATGTCGTGGCGCGCGGTCAAAAGGGCTACAATGGTGTCGCGATCCTATCGAAAATTCCAATGGTTGAAGCAGGTGCCGAAGATTTCGCACAGCTTGGTCACGCACGTCACATCGCAGGAAAGCTTTCGAATGGAGTGACGATTCATAACCATTACGTTCCTGCAGGTGGCGATACAGCAGATCGCGAGGTGAATGAGAAGTTCGGTCAGAAGCTCGACTACCTCACGGATATGCGCGATGCCTATCGGGCAAACGCGCCTGAAAAGTCTATCCTTGTTGGTGACCTCAATATTGCGCCACGCGAAGATGATGTTTGGTCTCACAAGCAGCTTTTAAAAGTTGTCAGTCACACACCAATCGAGGTGGAACATCTCTCTGAGACGATGGAGGCCGGAAAATGGGTTGATATCACCCGTCAGGATATTCCTGAGGGCCAATTGTATTCTTGGTGGTCATACCGCGCGCGCGATTGGGATGCAGCCGACAAAGGGCGGCGTCTTGATCATGTTTGGGCAACGCCGGATATTTCAAACGCAGCACACGGTAGCCGGGTTTTGCGCGCTGCGCGCGGTTGGGAAAAGCCGTCAGATCATGCGCCGGTTTTTGCAACATTTGATCTTTAGACACGACGCCCACATATAGGGCGCAACAACAGATTTTTTCGAGGCCACTATGCTGGAACTAAACACTGGAAATGCTGCCCCTGCGGGCGATCTTATCAAGGATGGGTCAGAGATGACGTTCATGCAGGACGTGATTGAGGCCTCGCAAGATGTTCCAGTCATCGTTGATTTTTGGGCCCCATGGTGCGGTCCGTGTAAAACACTTGGTCCTGCGCTAGAGGCTGCAGTCACGGCAGCCAAAGGCGCTGTGAAAATGGTCAAACTCGATGTTGATCAAAACCAAGGCATCGCGGGCCAGCTGCAAATTCAATCGATTCCAACGGTTTATGCGTTCTACCAAGGCAAGCCAGTTGACGCGTTTCAGGGCGCTTTGCCGCCGAGCGAAATCACAGCATTTGTCGAAAAGCTCGTCACTTTGGGCGGCGGAGAGGTCGATGGAGGTTTAGGTGAGGCGCTTGAAGCGGCGGAAGCGATGCTGGAAGAGGGAGCGGCTGTTGATGCCGCACAGACTTTTGCCGCTGTCTTGGGTGAAGAGCCGTCGAATGCACTTGCTTATAGCGGGTTGATCCGCGCCAATCTTGCTTTGGAGGAAGTCGACCAAGCTGAGGCGATGGTTGCAAATGTCCCCGATGACATCGCTGCGACGCCTGAGTTTGAAACGGCTAAAGCGCAACTTGATCTGCTGCGACAAGCTCAGGATGCAGGTCCGTTGGCTGATCTTCAGGCCGCGCTTGATGCCGATGAAAGTAATTTACAAGCCCGCTACGATCTTGCGATTGCAATGCATGGCGCGGGGGATGCGGAAGGTGCGGTGGATCATTTACTTGAGCTGTTCCGCCGCGACAGAGAGTGGAATGATGGCGCCGCAAAGACGCAGCTGTTCACAGTATTTGAAGCGTTGAAACCGGAAGATCCGATTGCCTTGAATGGTCGTCGTCGATTGTCATCAATGATATTTGCCTGATGAGGTCTTCGGGCTAGCTACCACTTATGTTTTCAGCAGCCGATCTCCCAGACACGATCCCCGTTTTCCCGCTGCCCGGCGCACTCCTGTTGCCGCGGTCACGCCTTCCCTTGCACCTCTTTGAACCTCGCTATCTACAAATGTTCGAAGACACGCTCAAAACGTCCAGCCGGTTGATCGGAATGGTTCAGCCGCATGACGGGCCAGGTGGAAAAGGGCAATTGCATGCGATTGGCTGTGCTGGCCGGATCACTCAGTTTTCTGAAACGGAAGATGGCCGGTATATGGTGACATTAAGTGGCATCTCTAGGTTTCGTGTTCAGGAAGAAATCTCTGGCTTTAGTCCGTACCGCAAGGCCAAGATCAGCTGGAACGGGTTTGACCGTGATCTCGGGTTTGTCGAGAAAGACAAAGGCTTCGACCGCCCTGCCTTTTTAGAGTTGCTTGGGAAGTTTTTTGCGGATCAGGACCTAAAAACTGACTGGGACAGCCTGAAAGAAGCCGAAGACGAGTTGCTGATAAACTCACTGTCTATGCTTTGCCCGTTTGAACCGGAGGAGAAGCAGGCACTCCTTGAAGCGCCGTCCCTCAGTACGCGCCGTGAAACGCTTGTGACGCTCATCGAATTCGCTCTGCGCGGAGGCAACGAAGAAGAATTGCTCCAATGATAAACGGAAATTTTGATCGACGCATGTTGGATGGGCTTGTGTGCCCTGTCTCACAAGGCACTTTGTCCTTTGATGCAGAGCGGCAGGAACTCATTTCAAAGTCTGGGAAAGTCGCATTTCCTATTCGTGACGGTATCCCGATCATGCTGATTGATGAGGCCCGCGAGCTGGACGCTGACTAGAGTGCGCGCCCTTGCAGCAGCCTTGGTAAATCACCAGTCAAACCAGCCGCCTCTCGTATGAATCCACGCCGCAATGCAGGGGTAGCATTCACTATTCCCAGGCCCACATCGCGCACCAGACGCACGGCTTGATTGTCGTTCGAGAACAGGGCGTTAAATGTGTCGGTAGCCCGCGCGAGCATATTGGCGTCGAAGCTGCGCCAGCCGGCATATCGCCCAAGAACATCGGGTGCGCCAATATCTTCACCCCGCCGCAAAGCATCTGTGACAACTTCTGCCAAAGCGGCAACATCACGGAGACCCTGATTTAGTCCTTGTCCTGCGATCGGGTGCACACCATGTGCGGCATCCCCCACCAAAGCAACGCGGTCGGCTGTCATGCTTTCCGTTTCAGTGAGCGTCAGAGGATAGGAAAAACGCGCGCCGGCAACATGAATATCACCTAAGAAATCACCAAATGCGGGTCTGAGAGCTTCAATGAACTTGTCATTGTCTAGTTGAGCCAGCTCTATCGCGCGCTCATGCTCTTCAGCCCACACAATTGCACTGCGGTTGCCGGTTAAAGGCAGGATAGCCAATGGCCCTGCGGGCATGAAGAACTGGTGCGCGATACCGTTATGCGGCTTTTCATGACCAATTGCTGCGACCAAAGCAGTTTGACCATAATCCTTAACGCTGCGTTTCAAGCCCGCACGCGAGGCTGTGCCGCTCGACCGTCCGTCACAGCCTACCAGCAGCCGGGATGAAATGGTTTTTCCGTCAGCCACAACACGTGCAAAAGGGCCGTCGATACGCTGCCCCGTGACCGTCGCAGGGGCCAGATGGGTGATATTGTCGATACGGGCAATCGCCTCAAGGAAAGTACGACGCAGATGGCGGTCTTCAACCATGAAACCCATCGGACCTTCTTCGATTTCAGCGTGATCGAAGTGCATCCAGAATGGGGAAGGGCCTTCGCCGGCTCGGCCATCCGTAACCTTGATTTCAAGCATCGGTTGCGCATCTTGCGCAAGCGCGTCCCAAAGCCCCAAAGCGTCCAGCAGGCGTTTCGATGCGAGCGCAAGCGCATAGGCGCGTCCGTCAAATTCAGATTGCGCGCGGTCATCTGCTGGAAGGCTGTCAATCAATGTGACGTCTAGTCCACCTTGAGCAAAGGCGAGGGCAAGCGCTGTACCATTGAGGCCGCCGCCAACAATTGTGATGTCTGTATCTAATTTCATACCCCGCAATATGTGCGCGTTCGTGGGATTGTCCATGCGTTGTCCTGACGCTACCGTCGCGATTGGAGCATGGAGGAGTAATTGAGATGTCTGAGAATTGGTTGAGTATGACGGCATCTGATCTCGGACGCGGCATTGGATCAGGCGAGATTGATCCAGTGGCTCTGACCCAAACCTATCTCGATGCAGCAAAGGCGCATGAGTTTTCACACCGCATCTATGCGCGCTTTACGGAAGAGCGTGCTTTGGCAGAAGCGGCCGCTTCTGCCGAACGCGCGAGGCTCGGATTAAGACGCAGCCTGCTCGACGGTGTTCCGATCTCTTGGAAGGACTTGTTCGATACGGCCGGAACCGTCACTGAAGCGGGTTCACATTTGTTGAAAGATCGCGTGCCGGTCGCTGATGCAGAAGTCGTTAGAAATGCAACGGCGGCGGGTTTGATATGCCTAGGTAAGGTTCACATGTCCGAATTGGCATTCTCTGGTTTGGGTTTGAACCCCATCACGGCGACACCTCCTTGTGTAAACGATCATGCCGCAGTTCCCGGGGGATCATCATCGGGCTCTGGGACATCTGTGGCGTTCAATCTTGCCGCGGCCAGTATCGGTTCGGATACCGGTGGGTCAGTGCGCATTCCGTCAGCATGGAATGACCTGGTCGGGTTAAAGACCACAATTAACCGTGTTTCGGTAAAAGGGTCGGTTCCGCTTTGTGCGCGATTTGACACGATCGGGCCACTTTGCCGTTCTGTCGAAGACGCAGCCCATCTGCTTGCTGCCCTTGAAGGTGGCCAACCTGCTGATTTGCGTGGCGCAAATTTAAAGGGTGCCCGTCTGGCAATCCTCGATACTGCGGCATTCGATGATATTCGGCCTGAGCCGCAAGCTGGTTTTGTCAGCGCAGTTGATCGGTTGAAGCACGCAGGTGCAGAGATCACACATATAGATATTCCTGAGGTGACCGACGCTCTTGCTTTGTCGGGGATTCTGTTTGCCACTGAAGCGTACGCTCAATGGCAGGAACAAATCGAAGCAAACCCAGATCTGATGTTCCCAGAGATTTTGAACCGGTTTCGGTCGGGGAGAGACACTTTGGCGAAAGACTACCTTGCTGCTTGGGCTGAATTGGAGCGCTATCAAAAGGTTTGGCACGAAAAAACTGCGGCTTATGACGCGGTGCTTTTGCCAACGTCGCCGATCCTTCCGCCGAATTTGGAGCGATTGATGACGGATAGCGACTACTACGTAACAGAAAACCTGCTGTCGCTTAGAAACACGCGGATTGGCAATCTGATGGGTGTTGCTGGTCTAACTCTGCCAACAGGCGTGCCATCTACTGGCATTATGTTCCTCTCCGCACCGAACAGCGAAGAAAGGCTGCTTCGGCTCGGTGTTGCAGCAGAGGCGGCGCTGGGCTAGGGGCCAAAAAGACACAACTGCTTAAGTGCATTGCTAAATCTGGCTTGGTTTTGCTGGACCGATGCGGCTTCCATAGCTACTTTTAGAAAAAACGGGGCGAAATGATCCCGTATCTTGAGGCAGTAAAAGTTGGTCCAATGACCTATCCAGAGCGGTTTTCGAACCTGCCCCCATACGCGTTTCCGCGTCTTCGAACGCTGATCGACGGCATTCAGCCGGGCGGTACACCTGTGGATATGACGATCGGATCGCCGCTTCACCCCGCGCCGCACTGGATCGCAGATATCATCGCGCAGAATATGGACGGGTTTGGGCCATACCCGCCTAATGATGGCACACCAGAACTGCGCGCTGAGATTTCTGCATGGATCAAACGCCGCTATGGATGCGACTACGCTGAAGACACGCAGGTTTTCCCGTTGAACGGAACACGCGAGGGATTGTTCAACGCATCCCTTGCGATCTGTGAAGAACAAAAGAACGCCTCTCGGCCCGTTATTCTGACGCCAAACCCGTTTTATCAAGTGTATGCCGTCGCCGCGCTCGCCGTGGATGCGGAACCGGTCTATGTCCCTGCGACCCGTGAAACGGGATTCTTGCCGGATTATCGCAGGTTGCCAAAGGATATCTTGAACCGCACGGCCGTTTGCTACATCTGTTCGCCGTCTAATCCGCAAGGTGCCGTTGCGACGCATGAATATTGGGCTGACTTAATCGCGCTGGCTGAGGAATATGATTTCACCATCTTTGCCGATGAGTGTTATTCTGAGATCTACCGCGATGCCCAGCCAATTGGCGCGGTGAGTGTCGCGCAAGAGGTCGGTGCGGATCCTGAGCGCGTCATGTTGTTCAATTCCCTTTCCAAGCGGTCGAACCTTGCTGGACTACGTTCTGGTTTCGCGGCATCGGGCCCCGAGAATATCAAACGCATGAAATCGCTGCGCGCATATGCAGGTGCACCTCTTGCACTCCCGTTGCAGCGTGTGGCTGAGAAAGTTTGGGCTGATGAGACCCATGTTGAAGCAAACCGAGCGCTCTATCGGGAAAAGCTGAACTTCGCGGATGAGCTGTTTGCGGGTGTGCAAGGTTTTGAGGCTCCAGAAGCGGGTTTTTTCCTCTGGCTGCCGGTCAGCAACGGCGAAGACGCAACGAAAAAGCTTTGGTCGGAAACTGGCGTCAAGGTTTTGCCTGGCTCCTATCTGGGCCGAGACGCTGCAGGGGGTAACCCCGGCGACACATATATCCGGGCCGCGTTGGTGGCTCCAATGAACGAATTGCAGCCAGGGCTTCAGGCTCTGAAAAGCTGCATCTACGGTTAAGGTGAGGAACAAGAACATGGCGTATCAGGCACGGCAAAGGGATCCCTTCCTAGACAGCGACATGCAAGCCGCCATTGAGCAGCGTGGGAAAGAGTTGTTCGGCCTTGCGCTACTTGGCTTCGGTGTTCTGGTGACTCTCATGCTCCTGTCTTATGTGCCGGAAGACCCAAGTTGGTTATCCGCGACAGACGAGCCTGCACAGAATTGGTTGGGTCGGTTTGGCGCTTCTCTGGCGTCGCCTCTTTTCGTGATCGTTGGCTTTGGCGCTTGGGCCATTCCTTTCGTGACGGTGATCTGGGGATTACGTTTCGTTCTACACCGTGGCGAAGAACGTGCCCTTGGCCGTTTGTTGTTTGCGCCACTGGCCGTTGCTTTGGCTTCTGTTTATGCCTCGACCCATGTGCCGGTTACCGAATGGACCCATTCTTTCGGTTTAGGTGGGCTGTTTGGGGATACCGTACTTGGAGCGATCCTGGGTGTCGCACCGATCAACGCGATCTTTGGTCTGAAAGTCTTGGCATTTTTCGTCTTTATCGGGCTGCTGGCACTGTCCCTCTTTGTGCTCGGTTTTGACAAGGAAGAGCTTCGGTCGGCGCTGCGCTATGCATTTATTGGCGTAATCTTAACCTATGCAAATGTTGCAAAACTCTTTGGCGCGGTATCCAAAGGTGCAGCGCGTGGCGCAGTCGTCGCTGCGCAAAAAGCGAACTCTGCGCGTCTTGACCGTAAAGAAGCACGCCTGACGGCAAGGGCCGAGGCTGCTGCACTGGCTGAATATGAAGACGATATGCCGGTTGAAGGTCCGTCACTGCGTCGTGCAACACCTATTGTTCATGCGCCACAAGTTGCCCCGCAGCCGCAAATTGAGGTCGAAGAGCCGCCGCAAAAAACCGGTCTTTTGGCGCGGGTTCCTGCTTTGGTGAAGCGTGTAACAGAGCCACCTGTTCAAGAGGATGAAGTGACGACGTATGATGTCGAGCTTCCCCAAGAAGATCGGATTAAGTCTCGCATTTCTGACGTGATTAAGAACCGTGCGCGCAGGGTGCCAACACTTCAAGCCGACACAAGTGACCCAAGCTTGCGGGCGGAGCCAAAACTCACCCGTGGACGCGGCCCTGATCCGCTTCATATTACGCCGCCTGTTGCAGAAGAACCTGTGGCAGACGAGTTGTTTGAAGAAGAATTCGTCGCGCCGGAACGGCAAGTGTACACGCCGCAGCCAAAAGCGGTTGTGCAACAGCCTGTACGCAAGGCGCCGGTTCCGTCAACACGTGCCAAAGCCGAGGCGCAACCAGCCCTAAAGTTCGAAGACAATAGTGCCGACTTTGAGTTGCCGCCGTTGAATCTTTTGGCGAGCCCGGAAACGGTGACACGCCACGTCTTAAGCGACGAGTCGCTCGAAGAAAACGCTCGCATGCTGGAAGCAGTCCTCGATGACTACGGCGTGAAAGGGGAAATCGTCTCCGTTCGTCCCGGACCTGTTGTCACGATGTATGAACTTGAGCCTGCGCCGGGATTGAAAGCCTCTCGCGTAATCGGCTTGGCCGATGACATCGCACGCTCCATGTCCGCCTTGTCTGCGCGTGTTTCTACCGTGCCGGGGCGTACGGTCATCGGTATCGAACTTCCGAACGAAAAGCGCGAGATGGTTGTCCTGCGTGAAATCCTCGCCAGCCGTGACTTTGGCGACGGCGCGCAGAAACTGCCGCTCGCTTTGGGTAAAGACATTGGCGGTGAAAGCATCGTGGCCAACCTTGCCAAGATGCCTCACTTGCTGATTGCCGGGACGACCGGTTCCGGTAAATCCGTAGCGATCAACACTATGATCTTGTCGCTTCTCTACAAGCTGACGCCCGAGGAGTGCCGCCTGATCATGATCGACCCGAAGATGCTGGAACTCAGCGTCTATGACGGCATCCCGCACCTTCTGTCCCCCGTTGTGACCGACCCCAAAAAAGCTGTCGTTGCCCTGAAATGGGTCGTGGGCGAGATGGAAGAGCGGTATCGCAAGATGTCCAAAATGGGCGTCCGCAATATCGACGGCTACAATGGCCGCGTGAAAGAGGCGCTCAGCAAGGGTGAGATGTTCTCCCGCACCGTACAAACCGGCTTTGACGATGAAACCGGCGAGCCGATGTTCGAGACGGAAGAATTCCAGCCCGAAGCGATGCCCTATATCGTGGTTATCGTGGATGAGATGGCCGACCTGATGATGGTCGCAGGAAAAGAGATCGAGGCCTGCATCCAGCGCCTCGCACAGATGGCGCGCGCCTCAGGTATTCACCTGATCATGGCCACTCAGCGTCCATCTGTTGATGTGATCACCGGCACGATCAAAGCGAACTTCCCAACGCGGATCTCCTTCCAAGTGACATCCAAAATCGACAGCCGCACGATCCTTGGCGAAATGGGCGCGGAGCAACTGCTAGGTATGGGCGATATGCTCTACATGGCCGGTGGGTCCAAAATCACGCGTGTGCACGGCCCGTTTGTGTCTGACGAGGAAGTCGAAGAGATCGTCAATCACCTGAAATCCTTTGGTCCACCGGAATATATGTCCGGCGTTGTCGAAGGCCCAGATGACGAGAAATCAAGCGATATCGATGCGGTTCTTGGACTCGGTGGTAATACAGATGGCGAAGATGCGCTTTATGACACGGCCGTCCAAGTTGTGCTGAGGGATCGCAAATGTTCGACATCTTACATCCAGCGTAAGCTCGCGATTGGTTACAATAAAGCCGCGCGACTGGTCGAGCAGATGGAGGAGCAAGGCCTTGTCTCTCCTGCAAACCACGTTGGTAAAAGAGAAATTCTGGTTCCCGAGCAGTAATCAGCGCGTTTCCGCGATATTACAAAACAGTCCCTGTAATGTGAGCGGGCGCGGGTGTAATCCTGCGCCCGTTGCACTTAAGTTAAGGCCATGATGATGAAAAACCTGTTCCTTGTGCCCCTGATATCGCTGGCAATGGCCGCGCCTGTCTGGGCCGACAAAATTCCTCTGAATGCCTTGGCGGGCTATATCAACGGCATTAAATCAGCTCAGAGTACGTTCACTCAAATTAATGACGATGGTTCGATCACAACCGGAACGATCTTTATCAAGCGCCCTGGCCGCGCGCGGTTTGAATATAACCCGCCAGACAAGAGCCTTGTAATTGCGGGCGGTGGTCAAGTTGCAATCTTTGATCCCAAATCAAATGTCCCACCGGATCAGTTCCCGCTGAAACGCACGCCTTTGAACTTGATTTTGGCAAAAAATATCAACTTCAATCGCTCCAAGATGATCGTTGGTCACAAGGAAGACGGCGAAGCAACGGTCGTTAAGGTGCAAGACCCAGAGCATCCAGAGTACGGGAACATCCAATTGAAGTTCACTGGCAATCCAACCCAGTTGCGCCAGTGGGTCATCACAAACGATGCAGGTCAGCAAACCACGGTGATCATGCAAGAGTTGAAAGAAACCAACTCAATCCCATCGCGGAAATTTAACATTCCGCAGGAAATTCAGGCCCGTGGTCTGAATTAAGGTTCAGATTTTGCGACAGCCAATCAGCTGAGCGCGGTAGGTTTCACCGCGGTCAGCGACCTCACTTGCGATGCGGACCAGCCACGATTTGTTGTTGTAGCTGCCACGTTTAAACCCGGTGCGACCTTCGTGATAGGCAAGATACTGATTGCGGGTATCGAACTTAGAAATCCCCACTCTTTTCTCGCTGCCATCCATGTACCAGCCCATGAAATCAACGGCGTCTCCGAAACGTTCACGCTTGGCGCGGCCTTTGAATTGGTCACGTTGATACTCTTCCCACGTCCCATCCAGCGCTTGGCTAAACCCTAGGGCTGAAGATTGACGGCCCATTGGTATGACACCTAGCGCGTAACGGAAGGGTGGGCGCGCATCTGAGACGAACTTGCTTTCTTGATAAATGGTGGCCATTTGCACATGGACTGGGACCCCCCATTTTCGCTCCACTCGCTTCATCTCCCGCAGCCAATTCGGGTTTTGGGAGACAATGGAGCATGCGTTGTCCAGATCACGCGGCGCTTTGCCGCCGTCAGATGAACCGCATGCGGCCAAAAACAAAAGGAGCGCCATAGCGCGGAAGGGATGTGTCATGTGCCTGCTCATATCTACTCGGGGCCGTTTTCCGGCTTTTGACCAACTATACCGGAAAGCAGCGGTCTCGCAAAGTGCTGGCGCGTCGCAGTCAGATCAAAAAAGCGAGTGTCAGCGGCAAAAGGCCGACGGACATCAGCGTAGATACCACAACAAGCCCTGCCACCGGGGGCGCATCAGCCTCATATTTCTCTGCCAGAAGATAGGATGTCACGGCAACAGGCGTAGAAACCTGTAGAATTAGAACAGCGGTAGCGATGTCAGGTAGGTTGAAGTAGGTTCCAGCGGCCCAGCCAGCCAAAATGCAAACTGCTGCCTTCATCAAAGACAACCAAATTGCCTTGCTGATGCTACCCGGCTGAATACGTGCGACCGCAACTCCCAGTGTTATCAGCATCAGCGGGATTGCCATCTGGCCGATCAATTCAATTGTGTTCGTCAGAAATGTGGGGGTCTTCCAGCCTTGCCAAAGAAACAGCGCGCCGAGAATGGTTGCGCCGACCATTGGTTCCTGAATGACGCGCTTGAGGCTGCCACCTCCGGACACCAACCAAACACCGAATGTGAAAGAGTAAATCCCCATGATCGCGAAGATGACAACGGCATAACCAAGACCTTCATCGCCGAACGCAAACAAAGCCAATGGGAGGCCCAGATTGCCGGTATTGCCAAAAATAAGCGGCGCCAGATAGGTCCGGATGCTCAGCCTGAGCAGCTTTACCAACGCAAACAGGATGACCGTGATTGCTGCATAGGCCGCAATAGCGGCCATGAAAACTGTGCCCAAGGCCTCGGGTGCAATTGTCGTATTCATCAATGCCACAAAGACAAGGCAAGGCACTGCCAAAGTCATCGCGAGACGCGTCACGAACTCGATTCGATAGTCAAAACCAAGTTTGACCCATGTGAACCCAATCGCCGCCAGCAGAAAGACCGGAGCCACAATTTCAAGCACTGTAAGGAGCAAGTTCACAGACTGTTTCCCTAATTTTGAGCGCGATGAGATGGACAAGCCCTGAGCGCAGGGTCTATCTAGAGTTAATAAAGGTTGCAATTGTTATGCTTAAACAACAGGCCAAGTACATGTTGGGCCAAATCGTGCGCCACAAGAAACACCCTTTCAGGGGGGTTATCTTTGACGTAGATGCTGAGTTTTCCAATTCAGACGAGTGGTATGCAAATATTCCTGAGGCGTCGCGCCCACGGAAGGACCAACCCTTTTACCACCTGTTGGCTGAGAACGACGAAAGCTACTACGTCGCTTACGTCTCAGAGCAGAACCTGACCCCTGACATGACCGGTGAGCCTGTAGATCACCCTGATCTGAGCGCGATGTTTGGTCAATATGATGGCCACGGTAAGTACCCACTTCAGTTCGACTTTAATTAGTAGCCGAGCGCACAGCCGTCTTTACGTGGGTCTGAGGCTCCGTGCAGGATACCGTTTTCCTCATCAATGAAGATTGCCTGTGCGCCACCGATCGGCGTCTCGGGTATGCTGACTTTATGCCCCATATCGACCAGTTCTTGTCTGACCTGATCAGAATAGCCACGCTCGACTTTCATATCACCTGCATCTGAAAAACTGCGCGGGGCGTCGATGGCTTCTTGCGGATGCATGTTGAAATCGACGATGTTACTCAAGAAACGCGCGTGGCCATTGGGTTGGTATGCGCCGCCCATTACACCGAATGGCATAACAACCTTACCGTTCTTCTTCAGCATGCCGGGGATAATCGTGTGCATCGGTCGTTTCCCGCCCTTGGCTTCATTTGCATGACTTTCCTCAAGCGTGAAACCCGCGCCACGGTTCTGGAAGAGGATGCCGAACTTTTCAGACGCAATACCCGACCCAAAACTATGGAAAATTGAGTATATCAAGGAAACGGCCATACGATCCTTATCGACCACAGTCAGATAAACTGTTTCCTTGTGAACTTGCTCAGAGACAGTGCCCGGGTTCTCCATCGCGCGGTTCATGTCGATTAGGTCTACAAGGCGTTTGGCAGTGTCTTGCGACAACATGTGCTCCAAACGCGCCGTATGATCCGGATCGGCCAAGAACCTATTTCGGGCATCATATGCTAGCTTCGCGATCTCTGCTTCGACATGGGCGCGTTGGCTTCCAAATGGGTCCATTGCAGCGATGTCACGCTGCGCCAGCATGTTGTTCATCAAGATTGCGGTGGCACCTTGACCGTTTGGCGGATGCTCAACCAATTCAATGCCTTTGTAGCTGCCAGAAATAGGCTGAGTATATTCACATGCCGTTTTTGCAAAATCATCGAGGCTATGTGCGCCTCCCACAGCCTGTAACGAGGCGACCATATCTTCGGCGATCTCACCTTCGTAAAACGCGTCGCGTCCATCCATTGCGATGCGCCGCAAGACTTCTGCTTGATGAGGTGCACGAAAAATCTGTCCGGGAGCGGGCGCTTTGCCATCCAAAAGATAATGCTTTGCCCCAGCTCCCTTTGGTGTGGTCTCAGCTTCTTTCCAATCGAAACTGGTTCTTGGTCCCACAGGAACGCCAGCCTCAGCGTAGTAGATCGCAGGCGCCAGAGCGGCCTTAAGTCCCAGCTTACCGTGGTCTTTTGCCAACCGGCAAAAAGCGTCAATGGCACCGGGGATAGTGACTGCTTGGGCATCATAGACTGGCATTGTAGCGTGGCCTGCGGCGCGAAGGTCTGCTGCATCCAAACCCGCTGGGGCGCGCCCTGAGCCGTTAAGGGCAATCACGTCTTCACTGTCTGCGGGCTTCAGCAGCACAAAGCAATCACCGCCGATACCGGTCATCTGAGGCTCGCAAAGCCCTAAGAGGACAGCGGCGGCGATCGCAGCGTCAACAGCGTTTCCACCAGCTTCTAGCATCTGAACCGCAACCTTCGCAGCCAAAGGGTGCGATGTTGCGCACATGCCGTTTTGGCTGAAAACGGTAGACCGTCCGGGGTGGTGGAAATCGCGCATAGTGTGGCCTTCAACATCGACGTTAAGGGCGAAACAATAGAAGGCGTAGGCCAAAAGTCTAGCGATGCTAATTTGGGGGAGGTTCCTCGACGCCACGCATCTGGGTGGGGGCTGATAAACGCGGCGCCGAGGGAAGCTATGCAGCTACAAGGACTGGTATGACGTTCGATTCAGACTGCGATTTGTGCAAATGGAGGCGAAATAGCGGCAAATAGCGGATGGTGAGAAACAATTATTTTCATTGGGTAAATATTGGAAACAAAACTGATCTTGATCGCCCATGAACAGCATTGAAAGGCATTCAAAATACCCCGCAGACGGTGTTTTACTCGCCAAGGTCTAGTATTTTGACCCTCAGGATATTGGATCTGCCACGCCGCTTATATTCCGGGTTCGGCGCTAATGTATGAATTAAAAACCAACCAAACCCACCTTCAGGCAGATCGGCACAGTCAACATCTGCGTCTGGAAGAACCTTCATTGGCAATTCAAGGCCGGGCATCGCATTTCCAAAATCAACGGTTTCCACGACAACTGCATCTTTGTGTAGTTCAAGCTTAAGCTTGATTTGCCCGCCAGCGATGCCGCGATACCCATGCTCTTCAATATTATTGAGCGCTTCCGCGAGAACGATTTGCGTATTGTGAGATAGCTGTTCGGCGCGTGGATGATTTGCGTCGATCGTTCGCGTCACATTTGCCAGCAGCTTTCGGATACCGTCACCGCCTGTTTTGCACCGGAAGCTATAGCTTTGATGCAATGTCTCTGGCTGATCTCGCTTTTCTGGAGTTATGGAGCCTTCATGCTGCATCAGCGCCAGTTCCTGAAAGGGCACTGTTCAGGTCAGAATGAATTATGAAAACCTGATCCATTCGGGTCAGTTTGAAGACTTTCTCAACAACCGGGGTTAAACCGGAAAGTTCTAGCTTCCGCCCCTTGAGCAGTTTCAGGGCCGAAACCATGGCGCCAAGCCCGCTACTGTCCATGAAATTTACACCAGCCAGATCAATGATAACGCGTCCGTCGACCTGAGCCGTCGCATCGCGAAACTGATCTTTCAGGTAAATTGCGCTGGCCGCATCAATCCGCTCTGAATCCGGGGTCAGCACTAAAACGCCGTTTGTTGTGTCTTTACTCAAGTTCATGTCTTGTGCTCCGCATCAATGATGAGGATTGTCTTAGCGGGCAAAGATTACCATTCAGTGTTCGATTTTTCCTCAATTTTAGGAGTTTTGGAATGAAGTCAGTCGTTATTTCGGGCGCAAGCCGGACCCCCATGGGCGGCTTCCAAGGCGATTTTTCTGGTATGGATGCGCCGTCGCTTGGTGGCGTTGCGATAAAAGCGGCTTTGGACGGTGCTGGCGCTGAAAGTGTTGATGAAGTTTTGATGGGATGTGTGCTGCCTGCGGGCTTAGGGCAGGCTCCGGCACGGCAAGCGGGCTTTGCCGCGGGGTTGGGGCAAGAGGTGCCAGCAACAACGCTCAATAAAATGTGCGGCTCTGGAATGAAGGCTGCAATGATGGCCTTTGATCAGATTGCTTTAGGTCACGCGCAAACGATGATCGCTGGCGGTATGGAAAGCATGACCAATGCTCCGTATCTTTTACCAAAAATGCGGAATGGTGCGCGGATCGGCCACCAAAATGTCCAAGACTCTATGTTTCTGGATGGTTTGGAAGACGCCTATGACAAAGGCCGCCTGATGGGGACATTTGCGGAAGACTGCGCAGAAACCTTTCAATTTACACGAGACGCACAAGATGCGTTTGCGATTGCCTCGCTCAACCGCGCACTTGAGGCACAGAACTCAGGTCAGTTTGCAGATGAGATCGCTGCTGTTTCACTGTCGACCCGTACAGGTGAGCTTACCATCGGGAGCGATGAACAACCCACAAAGGCACGGCCGGAAAAGATACCCCATCTGAAACCAGCATTCCGCAAAGATGGTTCTGTGACCGCTGCCAATTCATCCTCTATTTCAGACGGTGCCGCTGCTCTTTTGATGGCGTCTGAAGAGGCTGCACAGGAACAGGGTTTGGCAATTCGTGCGCGCGTTGTAGGGCACGCCAGCCATGCGCAAGCGCCAGCTTTGTTTACGACAGCACCGGTGCCTGCAGCGCAAAAGCTGCTAGAGCGCATCGGATGGCAAAAAGAGGATGTTGATCTTTGGGAAGTCAATGAAGCCTTTGCGGTCGTTCCTATGGCTTTCATGCACGAGATGGGTCTGGACCACGATATCGTCAACGTAAACGGTGGGGCCTGTGCATTAGGTCACCCGATTGGCGCATCTGGTGCGCGCATCATCGTCACTTTGCTGAACGCTTTGGAAAAGCGCGACTTAAAGCGAGGCGTCGCGGCTATTTGTATTGGCGGCGGTGAAGGCACAGCCATAGCCATTGAGCGACCTTGACCGTTCAATATGACACGCTTGCGGCGTCCATTCTTAGCTTGACCGAAGGCGAAACGGATGCCGTCGCTCTGATGGCGACCTTTGCGTGTGAAGTGCATCACAGTGACCCGCGATTTGACTGGACCGGCTTTTACCGCGTCGTAGGACCGGAATTGCTTAAGATCGGTCCCTATCAGGGTGGTCATGGCTGCCTTGTGATACCCTTTTCACGGGGCGTTTGCGGGGCTGCTGCGAGAGAAGAAAAAACTCAACTGATCGAAGACGTGAACGCATTCGACGGGCACATTGCTTGCGCATCCTCAACGCAATCCGAATTGGTGCTGCCCGTGTGGAACGGCTCTGGGACTTTGATTGCGGTCTTTGATATCGATAGCGATCAGCCAAGTGCTTTTACGCGGCATGATGCTACCGAAATGGCCAAACTCCTCAAATCAGTGTTTGGACGGCTCTAGGCTGCGGGCAAACCTCAACGCGTAAAGGTTAGACAAGATCAAAGCGCCGATTACGATCGCGCCCCCGATCAACGCCATCGGGCCCGGGTCTTCGCCAATGACCACCCAAACAAGTAGGGGTGCCAGCACGGACTCGAGCAGGATTAACAAAGACACCTCGCTCGAACTGATGTAGCGCGGCCCGAGCGTCAGCAGACAGCTTGCGGCTCCTATTAGGACGCCATGGGCCAAGAAGAGCGGCCATTGTACTTCAAACGCCGGAAGCGGGGAGGCCAGAGTACCAAGCACAAGTGCGGCGCCCAAATAAGCAAACGGGATCGCGGGTATCATTGAAACATCTTTGACATGCCGCACAGCCGTCAACGCCGCCGCATAGGCTGCTGAAACGTAAAGCGCGCAAAGATCACCCTTCCAAGAGGCAACCCCATGCGAGCTTGTCCCAAATGCGATGATACCAAGCCCGATCATGACCACGGCCATAGTCACGACCATGCGCCTCCGAATAGGTTCGCCTAGGAAAATTCGGCTGAAGATGGCTGCAAAAATCGGCATCGCGGCAAGGATGAAGACGACATTTGCTACGCTCGTCAGGGTGATGGCTAAGACGAAACCAATGTTGGTTGTTCCAAGCAAAAAGATGTAAAGCACGCCTGCTATGCCGGTTCGAAAAATGGCCGTGAAACCTCGAGGTCCTTGAAAAACCAAAACGACCGCAAAGATCATTCCGCCAGAAATCAGCCCTCGCCAGAAAGAGATCACCAAAGGCTCTGCGGTGATCAGCCGTACAAACAAAGCGTCTGGTACAACCAGTAAAACGCCAAGCGTTGTGATCAGCAGGCCTTTGAGATGTGATGTCATTGCAAAGGCGTGAAGGGTTTCGTTGCGGTTGTAAAGCGATGGCGTAAGTCTCGGGCTAAGTCGCTGTGAGCAGTGCAGACGAGTCAGTCTGGAATCTCTGCATCTTCGCGCTAAGTCACCGACAACAGTAACTTAGCCTGACGTCATTCGTGAGTCAGGGAGCGCCATTATAAAAGAACGACCTTATCTATGTTGATGGATAAAGCAGCCGCAATTGAACGGTTGGATGATGTAGAGCTCATTTGGAAGAAGCTATCAGACGCTTTGGAACCTTTGGGTATAGAGTTCTTAAACTACCTGACGGTTGAGCAGGATTTCGGCGCACCAATGCTCTTCAGCAATATAAGCCAGATTTATCAAGACCAGCAGCCCCAAAAAGATCCGTTCCTCTCGCATTGTTGCGACAGCTATGAGATCACGCTGACCGGTGCGGAGTATTTGCGCGACTACCCTTATTTGCCGCCTGACGCACAAGCTTTCATCAAAGCCGCAGAGCTAACAGGGTTTCGTACTGGCATTGGGATACCAATGCGGCTGCGCGGTTCCGAGCGGTTTGGTGGATTTAACCTAGGCACGCGAATGGATCGGCAATCGTTTAAATCCAAGGTACTCCCGCGCAAGGAAGAACTGCGCCTGTTTTGCCTCATCATCCATCGTCGCATCGAAGAGCTGTCAGCGACACCTCCGGTGGAGGAAGCAAACGATGATGTCTTTCGAAAGCGGCTTGTTGCGCCAGAGCATCCTGCATTGGCTGACCTGACACCACGTGAACAAGAAGTTGCCTACCTGATTGCATCCGGGCTAAGCCGCAAAGAATGTGCGCGGCTTTGTGAGATATCCCCGAACACGGTTTCTGACTACGTGAAGGCCGTCTATGCCAAGCTGGGCGTAAATGATCGGGTCATGCTCGCGCGATTGCTTCAGGACGTAAAAGCAAACTGACATACGGCCCCTTACGAGGGAGGATGGATAAATGGGACTGTCACTCAGGCAAAAACTTCTTCGGTCCGTGCTAATTCGCCGATCAGCTTTCAAGCAAAGTCATTCTTAACGCTGTGGTAACAAGCCAACATCTAGCGTTGGCTCATGATCGCACTTTTCAAACTGATGCTGCCTGCTTTGGTCCCGTCATGGCGTTTCTTTAAATCCGTCCAACCTTCTCCACGCGTGTTTTGGCAATCCGACAATGGTCCTTGGCAGGCTTTCCGACCAAGTCCTCCACGGGTGACTCTTCTGGAAATGGTTCTGCGGCTATTCTGGAATGCGGGTTGGAACGAGGGACTGTATGCGGTGTCATTGGCGGAGCGGTTGAATGAAGATCCGACACCGCACGCCGAGGATGAGTTGTTTCGATTGATCGCGTCGCAATGCGCAGTTGGAAGCATCGTTTCGGTTAGATTAATTTTTGTGACACGTGATCGAGAAGAAATCACGTTTCAATCCGCACCTAGGCAGATCCAAGCCGGTGACACATGAGCTTTGAGGTTGCGCAACGCGCAACGGAAATTCTGCTCGCGATCGCTTTTGTCCAACAAAGCGTCGAACATCTTGCAGGCTCGCGATTTGAGGCGCGCCTGTTTGCGGTCCGTCTTGTCTTGTCCGGTTTTCTATTGGCCGGAGCCATGACGGGCGCAGTTTTGGTCGGGCTAGTTCTAACAAATCTCATGGCACTGCAACGGTTCCAAGGGCCCTATAACGGCGGCAGTGATCGGATGGGTGGCTTAATCCTATATTGCTTAGCCTTGTCCTACGCGATGCCAAATCAAGTTTGGCAGGAAAGAGTGTTCGGTTATCTCGCGGTACAGGTGATCTTATCGTATGTCGTGTCGGGACTGGTGAAGCTGTGCAATCGGGACTGGCTAAAAGGGCAAGCGCTCTGTGATGTTTTCGCATTTTCGGCCTATCCGGTTAGCACAGAACTGCGCGCTTTGGCGGACCGAACCTCACTTCTTTTTTCGGCGTCTTGGTGTGTTATTCTGTTCGAGGTACTTTTCCCTCTCTCGTTTTTGTCCTCGGCACTCCTTTTGCCCGCTCTATGTGTCGGCTCGCTCTTCCATTTAGCCAACGCGTTTTTGTTCGGATTGAACCGTTTCTTTTGGGTCTGGCTGGCGTCCTATCCTTCCTTGATATGGCTCCAAGATCGGGTTGTTGGAAGCTGACCGCGTGCGGGTGAATTCAGTGAAACTCGTGCACTGTTGCATGCAGAAAATCCTTGCACGACTCACAGCTTTCCTGTTTCGTGAAAAAAGGCCGTAAAATTTCACGGCATCCATGTCATGACTGGTGCTATGCTGCATTCCGATCCGTCTCAGCCTCAATCGCTTGGTGCCGATCTTCGAGCGCTGCGTAAGGCACGTGGGCTTACGCTCACTGATCTCGCAGTGACACTTGGACGCTCCGTGGGATGGCTGTCGCAGGTGGAGCGTGGCAAGTCAGAGCCAAGCGTCACCGACTTGCGCGGTATCGCCAAGGCCTTAGACGTGTCCGTTTCAAGCTTATTTCGCCAAGACGCCGTGCCAGCGGAAGAACAAGGCTATGTCGTCCGTGCAGATGTGCGCCGTCCAATCGGGTCCCGCGAAGAAGGATTGATTGAAGAACTGCTCTCACCCGACCTCACAGATGATTTCGAAGTGGTGCATTCCACGTTTGAACCCGGTGCAAGGATCACAGAGGCTGTCACACGCGAAACGCAGGAAGTGGGCTATGTCGTATCCGGCAAACTCGAGATTTGGATAAACGGCGTAACGCATGAGCTTGGCGCGGGCGATAGTTTCCGCCTCCGTGGCCATCCTTACAAATGGCATAATAAATACTCAGATCCGGCCGTACTGATCTGGGTCATTTCCCCGCCGGTATATTGATATGACGTGGGAGGCATGGATCATATTCGCACTGTTCTGGGTGGTTTTCGTGACCACACCCGGACCTAACGCAGTGAACTGTGTGACCAACGGCATGACGCACGGGTTCAAGCGGTCGCTTTGGGGCGTACTCGGCATCCTCACGCAAGCGACGCTGTTTCTGATCCTGTCTGCTGCGGGTGTGACAGCGTTGCTTGCGTCATTTCCCGAAGCGTTCTTCTACGGCAAGCTGATCGGCGCGGCGTTCCTGATCTATCTGGGCGTGCGCGGCTGGATGAACGCAGTCAAACCTTTGGCACCCAGAGCGGTGACGGCCAAGTCCATCTACGGCAAAGCCTTCCTGATCGCGACGATCAACGTCAAATCCGTGGCGGGCTACTTCGCAGCCTTCACACAGTTTGTGCAGCCCGACATCGCCGTCTGGTCGCAAATGTGGGTCATCATGCCAACGGCCTTGACCATCACAGCGGCCAGCTACCTGACCTACACCGCAATTGGTGCAGGCATAGGACGCTCGGCGATGAGCGCGATCCTGAATGTCTGGGTGCGTCGTGTGATGGCGGCATGCTTCGTGATCTATGGCGTGCTTCTTGGCAGCGCGTCCGCACCGGGGAGGGCGGCATGAAGGGGACGTGCAATTGCGGTGCATCCGCGTTCGAAGTGAATGGCAAGGTTTGGAGTGTATCGAACTGCCATTGCGGTCAATGCCGCAAACAGTCCGGCAATGTCTGGGCCTCGGCGGTCGTCATGCAGTCCGACATAGACATTCAAGGCGATGTCAAATGGTATGCCTCCTCTGACAGCGCCAAGCGCGGGTTTTGCGCCAATTGCGGCTGCAACCTGTTCTGGAAGCACAATGACGAAAGCTCAATGAGCTTTTCGCTGGGGGCCATTGACGGGCCCACTGGCCTGAAAATCGAGAAACACATCTTTGTCGCCGACAAGGGCGACTATTACGACATTGCGGATGGAATACCGCAGCACGAACAATAAGGGAGACGTTCATGTCTGATTTTCCAACAACGGCCCGCGTGGTCATCATCGGCGGCGGTGTCGTCGGCACCTCGACTCTGTACCACCTGGCCAAGGCAGGCTGGAAAGACTGCGTGCTACTGGAGAAAAACGAACTAACGGCTGGCTCGACATGGCACGCGGCGGGCAACTGCCCCAACTTTGCACCGAATTGGGCCGTGATGAACATGCAGCGTTTTGGGTTGGAAATGTACCGCACGCTGGCCGACGACGTCGATTACCCAATGAACTACCACGTCACCGGCGCGATCCGCTTGGCGCATAGCAAAGAGCGGATGCAGGAGTTCGAAAAGATCGCCTCCCAAGCGCGCTACCAGGGATTGCAGATGGATATCTGCACGCCCGAAGAGCTTAAGGTGCACAACCCGTTCATGGAAACCCATGATCTGGCTGGCGGCCTGTGGGACCCGTTGGATGGTGACATTGACCCGGCGCAGCTGACGCAGGCCTTGGCCAAAGGCGCACGTGACGCTGGCGGACGCATTGAACGCTTCTGCCCCGTGACCGGTTTGGACCGTGATGGTGACGAGTGGATCGTGAAGACAGACAAGGGCGAAATTCGCGCCGAGATCGTGGTGAACTGCGCGGGTTACTATGCGCAGCGCGTGGGCGAGATGTTCAAGCCTTTCGGCGGTCGCACTGTGCCAATGGTGGTCATGTCCCACCAGTATTTCCTGACCGGCCAATTGCCGGAGCTGGAAGCCTGGACCAAGGAGCAGGGCCACAAGATGCCGATGATCCGCGACCCCGACATCAGCTACTATCTGCGTCAGGACAAATACGGCCTGAACCTCGGGCCATATGAGCGCAACTGTAAGGCCCACTGGGTCACGCCCGAGGATCCGATGCCGGAAGACTTCTCCTTCCAGCTGTACCCCGATGATCTGGAGCGCCTTGAGTTCTACATCGAGGATGCGATGGAACGCCTGCCGCTGCTGGGCGAGGGCGGAGTTGAGCGTAACATCAACGGCCCAATCCCTTACGCACCCGACGGCCTGCCGATGATTGGCCCGATGCCGGGCGTGAAGAACGCTTTTGAAGGTCACTCCTTCACCTTCGGCATCGCCCAAGGCGGCGGCGCGGGCAAGGTGCTGTCGGAATGGATCATGCATGGCGAGACGGAGATGGACATGTGGGCCGTCGACCCGCGCCGCTACACTGATTATGCGGATCACGATTATTGTCACGCCAAAGCGCTGGAAACCTACGGCCACGAATACGCGATGCATTTCCCGCATCACGAATGGCCCGCCGCCCGTGACAAGAAGCTGTCGCCAAACCACGCCACATTGCTGGCCTCTGGCGCGCAGATGGGGGCTTATAACGGCTGGGAACGTGCGAACTGGTTTGCGAAAGAGGGTGACGACACGTCTGAAGAAGCGACTGAGACATGGAATCGTGAAGGTCCTTGGACGCAACGCATCAAAGAAGAGGTCGAGGCGTGCACCAACAGCGCGGGTGTCCTAGATATGCCCGGCTTCTCTCGGTACACGCTCAGCGGTGCAGGGGCTGCAGAATGGCTACGAACCCAAATCGCAGGCGCATTGCCAAAGGCCGGTCGCATGAACCTTGGCTACTTCACGGACAGCCGCGGCCGCATCGTGACGGAGGTGACGATCATCCGCTGGGGTGAGGATGATTTCTGGATCATGACTGCCGCTGTCGCCCAGTGGCATGACTTCGAATACCTGCAAAACCGTCTGCCTGCTGATGGGTCGCTTGAGTTGAAAGACATCACCAAAGAGTGGTCTACACACCTGCTGACCGGGCCAAAATCCCGTGAGATGCTGGCCGCGATTTGCGAAGGGGCCGATCTGGAAAGTGGCTGGCTTACAATTCAGGATGCGACCGTGGCGGGCAAGCCCGCGAAACTGTTCCGTATCTCCTTCGCGGGTGAGTTGGGGTGGGAGGTGCATACTTCCTTTGAAGACAGCCCCGCTGTCTACGACGCCATCCGCGCCGCAGGTGCTGCACCGTTTGGGATGTACGCGCTGAACTCCATGCGGATTGAAAAAGGCTACCGGACGTGGAAGGGCGATCTGTCCACGGATTACACCTTGCTTGAAGGCGGCCTCGACCGCTTCCTCCGCCTGAATAAAGAACAGGACTTCCCCGGGAAAGCAGCGCTGGCAAATGAGATGCAGCAAGGACCCAAGAAAGGGTTCGTCACGCTTGTCGTGGATGCCGGTGATGCAGACGCGCCTTACATGTCACCCGTCTGGATGGGGGATACGATTGTTGGCGAGACAACCTCAGGAGATTGGGGATTCCGGGTCAACAAATCCATTGCATTGGGCGTCGTGAAAACCGAAGCAACGCAACCAGGCACTCAATTGCATGTTGAGATTTACGGTAAAAAATATCCTGCGACCGTACAAGAAGATGCGCCGCTTTGGGATCCTGAGAATGAGCGTATCCGCGCATGATCCGTGTTGCGAGCTTGATTAAAGGTGGGCCCGCCCACCTCCCTTCCGCGTTTCGCGCGTCACCATCGGGGGCGCCGCTGCGCGGCGCTTGGGTGGACCTGTGAGCGTCACGATTCTTGATGGGGGCATGGGGCAGGAACTGGTTGCGCGTATGGGGCGGGCAACGGGTCTATGGGCGACACAGGCTTTGCTGGAAGCACCGGAGCTGGTGAAAGCTGTGCATGATGATTATTTCGCAGCTGGCGCGCAAATCGCCACCACCAACACTTACGGCGTCCTTCCGGATAGGTTGGAGAAACACAATATCGCCGACAGCCTGAAACGGTTGACCGATCTGGCCTGTCAGATCGCGGTCGAGGCGCGCGACGCGCATGGGTCTGGTCTTGTGCTTGGATCTGTAGGTCCTTTGGGTTTTTCCTACCAACCCCACCTTGCTCCGCCGTCTGAGCGTGCAGCGCAAGCCTATGCAGAACTGGCGGAACGGCAAGCGCCTTATGTTGATGCGCATATCGCGGAAACGATGGCCTCGCTCGATCAAGCCAAGGGCGCATTGATGGGGCTAAGCGTAACCGGAAAGCCCATCTGGCTGGCTTTGTCCGTCAGTGATGATGATGGCACCAAGCTACGCTCGGGCGAGCCCTTGCGCGACATTTTACCTTTGCTTGCGGAACATAAGCCTGAAGCCGTTCTTCTCAATTGCTCCGTACCAGAGGCGATCAGTGCAGGGCTCCCTGAACTGGCTGGATGTGACATACCTGTCGGGGCATATGCCAACGGTTTCACGGGCATTGCGGATGCGTTTAATGAGATCGGCGCGACCGTCGACATTCTGACAGCGCGGAAAGACTTGGACCCGACAGCCTACGCCGAATTCGCGACGGACTGGGTCGGCAAAGGCGCCACTCTCATTGGTGGCTGTTGTGAGGTTGGACCGGCTCATATCTCCGAGCTCAGCCGCAGGTTTGCCGCATGATCCCTTCACAAGTGCAAGATCTGATCACCCGCTGGCGGTTGGGCCATATCGCGACCGTGACGCCGGGAGGCAGGCCCTCCGTGTCTCCAAAAGGCACGTTTTTGGTGGTCGATGACAGCACGATTGCCTTTGGCGAAATCCGTTCCCCGCAGACAGTCACGAACCTGACTCATAACCCGGAATGCGAGATCAATTTCGTCGATAGCTTCACACGAAAAGGCGCGCGGCTTCGTGGAATGGCCGCGATGGTACGTCCCGACACTGCGGCATTCGATGCGCTTTACCCGAAGTTCCACGACGTTTGGGGCGATCTGTGTGATCGCATCAACCTGATCGTTAAAATCACTGTCTCAGAGGTCACACCGCTGACGACGCCCCCTTATGACACTGGTGCCACCGAGGAAGAGATGATCGCCCTCTACAAGGCCAAGTTTTCGGAGATGTATCCATGACCCTTCCCACATCCGCGCGCGTCGTCATCATTGGCGGTGGCGTCATAGGCTGTTCTGTCGCTTACCATTTGGCAAAGCAAGGCTGGAAAGACATCGTGCTTTTGGAACGCAAGCAACTGACGTCTGGCACGACGTGGCATGCCGCCGGTCTGATCGCACAGCTTCGCGCAACGAAGAACATGACGAAGCTCGCAAAATACAGCCAAGAACTTTACGGCGAACTGGAAGCGGAAACTGGCGTCGCAACTGGCTTCAAGCGCTGCGGATCAATCACAGCGGCGCTGACCGAAGAGCGTTTGGAAGAGATCAACCGTCAAGCCGCTATGGCGCGGTCCTTTGGTGTTGAAGCTGAATCAATCTCACCCGAGGAAGTGAAGAAGCGATACGAGCATATCAATATCGACGGTGTCACCGGCGGCGTCTACCTGCCCCTTGATGGACAAGGCGATCCGGCAAACATCGCGCAAGCCTTGGCCAAAGGCGCACGGCAAAACGGCGCGCTCGTTAAAGAAGGCTACCTTGTTACGGCCATTCAGAAGGAAGGCCGCCGCGTCACTGGCGTGACTTGGGAAGACAAAAACGGCGAAACAGGTCAGATTTCAGCGGAGCATGTCGTCAACTGTGGCGGGATGTGGGGCCACTCCGTCGGTAAGATGGCAGGGGTCAATGTGCCTTTGCACAGCTGCGAGCACTTCTACATCGTCACAGAAAGCATCCCCGGCCTGACGCAAATGCCGGTCCTACGGGTGCCCGATGAATGCGCTTACTACAAAGAAGACGCAGGAAAAATGCTTTTGGGTGCGTTTGAGCCAGTCTCAAAGCCGTGGACGTTGGATATTCCAAAGGACTTTGAGTTCGATCAACTGCCCGAGGACTTTGACCATTTTGAGCCAATTCTTGAAGCCGCGGTGGAGCGGTTGCCGATGTTGGCCGAGGCCGGCATTCATACCTTTTTCAACGGTCCCGAAAGCTTCACGCCGGATGACGCCTATCACCTAGGTCTTGCACCGGAGCTTGATAATTTCTGGGTCGCGGCTGGCTTCAATTCCATTGGTATTCAGTCCGCCGGTGGGGCTGGTCAGGCACTCGCACAATGGATGGATGCAGGTGAGAAGCCATTTGATCTAGGCGACGTAGACATTTCACGGATGCAACCCTTCCAAGGCAATCGAACCTACCTATTTGAGCGCTCGAAGGAGACGCTGGGCCTGCTTTATGCCGACCACTTCCCGTATCTTCAAAAGAAGACAGCGCGGGGCGTGCGGCGCTCGCCGTTCCACCAGCATCTGAAGGAACGCGGCGCGTGTTTTGGCGAATTGGCGGGCTGGGAACGCGCCAACTGGTTTGCGCGCGGAAATCAGGAACCGGTCTATGAATATTCCTGGAAACGCCAGAATTTCTTCGACAATGTGCGCGAGGAACATATGGCCGTCCGCCAGAATGTCGGCATGTATGACATGTCCTCTTTCGGTAAAATCCGCGTTGCGGGCAGGGATGCCGAAGCGTTCATGAACTACGTGGGCGGCGGCAACTATTCCGTGCCAAACGGCAAGATCGTCTACACGCAGTTCCTGAACTCCAAAGCGGGGATTGAGGCGGATGTAACCGTTACCCGGCTGGAGGAATACGAATATCTGGTCGTTACCCCCGCTGCCACGCGTCTGGCGGATCAAACATGGATGGAGCGTATCGCGCGGGAGAAAAACTTCGACGTGGTCATCACCAACACCACCGCCGCCGAGGGCGTGTTGGCTATCATGGGCCCCAATTCCCGCAAGCTTCTGGAATCGGTCAGCCCCAACGATTTCAGCAACGACGCCAACCCGTTCGGCACCGCACAGCAGATCGAGATTGGCATGGGCCTCGCTCGTGTCCACCGCGTGACCTATGTGGGCGAGCTGGGATGGGAGGTCTACGTCTCCGCCGACATGGCAGGCCACGTGTTCGAGACGCTCGCAGAAGCGGGTGAACAATTCGGGATGCGCCTGTGCGGCATGCATATGATGGACACATGCCGGATCGAAAAGGGCTTCCGTCACTTTGGCCACGACATCACCTCTGAGGACCACGTGATGGAGGCTGGCCTAGGCTTTGCGGTTAAGAAGGACAAAGACGACTACATGGGGCGCGACGCAATTCTGCGCAAGCAAGACGAAGGTTTGCAGATGCGGCTGCTTCAATTCAAGCTGACCGACCCAGAACCACTACTGTACCACGCGGAACCCGTCATTCGTGACGGCGAAATTGTCGGCTACCTCACCTCAGGTTCCTACGGTCACTTCGAAGGCGCCGCGATGGGGATGGGGTACGTGCCTTGTCCGGGTGAAAAGCTCGCCGATGTGCTTGGATCAACGTTTGAAATTGATGTTGCAGGCACAAGGGTTAAGGCAGAAGTGTCCTCAAAACCATTTTATGATCCGGCGTCTGACCGCGTGAAAGTGTAATCAATCTGCAGGGCTGATTTCCATCAGCCCTGCAATCCGTTTGAAGCTGTGCTGGGCTTAAGTGTCCAATGACTTCCAAAAGATGATCTTGTCATCGCCCTTTGCCCAGAAATCTCGAATCCGAGCTTCTTGGGTGTAGCCCATGTTCCGATAGAATTTGCGTACTTGTTTGAACGCATCCGTGCCAGACGTATCCACAATCAATATGCGGGCGTTTTCTGCTCGTAGTTTTTGTTCCATCGCGGCAACGAGGGCAGCACCGCAGCCGATGCCTTGCTGCTGTGGGCGAACAGTAATCGCCAACATATTCCACGCGCCATCCGTCATGTCTTCTGGAACGGCATAGCAGAACCCCACGGCCGCTCCGTCGACTTCACAGGTCAGCCATTTTTCAGCAGTCTGACCTGCAAGAAATCCGGCGATCATGTCGGCAAGCATGTCGCTGGGGAAAAGCTGGGTTTCGTCGAGGATCGTTTTCAGAGCCGCTAAATCGGCAGTTTGTATCGTGCGAATGTGCATAAGATGTCTTTCATGATGCTGCTTGGAACTCCGCAAAATCTTTTGCGGGGTTAAGAAGGCTCTCTGCCGTGCGCGTGCAGGCAGGGCGGTCTCCCGCAGTCTTCAACATGAAATCCAGCGTTCTATAGTGGCTTGGGTTGTGCAGATGCAACTGTATTAGACGATCCGCGCGCGAAGCAATTCAAGTGCTGCGTCAAACAGATCGACGCTTTCTTCAGCACGCGACGCCAGTTGCGCACCCTCAATCAACGCAAGGGCAGCCGCTGCTTCCTTCTGTGGGTTGCTGACACCGAGAATGCTCTGCTCCGTCTGCGCTGACTTAAACACCATCTCCAGCCACGCAATCATCATTTTCCTAAACGCACAGATCGCCGCGATGACCTCGGGCGTTAGGCTCTCACGGCTGGTCGAAAACGAGACGCAAAGGCATAGGCTTTTGCCGCCCTTCAACGCCTCGCGGTAGAAATCAATCAATGCAGCCAAACGCGTGCCACCTGTCGAATGGGTCTTCGCAATCGTGTCGCATGCCTCTTCCAAGGTCTCGTGGTAGCGTTGCATCAACGCGATAGACAGGGCTGCTTTCGTTGGAAAATGGTGGTGAATGCTGGCTTTGCGAATGCCAACATCCTGTGCCAAGTCGGCATAGCTAAAGCCATCGAACCCACGGGTGCGCGCGGCGTTCTCTGCAGAGTCTAAAAGAGATGTCTTTGTATCAGATGACATAGCAATTTCACTTTGTTTGAAGCTTATGTAATGCGATTTCTGCGGCTTCCAATGCTCCCTCAAGATATCCGCCAAATTCGAGCGCAACCTCTGTTCCAGCAAAAACAAGTCGGCCGTCCCACACATCCTCAAGGGCGCCGGGCAAGCCATATCGAGGGTGCATGTGCAGCGGCACCTGATCCTGCTCGGTGGCGGTCATGGGGTCGAATGCCCAATCCTTCAAGAACAGCTTCAAAGGGGATCGGGCGTCCTCCCCGAACAAGCGTGCAAACTGGTCTATGATGCGGGAATTCAACGCAGCGACATCCTGCCGGGCCTTTGGCGGAACACCTATGAAACCAAACAACGCGTAGGGGCCCGTATCCGAGGGGGAGGCATCGTGAATCTCAACCATTGGCCCAACGCGGCTCATCGCATCACCGGATAGCCCCTGATCGCGCCAAAACGCGGTCTCATAAACCGCAACGGCCTTGGCCTGCCCGGCCATCCACGTGGGGACCGCTTGCATGGACAGAACGGCATCTTGCGTCAAGGCTGGCTCAAACCTGGTCACTTCAGCGATCAGCCGAGGAGGTGCCGCAAATACAACGACCTGCGCCTCAATTTCCGTCTCACGAGCGGACTGCGCAATGATGCCAGCCGCTGTTTTCCTAAGGTCAGTAATCCGCGTCCCAGTCAGCTTGCGCTTGTCTGGAAGTCTATCTGCCAATGCGTCTGTGAGGGCGCTCAGCCCGCTCTTCAATCGCCAAGACCCTTCCATAGATGCGTATCCACGTCCGCGCTGCACCTGTCCTCGGTCATCTTCAAAGATCAGATCACCCCTGGCGAACTGGTCAAAGGCGTCCAGTCCCATTCGCTGGATCAGTGAAGCAATACGAGGCTGCCCGGGCCAGAACCATGCGGGGCCAAGGTCATAGTTTTGACTACCGAGACTGCCGGTCTTGATACGCCCGCCAAACCTTTCGCGGGCGTCCACCAGAACAAAATCGCGCCCCGCAGACTGCAATTGATCTGCAAGGCTGAGGCCGGAAAGACCCCCTCCGATAATCAGAATATCTGTCTTCATCTAGACTTCAGGCGGTTTGGCAAAAGGCAGATGACCGGTTTTGACCCAGACTTTCGCGCCTGTGTCACCCGCGATGGCGTCCAATCGCGCGCCGCCTGGCAATCGCAACCAAGAGCCTTTGCGCAAACTGTCTTTACCCTCAGACAAAGCCCCTTCGATCACCAACAACTCAATGCCGCCGGGGCGTGTCACAGTGAATGCCGCGCCCGGTTCTATGTGATGATAGGTTACATTCTCACGGTCGTCCTGATGCAAGGTACAAGACGCGACACCATCGACGGCAGCCTCAAGCTCGTCAGCCATGGATTTGCGAAACTGCGTCCGATCTTCCAGATCAAACTGCCACAGCTTAACGAAGATCGTGCATCCGGGTTCGGACCGAGGCGTGTGCGATGACGTTGGCGGATTACGGACATAAGTCCCTTCTGGGAAGTCGCCATGCTCGTCTTGAAAGACACCGTCCAGAACAATGAACTCTTCACCACCCGTATGCGTATGGGCAGAGAAATTACTGTCTGGCGCGTAGCGGACAATGGTCGTTGCACGTGCAACCTCACCGCCGATCCGATCAAGCATACGCCTGTCGACGCCGGGCATAGGCGAGGCTTGCCACTCTACTTCATCCGAATGAACGATAACCCGTTCTGAAAAATCTGCATTCAATTCCATCAGTTTCGTCCTTTATCCTGCTATCGACGGGCGTGCGGCAACTTTGTTACGCCAAGCTATCAGGTTTTGTAGGCGTTCTGGGATCTCGACTTTCGCGAAATCCGCAAAGGCCAAGCCAGCAAACGCAGTTATATCAGCTACGGAGAAGGCGTCGCCAGCCAAGTATTCATTGTTCCCTAAAACCTCGTCGAAATAGCCCATTGTCTTTACTGCTGCTTCTTTTTGTTTCTCACCCCATTCGGCACATTGGTAGGTTTCAAGATCAGGGCCCAGACCCGGCGTTGCGTGATGGAAATATGTGCCAACAGCGTTCAGCAACCCAGCTTCAGCGCGTAGGTTCATCATTGAAATATGTGCTCTTTCTTTCGGTGTGCCGCCTGTCAGCGCTGGGCCGTCAAAGACACCGTCAATATACTCTGTGATTGCCGTGCATTGGGAGATGTAAGAGCCGTCTTCCAATTCCAGACAGGGAACCGAAGCGTCGGGGTTCTTTGCTGTGAATTCAGGGGTTCGATGTTCGCCACCCATCACATCGACTGGAACGAACTCGACTTGATCAATAGCGCCCTTTTCGGCCAATGCGATGCGAACACGAGCGGGATTTGGGAAGCCTTCGATATCATGGATTTTCATGGGATTGTCTCTACACTTATTGTGAATATAGAAACTACCTACTACTTGGTAGATAAATATTGCAAGTGAAATTCGGTGGTGTTTTGACTAGCTCGCGCCGATGTGATTGAGATAAAGAAAAACGCCGCCAACAACTGTTGACGACGTTTCCGTGAAGCTCTGAAAGCGGTTTATGCTTTCTTGCGCTTTGCCGCGTAGCCTGCCCCAGCCAGACTTGCGATGAGCATCCATCCTGTTGCAGGAAGTGGAACGGGCGATGGGCTTTCAACATTTGTCAGCAAGTCTTGTGTTCCAGATGCCGTTAAGATTTGAAACCCGTTCCCTGATGCGGTCCAATCCGCGCTGGAAATATTGTTAAGCCACGTTTGCGCGAGAGCCTCAGCTGCATTTGAGTCTCCGCGGTTGCTGGTCACTTTGAAGTCACCGGATTGAATGTTGTATGCCCCGGACTCGGTGACGATTTCCCATACCGCCAACTGGAAGGCGCCTGCAGTCTTGCTGTTTGTCACGCGGCCCCACGCATTTGAGGCAAGCGCTTGCAGGTCGGAAGAGACCGTAGCTGAAAACGGATTATTTACAGTGTGCGTCTTTGGTAATGTCAGTCGCTCAAGCGGTTGCAGGCAAAAAGCAAGGAAGTCACGCATGAAGCCGTGCTCGTCTGGTCCGGTAACTTTGCCTTCAACGCGAAACGCACCAGCCGCAACGTTATTGACAGCTTTGTTGCCGACCATAAAGGACGTGCCAACATACCATTTGTTCTGGCCGTTGCGGTCAGCAAAGACGCTTTTAGAATTTACCGGAGAGACGTCCACAGTTGCCGCGTAAACGGGGGCCGCAAGGAGCGTCACGGCGAGCGCTGCGCTCGCGATGGAAGTAACTTTTCTCATCTTTGATGTCCAACTCGTTAAGTGGTCACAATGAATTTACGAATTCTTAACCTCGTTCTGCAGTGCGGAGCAGGGGAAAACCAGCAAAACTTCGTCAACAATCAAGACGGAATGCGGCAACAATCTGGCATTTATGTGTGCAGAGGTATCTTGCCACCCAATAGCCTCTTGCGACGCAACTATCTGAATGATGAATGGCTGTATGAGTGAACAGACACGAAATGACGGTGGCGACTCCCTTGCGGGGTTTGGTTTTGCGTTCTCGGCCTATTTCCTGTGGGGCTTCTTGCCGCTTTATATGAAGTTGATGGATCACATCCCGCCCGTCGAAATTGTGACGCATCGCATCATTTGGTCTATTCCTGTCGCTGCAGCGCTTCTGATTTCTCTCCGGCGTACCCGCGATATTCGAGAGGCACTGACCTCTCCTAAAGTGCTCGCGATGGGCTGCGTCACGGCAGTGCTACTTTCCTTAAATTGGGGCATTTACATCTGGGCGATTAATTCGGGAAATGCACTCGACGCTGCGCTTGGATATTACATCAACCCGTTGTTCAGTGTCTTCCTAGGCTTTGCGTTGCTGAAAGAACGACTGAGCAGGTTGAAATGGCTCGCAATCGTATTGGCTGCCGTTGCGGTTGTGATCTTGACGGTTGACGCGGGTCAGGTGCCATTCGCCGCTCTTGGAATGACGATTACGTGGGGGCTGTATGCCTTCTTCAAGAAATGGCTTCCAATCGGACCGAACCAGGGCTTCTTGCTAGAGGCCCTAATTCTCGCGATCCCGGCATTGATTTATCTGGCGCTCATCGAACGCAACGGAACAAGCCAATTTGCTGACAATATCTGGATGTTGGTCGGCTGCGGGATCGTGACGGCCGTGCCGTTGCTGCTCTATGCCAATGGCGCCAAACGACTTACGCTGAGCACGATCGCAATCATGCAATATATCGCACCGACCATGATCTTCCTTATCGCCGTGTTTGTCTTTGATGAACCGTTCGGCACTGCGCGCGCGATTGCGTTCCCAATGATTTGGGCTGCGCTCGTACTCTATAGCGTCTCAATGCTAAAGAGGCGGGCATGAGCGAAGACTACAACCCACCCACCGATCCGCTGGATGTGGTCCACGAGGATGCCGAGATCCTGATCGTGAACAAACCGGCAGGGCTCCTGTCCGTCCCGGGACGGGGGGAGCATTTGGCCGATTGCCTCATTGCCCGTGTGCAAGCGGTCTTCCCAACGGCCCTTCTGGTTCATCGCCTTGATCGCGATACATCCGGCGTGATGGTCTTTGCTTTGACCAAGGCCGCGCAACGCCACCTCGGACTTCAATTCGAGAAGCGATACATGAAAAAGACCTACATCGCTTTGGTCCACGGTGAAGTGGCAGAGAAAACAGGCATCATTGATCTGCCGCTTATCGTCGACTGGCCCAATCGTCCCTTGCAACATGTTAATCACGAGTCAGGAAAACCTGCGCTCACCGAATGGCGGCGCGGACCTGTGAAAGACGGTATGACCCGCATGCGGCTGTTTCCCAAAACGGGTCGTTCCCATCAGCTGCGCGTCCACATGAAAGAGCTGGGTCACCCGATCGTCGGCGATCCGTTCTACTCCGACGACTGGGAAAACCACCCGCGCATGATGCTTCACGCTGAAAGCCTCAAGCTGCGCCATCCCGAAGGCGGGCGCAGTCTGGAATTCAAAGTCAAAGCGCCGTTCTAACGTTTTCGTGCGACAAGAAAGCGATTGGGTGGCTTGGCCGGATAAGACCCTGTTTCAATGATCTCAAACCCGTCCCAGGCGATGGCGCCTTCAAGCTCTGTGATCGACAGTGATTTCACGAATGGCGCTTTGCCGAAGAACTGCATCACCGGAATGATCAACTTCACGAAGCGATTGAAATGCGCCAGACACGGTGTCTTTGAAATGAACACGCCGCCCGGTTTCAGCAACCGGTGCGCGTCTGCCACAAAGCCTTCCGTATCCTCGATTAAGTGGATCAGGTTCTGCGCCATGACGACATCATAGCCCCCGTCTGGTGGTGTCAGTTCATGCGGTTCAGCCGCTTCAAACGTCACATTCTTCTCACCATTCATCCGCAAATGCGCCTGTGCGATCATGCCGGGCGAAATGTCGGTCGCAGTCATGTGGCGGACATGAGGCGCAAGCAGCAATGCGGTTGCACCTGTTCCACATCCCAGCTCCAACACATGGTCATCCGCATTCAGATGCGCACGAATACGCTCCAAAGTTTGCTCATATGCGGTTTGATCCTTGATCGGTTGTTTGGCATATTTAGGGGCTATGCCGTCCCAGAAAGCGTGTGCGGTCATATCGGTCTCCATAAATTCTGCCGCGTTTTACTCATGCGAAATTCATAGGTGAATTGCCGAAAACTGTCGGTATGATATACGAAAATGCATGAATTGGCAGGCGATCAACTTTGACTGGAACCAAGCGCGCGCGTTTCTTGCAACCGCGCAGGAGGGGTCTTTGTCCGCTGCGTCACGTGCTTTGGGGCTGACCCAACCAACCCTTGGACGGCAGGTCTCGGCTCTGGAAGACACGTTAGGTGTCACACTTTTTGAGCGCGTCGGGCGCAGCTTAGTGCTGACTGATGCAGGACGGGAATTGCTGAAGCATGTCCGCGGGATGGGGGACGCTGCTGGCCAACTCTCCATGGCGGCGTCGGGCCAATCTCAGCAGATTGACGGCCATGTCGCGATCACGGCGACCGACATCATGTCAGTGCATTACTTGCCGCCGATTTTGAAGAAACTCCGCGATATCGCACCGGGAATAGAAGTCACGGTGGTATCATCCAACTCCGTGCAAAACCTCATGCGGCGTGAGGCCGACATCGCCATTCGCCATAGCCGCCCGACAGAGCCTGATTTGATCGCGCGCTTGATCGGCGAAATGTCCGGCCACCTTTTCGCAACGCCGGAATATCTTGCGCGGATGGGCTGGCCGGAAACGGCTGAAGATATCTCCCGCTGTGACTTCATCGGTTATGATGATCACGCTCAAATGGTCGAACTTTTGAACGCACAAGGCCTCAGCCTGACCCGCAAGAACATCCGGTACAGCTCTGCCAATGGTGTGGCCGCATGGGCTATGGTGCGCGAAGGGCTCGGCATTGGCGCGATGAGCCAAGATGGGGCGCGGATCGCCCCAGAGGTTCAGATGGTTTTCCCTCAAATGGCAGTCCCGTTCCCCGTCTGGCTGATCGCCCATCGGGAATTACACACGTCTAAACGGATCCGCCTTGTTTATGATTTGTTGGCGAAAGAATTCAGTACGGATCCTTAGGATCGCGATCCTCTGACAAAGAAGGACGCCTATGCGCCAGATGCTCAATTGCATCGGCCAAGTGAACCTCGCCAATATTGTAGTCGCCCGCCGCCACGCGTCTTCTATGTGCCTCAATCATGACATCGGCATGTGTACATCCAACAGGTGGTTCAAACTTGTAGCAGGCGCATTCGATCAAAAATCCAAGAGGATCCTTGAAGTAGATCGAATCCATGAAGCCACGATCCTTATGGCCTGAATGCGAAATGCCACGTTCCTCCAGCCGCTCTGCAATCTGGCGATAGGTGGCCAAAGACACATTGATCGCCAAATGGTGCACACATCCGGGATCTGTGGGCGTTCGCTTGTGCATCGGCTTGCGCTTTTCGTTCGTAAAGATCGTAATCAACCGTCCATCGCCGGGATCAAAATAAAGATGCCCCTCGTCAGGATCATCAAGATTGGGTTGATCAAAGATGAACGGCATTCCCATCACACCTTCCCAAAAATCAATGGAGGTCTGCCGGTCTGCCCCCATCAATGTGATGTGGTGAATGCCTTGGGCCTGAATTTTCCGCATGGTTTTCTCTCCTGAGGTGTCGCCTCAGCTTAGCGAAGTTTCCGTATCTGGATCAATCGCACCGCACGCAGAGGGGCTGTGCGTAAATCAACTGGGCTGTCGAGAGTGTAGAGCGACACGCGATATTGCTGCGAGGTTCCCTCAAGCCCGCCGCGCGCATGACATTTTGCCGATTGAAATCGTCCTACTCTGTCCCTTGAGGCCCCAAAAACCGCACAGGGCGCCGAAGCGCCCTGTTTGATGTGACATTCATTTTTTGGACGCGATCAGTCGTTCCAAGCGCTCACGGCTTTGACTTCGCAGAACTCTTCGAGGCCAAACAATCCGCCTTCACGACCGTTGCCCGATTGCTTGTAACCGCCAAAAGGCGAGCCTTGCGCAAAGCCGGAGCCGTTGGTTTCCACCATGCCAGAGCGCACACGGCGCGCCACGCGGCGGCGTTTTTCCGTGTCTGAGGTCTGGATGTAGTTGGTCAGCCCATAAGGCGTATCATTGGCCAGCGCGATCGCATGCGCTTCGTCATCAAATGGCATGATCGACAGGACTGGTCCGAAAATCTCTTGCTTGTAGATTTCCATTTCCGGCGTGACATCGGCAAAAACCGTCGGGCGGCAATAGTAGCCGCGGTTCAGGTTTTCAGGTCGGCCCGGACCACCTGCAACCAAACGCGCGCCTTCTTTGATCCCTTGCTCGATCAAGCCTTGCACCTTGTCGAACTGCGCCTCTGATACGAGCGGCCCGATATGCTTGCCCTCCTCCGAGGCCGGACCAACAACCGTGGCATTCGCCATCTCCGTCGCTTGCTCAACCGCTTCGTCATAGCGCGAGCGCTCGACCAGCATCCGCGTCGGCGCGTTGCATGATTGCCCTGTGTTGCGGAAGCAGCGTACGACGCCCGATTTCACCGCCTTCTCATCCGCGTCTGCGAAGATGATGTTCGCACCTTTGCCGCCCAATTCCAGCGACACCCGTTTCAACGTCTCAGCCGCCGCGACGGAGATTAGTTTACCCGCGCGCGACGAGCCAGTGAAGGAGACCATGTCGACCTCTGGATGCGCACTCAGCTGCGAGCCGACACCCGGCCCGTCGCCATTGACCATGTTGAACACACCAGCAGGAAAGCCTGCTTCATGAATGAAGTCCGCAAACAAAATGCCCGACAGCGGTGAAATCTCGGACGGTTTCAGCACCGTCGTGCAGCCAACAGCCAAGGCTGGCACGACTTTCAGCACGATCTGGTTCATGGGCCAGTTCCATGGCGTGATCAATGCGCAGACGCCAATCGGTTCGCGCAATGTCATCTCCGTCTCGGTGAATTTCTGATCAAACTCGAATTTCTCCATGGCTTTCAGGAACCCGCCCAAATGCCATGATCCTGCGCCGACTTGCTGCGCACGCGCCAAATCCTGCGGTGCGCCCATCTCAAGGCTAATCGCCTGCGCCATCTCCTCCGCACGGTCGTTATAGACCTCGGACAGCACTTTCAGCAGCGCGATCCGCTCCGATTTATCTGTCTGCGACCACGCTTCAAAAGACGCGCGCGCCGCTGCAACGGCGGCATTCGTATCCGCCTCAGACCCAAGAGAGATCGTTTCGCAAACCTCCTCCGTCGAGGGGTTGATGACATCAAAATCATTCGGCTGCGACGGGGAGACCCAAGCACCATTGATGTAGAAATTCTTTGCGTTTTTCATGGAAGCCTCCTTGGCAATGCGACGCGCACCATGGGGGTGTCATAGCCCAAGCGCAAGAGGGTCTTACCCGCTTGCTGCGACAAGCTTTAGGAAAGCCGCGACACGCGCATCCGCCAGCGTCGCGATATGCGCCTCGGACGGTTCAGGCACCGCGCCTGTCACCCGCCGTATCTGAGCATCGCCAATCACCAAGGCGATATACCATTCCGTCGCGATGCGCGGGGAGGGGGCCGTGATCTGACCGCGCTCAATCGCCTGCGCAATCACGTCCGCAATCAGTGGTGCAATCGTGTCGCGCCCACCCTCCGCGATAGCCGCGCCAAGCGTGCCCGTCTCATCCGCTGCCGCCGCGCGGTTCAAGGCGATGACCCGCCCCGAGGTCAGCGTGCCCAGCAGAAGTGGCGCCAGTGCTTTGAGCGTTCCCACAGGGTCCTGATCACGCGTCAGCGCATCTTCCAGCGTCTCTTTCAACATGGCGGCATTGCCTGCGATCAAGGCTTTGAACAGGCCAACTTTATCGCCGTACCACCGATAGAGCGTCTCGTTGGAGGCTTTGGCTGCCTTGGCCACCGCCAACATCGACGTGCCCGCATAACCCTTTTGTTGCAGGACATCATAGGCGGCACGCTCAATCTGGGCGCGGCGGGATTGCTTGGACGACTCTTTCATTGACAGATATCGTACACATCATTACGGATATTGGAAAGACGTAATTATATGTACGGATTTGGAGGCTAACATGATCACTGTCAAACTAACCGCGCTTTTGGGGCTGTTGTTGATCGGAGCAATGTTTGGATTTTTCTACGCTTGGGTCTGCTCTACGATGTGGGGCCTCGACGCTGCGGACCCACGAATAGCGATTGCAGCAATGCAGGCTATGAACGCGTCGGTACGTAACGCAGTCTTCGCGCCCGCCATGTTCGGCACACCAGTTGTGCTGGCCTTGGCAGGTGTCTTGGCGTGGCGGCATTCCAACCTCGCTGCGTCGCTCTTCGTCGGCGCGGCCCTCGTCTATCTGCTCTTTGGCGCGGTCCTGACATTCGCGGTGAATGTCCCCATGAATGAAACGCTGGCACAGATCTCCGTGCCGGAAAGTATTGAGGCTGCGCGCGAGATCTGGCTGGCCTATTCGCCCGATTGGCAATTCTGGAACCAGATGCGCACCATCGCTTGCGGGATCGCCCTGCTGCTAACCGGCACCGGCCTTCTTGTCCTGCCAGCCAGTCAGGGGATGTAAACTGGGCGTCAGACGCGTATATCTCATGGGCACGTTATTTTAGAAAGGAATCGCCATGGGGCTGCGCATCAATGACACCATCCCGAATTTGACTGTCTCTACGGATCAAGGATCTATCACGCTGCATGATTTTGTCGGCGACAGCTGGGCTGTGATCTTTTCTCACCCGAAAGACTTCACGCCGGTTTGCACGACAGAATTTGGCGCCGTTGCGCAATTGGCTGATGAGTGGGCTAAGCGGAACACAAAAGTCCTTGGCGTCTCCGTCGATGGTGTTGAAGACCACGTGAAATGGAAAGCCGATATCGAGAAAGTCGCAGAAGCGAAGGCGGAGTTTGCAATCGTCGCCGATGAGGGCCTCGAATTGGCGAAAGCGTTCGACATGCTGCCTGCCGAATATGTTCTGCCTGATGGCCGCACACCCGCAGATTCCGCGACAGTGCGGTCTGTATTCATCATCGGTCCAGATAAACAAGTGAAGCTGATGATGACCTACCCGATGACGGTCGGTCGCAACTTCGCAGAGATCATTCGCGCTTTGGACGGTTTGCAGATGTCAGCCAAAGGCGTCGCAACACCTGCCAACTGGGAAGTCGGACAAGACGTGATCGTACCGCCCGCTGTTTCCACGGAAGATGCGGAAGCCAAATTTGGCGCGGTAAACACCGTTCTTCCTTATCTGAGAACTGTCAAAGCACCGGGCTAAGCCTCGGGTTTTGAGTATCTCTGCCAAAACAGAAAAGGGCGGCCCTGTACAACAGCGCCGCCCTTTTTGAAGTCTGTCACACGCTTTTAGTGCAGCACAACTTTCGTGCCCTTCGGCACTTGTTGATACAGGTGTGCAATATGCGCGTTTGTCAGGCGGACGCAGCCATTCGAAACGGCCGAATTGATCGTCCAAGGTGCGGATGTGCCGTGGATGCGCAGGAATGTGTCACCGACACGTGGCGCAAAGAGATACAGCGCGCGGGAGCCGAGCGGGTTATCGGGCCCACCAGGTTGGCCGTCTTCCCATTTTTTGTACTTGGGATCGCGCTTGATCATGTCTTGCGTCGGCGTCCAGGATGGCCACTCTTTCTTGGCACCCACGCGGAATGTACCGGACTCGTACAGTCCGGCGCGTCCGATGCCGCAGGTGTAGCGCAGGGCTTTGCCCTCAGCCAATGTCCAGTAAAGCGCGAAGGCCTTAGGGTCGACATGGATCTCACCAGCCGGCAGATCGCCTGCGAGATTGATAACCCGTGGTTTGAATTCTTCCGGCATGACCCAAGTTTTGCGTTGAGCCAGTGCGGGTGTTGTTCCAAGAGCTGCCGCAGCAAGCCCTGTGGTCAACAAAGTGCGTCTATCCATTGTGATTCCCCTTTTGCCGCAAAATACAGCGCGGCCGATCAGACATGTAAGCGCAGCTTATCGCGTTATCCCGGAAGGTGGAATAACAGGGTTGTGAGCGATGCGCATCTGCAACACCGCGCAAGCTTAAGGGCCTCGACATGCTCAAAGAAAAAGCCCCCACCTTCGCCAAGAAGATGGGGGCTGGGGGCGCCTTGATCTGTTCGGGGGAGGGATCAAGGTGCTGGGGATTACCCGATCATCGCATTGTCGTCGCGTTTGATCGCAATGATGGTTGAGCGTGCAAGCTTGCCTTCGCCATCAGGGAACGGCGCCGCCGGGTGTTGGATGCCGACAAACATCGTACGACGATCTGCCGACCACGTCAGACCTGTCACCTCCGACCCGTTTGGCCCTGTCATGAAGCGTTCAATCTGACCTGTCGCCGGATCGCCCGCGAGCATCTGGTTGTTGCCCATACCAGCGAAGTCATCCTCATTGCTGTCATCACCATCGGTCTGGATCCAGAGTAGGCCGGTGCTGTCGAACATCATCCCGTCAGGGGAGTTGAACAAGTTGCCTTCATTGACATTGTCCGAACCACCATAGGCATCACCATGCACCGTCGGATTTCCCGCCATCACATATAAATCCCAAGAGAAGTCGGTTGAGGTGTGATTGTCCTCAGCGGGATACCAACGGACAATCTGACCATATTTATTCGCCTCACGCGGGTTTGGTCCGACAGCAGGCGTCTCATCCCCGCCAGCATTGGTTTTGATGCCCCGGTTCTTGTTGTTCGTCAGACAGCAATAGCCTTCAACAGCGATGGGGTTTACGGCGACCCATTCCGGCCGATCCATCGTTGTCGCTCCGACTTTTGAGGCAGCAACACGTGTGAAGATCGCAATCTCCGCCTCGCTCATGCCGGTTGTGGTCGGGGTCAGTTCAATCCAACGTCCAGACCCGTCAGGGTCAAACTTGGCAACGTAAAGCGTGCCGTCATCCAGCAGGGTCGAGGTGTCGCCACCCGGTGTGTAGAACCCGTTCGAGACGTATTTATACATGAACTCGCCGCGTTCATCGTCGCCCATATAGACCACGACCCGACCGTCGGGGGCGACAGTCGCTGCAGCGTTTTCATGTTTGAACCGTCCCAGCGCCGTATGTTTGATCGGCGTGGACGTGGGGTCTGCAGGATCAATCTCAACAATATAGCCAAAACGGCGTGGCTCGTTTGGGTTTTTTGAGACGTCAAACCGTGGATCAAACCCTTCGTAATTGTACCGCCCCTCGGCCTTTACGCCGTAGCGGGCATAATCTTCGGGCAGCGCAAACGCGGCGTTAGTCGATCCGAAATAGCCGTTAAAATTCTCCTCACAGGTCAGGTAAGTCCCCCAAGGCGTCTTTCCGGCCCCACAATTGTTCATCGTACCCAAAGCCATCGTCCCCTCGGGGTCGGCCTCGGTCTTCAGCAGATCATGACCTGCCGCAGGACCTGCGATCTTCATAGGGGTGTTATGTGTGATGCGGCGGTTCAGCGGGCTGTCGACCACAACAGACCAACCATCATCGCCTTCTGCGACTTCAAATACCGCCACACCTTGCAGGTTTTGCAGCTTCAGCACGTCATCCGCGCTTGCCACTTTGCCACCCTCGTTTTGCGGCAAGTTGATCTTGGTGTTCACATATTCATGGTTCACCGCAATGACCTGACGGCCACCCACTGTGAACAACTCCATCCCGTCTGTGTTCTCACCGAACACCCGATCCGACCACGCAACATCGCCACCAGTTGCGTGGTCAAGCTCCGGCGCGTCCGAGAACAACGGATCACCCCAGCTGACCAGTTTCGACCAACTGTAGCCTTCAGGAACATGTACCGTTGCATCTGTTGCTATCGGGATCGGCTTAAACCCGATCCGAGATGTCGCAGCCTCAGCTGAGGTCGTGGACATCAAAGAGCCTGCGCCCATGACGGCTGCACCTGACCCAAAGGCCAAAACGCCAGACAAGAAGCCGCGTCGGCTCAGGGCCGTTTCGACAACGTCGTCGAAATCTGTGTGATCGGGGCGTGGGCTTTGCAATTCATCCCATTCGTCCCAAGAAAGGTCATATGTCTCATCTCTCATAGCGTGCTCTCCGTAGCTGGCGTGAAGTGAATGTGACGGTAGGATTCTCTCGAATCCCGCAGATGACAGAATGGTTAAAGTTTTGTGACATCCCGCCAAGTACGTGAGTCCACCACTCTGAACGAAAAAGGCCCCACTGTTACCAGTGGAGCCCCTGACGGAGAAGTCAGTTCGTCTTAGCGTTAGCCCCGCGCTTTCCTGCGTCTCGCGCCCCAACCCATCAGGCCAAGTGCACCAAGCAGCAAAGGTGCGCTGGCTGGAAGTGGAACAGGAGCCACCTCACGGATGGAGATTGTGAGGAAATCAAACGACCGTGGATCAGACGTGAAATCAATGCTTCCGGCAAATCCGCCCGCACCCAAAGTACCAATGCGATTGTTAGGCGCAGGGGGTGGCGCCAAGCCGACACCAGCAAAGGCATCCAAGTCGATCCCTTGCTGAACGGTTCCTTCGCCCGTACCACCAGCCGCGATGTCAGCGCCTTCCACAAACGCACCGCCGCCTTGCGCGGACGGATCGTTCGCCTCTGATCCGGCGTCATAGACGTTCAGGCCGGTGACATTGATGTCGACCGGGCCAAGGAAGCTGCCCATTGCGTCAAACAACTGGTAGCTCAGCGGGTCATTGGCACCGATGAAATGATCATTGGAAGGCAGGATCATCGCGAGGAAAGAGAAATACTGGTTAACAGACCCATCAACATCAATGGTCCCGCTGGCAGACCCTGCGCCAATTCCTGCAGCACTCGGAAAGATCGGGCCGGGGCCGGTGCCGTCCGGCAAAAACAGTGCCTGACTGTCTGGAAATGCCATTTCACGTTCGGCTCTGATCGCGGCTGGGTTGCCGGTCTCAGCGATTTGCGCCAATCCGGCACTGGCCGCAGAGCCAACGTCGAATGCATCAAAACTTCCATTGTGGAATGCAGTATAGAGCGGTGTGATAAACAGCCCCGTATTTCCGTTGTGGGTGACCGTGACCTCTAGTGTCGTCGCGCTTGCGACCGATCCCGCCAGAAGTGCCGCACCGCATACCGCTGCGCGCAGGCCGAAGTTAAATGTCATGATAAGAGTCCCTCCTGTGTGTCTCTGTTTTCAGCAGCGCAAAACGCCACCCGCAGAACACTAGGGGCACGACGCCAGCAGACGCATGTCACGTGGCCGTGAGACAGCAGACATTCAGGTGAATGTGAGATTTAGGGATAACAGAGCCGCTGGAGGCCACACGCCCCCGGAAGGAATCGCATAAATATCAACGTATTAGGGTGCGGATGACTGGCCCAATGTCACGGCTACGTGACCTCTGACCCTGCATTCAACGATTGCCATATGCCCTGATCACGCCTTGGTGAGCAGGAAATGCCCCAGTTTAGAACAAGGGCATGTCGCACATTTCAGGATTCGTTGGTTTTACGCATCCGTACGATCCCAAATGCACCCAGACCTGCCAACAGCAATGGCAGTCCAGCAGGAAGGGGAACCGGGCTTGGATCGAAGGTTTCGCGGATTTGCTCGGCCAAGGCCTCATGCGCCAACCTGTTTGGGTGGATACTGTCGGTAAACAAGAAGTCGTCCGCAGCAGCCAAAGTGATGTCACCAGTCCGTGGATCAAAGGCGCAGTTATCTTCCGGTGTGAAGTCCGTAAAGCTCTGCGTGCAGGGCTCCAGAATATTCGTGATACCAAACGCGTTTGGATCATCGGCGATCATTTCGAACACGGAGGCCAGGTCAAATTCGACAATCTTCAAACCCGCGCTCCGCAAATCCTCGACATTGGATTTCAGCTGGGCATTGAACTGATCTGTCGTCGCCTTTGCCAAGCCTTCGAACGGTCCATTTTTGAAACGCGGTGTTTCAGACAGGGCAGGCAGGTTGATGACGAGGAAATCGTCGAACTTTCCATCCAACGCGGCTATGGCTTCGATCCCTGACTTCACCGCATCAGCAGCGTCTGCGCCGACCGTCGGTGAATCCCCGAGGTCTTGCAGCAGGTCATTCGCCCCAAAAAGGACGGAGACGAGCGGATCATCACCCAAAAACGCTGAAGGCGGCGTTGAGAGAAACCCAGTAAGACTGCCAACCTGTGCCGAAAATGTAGCAAAAGGCGCTGCAGCCGCCGGGTCTGGATAAGGCGTCTCATTGTCTAGCTCAGCGGTCGCCCCGCCTAACGCAAAATTCGTACTGAATTTACTTACGTCGGTGAAATCCTTGGCGAGCAGCTCCGCGTAGGTCGGCCCATTAGAGAACCGTCCGCGATCACTTGGGGGTCCAAGCGTGTCAGCGCCAAATTTTCCATTGTCAGTGAGGCTGTCACCAAATGCCAAATAGCTCGAAAACAGATCAGAGACAGCCGCTGCCCCCGCTGCACCAGCCAAGCTAAGGCATGCCACAGTCGTAACTGCGATATGTTTCATGGTGATTCCTCCCAGACAATAGTCATCACTATAACCCCACCCTTCAGTTAGGTGTGGAAGACGTAACGTCAACGTCGCCATCTGGCAGAAATCCGCCAACGCAAAAGCCCCGGCGTTTCCACCGGGGCTTTCGTAATTTCGGAAGTAAGAAGGCTTAGCCCTCTGCTTCTTCTTTCTTGATCTCTTCGCCAGTTTCCTGATCGACGACTTTCATCGACAAACGGACCTTGCCGCGGTCGTCGAAGCCCAACAGTTTGACCTTCACTTCCTGGCCTTCTTTCAGGACGTCGGAAGGGTGGTTCAATCGGCGGTTCTCGATCTGGGACACGTGGACCAAGCCGTCGCGCTTGCCGAAGAAGTTCACGAAGGCGCCGAAATCGACGATCTTCACGACAGTACCGGTGTAAACCATACCCTCTTCTGGCTCAGCCACGATGGAGTGGATCATGTCATAGGCCTTCTTGATGGCCTCGCCGTTTGGCGACGCGATCTTGATCACACCATCATCATTGATGTCGACCTTGGCACCAGAGACTTCCACAATCTCGCGGATGACCTTGCCGCCCGTGCCGATGACTTCGCGGATTTTATCCGTTGGCACTTGCATCGTTTCAATCCGCGGCGCGTGGATGGAGAATTCGCCAGCCGAAGACAGCGCTTTGTTCATCTCGCCAAGGATGTGCATCCGGCCCTCTTTGGCCTGCGCCAGAGCGGTTTTCATGATCTCAGGCGTGATGCCTGCAACCTTGATGTCCATCTGCAGCGACGTGATCCCGTTCTCGGTTCCCGCCACTTTGAAGTCCATGTCGCCCAAGTGATCTTCGTCACCCAGAATGTCGGACAGAACAGCGTAGCTGCCGTCCTCTTCCAAGATCAGACCCATGGCCACACCAGCAACTGGCGCTTTCAAAGGCACACCTGCGTCCATCATGGACAAGGAGCCACCACAAACGGATGCCATGGAAGACGAGCCGTTGGATTCGGTGATCTCAGAGACCAGACGCACGGTGTACGGGAAATCAGTCGAGGCTGGCAGAACCGCTTGAAGCGCGCGCCATGCCAGTTTCCCGTGACCAATCTCACGACGGCCGGGAGGGCCGAAGCGCCCAACTTCACCAACCGAGTACGGAGGGAAGTTATAATGCAGCAGGAAGTTCGACTTATACATGCCCTGCAGGCTGTCGATCATCTGCTCATCGTCACCAGTACCCAAAGTCGTGACAACCAAACCTTGCGTCTCACCACGTGTGAACAAAGCCGAACCGTGTGTCCGTGGCAGAATGCCAACTTCGCTGACAATATCGCGGATCTCATCGAGGTTACGGCCGTCGATACGCTTCTTGTTCTTCACGACATCGCCGCGCAGAACAGAGCTTTCCAGCTTCTTCAACGCCGACCCGAGGTTCTCGTCCTCAAGCTGCTCTTCCGTCAGCTTCTCCATCGCCGTTTCTTTGGCGGCGGCAACAGCGGCAGTGCGCTCTTGCTTGTCGGTGATCGCATAGGCCGCGCGCATGGCTTTCTCGCCCGATTTCGCAACGGCCTTATAGAGGTCGGAGTAGTCTGGCGGTGTGAAGTCGAACGGCTCTTTCGCGCAGTCTTCCGCGAAATCAAGGATCAGGTCGATGGCAGGTTGGATTTGCTCATGCGCAAATTCCACAGCGCCCAACATCTCGTCTTCGGTCAGCTCATAAGCTTCCGACTCAACCATCATCACGGCGTCTTTGGTGCCAGCCACAACAAGGTCCAAACGCTGCTCAGGGTTCTGACGCAGGTTGTGCATGTCGTCCATCTCTGGGTTCAGGATGTAATCGCCATCCTCATAGCCCACACGGCAGGCCGCAATTGGACCCATGAACGGCGCCCCCGAAATCGTCAGCGCAGCAGAGGCCGCAATCATCGCAACCATATCCGGATCATTGACCAGATCGTGCGACAGAACAGTACAGATCACCAAAACTTCGTTCTTGAAGCCCGGCACAAACAGCGGACGGATCGGACGGTCGATCAGACGGCTTGTCAGCGTCTCTTTCTCCGTCGGACGCGCTTCGCGTTTGAAGAAGCCACCCGGAATTTTACCGGCGGCATAGTATTTCTCGTTGTAGTGAACGGTCAGTGGAAAGAAGTCCTGACCGGGCTTTTGCTTCTTGGCAAAAGTGACGGCGGCCATAACGGAGGTCTCGCCGTAAGTGGCAATCACGCAGCCGTCGGCTTGACGGGCAATCTTGCCGGATTCGAGCGTCAGAGTTTCCTCACCCCACTCGATGGATTTTTTAGTCACGTTAAACATGTATCGTTTCCTATCTGGAAGCACTCGCGGGCCTTCCCGCGTCTTCCATTTTGAATGGCGGCCCCATTGCCGCCGACCCCTTGGTCCTTTGTATGGTGCCGGGATCGAGGCACCACGTCTCAGATAGCGCGCGTATATAGAAGGAATGCGGGTTTGGGAAGTGGGGTATTACCGTGGAGCTCCACTGCTCGTTTCGTCATTAGAGGAATCTCCCGTGCGATTATATTTCGCTTTATCCTAAGGTGGCTACGTGTTGTACCCGTGGCAGCAGTTGTGGAGTCTGTTATAAGAAAATTAGGTTTGGTGGTTTGCGCGCTATCAATCGCGTCTTGCAGTACAGAATTAACATCTGAAGCGATGCTTGTAAGGCAAATTTCTACCGACGCGAGTGCCAAGTGCTCTTTCTTGGGTCCAGTCTCAGGTTCGGAAGCCTTTGGTATTGACGTTGCTGGTGATGCAGAAAGCGCTTTCAATAAAGTGCGAAACGAAGTTGCTGCCCGTGGCGGGAACGCTTTTGTATTGACGCAATCGACATCGACAGACGAAGCGACCAACGTGCAAGCGGATGCATATATCTGCCGATAGTCCCTTGGGATAGACTAGAGTTTTTGCCAACCTGAATTCACCACCCAGCCCGGAATCAAGCCGTAGGCGCCGGGCCAGCGGCTGACCGTCCGGCGGGCTGCCGCTTTTGATGCCGAAGTGCTTCGCATACATGGAAGATGTACTTGGCTGCCATAAAGTTCTGCAAAAACAACCGAGCTGCGTCACCCCACGATCAGCCACTGGCCCGGCTTAGCGCTCAATCCAATCCGCAATCTTCACAACCCGCTCCCCCTCAGCCGCATCATAGGCCGCCAGTGCCAACACCATCGTCCGCAAATTATCCGCTCCCGACGGCTGCGGCGAAGCCCGCCCGTTCATCACATCCACCGCATGCCGCTGGAAATTGAAAACACTGTCCTGCACACAATGCCACGGCTTCGCGCCCCATGCCGGCACCTCTGGATCCACGTCCCTTACCTCAGCGCCAGATGCCGTATGCACCGTCAGCCGGTTCCAGCGATCCAAAACCAACGCACCCAAATCCCCCTCGATCAGTGCCGCCGTGTTCGGAAACGGCTCAGGCGAATAGCGGCTGTAAAACGAGCAATCACACACACAGGTTGCACCGCTCTCCATCTGCATCAGCGCGGTGAACATATCCTCCCCCCGCACCTCGGGGTTCACGCTTTGCGTCGTGCAAGACAAAGACGCCACTTCCCCCATAAAGAACCGCGCCACGTCGAACAGATGCAGGCCCACATCCATGATCGCGAAGCGCTCGATCTCCCGCAGATAGGGCTGGTTCACATAATTGTTGTAGCCATGGCGAAAGCTGAACTGCGCCTGATGCGGCGTGCCAATAACCCCCTGATCCACCAGTACCTTCATCTCCAGAAACGGCTGCTCCCAACGGAAGTTCTCATGTATGATCAGGTGCGCGCCCGCCGCCTCCGCTGCGTTGACCATCGCTTGTGCATTGCGCAGGGTCTCCGCAAAAGGTTTTTGACAGATCACCGTCGCGGCATGTCTGACGGCCATCTCGACCAACGGCCTATGTGACGCAACAGTCGTCGCGATATCCACAAAATCCAGCGTCTCCGCCGCAAACATTTTCGCTGGATCATCATAGACGCGCGCGATGCCGAACACCTTCGCCATGGCCTCCGCCTTGCTGAGATCGAGATCGCACAAGGCCACAATCTCTGCCCCCTCAAGAGCCGCCCACGCGTGCATGTGGTTTTGGGCAAAAAATCCGCACCCGATTAGCGCGCCTCGCATGACAGTGCTCATACCCGCCTCCCATAATCCTCAAAAAAATCACTTTAAGAGAGACGATCACAGCGGAGCAAGCGCCAGCTTGCGGCTAAATTGACCCTGCGTCAGCGCACCAAACAAGCGATTTTTCGCCGTTATCAAAGGTAAGGGAAGACCTACTATCCGAATCGAGCGGAGTATGTGACTTTGCTGTTATCGGATAGGTGCGGCTAGCACTGAACTGATTAAAAACGCTAAATTGCTGGGTAGGCAAACGAAGTAACAAACGCCAAAGGTGCTAACCTGAGGCGTTTTTACGTTTTTGGGCAGGGAATAGAAAGTTCCAATCCAGAAACAGACTGTTTTACCTTACGTTAATTGTTCAAAATCGAACATTTTAACACCTGATGCCCGTTCTTTTGGCAATTTCATAATATTGTAGTCGAGGCAGTTCGAACGCGACGATCCTGCCGTTTAGAAGACGGCGTGATCCCCGCGGTCATCCTTCAAGTCACCTTTCAATACCTTCTCATAATACGTGTCTAATCGGTCCGTACCAAATTCGGGCGTTGCCTCAGCATCGTATCGACCTGCTTTTTCGTCCCATACCAACATGGACTCCGTCGCGTAATAGCGCCCGATTTTTGCCAGCTCCGCTTTTTCTGCCAATCGCGGACTGATTTTGCCAAGTTGGCCAAGCACTGCGATTATCGTGCTGATCACCGCAACCGGCACTTGACGAAATTTCGGCATTGCCCCCAGTGCTTCGAACAGCGCCATCCCTTGATCTTTAGGCGTCACCGCAGGCCCCGGTCCGCCGATAGGCAAAATGCGGTTGTGTTTCGTGGGCTCCGACACGCAGCGTGTGATGAACCGCCCCAGATCACCATCGCTGATCGGTTTGCAGGCGGTAAGCTTGCCGTCGCCAAAAAGCAAAAACGGTTTGCCCTCCTTCAGGCGCCCAATCTGCCCGGAGAGGGATTTGAAGTAAGCCGTCGGCCGCACAATGGACCAACTCAAACCCGAACTTCGCAACTTCGCCTCAAACGCCAACTTGGCTTTCTGAAAATCCAGAATTGGTTTCTGAACGCATATTGCCGACAGCAAGATGAACTGACCGATCTTTGCCTCAATAGCTTGTTCAAGAATGGCGCAATGAAGATCATGTTCGACCGCCCACGCATCTTTCGGCGCACCGGTTCGCGACGCAATACAGGAGATGACGGTATCAAAAATCCCAGCATCTAACCCCATGTCTGCGACGTCACCAATCTTCACATCGCATCCGTCAATTTGGGCTTCATTGCGCACGATGCATGTTACTTCGTGACCGTCCTCAATCAGCGCCACCGCCGTTGCGCGGCCGATGGTACCGGTGGCACCAAGAAGAAGGATATGCTTGCTCATCAGCCTCAACTTAGGCGGCAAGAGCATGGCCGCCAAGCGTCCTTTGTTAAGCTCAGTTAAACCGTATCGTTTTGTACAAGTTGGGTTTCGGCATCAAAAGTCTGTCCCCCAGTTGTACAAAACATCGCCAAAACGCAAAACGCCCGCCAAAGGCGAGCGTTTAGAATTCGTAAATAGCGAGGTGTCAGTCTTAGCGACGGATGCCCAGCTTTTTGATCAGCGTCTGATAACGCTCTTCATCTTTGGACTTGGTGTAGTCCAGAAGTTTCCGGCGCAGAGCAACCATTTTCAAAAGACCACGGCGGCCGTGATTGTCTTTCCTATGTGTCTTGAAGTGCTCTGTCAGAGTTGTGATGCGCGATGTCAGGATCGCAACTTGCACTTCCGGGGAACCGGTATCGCCTTCTTTGGTAGCGAACTCTTTCATCAGACGTGCTTTTTCTTCAGCAGTAATCGACATCGGGGTCTCCTTTAAAGGTTAAGGGTTATGGCGCAGGCCGGGATGTCGTCCAGCAAGGCCCGTGGAGGCTCCGCTCCATGAGGGGCGGATGGGGGCGTATAGGGCGATTTCCTGTGAAAGGGAAGGAAAATATTTCGCTCTGATCGCTCAGTTTGCACGTGATTCACAGGGTTCATTACACCCAATTGATGTGTAACCTTCGAGCTATGAAGTCATTGTTTCCATTGAGGAAACGGCTAACCATGATTTTGCCTAAAATAAGGCGAGAAGTGGATTTCTTCTGGTACTGCAAGTCGGGGTTAATCTATCCTTAAGAGGATAATTTTTTTGTAACCCGGGAATGTTAGCCATGATCGCTCTGTTTTCAATTCTTACCCTCCTTGGCATCGGCCTGATTGTTGAGCTGTTTGATGGTGGAGGTGGTTCTTCGTCTTCATCGGTTGAGGGTGACAACGAAATTGAGGGCACACCGGAGGATGATGTCATTGTCGGAACGGACGGCGTGGACATCATCACAGCATTACGCGGGGATGACACGGTCAACGCGGGCCTGGGCAATGATGTCGTACAGGGCGGCGAAGGCAATGACACCATTAACGGTGGCGGCGGAAACGACGATCTGCGCGGCGCACAAGGCGAAGATACCATCAATGGCAACCTTGGCGACGACACAATCGAAGGCGGCGCTGATAACGATATTCTCAACGGCGGCGGCGGAAACGATACCATCAACGGCGGCGCCAACGCAGACACACTACGCGGTGGCGAAGGCAACGATCTGCTGGCTGGTGATACAGGAGACGATAAGCTGACCGGCGGGCTGGGTGATGACGTGCTGAATGGTGGCAACGGTGAAGATGAACTCTTCGGCAACTTCGGAGCTGATATCCTCAATGGGAATGAAAACAGCGACCGTCTGGACGGGGGCGACGGCGACGATGTTTTGAATGGCGGCGAAGGCAACGATAACCTTGTTGGTGCTTTGGGAAATGACACTCTGAACGGTGACGCCGGAAACGATAACCTTGATGGCGGCGAAGGCGATGATGAGCTTAACGGCGGCGACGGTAACGACGGCCTTGTTGGTGCGCTCGGAAATGACCGGTTGAGCGGTGGCGCTGGTAATGACGAGATCTCTGGTGGCCTCGGGGACGACAATGTAGATGGCGGCGACGGCGATGATGTGATTTTGGGCTCTGCTGGCGAAGATCAATTGCTTGGTCGCGCAGGCAAAGATACCGTCAGCGGCGGTGCGGATAACGACTCCATCATCGGTGGTGCGGGCGAAGACATGCTGCAAGGTGGTGATGGTAACGACTTTATCGATGGGGCCAGCATTCTGCCATTGTCAGGCCAGTTTGATCAGGACAGCGATGCCATTGACGGTGGTGCTGGCAACGACCAACTGTTCCTCGGTGTGAAAGATGTGGCCTCTGGTGGTGCAGGGACAGACACGTTTGATCTCGCGGCAACGGCTCTAAAGTTTGGGAGCGCTGACGACGGAATACGCACTGGCGTTGATGTGAACCGCATTACAGATTTCAACCGAGACGATGACATTATTCGGGTCATTTATCCTGATGGCGATGCGGAACCGGTTGTAACATTCAACGTTATTGCCTCAGGCGTTGAGGTCGTGATTGACGGAAAGACGATCACACTTGTCGAGGGTGTTCCTGCCTTGTCTTCGGATGATGTCGTGTTCTTTGCGATCAATGCGACGAATGCTGATGATGCCGTTATCGCTGGCCGAGGGAAATAAAGCGGGTACGGCCTGAAATTTAAGGCAGCCAAAGTTCCGGCTGCTGCGAATAACTGATGTAAAGCGGGTGCTTCGGGTGGCCCGCTTTACTTAATCCCAGATGATAAAGATCGACCTGCGTTGCGCGCATCAAGGCCTCAACCTCCGGTCCGCGCGACAGATGTTCGCCGTGCGTGCCCCACGCGCAAACAACGCGGTCACCCCAATGGCAGGCGTCAACGATAGCTCGATCATTCGCTGGGCCAATCGGATCCGCGGCCTTGCGCATCAATCGGGGGTCGGTGTCGCGCCACGCAAAGATATTGCAAACTCGAAACGCGCCGTATCCCAAAGTGCGCGCCCGTCGTTCGCAGCGTTCGACCGTGGGGTCATTTTGTATCTCGGTGGCGGTAGAGGGGTTGAGCATAACGAAAGAGATTTTATCGCCCGCGCCATCCCACACACGGGTCAGGTCGTAGCGATAACGTTCACAGTCAGAATATGTCGCCGTACTGGCTGCGTCGTCTTTAAGATGGGTACGCGTGATCATGGCCCGCCTTGTGGCAGGCCATGATCTTGGCGGCAAGACTTAGACCGTGAGTGGTGTGCTTGCCTGTGTGCGTGGTTTCAGCTCGATTACTGCAGCGAGGACGACGGCGTAGAGGATATGCCCCCATAGCGCGACCCATGTGATGCCGGTCCAGCCGAGGAAGGGCTTGTTCCCTGCGATGAGGTGCGCAATTCCGTAAAGCGCAAACACCCACAGCCCGATGCCGTATACGACGGCGGTAATGCCCCAGTGTAATTTTGGCATGAATTTTTGCTGAATTGGACGGGCCACCAGAACCCAACCCAGAGAATAGATCAGCAGTCCGTTTAAGATATGAACAATGTCGCCAATACCCTTCGGCGCCGCGCCGAATACGGTTTTAATTGTAGCTTGCGCGAGCCCCACGGGTGCGAGTTTTGCGTAGCCCAGCAATGGGGAAAGCCCTTGACCGAAAAGATCAAAAGCAAGGGTGGCAAGTGCGCCAGCGGTGAGAACAGTCCAGATATTTGTGCGTGTCATGATGTGAGGTCCTTGAATGCGGTGATATATGTTGGGGACCGTTCTAGCGGTCAGCGTGCCGCCAGAGATACCCACCTCACGGGGACCTTATCCGTTTGGTGTTTCCGTGAAGCCAACTGTAACAATTCAGGCTGCAGATCGCGTTTCGGCGACAATCCTGCGAAGTCTTTTGTGCATTTGCGCACCAATTTGTAACAATAGGCGTTCAGCCTATCTTTTTTGCTGCGAAGACTCGGCTGGGATGAAGCTCACCTGCTTTGTATCTCCCAACAGCAACGGCAGCGCCGTCTAAAGAGGCCCAAGCCTCATCACCGTATTCAACATTTGATGCGAGGACCATTCCGGGATTGCCATTTCTTAGTTTTGTCGCGCCGTCATGCGTCGTGGCAAGTTCGGGTAGATCGGCAAGGCCCGTTTCAAGGGGCAGAAGCAATGCATCAATCTCAGGCGTTTTTGCCAGCTCGTCTATTTGGGTAATCGTTACTGCGTCTTCTAGCTCGAAGGGGCCTGACCAGACACGCCGCAATTCTTTGACATGACCAAGACACCCCAATGCGTCTCCAAGGTCGCGCGCTATTGAGCGGACATAGCCACCTTTTCCGCAGACCATATGAAGTATGACATGGTCACCATCTGGCCGTTCGACAAAGGATAGCTCATCCACATAGAGCGGCCGTGGTTGCAGCTCTACATCCTCCCCACCGCGCGAAAGCGCGTAAGCTCGCTTTCCATCAACTTTAACCGCAGAGAATTTTGGTGGAACTTGCATGACGTCACCAGTGAATGCCCCAAGTGCGTCGATGATCTCCTGATCGCTTGGGCGTTCTTCAGAAGTCGCAATAACCTCGCCTTCTGTGTCATCAGTATTGGTTGCCGCGCCCAGCCTGACTGTGAAATCATACGCCTTCAAAGCGTCTGTGATGTAGGGAACGGTTTTTGTGGCTTCCCCAAGAGCGACCGCAAGTATACCCGTCGCTTCCGGGTCAAGTGTCCCGGCGTGACCCGCCTTATTGGCATTGAAGGCCCAGCGTACTTTGCCAACAAGGTTGTTGGAACTCACGCCAGCGGGCTTATCAATGACAAGCCAACCTGAAATATCGCGACCTTTTTTGCGGCGTGCCACGTTTCAACATCCTTCATATTCGCTAAAGCGCGCGTGCTATCGGTGCAATTGCGTCGCGTCAATGCTTGGCTACAACACCCAGAATAGGACCCATGCGCGCGCCACTGTCTTCACGGCTTAACTCATCCGCGAACAATCTTGAGATTGTCCCATCAAGGAACAAGGCGTTTGGCGCTTTTAGCACGTCGCGAAATAGCGTGGCGAAATCGTGGAAACGGACCGTATTGTCCGAAATGGCAAAGTACGTTGTTCCGGCAGCATCTACACCAATGCCGTTACGCCATTTTTTCGAGGGGCTATCGGCAAGAAACTTTGGATGTAACTGGCCATTGATGACCAGCATAGGGCCTGACTGCGTGGCAATCCGACAGTCGAGCCCTGCGTCTTGGAACTCCAGACTTTGCATGACGATCGCTGTGTCCCCTGCCACGCAGAAAACCCCATTGGGCAACAAACCGAAATTGCCGGGACCTTCCTTTGTCATCAAGCTTTGCTGCTGACCCTGATCGTTAATAAACAAGCCTACAGCGCGCCGATCATCGTGGTACATCCCACCATTCATTGCAAACGCAAGCTTAAGGCCGTCTTGAGCGAGCTCCTCATTCAGCGCGCGAAAGTCACCGTATATCTCTCCGGTCTCATCGAGCAGCCAAAGACCGATGCGCGATGCGTCATCCACAGCGCAAACGGTGTAGTCATCGCCGAAGTGGTTGAACTGTTTGCAGCTCTCAGCCTGTCCGCCAGTGGCGATAAGGCTGAGTAGGGCGGCAAACAGAACCCTAGGCATCGCCGCTTCCTTCGCTCGGCGCTTCGTTTTCTAGATCGCGGCGAACGTTGTCTTGATTCAAAAGGCGGTTTGTCTCGTCCATGCGGTCGAAGGTTTCATCCAGAACAAATCGTAAGTCTGGTGTGTGCTTCGTTGTCATTTCTTTAGACAGCAATCGGCGCAGTTCGCCTTTGTTTTTGGCCAGTGCCGCAATTGCCTCTTCTTTGCCTTTGCCGCCTAGCGGAAGGACATAGGCAGTCGCGATAGATAAATCCGGCGTCACCCGGACTTCTGAGACGGTGATCGACATACGGTTTAGATCAGGGTCATGCACGTCACCCCGCAGCAGGACGTCTGACAATGTCCGACGGATCAACTCGCCGACACGAAGCTGTCGTTGGGAGGTTCCGCCACCAGAGAATTTCTTGTTCTTTGCCATGGCAGCCACTTAAGCCCCTTGCTTGCCCCTTGCAATGGGTCCTACATCACGGACGAGTTCAAATGAAGGAAATGCTATGTCCAGCTTGCCGGGAATTGTGGTTACGGGCGCTTCGGGTCGTATGGGCCAGATGCTAATCTCTGCTGTGCTGGCTTCGGACAAATGTCGTCTGGTTGGCGTAACTGAACGGGAGGGCCACGATTGGGTCGGTAATGATCTTGGCACTTGCATGGGAGGGGCCGCTTCGGGCGTGCCAGTTGTGTCTGACGCAATCGAGGTTGTGAAGGACGCCCAAGCGATCATTGATTTTACCTCACCTGCAGCCACGGTTGCACATGCCGAATTGGCGGCCCAAGCCCGCGCGGTGCATGTCATTGGAACAACCGGTATGACTGACGAGGATATCGCGAAGGTCGATGCTGCGGCTCGCCATGCGCCCATTATTCGCGCGGGTAACATGAGCCTTGGTGTTAACTTGCTGACGAAACTGACGCGGATGGTTGCGCAGGCGTTGGACGAGGATTTTGACGTTGAAATCGTCGAAGCGCACCACCGCCACAAGGTTGATGCCCCATCGGGAACCGCATTGATGCTCGGCGAAGCAGCTGCCGAAGGACGCGGTGTCTCTTTATCGGATGTCCGCGACAGTGGGCGCGATGGCATTACTGGCGCGCGCAAAGCCGGTGATATCGGGTTCACAGCAATTCGTGGTGGCGACGTCGTTGGTGAGCATGATGTAATTTTTGCGGCAGACGGCGAGAGGATCGTTCTGCGGCACCTTGCGACAGATCGTGCGATCTTTTCACGGGGGGCTTTGAAGGCTGCTCTTTGGGGGCAGGGGAAAGCGCCAGGTCATTACGATATGATGGACGTGCTTGGTCTCTAGCAAGAAATTCTGACCTTTTTTGAAACTGAATCGGGTTTCACTGCGTATGTAGTGCATAACCACCGGAGAAATTCGATGTCAGCCATTCGCAAACTATGCGTGCTCGGTGCGCTCTGTGCCACGCTCACGGCGCCGCTCGCAGCACATGCGTTCGAAAAAGTTAAATCGCGCGATCAGTTTCTGGAGATTGTGCAAGGCAAAGATCTGCGTTTGACTGGTATCAAAGTCAACGTAACGCCGTCTGGACAAATCAAAGGTCGTGCCTACGGCTTTGGTGTAAGCGGTGAATGGCAGTGGCGGAATGGGTATTTTTGTCGGTCGCTCTTCTGGGGCAAAACTGACCTAGGCCCGAACTGCCAGCAAGTCGAAGTTCAAGGCAACACGATACGCTTTACGTCTGACAAAGGCACAGGCCAATTTGCTGACCTAAAAATGCGGTGATGTCGCATTCTTTGCGACCAGCGCAATTTTTCCGACACCCCACGCATCGCAATCGTTTTGGCTAATCTGACTTCAACGCAACACGTTGGAGATCAGACCCATGAAAGCTGCCCGCAACATCATAACCGCACTCACAATCGTAACCGCTTTGGCTGCGCCTGCCGCGGCACAAGCTGGCTTCACACCAGTGACCACGAAAACTGAATTTCTCAAGATAATCAGTGGTAAAAACCTGAAATATTCAGGTGCCTCGATCCACCTCAGCTCTGCCGGACAAATCAAAGGCAAAGCCTATGGAAAGCAGGTTACCGGCACATGGCAGTGGAAGGGCGGATACTTTTGCCGGTCCATTATGTGGGGTAGCCGCGACCTCGGCCCTAATTGTGAAGTTGTGAAAGTTGACGGCAACATCCTGCGCTTCATCACAGACCATGGAAAAGGCAAACGGGCGGATATGTCGCTACGCTGATACTCAGAAGTCGACCGCTATGCCTTTTTTCTCCCAATCGCCATAGCGTACAGGCTCGGGGCCGTCCCTCCCCCCAAGCTCGGTCGGCAACTCAAGTTCTTTAGCGGCAGCACGGCGCGCCTCAGCTTCGGCTAGGGCGCGTTTTGCCGCGTCGGGCAAGTCTTTTTCTGGTTCTTTACTCATCCCTCCTGATATACGCCCCGAATGACAGGAGACAAGTATGGCCAAATCTGACAGCTCTGCATTTGCGGCTCGAGAAGGGGCGTTGGGTTTTCTCAGCGGTGTGATGGAAGATCGCGAACAGATGTCTGATCTGATGCGTGGGATTGGGCCTTTGTCCGGGTTGGGACCGGCTGATAAAGCTAGAGCGCAAAGGCTGGCCTTGTCTGTGTTGCGAAATGTAAGTCGCGCCGATGCGGTGATCGCGCAATATGTTGAGAAATTGCCCCCTGTTCCTGCATTGAATGTATTGCGGCTTGCCGTGGTTGAATTGTTAGTCGAAGGCGAGGCAGCACATGGCGTGGTAGATTCCTCCGTCACTTTGATGCGACGCAATCGCCAGTCGCGAAAAATGTCCGGTCTTGCAAATGCAGTACTTCGCAAGGTGTCGACAGAAGGCGCCGAATTTTGGAAAACCCTCCCGACGCCAACTCTGCCCAAATGGCTAAGGCGCCGGATCGTGCATATTTTTAATGAAGAAATCGTACAATCTATCGAAGCTGCGCATCTTGAAGGCGCGCCATTGGACCTGACGCCGAAAGACCCAGCGCATGCACCCGCTATCGCACAGGCATTGGATGGGGAAGTGCTTCCGACTGGCTCAGTTCGGCTGAAGCAACCGGGCCAAGTGTCCGAGTTGAAGGGCTTCAAGGCAGGCGACTGGTGGGTGCAAGATGCGGGTGCGGCATTGGCCGTTAAACTGCTTGCTCCGCAGCCGGGTGAAGATATCCTCGACTTTTGTGCAGCCCCGGGCGGCAAAACAATGCAACTTGCGGCAGCTGGGGCAAATGTCACCGCACTTGATGTCAGCAAAAAGCGCATGGCCACGGTTGAAGAAAACCTTGTTCGGACCGGGTTAACTGCGGAATTGATCATTGCAGACGGATTAGAATGGGAAGCATCGCAGTTTTACGATGCAATCTTGCTTGACGCGCCGTGTTCTGCGACGGGAACAATTCGTCGGCATCCTGATCTTCCATTTGCCAAAACTGGCAAAGACTTGGACGAATTGTTTGCGCTGCAAGAGGCGATGATAGACCGCGCGCTCATCGCCCTGAAACCGGGGGGGCGGTTGGTTTACTGTACATGCTCGCTCCTGACCGAAGAGGGTGAACGCCAAGCCAAGACGGCTATAGCACGCCACGGGTTGAGTGAAATTCCACCTGACCCACAATCCCTAGGTATTGATCCAGCATGGTTGCACCCAAACGGAGGTATCCGATTGCGCCCTGACTATTTTGCACAGTGTGGCGGAATGGACGGCTTTTTCATGATTTCGCTTCGCAAGCCAGGCTAAGCGGTGACAAGTCCACCACCGGCTCGTTAAGAATTACCCCAACAATAACAAGCATGAAGTTGCTGAAATGAGCATTGGGGCACAAAGAACTCTGCCGCCAGAATTGGGTCAGAAGATCACCTTTATGGACCGCGTTCACGCGCGCCTAAGCGGTATGCGCACGCAGGTGACCGGGTTCGTTTATCAACCAGAACCACGCTCCATGGGGTCTTATGCGAAAGGCAAGCAGCTCGTGGCTGGTAACTTGCAGTTCGGCGGACATCTGGTCCAACACCCCGGCGTCAGCCTTTGGGACATTGATGCTCCTGATGCGGCCTTTGCAGCAGAATTGAACGGTTTTGCATGGCTGGACGATTTGGCTGCCGTCAATGATGGGTCAAGCCGTAGGCTCGCGCAGGATTGGGTCATGACTTGGATTGCGAGGCAAGACGGCGGAAAGGGTGCGGGTTGGTCTCCTGATTTGACAGGTAGACGTCTAATCCGCTGGATTCATCACGCGATCTTTTTGATGAACGGCCAATCAATTGAGAACAACGAAGTATATTTCAGGTCTCTGGGTCAACAAACAGCGTTCCTGCGACGTAGATGGCCAGTCGCAGTTCCGGGTTTGCCACGGTTCGAAGCACTGACAGGGCTACTTTACGCCGGTATTTCGTTGAACGGTGCAGAGCATCATATCGCTGCGGCGAGTAAAGCGCTTGCCCAAGAGTGCGAACGGGAGATCGACGATCAAGGCGGAATGTCGACTCGCAACCCAGAAGAACTCTTGGAAGTGTACACCCTGCTGAGTTGGGCCGATGCTGCTGTGCGCGGTGCAGGCAGAGAGCCGTTGCGCGGACACCGTGAAGCGATGGAACGCATTGCGCCTGCATTATTGGCGCTGCGACATGAAGATGGACGGCTTGCAAGGTTTCATGGTGGCGGCGCAGGGCAAAGCGGTCGGCTGGACCGAGTTTTGAAAGGCGCGCAGGTTGCAATGCTTCCGCCCGACAGCCTTGCCATGGGCTTCGCACGGTTGAGTTGTGGAAGCACCAGCCTTGTGTCTGATGTGTCAAAACCTCCCAAACGCAAATCCTCGCTGAACGCCCATGCCAGTACTTTAGCGTTCGAGCTGACCTCTGCCCGCAGACAGGTCATTGTGAATTGCGGATCAGGCGCACCATTCGGAATCGAGTGGCGCCGCGCAGGTCGTGCCACCCCATCGCATTCAACACTCTCCATTGACGGTGTGTCGTCGGCTAAATTGCGCGCAAGCCCCGATGGTGAAATTCTAGCAGGTGGGCCGACTGCTGTACGAGTGTCGCACGCCTCTGACGAGACAGGAATGCGTCTTATGGCGAGCCATGACGGCTATGCAAAAGCCTATGGCCTAACCCACGTTCGTAAGCTCGACCTAAGCGCTGATGGGCGTACTCTGCAGGGGGAAGATTCGCTTGCAGCGCTGTCGGACATGGATCGATCCGTTTTTGAACGATACATGGACCAGAATGAGCTGGAAGGTGTCGGGTATTCCATCCGTTTTCACCTGCATCCGGAAGTTGAAGCTTCGCTCGACATGGGTGGCAGTGCGGTGTCATTGGCGCTGCAAAATGGTGAGATTTGGGTTTTCCGCTGTTCCGGCAAGGTCGAAATGCGTGTTGAGGCGAGTGTTTTTCTAGAAAAAGGGCGATTAAAGCCGCGTGCAAGCCAACAGATCGTTTTAACTTCCCGAGTGATGGAGTATGCGGGCCGGGTCAGTTGGAATTTGGCCAAGGCGCAAGACATTCCGTCTTACGTGCGCGACTTTGAGCAGGATTTGCGGCTGGCGTTGGATAAATAGCTGCTGACCCGACAAAGGATTTCCATGACCGATCTCGCGCCCCTCCGCCGCGCCCTGCTTTCTGTATCTGACAAAACCGGCCTGCTTGACCTCGGGCGTGCGCTTTCTGAGCGTGGTGTTGAGCTGCTGTCAACTGGGGGTTCTGCAGGCGCCTTGCGCGATGCGGGGCTTACAGTAACAGACGTCGCAGACATCACGGGTTTTCCGGAGATGATGGACGGTCGTGTCAAAACACTTCACCCTGCCGTTCACGGCGGTCTGCTCGCTTTGCGTGATGATCAAAGCCATGTTGCTGCGATGGACGAGCACGATATCGGTCCAATCGATCTGTTGGTCGTCAACCTTTATCCGTTTGAAGAAACGGTCGCAAAGGGTGCGGACTATGACACGTGCATCGAGAACATTGATATCGGTGGCCCGGCGATGATCCGTGCTGCCTCCAAGAACCATAAATTCGTCAGCGTCGTAACAGATGTGCAGGACTATGAGGTGCTATTGGCAGAGCTTGATGCCAATGATGGGCAGACAACATACGCGTTCCGTCAGCGTTTGGCATTGACGGCTTATTCGCGGACAGCGGCCTATGACGCAGCGGTTTCCGGCTGGATGGCTGCCGCATTGGGTGAAACGCCTCGCAGGCGAGCTGTGGCAGGAACCCTGGCCCAAACTCTGCGCTATGGTGAAAACCCGCACCAGTCTGCAGCGTTTTATGTTGATGGCAGCTCGCGTCCCGGCATCGCTACCGCGACGCAACATCAAGGCAAAGAACTGTCCTACAACAATATCAACGATACTGATGCCGCTTTTGAGCTTGTCGCAGAATTCGATCCTGCTGATGGTCCTGCCGTTGCGATCATCAAACACGCAAACCCATGCGGCGTTGCACGTGGTAAAACGGTGGCTGAGGCTTATGAGAAAGCCCTTCATTGCGATCAGACGTCGGCGTTCGGGGGCATTATTGCAGTGAATCAGCCGCTCGACGGCGAAACAGCTGAAGCGATCAGTGGCATTTTCACCGAGGTTGTTATTGCGCCCGGTGCTGACGCTGACGCTTTGGACATCTTCGGTAAGAAGAAAAATCTGCGCCTTTTGACGACCAACGGTTTGCCAGACGTTGGGGCCTCAAGCGTAACGTATCGTCAGGTTTCTGGTGGATTGCTGGTTCAGGACAAGGATGTCGGGCATATCTCGGCATCGGACTTGAAAGTTGTGACCAAACGCGCGCCAACAGATCAGGAGATTGCGGACCTGCTCTTTGCATGGACAGTTGCAAAACACGTGAAATCAAATGCTATTGTTTATGCGAAAAACGGAGCAACGGTCGGTGTCGGCGCTGGCCAGATGAGCCGTGTCGATTCAACGCGGATCGCAGCACGTAAAGCACAGGACATGGCGGAGGTTCTCGGACTTAGCGAAAGTCCAACAATCGGGTCAGTCGTCTCGTCAGATGCGTTTTTCCCCTTTGCAGATGGGTTGATCACTGCGGCCGAAGCTGGCGCGACGGCGCTGATACAACCCGGCGGCTCCATGCGTGATGATGAAGTAATAGCAGCGGCTGATGAACTTGGTCTAGCTATGGTCTTCACAGGTATGCGCCACTTCAGGCACTGACATGAGAACGCTCTTTCTTGCCTCCTTCTTTGCGTTTCTGACGGACCAAGCATCCAAGATTTATATCATGCGTGTTTTGGACATGCAGGTTGGCGACCGGCTTGAGATTTTCGCGCCATTTTTGGTTTTCGTGTTTGGCTGGAACCCGGGGATCAACTTTGGCTTATTCAGCAACAGCCCAGAGACATCGCGGTGGATATTAACGGTCTTGGCGATTGCCATTTCGCTTGGTTTGATATGGTGGGCGCGGACATCGCTGTCTCGACCCATTACGTTTGCAGCGGCGGGGCTGGTGATCGGCGGTGCGCTTGGAAACGCACTGGACCGCGTTCTCTATGGCGCGGTTGCTGATTTTTTGAACATGTCGTGTTGCGGTATAGACAACCGGTTTATCTTCAATATCGCTGATATCTGGATATTCGCAGGTGCATTTGCCCTGATCATCTTTACAGACGAGAAATCAGACAAGAAGACCCCGTGACGCCTGTTCTCGAATGGGTTAAAGAATACAAAACACACCGCATCAGATGGTGAGGAGACAGGCATGAGCCGCACAGCGATGATCCTGACAGGTTTGGTAGCCGTACTGGCCCTTGGTGCCTGTGACCGGAATAAAGAGCCGCAGCTTTTGAACATCAAATCTCAAGGCACAGGCCCTGATGAATTTGCCATCTTGCCCGCGAAGCCACTGACCCAACCTGAAAGCTACGCGGTATTGCCCCCACCCACGCCAGGCGGAACCAATCGGACAGATGCCACGCCCTTCGCTGATGCAACGATTGCACTGGGGGGCAATCCGAACGGTGGGATCAGTGACGGAAGCTTGGTGAATTATGCATCGCGCTACGGTGTGACACCTGCAATCCGAACCCAGCTTGCCAAGGAAGACGTTGAGTTTCGTCGTAAGAATGACGGTCGCCTGTTGGAGCGGTTGTTCAACGTGAATGTCTATTTCAAAGCGTATAAACGCCAATCCCTTGATCAATATGCGGAATTGGAACGCTTGCGCCGTTTGGGAGTGCGCACTGTTTCTGCACCACCTGAGGGATTTGAGGAAGAATAGCCGATCGTAACATCGCGCTCACATACGCGTTGATGGCATTGAAACAATTGCGCGCTAGGTCTTAACTCAACCACGAGAATGCTAAAGAAGGACCACCGATGTTGCGCTTGACCCTTTGTGCTTTGGCCTGCCTACTCGTTGCGCCAGCAACCGCTGCCGAAAACGTCACCACATTCAAACTAGACAACGGTATGGAAGCCGTCGTGATCGAAGATCACCGGGCACCCGTCGTCGTACACATGCTCTGGTACAGAGCAGGGGCTGCCGACGAAAAACCCGGCGTGTCTGGTATCGCCCACTTCCTTGAACACCTTCTGTTTAAGGCCACCGATAATATGGAAGCAGGGGAGTTCTCGGCCACAGTCGAAGCAAATGGCGGCTCCGACAATGCCTTCACCTCTTGGGATTACACCGGATATTTTCAGCGTGTCGCGGCAGATCGTTTGGGTCTGATGATGCAGATGGAAGCCGACCGGATGCGCAATATCAAGCTGACGGAAGAAGATATCATTACAGAGCGCAACGTGATTTTGGAGGAGCGTAATCAGCGCACTGACAGCGATCCAGGCGCATTGTTTGCCGAGCAACGCCGGTCTGCGCAATATCTCAATCATCCGTATGGCATACCAATCATCGGATGGCGTCATGAAATGGAACAGCTGACGCGCGAAGATGCTTTGGAGTTCTACGAGACCTTTTATGCGCCAAACGCGGCTGTTCTTGTCGTCGCAGGCGATGTTGATCCGGCAGAAGTCGAAGAACTGGCTAAAATTCACTACGGCCCACTGAAGCCAACCGTTGATTTGCCGGTTCGTGAGCGTCCGCAAGAACCACCTCAATTGGCGGAACGTCGCATCACTTATGAAGACCCGCGTGTCTCACAACCTTATGTGATCCGCACCTATCTGGCCCCAGAGCGGGATGCAGGTGATCAAGAAACTGCTGCCGCGTTGACACTGCTTGCCGATATTCTCGGTGGTAGCTCAGCCACATCCGTGTTTGGACGCGAGTTGGAGCTGGATAACCGCAAAGCTGTCTACACCTCTGCCTTCTATTCTGGCATGAACTACGACGATACAAACTTCGGTGTCCTCATCGTGCCAACGCCCGACCTGACTTTGGAGCAGGCCGAAGCGGAGATGGATGCGGTCATCACACAATTTATCGAGGATGGTGTCGACTCTGCTCAGCTTGAGCGGGTGAAAACTCAGATACGTGCGTCTGCGATCTATGAGAATGACAACGTAAGCGGCCTTGCACGCAGATACGGTGCAGCTCTGACTTCGGGCTTAACGGTTGAGGATGTGCAGGCATGGCCCGATATCCTTCAGTCGGTGACTGAGGAAGACATCATCGCAGCGGCGAAGATGGTATTTGATCGCGATAAAGCGGTCACGGGATGGTATCAGAAACCAGCAGCTGAGGTGACACAATGATCCGTATTCTATTTGCTCTGACTGCGGCCATTGTTTTCACGCTGCCCGCACGTGCGATCGATATTCAAGAAGTAACGTCGCCCGGTGGCATTAAGGCGTGGCTGGTAGAAGAACGGTCGATCCCCTTCACGGCCTTGGAAATCCGTTTCAAAGGCGGCGCTTCACTGGATCGCCCTGAAAAGCGTGGCGCAATTCACCTAATGGCGGGCCTGATTGAAGAGGGTGCTGGTGACTTGGACGCGACTGAATTCGCTGCGGCTCGTGAGGCATTAGCCTCAAGTTACGGTTTCGACGTGTACGACGATGCTTTTTCTATCTCCGCACAGTTCTTGACGGAAAATCGCGAAGACGCATTGGCGTTATTGCGGTCAGCGATAAACGAGCCGCGTTTCGATCAAGCGGCGATAGAACGCGTTCGCGCGCAGGTCGTTTCAATCATTCGCTCGGAGGAGAAGGAACCTTCCGACATCGCCCGTAGAACTTTGATGTCTATGACATTCGGCGACCATCCCTATGGCTCTCCTCTTGAGGGAACGGTGGAGAGCGTGGAAGCTCTCTCGCGGGATGATATCGTGAACGCACACCAAGACATCTTCGCACGTGATCGGGTATTCGTCGGTGCAGTTGGTGACATTTCGGCCGAAGAACTAGGGTCTCTTATCGACGATCTACTTGGCACGCTTCCAGAAACAGGCGCGCCGATGCCAGCCGACGCTGATTTCGCTCTACAAGGTGGTAAGACAGTCGTTCCTTTCAACACGCCCCAATCGGTTGCTCTGTTTGCGCATGAAGGTATTGAACGTGATGACCCTGACTTTTTCCCAGCCTATGTGATGAACCAGATCTTTGGGGCCGGTGGGTTTGGGTCCCGTCTCACGAAAGAAGTACGGGTCAAGCGGGGACTGACATACGGCGTCTCCACATACCTCATTCCAAAGGACCATGCGGAGCTGGTGATGGGGCAAGTTGCGTCCTCTAATGACCGCGTCGCCGAGGCCATTGAGGTGATAAAAGCCGAGTGGAAGAAACTTGCCATAGAAGGTGTCACGGAAGAAGAACTCGCCGACGCCAAGAAATATCTAACGGGGGCTTATCCCCTCCGGTTTGATGGAAACGGTACGATCGCGAGTATTCTTGTTGGCATGCAAATGGATGATTTGCCGATTGATTACGCTGACACTCGGAACGATAAGGTCAACGCGGTTACCCTTGATGACATTAAGCGTGTAGCTGCGCGTGTTCTCAGACCAGATGATCTGCATTTCGTTGTTGTTGGTCAACCTGAAGGCATCGAGACCACCAACTAGGCACATGGCCGAATCGGAGCAGGGCGTGCTATACCTAGCGGTATGAACGCCCAGGACCGCAACATAAGCCAAGACATGCCCAAAATCAGGCAGTTAGACGATGTGGCCGTCAACCGCATCGCAGCTGGCGAAGTGGTGGAGCGCCCAGCGTCGGCCGTGAAGGAGCTTCTCGAGAACGCACTTGATGCCGGCGCGACCCGTATCGAGCTGGCGGTGAAGGACGGCGGCAAAACACTGGTGCGCGTCACAGATGATGGCCATGGGATTGCCCATTCTGACTTGCCGCTTGCTTTGTCGCGTCATGCAACGTCCAAGATCGACGGCTCTGATCTGCTGAACATTCATACATTTGGGTTCCGGGGTGAGGCTTTGCCATCGCTCGGCGCTGTTGGCCGACTAATAATTACTTCGCGGGCACTGGGCTCTGATACAGCGTTTTCAATCTCTGTTAATGGCGGCCAGCAGGAGCCTCCCCGCCCCGCAGCGCTGAGTGTAGGAACCGTCGTCGAGCTGCGCGACCTCTTTTATGCGACGCCCGCGCGGTTGAAGTTCCTTCGGACGGACCGCGCTGAGATGCAGGCGATCAATGATGTGGTCAAACGCCTTGCTATGGCTGAGCCATACGTTGGTTTTTCGGTTCGCGATCTGACGCAAGGGGATCAGGGTCGTGTCAGCTTTCGTGCCGATCCACAAACGGGGGATTTGTTCAACGCTCTCGGCTCTCGTCTGAGCCAGATCCTCGGGACAGATTTTGCTGACAATGCCTTGCAGATTGACGCTGAACGGGAAGGGATCACGCTGACAGGTTTTGCAGCGCTTCCAACTTACTCCCGCGGCTCCGCGACGGCGCAGTATCTTTTTGTCAACGGCCGGCCTGTTCGTGACAAGCTTTTGATTGGCGCATTGCGCGGAGCCTATTCCGACTTTCTGTCTCGCGACCGGCATCCGGCTGTCGCGCTTTTCTTGGAGTGTGACCCGCAGAAGGTCGATGTGAATGTGCACCCCGCAAAGGCCGAAGTGCGTTTCCGGGATCCGGGCATTGCGCGTGGCCTAATCGTATCTGCGCTGAAACATGCGTTAGCAGAAGCCGGGCATCGCGCCTCTTCTACCGTTGCAGATGCGACACTTGGTGCATTTCGACCTGAACCGCAGGGGCGGATCTATCAGATGGATCGTCCGTCGCAGAGCGCGTTGCGGGCTTCCTATGAAGTGCAATCTCCTGGATTTGCCGAAACGGCTCCTGTTTTTGCGCGCGTAGAAGAAGTGGTAGATGATGCGCCTCTGGATACACCGCTTGGTGCGGCGCGCGCGCAGGTACACGAGAATTATATCATTGCGCAAACCGCAGACGGAATGGTGATTGTTGATCAGCATGCCGCACATGAGCGACTGGTCTATGAGAAGCTCAAAAACCAAATGGCAGAAAACGGCGTAGCAACGCAGGCGCTTTTGATCCCAGAGATCGTTGAACTGTCAGACGGTGATGCAGCCCTTTTGATGGAGCACGCAGATATTTTGGCGAAGTTCGGTTTGATGATCGAAGCCTTCGGGCAAGGAGCTATCGCTGTACGAGAAACGCCTGCCATCCTTGGTGTGATTAACGCAGAGAAGATGCTGCGCGATATCCTTGATGAGATCGACGATCTGGGCAACACACAGACATTGGCCGACAAAATCGAGGCTGTGTTGAGCCGTGTCGCATGCCACGGCTCCATCCGGTCAGGGCGTATCATGCGGGGGGACGAGATGAATGCTTTGTTGCGGGAGATGGAGGCGACACCACATTCCGGTCAGTGCAATCACGGACGTCCGACTTATGTGGAGCTAAAACTGGCCGACATTGAACGGTTGTTTGGGCGCACATGATCCAGATTGGGGATAGGACGTTCGACTTGAGCGAACCGGTCGTTATTGGCGCAATTGTAGGGGCTGTCGTCGTTTTGCTTATGCTTCTTCTGTTGATCCTATCGCTGCGCGCCTCGGCCAGATCGGCACGCGCTGCGGAGCCTTTGATGGGGCAGGTCAGTCAGCTTGCGCAGGTTGTGCAGTCGCTCAGTCAAGGTCAGGCGCAATTGACCGGTGGGCTTGAGGCGGTTTCCAAGTCGCAGACCATGACGATGCAGACGATGGAAGTCCGGATGGCGGACGTACAGCAGAAGATGACGGAGCGGCTGCATGAGAACGCCATGAAGTCTGCGCGGTCCATGTCAGATATGCAGGAGCGGATGAGTGATGTGCTGCATGGCTCGTCAGAGAAGACAACGAAATCTTTGACCCAATTGCAGGAACGTCTGGCGACGATTGATAAAGCACAGACAAATATCGAGAAGCTGTCAGGCGATGTGCTGTCGCTGCAAGATATCCTGTCAAACAAACAGACCCGTGGGGCGTTTGGAGAAATTCAACTCAATGATATCGTGTCCAAGGCGATGCCTGCTGATAGCTACGCGCTGCAGTCGACGCTTTCGAATGGGAAGCGGGCAGATTGTTTGATCAACCTGCCGAACCCTCCCGGCCCGATCGTGATTGACGCCAAGTTTCCGCTTGAGGCGTATGAGGCGTTTGTGGCGGCTGAGACTAAGGATGCGCAGGCGCGGGCGTTGACGGCGCTGGGGCAGGCAGTGCGGGTGCATATCAAGAAGATATCGGACAGCTACATTATTGAGGGGGAGACCGCCGACGGGGCGTTGATGTTCCTGCCGTCTGAGGCGGTCTATGCGGAGCTTCATGCGCGTCTTCCCAATATTATTCGGGAAGGCTTTGCGGCGCGGGTGTGGATTGTCTCGCCCACGACTTGCATGGCGACGCTGAATACGATGCGGGCGATCTTGAAGGATGCTCGTATGCGGGAACAGACCGGAGAGATCAGGAAAGCGCTGCGGCAGCTACATCGCGATGTAGAAATTATCGGGGAGAAGGCAGGTAAGCTTGAGACCCATTTGAGGCAAGCTGGCGATGATGTGGCGGGGGTGATTACTGCGGCCACACGGGCAGGGAAGCGGGCGGATCGGTTGGACAATTTCGACTTTGAAGAACTGGCCCCTGAAGCGGAGACGAATGTGGTCCCGCTTGGAAAATCAGCCGAATAAGACGATTTCCCCGCATGCGGGGAATCTGTTTAAGTGACTGATATTAATAGATATAGCGTTTATTGTTAACTAAATATTTACTGGCAAAATCACCCGGAAACTTTCTGATCCCCGATGTCGTGTTTGCGCTGCCACCGAGCTGTTTGCCGTTTAGCGAAAACCTCTCACGCGTTTCCTCGCACCTCGGAAATTGAGGTTTCACTTAGCTTTTTGACAAGGCTTTCTTCGACGTCTTCCAGCACGCTTGAGACACGTTTATGCAATGCGTGCTCTACTGAACATGCGGAGGCTTCACTTGCTTCGCCCGTTGCGACCATACGCTCGTCGAGGGCAAGGTAGACGTCGGCAAGGGTGATATCTTGGGGCTTGTGCGCCAATCGCCAGCCGCCCGCGTGACCCTTTTCAGATGTCAGCAGACCTGCTTCCCTTAATTTGCCCAAAACGCGTCGGACCACGACGGGATTTGTGCCTGCGTGTTCAGCGATATCGGATGATGTGCGCACACGATCTGGACTTCCAGCCATATGGCTCAGCGTGTGCAGAGCAAGCGATAAGCGAGAGTTGCGCTTCATTTGCAATTTTTCTCCAACCGGGTGTTGTTCGTAACTTTTGCAGTTGCATTTGTAAAGTAACTACGTAAGTTGCGTGATCTATCGGATTAGCTTTGGTGCATATTATGTCAGATACACCGCTGCGCGTCACTGTCACTATCGGAAGTTTGGAAGATACTGAATGACACGGAACCTTGGTCAAACGACTTTGTATCGCAAACGCCGCGCGTGTGACCCGATGCGGCGCTTTGATGCCCTTCCAACACCACTGAGGCATTGGTTAACAAAGGCAGCGCTTCCTTGGTCACCGACATCCGCGCAGAAGATATGGGCGCGTGCGCAAGCAAGCGGATTGAGCGAGAAAGATGCGCTGACCTTGCTCAGCCGCGCCGAAGCGAACACCCTTGCGCGTGACAAGCGTGCAATTTTCCAGCCCGACCTTTCAACACAATCAAGGAATACTTCATGTCGTTTATGACAAGGCTTGCGACTGCTGCACTTTTCTCACTTGTCACCGTGCTGCCTGTCGCGTCGCAGGACGGTACGCTCAACATTTCTGTTGGCTTCATTTCCAGTGACCCCGTCCCCGATCCCCGGACGGGATATAATGGTTGGATGTCCAACCAAACAGGCGTGACTGAGACGCTGATGGGTATTGATTACAAATTGAACCTTTATCCGCGTCTTGCCGAAGGGATTGAGCAGACCTCACCGACCACATGGCGCGTCACGCTGCGCGATGGCTTGCAATTCCATGATGGAACGGCGGTCACCGCACAATCGGTTGTTGATGCGATTACGCCAATCGCAGATGAGGAAAGCGCTGCCCATAATGCACGCATTGCCAATCTACTCGACCTTGCTGGCCTATCGGTAGACGGCGACAGGGTCATTGTCTTTGAAACAAACAGCCCGAATGCGGCCTTCCCGTGGAGCCTGTCTGAGCCCGGCTTGGCAGTGCTTGGAGCATCGAGCGACGCCTATCCCATCAATGCGACAGGCCCCTATGTTTTCCGCGAGGCCGTGCCGGAGCAGCTCTACCGTGTTGAAGCAAATCCGGAATACCGTTTGGGTGCCCCTGGCTTTGAAGAGGTGCGGGTCGTCGGCATACCTGATCCGGGCGCATCGGCGCTGGCATTTGAAGCTGGTGAAGTCGATATGGTTATCAATTATCCTGAGACAGACTTCGCCCGTATTCAAGAAACAGGCGCCACTGGCTTCGCGGCCCCAACTGCGCGCCTGTATTTCTATACGGTAAATGCGCAAAGTGGACCGATGGCGAACCCGTTGATCCGCCGCGCTGTGTCTGCAGCCATTGACCGAGAGGGAATTGTTGAGGCCGCGCTTTCCGGCGTGGGCGGTGAGCCTGCCGGGACAGTCTATCCCGCAGGGACGAGCTGGGCTGCGGATATCAAACATGTCTATGATCCCGCGCTTGCCGAACAATTGCTGTCAGAGGCGGGAGCGGTGAAAGAGGGCGGCCTTTGGACGCTGGATGGAGAGCCTTTGGAAATTGAGATCGTCACATATTCCTCGCGCGCTGCATTGCCGCCAACAGCTGAGCTGACCCAAGCGTTTCTGCAGGCTATTGGTGTAACGGCGACCATTAGTGTCGGCGAATACGGGGCCAGCAATGATGCTATCGCGGCAGGTGAGGCGGATATGTTCCTGCAGGCTTGGGTTACCACGCCTCAGGGTGATCCGGGTGCGGTTCTGGAAGCCTTGCTGAAATCCACCGGTGGTTCCAATGCGGGGGGGTATAACAATCCTGAGTTGGACCAGCTTCTTAGCGATGGCCGGACGACTTTTGAGCAGGACGGGCGCGAGGTGATCTATGACCGTGTGCAGCAGATTATTGCAGAAGACGCTGCGATGATCCCCGTGTTCCATGTCAGTCAGACCAATGTGGCACGGGCCGGTCTAACAGGGTATGCCGTCCACCCGACCGAGACTTATTGGATCACCCACGAGACGCGTTTCAGCGAATGACAATCATGGTCCGCGGTCTGAGTGCTGAGCGCTCTGGCCGCACGATCCTTTACCCGACCGATCTGGATATCAAGCCCGGCGAACGTGTCGGGCTTGTTGGCGCGTCGGGCTCTGGGAAATCAACCTTGGGGCATATGCTCATCGACACGCTACTGGCACAGGGTCACAGCGTCGCGCATGTGCCGCAAAGCCCGGATGAGGCGCTCGATCCGCTGCGATCCATGCGGTTTCATTGGCAAGAGGCCGAGCAGGCTTTGCGCCTGCCGGCGGACACAGACAGGCGCATGGCGCTGTTCGAGGCGTTGCGGATTGAGGGGGGCGATTTGAGCAAGCGCCCATGGGGCTGGAGCCGCGGGATGCAGCAGCGTTTCGTGATCGCTATGGCTCTGCTCGGAACGCCCGACCTGTTGGTGATGGATGAGCCGACTTCGGCGCTTGATCCGGTTGTTGCAGCGCAGATGATGGCGCTGTTGGATGATTATCTTGCGGGCGGGTCAACCGCGCTGATGCTCATCACGCATGATCTTGGTCTTGCGGCGCGCAGGGTGTCTCGTTTGATGGTGATGGACGCGGGGCGTGTGGTCGAAGATGCGCCGAGCGAACGACTGCTCACTGCGCCACAGACACAGGCCGCGCAATCGCTCTGTGCGCATCGCAATTGGATGAAACTTCCATGCTGACGGTGGAAAACGTCGCAGTGCGGCGCGCGAACACCTTGGCCTTGGAGGGTATCACGTTGTCCCTCGCGCAGGGTCGCACCCTTGCGGTTGTCGGCGAAAGTGGGGCCGGAAAATCGACTTTGATCGGGGCAATCCTTGGGTTGGTGCCTTGTGCGGCGGGTGAAATTGCTTGGGCTGGTGAGCCCGTAAGGACGTACAGACCCTCGTTGGTCATGCAAGAGCCGCGACGTGCTTTCAACCCGCGGCTGTCGCTGCGCAGGTCTGTATGTGAACCCTTGGTCGCGCAGGGTTTGCCGCGTGATGAGGCGCGCTTGAGCCGCTTGTGTCAGGGTCTTGAGATACAGCCTGATCTGTTGGACCGGCTTCCGTCGCAGGTCTCCATCGGGCAGGCACAGCGCGTGGGCATTCTGCGCGCGTTGATCGCAAGTCCGCCGCTTGTTCTGTTTGACGAGCCGTTATCCGCGTTGGATGCGGTCACTCAAAAGCACACGGCGCGACTGATTGCGGAGTTGCAATCCGAGGAAGGGTTTGCCGCGCTGATTGTCACCCATGATTTGGGATATGCTGCGGCCTATGCTGACGAGATTGCTGTTTTGAAGGCTGGAAAGATCGTCGAGGGCGGGCCGACGGCTGCGTTCATTGATCGCCCGCAGACTGAGTATGGGAAGTCGCTCAGGAATGCGGCTTTTGCGCTTGGCGCGTTGGAGCAGGTCGCGTGACGCGCGTTGTGTTTGGGCTGTTTCTGCGCGCTTGTGTCGTTCTGACAGGTGCTGCGATGGCGACCTTTGCGCTGTTGTGGCATGCGCCGGGTGATCCGGCTCTGGCGGTCGCATTGGCGCGTTACCGCACTGTGGTGCCTGACGCCGTGCTAGATCATGTGCGGGCGGAGGCCGGGTTTGACGCGGGCTATTGGCCCGCGTTTTGGGACTGGCTCGGGCCGCTTCTGCGTGGGGATTTCGGGCAATCGGCAGTGACCGGTCGTGATGTCTGGCCGGAGCTTGTTACCGCGATGTCTTACACGGCACCGGTTGCGCTTTTGGCGCTTGGCATTGGCATGGCGCTGTCTGTGCCGCTGGCGCTTCTTGCAACCAAACGACCGGGAAGCTGGCTTGACCGGTTTGCCGTAGCGATCGCTTCCCTTGGTGTTGCGATCCCTGCGTTTTGGCTTGGACTTTTGTTGATCCTGCTTTTTGCTGTTCAACTTGGTTGGCTTCCTGCAATGGGGGCAAGGACGACCGCGCATATGATTTTGCCTGCCGTGACATTGGGGCTGGGCGTCGCGGCATCGCTTACGCGCATCATACGGTCCGGTATTCTGGAAGCGCGCGGAAAACCTTTTCTGCCAGCCTTCCTGCGACGCGGTGTTTCCGCCCGCGGGGTCCAGCGCCATCACATTGCGCCGCATGCTGGCGTACCCGTCGTCACCGTCTTTGGGTTGGAGTTGGCTTTCCTGCTGGAAGGCCTTGTCACCGTCGAGGTCATCTTCTCCCGCCCTGGCCTTGGTGGATTTCTTGTCAGCGCAATCTCAGCGCGCGATTTCCCGAAGGTTCAAGCGGTGGTCTTGGTCACGGCTTTGATATTCGTGACGGTCAATTTGCTTATCGACATAATATATCGCGCACTCGACCCGAGGATTGGGGAACAGAATGCGTAACGTTATCGCACTTGCGTTCTGTTTCATTGCACTGGCCGTTTTGGCGCCGATCTTGGCACCTTATGATCCGGCAGCAATCAACATTCCCAACCGCCTCAGCGCACCCAGTGCCGACTGGGTGTTGGGCACGGATGCGTTGGGGCGCGATATTCTTTCACGGTTGCTTTATGGCGCGCGATGGTCGCTTGGTCTGGCCTTTCTGATTTCGTTTCTTGGCCTTTTGATCGGCACTGTCATCGGGCTTCTTGCGGCACTTGGCGGGAAATGGGTCGACTGGTTTCTGATGCGCGCAACCGATACTTTTCTGTCGTTCCCTGAACTTGTTGCGGCCGTTGTGATTGCAGGTGTTTTGGGGGCCAGCACTGCGAGCATGATCTTTGCACTGACGGTGACAAGCTGGATGCGGTACGCCCGCGTCGCACGTGGGGTCGGTTTATCTTTGCAAAGCGAAGGGTATGTGATCCAAGCAAGGCTGGCAGGTCTTTCGCCGCTGTCAATCGCGCGCTGGCACTACATTCCGTCTTTGCTGCCGTCGCTGACCGTCGTTTGGACGGGCATGTTTGCGCGGGCAATCCTAGGGATTTCGACGCTTGGTTTTCTGGGTTTCGGCGTTCAGCCGCCAATGCCGGAATGGGGCACGATGCTTCTTGATGCGCGTATCCACATGCGGTCCACGCCTTTGCAAATGATTTGGCCGGGTCTTGCCGTCGTTATGTCTGTCCTCGCCATCAATTTGGCGGGTGATGCTCTGCGGGACGCTCTTTCGGAACGGGTTCAAGATATCTGACTAAATTTGTCGGATTGACTTATCTGAGTGAATCGCTCAACTATAACGCAACAGCCAGCCGCGACATTCACGGCAAGCCAACGATCTAGAACCTGAAGAGAGTTGGCACATGAAATTCGCCTGCGAGCACATTGCGCATAGTGGGACCGACTGGCGCGAAACGCCCCAACCGGTTCTCGCCAAAGGGCATCCACGCCTCTTCAAAGTTGAATGGCTTATCGGTCTGGCACGGGGTCGGCAATGGCGATGAACGTGGCTAGAGAGCTATCGGTTCGGCCCGATGAAAACGTACCGGTCTACGAGGCCACCGATCTTACGAAGGGCGGAGATCTCGCGCGGATAAAATTGGAAGATCAGCTTTACACGCTTCGCATTACACGTGCGGGCAAGCTGATCCTGACGAAATGAACGCGGTCACCCCATCACATCGCGGCGGTGCGCCCGTTGGGTTTGTCAGCGAGCTTGGACCAATTGAGGCCGGCGCGGTTCTTTATCTGCGCCTTTGGTGTGATGGCCCAGACGCGCAAGCCCAAGTTTGGAGTGACTTTGCCACTGCTCTGGGACCAGAAAATGGTCGCAAAGCGCTGAAATCATTTGAGTGCTTGTGTGATCTTTGCGCCCGCCATGGTCGCAGACCGTTGATGCGCCACAGTGTGAGTTGCAAATGTCTTGGGGCTGACGAGTCCTGTTTCGCCAATTTTGTTGGATACGCGACTGAGGGCGAGCGCGAAGACGCTCTTTTTATCGCGACAACAATCGTGCGCCCAGACATGGCGCCGTCCCTTGTCGGACTGGCGCAGGAGTTCGGCCTCGCGCTTCGCAGAATGGCGATCAAGGCAAACCCACCCCTCCAAAAACCAACAATGCTACATTAAAAAGGACAGTATCTATGAAGACCTTCACCCTCGCCACGAGTGTTCTGGCTCTTTGCTTTGGCACCGAAGCCATGGCGGATGGACATGCCAGTAAAGCGGCCATTCTCGACACATATGCTGACATTGCTGAAGCAAATTACACCGACAGCCTTGTCACGGCGCAACGGCTTGCAACAGCTATTGATGCGCTTCTGTCCGAGCCATCGGCTGAAACCTTGGAAGCTGCCAAGTCTGCGTGGCTGGCGGCGCGTGTCCCTTACCAGCAGACAGAGGTTTTCCGCTTTGGCAACGCAATCGTCGATGATTGGGAGGGCAAGGTGAACGCTTGGCCGCTGGATGAGGGTCTGATCGATTATGTGGATGCGAGTTATGGTGGGCCTACGGACGAGAACGAAGCCGCTGTCTTGAACGTCATCGGCAATGCCAGCTTTACGCTGTCCGGTGAGACCATTGACGCTTCAAGCATTACGCCAGCTTTGCTGGAGGATACGTTGCAAGAAGCTGATGGTGTTGAGGCGAATGTGGCAACTGGCTACCACGCCGTCGAATTCCTGCTGTGGGGTCAGGACCTGAATGGTCACGGTGCCGGAGCGGGCAATCGTCCTTGGACCGATTACGCGATCGGCGCTGATTGTACAGGTGGCAATTGTGATCGCCGCGGTGAATATCTGAAAGCGGCGACGGATTTGTTGGTCTCTGATCTTGAGTGGATCGTCGCGCAATGGGCCGAAGGTGGTGACGCGCGTGCTTCCGTGGTTGCTGATGAAGATGCGGGGATCGCCGCGATCCTGACGGGTATGGGCTCGCTATCCTACGGTGAGACGGCCGGCGAACGGATGCGCTTGGGCGTGATGCTCAACGATCCAGAGGAAGAGCATTCTTGCTTTGCCGACAACACCCATAATGACCATTTCTACAACGGCGTTGGCATCCAGTCGGTCTATCTTGGACGCTATACTCGCATCGACGGGACTACGGTCGAGGGGCCGTCCTTGTCCGATCTTGTTGCTGCAACGGATGCGGACTTGGATGCCGAGATGCAGTCGAAGCTTTCTGCCGCAGTGCTGGCATTGGGTCGGATCAAGACCGCAGCTGAGGCAGGGTTCAGCTACGATATGATGCTTGAACGCGGCAACGCGGCTGGTGAGGCGCTGATTATGGGCGGGGTGAACGGTTTGATTGACCAGACCCGCAGCATTGAGCGGGTTGTTGCGGCCCTTGGCAGTTCCATCGAAGTCGAGGGGTCGGACAGTCTCGACGATCCTGAGGCGGTTTTCCAGTAGCGCTTGAGTGGCGCGGTGATGGATTGCCGCGCCACATCATTTTTCAACGGTAGCCACGATGATGATATTTCGCAGCCAATTTGCCTTTGCTTTTGCCATTTTGGTCCCGACCCTAAGCGCAGCGGGGCCACTTGATGAGCCGCATCTGAATATTGTGCCACGCACCGATGCGGAGGCCGCACGGATCGCAAAGGTCACGGCCTTGGCTACGGAATTTGATGCGGCTCAACCCTTTGAGAGCAACTCCGCAGGGGCCGCGACGGTGCGCGCTATGGATAACGCGAATGCGTTTTCCCAACCTTCGGGCAACATTGCGTTTGAGGATGAGCTGACTTTCAGAGTTGGAAATGGCCTGTTTCGCAAGCTTTGGGTGTCGTCACCATCTTCCACGCTGGCCTCTGATGGTTTGGGGCCGCTTTACAACGCAAGGTCTTGCCAGCGGTGCCATATCAAAGACGGGCGTGGGCATCCGCCGGAAGGCCCGGAAGACAATTCTGTTTCGATGTTTTTGCGGGTGTCGATCCCGAGTGATGATGCCGCGATGGCGGAGAAGATCGAAGGCTATCTGGCGACGTTGCCGGAACCGACCTATGGCACCCAAATGCAGGATTTCAGCCTTGCGGGTCACCCTGCGGAGTACAGGCTCAAGGTCGACTATGAGGAGATCGAAGTTCCACTGTCTGGCGGAGACGTCGCTTATCTGCGAAAGCCCAGCTACACCGCTGCCGACCTTGGATATGGCCCGCTGCATCAGGAGGCGGTTTTGAGCCCACGTGTCGCGCCGCAGATGATTGGTCTTGGGCTTTTGGAGGCGATACCCGCTGCCGATATTTTGTCGATTGCTGATCCGGATGACATCGATGGTGATGGCATCTCGGGTCGTGCGAATGTCGTTTGGTCCGTCACGTTTGATCAGCCAATGCTGGGCCGCTTCGGCCTAAAAGCAGGAAGCCCGACGGTGAGGGAGCAGTCTGCGGCGGCTTTCTCTGGTGACATTGGTATTTCCAGCCCTTTGTTTCCTGCTGGCTGGGGGGAGTGCACGGAGGCGCAGACCAAGTGTCGCGCCGCGCAGCATGGTGACACGGATGACCGATTGTTCGAGATTGACGCCGAAGGGCTTAACCTTGTGACGTTCTATAGTCGCAACCTTGGTGTTCCTGCGCGGCGTGATGTCGACGCACCAGACGTCTTGCGCGGGAAAGAGGTGTTTTATTCAACCGGCTGCACATCATGCCATCAGCCGTCGTTTGTCACGCACCGGCTGGAAGATCAGCCCGAGCAGAGTTTCCAGCTGATCTGGCCGTATACTGACATGCTGCTGCACGACATGGGTCCAGAACTTGCAGATGATCGGCCCGAAGCCAGTGCCACCGGCACCGAATGGCGGACGCCACCGTTATGGGGCATTGGTCTGACGCAGCAAGTGTCGGGCCATACCTATTTTCTGCATGATGGACGGGCGCGGTCTTTGCTGGAGGCCATCCTTTGGCATGGAGGAGAAGCTGAAAGGCAACGAGATGCGGTGGTGGATATGGCGCCAGAAGACCGCAACGCTCTGATTACTTTCTTGGAGAGCTTATGAGAAGCTTTTTGGTCGCGACGCTCATTGCTGCATGGGCCGTCCCTGCGTTGAGCGATGAGCCTGATGTCGCAGTCATTGTCGAGCAACATATCCTTCCGCGCTATGAGTTGCTTTCGATGGAAGCGTCGGAGCTGTCAGCGACTGCTGCAACTGATTGCGCGCCGGACAATGCAAACCTGATCACAGCTTACCACGAAGCCTTCGATGCTTGGGTCGGAGTCAGTCATCTGCGCTTTGGCCCCTCCGAGCAGGAAGATCGTGCTTTCGCATTGGCTTTCTGGCCTGACCCACGGGGCTCTACCCCTAAAGCGCTCAATGCGCTTATCCGCGCAGAAGATCCGGTGGTCTTGAACGAAGAGGACTTTCGGGCAATCTCAATCGCTGCGCGCGGGTTTTACGCTTTAGAATTTTTGCTGTTTGACCCCCAATTTACCAAAGCCGAGATTGCAGATTATCACTGTCAGCTCGTGCGGGCCGTCGCGACGGATATCGCTCATAACGCCTCCGCCATCCTCGTTGGATGGAAAGGTGGGTATGGCGATCTTATGGTGAATACAGGCAACAATACCTACAGAACGTCGAAAGAAGCTGCGCAACAGATCTTCACTGCCCTCATGACCGGACTGGAATTCACGTCACAAACGCGACTTGGACGACCCTTGGGGACTTTTGACCGGCCGCGTCCGAACAGGGCTGAAGCACGGCGGTCAGAGCGATCTTTGAGACATGTGCTTTTGTCATTAGCTGCGACCCGAGAATTGGCGGACTTTATCTCGCCCGGGAACGAAGACTTGGCGCGCGCGTTCGGGATCGCGCTTCAGCGCGCAGAAAGTCTAGATGATCCCGTCTTCGCCAATGTCATCGACCCGCGAGAGCGATTTAACATTGAGGTTCTGCAACAGAATATTGACGCCATTCGTGCGATTTTAGCCGAAGATGTGGGCCCATTGATTGGCATTACGGCTGGTTTCAACTCCTTGGATGGCGACTGATGGCGACCAGACGATCATTCATCGCAGGTATGCTCGCGACTGGTGTGGTCGCAAAACCGACCTGGGCAAATGCGGGAAGCCCTGACTACCTGTCGGCGGCTAGGACCTCCGATGGACGCTTTGTTCTGTGTGGTCTGCGGATTGACGGCTCAATCGCTTTCCAGCTTCCGTTGCCCGCCCGTGGCCATGCTGCTGCAGCGCATCCAAAATATCCGGAGGCTGTGGCGTTTGCTCGACGTCCGGGGACCTATGCTGTTGTACTTGATTGCACGAACGGTCGGCTCAAAGCGCGACTTGAGGCGCCTACTGGTCGTCATTTTTACGGACATGGAACTTATTCGAAAGACGGCGATCTGCTGTTCACCAGCGAAAACGAATTTGAGGCCGCGCGCGGTCGTGTTGGTGTTTGGGATGTGCGAAAGGATTACGCCCGCGTCGGGGAGTTTTCGTCTGGTGGGATTGGTCCGCATGACGTGAAGCTGAAGCCGGACGGTCAAACGCTGGTCGTGGCAAATGGCGGGATCGAGACGCACCCTGCCACAGGACGCACAAAACTAAACCTGCCTACAATGCGCTCAAACCTAAGCTTTCTGCAACTGGATGGGGCGCTCATTGAACGGGTAGAGCTAGGCGCGCAACACCAGCGAAATTCGATCCGCCACCTTGCGGTATCCGGTGAAGGCGTTGTGGCATTTGCGATGCAATGGCAGGGCGATATCGGGGAGAATCTTCCCCTTTTGGGGACCTATCGGCGCGATACCGGCAGCACCGAACTGTTTGAAGAGGCGTCCGTCCGGAAAATGCAGGGATATCTTGGCAGTATTGCAATTGGGGCGCGCGCCAATCAGGTGGCGGTGACGTCGCCCCGAAGTGGCGTCGTTCAAGTGTTTGGCCCAGCAGGGCTTTTGGAGGCGCCGCTTGTCGATGTTTGCGGCATCGCAATAGCCGGTCACGATTTCATTGTCACCACAGGCGAAGGTCTGGTCCGCACACCTGCAGATGGTGATATCCGGTATGATCTGGCGTGGGATAACCATCTTGTCGCGATCTGAAGGGCAATGGCGCCGGCTGCAGCTTTGGCTTTTGAATCCTGCTGGAGTTTGCTGATAGCTCTGCTGTGATGTATAGAGATGGCGTGTCTATAAGGTCTGATTGTGATGATTGAGACGAAGCTTAAACGGATCAAAGTGTCCTCGGAGCGGGACCTGCGCAATTGGCTTGCGAAAAACGCAGATGGCGGACAGTCCGTCATGATTGTGACTGGCGATAAGAAATCCCCCGCAAAACACGTCAGCAGTGCGCAGGTGCGCGATACGCTGGAGGAAAGTCGCTGGGTGGTTGATCAGTCGCAGACACTTCCGGGAAACTTGCTGGGGCATACCATCAGTTATCGCTGACGCCTTCTTCGTGTTTATTGTAGGCCGAGGTCTTGCACGATCATCGGGACTGCCTTTTTGACTTTGAAGAACCCGGCAGTGGCATGGGGCCAGATGGCAGTGTCCCAGTCGCGCTGCCATTCGGTCAGTGTGATGCCTGCGTCGTCTAAGGCGGGCTGTGTGTCTTGCATCCAGTCGAAGAGGGGGCCTTGCGGGAAGTAGCCCGTGGCGATTTGCTTTGCGCCTGATTTAGCGGCCCATTTGGCCAGATCGGCGGGGTCTTTGGCCGTAAGGTTGTCTGGCGTCAGGTCAAGCCGTGCTGCGGCGTCGGTCAGGGCGTTGGCCTCGAACTGAGTGACGAGCGCGTTGACCTCGTGGTCTGAGCGTAGATGGCTCGCGTGCAGCTTGGCGGAGGCACAAAAGTCGAGGGCGTGCGGCGCGAAATCCTCAATCATGCAATCCTCTTCGGTGAGGAGGAGGGCGGTTGGCACGCCTTTTTGCGGCGCGCTGGGCGTGCGGATTGGGGTGACGCTGGGAAGGCCGTCAGGCTCTGTCGCGGTGAGGGGCTCGATGGGGGAGGTCAGGTCTTGCGGGCGTGGCGTGAAGCGCTGGTTGGTGAATTTGGCGATGTTCCATGCTTCCGCCTGATAGGCTTTGCCGCGGGTATGTAGCCCTGCCACCCACCGCCAGCTGAGCGTGTTGGAGGCGGGGTCGCCGTCGAGGAGGTTGCGGTAAAAGAAATCCGCGCCCAGCCGCCAAGGTAGTTCGAGTGTGAAAATCCAGATGGACGCGAACCACATACGAGCGTGGTTGTGCAGGTAGCCGGACTCCACCAGTTCTTCGGCCCATGCGTCGAAGCAGTCGATACCGGTAGCGCCCGCCTCTGCCGTGGCCACGGCTTTGCGCAGGCGACGGTCTTTGTCGAGGGTGGCTGCGTCGTGTAGCAACCCTTGGCGATAGTCGGACCAGATTGAGGGGCGTCGTTCCAGCCAGCCTTTGAAGTAGCCGCGCCAAAAGACCTCTTGAATGAACTTCTCAGCGCCGTCGAGGCCGTGCTGTTCGACGGCTGTCGTGACGACTTCCTGCTCCGTCAGGATGCGGCGGCGCAGGTAAGGCGAGAGTGTCGAGACAGCGCTGTGCTGGCCGGGACCTTTGTCATAATTGCGACCGGATGCGTAGCGCTTCCCCATACGGGGCGCGAACGCATCCAGTTTTTGCAGAGCGTCTTGGCGCATCGCTAGGGTTTGGTCGGTAACGTTAGATACGTGCGAAGCGCTGGGCGAGTTTTGGCAGCAGGCCGCGGAACTTCAATGGCGCGTCGGTTGCCGCAAGACAGATGCAATCAGGCCCCACGTCCGCGATCGGCGTGTGGTGATCGGCTTCTGTTGCAATCTCGATATCTCCGCGTGCGAACCGGTCATTTTCGTCTTTGAACGCGCCTTGTAGCACGAGGGTGAGTTCGGTGCCGTGGTGACCATGATCTGGCATCGCAGCGCCTGCGGGGATACGTAGCAACCGGACGCTGGCACTTTTGGATGTCTTCAAGATCGCTTGTTTAACGCCCATGCCGACGCCGCGCCATTTTACAGCCTCAAGGTCGCCGCCAACGTAGTCCTGCAATGCGGAAGGGAACACGCCCGGTGTCGGTTTCGCAGCCGGTGGTTCTGTCGGCCCTGCATCAATCGCGGCAAGTACGGCGTCGAGTTCAACGGCGAGTTCTGCGGTGCCAGCATTCAGGCCAGCCTCTTCAAGCATAGCGCCGCCAACAGCCTCATATGCGCCAAGCTGTGCGCGGCATTCGTCGCATAGCGAGATATGCGTTGCGACAACGAGGTTAAACGCTTCTGGAAGACTGCCTGCGGCGTAGCCCATCAAAAGCTCGTCCGTTAGGTGGTGGTTTATCTGTGTCATGTCATTCATTTCATTGCGTGGCGCAGGCGTTCCAGCGCCAACCTAATTCGGGATTTGATCGTACCAAGGGGCAGACCGGTTTGTTCGGCGATTTCTGAGTGCGTCAAATCGCCGTAATATGCTTGTTGGATCAGTATTCGCTGTTTTTCTGGCAAGTCAGCGAGAGCTTTGGTCAATTGTGCGCTTTCTTGTTGCAGCGCGATGACGTCTGTTTGTTCTGGTTCAGCTTCGGGGCCCCAAGTGAGTTCATCCGGCTCGGGGCGTCGTTCTTTGCGCAACAGGTCGATGCGACGGTTTCGCGCGATCGTGAAAATCCATGTCGATACGGAGGCGCGGGCTGGATCGAACATGTGGGCTTTGCGCCAGAGCGTCACCATGACGTCTTGCGTACATTCTTCTGCCATCGTCATGCTTGAGCCTGACTTCATCAGAAATGCCTTCACCCTTGGTCCAAAATGATTGAATAGCTCCGCGAACGCCTCCCGATCTTGAGAGGTGTGGATGCGCAGCATGCAATCGATCCACTTTGTTTCTTCACTCATGTTGGACGAAACATATCTGCATGTTGCCTTTTTAACCGGAAGGATCTCTGGCGTGGGAAGTTTCCCACTCCGCAATACCCTATCCAGCGGCTCAGTCGTGTCAATTTCGCTCAACATGAAACCTATTACGGGCAGGTTTCGTGACTGGATCACTTTATCTTCTTTAATCCGATCAGCGGGAGTGCTCGTATGACTTATCAATACCAATACCGTGCTGGAGACCTGAATGCCCTTTGAAATAGCCCCCGTGGCGCCGAAACGAATTGCTGTGATTGGCGGCGGGATTGCGGGGATGGGTGCAGCGCACCTTTTGTCGCGCGACCATCAGGTCACCTTGTTTGAAGCTGCAACACGACTGGGGGGGCATGCCCGCACTGTTTTGGCGGGCAAAAACGGCGATCAGCCCGTGGACACTGGTTTCATCGTCTATAACGAAGTGAACTACCCGCATTTGGTCAAACTGTTCGCCGATCTGGATGTGCCGGTTGTGAAAAGTGACATGAGCTTTGGGGCCTCGATCGCGGGTGGAAAGCTGGAATACGCGTTGTCGAGTTATGACGCGATTTTTGCGCAACGCAAAAATGTGGCTGATCCTCGTTTTTTGAAGATGCTGCGCGACATCGTCCGGTTCAATTCGAAAGCCCCCGAATTGGCGGAAGGTTCCGATGTCAGCATAGGTGAATTTTTGGCTGTCTTGGGAACGGGCAAATGGTTCCGTGATCATTATTTGCTGCCTTTGACGGGTGCGATCTGGTCAACGCCGCTTGAGCGGATGCTGGAGTTTCCGGCGCAGGCGTTGGTGAGGTTCCTTAAGAACCACGGGCTGACCGGATATTACGATCAACATCAGTGGTACACGGTTCAAGGTGGCTCTGAGCAATATGTGTCGCGCTTGCAGGCGCGTATGGTGGCGCAGGGTGTAGACATCCGGCTTGGCGCGCCCGTGCAATCCGTCACACGTGGATTGCTGGGAGTAGAAGTTGCCCCGTTTGGCGGTGTGCCTGAAAGTTTTGACGAGGTGGTCTTTGCGGGTCATTCGGACCAGACACTCGCAGCCCTTGGCGATGCGACACCTCAGGAAAAAGAGGCGCTGGGTGCGATCCGCTATCAGCCGAATACGGCGGTGCTGCACGCGGACGAAAACCTGATGCCGAAGCGCAAGAAGGTTTGGGCCAGTTGGACATATTGCGAGGAAAAGCAGGGCGCGCGGAACGAGATTGATCTGACCTATTGGATGAACTCCCTTCAGCCGATCCCGCAGGATGACCAGATGTTCGTGACGTTGAATTCTACGCGCACGATCCGAGAAGAGCTGATTTATGACACCAAGCTGTTCATGCATCCGGTCTTCGATATGGCGGCATTGAAAGCGCAAAAACAGATTGCTGCGATGAACGGTGAGAACCGAACATGGTTCTGCGGTGCTTGGATGAAAAACGGTTTCCATGAGGATGGGCTGTCGAGCGCGGTTGATGTGGCTGATGCTTTGTTGGCCGGAAATCTGGGTCAGGTCGCAGCTTGAGCCAGATCCACCATATCGCGGGAACCACGTTCCACGGGCGGAAGGGCAGCGTTGAAAACGCGTTCTCTTACGGCGTGGATTACGTGATGTTTGACCCTGAGGCGGATGTCTCAGGGCCTGCGCTGTTCTCGCGCAACGGTGGAAATTTGGCGTCCCTCTGGGACAGCGATCATGGCGGTGCACCAAAGGCGGGCCGAGGGGCTGTGTGGTTCCGAGAGGTGCTGGCGGCGCATGGGATTACGGGCGTGGAGCGGGTTGAGCTTTTGGCCCAGCCTCGCGTCTTGGGCCATGTGTTCAATCCGGTGTCGTTTTGGCTGGGTTTTGATGCGGATGGCGGCCTACGCGTCGTAGTGCCGGAAGTGTCCAACACCTACGGCGACCGCCATTCCTATCTGTGTGCTCATGAGGACGGGCGCGTGATTGAGGCGGCAGATACGCTGCAAGCGAGCAAGATTTTCTATGTTTCCCCGTTTCAACCTGTCGAAGGGGGCTACACGTTCCGCTTTGATATTCGCGACGACAAGATCGGCATCTGGATTGATTACAATGCCGGCGAGAACGGGTTGTTGGCGACGTTGACGGGCAAGCGCGAGGCACTGTCGAACGGGTCAATTCTGAGGGCCTGTCTGCGCCGTCCGTTTGGGTCGCGCCGTGTGCTTGGATTGATCCATTGGCAGGCGCTGAAGCTGTGGTGGAAAGGCGCGATGTTCCGCACGCGCCCTGTCCCGCCGAGCGAAGAAGTCTCCCGATGAGCGCTGTGGCAACATCTCAGGCGGCCCGCTTGCCAGCGTGGTCGCTGTTCGGTGCAGTGCTGTCAGGCGCTGGCTTGCCGATCTATATTTATGCGCCGAAATATTATGCGGACACTTATGGGATCAGCCTGACCTTGCTCGGCGCTGTCTTGTTTGGATTGCGCTTGTTTGATGTCGTCCAAGACCCCGTTTTGGGTTGGGTCAGTGAACGTCTGGGAAAGCTGCGCGTTTGGGCGGTTTGGGTTGGCGGACTTGTGTTGGCCGCGTCGATGTACGGGCTGTTCGCAGTGGAGCCTCCGATCTCAGCGGTGATCTGGTTCGGGCTGATGATCACAGGGCTGTTTTCGGCCTTCAGCTTTATGACGATCAATTTTTACGCGGAAGGCGTGACGAAAGCGTCGTCGCTGACCGGCGGCCACACGCGATTGGCGGCATGGCGGGAGACGGGCGCATTGCTGGGCGTATGCGCGGCGGCTGTCGCGCCAAGTGTGTTGCAACCGTTGGTAGATGCGCCGTTTGCAATTTTCGCCGTGTCATTTTGTTTGTTCGTGCTGGCGGCGCTGGTGTGGATGACGCCCGAGTGGACCGGCGGGGGGACGCAGGAACCGACACCGATCAAAGCGATCCTTGAGGATAGCGTCGCGCGTCGTCTTTTGATCCTCGCGTTGATCAACGCGACGCCGTTGGCCGTGTCTTCCACTCTGTTTTTGTTTTACGTCGAAAGCCGCCTTGGCGCGCCGGGTTGGGAGGGGCCGTTATTGGTGCTGTTCTTCCTCGCTGCCGCCGCGTCGAGCCCGTTTTGGGCGCGCTTGTCTGACCGCATCGGGCCGAAACGTGCGTTACTGGCGGCTATGGCCTTGGCGATTGCCGCTTTCGCTTGCGTCTTGGCGTTGGGCGACGGGGACGTTTGGCTTTTCGCAATCATTTGCGTGCTATCTGGCGCTACGATTGGCGCGGATCTGACGCTTCTACCCGCAATGTTCGCGCGCCGCATGGCTCATGTCTCTCCGAATGGAGGGCAGGGGTTCGGTCTGTGGTCGCTTGTCTCGAAATTCACGCTCGCCTTCGCGGCGGCTGTGTTGCTGCCAATCTTGCAGCTCGCCGGATTCAACTCAGGGACGGTTGATAATCCGGCGTCCGCGCTCAGCACTTTGACGCTCCTCTATGCGTTGGTGCCGTGCATCCTAAAACTCGTAGCCATCGGCCTTTTGGTCGCCACCCCTTTGGAGGAGTGAACTTATGGAATACCTGATTTTTCTTTTGATAGGCGCAAGCGCGGTTGGCGCAGTTGCCTATTTCCAACGTCAAAAGCTGAGCTTCATTGCGCAGCATCCTGATGATTATGACGCGAAGGGCCCTTCGCTTGATCTGCGTCACCACCTGAATGGCCCGCTTTTGTGCGAAGGTGTGTTGTATGGCCCGACGGGACGCGTCACCTCCCGGTTTGTGGCGGATATGGATGTCGCTTGGGATGGTAATGTCGGCACGATGAAAGAGCGGTTCGTTTACGATGACGGCTCCGTTCAAAACCGCTGCTGGACGCTGGCCTTGGGCAATGACGGATCTGTTAAGGCGACGGCCCCTGATGTGGTGGGTGAAGGTGAGGGCATGGCGAAAGGTCATGCGTTGCAGCTGAAATACAAGATCAAGCTGGGCGAAGATGCCGGTGGCCACGTGCTTGATGCGGTTGATTGGATGTATCTGATCGAGAACGGCACGATCATGAACCGCAGTCAGTTCCGCAAATTCGGGATCAAAGTGGCCGAGCTGGTCGCGACGATGCGCAAGGTTGACGTTCAGATGAAGGAAGCCGCGTGAGGTCATTTGACGGAAAACGCTATTGGTTGGTCGGGGCCTCTGCCGGATTGGGCGAGGCGCTTGCGCACCGTTTGGCGCGCGATGGTGCGGAGGTGGTGATCTCTGCCCGTGGCGGAGAGGCTTTGCAAAAGGTTGTGGCCGATATCGGCGGCAAAGCGTCTTACGTCACGATTGATGTCAGCGATGCGGATGATGTCGCACGTGCGGCAGAAGAGGTTGGCGACATCGACGGCTATGTGCATCTGGCGGGCGTCTACTGGCCGATGGCTGCGCAAGAGTGGAATGCCGAGCAGGTCAACGCGATGGTGGACATCAACTTTACCGGCATGACGCGGGTTTTGGGTCATGTCGTACCTGCGATGGTCGCGAAAGACGATGGGCATATCGTCATTACTTCGTCATTGACGGGCTTTAGAGGGCTGCCTGGCTCGATTGGTTATACGGCGTCCAAGGCCGCTGCGATGAGTTTGGCAGAGTGTATGGAATGCGATCTGCGTAAGACCGGCGTGGATGTCCAGGTGGCCAACCCGGGCTTCATCAAAACCCAGTTGACCGACAAGAATGACTTCAGCATGCCGTTCATCATGGAGCCTGAAGAAGCTGCCGAAATCATGTATCAGCATATGCGTTTTGGCGGTTTCAAACGCAGCTTCCCAACGCTGTTCAGCTTGCTGTTCCGTGGCAGTCAGTTCCTGCCAGATTCTCTCTATTTCCGTATCTTCGGTAAGTAGCACGCCGCAAATCAGCGCCTTCGCGTCGCGTGTGACAGGCTAAACCTGCCCCCTATTCAGTGTACAGATGCATGCAAGGAGACCCGCATTATGTCTGACACGATCAAATTCACATTGGATGGCCAAGAGGTCGAAGCCCAGAAGGGCGAGACGATCTGGGAGGTTGCCAAGCGCGCCGGTACGACAATTCCGCATCTGTGTCATAAGGACGAGAAAGGCTACCGCAGCGATGGAAATTGCCGGGCCTGTATGGTCGGCATTGAGGGCGAGCGGGTTTTGGCTGCGTCTTGTATCCGTGAACCGTCTGAGGGGATGGTCGTATCCTCGCAAGGCGAGCGGGAAACCAACGCACGCCGCATGGTGATGGAGATGCTCGTCACCGATCAGCCAGAGCGTGACGTGGCGCATGATAAATCTTCGCATATGTGGGACATGGCGGATGCTCAGGGCGTTTCTGCCAGCCGTTTGCCGGTGCTTGAGAAAGAGCGTGTGCCGCTGTTGGATGACAGCCATGTCGCGATGAGCGTGAATTTGGATGCGTGCATTCAATGTGGGCTTTGCGTTCGTGCCTGCCGCGAAGTGCAGGTCAATGACGTGATCGGTATGGCCGGTCGCGGGCATGATGCCTATCCGGTGTTTGATATGGATGATCCGATGGGCGCGTCTTCTTGCGTGGCTTGTGGCGAGTGCGTGCAGGCTTGTCCGACGGGGGCTTTGATGCCGTCGACAGCCGTGGATGCAGCGCAGATTGGTGATAGCAAAGACTATGATCGCGAAGTGAAATCGGTTTGCCCCTATTGCGGGGTTGGCTGCCAGCTGTCTTACAAGATCAAGGACGACAAGATCGCTTGGGTGGACGGTATTGATGGCCCGGCCAACGAAAACCGCTTGTGTGTGAAGGGACGCTTTGGGTTTGATTACGTGGCCCATAGTCACCGTTTGACCAAACCGCTGATCCGCCGCAAAGATGCGCCTGCGAAGGGTCTGAATGTGGATCCGGCGGATCTGAGCACACATTTCCGCGAAGCGTCATGGGAAGAAGCGTTGGATTTTGCCGCCAATGGCATGAAGGGTCGGGGTCGCGAGATTGCGGGCTTTGGGTCCGCCAAATGCTCGAACGAGGAAGCCTATCTGTTCCAAAAGCTGATCCGTCAGGCCTTCCAGCATAACAATGTCGATCACTGCACGCGACTGTGCCATGCGTCGTCTGTTTCGGCTTTGCTCGAAAACGTAGGCTCTGGCGCTGTGACCGCGACGTTTAACGAGATTGAAAACGCGGATGTGGCGATTGTGATTGGGTGTAACCCGCTCGAAAATCACCCTGTGGCGGCGACCTATTTCAAGCAATTCACCAAGCGCGGCGGCAAGTTGATCGTGATGGACCCGCGCGGCCAAGGGCTGAAACGCTATGCGAGCCATATGCTGCAGTTCCGGCCCGGCGCGGACGTATCAATGCTGAACGCGATCATGAATGTGATCGTGGAAGAAGGCTTGTATGACGAGCAGTATATCGCGGGCTATACGGAGAACTGGGATGAGATGAAATCTCACCTTGGTGCTTTTACGCCGGAGAAGATGTCGGAGATTTGCGGCATCGAACCGGATGTTTTGCGCGACGTCGCGCGGACCTTTGCTGGTGCTAAAGCGGGTATGATTTTCTGGGGGATGGGCATTTCGCAGCACATCCACGGGACGGATAATTCGCGTTGCCTGATTTCCTTGGCGCTGATGTGCGGCCATATCGGGCGACCCGGTGCTGGCCTCCATCCGCTGCGCGGGCAAAACAATGTGCAAGGTGCCTCCGATGCGGGGCTGATCCCGATGTTCTTGCCGGATTATCAATCGGTGACGGATGATGGCGTGCGTTCCGCCTTTACGGATGTGTGGGGGACGGAAGATTTCTCCAACGAAAAAGGTCTAACGGTCGTTGAGATCATGGATGCGATCCATGCAGATGAAATCAAGGGCATGTATATTCTGGGCGAAAACCCGGCCATGTCTGATCCCGATGTGGATCATGCGCGTGATGCCTTGGCGAAGCTCGATCACCTCGTGGTGCAGGATATCTTCCTAACGGAAACGGCGAATTATGCGGACGTTATTCTACCTGCCTCTGCGTGGTCCGAGAAGACGGGAACCGTGACGAATACGAACCGTCAAGTGCAGATGGGTCGGCCTGCGGTGCCGCCTCCGGGTGAGGCGAAGGAAGACTGGTGGATCGAGACGGAACTGGCCAAGCGGCTGGGTCTAGATTGGACATATACGCATCCTCGCGAGGTCTTCGCGGAGATGAAGATGAATATGGGCTCGCTCAACAACATCACGTGGGAGCGTTTGGAGGGTGAGGCGGTGACCTATCCGTCGCTCAGCCCTGAAGACCCCGGTCAGCCGATTGTGTTTGGTGACGGGTTCCCGCGTCCTGATGGCCGCGCACGGTTCACGCCTGCGAACGTGATCGCGCCGGATGAAAGCCCGGATACGGAATATCCGTTTATCCTGATCACGGGGAGGCAGTTGGAACATTGGCACACGGGCTCTATGACCCGTCGTGCAACGGTGCTGGATGGGCTGGAGCCAGAGGCGAACTGCTCCTTGCATCCCAAGACATTGCGTCGTTTGGGTATTGAGCCGGGCGGGATGATCCAGCTGACCACGCGGCGTGGCTCCATTACTGTGATGGCGCGGGCTGATAGGGCGGTCTCGGAAGACAATGTGTTCTTGCCGTTTGCCTATGTGGAGGCTGCGGCGAATGTCTTGACGAACTCCGCGCTGGACCCATTTGGCAAAATCCCCGAGTTCAAATTTTCTGCTGTGCGGGCGGAGAAACCCGTCGAGGCGGTTGCTGCCGAATAAGCTTTGGGCGGCGTCAGTAGCCGCCCAGCGCACCTTTGATGAGGGGCAGAACGATGGCACAAAGGCCGCCGATTGCAGCGCCTATGCCGAAGCGTATGAAAGCTGTACCGAATTGCGGGGCGAATATACTCAGCAGACCGCAAATACCTGCATAAAAAACGAACGCGATGTAATCCATGTTGGATGTTTAGCACAATTGGTGTGTCTCGCCTAACTCTGTGCAATGCGTGCGGTCAGGATTGCCAGTCGACCTCTCCAACGAAGATATAGCCAGAGCCATAAATCGTTCGGATCAGCTTTGGGGATTTAGCATCGTCGCCAAGCTTTTGACGCAGGCGAGAAATACGAATGTCGAGGGCGCGGGGGGTGTCGAGGTCGATACCTGGCGCCGCAAAGATATCTTCGCGGGTGAGCAATCTGTTGGGCATGGTGAGGAACAGCCGTAGTAGCTGTGCCTCTGCCACGGTGAGGCGTTGGGTGTCGGCGCCGTTAATTTGGCGAAGTTCAAACAGATCGAAGAGGATGCGCCAGTGTCCGAATTGCGCAACGCGTGTTGTGAGTGTGTCAGCTGCATCTTCCGTCTGCGTGGCGGAGACATCCATCGACAAGACATACACGCCAGTGACCGCATTTGTAGCGCTGGTATCTGGGGTAAATGCGGAGCGGATGTGCCGGCCATTTGAGGGGGCGGTGAATTCGACGACCTTTGCGTGACCCGCAAGTGCTGAATGCAGGGCAGGCGCGATCTCTCGGTAAATGTCGGGCCCGAGGATGTCATAGGCGGAGTGGCCAACGATGTTGTCAGCGCCGTTGGACGCCACGATGGGCAAGCGTTGGTTGGTATATGTATAGCGCTCGCTGCGATCCAGACGCGCGATATGAGCAGGCGTGGTTTCTGCGGCGAGCCTGACGCGCGCTTCAGCCGCTTCGAGATGTTGTTGGGTTTCATGGAGGCGACTGATCGTCGCCTCTAAAGCGCGGTTGGCGCGTGCGAGTTCTTCGGACCGGTCGAGAAGTTTGCCTGACAGCTCGTCAGAACGTGTGCGCATCATCTCTTCCTGACGTTTGATGTCGGTGATGTCCGTATAAACCGCCACCCAGCCGCCTTGCCTGAGCGGTCCGCCTTCCACAGAGATCCAGCGGCCGTTGGAGCGTTTGCGCTCTACATAGTGCTGCTCGAATGTCAGCGCTTGTTGGACGCGTTCGTCAATAAACGCTTCGACATCCTCGATCTCGCCGTATTCGCCTGTTTCTGCAAGGAATCTGATCGTATCCGGGAATTCTGCGCCAGGTTCACAAAGATGTTGCGGCAGTCCGAACATCGCGCGGAACCTTTGGTTCGTGAACACCAGTTTCAGGTCGTTGCTGTAAATCGAGAGGGCCTGTTGGATCAGGTTCAGGCCGGATTTCAGGAGCACTGATGTGTCGCGCGTCCTGTGGAAGATATCAGCGGATTGCACGTCACCTCACTTAGAAACATTTCAATAGAATTTTGAAAGTATAACGAAAGATTTGACAGGTCTAGGGTGAGCCGCGACGGTGTAGTGTGGGAATCACGTATCCCACACTGGACAAGCTCAAACTTGCCACAAGGGAGGACATTACGTGACTGCCAATCAGGCTCAAAAAGGGATGCATTCAATCCCTGCGTTGCTTGCGCGCAACGTTGCAGAACACGGGGCGCAACATGCGTATCGTGAGAAGGAATTTGGCATTTGGCAAAGCTGGACCTGGGCAGAGACCGCGGATGAAATAAAAGCGCTCGCCCTCGGTTTGATGACACTGGGCGTGAATGAAGGCGATCATATCGCCATCATCGGCCGCAACCGTCCATATATGTATTGGTCCATGGTCGCGGCGCAGATGTGTGGCGCAGTTCCCGTTCCACTTTATCAGGACGCCGTGGCCGAAGAGATCGCTTACGTGCTTGATCATTGCGGCGCACGGTTCGTGATCGCGCAAGATCAGGAGCAGGTTGATAAGGTGATTGATGTCCAAGACCAGCTGACCGGCATGGATCACATTATTTACCTCGATCCGCGGGGCTTACGGAAGTACGACCACACGATGCTGACAAAGTATCAGGATTTGCAAAAGAACGGCCTTGATGCGCGTGGCCAGCATGAAGCCGAACTGGACGCCCGGGTAGCACGGCAGACTTACGATACGACCTGCGTGATGCTTTACACCTCCGGCACGACGGGACGGCCCAAAGGCGTTGTGTTGTCGAACAGGAATGTCATCGAGACATCGAAAAACTCGTCCGAGTTTGACCAACTGAGGGCAGGCGACGAGATTTTGGCCTATTTGCCGATGGCGTGGGTGGGCGATTTCATTTTCTCTATAGGGCAAGCCTATTGGACGGGGTTCTGCGTCAACTGCCCTGAAAGCCCGGACACCATGCATAGTGATTTGCGTGAGATCGGGCCGACTTATTATTTCGCCCCACCACGTGTGTTCGAGACCCAGCTGACCAATGTGATGATCCGGATGGAAGATGCGGGGAAGTTCAAGCAGTGGTTGTTTCACCACTTCATGGCGCATGCCAAGAAAGTGGGACCGGATATTCTGGATGGCAATGACGTCAGTTTCGGCGACCGGTTGAAATATCGGTTGGGCGAGTTGACGGTCTATGGGCCGTTGAAAAATACGCTTGGCTTCAGCCGTGTGCGCGTGGGCTACACAGCGGGCGAGGCGATCGGGCCGGAGATTTTCGATTTCTATCGTTCGCTTGGGATCAATTTGAAGCAGCTTTATGGCCAGACAGAGGCCTGCGTGTTCATCACTCAGCAACCGGACGGGGAAGTGCGCTCCGACACTGTTGGGGTGGCGTCACCGGGGGTCGAGTTGAAAATCGCTGAGAGCGGGGAGGTGTATTACCGCTCGCCGGGTGTGTTCATGGAGTATTTCAAGAACGCTGAAAGTACGGCTGACACGAAAGATGCCGAAGGTTGGGTGGCCACGGGTGATGCAGGTTTCATCGAAGAGGGCTCTGGTCATTTGCGGATCATTGATCGCGCGAAGGATGTCGGCAAGATGGCTGATGGGGCGTTGTTCGCGCCGAAATACGTCGAGAACAAGCTGAAGTTCTTTCCTAACATTCTGGAGGCTGTCGTCTTTGGGGATGGCAAGGATCGCTGCGCGGCCTTTATCAATATTGACCTGACAGCTGTCGGAAACTGGGCGGAACGGAATAATATCGCTTATGCGTCCTATCAGGAATTAGCAGGGCACCCGCAGGTTCTTGAAACAATCCAGTCCCATGTTGAAGAGGTGAACGCCTCTGTCGCGCAGGACCCGATGCTGGCGGGTTGCCAAATTCATCGTTTCTTGGTGCTACACAAGCAACTTGATGCGGATGATGGTGAGTTGACGCGGACATTGAAAGTGCGGCGGCGGATCATTGAAGAGAAATATGCCGATCTGATTGTCGCGTTGTATGACGGGTCCTCGACCGTCTCGACCGAGACTGAGGTGACATATGAAGATGGGCGCAAGGGGTCGATCAAGGCGACGTTGGAATTGCGCGACGCGGCGGTGCAGGTGCCCGTGAAGATGGCGGCGGAATGATGATGCGACGCTCGGTTTCACCTTCGCCCCGCCCACCATCCCGTTTTATTGCCCGTGAGGTCTTCCGATGAATGATATGAGTGGCGGGAATTATGTGACGTCTGATGGGCGTCAGATCGGCGACACGCTTATGGAGATGAAGAACATCACTCTGCGCTTTGGCGGAGTGGTGGCGATCAAGGATATCTCCTTTGATATTCACGAAGGTGAAATCCGCGCGATCATCGGGCCGAACGGGGCGGGTAAGTCTTCGATGCTCAATGTGATCTCGGGATTTTATCATCCGCAAGAGGGTGAAGTTTGGTTCCGTGGCTCTAAGCGGCCTGCAATGAAACCCTATCAGGTGGCTGAACAGGGGATCGCGCGGACGTTTCAGAACATTGCTTTGTTCAACGGGATGAGCGTTCTTGACAATGTCATGACCGGTCGACTGACCCACATGAAAACGGGGCTTTTTGCGCAGTCTTTTTGGAAGGGCAAAGCAGAGCGGGAAGAGGTTGAGAATCGCGAGGTCGTAGAGAAGATCATTGATTTCCTAGAGATTCAGGCGATCCGTAAGACACCTGTGGGGCGATTGCCTTACGGCTTGAAGAAGCGGGTGGAATTGGCGCGCGCGTTGGCGGCAGAGCCGAAGCTGCTGCTGCTGGATGAGCCGATGGCGGGGATGAATGTCGAGGAGAAAGAAGACATGTCGCGCTTCATCCTCGACGTGAATGATGAGTTCGGTACGACGATTGCGCTGATCGAGCATGATATGGGCGTGGTGATGGATCTGTCGGACCGAGTGGTTGTGATGGATTACGGTCGTAAGATTGGCGACGGAACGCCGGATGAGGTGCGCAACAACCAAGAGGTGATTGATGCGTATCTGGGGGTGTCGCATGATTAAAGCGGTGCTGTTGATCCTGGCCGTGACCAGCCCCGCTGACGCCGGTGATTGGGAGCTGTTTGAGCAGCGATGCCTACGCCCAATGGAAGATGTTGCATTGCAACAGCCGCATGATCTTGAGCCGTTCGCGACCGTCAAGCGCGATGATGCCGCATTTTCCGCGTACCGGCTTGTGGATCAGAAGGTGCTTTATGTGTCAGATTGGCGGTCCGATCTGTCGCAATGGTGTGCGCTGACGGAGGTCGAGCAAGTGGCTATCGAACAGGCCTTGAATTGGGCGCAGTCCGAGCTTGAAAAGGGTCACTATGTGAACGTCACACCTGATACCACCCACGCCCCGATCACCTTGCAATCGGCAGAGTGGCGTGAACCTCGAATCGAGGTGTCCATTCAGGTGCTGGCTAATGACGACGGGCCATCCCTTGCGGTGAAGGAGACGGATCTTGAATCTTAGACTGACAGGAGGCGCGCATGCCTGACCAACTTCTCTTTGCGATGGAAGTGACGCTGAACGGGCTGATGGCAGGGGTGCTGTATGCGCTGGTTGCGCTGGGTTTTGTGCTGATCTTCAAAGCATCAGGTATTTTCAACTATGCGCAGGGCGTGATGGCGCTGTTTGCGGCGCTGACCCTTGTGGGGATCATGGACGGGCAGGTGCCGTTTGCGCATCTGATCAATGCGGTGTTCGGAACCGACATCCATCATTTTGGATGGCACGTGCCGGCGTTGTTGGCGATCTTCTTGACGATGGTGGTGATGGTGGCGTTGGCCTGGGCGGTGCAGCGGTTCATTTTTCGGCATTTGGTCAATCAAGAACCGATTTTGTTGTTCATGGCGACGATCGGGCTGGCTTTTGTGATGGAAGGTGTCGGCGATATTATGTGGGGCGCCGACATCAAGAAGCTTGATGTGGGCCTGCCGCAAGGGATCAATGAATGGATTGATATCACGACCTTTGAGGCCTTTGGATACGGGTTCTTTATCGATAATCTTGATATCTCTGCCACGATCGTAGCGATCATACTGGTTGCCGCTTTGATTGCTTTTTCGCAGTACACGAAACAGGGTCGTGCCTTGCGCGCTGTCGCTGATGATCACCAAGCGGCGTTGTCTGTCGGGATCTCGCTCAACTTTATCTGGATCCTCGTATGGTCGATTGCCGGATTTGTTGCGCTGGTCGCGGGCATCATGTGGGGTGCTAAATCCGGGGTTCAGTTTTCTCTCTCCTTAATTGCTTTGAAGGCGCTGCCGGTTCTGATGCTGGGTGGGTTCACCTCCATCCCCGGCGCGATTATCGGCGGTTTGATTATCGGCGTGGGTGAGAAGCTGTTCGAGTTTCTCATCGGGCCAATGGTTGGCGGCGCGACAGAGAACTGGTTCGCTTATGTGTTGGCTCTGCTGTTTCTGGTGTTCCGGCCGCAGGGGCTGTTTGGGGAGAAGATCATTGAACGTGTTTGATTTGTTGCCGGATGACCGCGTCTCGCAGGGCTCGACGACACCCACCCGCCCACAAACCTTCATGGAGATTGGCTGATGTTTTATCGCGAGGCAGGTGATTTCTCGACCACCTATAGTCAAGACAGCCAGACCTTTCCGATCAAATTCGATCGCTACAGGTATTATGTCGTGCTGGCCGTGGCGTTCCTGGTCGTACCATTTTTCATCAATGACTACTGGGCGAACGCGGTCTTCGTGCCGTTCCTAATCTATGCGATTGCTGCGATCGGGCTGAATATTCTGACGGGATATTGTGGACAGGTCTCGCTGGGTACAGGTGGATTCATGGCCGTGGGGGCCTATGCGTGCTACAAACTGATGACCGGATTTCCGGATGTGTCGATTGTGATCCATGTGCTTTTGTCAGGTGGGATCACTGCGGCCGTTGTGACCTTGTTTGGTCTGCCGTCGCTCAGGATCAAGGGGTTCTATTTGGCTGTGGCGACATTGGCGGCACAGTTTTTTCTGGTCTGGTTGTTCAATAAGGTGTCTTGGTTTTACAACTACTCCGCCTCTGGCCAGATTTCTGCGCCGGAGCGGTCGGTCTTTGGTGTGATTGTCACGGGGCCAAACACCGAAGCCTGGGCGAAATATCTGATTTGCCTCGTCTTCGTGACCTTCTGCGCGATTGTAGCGCGCAATCTGACGAGGGGCTCGGTTGGCCGGAAGTGGATGGCGATCCGAGATATGGATATCGCTGCAGAGATTATCGGGGTGAACCCGATGGCCGCGAAGCTGACAGCGTTCATGGTGTCGGGCTTTTTCGTGGGTATCGCGGGCGCCTTGTTCTTTGCGGTCTATCTGGGCGCCGCTGAAGCGAACGATAGCTTTGGGATCGATAAGTCGTTCCTCGTGTTGTTCATGGTGATTATTGGGGGCTTGGGCTCGATCTTCGGCTCCTTTGCGGGAGCCGCCTTCATGGTGTTGTTGCCTGTATTGTTAAAAAACGTGTTGGTTGGTGGACTTGGCTGGCCCACAGATTTGGCGGCGCATTTGCAATTCATTATTTCGGGCAGCCTGATCATTATTTTCTTGATCATGGAGCCGCATGGCCTCGCGCAATTGTGGCGGTTGGCGAAAGAGAAATTGAGATTGTGGCCATTCCCGCATTAGCGGCGTGGCGCAAATAACGAGCCGGGTGACCCCGGCAAAATCGGATAAACCAATGGGAGGTATCAACCGATGAAACTACTTAGCATGACCGTGGCAGCTGTGATGGCCGCCAGCCCGGTGATGGCGGACCTCGTGTTCCCATCGCTGAGCTACCGGACCGGCCCTTACGCGGCCAACGGCATTCCATTTGCGGATGGCTATGAGGATTACTTCACGCTGCTCAACGAGCGTGATGGCGGTATTGGTGGTGTCCCTGTGCGCGTCATCGAGTGCGAAACGGGGTATAACGCTGAGAAAGGGATTGAATGCTATGAGGCCACCAAAGGCGAAGGCGCTTTGGTTTACCAGCCTTTGTCGACGGCGACGACCTACCAGATGATCCCGAAAGCGACTGCGGATGGGATCCCTGTGCACTCGATGGGTTATGGCCGGACATCTGCCAAGAACGGCGCGGTCTTTTCGAATATCTTTAACTACCCGGCGAACTACTGGGATGGCGCGAGCCACGCGATCAATCACATCTTGGATGTGAATGGCGGCGATATCTCCGGCAAGAAAATCGCGTTGGTCTATCATAACTCTGCCTATGGCAAGGAGCCGATCCGGACGCTTGAGGAGCTTTCCAAGAAGCACGGCTATGAGTTGATGCCTGTGGCCGTAGACCATCCGGGCCAAGAGCAGAAGTCGCAATGGTTGCAAATCCGTCAGCAGCGTCCGGACTATGTTCTGATGTGGGGCTGGGGTGTGATGAACCAAGTTGCGATCCAGGAAGCCGCGAACATTCGCTACAACATGGAGAACTTCATTGGTATCTGGTGGTCTGGCTCTGAAAATGACGTGCTGCCAGCCGGTGCTGGTGCGGATGGATATAAAGCGCTGACCTTCCACAATATTGGTCGTGATTATCCGCTCTATGACGATCTGCAGAAATATGTTGTTGATGCAGGCAAAGCGGCGGGTGCAGGCGATCAGGTCGGCACAGTGCTTTACAACCGTGGCATGTACGCCGCGATGTTGGCAGCAGAAGCTGCGAAGACGGCACAAGAGCTGTCTGGCAATGCTGATATCACGCCTGCAGAGATGCGCGCAGGTATGGAAGCCTTGGAAATGACGGAAGCCAAAATGGCGGCACTTGGTCTGCCGAACTTTGGGCCGGAGTTCAAAGTCTCTTGCGAAAACCACGGCGGGAACGGCCTTGGAGCTGTAAAGCAGTGGGATGCAAGTGCCGGTGAATGGAGCCTAATCACAGGATATGAAGCCTCTGATCAGGACGTGATTGGCCCGTTGGTTGAGGAAGACTCAGCAGCATTCGCGGCTGAAAGCGGCATTACACCAAGCTGCTAAAACGCAGATGAGCATTCCTCCGGCCAGCGTGTGATGTTGGCCGGAGGGTTTCGAATTTTTTCCCTTAGCTGTTGGCGATCTCCTGTTGATATGAAACGCGCTGCGTCCCTTTTGATGACACCATTTCTTGCGCTGGGCCTTATCGGCTGCGTTGGTAGCAGCGGTGTGTCTGATAATATGTGCGAGGGGCTGACGCATGGGGGTACACCCTCTGCGGCTTTGGTCAGCCAAGGAGCAACGTCATCAGGTGAGATGGATGACGCACTTGGAAACATGATGTTGCGTGTGGTGCAGGGCGAGGCCGCGCCTTTGGAAGAAGCCATTGTGCTTGGCACCGGACCCGCATCTACGCGTCGCGCTCCGAAACGCAGGGTCGTGACGCTGAACCTCTTGGCGTTATCGACCGGTGGACAATATGGGGCGTTTTCGAGCGGATTTCTTGCCGGTTGGACGAAGTCAGGCACGCGGCCTGATTTCAATGTCGTCACCGGGGCCAGTGCCGGTGGGCTGATTGCGCCTATTGTATTTGCGGGCCCGCAATTTGATGACCGTTTGCTATTGAATACCGGTGTGGATGATCGCGACTTGGTGCGAGAACGCGGAATTCTGGAACTTCTGTCCGCCAATGCGCTGTTTGATGTGAAGCCCTTCGAGGCACGGATCCGCGATGCGGTTGATGCGGAACTGATCGACGCGATCGCGACCCAGTGGCTTTCCGAAAAAGAGCTCATAGTCGGTGCGACAAATATCGACACAGGGCGGTTCTCGTTGCTCGATATTGGTAGCCTCGCGGCGGATGGGACTTTGTCTTTGGAGGCGAAGCGCGCCTGTCTGACCGAGGCGATGCTGGCAACAAGCGCAATTCCGGGGTTCTTTCCACCGAGGCGGATCAACGGGCAGCTTTATACGGATGCCGGCGTGCGCGAGCATATCTTTCTTGATGGCGTCGACAGGGGCCTGCGCGCAGGTGCGAACCTGTTGAACGTGGATATCAGGGTGAATGCCTATCTGCTGATAAACGATGATCTGCGTGTGCGGGAGGTCAAAACGGGGACGAAGCTGACCGATCTTGCGGAGCGCAATATTGATCTGATCATTGATGAAGGTATGCGAAACTCCTTGCTGCGCACCGTTGATATCGCGGAGCGCGCGGGATGGCGTTTGCGGGCCATCAAAGCACCCGATTTCGAAGATCTTGGCTGTCCTGATCAGGGCAATGTTTCATCGGCCTGTGTGACCCGCGCGCTTTATGCTCGGGGTGAGGCGCTGGCCCTGAGTGGTAATATTCCGTGGAAGGGCCCGAGAGATGTGCGGGCTGCCGCGAGAGAATTTTAGGAGAGGTCTGACAAATGCTGGACGGTGCAAAAAGCGACACGTTGCTTGAGGTCAACAATATCGAGGTGATTTATAATCACGTCATTTTGGTTCTGAAGGGCGTTTCGCTGAAGGTAGCAGAGGGTGGTATTACTGCCCTGCTAGGTGGCAATGGTGCAGGAAAAACTACCACTCTGAAAGCGGTGTCAAACTTGCTGCATTCGGAACGTGGTGAGGTCACCAAAGGCTCCATCGCGTATCGCGGGGATAGTGTTGCGGGGCTTGATCCCGCAGATATGGTCAAGCGGGGCGTTATTCAGGTGATGGAAGGGCGTCATTGCTTTGAGCACCTCACTGTAGAAGAAAACCTGATGACAGGGGCATATACGCGCAGCGACGGTCGTGGTGCGATCTCAGCCGATCTGGAAAAGGTCTATACCTATTTCCCACGCCTAAAGGAGCGCCGCACCTCGCAAGCGGGTTATACATCGGGGGGCGAACAGCAAATGTGTGCCATTGGGCGTGCATTGATGAGCCGGCCGGAAACCATTCTTCTCGATGAGCCGTCGATGGGTTTGGCGCCGCAATTGGTGGAGGAGATTTTTGGCATCGTCAAAGACCTCAATGAGAAAGAGGGTGTTTCCTTTCTGTTGGCTGAGCAGAACACCAATGTGGCGCTACGGTTCGCGCATTACGGCTATATTCTGGAATCCGGGCGTGTCGTGATGGACGGACCTGCATCGGAATTGCGGGAGAACCCTGATGTGAAGGAATTTTATCTTGGCGTCTCAGAAGAAGGGCGGAAATCTTTCCGCGATGTGCGCTCCTACCGGCGGCGTAAGCGCTGGTTGAGTTAAAGCTGATTTGAATATTTTTGCCAAAAACGAAACAGAGGCCATTATGAGCTATTTCGACAATCTGGAGACGCGGAGCGCTGATGCGCGTGAGGCGGATCAACTGGCCCAGCTACAAGCGCAGGTCCGGCGTGTCGAAACTGGGGAAGGGTCTTGCTTTCCCGATGGTGATGTTATGGCTCTATCGGACTTGGCTCAGTTCCCTGTTTTGCGGAAATCGGCATTGGTCGAATGGCAGGCAGCGCAACCACCCTTTGGTGGCGTGCGGATGGGGGAATATACGCATGTCTTCCAATCACCTGGGCCCATTTACGAGCCGGGCGGTGTGTCGCATGACTGGTGGCGCTTTGGCCGGTTTTTGCATGCCGCCGGGATTGGATCGGGTGATATTGTTCAGAATTGCTTTGGATACCATCTAACGCCAGCGGGTATGATGTTTGAGAATGGCGCCCGCGCCGTTGGCGCCAGGATCCTTCCTGCTGGGACAGGTCAGACGGAACTGCAGGTGCGCGCGGCAGTAGATATTGGCTGCACGGCTTATGCGGGTACCCCCGACTATCTCAAAGTGATCTTGGACAAAGCGGACGAGATGGGCGCGACACTGGCCTTCACCAAGGCGGCGGTTTCAGGCGGCGCGCTATTCCCCAGTCTGCGCGAGGCTTACGCCGCGCGCCGCATCTCCTGCCTACAGTGCTACGGTACAGCTGATCTGGGGCATATCGCGTATGAGAGCCCTGCGATGGAAGGTATGATCCTAGACGAAGGCGTGATTGTTGAGATCGTGATCCCCGGAACGGGTGATCCCGTGGCCGATGGCGAGGTGGGGGAGATCGTTGTGACATCCCTCAACCCGGACTATCCGCTTATACGGTTTGCGACAGGCGATATGAGTGCCTTTATGAGCGGGACAAGCCCTTGTGGGCGGACGGGCCGCCGGATCAAAGGCTGGATGGGGCGTGCGGATCAGACCACGAAGATCAAGGGCATGTTTGTCCGCCCGGAACAGGTTGCGGAACTTGTGAAGCGTCATGATGAGATTTCACGGGTGCGCGTTATCGCATCGCGTGATGGCGATGCGGACCAGATGACGGTCCGTATCGAGGCGCCGGACGGGGGTGAGTACGCCGATAGTGTACAGTCCGTTCTCAAACTGCGGGGCCAAATAGAAGTGGTTGCACCCGGGACCCTTGCCGCGGATGGCGTGTTGATCGAAGATCAACGCAGCTACGACTAAAGCGCGACACGAGCCTTTTTCTGCCAAAACCCCCAACATTTCATCATTCTCACGGATTGTGAGCCGGTTCTCACGCGCGCGTTATGGCGTTGGCTGTTGCACACGACATCTGTGCGCAAGCGCACCAATCGTGGCATATTCTCACGCTCTGGTGAGTTCAAGTGAGCCAGAACCTGCCCCATATTCATCTCATCAAACGGCAACACGCCGACACACACTGCCGCAAGGCAACACACAAACTGGAGAAACAACATGAAAACCATCATCGCAACAACCGCCCTCGCCCTGTCCCTCGCTGCTCCTGCAGTCGCTGCTGACAAGTCGGTCCAACAGTTCTTCGCCCTGAGCAACGACTCCGCCGCCGAGCGCATCGTCCGCGACACAACAGGTGGCGATACAGCCGCAGCGTTGGAAAAATTCGTAGCAACAAAAGACAGCGCCGCCGAACGTAACATCGTCATCGACCAAGACGCTCAAGTCAGCCGCGACGTCGTCTCGTTCTTCGCCCTGAGCAACGACTCCGCTGCCGAGCGCATCGTCAAGTAACTCTCAAAGGTTTTGCCTCCCACAAAACCCGAAGATCAACGGCCTCCCCCAATCCCCCGGGGAGGCCGTTTTTTGTTGCCTAAAGCTCGAATAGTGCAGGGTCGTGGCGAGATAGCCTTTCGCAGCCATCAGATGTGACCAATACGGAATGACCAAGGCACATTGCGTGACCGGCGTCGCTGTCCATCAGAACCATATGCAGAAAAAATACCTGGCTTTCTTGCATAAGTAGGGGATTGCCCTCGTAAAACATCGGGAAATCGACCCAGATAGGGTTGTAGACAGCGCCCATCCCATAACCGCAGGCCTGTAAACGAGCATGCCCCATTCCAGCGGCATCAAAGACGGACGCATGCGCGCTATAGACATCTCCCATCGGCTTGTCTGGTTTGATGGCATCTTCGCACGCTTCAAGGGCATCCCGCGCCAAGCCATGCATCCGTTTTTCGCCCTCAGTTGCATGACCGACAATCAATGTTTGCATCATTGCGGCGTGGTAACGCGCGTAGGTGCCGGACCATTCCAGAGTGAGTTGGTCGGTGGCGTCGAGATGTCGGCGCCCTGAGAAATACCTGCACAAAAGAGCGCCTGGTCCTGAGCCGATAACAAACTCATTGCCCGCGTAATCCCCACCGCCCTTGAAGACGGCACCTTGCATGGCCGCAAGGATATCACCCTCAAACGCGCCAGCCTGCGTCGTCGCCAAAGCGGCATCAAACGCATCATCTGACAAAGCTGCTGCGCGGCGATGCATGTCGATCTCGGCCGGAGATTTGATACGGCGTAGGCCGCGGATAAGGTCTGAGGCGTCTTCAAGATCGCCCAAAGCGGCGCGGACCATGCGACCGTTGTAATCAGTGAGGCCTGCGGTTTGGCCCTCAATGCCGATGCGTCCAGATACAAGACCCATCTTCGTAAGAAGCTCCTTAAGGTCATCGGCAGGTGTCGCGCCTTCGCGCTCATGCCAGATATGAATGTCGGCATCACGAAGCGTGGACGTATGTTGGGCTTGTCTTAAATCAGGCATTCGGGTCAGCAGGGCGAGCTGGCCGTCTTGGGTGAGGACCATGCATTGGAACATGGCAAAGCCGAAGGTGTCATAGCCGCTGATCCAATATTGGCTTTCTGGCGCGAACATGAGCAGAGCGTCGAGCTGGGCGTCCCTCAAAGCGTGAACAGCGGATGATTTGCGAGCGTTGAATTCAGCGTCACTAAAGTGGAGCGGCATGGGAAAGTCCTAAGAGGTTGGTCCATCAAAGCATAAAAGAGAATCGGCGAGGGGCGTGATTCCATTCGCGACATTGGGCTGATTTCACTGTTTTCACGCTTTGTGATCGGGTTCTCACGCGGGCGTGACGTTATGGTCGGCTTTGAACTCCTTATGTGCGCAGGTGCACTTAAGTTTCGCAAATTTCTAATTTGGGTGCGTTGATGGCGCGGGTTGCAGGGCGCATATTAGGTCCATCAAACGGCAACACGCCGCACACACAACGCCCCAGAGGCACACACTAAATTGGAGACCTAAAATGAAAACTGTAATCGCATCCGCCCTCGTCGCCCTGTCTTTCGCTGCACCTGCTGCGGCTGACGTCTCAAACGTTCAAGCCTTCTTCGCACTGGGCAATGACAGCGCTGCTGAGCGCATCGTCCGCGACACATCAAATGGCGACATCTTCGCAGCACAAACTGTCGGCGCTTTGTCGAATGAATCCGCTGCCGAGCGCAAAGTCTTTGCAGAAGCTGATGTTGCAACACGCAACTCCAGCCTGTTGAGCTTCTTCGCACTAAGCAACGACTCGGCTGCTGAGCGCCACGCTAAATAATTGAAACAACCTAGATGGACCGAGCTTTTAGGTTGATCCATCTCCAGTGACCCAAAGTTTTTGGGTCGAGGCGGGCCCTGGTGATGCGGGGCCCGTTTTGGTTTCGTACCACTCATCACGCATAAAAAAACCGCCCTCAACGGGGCGGTTTTTCCAATTGTATTCAGCGATCGTTTAGCCTTGGCGGGCCTTGAAACGAGGCTGTGTTTTGTTGATCACGTAGACGCGGCCCTTGCGGCGCACAATCCGGCAATCCCGGTGGCGCGACTTCAGGGAGCGAAGCGAGTTCTTGACCTTCATGTCCGTTCTCCATTTCGTCCAGCGCGCTTGCGCCTTCTGGTTTCAGTTTGCCCCCGGGTGAGGGGCGAAATTTCGATGGTGGGCACTACTAGGTTCGAACTAGTGACCCCTTCGATGTCAACGAAGTGCTCTACCACTGAGCTAAGCGCCCATCTAACCCCCAATTTCCGGTCTGTCCACATCAAATAGGACGTGCCAAAGCACGGGAGGTCCGCGCTCTATAAAAGGAGTCGGAATGCGGTTCAAGGGCTTTCGATACTGCCACAAAAAGGCCTATACTATATTGTAGAGGAGACGGGATGCTGACGCGTGCTTTCAAATTGTCGCTGCCCACCGTGCAGACGACCAGTGTGATCTTCGCTAGCCCACATAGTGGGCGCGAATATCCACGTGCATTCCTCAGGAAATCAGTGCTGGATGAGCTTGCGATCCGGTCCTCCGAAGACGCATTTATGGATATGATCGTCAATAGTGCGCCGTCTTGTGGTGCGCCGCTTTTGCTGGCGCGTATGCCGCGCGCATTCCTCGATCTGAACAGATCTTGCGATGAAATGGACCCCGCTGTTGTTGAGGGCGTGCGTCAGGTTACCCATAATCCCCGTATCTCTAGCGGCTTGGGTGTGGTGCCGCGTGTTGTCTCGAACGGACGGGCCATCTATCGCGGTAAATTGAAAATGGCGGAAGCCCAAGCTCGATTGGCTGATTACTGGCACCCCTATCATAATCAACTGGCGAGCTTGGTCAGAGAGACGCGCCGTGACTTTGGCGAAGCAATTCTGATCGATTGCCACTCGATGCCCCATGAGGCTGTCGATGCGATTGCGCAAAAAGGGCTGCTCCGTCCTGAAGTTGTCTTAGGTGATCGGTTCGGAGCGTCGGCTGAAGGCGGAATTGTGGATCGGATCGAGCAGATATTTTTGGATGCAGGGCTTCGGGTCAGCCGCAATGCACCTTTTGCCGGTGCTTACACGACCCAGCAATATGGCCGGCCTTCTCAAAATCAACATGCTGTTCAGATTGAAATTGACCGTGCGCTTTATATGAACGAGCTGCGCGTGCGTCCGAATGGAAATTTTGACAATTTCCGCGCCATCATGACCCGGATCATTGCGGAGCTGTCAGATATCGGACGTAAGAAAGTGTCCATGGCCGCCGAATAACTCAGCGCAACGCACGTCCTTTTACGATCGCATCGGGGCCAAATCTATTGCGGATCGCGTCGGTCGCACGCTCTGCATTGGTCCGTTTTGTCGAGTCTGGATCAAGCAAGTCACCTGAGCGGTCGGCATCTGTTTCCGGGGTAAGATCAGAAATCCCGACACCCAGCAGCCGATAGGGCCCTTTATGGCCGGTACTGTCGAACAGATCACGCGCGGTCCGATAAATTTTGTCGGCAATCTGTGTCGCATCTCTCAGTGAATGACGGCGCGTGATGAGTTTGAAATCAGCCGTCTTCAGTTTGAGCGTCACAACACGACCTGCAATACCTTTAGCCTTGGCGCGATCAGACACTTTTTCCGACATCCGCCAGATGTGGCCGTCCAGAATGTCTATGTTGGCCGTGTCATCATGAAATGTCGTCTCATTGGAGATACCTTTTACCGGTGTGTGGGCGGAGACGCGACGCCTGTCCTGTCCTCGCGCCAAATGCCATAGTCGATCTCCCATCGAGCCAAATTTCGCACCAAGGTCTTTTCTGTCCCATCTCAGCAGATCAGAGAAGGTACGAATGCCAGCTTTCTCTAAGCTTTCGCGAGTGACTGCCCCAACCCCCCAGATCATCGAGACAGGTTTGTCTCGTAGGAACGCGTCGGTTTCTGCTTTGCCAATCACGGACAACCCCCGTGGTTTGTCGAGGTCGGAGGCCACTTTCGCGAGAAACTTGTTATGGCTGAGACCTACAGAGCCAGAGATACCCAGCTCGCTCTCCATTTGATTGACCAGTTTCGTCATCATGACGGCTGGGGGGTGGCCGTGCAGAGTCTCAGTGCCAGTAAGGTCGAGGAAGGCCTCGTCAAGTGAGAGGGGTTCGATTGATGGGGTCAGGTTTTCCATCATCTGCCGGATTTGTTGTGAAACTTGGACATAAACGTCCATGCGTCCGCGCACGACGACCGCTTCAGGGCACAGCTTGAGCGCTTTGAACATTGGCATGGCGGAGCGGACGCCTTTGATCCGAGCGATATAGCAGGCGGTTGAGACGACGCCGCGACGCCCGCCGCCGATGATGACGGGCTTGTCGCGGAGTTCAGGATTGTCGCGTTTTTCGACTGACGCGTAGAAGGCGTCGCAATCCATGTGGGCGATGGATAGGTCGAACAGTTCGGGGTGAGCGATCACGCGCGGCGACCTGCAGGACGGGCAGCGGGGGCCGTCTTGGAATTCGGTCAGACATGTGCGGCAGAGTGCGGGCATGGCTATGATTTTAGCACGCGCTTGGATGGGTGGACAGCGGGCTACTGACAGATATCGTGTGGAGAGATCGGGAGGGGATACCATGAAGCTGGGTGTGATTTGTGACGGGATCAGTCGGGACCTGAGCCGTGCCGTCGACGTAATGGATGAGTTCGGGTTGGAGTATGCGGAACTTCAGTACGTTTGGGATACCGAGGTCGGGGATCACTCGCGGGCTGAGGTGATGGAGATGGATGCGCTGCTGAGGGACCGAGGGAAGCCGGTGGCGTGTGTGTCGCGGCATCTCTTTGCGGGGATGACGGTGGCGAATGAACCCGGGGATGCGCTGCATCTGAAGCACATGGATGCGTTGAAGCGGGTGATTGGGGTGGCGGATGTTTTGGGATCGCCGCTGGTCAGGATCATGACGCCGAAGAAAGAGCAGATACTTTGGGGATCGCATGGCGCTGAGGTCTGGAATGTAGCGCAGGGGGCGTGGGAGAGGGTTCTGCCGTTGATCGCGCCGGCTGTGGAGGTGGCGCGGGATGCGGGGGTTCGGTTGGTTGTTGAGACGGGCAACGGGACGATGGTGAACTCAAATTTCACGGCGCGGAAGTTGATTGATGAGCTGGATGCGAAGGATGTGCTGCAGGTATTGTGGGACCCGGCGAATAATTGTTGGTGCCATGAGCGGGCGTATCCTGAGGGGTATGAACTGGTTCGGGACGGATATCTTGGGCATGTTCATATCAAGGATGTCGTGGCTGATACGGCGCGGGCTTATCTGGAGGTGAAACCGCTGGGTGAGGGGCAGTTGGGGGCTTTGTTTGAGCCGATGGCTGAGGCGATGCGGGGGGATTTATATGACGGGGTGATCTCGTTCGAGAGTGTGTATCACCCCGGAAATCTTGATTTCGAGGCGGGATTTCGGGGGTCGATTTTGAGGTTCAAAGAGATTTTCGGAAGGTGATGGGGCCCCGGATGTGCCCTCCCCCGCATGCGGGGAATTGCATATCATACTGATTTTATGTGTTTTTCTTGTTTTTTAGGGATTTGTTAAGGTGGCGTTTTAGAGTTGTGTTCCCCAACGCTTCGGCTGATGCGAGGGTGTTGCCCTGATGAAAAAGATATACAGGCATTTGTATATATACTTGAAATCAAGATACTTAGTCTGGAGGTTTTTTCTTCTTTTTAATTACTTAAGGCATTTTGGAGTTCCTTGTGGACAATCACGAAATCGAAATATCACAGATGTCATTCTTCTTAGCTAAGCCCGGAAATGATTTTGAAAGCGTAATAGTCGGAGCAAAGGAACTAAAAGGTAATTTAGCGTTCTCGCAGCATGATTTTAAGGTTGATGGTTCAAAATGCAGATTCATGTACTTCGAGACCAGTACAACAAAGAATAATCCTAAGTGGCTTGATTTTATCAACATTCAGATTGACAAAAACCAACCCAAGTTTAGCGGTACTGCACGAAGTCCGAACGGAATTCTCCTGACGCATATAAATGACAGGGTATTGCTAACAACCTTTGGGCGAGCGTCAATCAGCTACGTTCTCCGACTGAATTTAGAGAGTGATTTTGGAATTAGAACTTCGATGAACATGTGTGGGAATGAAGAAATTCGTCAAACCAAAAGTCAAAATAGTTCGATTACTACTACCCAGATTGATCGCCAAGTAAGCAAGCCGTCAGATACATTCGCGTTTGGACTTAGCGAGTCAGAGGACCTTAAATATATTTCCGCTCGAATGAAGGGGAGCCCAAATATCACGCTCCAAGGCAGAGACCGGCTTACGGTCAAAATTACTGAGAAGGACAGGCTAACTTGGGATAACATTATTACAAAATGTACGGAATTTCTGGTCGCCTATGAGAAAGAAGATTTCAAGAAGCTATTCCCAAACTACAAAAATTTTGCACCAGCGACAGAGGAGGATGTTAAAAAACTAGATGTAATCTTGATGGATGTGCTCAAAGCAAAGGATACTGAGAGGCTCCAATTGTGCATTCCGGAATTCGTACAGGATGATGACTTTTGTTTTACTTACACCAACAAGAAGAAGCAGGATAACATTGTTTACCCCCATTTAGATGTCGTTCAACTTTATCATCATCTCCAGTTGAGCAAACTAACTTCTAACTACCTAAAAAACAAAGATATCTTCGCCTACTCTTTGGAGGAGGACCAAGTGTTGTCTTATAAGAAATGGTCCATCTACAGCTGCTTGCTATTTGAAACGGAGCTTGATGATCGGTTTTTTATTTTGTCAGATGGTGCTTGGCGTGAAGTCGAAAAGGACTTCTACAAGTCGATAATAGAGTTCACCAACAACCAAATAACGGTAACTGATTGTGTTAGTAACTGCCTGAACATTGCGATTAATGATGATAAGAAAATGCAAAATAGAGAAGAAATTTTTAATAACGAAGCCTGCAATCGAAATCCTAGTTGGGTAAAGTTTGACCAAGCCAGGCTCAGAATCGGCTCCGGTCGTTCGGACAAAGAGTTTTGTGATATTCTAGCTATGCTTGACGAGGAATTCGTTGATATCATTCATTGCAAGCCGCTAAAGAACTCTACCTCAATCAATTATCTGTTCTCTCAAGCTAAATTTTATGGTGATGCATTTTTGCAGGACGAAGAGTTCTTAAAGCAGATAAGAGCTCACATTGAGAAGTCTGAGTGCACTAAAAAGCAAAAATACCTCGATCATATTGGTGATGATATCGAAGCGATCTATGGTCAAGATTATCAGATTAGGTTGTGGTTATTATATGACAACGCCAAGTCAGCCCCGACCGTTGACGACATTCCACTCATAGCAAAATACGAATTGATGCTGATGCATGATCATCTACGGCGTGTTTCAAAATTTCATAAGGTCTTGCTTAGTTTTGTTCCTGTCAAACGCGTGAACTACCAGTCGGCAAAGAAACCAAAGGCTGCGTGAGTCGGGGCATACAGTCAAAAGGTTAGAATACAGCGGCCGACCCGGGAGGCATCTGAGGCGTGTGGGTGGCTGGATGTGGTCTCAGATTTTCCGGCGGTATTTCTATTTGAGACGGTACAAAAGCGCTCTCCGGGGGAGCGTCTCGGGCATCTTTGATGCCCTGCAGGTAAGGGTCGGGCGCTGCCCGTCGGTTCCCTCCGGGCGGGAGATTGGTTCTGCTGGTTTGCAAGTGGTGATGGGTTTGGTGGGCGAACATTTTTGTACTGCACGCGTTAGATTGCTCCACCCTACAAGCTGAGAATTGAGCCGGGGCAATGCCTGACCGAGGGCTGGTGTTCCAGCGGTGGTGCGGTAGTGCTTTATGGTGGCATAGTACATTCCTCAGAAATTCTGTAGGCGAGGGGTGGAAAAACACCTGCCGTCAAACCGCAGGTTTGCCTTCGGCAAAACGGGGCGCCTCTCGGGCATCTGCGATGCCCTGCCGGTCATAGTCTGGCATTGGTCCGGCGCCTTCGGCTTGATTCCGGACCCAAGTGGGACATCGAATATCGGTTGGGGGTGATGCCCTGCTAAGCGGCAGTTGCTTCGCCCCCACCTAATTCACTGGCGATAGTTTGTAGATGACCTCGTCCATGGCCATTTTGCACAGCATACCAGTCGCATCGGGGCCGGTGAGGATGAGGGCCCAGCCGTCGGGGCGGAGTTCTCGGCGAATGTGCAGATTTTTGGCGAGCTCGGCGGAGCGGGTCGGGTTTTTGGGGCGTTTGAGCCGCGGCGCACCGGCGAGGATTTGTTCGGCCTCGTCAATGATGGGGGCGATCAGGGCGTAGGCTGTCTCCGTATCTTTGGGCTGGTGGCGGGCGATGGCCTCGAACGCCAAATCCTGCAGGCCCGCGCGTTGCAAGGTGGCGAGGCGGAGGAGTTTGCGCTCTGACAGGCCATGCGGTTCGCGCAAGACGCCGCTGAAATCCTGAACGACGGAGGCGAGCGTGCGCAGGCGGCTGGTTTTCTGTGTCGTGGCGAGCGGGTGAAGGGCGGCGATGGCCTCGTCCGGGGTGTTGAAGAGTTGGCGGTCCACGGCCTCCACGATGGTGCGGGCGCGGTCCCATGGGGAGAGTTGGGCGCGGATCTCATTTTCGGCAACCATGTCGGCCATGGCTTCCGAGATGGTGTCGGGCGTGCGGATGAAGGCGGGGATGGTGGCCCAGCGGTCATTCATGTCGTGCAAGGCTTGATAGGCGGTGAGGCGGCGGTAGCCGGAGATCAGGGCGAAGGGGATGTCGCCCTCAATCGGGAAGACCTCGATGGGTTGGCGCAGGCCGGTTTTGGCGATGGAGTTGAGCAGCTCAGCCGCGGCGTCGGGCGTGTCGTGGGAGCGGTCACGGGGCAGGGCGTCTTTGTCGATGTCATGGAGCGGGAGATGGGTGATGTCGTGCATGGGCGGCCTTGTCCTGTTGGGCTTCGGCGGCTTGGGTATCTGAGTGTGGTTAACGTGCCATGACGCGTGCGAACGGTGTGTTTCCAGCGGATTTTCCTTCAAAACCGGGGGGTGAGGCCCCATATGGAGGGGAAACACGAGAGGAATTGGTATGGATATTGAGAGCTTTGTGACGGGATTTGTGTCCAATGGTGGCTGGCTGCTGCTGTTGTTTGTGCTGCTTGTGGTGGTGGTGCTGGCGAGTGTGCGGATCGTGCCGCAATCGCAGAAATACGTGGTGGAGCGGTTTGGCAAGCTGCGGTCGGTGCTGGGGCCGGGGATCAATCTGATCATGCCGTTCTTTGACCGTGTGGCGCACAAGATATCCATTCTGGAACGGCAGTTGCCGACAAATTCGCAGGACGCGATCACGAGTGACAACGTGTTGGTGCAGGTGGAGACGTCGGTGTTTTACCGGATCATCGAGCCTGAGAAGACGGTGTATCGTATCCGTGACATTGATGCGGCGATTGCGACGACGGTTGCGGGGATTGTGCGCTCCGAGATCGGGACGTTGGAATTGGACGAGGTACAGTCGAACAGGGCGCAGTTGATCACGCGGATTCAGGGCGCTTTGGAGAAGGTCGTGGATGACTGGGGGATCGAGGTCACGCGGGCCGAGATTTTGGACGTCAATCTGGACGAGGCGACGCGGGCTGCGATGTTGCAGCAGTTGAATGCGGAGCGGGCGCGGCGGGCGCAGGTCACAGAAGCCGAAGGGTCGAAGCGGGCTGTGGAATTGAACGCGGATGCGGAGCTTTATGCGGCGGAGCAGACGGCGAAGGCGCGGCGGATCGCGGCGGATGCGGAGGCTTATGCAACGGGTGTCGTGGCGCAGGCGATTGCGGAGAACGGGCTTGAGGCGGCGCAGTATCAGGTGGCGCTGAAGCAAGTTGAGGCGCTGACGGCTGTGGGCTCTGGCGATGGCAAGCAGACGATCTTGTTGCCGGCGCATGCTTTGGAGGCCTTCGGTGATGCGTTTGGATTACTGAAGGGGCGTAAGTGATGGGGTGGTCTGAGTACTGGGTTTGGTTTGCTGCCGCCATCGTGCTGGGCATTCTGGAGATACTTGCGCCGGGTTACATCTTGCTGGGCTTTGCGATTGCTGCCGGATTGATCGGGTTTGTGTTTTTGTTTGAGGGCGGGCTTGCGGGCTACCTTGCGGGCAGTTTGCCGGTGACGCTGGTGGTCTTTGCCGCTGTGGCTTTGGTGGTTTGGGTCGTCATGCGTAAACTGTTTGGCGCACGAGAAGGCTCGGTGAAAGTCTGGGAAAAAGACATCAACGACAACTGATCCCTTCGCGGAGTTAAAAGAATTGAAAAACCCCCGGCGGTCTGACGACCGTCGGGGGTTTTGCGTGAGGCGTCTTTCGGGCCTCGAGTCGCTTCGACCAGCGACGGGATTGCATATTTTTGGCAGGCAGAAGTCTGTGTTTCATCCGTTTCACAGGATGTGAGGGAAATCTCACGGGGGCGTGAGGGTGTGGGCCGAAGTGGAGATATGTATGTGCGCAAAAGCGCAGAAGTTTGATATTTTTCAGTAAAACGTGCATTGAGGGCGGTGCTCGCAGGATGCATATTCGTCTCATCAAACGGCAACACGCCGCACACACACCGCCCCATAGGCACACACAAAATTGGAGACCTAAAATGAAAACTGTACTCGCATCCGCCCTCGTCGCCCTCTCTTTCGCTGCACCTGCTGCGGCTGACGTCTCAACCGCTCAAGCCTTCTTTGCGCTGGGCAACGACAGCGCTGCTGAGCGCATCGTCGGTAAAACATCAACCGGCGACGTATTTGCCGCTCAAGTGATCGGCGCTGCTGCAAATGAAAGCGCGCTGGAACAAAACGTTTCTGTTGAAGCCGATATTGCAACACGGAATGCAGCTGTCTTGAGCTTCTTCGCGCTGAGCAACGACTCCGCCGCAGAGCGTCACGTAAAGTAAAATCCCAAGGTCGTTTCCTCCCTAGATGACCTCAAAGACGGGTCCGCTTCACGCGGGCCCGTCTTCTTGTGTGAAGAGGGCTTTCATACCACCGCTGAGATCCCCTTTGACGATCCATGAAATGCCAAAGGCGATGACACCCACGGTTTCCCACCAGAAGACCCAGTGCACCTCGGCCAGTGCCTCTTTTCGAGCCTCGCCCGCGAGGAAATAATAGCCGAGCATCACCATCGCCGTGAGGATCGCCGCGCCGCAGGCAACGTAGGTCTTGTTTTCAAGTGTTGACCAGTCGCGCTTTGCATCTGGGCCGCTGCTGTTTTTGGTAAAAAGAAATACGCAGATGATAAAGATGCAAACAAAAAACAGGATCGCGAAGAGGAAGTGGATCACCGGAAAGCTGGTCCAATGGGCGACAAATCCAGTGGTGGGGCAGGTGAAGCCATTGGCCGCGTCCATTGTTCCGGGTGGGCAAGGTGCGTCCACGGGTTGCGTGGTGGGGAAGAGGGCCACGCCAATAGCGCCGATGCCTGCAAAGGTGGATATCCAGAAATCGGACAGAGTTTCCCCTTCGGCGCGGGGGTAGCCGAGATAGGCGATCAAAAAGATGCCCACGGTGATTAACGAGCCTACGAAATAGTCGCCCATTGCGGTGTGATAGAACTCCGAGATTGAGGGCTGCATATCGCCGCCAAACAAGCGGGCTTGTGCATAGAGGGCGATAGGAAGGGCCAGACCAGTCAGACCAATCACCCGGCGCACGGCGCGAAAGGACAAGATGCGAGGATCAACTTGCATGAGGTTTCTCCAATAGTGTTTTTCAAATTAGTTTTCTAAAATACCGGATAGTATAGCGTATAAGCCCCTTTGCTCAAAGCGGGCAGATGGGGGACGGGGCAGGGAATGGCGACTTTTATCACAGCAGTGTTGGTGTTGCTTTATGCTGGTTGGGCGCTGTGGTTCAGGCGGGGTGGAGCACCCTCACGCATGGGCGGGCGTGGGCTGAAAGCCAAACGCAACCCGTGCAAATGGTCGGAAACCGGAGACACAAAAGGCCGGTTTGTGGAGTATCGCTGCGCAACCTGTCTGGTTGTAGCGTTGAGCCATACCGGTGCGCCGCCGCAGGATTGCAAGAAAGTGCTAGCGGACCCTAAGTGAATTCTGCGACTGCGGCTTTCGCGGCGGCCACTGGGTCTGTGGCCTGCCAGATGGGGCGACCGACGACGATGTGATCGGCTCCGTTTTTGATGGCGTCGCCCGGAGTGGCTGTGCGCTTTTGATCATTCGCCGCACTGCCTGCGGGGCGCACGCCGGGGGTGACGATCAGGCGGTCTTTGGCCTCTGGTAGCGCGCGGATTGCAGCAGCTTCTTGGGGGGAGGCGATGATACCGTCAGCGCCTGCGTTGAACGCGTTGCCTGCCCGTTCCAGCACAAGGTCTTGCATGTCGCCTTGTTTGATTAGGCTGGCGTCGAGGTCTTGGCGGTCCAGCGATGTCAGGATCGTGACGCCGAGGATTTTCATATTGCTGCCTGCGGCGCCTTCTTTGGCGGCGCGCACCACGTGCGGATCACCGTGGACTGTGAGGAAGTCGAGATCGAACTGGGCGAGGCCCTTCACGGCTTTCTCGATCGTCGCGGAGATGTCGAAGAGTTTCATGTCGAGGAAAATGCGTTTGCCGTGCTCTTGCTTGAGCTCATTGGCAAGCGCGAGGCCCCCGGTCGTCAACATGCCGAGGCCGATTTTGTAGAAAGAGACGCTGTCTGCCAGCTTCATTGTCAGCTCATGCGCAGCGATGGCCGTAGGCAGGTCGAGGGCAACAATCAGGCGGTCGTCAGAATTGGACATATCAGGGCCTTCCTATTCGGGTCGGCCCTGATTGATACGGTTGTTTGGCCGCGTCAAGCTGTGTGTCAGGCTGCGCGCTTAGCCGAGAAGGTCAGTGTGTCTGTCAATTGGCGTGCCAGATCGCCCAGATGCGCCAGTTTGCTTTGGCCCGTTGGCGTGCGCGCGACGAGGTGATTGGCTTTGCGGGCGCGGTGCTTTTTGGCTTGGGCCACCAATTTATGGCTGACGAAGCTGAAATCGCTGTCGATGGGGAGGCGTAGGGAGGTGGGGTATTTCGTGGCCTCGGTCCCTTCATAGAGGACGACCATTGCGTCAAAGCTGCGGCTTGCTGCGTTGTAATGCAGGTTTTGGACTTCTGTTTTATATCTGCTCATGGATTTGCTCCTTTTCGCCTTAACTCACGTATACATGGGAAAGTTCCGTCGAAATTAAACATTTGTTCACCTAGGCGTGAATCTACGTCACCATCGGGACGGTTTTCTGACATCGCAAAATTAACGGTATCCTCTTGAGTGTGGGCGTAAGGGTTCCCATTTGATGGGGTGAGGTTTGTTGCCTCCGCGTGCTGCCTGGCGGGCGCGGGACGGACAGACGCTTATTGAAAGGACGAGATATGAACTTGGAAAAGTTTACCGAACGGTCGCGCGGTTTCATACAGGCGGCCCAAACGATTGCCATGCGCGAAGACCATCAGCGTCTGGCGCCTGAACACCTTCTGAAAGCTTTGATGGATGACGAGCAGGGCTTGGCATCTAACTTGATCACCTCGGCTGGCGGTGCACCTGCGCGGGTGCTGGAGGCTGTGGATTTGGCCATCGCGAAGATGGCGAAGGTCTCTGGTGATACGGGGCAGGTCTATCTGGATACGCAGACCGGCAAAGTGTTGGCGGAGGCTGAGAAGCTGGCCTCGAAAGCTGGCGATAGCTTCGTGCCGGTGGAACGGCTTTTGACCGCGTTGTGCATGGTCAAATCGAAGGCGCGGGATGCGTTGGAGGCGGGCGGAGTTTCGGCTCAGGCGCTGAATTCCGCGATCAATGATGTGCGCAAGGGGCGGACGGCGGATAGCGCCTCGGCTGAGGACAGTTATGATGCGTTGAAGAAATACGCGATGGATCTGACGGAGAGGGCGAGAGAGGGCAAGATTGACCCGATCATCGGTCGTGATGAAGAGATCCGGCGCACGATGCAGGTGCTGTCGCGGCGCACGAAGAACAACCCGGTTCTGATCGGTGAGCCCGGCGTCGGTAAGACGGCGATTGCGGAAGGTCTGGCCTTGCGGATCGTGGACGGCGATGTGCCGGAGAGCTTGCGCAACAAGAAGCTGATGGCGCTGGATATGGGCGCGTTGATTGCGGGCGCGAAGTATCGTGGTGAGTTTGAGGAGCGTTTGAAAGCGATCCTTAATGAGGTCACGGATGCCGCCGGTGAGATCATTCTGTTCATTGACGAGATGCACACGCTTGTCGGTGCCGGGAAAGGCGAAGGGGCGATGGACGCATCGAACCTGCTGAAGCCTGCTTTGGCGCGGGGTGAGTTGCACTGTGTGGGTGCCACGACTTTGGATGAGTACCGCAAGCATGTTGAGAAAGACGCGGCTTTGGCGCGTCGGTTCCAGCCTGTTTTGGCGGAAGAGCCGACGGTGGAGGATACGATTTCCATCCTGCGCGGCATTAAGGAGAAGTATGAGCTGCACCATGGGGTGCGGATTTCAGACAGCGCCTTGGTGGCGGCGGCGACGTTGTCGCATCGCTATATCACGGACAGGTTCCTGCCGGACAAAGCCATCGACCTGATGGACGAAGCGGCGAGCCGTTTGCGGATGGAAGTGGACAGCAAGCCGGAAGAGTTGGACGCGTTGGATCGTCAGATCATGCAGTTGCAGATTGAGGAAGTCGCGTTGTCGAAGGAAGATGACGAGGCCTCCAAAGACCGGCTGGAGACGTTGCAGAAAGAGCTGGCTGACTTGCAGGAGAAATCCCGCGAGATGACAGCGCAGTGGCAGTCGGAACGCGACAAGCTGGAAGGCGCGCGTGAGCTGAAAGAGCAGTTGGATCGTGCGCGCGCTGAGCTGGATATCGCGAAACGTGAAGGCAATCTGGCCAAGGCGGGCGAACTGTCTTACGGCGTGATCCCCGAGCTTGAAAAGAAGCTGGGCGAGGCCGAGGCGTCAGAAAATGATGTCGTGGTCGAGGAAGCCGTGCGGCCGGAACAAATCGCGCAAGTGGTCGAACGCTGGACTGGCATTCCGACAACCAAAATGCTGGAAGGCGAACGCGATAAGCTGCTGCGAATGGAAGAAGAGATCGGTCAACGTGTGATCGGTCAACGCTCTGCCGTGTCTGCGGTCGCGCGCTCTGTGCGGCGTGCGCGGGCGGGGCTGAACGAGGAATCGCGGCCTTTGGGCTCGTTCCTGTTCCTCGGGCCAACCGGCGTTGGTAAGACTGAGCTGACCAAGGCTGTGGCGGAGTTTCTGTTTGATGATGACAGCGCGATGGTGCGCATTGATATGTCGGAATTCATGGAGAAACACGCGGTTGCGCGTCTGATCGGCGCCCCTCCGGGCTATGTTGGCTATGATGAGGGCGGTGTTCTGACCGAAGCTGTGCGGCGCAGGCCATATCAGGTTGTGCTGTTCGACGAGGTCGAAAAGGCGCATCCGGATGTGTTCAACGTGCTGTTGCAGGTTTTGGACGATGGTGTGCTGACCGATGGTCAGGGCCGCACGGTCGATTTCAAGCAGACGCTGATCATTCTGACCTCAAACCTTGGCGCGCAGGCGCTGAGCCAGCTGCCGGAGAATGCCGACAGCTCAGATGCGAAACGCGATGTGATGGACGCGGTGCGGGCGCATTTCCGGCCTGAGTTCCTGAACCGTCTGGACGAGACGATCATCTTTGACCGTCTGGCGCGTGCCGATATGGCGGGGATTGTCGACATCCAGCTTGGTCTTTTGGACAAGCGCTTGGCTTCGCGCAAGATCACGCTTGATCTGGATGAGGGCGCGCGGGTTTGGCTGGCTGACGAAGGCTATGATCCAGTCTTTGGTGCACGGCCATTGAAACGCGTCATCCAGCGGGCATTGCAGGACCAGTTGGCTGAGATGCTGCTGGCCGGTGACGTCAAAGACGGCGAGACCATTCAGGTCAGTGCTGGGGCTGACGGGCTGATCGTGGGCGACCGTGTGTCGGCGTCAAACCGGCCGAAGCCGGACGAAGCGACGGTTCATTAATGACAAGAGGGCCCGCGCAGTGATGCGCGGGGCCTCATTTTTATCAGGCGCAGACTGAAACCACAGACGATTTTCAGGCCCTATTGAATGCGATATGTCGTGGTTCGGCTACCATCTACAGTGGTGAACTTGATTATCCCGTTTCTCATCGTGATGGTCTGACAGGCTGTCCCGAAGTTTTCTCCTCCGAGAGAGACTTTCCGGCAAAAATTCCCATTCTCCGTCCACCAACGACCGCGCAGCTTTTTGCCGTCGAACACGCCGTTAATCGTGCCATTGCCGTTGATCGTGACAAAGCCTTGGTCACTGACAAGTTTACGGCCATAGACATCACTGAGACTTTGGGCCGAGGCGGACACGGCCACCGTTGAAAGCGCGATTGCGATCAAGCCAAATTTTACAAAACTCATTATTCCCTCCTTAAAAACTGCGCAAATTCTACCCTTGGTAAGGGTTAAGTCAATGAAACTCAGGAGCTGAATGCAGTGTGTGTTTACATATTGAGAGGCCCTCCTGCGTGTTCTGTGGGGCTTTTTCGACGCAAGAGAGAGCGTTGCAGCGATTGCGCTGATGCCGCCCGGGACGTTAGGGTTCTGTCATGACACATGACAATTCCCCCCTGTTTCGCCCCTTCCATAATTGCCTGCATATCCGGTTAGGACGCAGCGATGGGTAAGGTCGTTGTCCTTGGTGTTTTCGTGGCTGACACGGTTTATCGCGCGGATCGGATGCCCAAGATGGGTGAGACGCTATTGGGTAATAGTTTTGCGCTCGGCCCCGGTGGGAAGGGTTCAAATCAGGCTGTCGCCTCCGCCCGGATCGGGGCGGAAACGCATATGATCTCTAAACTAGGGCGCGATGATTTCGGGAAGCTGGCGCTGGAGACATGGGCGGAGGCGGGGGTGATCCCGCATGCCGAACAGGTTGAGACCTCCTACACAGGCGCGGCTTTTGTTTTTATCGAAGAGCGCTCGGGCGATAATGCGATCATCATCTCGCCCGGCGCGGCCGCATTGATTGGTCCCGATGATATTGAGGCGCAGGCGGAGCTGATTGCGGGGGCAGATGTGTTTCTGACGCAATTGGAGCAACCGATGGATGCCGCGATGCGCGGGTTGCAGATTGCGAAAGAGGCGGGTGTGACGACGATGTTGAACCCCGCACCGGCGGCAGAGTTGCCTGACGGTATGCTGGCGCTCTGTGATTATGTGACCCCGAATGAGACGGAGTGCGAGGCGCTGACCGGCGTTGCTGTTCATGATGTGGAAGACGCGGCGCGGGCGTGTGCAGCGCTTAAAGCGTTGGGCGTGCAGACGCCGATAATCACGATGGGTGAGCAAGGCGCGTATCTGGATGGTCATGGCCTTGTTCCGGCGGTGTGTGCCGGCGCGGTAGTTGAAACCACGGGGGCAGGCGATGCGTTTAATGGCGGATTTGCAGCGGCTTTGGCGGAGGGTATGACGCCCCTTGAGGCCGCTCGGTTCGGCTGTGCCACTGCGGGGCTGTCGGTGACCAAAGCGGGCGCTGCCGCAGGGATGCCGCACCGCAAAGATGTTGACGCATTGATCAAAAAACAGGGCTAAGTGCAGACGTTTTGTGCTGCTTTTGATGGTGAGTGACGTAAAAATTTTCAGAAAATTATTGTTTTGAAACAGGTAATTGATCTATTTTTTCTGATTTTTCGAGCGGATCTTCGGAACTATCAAGATTGTGGCGCGGTTCTTTCTCCATACAGCATCTATGCTGAGAAGGAGAAGACAAATGACATTCAAGATGAAAGCAACAGCAACAGCCGCAGCCCTGATTATCGGTGGCAGCGCAATTGCAGCAACTCCAATCCAGAATGTGGACGTGGACGTTGATCTAGACGCTGTGCAGAACGCAACAGCCGCCGCATATTGGACTGATGTTGCCGACGATCTGGAAAATGAAATCGTATCTCGTCTGACATCGCAAATCGACAATGACGGTGCTTCCTTGTCCATCGACATTGATGAGGTGTCCTTGGCCAACACTTTTGAGAAAACATTTGGCTGGGAAGAAAACTTCCTGATCGGTGACGTGTTGATTTCTAATCCGTTGGACGCATCTGCGCACGAATTCTACACGCTGAAGGTCAGCTTTGAGAACGCGAAGTCGTACCTGCCGGAGGACATGGACCTGGCAACTGTCACCAACGACAGCCCGTACTACTATGAGAGCATGATTGAAGCGTTTGCCGACAACGTCGTCGCGAAACTGAAGTAACAGTGCGCCGATTTAGATTTAGAACCGCCCGGCATTTTTGTCGGGCGGTTTTGTGTCGGAAGGCACGTATCTCCCACAAAATGCGGAATTCACGATGACCACGTCCCAGATTCACAGCGATAAGAAAAGATCAAACGGGGAGGCGGATGCGTCCAGCATGTCCTCCAAAGAAATTTTTGAAGTTATCCGTGAAGAGGGTGAGGAAGAGCTGGCGCGCCCCAACGCTTCCTTGTTCTGGTCGGGGATTGCTGCGGGTATTCTGATCTCTTTCTCCGTCTTGGGAGAGGCGATCTTTCGGACGTATCTGCCGTCTGCGGATTGGGCCTATCTGGTTGAAAATCTTGGCTACAGCTTCGGGTTCTTGGCGGTGATCCTCGGGCGGATGCAGTTGTTCACGGAGAATACTATTACGACCGTGTTGCCGGTGGTGCATGAGCGCTCACTGACTATCCTGAAACGGCTATTGGTCCTGTGGAGCGTTGTTTTATTCGCCAATGTGATTGGCGCGTTTCTGGTTGCAACGCTGATGGCGCATTCCTCCGCTATTCCATCGGAGTTACTGCCCGCGATTGAAGAACTGTCGCGTCACGCGACGGGTTTCCCACCGTTTGAGGGTTTCCAGAGAGCGATCCCTGCGGGGCTGCTGGTGGCTGCCATTGTCTGGATGCTGCCGCAATCGGAGGGCTTTGGCTTTTTCGTGATCATCGTGTTCACGTGGCTTATCGCGGCTGGTGATTTCACGCATGTGGTCGCAGGATCGGTAGAGATGGCGTTTCTGGTGGTTCAGGGCCTGTTGCCTTGGGATCAGGCAATCTTCGGTTTTTTCCTACCCGTATTGGCAGGCAATATCGTAGGCGGGACGGCAATCTTTGCACTGCTGGCCTTCGGGCAAGTGCGGCACGAGTTGGATGATGACGAAATCAAATAACTAATTAGGGAACTCTTTTCTGTTTGTTGCGTTGAGCGGTAACGCAACCCCGACATTAGGAGTTACACGTCATGGAATATGCAGGTTTTGGTGGATTTATTGTCCTTGCCCTCAACATTTGGGCTATCGTTTCAATCATTGGATCAGGAGCGTCGACCGGCGCGAAGGTCGTTTGGACCTTGCTCGTGCTGGTTCTGCCAATCGTCGGATTTATCATCTGGCTGATTGCCGGACCGCGGTCACGTACCTCGATCGCTTAAACGCAAGACAAAATCTGAGCCTGCGCATCCCAGCGCGGGCTTTTTCTATTCTCATAGACTGATAGGCTTTGGCTCCGTGCAACTCGCATTGTTCACTGTGTTTTGGATCATCTTTGCGCTGGTCATTTTCACGACGGTGGTCCCTCTGACCAATAGCGTACAGTGGTGGGTCAGAGGTTGGGATTTTCCGCGGGTTCAGATTGCCGTCGTGGCTGCGGCACTGGCTATGATCGGCCTGATTATCTGGACGCCTGCGACGCAGCTGGCGAGCCTTATCCTTTTGGTCTGCGTGGGATACCAGTGTTTTCGTGTGTTCCCATACACTCAACTGGCGACCCCAGAAATTGCGCTGAAAGCGGACGTGCCTGAGGACGAACAGGTGAAGGTGATCGCCTATAATGTCTTGAAGGAGAACACCGATCACGCCGCGGTCGCTGCGCTTCTGGATCGTCACAAGCCTGATGTCGTTTTTCTCATGGAAATTGATGATGCATGGGTCGACGGCTTGGACGGGCATCTTAAGAAATACAAGACCGTCATACGCCATCCGATGGACAATCATTACGGACTGATCTTTGCAACAGACCTAGAGGTCATCGCGGCAGAGATTGTGGAGTTGGCAGATGACGCAGCGCCCGCAATCCTTGCTGAATTGGTCGGGCCAACGGGGCCGTTTTTCTTTGTAGGTTTGCATCCCAGACCGCCGGTGCCAGGCCACACGACGATTGAGCGTGACGAACAGATTAAACGCGCGGCGCAGATAGCGGATCGCAGCCGGTTGCCTGTTGTCGCAATGGGCGATTTTAACGATGTTGCATGGTCGCGCAGTTCTGAGCGGTTCAAGGAATATGGTGAGTTTCGCGATCCGCGTGTCGGGCGGGCGATGCTGCCAAGCTTTGATGCACGATCTTGGATCATGCGGTTCCCTATTGACCAGCTTTATCTGACGGAAGGCTTGGATTTGGTCAGCTTCGACCGGCTTGAGCCTGTCGGGTCGGATCATTTTCCGATGTCGGCGCGGTTTGCGGTTCAACAGAACCAGATTGCGGCGGATTGATTTCGCGTGGTGCCGGGAACTTTTGCATCCCTGGTGCGTTCTTGTGCGAGTAAGTTTGGCTGCCGCCGTGGCCTTTCACCGCAATTAGAAGACTGAAAGACCATGGAACAGATTGATCAAACAGCAACCGGTATTTGGGACCAGATGACGGGCGTCCTGAATACCGAAATTTACAACGGAAAATCCTTTTCCGATTACCTGACATTTGAAGCTCTCATCTCGATTACGACTAGCGCAATCGCCGCTGGCCTTATTGTGCTTGCGGGATTTGTTCTGGCAGGCCTTCTAAGTCGTCGCATTCGAGGTCTGAGCGAAAACCATGCTAGCCTCGACAACACGCTGTTTAGTTTCTTGGGCAATATCGCGCGATATATCGTGCTCGCGTTTACAGCGCTGTTTGTGTTGAACACATTTGGTATCCAGACGACGTCTATCATTGCGGTAATCGGTGCGGCCGGTCTTGCCATAGGTCTTGCGCTGCAAGGGACGTTGTCCAATGTCGCGGCTGGTGTGATGCTGATCTTGTTCCGGCCGCTAAAGGTTGGTGACTTCGTGACAGTCGATGGTGTCAGTGGGACCGTGCGCGAGATCACGTTGAATTACACAGAAATCGCTGATCTCGGCAATGTTATGGTTGTCGTGCCCAATTCCGAAGTTTGGGGCAATAAAATCAAGAATTTCTCTGCCTATCCGACGCGCCGTGCGGAATGGACTTTTGGCGTCGGCTACGGTGTCAATCTGGCCGACGCGGAACGCGTTATTCTTGACACGATCATGTCCGACGAGCGGTCGCACAGTGAACCGGAGCCCTTTATTCAGGTGAACAATCTGGGTGACAGCAGCGTCGATTTTCTGGTGCGGGTCTGGTGTGCGTCTGACGCGTATTTTGCCTATCAGGCTGATATGAAACGGAACGTAAAAGAAGCGCTAGATCGCGCTGAGATCAACATCCCGTTCCCTACGAGAACAATTACAACCGACCCGCAGGCCTTGGTTTCTATCCGCTCAGTGGATGAAGACGATGTGCCGGGCGGGAGCACTTCAATCGCAGCTGAGTAGTCGAAACGCTAAAAGCGGACACCGGAGGTCCCATGTCTCAAGTTACCCTCGGTCGGGCCAGTGCCGCGATCATCGCGGTCATCATGGTGTTTGCAGTTCTCAAATTCGCAGAGAACATCTTTGCCCCGATGGTATTGGCAATGGTTCTGGGGATCATTCTGTCGCCGGTACGTGACTTTTGGGACAGGCTTGGGTGCCCGAGTGCAATCTCGGCTTTTGCGACGTTGATTATCGGCTTCACCGTCTTCTTGATCGTCGGCCTCTTGCTGGAGCCGTATATTTCCAGCGCGATAGAACAGGCCCCCGCAATTTGGGACGAAGTGCGGTTCGCGTTGGTTGAGCTGAAGGCTGTGCTGCGTGGATTGGATGAGATCAGCGAGAACGTCGCTGAGGCTATCGGGCCGGATGGAGCAGGAGATGCAGAGGCGAATGCCGCAGTTGCAATCCCAACCGCCGCGCAGGCTGCGATTTACGCGCCGCAATATTTAGCGCAGTTGATGGTGTTGATCGGGACGCTTTATTTCTTCTTGCTGGTCCGGACAGACATTTACCGGTTCTTCGGTCAAACGCTCGTCTCGTTGCAGGAGAGCGATTTGCACTTCGCGGAGTCGCAGGTGTCGCGTTACTTCCTGACTGTGTCGATCATCAATGCCAGCTTTGGTGTGATCGTCACCGCAGTGATGAGCCTGCTTGGGATGCCGTCCCCGGTCTTGTGGGGGATGCTCGCGTTTTTGGTGAACTTTATCCTCTATATCGGACCGGCAACGCTGGCCGTTGCGCTGCTTTTGACGGGCATCATCGTGTTTGATGGGCCGTATAGTTTCCTGCCAGCCGCACTGTACATGGCGATGAACGCAACAGAGGGGCAGTTTGTCACGCCGGCGCTTGTCGGCAAGAGCATGTCCGTCAATCCGCTGCTCGTGTTTTTGTCACTGGTGTTCTGGCTTTGGCTTTGGGGGCCGCTGGGCGGGTTTGTGGCTATTCCGATCCTGATTTGGATATTGGTGATCCTGAAGACAGTGATGGCTCACAACGCGGGGGCTGTGGTCCCGGCGCAAGTGAATGTGGACGCGTAAACGTTCAGAGTGTTTAGAAATCGGCGCTTTCTTCTAAGAAGTCGGCGATTTGGAACTGGAGGGTCATGATGTAGTGGTCGACGGCGTGTGACACTTCCACTGTTCCGCCGAGCTGCATCGCAAACGCATTGATAAGCTGCGCGCCAAGGCCGGTGCTTTCGACGTCGTTTTCGCCGGATGCGGAGTTCTTGAACGTCATGGTGCAGGTGTGCTTGTCGTCAACCTTTAGCGAGAAGTCGATCCACTGCTCGCCGGATTTGTCGGGTCCGAGATATTTCATAGCATTGGTGCTGGCTTCGGCGACGAGAAGGGACAGCGGCACGGCCTGATCGGGGTAAAGCAGGATCGGGTCGACATCGACTGTGCGCGTTACTTCTTTGTTGGTGTCTTCACCAATTTCGACGGATTTTTCTACGATTTCAGAGACGAGAGAGGATGCATCCACGCGGCCACCGGATTGCGACTGGTATAGGTCGCGGTGGATCGTGGCGAGGCTCAGAACGCGATCTTGTAATCTGGCTAGTACATCACGGGTTTCGGTTTGGGTCGCGCGGCGGCGCTGCATATTCATGATCGAAGAGATCAGTTGAAGATTGTTTTTGACGCGATGATGCACTTCTTTGAGCAGTACGTTCTTGTCGCGAATATTGTCTTCCAGCTCAGCCTCGTCTTGCAGAATGGTCGCGGCCATGGCGAAAAAGTCATCCTCCATATCAGCGAGTTCGACCGACGGTGCAAAGGTTGTGCGGGTGGATGGTAAGGTTCTGTCGAGCGCGAACTGTTTCATGGTGCTGCCCAGCAAACGGACGTGGCGGATGACCAATCTATGCACGGCAAAAAGTGCAACGGCCAGACTGGCGATCCACATCAGAACCGGAAAGACCCAAGGCGGCAGCGGGCCGAGGAAGCGTTGTGCCGTTTTTGATGTTTTGTCCCAAACGCCGAGCGTGAAAACGGTACCGTCGATGATCGGGACAACTGAGAAGATCCGCTCTTGCTGGAGCTTATCCTGAGCGGAGAACGAGTATGCGTCGCTTCGCGCGAGTTCGCCAAGCTTCCAGCCGTTTGGCGTGTCGAGATAGGCCGAGTCCAGACTTCTTGACGACGTGAGAATGTCCCCCTGGGCATTGAAGGTCAGGACATTAATGAGGCCCTCAAAATCTGTGTTGCCATCCCCGGCAGGCAAGGCGGAGTGTGGGACGGAGATTGTGATCATGCCCTGAAACACGCCAAGCTCATAATAGGGCTCTGAAACGATAATGACGGACTTGCCACTAAGGGGTGCATCTTGATTGACCGTTACATTCGCTGTTTCGGCGGCCATCTGGGCGTCAAAACCCTCAAACCCTGAAAAATCGTAGCTTTGCCCGGCGGAAGAGCACTCCATCTTTCCAGATTTCGGCAGAACCCCGACAAAACTGAAACGGGCGTTGGCGGCGACGAAAGCGCGCAGATACTCTTCGCATTCGGCAGCATCGTTGAGTTCGTCTTGCAATGCGCCCAAGAGGCGCGCGGCCCCTCTTGCCTGCTCAATTACAATGCGTTCGTTAAAGGAAGCCTTCTCTGTCCGCGTTAGAAGCACAAGTTCGGACGCTTCCCGTTGCGCGGTTGCGACCTGTCTTGTCTGACTTACGGCAATGAGCCCGATGGGAAGCAACGCGACCGAGAGCATTGCAAGGACGCGAAATCTCAGGCTTCCGAAGAAGCGATCGGCCGCCGTGCCTTGCTCGCGCGCGTTTCGTTCAATCACCGTGTCACGGGTCCACTGTCTGTAACGACTGCCATGGTCGCGGGATCGGTAAGTTCCATCGCGGTGTCGTCATCATGGTCCAATAGATCGGCAAGTTTGGCGCGGCCACGGTTGGCCCGGCTTTTAATTGTTCCTACAGCAACACCGCACATTTCTGCGGCCTCGTCATAAGAAAAGCCGGATGCGCCAACCAAAATCAAGGCTTCGCGCTGTTCGTCTGGGAGTTGTTCAAACGCGTTTTTGAAGTCGGCCATCTGCAACTTACCATCGTGGTCCGGTTTCACAGACAGGCGTTCTGTAAAGGCACCATCAACATCGGCGACTTCGCGTTTTGATTTACGACGACTGGAATAGTAGGTGTTACGCAGAATGGTGAATAACCATGCACGCATGTTGGTGCCGACTTCGAATTTCTCGATATTGGTCCAGGCTTTGACCACTGTATCTTGCACCATGTCATCAGCCGTCGCACCGTTGCGGGTCAGGCTTAGGGCGAACGCCCGCAAGGCTGGTAAATGACTTACCAGCTCGTCTCTCGGTTCAGGGGTGCTCATTTCTTTGAGCCCTGCTGTACGTCTTGATCTTTGAGCTGTGACAATAGATCTTTAAATCGATCCGGCAGGTCCTCTTGGACAAGGTCCGAATAAAGCCGCTTCAAATTATCATCAATCATCGCCTCAAAGCGTTGTTGTTTGCGCTTATCTTCTTGACCCATATTCCAACTTAGCCTGTTTCGGTTAGATAAAAAAAGTGATTCAGTACGGAACCAAACGCATAATCTGGTGTTAAGTTCCATAAAACTTCAAAAAAAGGTTGTAGAAAATGACAACAACACATGACGATCTTGATTTTTCGGAGCAGGTCGGAACTGTTTTGCCCTATTTACGTCGCTACGCGCGGGCGCTGACGGGGTCTCAAAAATCGGGTGATACATATGCGGTTGCTACACTTGAAGCGATTCTTGAGGATCGGTCAATGTTCGAAGATGGGATGTCCGTAAAGGTCGGCCTGTTTAAGTGTTTCCATTCAATCTGGAACAGCTCGGGTGCGATTGTGGACGCGCCAGAAGATCCCCTGCAATCGCGTGCGCAGACCTTGTTGGGGAGGCTGACACAAAACACACGTGAAGTTCTTCTGCTGCGCACGATTGAAGATTTTAACTTTACTGATATCGCGAAGATCATTGACGCTGAGATTTCCGAAGCGCGCAACCTTTTGGCGATTGCACAAGAAGAGATGGCACATGGTGTGTCGGGTAAAGTTCTGATCATTGAAGACGAGGCGATTATTTCTGCTGATCTGCATGCGATTGTAACGGAGCAGGGACATGATGTGACCTCCATCGCGCGGACGCGGGATGAGGCGGTGATTGCGGGGTCAAGCACGAAGCCCGATCTGATCTTGGCTGATATTCAACTGGCCGACAACTCTTCTGGTATTGATGCCGTGAACGACTTGCTGGCAATCTTGGGCAACGACGTTCCTGTGATTTTCATCACCGCCTTCCCAGAGCGGTTGTTGACTGGCGAGCGGCCTGAGCCGGCCTTCCTGATTTCGAAGCCTTACCGTGAAGAGCAGGTCAAATCGGCGGTCAGTCAGGCGATGTTCTTTGCATCGACGCAAACGCTGAAGAGCTAAGCGCGATACACTGTAGATATACAAAACAAGGGCCGCAGTCATTTCTGATCGCGGCCCTTAGTTGTGTTGTGTCATCTTTTAACTTGTCCGTCTTATCAGCCGCGCCAATATCGCAATGGCGAAGAGCGCCAAAAAGATAAAGAACAGAACCTGCGCGATCCCTGCGGATGCGCTCGCGATGCCGCCAAAGCCAAAGACGGCGGCGATGATCGCGACGATGAAGAAGACGAGTGCCCAATGTAGCATGTCATTTTCCTTTCTCTTTAAGATCATTTGGTGATCGAGACATGGAAGACCAACACACGCTTTGCGACTGAGTTCCCCGAAAAGCCGGAAAACTTTTATGGAACCTTCAATGGCTGCGGGCGTTGGGTAGATGACAATGAATTGAACATAGGAGAGCAACACCATGGCACGTAAACTAGCCGAAGTTACGAACACCGAGCCTTCAGCAGAAGACTTATCCGCGCAAGTAGCAACACTCCGAGCAGACGTCTCCGCGCTGACAGACATGTTAGGTGAGTTCAGCAAAGCGAAGACCTCTGAGCTGACGGGCGCGGCGAAGGAAAAGCTGGCCGCCGTTCAAAATGACACGAAAGAACGTGCGGCTGCTGCAGCAAATCTCGCGAGCGAGCAAGCCGCGCAGTTGCAAGGCCAAGCGAATGATTTCGTCAAGAACCAACCCGCGACGGCCATGGGCGTCGCTGCAGGGATCGGCTTTCTGATCGGTTTCATGAGCGGCCGCAAGTAATGTTGGATGGTCTGAAATCAAAGGCCACGCGAACCGCAAAGCGGGCGGGCCTCCTGAGTGGGGGTCTGCTTGCGATCTGTGTGGGTCTTGCGTTTTTTACAGGCGCGGCTTGGCTCTATTTGTCCGCTGTCACTGACCCGCTCACCGCCGCACTCGTCCTGGGTGGCGCGTATTTAGGGTTAGGACTTCTGACAATCGGGATTGCTTTGTCTGGTGGGTCTGAGGACCATCACGCTGCAACGTTGGCGCATGGTCCTGCTCGACAAGAACCACAGGCGGCACAGCCTCCATTGATGCAGGCATTTCTACATGGCATGCAGGCGGGCGTTAGCGCAACTCAGCACCGGCGTTGAGAAGCGCGTCGCGTACTGTTTCATCTGTGAACGGCATCGTAAGGGGCACCCAGCCCCGCTGAGCGATCTGCTCCACGGTCGTGCCGTCGCCGAAATGTGATACGACAATCCGGCCTTGCTTCTGTTCGATCAGATCTTGAAGGCCGGTTTTCTCGATATCGGCGACGGGCAGTCCAATTACGGCGCAGCTGATTTCTTTCAGATTTGTGGCCGCTTTGCGAAAGTCGGCGAGGCTCATGGATGCTTCGACAGCGGCATTAGGCCATGTGTTCCGCATGATCCCGATCATATCCAGCAGGATCACAGGGTCTGAGTGAAAAACGAGAAAGTTCATACATCCCACCCCCTATGCTTCGCGACTTTCAGGATGCACGTAAACGCGCGAAGTTTCATTAATAAATGACATAGCGAGTACGATATAATGTCGACAAAATGTACGAATTGCCCCCTACGGCGTAAACCTCTATTTGCTGCGATGTCGAAAGACGACGTCTCGGTGATGAACAAATTCAAAGTCGGCGAACTGGTCATTGACGCAGGCACGCCTATCATGATGGAGGGATCTAACAGCCCCCAGCTTTACACGGTTTTGCACGGTATGGGGCTTCGTCAAAAGACGCTTCAAACGGGCGACCGGCAAGTCCTAAATTTTGTCTTTCCAGGTGACTTCATCGGGCTGCAAGCTGGCGTGATGGGAGAAATGAACCATTCGGTCGAGGCGTCAACGCGCATGACGCTTTGTGTGTTCGACCGATCGGAATTTTGGAATTTCTTTAAGCAAAATACCGAACGTGCCTTTGATCTTACATGGCTGGCCGCGGTGGAAGAACGCTTGCTTGGCGATGCGTTGGCCACGGTCGGTCAACGCTCAGCATTGGAGGCGACCGCGTGGGCCTTTGTGCGGATTTATCAGCGAGCCGAACTGTTGGGCTTGGCGCAAAAACAGTCTGTCCGGTTCCCGTTCAAGCAACGCGACCTCGCGGACGCTCTTGGCTTGTCTTTGGTTCACATGAACAAAACACTTAAGAAGCTGCGAGACCTCCAGCTCGCGACATGGAGCGAGAACACATTGCAAATCGCGAATTTGCAGGCGCTCGCCGATGTTGGAAAATTCGATCTTGAGCCATTGGCAGAACGGCCGTTGTTCTGACGCGAATATCTTCCGACATGCGTCGAGGGCCGGCTTGCGTTTTTGGGTGACGTTACGCATGCTTAAGATCAAATATTTGGATCGAAAGCTGTGTAGTGATAAAGAGCCGGATCACCCTGAAACAGTTGGAGGCATTTACGTTTGTCGTTGATACCGGCACGTTTCGCGCTGCAGCCCAAGCGCTTGGCACGACACAGCCCAACATTTCGGCGCGGATTTCTGCATTAGAAGGTGCGCTTGATACCACTTTGTTGATCCGCGACGCAGGATCCCTGCGGCTGACAGCAAAGGGGGAAAGCCTGCTTGCGAAAGCGCGTGACGTGTTGTGGGCAGGAGAGGCGCTGTTAGAGGAGGCCGGACAGCAAGTTCTGATCGAAGAACGTTTGCGCCTTGGTGTTACTGAGTTGGTGGCATGCACATGGTTGCGCCATTTCCTAAGGTTGCTCAAAGAAGCCTATCCGCGCTTGCGTGTTGAACTGGAGGTGGACTTGTCCACAGTGATTGACGCGCGGCTGATGGAAGGTCAGTTGGACTTGGCGTTTCAGACCATGCCTTTCAAGACGGCGTCCTTCCTAAGTGCGCCTTTGGGAAAGGCTAATTACTGCTGGGTTGCAAACTGTGATCTCACCTCGGTTTTGGAAGGCCGGCCACCTGTAGAAGACATCTTCCGACATATTATCCTGACCCACGCCAAACATACTCAAGCCGGACACGAGCTGCATGAGATGGCAAATACGAGGGAGTTGGACCCGGGGCAAATTGTACATTCCAGTGCTCTGTCAGCCTGTGTCCCCATGGTTTTGGAGGGGCTTGGAGTTGGCTTGCTGCCTGAAGATTTGGTGCGTGCCGAAGTTGCGTCTGGGGAGTTGCGGGTTTTGACCTCGGACTGGCTACCGTCGCCACTATCGTTCTTTGCGAGATATGCTGCGAACCGTGCCCCTTTATTCGTGGGACATGCTGCCAACTTGGCCGAAGAGGCCGCGCGCATGACAGATCGTCAGTAAATCAATTTTCTTTATCGGGTCAAGAAATTTAATCAATTTGATTTCTGTGCCGACTCTGCGCATTTGGAGATTGGACTATTGTGACGGAGTTTCTCATGAACCCTATGGCGATCCGGCTTGGCGTTGATATTGGCGGAACATTTACCGATGTTGTGCTGGAAAAAGATGGTGCTGTCTTCTCGACCAAGGTGCTGACAACTTACGCTGCGCCAGAGACGGCGATCATAGACGGGATGCATCAGGTGTGCGGCAAAGCGGGTGTCGACCCGTCGCAAATCGATCAGATCATTCATGGAACGACATTGGCAACGAATGCCTTGATCGAGCGGCGTGGTGCGAAGACCGCGTTGATCACGACGGAAGGGTTCCGTGATGTGATCGAGATGCGCACGGAGAGCCGGTTTGAGCAATATGATTTGAACCTTAACCTTCCCGATCCTCTGCTGCCGCGTCAGATGCGATTTACGGTCGGGGGGCGTGTGGATGCCAATGGGGCGGTGCTGGTTGATGTTGATCGAGCGGAGGTTGAAGCGGTTGTCGACAAGATCGCCGAGGGCGGGTTTGAAAGCGTTGCTGTCGGGTTGATCCATTCTTATCTCAACCCCGCTCATGAGGAACTTGTGCGTGACGTGCTGGCGGAAAAACTGCCCAATGTGTCCGTGTCGATTTCGTCCGAGGTCAGCCCGCAGATGCGTGAATACGAGCGGTTCAACACGGTCGTGGCGAACGCCTATATCAAGCCGTTGATGGCGTCGTACTTGGGCCGTCTTGAAGACAAGTTGGGAACGGAAGGTGTGACTTGCCGGATTTTCCTGATGCATTCTGGTGGCGGCATCATTTCTATCCAGAATGCGGCGGAGTTTCCGGTGCGTCTGGTCGAATCCGGTCCCGCTGGTGGGGCAGTGTTTGCGGCCCATATCGCTGCCCGCTATGGCCTCGATAAAGTGTTGTCATTCGACATGGGTGGCACGACTGCCAAGATTTGTTTGATCAAGAACCAGACACCCAAGACGTCTCGGGTGTTTGAAGTGGCGCGGACGTATCGGTTCAAGAAAGGGTCCGGCATGCCGATCTCTATTCCTGTGATTGATATGGTTGAGATCGGGGCCGGGGGCGGTTCCTTGGCGCATGTCGATGCGATGCGGCAAATTCGGGTTGGACCGGAAAGTGCTGGGTCTGAGCCGGGCCCAGCCTGTTACGGCCGCGGTGGTGCGCGACCTGCGGTGACGGATGCTGATTTGGTTTTGGGTAAGCTCGACCCTGACAATTTTGCGGGGGGCTCAATCCAGCTACATGCTGATGCATCCAAATCTGCGTTGGTTACACAGGTGGGCGATGTGTTGGATATGGACGCCGTAGAGGCGGCGTTCGGTGTCGCAGAGGTCGTAGATGAGAACATGGCGAATGCTGCGCGGGTCCATGCCGTGGAGAATGGCGAAGACCTGAGTGAATATACGATGATTGCCTTTGGCGGTGCGGCCCCGCTGCATGCGGGACGGCTTTGTGAGAAGCTGGGCGTTGATCGTTTGTTGGTGCCGCCGGGGGCTGGCGTGGGCTCTGCCATTGGGTTTTTGCGCGCACCGTTCAGTTTTGAGGCGAACCGGTCTGTCTATATGAAACTATCAGATTTTGATGCAGTTAAGATCAAAACCCTGCTTCGTGACCTGCAGGTGGAAGCCACAGGATTTGTGCGCACATGTGATGAGGTCAGCCCGATCCTGTCAGAGTTCAAGGTCTACATGCGCTATATAGGGCAGGGGTGGGAGATCCCGATTGATCTGACCGAAGAACAAGCCATGGCACCAGATGCTGCTGTGTTCGAGGCGCGGTTCATCGAGGATTACACCAAGCTGTTCGGGCGTCCTGTTGCAGGCATGGATATCGAGATCACAGTGTGGTCGGTGAACGCGACGACACCGCCGGAAGAGGTCACGCGTGTTGCTGAGGCGGAGCGTTTGGGGGACGCTGTAACTGAAGGCTCGCGCGCTGTGTTTGATCCAGCGACGGGCGCATATCAGGAGGCGGATATCGTGTTGCGCGAGCAAATGGGCGTGGGAGATTGCGCCTCTGGCCCGGCGGCTGTGACTGAGGACGAAACAACGATCATTGTACCTGCGAGCAGACAGGTCATTCGTCAGCCTGACGGATGTATTGATGTGATCGTGAAAGGAGCCGTGCAATGACGCAACAGCATTCGAATGTCGTCTATCAGGTCATGTGGAACCGCTTGATCTCAGTCGTGGAAGAACAGGCGCAAGCGTTGGTACGCACGGCGTTCTCGACTTCCGTTCGGGAAGCGGGTGATCTTTCGGCTGGTGTGTACGACACGCAAGGTCAGATGCTTGCACAGGCAGTTACAGGCACACCGGGGCATGTGAATGCGATGGCAGATGCGGTCGCTCATTTCATACGTCGTATCGGGCGGCAGAATATCTTTGAGGGTGATGTCTATATCACGAACGATCCGTGGGAAGGGACGGGGCATTTGCATGACATCACCATGGTCACGCCGTCCTTCCATAAGGGTGTGCTGGTCGGGTTCTTCGCTTGCACTGCGCATATCGTTGATATTGGCGGTCGCGGTTTTGGAGCGGATGCGCAGAGTGTGTATGAGGAAGGCCTCTATATTCCGATTATGAAATTCGCTGACAAAGGCGAAGTGGACGAGACCCTGACCCGAATTATTCGGGGCAATGTGCGTGAACCGGATCAGTTGATTGGCGACGTTTATGCGCTTGCAACCTGTAATGAGATCGGCCACCGGCGTCTTGTCGATATGATGGAGGAGTTCGGGCTGGATCACCTAGATGGGATTGCTGAGTTTATTCTAGAGAATTCCCGACGAGCAACGATCGAGCGGATCGCAGCACTGCCCCAAACGTCTGCCGAAGGCTCAATGACCATGGATGGGTTTGACGTACCGATCACCTTGAAGGTGAAGATCAGCGTCGAAGGGGACCGGATCGTTTCCGACTTCACTGGAACATCTGGCGTAGACAAAAAGGGTATCAACTGTCCGTTGGTCTACACCAAGGCATATGCGTGCTATGCTTTGAAAGTAGCAATTGCGCCTGAAATTCCCAACAACGCGGCCTCGCTGGCTCCGTTCGAAGTGACGGCTCCGGACAATACGATTGTGAATGCGTTACATCCCGCGCCAGTCGCGTTGCGCCACATTGTCGGACATTTCGTACCGGATGCTATGTATGATGCGTTCGACAAGATTGTACCGGGCCTCGTGCCTGCTGAGGGGGCGGGGTGTTTGTGTAACTTCCAAGTTTCCCTGCGTCCGCGCATGGATGCGCCCGCTCCACCAAACGCCCGTCGCTCTGAGGTTCTGACGTTCAATTCCGGCGGCTCTGGTGCGCGGCCAGAGCATGATGGTCTGAACGCGACAGCGTTCCCGTCCGGCGTGATGACAATGCCAATTGAAGCGACGGAACATGCTGGTCCGGTCATTATCTGGCGCAAGGAGTTGCGCCCAGACTCGGGCGGGGCAGGAAAAACGCGCGGCGGTCTTGGTCAATATATGGAAGTCGGTGCTCAAGAGGGGCATGAATTTGACATTCAGGCGATGTTTGACCGAGGGCAGCATCCGGCGCGCGGGCGTCGCGGTGGGCAAAATGGTGCACGGACGATGATCGTTCGTAGTGACGGGGCTGAGATGCGCGTCAAAGGCAAACAATTTGTGCCACATGGCGAGCGGGTGATCATGGCGTTTCCGGGTGGCGCCGGATACGGCAATCCTGCGGAGCGTTCCATAGAATTGGTGAAGCGCGACCTAGCACGCGGCTATATTAGCGCGGAAACGGCGAAAAACGCCTATGATCTGTCCGCCGAGGATGTTGCTGAAGTCGCGGCGGCTGTCGCCCGTGGCGATCCTATTTGATGGCTGCAAAGGTTAGGGCGTTTGACCGCAAAAACGGGTCATAAACTGCTGTAGGGCGCTGAGACATCCTTCTTCGATTTGTGACCGTGGTGCCGGTCTTTCGCCGCCAGAGATGGTGCGGATTAGCCATTTCAGCGACGTCGGGATTGTGCGATGCCAAGCTCAATGGGCATATCCTCACAGTGTCTTTGGAAGCCAAATTGAAAAAATTTAATTGTTTTCTTTCATCATCATGCGTACGTATCGTCACGTTATGAGGTACGCACCTCAAAAAATATGTAGACTTGAGGTGCGTACCTCAAATAGCGTTAAGGAACGATTTAGGATTCGGCATCTCATGCATGTTCGAATTTCACTTTGGGAGGAATAATTATGAATAACTTGAAGCTGGCATCCGTCAGCGCGCTGTCGATTGCGGCGGCATCTATGGCAAGTTCTGCGCAAGCCGAAGACCTGACACTTTGCTGGGCGGCGTGGGATCCTGCGAACGCATTGGTCGAACTGTCGAAGGAATTCGAAGCGCAATCTGGTCATACCATGAGCTTTGAGTTCATCCCGTGGCCAAACTTTGCGGACCGGATGCTCAACGAGTTAAATTCCGGCGGGAAGCTTTGCGATTTGCTGATCGGCGACAGCCAATGGATCGGTGGTGGTGCTGAGAACGGTCACTACGTCAAGCTAAATGACTTTTTCGACAGTGAAGGCATCTCTATGTCTGACTTCGCTGATGCGACAGTCTACGCTTATTCTACGTGGCCAAAGGGCACACCGAATTACTACGCTCTGCCAGCAATGGGCGATGCGAACGGGTGGTTCTACCGCAAAGACTGGTTTGCACGCGATGATATCAAGGCCGCGTTCAAAGAAGCGACGGGTCGCGATTTAGCTGAACCTAAGTCGCAGAAAGAGCTGCTGGAAATTGCGCAATTCTTCCAAGGTCGCGAGATTGACGGCAAGACTGTCTATGGCGCTTCGATCTTTACAGAGCGTGGATCCGAAGGGATCACGATGGGGATCACGTCAGCCCTCTATCCTTGGGGCTTCAAATATGAGAACACACCCGGTTCTTATGACATGGATGGCGCGGTGAACTCTCCAGAGGCTGTTGAGGCGCTAGAGTTCTACAAAGAATTCTACGAAACAGCGACACCTCCGGGCTACACGAACAGCTACATGGGCGAGAGCCTTGATGCGTTTAAATCCGGCCAGGTTGCAATGGCGATGAACTGGTTTGCGTTCTTCCCCGGCCTTTATGCCGATCCGAACACCGGCGGTGAGAAGATCGACTTCTTCGTGAACCCGCCGCAAAATCAGGCTGGATCAACTTTGGGAGGTCAGGGCATTTCGGTCGTGGCTTATTCCGACAAGCAGGATGCTGCGCTTGAATACATCAAGTGGTTCGCAAATCCCGATGTGCAGGCGAAGTGGTGGTCCCTTGGTGGGTATTCCGCGCATAACTCTGTGCTGAACGATCCGGGCTTCAAAGACAGCGCGCCGTTTGCGGGCGACTTCCTTGAAGCCATGGGTTCGGTGCAGGATTTCTGGCAAGAGCCAGCCTATGCCGAGCTTTTGTTGGCTATGCAGAAACGCATGCACGACTACGTTGTTGCCGACCAAGGCACTGCGCAAGAAGCCCTAGACAAGCTGGTCGAAGACTGGACCGAGGTCTTCGAGGACGAAGGCAAGCTGTAATCTCCCTGATGGCCTTCCTCCTGGGGGCCTTCACACAAGACGGGCGGCCCCGGACATTTTGTCCGGGGTATGCCCTCCCTTTACCCTCACGACCGGATCACGCGACATGTCTGAGACACCCGCCACCCGCGCCGCAAGCGCCACGCCGCCAAGCGTTGCGCGCAAGATCAAGGGTCTAAGCGACCGCGCGATTGCGTGGATATTCGTTGGCCCCACGATCTTTCTGCTGCTGGCCATCAACATTTTTCCGCTGATCTGGACGATCAATCTGAGTTTCACGAATTTCAAAGCCAACCGCATTGGGCGCGAGGTCAAGAATGTCGGTCTGCGCAACTACGAACGCATTTTGAGTGACAGCGACATCTGGCTGAACATGCAGGCTACGGCGCATTTCTTGTTCTGGACGATCTTCTTTCAGGTGCTCATCGGCTTCACGCTGGCATACCTGATCAACAAGAAATTCAAGGGTAATGATCTGTGGACGACAATTATTGTGTTGCCGATGATGTTGTCCCCCGCAGTGGTCGGGAACTTCTGGAAGTTCCTCTATCAGCCGCAAATCGGTTTGTTTAACTACATCGTTGCTTTCTTCACCGGCAAGGAGCCGTCCAGCTTTGAGATGCTTGGGTCTGTGCAATTGGCCCCGTGGTCGATTGTGATCGTGGACACATGGATGTGGACGCCGTTTGTAATGCTCATCTGCCTCGCGGGCCTCAGGTCCATCCCTGACTACATCTATGAGGCCGCCGAGGTCGATCGCGCCTCCAAGTTGCGTCAGTTCTTTACGATCACCATTCCGATGGTGCTGCCATTCCTAATGTTGGCAGTTCTGTTCCGCGGGATTGAGAACTTCAAGATGTTCGACTTGGTGGTGCAGCTGACTGGCGGCGGGCCGGGATCGACGACGGAACTGACCTCCATCAACCTCAAGCGCGAGGCATTTGAGAAGTGGCGAACGGGCTACGCGTCAGCATATGCAATCATCCTCTTTGTCACGGTGTTCGGGCTGGCCTCGATCTACGTCAAAGCGTTGAACAAGGTGAAAGAAAGATGAGCAGTTTCTCCGTCACAGAGCCGTCTACGCGATCCAAGTGGTTCGCTGGCACGATGGTCATCATCTATGCCTTGGTCACAATGGTGCCGTTGGCGTGGATCATGCTGACCGGGTTCAAGTCACCCTCTGACGCAATCAGTTATCCGCCAAAGGTCGTGTTCGAGCCAACGTTGGAAGGCTATGTAAACCTGTTCACAACCCGCACGCGTCAAACGCCTGAATACCTTGAGGCCAATCCGCCGCAAACGTGGTATGATGAAATTGTCCGTGAGTATGACATGGTCATCGCTGGGCCATCAAAGTTTGGTGAGCGGTTCCTGAATTCTGTCATCATCGGATTTGGCTCAACTTTCCTCAGTATTTTCTTGGGGACGCTTGCGGCCTACGCTTTCTCAAGGTTCAAAATACCTTTTGCCGACGATTTGCTGTTCTTCATTCTCAGTACGAGGATGATGCCCCCCATCGCTGTCGCGATCCCGATTTTCCTGATGTACCGTCAGCTTGGTCTATCAGACACGCATCTGGGCATGATCCTACTCTACACGGGCGTGAATATTTCACTCGCAGTTTGGTTGCTTAAAGGCTTTATCGACGAAATCCCGCTTGAGTATGAAGAAGCAGCTTTGATCGACGGCTATACAAGGTTCCAAGCGTTCTACAAAGTTGTGCTGCCACAAGCGGCCACTGGTATTGCGTCAACCGCCATCTTCTGTCTGATCTTCGCGTGGAACGAATACGCCTTCGCGGTCTTGCTGACCTCAGGCACGGCGCAAACCGCGCCGCCCTTCATCCCAACCATCATCGGCGTTGGCGGGCTGGATTGGCCTGCAGTTGCTGCAGGGGCCACTATCTTCCTGCTGCCGGTCATGATTTTCACCATCCTGCTGCGCAAACACCTGCTGCGCGGGATCACTTTCGGAGCGGTACGCAAATGAGCAACTTTTTCTCTGGCCTAATGCGGCTTCGTCGCGGCCCTTGGGAGATGTTGGCCACGATCCTCATCGGCGTTGGCGTCTTCATGCTGATGCAGCCCTTCGCGCTGTGGCTATACACCTATTCGTTCATCGTCACTCTGGTCGGCACAGTGATGTTCATCATCGTGTCGCATTTCAAGGAATGAGCATGCTTGAGCAAATATGCCCAATCCTTCCATCCCGTGACTTCGATGTGACGGAGGCGTTTTACGCCAGTTGGGGGTTTGAGACTTGGTTCCGGCAAGATGACCAATATTTGCTGATGAACCGTGATAAGGTCGAAGTGCACTTCTTTACGCATTCGAAGAACGATCCAGCAACCAGTTGTCATGGTGCGTATCTTCGCCCTGATAACGTTGATGCAATTTCGCAAGAGCTTGAGGCGCTAGACCTGCCGTCTCGGGGTGCGTTTCCAAGTTTTGGCCCTGCGGAAGACAAACCATGGGGTATGCGGGAAGCCACATTAATTGACCCAGACGGAAATCTCATCCGCATCGGGCAGGAGATTGCCTGATGGCGCAGATACAGATCAAAAACATCCGCAAGGACTTCGGCGATTTCAATGCGGTGAAGGAATCCAGCTTCACTATCGAAGACGGTGAATTCTTCATGCTGCTCGGCCCATCGGGCTGTGGCAAGACCACGACTTTACGCATGATTGCGGGGCTGGAATTGCCAACGTCGGGCGAGATTTACCTTGATGGGGAAGAGATTAGTCAATTGCCGCCGTCCCAGCGCGACATTGCATTCGTGTTTCAAATGTTTGCGCTCTATCCACATCTCAATGTCGGTAAGAACCTCAGCTATCCGCTGGTCAGTCAAGGCATGCCGCGCGCGCAGGTGAAAGCGAAGGTTGATGAGGTTGCTAACATTCTGGGTATTCAGGACATCTTGAAACGGCCGGTCGGCGGCCTGTCTGGTGGCGATCGTCAGCGTGTCGCTTTGGGGCGCGCTATCGTCCGGGACCCGAAGGCCTTCATGATGGATGAGCCATTGGGCGCGTTGGATGCTGAGTTCCGTGAGCATATGTCCGAAGAGCTGCGCGCGCTGCATGACCGGATGAACGCCACGACCGTTTATGTGACCCATGACCAACTTGAAGCCATGCAGATGGGCGACAAGATCGTAGTGATGAACAACGCTGTGGTTGAGCAATTTGGAACGCCGCAACAAATCTACGACAAGCCCGCGACGATGTTTGTAGCGGATTTCATTGGTTCGCCGTCAATGAACTTCCTGCATTTTGACGGTGCCGTATCCGAAGGCGCTGATGCAGTTGAACTTCATGGCCAATCGCTGGGCATCCCGAAACAAATGCAAGGCGCGTCCGGAAAGATGGTTTATGGCGTCCGGCCCGAGCATATCACCCTTTCAGATAGCGGCGGGTATCGCGGTGAAGTGCTGGCATCGGAGTATTTGGGCACAACGCAGATCATCACGCTGGACACGCCAAACGGCGAGGTGAAAGCACGGATCGACAGTGCGCAAGTAGCCACTGTTGGCGAAAAGGTTGGTCTGAATTTTGACGCCAGAACTGTCACGCTTTTTGATGAGACCAGTGGTCAGGCGCTGCGCTCCGAACTGAATAACGAGGTGTTGGCTCATGGCTGAGGTTATCCTGAAAAACCTGTCTAAATCCTTCGGTGCTGATGTGGGTGTCGAAGATATTTCTATGACCATTCCAGACGGCGCTTTTGTTGTCCTGTTGGGACCAACCGGGGCCGGGAAGACGACCACGCTGCGGCTCATCTCCGGCCTTGAAAAGGCGGATAAGGGAGAGGTTTGGATCGGCGGGCGTAACGTCGCTACAGAGACGCCTGCGCAGCGAGATGTTGCAATGGTCTTCCAGCAATATTCGCTCTATCCGCATTTAACGGTGCGCGACAATCTTGCCTTTCCGCTGAAGTCACCGATCCTAAACACGCCTGCGGATGAGATCGCCCGCAAAGTGGCCGAAGTGGCTGAGGTTCTGCAAATCAGCCACAAGCTCGATAACAAAGCGACAGCCTTGTCAGGCGGTGAGATGCAACGTGTCTCCATCGGTCGTGCGCTTGTGCGAGAGCCGTCGATCTATCTGATGGACGAGCCGCTCAGCTCGCTTGATGCGAAGCTCCGCACAGACCTGCGGGTCGAGCTGAAGCGCATTCAAGCCAATCTTGGGGCTACGTTGCTCTATGTGACGCATGACCAGATCGAAGCGATGACAATGGCCACGCATGTCGGTGTTTTGAATGAAGGCAAGCTCGTTCAGTTTGGCACCCCGCGCGAGATTTATGAGAACCCGAACTCGCTCTATGTTGCCAGTAGACTTGGCCTACCACGTATCAACATTTTGCCTGCGGATGTGTTCGGTAACGTCCCCGCGGGGACCAACCAAATTGGACTACGCCCTGAAAATATTGCGCAAGGAACTGGCCAAGATGCGGAGATCAAAAGGATCGAACATCTTGGTGATCAAACACGCCTGCATCTGAATTTGCAGGGCCATGCAATAACGACGATTGCCAATCCAGAGACCACTTACACGCCCGGTGCGCAGATCAAGATTGCGCCCAAAGATCCGCTCTGCTTTGACGCCGCTGGCAACCGCATTCGCTGAGGAGATTTACAATGAGCCAATTCATCAACGCCAAAGAGACACTGGTCACAGATGCTGTGGACGGGTTGATTGAGACATCAGGCGGCACGCTGATGCGGTTGGACGGATACCCGCATATCAAAGTGGTTTGCAGGTCTGATTGGGACCACTCCAAGGTGGCGCTGATATCGGGAGGCGGTTCCGGGCACGAGCCGTCACATGCGGGTTTTGTGGGCAAAGGCATGCTGACCGCAGCAGTCTGTGGTGAAGTTTTCGCCTCGCCGTCGGTAGATGCGGTGCTTGCGGCGATTTTGGCTGTGACAGGTGACGCCGGTTGCTTGCTGATCATCAAGAACTACACTGGCGACCGTCTGAATTTTGGCCTTGCGGCTGAACGTGCGCGTGCATTCGGGTTGAAGGTTTCGCTCGTGATCGTTGGCGATGACATTGCGCTTCCAGACCTGCCGCAACCGCGCGGCGTTGCGGGGACACTCTTCGTTCATAAGATCGCGGGCGCGTTGGCTGAGCAAGGCGCGGATTTGGGCACGGTTCACAAAGCCGCGCAAAGCACGATTGATGCAACAGCCTCCATCGGGATGTCGCTTGATACCTGCACCATGCCGGGGTCCGGGAAAGAGGATCGTATCCCGGATGGCAAAGCCGAGCTGGGTTTAGGAATCCATGGCGAGGCCGGAGTGGAGCAAGTCGCACATGAAAGTGCGAAGAAGGCGATGGACATGATGCTGGACAAACTCAGTCCGCGTATCGGTGACATGCCGCATGTTGCGATCTTAAATAATCTTGGGGGCACGACACCTTTGGAAATGAGTGTGCTTGCGCATGAGTTGGCGAGCAATCCGAAGGCTGCTCAGATTAAGCATATAGTCGGGCCTGCCTCGCTCATGACAGCTTTGGACATGCACGGATTTTCTGTCTCAGTATTGCCAGTGACATCGCAGAACAAAGAACCGTTGCTGGCAGATGTCGACGTATCTGCGTGGCCCGGAATGAAGTCTATTTCGCCAGTGACAGTTGCGCCATTGCCGGACGGGCTTTCGCCTATTCAACCGATTGCCTCAGAAAACCCAGAGGTGCGGGCTTTGATCGAAAAGGTCTGCGATCTGTTGATTGCGTCTGAAGCGGATCTTAACGCGCTCGACGCCAAGTCAGGGGACGGTGACACAGGAAGCACGTTGACCAAGGCGGCGGTTGCCATGAAAGGCGCGCTAGACCGGATGCCACTGGCAGATCTGACCCAGCTTTTCCGTGCGATCAGCAATGAGTTGAGCCAGACGATGGGTGGCTCCTCTGGTATTATTCTGTCGATCTTTTTCGGGGCAACAGGGGATGCGTGTGCGAATGGGAAACCCACGACTGCAGCTCTGTTGGCCGGGCTCAAAAGGATCAGTGAAGTTGGGGGCGCAGAGGTTGGGGACCGCACAATGATTGACGCTTTGGACCCTGCGCTCCCTGCACTGCCAGAAGGCTTAGAGGCGGCTGCGAAAGCGGCGCGGGAGGGAGCTGATAAAACGGCCACGATTGGCCAAGCCAAGGCGGGACGGTCAAGCTATGTGCCCGAGGAAAACCTCATTGGTCACAACGATCCCGGCGCTGAGGCAGTAGCGCGCCTATTTGAGGGGTTGCGGTAAGCGATAGTTCAAATGAGCAAACACGATCGATCCACATCAAAACCGACCGCACATGATGTGGCACGCGAGGCGCGTGTCAGTCTTGCGACTGTTGATCGTGTGCTCAACGGGCGTGATGGTGTACGTGAGGCGACTGTCAAACGTGTCAACGGCGCGATTGAGAAGTTGGGCTACGTACGGGACCTGACCGCAGCCAACCTTGCGCGCCAGCGGATGTACCGCTTTGTCTTTGTGCTTCCTGATGGGCAAGGACAGTTTTTGGAAGGCTTGCAGAAGTCGATATCTGAGGCCGTCGAAAATGCGATCTATGAGCGTATCTCTGCGCGGATTGTGCTGATTTCCAACCGCAACCAAACCGCCATGACCCGCGACCTGAAAGCGCTTGATCCAAGTGAGATCGACGGCCTTGCGATTATGGCCCATGAGACCCCGATTGTGCGCGATACGATCGCTAGATTAAAAAAGCAGGGCGTTGCCGTCGTCTCGTTAGTTGCGGACCAACCGAATTCAGACCGTGATCATTTCGTCGGATTTGACAATGTGTCTGCAGGTCGGACTGCTGGGACGCTTTTAGGACGGTTCGTCGGTCCTAAGACAGGCAAGGTTGCTGTGGTCGTCACATCCATGCACGCACGGGATATGATTGAACGGCGGCTTGGATTTGACCGCGTCGTCGCTGAGCACTTCCCTGAGCTCACTCCTTTACCAAGTATCGAAGCCTATGATGATCCGAAAATGGCGCGTGAGTTGACGCTACGATGCCTTGAGCAAAACCCGGACGTGGTTGCTGTCTATTCCGTCGGGGCCAGTGTGCGTGGTGTGGCCGATGCGTTGAAAGAGCATGCAGCGCCAGAGCGCATCATTTGCATTGACCATGAGTTGACTGACAATTCACGCGACTTGCTTGAGCAAGGCGTCCTGGACGCGGTGATCAATCAAAACACAGGGCATTTGGCGCGCAGTGCAATGCGGGTGATGCGCGCAAAATGCGACAACGCACCGGTACTGGCATCGCAAGAACATATCCGCATCGAAGTCTTGATCCGGGAAAACCTACCCATCCGACCATGAACCAAACGACACCCCAAGGAGGACCAACATGAAAAACATCAAAGGGCCCGCGCTCTTTTTGGCGCAATTTGCTGGCGATGATGCGCCGTTTAACTCTTGGGATGCGATAACAAAATGGGCGGCCGATTGTGGCTATAAGGGTGTGCAAGTTCCTAGCTGGGACGCGCGTTTGTTTGACTTAGCGAAGGCTGCGGAGAGCAAAGACTATTGTGACGCGTTCAAAGGTCAGGCGGCTGAAAACGGTATCGAAGTCACCGAATTGTCCACTCACTTGCAGGGGCAGCTTGTCGCTGTGCACCCCGCTTATGACGCGGCATTTGATGGCTTTGCTGACCCTTCCGTACACGGCGATCCAAAAGCGCGTCAGGAATGGGCTGTTGATCAAGTGATGAAGGCGATTTCGGCTTCCGCCAACATGGGGATCAAGAACCATGTCTCTTTCTCGGGCGCACTAGCTTGGCCCTACGTTTATCCATGGCCGCAACGCCCTGCCGGATTGGTAGAAACCGCATTTGACGAACTGGCACGCCGGTGGCGTCCGATCTTGGATCACGCCGACGAGAACGATGTGAACATCTGCTATGAAATCCATCCTGGTGAAGACCTGCATGACGGTGTGACGTTTGAGATGTTTTTGGAGCGCGTCGACAATCATGCACGCTGCAACATGCTTTACGACCCGTCGCACTACGTGCTGCAATGCCTCGATTACCTCGACAATATCGACATCTACGCGGATCGGATAAAAATGTTCCACGTCAAAGATGCGGAGTTCAATCCGACAGGACGCCAAGGGGTCTATTCGGGCTATCAGCCTTGGGTTGATCGCGCTGGTCGCTTCCGCTCCTTGGGTGACGGGCAGGTGGATTTCAAAGCGATCTTCTCCAAGCTCGCGGCGATCGATTTTGATGGCTGGGCTGTTGTGGAATGGGAGTGCTGTCTGAAACATCCAGAAGATGGCGCGCGCGAAGGGGCGCAGTTTGTCAAAGATCACATTATTCGTGTGACCGAACGCGCTTTTGACGATTTCGCAGATGGTGGAACGGACGAGGCGGCCAATCGCAAGATGCTGGGGATTTCGTAAGATGGGACGTATCAGATTAGGAATGGTGGGCGGCGGCAATGACGCATTTATTGGTGGCGTTCACCGCATTGCCTCGCGAATTGATGACCGGTTCGAATTGGTTGCCGGGGCGTTGTCATCGACGCCTGAAAAGTCCCAAGCCTCTGGTGAGGCGCTCGGCCTTCCGCGCATCTATGATGACTTCAAACAGATGGCGATACGAGAGGGTCGCCTTAAGGCGGGGATCGAAGCCGTTGCCATCGTCACACCGAACCACGTGCATTACGCTGCGGCGCGTGAGTTTCTGAAACGCGGTATTCATGTGATCTGCGACAAGCCTCTGACCTCGACACTGTCTGATGCCAAGAAACTGGTTAAAGCCGCTGAACAATCAGACGCTTTGTTTATTTTGACACATAACTACACGGGCTACCCGATGGTGCGCCAAGCGCGGGAGATGGTGGCAAACGGTGATCTTGGAAAGATCCGTGTTGTTCAAGTCGAATACCCGCAGGATTGGTTGACCCAGCACGAAGATTTCAAGCAAGCGGAGTGGCGCACGGATCCTGCGCGTTCCGGTGTGGGCGGCTCGACGGGAGATATTGGTACACATGGTCACAATCTCGTCCGGTTCATCACGGGGCTTGAGGTCACCAGCCTTGCGGCAGATTTGGATGCGTTCGTTCCGGGGCGTCAGGTGGATGACAATGCACATGTCATGCTGCGGCTTGAGGGTGGCGCAAAGGGCATGCTGTGGTGCTCGCAAGTTGCGCCGGGTAACGAAAACGCATTGCGCATTCGTGTTTATGGCGAGAAGGGCGGACTGGAATGGGAGCAAGAAAATCCCAATATCCTTTGGCATAGCCCCTTTGGCGAACCCAAGCGCGCCATTACAAGAAATGGCGCGGGTGCTGGAGGTGCTGCCGCTCGTATGAGCCGCATTCCACCGGGGCATCCTGAAGGGTATCTTGAAGCCTTCGCGAATATCTACAGTGAGGCTGCTGAGGCAATTGTGGCACATCGCGAGGGAGCGAATGTGTCGAGCGATGTGATGTATCCGACAATCCACGATGGTCTGAAGGGGGTTCAATTCGTAGATGCCTGTGTCAGATCCTCTGCACGTAACGCGGCTTGGGTCGACCTTTAGACTCACAAACTTTTTTGGCGATGGTGATAGCAAAGCTTGTTGGTTACAAAAGCAACCAATAGATAGGGGGTGGTTTCACAAAGGACTATCTCATGAACAAAGATATTGCCCCCGCTGAACTTCGTAGCGCTGCAAAACCGACGGATACGCATCCGGGCTATATGCCTGGATTTGGCAACGATTTCGAAACTGAGGCGCTTCCGGGTGCTTTACCTCAAGGCATGAACTCACCCCAGAAAGTGAACTACGGTCTTTATGGCGAGCAGTTGTCCGGAACCGCCTTCACTGCGCCAAGCCATCAAAATGAGAGGACATGGTGCTACCGCATTCGTCCCTCGGTGAAGCACACACATAGGTTTGAAAAGATCGACCTACCATTTTGGAAATCAGCGCCACATGTGAATCCGGATGTCACGTCACTGGGTCAATATCGCTGGAACCCGGTGCCTCATTCAGAGAAAAAGCTGACTTGGTTGACGGGTATGCGCACCATGACGACGGCCGGTGATGTGAACACACAGATCGGGATGGCATCGCATATATACCTCGTCACGGAATCGATGGTGGATGCGTATTTCTACTCAGCAGACAGTGAATTGCTTGTCGTGCCGCAAGAAGGACGATTGCGGTTCGCGACCGAGCTCGGTGTCATTGATATTGAGCCGCAGGAAATTGCAATCATTCCGAGGGGTCTTGTGTACCGCGTGGAGGTGCTTGAGGGGCCGTGTCGGGGATTTGTTTGCGAAAATTATGGTCAGAAATTTGAACTTCCTAGTCGTGGTCCGATCGGGGCAAATTGCATGGCCAATCGGCGGGACTTCAAAACTCCGGTTGCCGCCTTTGAAGAACGCGAATTGCCGTCGACTGTTACGGTTAAATGGGCCGGTCAATTCCATGAAACCCACATCGGGCAAAGCCCATTGGATGTGGTCGCGTGGCATGGAAATTACGCACCAGTCAAATATGACCTGCGGACCTACTGTCCCGTTGGCTCTATCCTGTTTGATCATCCCGACCCGTCGATATTTACTGTTCTGACCGCTCCATCTGGTGTCGACGGAACGGCTAATATCGACTTCGTTCTGTTCCGAGAGCGTTGGCTGACCATGGAAGATACGTTCCGCCCGCCTTGGTACCATAAGAACGTGATGTCCGAATTGATGGGCAACATCTACGGGCAATATGATGCCAAGTTGGAAGGCTTTGTTCCCGGTGGGATGTCATTGCACAATATGATGCTACCGCACGGCCCGGATCGTGATGCGTTTGAAGGCGCGTCGAATGCGGACCTCAAACCCGAAAAACTCGACAATACCATGAGCTTCATGTTCGAGACGCGCTTCCCACAGCACCTGACACATTTCGCAGCCAAAGAAGCGCCGCTACAGGACAATTATATTGATTGCTGGACGTCGCTTGAGAAGAAATTCGATGGGACGCCGGGGCGTAAGTGAGTGCCAGCATCCACCCACACCAGTCGAACAAAGAAAGATCATAGATGCCACTTTTGAAAAGCTGGGTCGTTTCTGCAAACTCCTCAGAAACGCTCTTCCCTTTGAACAACCTACCTTACGGTGTCTTTTCCATTGGAGATGAAGACCCGCGCTGTGGCGTTGCAATTGGCGATATGATTTTGGACGTAGCAGCCTGCGAAGAAGCTGGCTTGATCGCGCTTGACGATGACGGCGTGTTTGACTTGCCGTTCTGGAATGACGTCATGGAGTTGGGGCCAGCGGTCTGGGACGCGCTGCGTGTCAGGCTGATCGAGTTGTTAGAAGAAGGATCGCCCCATCAATCATCGGTCGAGGCACACCTTGTTTCCTCCAAGTCAGCTAGGCTGCATTTACCTCTTTTGGTGAGTGAGTTCACTGACTTCTATGCTGGCAAAAATCACGCAACAAATGTGGGCACCATGTTCCGTGGGCCAGAGAATGCCCTTCCGCCAAATTGGCTACATATTCCTATCGGTTATAATGGGCGTGCGTCGACGGTTGTCGTGTCCGGAACAGATATCACGCGACCCAACGGGCAGACCAAAGCACCTGACGCCGAGATACCGAGCTTCGGACCTTCCAAGCGCCTCGATATCGAACTGGAGATGGGCGCGATTGTGGGTGGCTCTTCTGAGATGGGTCAGCCGATTACGGTGCAGGACGCCGATGACCTGATTTTTGGATATGTGTTGCTCAACGACTGGTCTGCACGCGACATTCAAGCGTGGGAGTATCAACCGTTAGGGCCATTTCAAGCCAAGGCTTTTGCGACATCTATATCTCCTTGGATCGTGACGAAGCCGGCGCTTGAACCGTTCCGCACGTCAACGCCAGAGCGTGAAGTGGGGTTGTTGCCGTTTCTGCGTGAGCCTGGCCCAATGCTCTATGATATTGAGCTTGCCATCACTATGGCGCCTGCTGGTAAAGAGGCCACGACAATCGCGCGGACGAACTACAACCAAATGTACTACTCCGCAGCTCAGCAACTGACGCATCACGCGAGTTCAGGATGTGCTATGAACGCTGGCGATCTGTTGGGCTCTGGTACGATCTCAGGCCCAACGAGGTCAGAATGTGGCAGCTTGCTTGAGCTTACATGGGGCGGGAAAGAACCGATCACGCTCGACACCGGGGAAACCCGCAGCTTCATTGAAGATGGCGACACACTGACATTGAGCGGGGTCGCTACTGGCGATGGTTATCAAGTTGGCTTTGGTAACTGCACCGGCACAATCAAGCCAGCTGTAGACTTTCCCTAACAAGACACCTTTTCAGAACACATTGCCGGAGCTTTTCAAACCGCACCCGGCTCAGACGCAAAAAAGGAAGACACGCCCATGGCAAAAGCATTCGCATCGCAAGGCGACCTGACGGAAAAGAAAATCACCTTTGATGAAGTGGGGCGCGATCTGTGGGCTTTTACTGCGGAAGGCGATCCGAACTCAGGCATTATCATTGGTGATGAAAGTGTCATGATTGTTGAAGCGCAGGCCACTCCACTTTTGGCAGAAAAGGTCATTGGTAAAGTGCGCACGGTCACCGACAAGCCGATCAGCCACGTCGTTCTCACGCATTATCACGCCGTGCGGGTTCTAGGTGCGTCCGCGTTCGGCGCGGATCAGATTATCATGGGCGACGCCGCGCGCGGTATGGTGGTTGAGCGAGGACAAGAAGATTGGGACAGCGAGTTTCAACGCTTCCCCCGCCTTTTTGAGGGACATGAAAGCATTCCGGGTTTGACGTACCCGACGACAACTTTCAGCGACAGCATGACCGTCTATCTTGGAAAGAGGCGGGTTGATTTGCATCATTTGGGTCGCGCGCATACAGCCGGTGATATCGTAATTCACGTCCCAGATGAGAATGTGATGTTCACAGGGGATATCGTCGAAGACCATTCCGCCTGCTATTGTGGTGACGGTCATTTCGCGGATTGGGGTGACACGCTTGATAACATCAAAGCGTTTGACGTTGACGCGATAGCACCCGGTCGCGGTGCGGCTCTGGTCGGAAAAAAAGCCGTTGAACGTGCCATCGAAAGCACGCGTGATTTCGTCTGTTCGACTTATGAGCCTGCCGCCAAAATCGCCGCGCGTGGCGGGTCATTGAAGGAAGCATGGGATGCAGTCCGCGCATCCTGCGACCCAAAGTTCAAAGATTATGCGATCTACGAGCATTGCCTGCCATTTAACGTCGCCCGTGCCTATGACGAGGCTCGAGGTATCGAGACACCACGTATCTGGACTGCTGAGCGTGATCTGGAGATGTGGGCTGCTCTTCAGGGCTAAGCGACAATTCAAGGGAGGATTTCAGCATGGTTGCGACGCGATACGAGACCGCTTTCAAGCTTTACCCATATGAAAGAGTCGCGGCTCAGGCAGGCAGTGTGCACCGCCACCCGGTTGTTATTATTGGCGGTGGACCGGTTGGGCTCGCGTTGGCGCTTGATCTTGGAAAGCGGGGCACGCCAGCTTTGGTCCTTGATGATCACGAAGGGGCGGGCTTGGGTTCAAAGGCGATTTGCTTTGCCAAACGCACTCTCGATATCGCCACACGTCTTGGCGCTGGACAGGCGATTGTCGAAAAAGGTGTGGTCTGGAACGTCGGCAAAGTCTTCCACGGCGAAAGCAAAGTGTTCGAATTCAACCTTCTTCCCGAGGAAGGTCACCGGAATCCTGCCTTTATCAATCTGCAGCAGCCCTATGTCGAAAAGTTCTTCTTTGAGGCCATCCAGGCGGCGCAAGACAACGGCGCGCCCATCGAAATACGCGGTTGCAATGAAGTTACGTCCGCTACACCGCATGATGGTTATGTGACTGTAGATGTCGACACTCCGGATGGACCTTATACGCTCGAAGCGAATTGGGCTGTGGCATGTGATGGCGCGAGATCTGCGACCCGCGATCTGCTGGGATTATCGTTTGACGGTCGGGTATTTGAAGACAATTTTCTGATTGCTGACGTGAAGATGAAGGCGGATTTTCCAACAGAACGCTGGTTCTGGTTTGAACCTCCGTTTGAAGGGGCAGGGCAGTCCGCCCTGCTACACAAACAACCTGACGATGTCTGGCGTATTGATTTTCAATTGGGTTGGGACATTGATCGCGAGAAAGAGTTACAAGTAGAGCGCATCAGAGCCCGTGTGGATGCGATGTTGTCCTCTCAAGGTGGACGCGTTCCGGATTATGAGTTGGAGTGGACATCTATCTACACCTTCCAATGCCGCCGAATGAAGACCTTCCGCCACGACCGGGTTCTGTTTGCAGGCGACAGTGCGCATCAGGTCTCCCCGTTTGGGGCACGGGGCGCCAATTCCGGTGTGCAAGATGCGGACAATCTCGGCTGGAAACTCGACCTCGTACATAAGGGCATCGCCAGCGATGCATTGCTGGACAGCTATGCTACCGAGCGGGAATTTGGTGCGGACGAGAATATCCTGAATTCTTCGCGTGCGACGGATTTCATGACGCCTAAATCCGAGATCAGCAAAGTGTTCCGCGACGCAGTTTTGGAAATGGCCGCCCGCGCGCCTTTCGCGCAACCTTTGGTGAATTCGGGGCGTCTATCTGTTCCATGTACATATGACGGGTTTGCTTTATTTGGCGAAGATGACTTGAACGGTCCCATTAGCACGCGCCCCGGCGCGGCTTGCCCGGACGCACCCGTCGGGAACGGCTACCTTTTGGATCACTTGACGGGTGGTTTCACGCTCCTCGTCCTGGGTGATGACGCACCAGAGCAGGTCAATATCGACGATATCGAAGCTCATGTTATACATCTTCGCGACATCGCCCCCGAATTGGCGGAGCGTTATCTCGGAGATGCAGATCACGCGGTGTATTTGATCCGGCCGGATCAACACATCGTCGCGCGTTGGCATGATTTTGATGCGGAGGCCGTTGCCCAAGCGATACGGATAGCGATCGGGGAGGATACGTAATGACTCTTATGTTAGAGCCGAACATCATTGATTCGGACGGGTTTTATCAAGAGCTTCTTGGCGCGCATGAAGGCATGAGCAAAGATGAAAGCGACGCCTACAACGCGCGCCTGATTCTGACCTTGGCCAATCACATCGGAGATCGTGCCGTGCTGCGCGCCGCGTTGGAGGTTGCAAAGTAAGTGATCGTTCAGGCCGCATCCAATTTTCTGATGGCATATCCAGACGAAACTAGCTTGCTGCAGCGCTTTCGGAAGGCAGTCCTATGGCGCTAATATCCAAGCCGCCAATGTCCGAAATCATCCGGACAACGTCCTCCGCGCCGATACCGTTGCGCAAAGAACAGAACAGATAGGGGCGCCCATCGCGGACCCGGTCACTGTCGTGTTTCATAACGTCCAGAGACGCGCCAACATGGGGTGCGAGATCTGTTTTGTTGATGACCAGAAGGTCGGATTTTGTGATTGCCGGTCCGCCCTTTCGCGGAATTTCTTCACCCGCAGCGACATCAATTACATAGACTGTCAGATCAGCTAATTCAGGGCTGAACGTGGCAGACAAATTGTCACCACCGCTTTCGATCAGCACGATGTCCAGGTCTGCATGCCGCGTGCGCATCTCAGCGACGGCTGCAAGGTTGATCGATGCATCTTCACGGATCGCCGTATGCGGACAGCCGCCGGTTTCCACACCGATGATGCGGTCTTGCGGAAGGATTTGCATCCGCATCAGCGCTTCAGCGTCTTCTTGCGTATAAATGTCGTTGGTGATGACGCCGATTGAAAGCTGGGGGTGCAGCGCCTTGGCTAAAGCTGCAGTAAGTGTTGTCTTCCCGGCGCCCACAGGACCGCCAATACCCACGCGCAATGGACCGTTGAGTTGCGTCATGACCGGAATATCCTTGGTTGAAGTGTTTCGTGTTGCATCGCTGCAATGTCAGACAGGAACGCGGTACTTTGCAGGTCCTCAAGCGTATCATGCGCCGATTTTGCAGCAACGCTTTCGCAAAGTGGCGTAAGTGCCGCAAGCACCCGTTGTCCTTCTGTTTGACCCAATGGCACAGCACGTACAGTGGCAGAGACGAGGTTGGATGCGAAGGCATGTAGATACATCTTCGTAGTAAGTTCTGCGTCAATTCCCATGCCTGCGGCGGCGTTACCCAAGGCGACGGGGAGGGTTAGCGCCATGTCTTCGCCGCCCCAGATCGCTGATATCGTTTGTCCTAGCGCTGAGCCTTGCAAATCGGCTTCCATCAGACGTTCTTTTGAAGCTGCGAAGGCGCGGGCGGTTTGATCGACCAACTTTAGGCTATCATTATCACCACAGTGATAAGCGGCCCGCAGAATGATGCAATCATTGCGACCGCTGCCAAATTCCAACACATCACGCAGCCAATTTTCCAAGTCGGGCGCGGTTTCAATTTGCCCCGTTTGTATCGCTGTCTCCAAGCCATGAGAATATGCGAAAGAGCCGAGCGGAAACGCGGGCGACAGCCATTGGGTCAGCGTCAGAATATCGCGTTCAATGTTCATGTGCGGTTGCGACATGTTCGTGAGAATGAGTTCGGCCATGCCCGTATGCGCCACCTTCAGGTGTGAACGGTGCCGTGATCTCTGACACTGTCGCCCCGAGATGTTCGAGCATGTGACCAATAACCGGATCTGCTTGGATCAATAGATGATCGGCATTGATCTGGCAGGGTGTGTGGCGATTGCCGACGTGCCACGCGAGTCGGACCAAATGTGGACCCGTAACCTTGTAGAGCGCCTCCGACGCCGCGCTGATTTTCACCAGACTGCCATCGTCCAAAGCCAATGCATCGCCATGGTCAAGCGATGTTGTCTTGGCAAGATCGACCAGAAACGGTTTGCCGTTAACGCTGGTGAGTTTTTTCCGCCGTAAGAACCGCTCCGCGTAGTTTAACTCACATTGATCCGCGGGTCCTGACCAATCATCCTTTCGATAGACGACCTGCGCGATAGGAAGTGTTGTCATCTTGGCCTCAGAACATGAAATAGCGCTGTGCCATTGGCAGCACATCAGCAGGTTGGCACGTTAGCAATTCGCCATCTGCGCGGACTTCGTATGTCTCCGGATGGACTTCCATCTTCGGCATTGCATCATTCAGGACCATGTCCGCTTTGCTGATTTTGCGGGTATTCTCGACAGCAATCGTATCCTTCGCCAGTCCCAGCGTGTCTTTCAAATTGCTTGCTTGCGCTGCAGCCGAAACAAAGCTGACAGAGCTTTGTGTCAGAGACCCGCCGAGGCTTCCAAACATCGGCCGCGTATAGACCGGCTGCGGTGTCGGGATGGACGCGTTTGGGTCACCCATCTGCGCCACGGCAATGCTGCCTGCCATCAGAACCATTTCTGGTTTCACGCCGAAAAACGCAGGGTTCCAGAGCACAAGGTCAGCTCGCTTACCGACGGAGATGTCGCCGATCACATGGCTGACACCTTGTGCGATTGCGGGATTGATCGTGTATTTTGCGATGTAACGGCGCACACGCAGATTGTCGTTCTCGCCGGTTTCGTCAGGCAGGCGGCCGCGCTGTTTCTTCATCTTATCTGCCGTTTGCCAGGTGCGGATCAGAACCTCACCGACACGGCCCATGGCTTGGCTGTCTGACGCGATGATCGAGAACGCGCCCATATCGTGCAGGATATCTTCTGCTGCGATCGTCTCACGCCGAATGCGGCTTTCTGCAAAGGCGATGTCCTCAGGGATGGATTTGTCGAGGTGGTGACAGACCATCAACATGTCCAAATGCTCTTCCAGCGTATTTACCGTGAAGGGCCGCGTCGGGTTGGTGGAAGACGGCAGGACATTGCGATCGCCGCAGATCTTGATGATATCCGGCGCATGTCCACCGCCAGCCCCTTCGGTATGAAACGCGTGGATCGTGCGGCCTTTCATGGCGTTGACGGTATGTTCGACAAAGCCGCTTTCGTTGAGTGTGTCGGTATGGATCATAACCTGCACATCCATGTCGTCGGCGACAGAGAGGCAGCAATCAATGGCACCCGGCGTGGTGCCCCAGTCTTCATGCAACTTCAGTGCGCAGGCACCTGCATTCACCATCTCGATCAATGCGGAGGGTTGGCTGGCATTGCCCTTGCCGGATAGGCCTATGTTCATTGCGATCCCGTCAAAGGATTGCAGCATCCTTCCGATATGCCATGGGCCGGGCGTGCAGGTTGTGGCCAGTGTGCCATGCGCTGGACCAGTGCCGCCGCCAAAACAGGTGGTGACGCCGGAGTGCAGAGAGTCTTCCATCTGCTGCGGGCAGATGAAATGGATGTGGCTGTCCATACCGCCTGCCGTCAGAATGCGGCCCTCGCCAGCGATAACTTCGGTACCGGGTCCGACGATGATGTCGACGCCGGATTGCGTGTCAGGGTTGCCCGCTTTGCCGATGGCGTGGATCAGCCCATCCTTCAGTGCGACGTCAGCTTTGTAGATGCCTGAGTGGTCAACAATGAGTGCGTTGGTGATAACAGTGTCCACCGCCCCATTTGCGCGGGTGACTTGGGACTGGCCCATACCGTCGCGGATCACCTTGCCGCCGCCAAATTTTACTTCTTCGCCATATGTCGTCAGGTCGCGCTCAACCTCGATAACAAGGTCGGTGTCCGCAAGACGCAGTTTGTCACCGGTGGTTGGTCCAAACATGGCCGCATAATGCGGGCGGGAGATTTCGGTGGGCATCAGAGGTCTCCCATAATCTGTTGATTGAAGCCAAAGATGCGTCTCGCGCCACCAACGGGGATGAGTTGCACTTCCCGCCGTTGCCCCGGCTCGAAGCGAACCGCTGTACCTGACGCGATATCGAGCCGCATGCCGCGGGCGGCCGTTCGGTCGAATTCCAACGCTGGATTGGTTTCTGCAAAATGATAATGGCTGCCGACCTGAATAGGGCGATCGCCTGTATTGGCCACCATCAAGGTGACCGCCTCAGCGCGCGCATTTAAAGTGATGGTGCCGTCGGCTGGAAAAAGCTCTCCTGGGATCATTACGTGGTCCTACCTGATCGGGTTGTGAACAGTGACGAGCTTGGTGCCGTCAGGAAATGTGGCTTCCACCTGAACATCGTGGATCATGTCGGCGATCCCTTCCATGCATTGGTCGCGGGTAATGACCTGTCCACCAGCTTCCATCATGTCAGCGACCGAACGCCCGTCTCGCGCGCCTTCTACGACCACATCCGTGATCAACGCGATGGCTTCGGGATGGTTCAGCTTGACGCCGCGCGCGAGGCGCTTGCGCGCTACCTCGGCGGCCATGGCGACCAGCAGTTTGTCTTTTTCACGCGGGGTGAGTTGCATCGGTCAGAGTCTCCAAGACGTTGGCAGTGAGTTTTTGTGAAGAAGTTCCAGTACGGGGATCAGGTCGCGGCGCAACTCGAAACTGTCTGGTGCCAAGTGGCGCACCACTAAAAGGTCAGGCGCGAGCAGACTTGCACCAGCTGTTTGCGGCAATGCTGCGCGCACGGCATTCAATTGAGCGCTGGCATCGGGTGCGACATAAACAATACTGGCCATTGCCCCGGCGCCATTTGCAATGGCGGGACGGGAAAGGTGCGCTGTGGCATCACCTTCGAGGCGTATGCCGTCTACGTAGATGGGCATACCAGCACGGGTGATGGAAATACGATCTTTAAAGGTGATATCGGTCAGTGTTTCAGACATTGCCGCGCGACCAAAGATGACAGGCTCAACCATCAAAAGTTGTGCGTCTTTCTCCATTGTGATGCTCAGTCGTCGCTGCAAAGCGCTGTGTTCAAACAAGATCAGTTCTTGCGGCAGCCAGTTCATCATTGCGCCTGCGCCAACGGTGATATGGGTATCGACTTGCCCAACCTCGCCCCGCTGCGCGCGATAGGCCCGCTCTGCCGCTTGCGTTGTGAGGGTCAATTCAGCGTCTTGCTCAACGCGCAGATCGAGCGAGAACGTGTCACCACCTGTGATCCCGCCCGCTGTGTTAACGAGAATGGTCTCCACACCTGCTTGCAATTGCTGCGGAAAGACAAGCTTAGTTGAGCCTGCCTGTCGCAATTCGCTGATGCTTGACCGGTTCGCGCGGTTAGATCGCACGGACAAAACCCCAGCGCCGATGGCACGCGGCTGAACGGGCAAGGCAGCTTCCATTTCGATATGTGTAGACGTGTTTATGTTGGCCCCCGAGCGGCAGTGTTGCACATACTTGCAGCACACTCGTCACGGAAGTGGCAGTCCTTACGCGTGTTTTTTGAAATCTACCAGATGATGCGCTCAAAAAATAAGCGCCCACATACAAATGCGCTCAAGTTTTAATCAATGCAGCCGGAGTGAACACATTTCACTGTCCGGAAATTTGCGATCCTGCTCGCGACGCACCAACGATCCGACATCCTCAGCGCTCGAATCGAATGGGCACAGAATAGAGGGTGTGTGACGACCGGTTGAATTGGACCTCACGCCAGCCGCCACACGTTTGCAACACTTACGTTGCAGGGATTAGCTAAGCGTCCTTTGTTCCAAGAACAAGGCGCAGGCGAGTTTCCTGCGGGGAGACATCAAATGAAAAGAACAACTGCTCTTGCAACAGCATTGACCCTTGGGGCCGCGCTGCCAGCATTCGCCGCTGATTGTACGATCAAGGTCGGTGTACTGCACTCGCTATCCGGGACGATGGCGATTTCCGAGACGACACTCAAAGACACGATGGAAATGTTGGTCGAGCAACAGAACGCTTCGGGCGGTGTCATCGGTTGCGACCTAGAAGCGATTGTCGTGGATCCGGCTTCCGACTGGCCCCTCTTTGCGGAAAAGGCGCGTGAGTTGCTTACCGTGCACGAGGTCGATGTGATCTTTGGTAACTGGACGTCTGTGTCGCGCAAATCTGTGCTGCCCGTGATTGAAGAGCTAAACGGCCTGCTGTTCTACCCTGTGCAATACGAAGGCGAAGAAAGCTCCAAAAACGTGTTCTACACCGGCGCCGCGCCAAACCAACAGGCGATCCCGGCGACCGACTACTTCCTCGACGAGTTGGGGATCGAGAAGTTCGCGTTGCTTGGAACGGACTACGTCTACCCGCGCACCACGAACAATATCCTTGAAGCCTACCTGCAAGAAAAAGGTATCGCTGAAGAGGACATCTTCGTGAACTACACACCATTTGGTCATTCCGACTGGTCAAAGATCGTGTCTGACGTTGTGGCGCTAGGCGCCGACGGCAAGAAAGTTGGCGTTATTTCCACAATCAACGGTGATGCCAACATCGGTTTCTACAAAGAATTGGCTGCTGCCGGTATTTCCGCCGATGACATCCCTGTTGTGGCTTTCTCTGTTGGTGAAGAAGAACTGTCCGGTCTCGACACATCGAACCTTGTCGGTCACTTGGCGGCTTGGAACTACTTTCAGTCCGCTGAAACTGATGCGAACGCCGAATGGATCGAAGCATGGAAAGCCCGGATGGGCGAAGAGCGTGTGACCAATGATCCGATGGAAGCACACTATATTGGCTTTAACATGTGGGTGAATGCGGTGACTGCCGCGGGGTCTGCTGAAGTCGATGCCGTGCGCACAGCTATGTATGGCCAAGAGTTCCCGAACCTCACAGGTGGCACTGCGGTCATGTTGCCGAACCACCACCTCGCCAAGCCCGTCCTGATCGGTGAGATTACTGAGGACGGTCAGTTCGACATCATCAGCCAGACGGAAGAAGTGCCCGGTGATGCATGGACTGACTTCTTGCCTGAATCCGCAAAACTCGTCTCCGACTGGAAAGAGCTTGGTTGCGGAATGTACAACACGGAGACGAAGACATGCGTTCAAACGCTGTCCAACTACTGATCCTGTGATCTTCCTGAGGGCGCGTGACATCAACGCGCCCTCATTCACTAACCCACCGGAATCCCTCCAATGAAATTCATGTTTTTGGCGATGCTTGCGGCATTGTTCATGACCAGTTTTGCGTCTGCGCAAGCGACCTCCGTTCAGGAGGTTTTGCAAAGCCAACGTGAGTTGATCGAAAAAAGCTCACGCCGTACGATTGGTCCTGCGATTGACGCAATTTCCGAAAGTGGCTTGCCGCAGATGCAGACCGTTTTGGAGGCATGGCAATCCAAGAACATGTGGCAGCGCAAAGAAGACGGGCTGTTCTTTCTCGGCGCCAAGAATGAAGATGGTACCTACGCGCTGAGCGATTTCGAAGATGGCGCCGCAGTTGGGGATTTTGAAAAGAAAGCGCTGAAGCAGCTTAAACCTAATAGCGGCATCCGTGCGATGATCGCGACGGCTTTGGTTCAGTTCCAATTGTCTGACCCTGATCCGCGCAAGCGGGCTGAAGCGTTGTCGTCTATTTCGCGCGATCCAGAAGCCGCATTGCTTGCCCCACTTAGGGCTTCCATTGATGGAGAAAAACACACGGTTATCAAAGCACGCAAGGTGCGGCTCGAACGGTTGATGACCATGGCTTATGACGAAAACATTACGGCCCGCGTCGCAGCAATTGACGAGATGGCAGGCGATCTGGGTGTCGATTTCCGTGCGACGCTGAACCCGATATTGACGACGACTGCAGTATTTTCCGAAGCAGATGAAACACCGGATGCCAATATCGCGCGAGAGCTGATACCGGGCGATGAAGCGTTGTCACGCGTTGCGGCCTATGACCGCCTCGTCGCCGCCGAACTTGCACCAACCTTGATAACCAAAGACATGCGCGATGCAGCTCTTGAGGCCAATATCGACGGTGGTCGTGTGGGAAGTTGGCCAGTTGCACAACTCTCCACCGAGGGAGCACGGGATGAAGCATATGATGCGCTCGTTGCGGAGGGTCTCGCCGATCCACGTGTCACGGAGGATGACGTAAGCGAGAGTTTGGCCGCTTATCGGTTTTATGAGGCGTACACCGAACCCTCAGTGGACGTCACAACAGCTGCCAAAGCTGCGCTCGCAAAATCCGAGGCGCGTGTCGCGGTCAGTCAAGCCGCGGATCTCGGTCTTGACGCGTTGTCGCTCGCTTCGATCTATTTCCTTGCGGCCATTGGCCTTGCGATCACCTTCGGCGTGATGGGCGTCATCAATATGGCGCACGGCGAGTTCATTATGATGGGCGCCTACACTGGCTATGTCGTACAGCTGTTCATCCCGAACCATACCGCATCCATACTTGTTGCCGTGCCGCTCGCATTCGCTGTGACCTTTGCAGCGGGTGTGTTGCTAGAGCGGCTGGTGATCCGCTGGCTTTATCACCGCCCGCTGGAGACTTTGCTTGCGACCTTTGGGGTTTCCATCGCACTTCAACAGCTCGCCAAGAATATCTTCGGTACTCAAGCGCGCCCGCTAACCGCACCGTCTTGGCTGGATGGCGCATGGATGATCAATGACGTGGTATCTATCAGCTACATCCGCATCGCGATTTTCATTCTCGCTCTGATTTTCTTGGCGCTCTTCTTGTTCATTATGAAGCGCACACGGCTTGGGCTTGAGACCCGCGCCGTGACGCAAAACCCGCGCATGGCGGCGAGCATGGGGATCAACCCGGATCGCGTGAATATGCTGACCTTCGGGCTCGGCTCGGGCATTGCCGGGATCGCGGGCGTCGCCATTGGATTGTTTGCAAAAGTCACTTCCGAGATGGGGGGCGATTACATCGTGCAAAGCTTCATGACGGTCGTGGTCGGCGGTGTTGGCAATATCTGGGGTACGCTTGCGGGTGCCGCGATGATCGGTGGCTTCCAGAAAGGGGTGGAGTGGTTGAACCCTTCCAACACGCTCGCGGCGCAAACCTACATGATCATCTTCATCATCATCTTCATTCAATTCCGGCCACGGGGCATCATTGCCCTCAAAGGCCGCGCGGCGGGGGATTGATCGATGGAACGCTCTTTCATTGCCCGGAACCCGTCGGTCCTGGTCTTTCTCGCGATCCTCGCGCTGTTCACTTTGGTCGTCACTGTCTTCGCGGAAGGCTTCGGCGTTGGGCTGATCTCCACCAGCTTCGTCAAGACTTTGGGCAAGACGCTGTGCCTGTGCCTGATCGCTGTCGCGATGGACCTCATCTGGGGCTATGCGGGCATTTTGTCCTTGGGTCATTTCGCGTTTTTCGGTCTCGGCGGCTACATGGTTGGCATGTGGCTGATGTACGAGCGCACGAAGCAAATCGTCGAAAGCTCCCTCTCGGAAGGCATTTTGCCGCCCACACCGGAGGAGATCGAAGCCGCGATCGGCAATCAGATATTTGGCGTTGTAGGTAGTAACGAGTTCCCGGTTATCTGGGCCTTTGCGGATAGTTTCGTGTTGCAAATGGCTTTCGTGGTTCTGGTGCCTGGCCTCTTGGCACTCGTCTTCGGCTGGCTCGCGTTCCGCAGCCGTGTCACGGGCGTTTACCTGTCGATCCTGACGCAAGCGATGACGCTGGGCCTGTCGCTGTACCTGTTCCAAAACGCGAGCGGTTTGCGCGGCAATAACGGTCTGTCTGGCCTGCAAAACCTGCCGGGTGTGACAGCCCCGCAATCGGTGGTCTCTCTATGGTTCTTCTGGGCCTCCGCTTTGGCGCTGGGTGTGGGCTATCTGCTGGTCGCGTGGGTTGTATCGGGCAAGTTCGGGTCCGTCATTCGCGGCATTCGTGACAATGAGGCGCGCGTGCGCTTCCTTGGCTATTCGGTCGAAAGCTACAAGCTGGCCGTCTTCACCTTGACCGCCTGTATCGCAGGTATTGCGGGCGCGCTCTATTATCCGCAGGCAGGCATCATCAACCCAGCCGAAGTTGCGCCCATCGCGTCTATCTATCTTGCTGTCTGGGTCGCCATCGGTGGGCGGGGTCGTCTGTATGGCGCCGTGATCGGCACGGCCTTTGTCAGCCTTGTGTCCAGCTGGTTCACCGGTGGACAGGCGCCTAACGTTAACCTTGGGTTCTACACGATCAAATGGGTCGACTGGTGGTTGATCTTGCTGGGCCTTAGCTTCGTGCTTGTCACACTTTACGCGCCGAAAGGCATGGGCGGGCTTGTCGATCTGATCACCCGCAAGAAAGGCAGTGACATATGAGCACGCTTCTTGAGGTGTCTGGTGTCTCGGTCAGTTTCGACGGCTTCCGCGCGATAAACAACCTGTCTTTCCAGATCGGTGATGCAGAGCTGCGGGCCGTGATCGGCCCGAACGGTGCGGGCAAAACGACCTTTATGGATATCGTCACAGGCAAAACGAAGCCTGATGAAGGGCATATCATCTGGGGCTCCATGAGCCGTTCCTTGATTGGCATGTCGGAGGCCAAGATCGCGCGAGCGGGGATCGGACGAAAATTCCAGAAACCCACCGTGTTCGAAGAACAAACCGTTCAGGAAAACTTGCTCATGGCCCTGCGCAAGGACCGCGGGCCGCTGGCGGTCTTGTTTTTCAAGCCTTCAAAACCTGATCTAGAGCGGGTCGCCGAGCTTGCCGAAGAAATCGGGCTGACGGATGCGCTGATGCGTGTCTCCGGCGAATTGAGCCATGGTCAAAAGCAATGGCTTGAGATCGGGATGTTGCTCGCACAAGAACCTCGCCTGTTACTGGTCGATGAACCTGCTGCGGGTATGACACCGGCGGAGCGGGAGAAGACAACAGCCATTCTTGTCGAAGCCGCCAAGACCCGCGCGGTTGTTGTGGTGGAGCATGACATGGAATTCGTGCGCCGCCTGAATTGCAAAGTCACAGTGCTGCACGAAGGCGCAGTTCTGGCTGAAGGCACGTTGGATCATGTGACCAAAAACCAAGACGTGATCGACGTCTATCTGGGGCGCTAAAAGATGCTAAACGTTGAAAATCTGACGCTGCATTACGGCAATTCGCAAATTCTCTATGATATCTCGATGAGCGCGGCCCAAGGTGCTGTGACCTGTGTGATGGGCACGAACGGCGTGGGCAAAACCAGCCTGCTTCGTGCGATCTCTGGCGCGCATCCGCGCTCCGGCGGCGGTATCCAGCTCGATGGCCAAGACCTTGGTAAGCTGGCGGCACACCAGCTCGCGCAGCTTGGCGTGGGCTATGTCCCGCAGGGCCGCGACATTTTTCCATTGCTGACAGTGCGCGAAAATCTGACGACAGGATTTTCTTGTCTGCCGAAGTCAGAACATAGAATTCCCGCAGATATTTTCGAGCTGTTCCCCGTTCTCAAGGAAATGGAAAACCGCCGTGGCGGTGATCTGTCCGGTGGACAACAGCAGCAACTTGCCATTGCGCGCGCGCTGATCACCAAGCCTAAATTGCTGCTGCTTGATGAGCCCACGGAGGGCATTCAGCCCAACATTATCCAACATATTGGTGACGTGATCCGCCTTCTGCGCGATCGCGGCGACATGGCGATTGTTCTGGTGGAGCAGTATTTTGACTTCGCGTTTGATCTGGCCGACAGCGTTGTTGTGCTGCGGCGTGGTGAGGTGATCAAGAACACCGCCAAGCGAGACATCACACGCGAAGAATTGCTCTCACTGGTTTCTGTCTGATCTGACAGAAGTCTCAAAACCGCCGTCAAGAAAACAATTCTCTAGACGCAGGCCGATTTTTTCTTAGTCTTTTCAAAGAATAGCCAGCTGCCCGCTCGCCGAATCCCAAATCAGCATTGATCTCAAGGATCAAAGTGGGCCGCTATTGGGAGAAAAGACCGCATGAATCTTAGCGACAGCCGCACTATCAAAGCCGATATCGACACAGTCTGGTCGGCATTGCTAAACGCGGATGTCCTGAAGGAGTGTGTGCCCGGCTGTCAGGAAATGATCGGCTCCCCCGAAAAGGGGTTTGAAGCTGTCGTCGTGCAAAAGGTCGGGCCGGTCAAGGCGACCTTCAAAGGCCAGGTCGAGCTACAGGACATGGATGCACCAAACAGCGTGAAGATCGTGGGTGCCGGTAAAGGCGGTGCTGCGGGTTTTGCCAAGGGCGGTGCGGATGTGCGTCTTGAGGCTGATGGTGACAGCACGGTTCTGCACTACGATGTGGAGGCCAAAGTGGGCGGCAAGCTCGCGCAACTTGGCTCGCGGATCATCGACGGATTTGCCAAGAAGATGGCGGATGAGTTTTTCACCCGGTTCCAAAATGCGTTGGAAGAACCGGAGGAAGAGGAAGAAACAGACGCGGACGAAGAGACCGCCAAGAAAGGCTGGTTCAAGCGTCTGGTCTCGTAGGAATTTCTAGGGAGGAAACTATGACCAAAGTGACTTTGACGGTGAATGGGAAAACCGTCTCCAAATCGGTAGAAGGCCGGACATTGCTGTCGAGCCTTTTGCGGGAAGATTTGAACCTGACGGGCACGCATATTGGCTGCGACACGTCGCAATGCGGTGCCTGCGTGGTGCATGTGAACGGCGAGGCGGTGAAATCCTGCACAATGTTTGCAGCCGAAGCGGACGGGGCCGAGGTGAAGACCATCGAAGGCATGGCCAATGCGGACGGCTCGCTGTCTGTGATTCAAGCGGCGTTTCAGGAACATCACGGTCTGCAATGCGGGTTCTGCACACCAGGCATGGTGATGTCTGCGGCTGCGCTGCTGAAGGATAATCCGAAGCCAAGCGAAGTTGAAATTCGCGCTTACCTTGAAGGCAACCTGTGCCGCTGTACTGGCTACCACAACATTGTCAAAGCGATCATGGCTGCCTCAGGACAAGACGTCCCGGCCGTTGCCGCAGAATAATTTTCAAAGACATTTGGCGGGACACCCGCCGTAAAGGGAGGACTTCAAATGCCAAAAGATGGAGGCATCGGCGCCAGCAGCAAACGGCGCGAGGACCTGCGGTTTCTGACCGGCAAGGGCAAATACACAGACGACATGAACATCCACGGTCAGGCTTACGCCTATTTCATCCGCTCGGATGTGGCGCATGGCACGATCAACTCGATTGATACGTCTGCGGCCGAGGCGATGCCCGGGGTTGAGAAGGTGTTCACCGCGACCGACTTCGAAGGTGTGGGCGGCGTGCCCTGCGGGTGGCAGGTGACTGACCGGTTCGGTGAAGCGATGCAGGAACCCAAACACCCTGTACTGGCCGAAGGCAAAGTGCGCCATGTCGGTGATCCAATCGCGGTTGTGGTCGCGGACTCGCTGGCCGAAGCGCGCGATGCCGCTGAAGCAGTGGAGATTGACATCACAGAGCTTGAGCCGGTTCTGAACATGAAGGACGCGCTCAAAGACGGCGCAACCAAAGTGCATGACGATCTGACATCGAACCTCTGCTATGACTGGGGCTTCGTTGAGGAAAACCGCGATGCGGTGGACGCGGCAATCAAAGGCGCGCATCACGTCACGACGCTGGAGTTGAAGAACAACCGCTTGGTCGCAAACCCGATGGAGCCGCGCGTTGCGGTCGCGGATTACGACGACTCGACGCAAGAACATACGCTCTACACCACGTCTCAGAACCCCCATGTGATCCGCCTGTTGATGGGTGCGTTCGTACTGGGCATCCCGGAGCACAAGTTGCGGGTCGTGGCCCCCGATGTGGGCGGCGGGTTTGGTGCGAAAATTTACCACTACGCGGAGGAAGCATTCTGCACCTTCGCAGCAAAAGCGGTGGGTCGTCCGGTCAAATGGACCTCGTCGCGTTCGGAAGCGTTCATGTCCGACGCACATGGTCGTGACCATGTGACGAAGATCGAATTGGCAATGGATGAGAACGGAAAGTTCCTTGCCCTGCGCACCGATACACATGCCAATATGGGCGCTTATCTGTCGACCTTCGCGCCCTCCATTCCAACATGGCTGCATGGCACCTTGATGGCCGGCAACTACACGACGCCGCTGATCTATGTGAATGTCAAAGCGGTGTTTACAAACACCGTGCCTGTAGATGCCTATCGCGGGGCTGGTCGTCCAGAGGCGACGTTCCAGTTGGAGCGTGTCGTCGATAAAGCCGCGCGTGAAATGGGGATTGATCCCGTGGAATTGCGTCGCCGCAACTTCATCACTGAATTCCCATATGCCACACCTGTTGCCGTGGAATATGACACCGGTGACTATCACGCCACGATGGACAAGCTATTGGAGATGTCCGACCACGCAGGCTTTGAGGCCCGTGCGGCGGAAAGCAAAGCCAATGGCAAACTGCGCGGCTTCGGTATCGCGCATTACATCGAGGCTTGCGGCATCGCGCCATCAAACCTTGTGGGCCAGCTTGGTGCGCGCGCGGGTCTGTATGAATCCGCGACTGTGCGGGTGAATGCAACGGGCTCCATCAGCGTGATGACAGGCTCGCATTCACACGGTCAGGGGCATGAGACCAGCTTCGCGCAAGTGGTTGCCGATATGATCGGCATCGACGAGCAGCAGATCGACATCGTGCATGGTGATACGTCAAAGACACCGATGGGCATGGGCACCTACGGCTCCCGCTCCATCGCCGTGGGCGGCTCCGCCATGGTCCGTGCGACAGAGAAGATCATCAACAAAGCCAAGAAGATCGCGGCCCATTTGATGGAGGCCTCCGAGGGCGATATCGAGCTGAAGGACGGCGCGTTCACCGTCGCAGGTACCGACAAGTCGGTCGCTTGGGGCGACGTGACGTTAGCGGCTTATGTGCCCCACAACTATCCGCTCGAGGATATGGAGCCGGGTTTGGAGGAAACCGCGTTCTATGATCCAGCCAACTTCACCTACCCTTCGGGCGCATACGGCTGCGAGGTCGAGGTCGATCCTGAGACTGGCAAAGTCACGGTTCTGGGTTTCTCCGCTGCGGATGACTTTGGCAACATCATCAACCCGATGATTGTCGAGGGTCAGGTCCATGGCGGCCTGGCGCAAGGCATCGGTCAGGCATTGGTCGAGAACTGTGCCTATGACGAAAACGGCCAACTGCTGAGCGGATCTTACATGGATTACACCATGCCGCGCGCGGATGATCTGCCGATGTTCAACGTCGATCATTCCTCGATCACGCCGTGTACGCACAACCCGTTGGGCGTCAAAGGCTGCGGCGAGGCAGGGGCGATCGGATCGCCGCCAGCACTGGTCAACGCCGTCGTTGATGCGCTGCAACGCGCGGGCCATGACGTCACCCATATCGATATGCCCCTGACGCCGGATCGCGTCTGGTCGGCCATGAACTCGTAAGTCGGAAGGATAGATTATGTACGACTTTGAAATCCAAAAACCGGGCAGCATCGCCGATGCGGTCTCGGCCATGTCTGGCGACGATGCGCAAGCGCTTGGCGGCGGGCAAACTCTGATCCCGACGCTCAAGCAACGCCTTGCCAGCCCGTCCACTTTGGTCAGCCTTGCGGGGCTGTCCGAGATGGTGGGCATCTGCAAAGATGACGCGGGTCGGCTGTGCATCGGTGGCGCGACCACCCACGCTGCGGTGGCTGCCGATGGCAGTTATGCAGGCCTGTCGGGGCTCGCCTCCCATATCGGGGATCCTGCCGTGCGCAACCGTGGGACAATTGGCGGCTCGCTCGCCAATAATGACCCTTCTGCCTGCTACCCTGCAGCTGCCTTGGGCTCGGGCGCCACCATCGTGACCAACGCGCGCGAGATTGCGGCAGATGACTACTTCTTGGGTATGTTCGAAACCGCGCTGAATGAGGGGGAGATCATCACCGAGGTGAAGTTCCCGATCCCTGAAAAATCCAACTACCAAAAATTCGTGCAACCCGCCTCCCGCTTTGCGCTGGTCGGTGTGTTCGTCGCGAAATATGCGGACGGCGTGCGCGTCGCAGTGACGGGCGCGTCAGAAAGCGGCGTGCATCGCTGGACGGCGGCGGAGGAAGCGTTGAATGCGAACTTCTCAGCGGACGCGATTGCGGGTCTAGATGCGCCAAGCGGTGACGGGATGATCAATGATCTACACGGCTCTGGCGACTATCGCGCGCATTTGGTCAAAGTGATGACCGGCCGCGCGGTGGCGGCTGCCAGCTAAGACAGGCGTAGAATTGACGATGAAGGGGCGGGGGCAACTCCGCCCTTTTTTATGTCGGCTGCAGGTGGCACTCTAGGCACAGAATTTATGGAGGTATGACAGATGCGCCGTTGGACCATTCGCGCCATCACTCATGGCATCGCTATTGCGATAGGCTTCGCGTTGGGAATTTACTTCCTTCCGATCCTTACTGCCCCGCCTTCGCCCGATGCAGCGATGTTGGAAGAGCAGGCGCAAGGCGCGCTGTTCACCGCAGAGCTCACCCGCGACCTGCGTGGCAGTGACTTTCTGCACTGGGGCGAGGGCACGATCAGCATCAGTGCGACGCAAGTTATTCACGAAGGCGCGCTGGCGCCGGGGCCGGATTACAAGCTTTATCTGCTGAAAGAGTTTATCGACCATGAGGACGGGTTCGAGACCGCACTTACGGAAGCAGTTCAGATCGGTGACATCAAAACCTTTGGTGGTTTTCTGGTCGATGTGCCTGACGGGGTGGATGTGAATGAGTTCAATACTGTGCTTGTCTGGTGCGAGTCCTTTGGTGAATTCATTACGTCCGTGAAATACCGCTGAGCTTTCCCCGCCTTTCATTAGAGCGCAGCAACCCCTGCCTCAACTGCGGAAATCAGCCTGTTCACCTCATCCTCTGTGATAACGAGGGGTGGTGACATCAGCAGGTTGTTTCCGCCGATCCGCACCATTGCACCGGCATCGTAGGCGGTTTCGAATGCTGTTTTTAAGGCGGCCGGGGAGGCCGGAGTTTTGTTGGCGCGGTCGCTGACCAGTTCGACGGCTGTCATCAGCCCATGGCCGCCCCGGACATCGCCAATGACATCGTATTTGTCTTTCAGCTTGTTCAGGCCTTTGAAGAGTTGCGTTCCGCGTGGGGCTGCATTTTCGTTGATCTTCATGCGCTGGCTTTCGCGAATGCAGGCCAATGCGGCGGCGGCTCCGACGGGATGGGCGGAGTAGGTGTAGCCGTGGAAGATGCTGGCGACATCTGGGTCACCCTTCTCGAACACTTCGGCGAAGGCCTCGCTGACCATGCAGGCGCCGAAGGGGAAGTAGCCAGAGGTGATGCCCTTGGCCATCGTCATCATATCGGGCTGCACGCTCCAATGGCGAGAGCCGGACCAGTCGCCGGAGCGACCGAAGCCGGTAATGACCTCGTCGGCGATCATCAAGATGCCGTAGCGGTCGCAGATCTCGCGCATGGCCGGCATGTAATGGACGGGGGGCACGATCACACCGCCTGCGCCTTGGATCGGCTCCATGATGAAACAGGCGATGGTGTCGGGGCCTTGGAACTCGATCTCGTCTATCGCGGCTTTGACGCAGAGGTCGCTGAGCTTTTGCGGGTCGGTCTCGTCAAACGGGTTGCGGTACGCATATGGCGTTGGCAGGTGGAAGCAGCCGGGCATGAGAGGCTCGTAATTGATGCGGAAGCGGTTGTTGCCATTGACCGAAGCACCGCCGAAATGGGTGCCGTGATAGCCTTTCTTGAGCGATAGGAACTTGGTGCGCGTCGGCTCCCCTTTGATCTTGTGATATTGCCGTGCGAGGCGCAGGGCTGTTTCGACAGCGTCGGAGCCACCAGAGGTGAAAAACGCGCGGGCCATGCCATCGGGGGCGAACATCTCCCGCAGCTCGTAGCTCAGTTCAATCGCGCATTCGTTGGTCGTGCCACCAAAGGCGGAGTAATAGGGAAGGACCTGTACCTGATCAGCGATGGCTTTCTTGATCGGATCGCAGGAATAGCCGACGTTGACGCACCACAGCCCTCCGACGCCGTCGACGACCGTATTGCCGTCGTTATCGGTGATGGTCGAGCCCTCCGCGGATGAGATGATGCGCGGCGGATGCGCCTGCATCGCACCGGGATGGGCCATGGGATGCCACATGTGACGGGCGTTGTTCTCCTTCAGGAAGTTGTCGTCTTTCATCGCGGGGCCTTTCTCAATTTCTGACCAAGGGTCACTTATGTCAGCAATTGCTGCAAGCATGATTGCGACATTCCCGACATGAAGCCGTCGCAGCCCTTGTTTCATGGGGTGTGCGCCTCTACATCACATCCCATGAAACATCTCATCCCCTTCATCAAAAAAGAGCCCGTTGTGGCTGTGGTCCGCCTGAACGGCGTTATTGCGTCCGGTGGTCGCGGCCAAACTTTGAACGATGCAGGCACGGCCTCCATGCTGGAAAAAGCTTTTCGTAAGGGCAAGCCAGCTGCTGTCGCCTTGGTCATCAACTCGCCCGGCGGAAGCCCAGTACAATCGTCTTTGATCGGCGCGCGTATTCAGCGGCTCGCGGAAGAGATGGAGGTCAAAACCTTCGCTTTTGTCGAGGATGTTGCGGCCTCAGGCGGATACTGGCTGGCGGCAAGTGCGGATGAGATTTGGGTGGATGACAGCTCCATCACCGGCTCCATCGGTGTCATCTCCGCGAGCTTTGGGTTCAATGAATTGATGGAACGGCAGGGGATTGAGCGACGCGTGCATACTGCGGGTAAAGACAAATCCATGCTTGATCCGTTCCGGCCGGAACGCCCCGAAGATGTAGAGCGCTTGAAGGCGCTTCAGAAACAAATCCACGACAACTTCATTGATCATGTCAAAGCCACGCGCGGCGCGCGATTGTCTGAGGACAAGGACCTATTCACCGGCGAAATTTGGGTTGGGAAACACGCGATTGAGGTGGGGCTGGTCGATGGGGTCGGCCACGTCGTTCCGAAAATGAAAGAGTTTTACGGCGACAAAGTTCGATTTCAGGTCTATGGCCCGAAGCGATCGTTCTTTCAACGCTTTGGTTCTCAGCTATTGGGCGATGCAATGGCGCAGATTGATGACAGAGCGCTCTGGGCGCGGTTTGGCCTGTAGATGCTATTCAAAATTATCACTTTCTTTCTGATTGGCATGGCAGTCTTGGCCATGTTCGGAAAGTTGCGGATGCCCAAGTTAAAAGGCTTCAATCCTAAAAAGTGTAAAAAGTGCGGATCCTTCCAGATCGGCAAATCTCCCTGTATCTGCGAAAGACCCGAAATTTGATGTATTGGCTTGTGAATGAATTCACGCTGGCGGCAGTCGGCCTTCTTTTGTTGTTATTCGCAGGCGATGCCTTGGTCAAAGGCGCTGTAAATTTGTCTTTGCGGTTGGGTGTTCCAGCGTTGATCGTCAGCCTGACAATTGTGGCTTTCGGCACGTCAGCACCGGAACTATTGATTTCCGTCCAGTCGATTCTGGACGATGAGCCGGGACTGGCGATCGGGAATGTCGTGGGATCAAACACGGCCAATGTTTTGCTTGTGTTGGGCATCCCTGCGTTGTTGGCGGGGCTCGGTGCCTCTACCTCCGATACACGCAAAAGCTACGTAATTATGATCCTTGGAACAGTCTTGTTCATCGGCTTGGCCTTCTTTGGCCCAATCACGTGGTGGCACGGCTTGATCCTTCTAGGGGCCTTGGCTGCGATGTTGCTCGACAGTTTCATTGATGCCCGCAAACACATGAAATCCGGCCTTGATGAAGAAGAGCCTGAAGGAGCAGACCCTGATTTAGCAGGGTGGAAAATAGCGGGTTTCTTGATCGCCGGTTTGATTGGATTGCCACTTGGTGCAAAACTGCTGGTTGATAACGCGGTGATTATCGCGACAGATTTCGGTGTCTCAGCAACTGTTATCGGGTTGACCCTTGTGGCTATCGGTACCTCGATGCCGGAACTGGCAACGACTGTCATGGCTGCCTTCCGCAAGAAAGCGGATGTGGCAATTGGCAATGTCATCGGGTCGAACGTATTCAATCTTTTGGCCATTATCGGGATCGCGTCTTTGGTAGGACCAATGCCCGTGCCACCAGCGTTTCTTACGCTTGATCTATGGGTGATGCTTGGGGCATCGCTGTTGATCGCGCCGATGGTCTTCAAGCCACAGCGGATGGGCTACAGATGGGGCATATGCTTGACCCTTGCTTATATCGCCTACCTATACATGGTTCTCACCAACGGAGCCTGAACCATGATCCGCAAAGCCGCCCTTGTCACAGGAGCCGGAGATCGCCTTGGACGCGCTATGGCTTTACGTTTGGCCGAACTTGGGCATGCGGTTGCTGTGCATTACGCGCACTCTGCTGAGGGGGCGGCCGAAACCGTTGCATTGATTGAAGCCGCGGGTGGTGAAGGCTTTGCTGTTCAGGCAGACCTTCTAGACATGGATCAGACCGAAGGACTGGTAAGCAAAGCGTCTGCAGCCTTGGATGCGCCGCTATCTGTGCTGATTAACAATGCATCAATCTTCGAATATGACACTCTGACCTCCGCGACCCGAATGAATTGGGACCGCCACATCGGATCGAACCTGCAAGCGCCGTTTTTTTTGACGCAGGCTTTTGCCGCGCAAGCGCCCGATGCGATCATGGATGAAAATAACGAGCCGATGGCACAGGCAAATGTGATCAATATGATCGACCAACGTGTGCGTAAGCTGACGCCAGAATTCATGACTTATACGATTGCCAAGATGGGACTTTGGGCGTTTACGCAGACAGCAGCTCGCGGGTTGGCGCCCCATATCAGGGTGAACGCCATCGGACCCGGCCCGACCCTGAAAGGCGCTAGGCAGTCAAGGGCGCATTTTGAGGCACAACGCAAAGCGACGATATCAGGCCGAGGATCAAACCCCGATGATATCGTCACCACAATGGAATATATCCTGAATTCCCACGCTCTCACGGGGCAGCTTCTATGTATTGACGGGGGGCAACATCTTGGTTGGATGACGCCAGATGTCCAAGGTGTTGAATAGGCATAAACAGGCTTTATTTGCGCCGGTACCTTGACTTGTCCCCTTTGACCCAAATCGTCACGAATCTGTTACCAAAACCATAATGTTATCAAGGAGTTACCAAGAAGCAAAAAAATATATAATAAAATCATATACTTAATAACTGCCTAAAAATTAGGCAAACTGTAAGAGTTCCCGAAAATTAACGAAAAATTCGGTGTGAAAGAAGTTTCCCCACAAGATTATCCACAGGAACCGTGGACAGGTTTCTTCTTGAACCCAAACCGGTCAAAGTGCAGCAGATCAGGGAATCGCAAATCAACAGATGGTTAATGTGACTGAGGTCGAAGACTCAAACCCAAATGATACCCCAATCGGGCACGCGTGCATTCAGGCTTATCTGAAAACGCTCGATAACTCGCCAGGCGTGTACCGCATGCTCGATGAGCAGCAACGCGTGCTTTACGTAGGTAAAGCGCGCAATCTCAAAAAGCGCGTGTTGAATTACGCCAAACCATCCGGCCATTCCGCGCGGATCGCTACAATGATCTCCCGCACCAGCTCGATGATGTTTCTGACAACCAAGACAGAAACCGAAGCGCTGTTGCTAGAGCAAAACCTGATCAAGCAGCTCAAGCCGAAGTACAATGTGCTGCTGCGTGACGATAAATCCTTTCCGAATATCCTTGTTGCCAAGAACCATGATTTTCCGCAGATTAAAAAGCACCGTGGTGCGAAACGTGAGAAGGGCGATTACTACGGCCCCTTTGCCTCTGCCGGTGCAGTCAATCGGACACTGAACCAATTGCAACGTGCGTTCCTTCTGCGCGATTGCACCGACAGCAACTTTGAAAGCCGCACGCGGCCCTGTTTGCAGTATCAAATCAAGCGCTGTTCTGCCCCTTGTGTCGGCCATATCAGCCCTGAAGACTACGGTGCGCTTGTCAAAGATGCGGAGCGGTTCTTGTCGGGCCGGTCGACCAATGTTCAAGAAGTCTTGGCCAAAGAGATGCAACAAGCCTCTGAAGATATGCAGTTCGAACGTGCTGCGGCCCTGCGCGACCGTATCCGTGCTTTGACGCAAGTCCAAACCGCACAAGGCATCAACCCCAAAGGCGTGGCAGAGGCTGATATCATCGCGCTACATCTTGAGCATGGTCAGGCCTGCGTGCAGGTCTTCTTCATTCGTGCCAACCAAAACTGGGGCAATAAGGATTACTACCCAAAAATCCCGGGTGACAGCTCTCCGGCTGAGATTATGGAAGCCTTCATGGGGCAGTTCTACGGCGATAAGGAACCACCGCGCCAAGTGCTGTTGAGCCATGATATCCAGAACGATGACCTTATGACCGAAGCACTCAGCGATAAAGCTGGCCGTAAGGTCGAAATCCTCGTCCCACAACGCGGCGAAAAGATGGAGTTGATCGCAGGTGCCACGCGAAATGCTCGCGAAAGCCTCGCCCGCAAAATGAGCGAAAGTGCAACACAGGGCAAACTGCTGAGGGGGCTGGCAGAAGCGTTTGATCTCGACACGCCGCCCCAGCGGATCGAAGTCTATGACAACTCCCACATTCAAGGCACCCACGCGGTGGGTGGGATGATTGTCGCTGGTCCGGACGGCTTCATGCGCAATCAGTACCGCAAGTTTAACATTCGTGGAGAAGAGTTGACCCCGGGTGACGATTTCGGGATGATGAAAGAAGTATTGAAGCGCCGTTTCAAGCGGTTGCTTAAAGAGGACCCAGACCGCGAAAAAGAGATGTGGCCGGATTTGCTGCTCATTGATGGTGGTGCGGGGCAGGTCAGCGCCGTGCGGGAAATCATGCGGGAGATGGGCGTCGAGGACATCGCGATGGTCGGTGTGGCAAAGGGCATCGACCGTGATGCAGGTAAGGAAGAATTCCATCGAACAGGCAAGCGCGCGTTCGCTTTGCGGCACAATGATCCGGTGCTTTACTTTGTGCAGCGCTTACGGGACGAGGCCCACAGGTTTGCAATTGGCACACATCGCGCCAAACGCGCGAAAAGCCAGATCAAAAGCCCATTGGATGAAGTCGAAGGCGTTGGCCCCAAACGCAAGAAAGCACTGCTGCAGCACTTTGGTTCGGCCAAAGCGGTAGGCCGTGCGAATTTATCTGATCTGACCGCAGTGGAGGGTGTTTCCGAGGCAATGGCTCAAACGATCTACGATCATTTTCATGAGAAGGGCTAGATTTGGTGACTTCCACCACTGCCTGCTTCGCGCTAGAGAACATGTATGAACTGGAATATCCCAAACATCCTGACACTGTTGCGCCTGCTGGCTGCACCGGGCGTTGCTATCATGTTTCTGTATTTCACGCGGCCTTGGGCGGATTGGTTTGCACTGATCCTGTTCGTCGTCGCGGCACTGACAGATTACGTCGACGGGTATCTCGCACGAGCGTGGAAACAGGAAAGTAAGTTCGGCGCTATGCTGGACCCAATCGCGGACAAGGCGATGGTTATCATCGCGCTGTTGGTCATCACCGGCTTTTCTGGCATGAACCCTTGGATTTTGCTTCCCGCCACCGTCATCATTTTTCGCGAAACCTTCGTCTCAGGCCTGCGGGAGTTTCTTGGTGATACGGCCGGATTGCTCAAAGTCACAAATCTTGCCAAGTGGAAGACCACAGCGCAGATGGTGGCAATCGCGGTTCTGTTCGCGACGGGGCTATTCGAGCATGAATTCCTCGACCGCACCTCTGGTATGGACGACGCAACACTCGCTGCAATTATGGAGGGGGGGCCAGACCCGCTTGGTTTGATGTGGTATTCAGACGCCGCAAATCTAACCTTCTTGATTGGAACGATCCTGCTGACCATCGCAGCCATCCTCACGCTGGTCACGGGCTTTGACTATTTGCGTAAGGCGATGCCGTATCTGAGGGAAGATACAAATGGTTGACGTGCTTTATTTTGCGTCGGTTCGTGAACGGATCGGCCTGCCGAAAGAGCAGGTGGAAACCTCGGCTGCCACCGTCGCAGAACTTGTCGACGAACTTCGTGCAAAAGAAGAACGCTACGAACTCGCCTTTTCTGACATTTCCGCCTTGAAAGTCGCACTGGATCAAGAGTTGGCCACCTTTGACGCCCCCCTTACTGGCGTGCGCGAAGTCGCTTTCTTCCCGCCAATGACCGGCGGTTGATATGGCAGTCCGTGTTCAGGAAGAGCCTTTTAACGCCGGCGACGAATTAAACACGTTCTCAAAGACCAGCACGGATGTTGGTGCGGTTGTCAGCTTCACGGGACTGGTGCGCGACGTGGCGGGCGGTCTGCAAACCATGGAGATCGAGCATTACCCCGCGATGACTGAACGTGCGATCATTGAGATCGTTGAGGATGCGAAGGCTCGCTGGTCTCTCAAAGATGTGCTGGTCATCCATCGCTACGGCAGACTCGAAGCAGGCGACACGATCATGATGGTCGCGACCTCTTCCAAGCACCGCGCTGACGCGTTTGCGGCGGCTGATTTTCTGATGGACTACCTCAAATCCCGCGCTCCGTTTTGGAAGAAGGAAACGACTGGAAACGGCGCAAGCTGGGTCGACGGTAAAGACGAAGACGAGGATGCCCTAAACCGCTGGTGATTAGCGTTGAACCTGCGTGTGGCTTGTTTGTTTTTGCAACTGGTTCTCGCGCCAGACCGTGTACAGGCCAGAGGCGGCGATTAATCCAATGCCGATCCACGCAACCGCGTCAGGCCAGTCCCCAAACACCAGAACGCCCCAAAGGATGCTGAGCGGCAGTGCGAGATACTCAAACGGCGCGACCACGGCGGCTTCGCCCAACCGGTAGGCCTGAGAAATAAAGAACCCGCCCACGGATGCAAAAACGCCCAACACCATCACGAAGGGCAGATCGACTGCGGTGGGCCAGCTCCAAGCCCGAAACAAGAAGGCGAGTGAGGGGTCGCTTTGCTCTGCAAATGCGCCGCCACCGATTGTCACGCCAAGAAGCCCTGTTACAGCAATGAAGGTCACCTGAATGTAAAACACCATCGACACGGCGTTTTCCGTCTCACGCATATGACGTGTCATGATGTTTAAACCTGCAATCCCAAATGCTGCGGCGATCGGGAACAATGCTGCGAGTTGAAAAGCATCGGAACCGGGGCGCAGCACGACCATTACGCCGATAAACCCCACGGCTGTTGCCGCCCAGCGCCGCGCACCTACGGTTTCTTTAAGGAATACCATAGAGAAGATCGTAACAAGCGACGGTGTTACGAAGAAAATCGCAACACATGTGGCGAGCGGCAAAGCGGCGACGCCAAGAAAGAAAGTCATGTTTGCAAAAACCACGCAAGACGCGCGGAACAGATGACTGCCCAGCCGCTTGGTTTTCAGCTTCCCATATCCGCCTTGAAGTGGCGCCATAATCGCAAGCACAATGAACAATCCCACAGCTGAGCGGATCAACACCAGCAAATGCAACGCATACTCCCCCGACAGCATCTTCATTACTACGTCATTAAGAGAGAACAAGGTGACCGCAATCGCGGCGCAAGCAGGTCCGATTAAAGCTACGGGAATGCGGGACAAAATAGACCCTCCTTCACGCGGAAGGTGAACCCAAATTCACATGTCGTCCAGCTTAGTTTTGGTTGATACGCTCGATATAGCCGCGCAGTTCCTCTGCTTCGTGACGGGCATCCCGTAGACCGTCCATGGCTGCGCTCAACTCTGCCTCTGTCTGAGACAATTGATTGGTCAGTTCAGCTTCGCGCTGTTGGAGGTAAGTGATCGCCTGATCGCGGGTTTCCTCCGCATCATGCAGCGCCTTTGACATTTGATCCAACTCTGCCACATCGGCGGTGGAGACGCGGCTGAAGCGCTGGACGAGCCAGCAGGTCAGGTAGCCAACCGTGAAGGCGACGAACAAAATAATTGCGGTCGCAATGATAAACTCAGTTCTGTTCACTGGTCGCCTCTGCCCCTTCTGCGTCCTCGCTGGTCTGCTCTGAAGATGCGGCCTCACCCGTATCTTCTGCAGTGTCGTCTGTGGCGGCGGCACGTGCATCTGTCAACAGCTTGAACTCGATCCGCCGATTTGCCTCACGCCCCGCTTCTGTGCCGTTATCTGCGATCGGAACGGCCTCGCCATAGCCTTTCGCGCTCAGGTTGCGCGTGCGCACGCGACGTTGCTGCAGTGCGAGCAAAACCGAATCTGCGCGTTGTTGGCTGAGTTCTTCATTCATGATCTCGCGACCCTGACTGTCGGTATGTCCACCGATCTCCATCTGAGTGCGTTCGCATTGCTTTGCGATCTCCGCAATCGCATCAATCGTACGGCCTGCAACTTCGGTGATCTCGGCGGAGGAGGGTTCAAATACAATTTTACCCGCCGCCAAAATACCATTGATCCGGTCCACACACTCCTGGGGTGTTGGGATATTCAGCGTTGTGTCGAGTAATTCGTCATAACGGATTGCAATTTCGAAATTGGCGGAGTCGCTTAGTTTGCCCGCTAGCAAGCGAGACACATCGTTGGACGCAGTTTTCGATCCGCTCACGCCGCGCAATTCAAGGTAGTCTTCTTGTACCGTCACAACGCCGCTTTCCAGCATTGCAAGCGCTTCAAGTCCTGCCAAGACCCGCACTGGCCAGTTTCTTGGCAACGCAGGGTCATCGCGCGTTGCGAGATAGACATTTTCACTGCCGAACTGTGCGCGCGCGTAGGAGCCTACGATATTCTCAACCGCGTCATTGGGCAGCCGACCGCGCATCTGCAATGATCCTTCCGGGCTATGCGTCGCAACAAATTCTGGCACTGTCCCGTCTGAAACGATCTTCTCAGGCAAAACCGCGTGGAGGGAGAAGACCTCAGGCAAAGTTGCGTCCAAATCCCCGACCACACGGTCAAACGTCGCCTGCGTCGTGCTATCAAGTGCGACTAGCGTGATGTCGGCGTCAGAGAAGGTCAGCGATCCCCCCCCCATCTGCTTCAAGCCTTTCATGGCCACGTCGACAGCCTTGGCCCAGTTGGGTGATGGTACGCCGAGGCCAATCGCGCAGGTGGGGCGTTCCGGCAAAGTGCCGACACTCGCCGCTGAGCGCAGGATCGCATTGCGAGTTTGGCTTGTGTCTGCAGAGCACGCATCGAAGGACGCCTGCTCGCCGTTCAATTCAAAGCGCAAAGTAAACGGGCTGATCACCGGGCGCGGCGCAGTGATATTCATAATAAGCTGCACCGACGATGGCGCGCGTCGTGCTAAATATGTCTCGATCCGGCGTTTGTCTTCGGGGCTTTCGCTGATTGCGGTCACTTCCACCCGGTCAGCCGAGACGGAGATTTTTGAGCGGGGCAGATCATCCAGCGCCTGCGTGGCGAACTCAATGGCCGCATCCCAGCCGCGCGGTGTCGGGAAGGCCGCAGTTTCAAGCATATCGGTGACCTTGCCCGAATTGTCCATCAACCGTTCAATTGTATCAGTAAAGGCGTCACGTTCAGCTTCAGCTGGGATCAGTCCGATGAGGGAGACGCCGTCACCATTGCGCAACATCTCAACGGTGAATTTCGGCGCGGCCGTTGGTTCGGAAACGCGGACGCCCATGTCATCGACGATCCGATCAGGATCAACAGCGCGACCGACTGCGCTGACGACGCGAAACCGCGTAGCCTCATCTGGCGCAGTCCCGTTCAACAAAACCTGCAGGCCGTCCACATTGACCTCGGCCCAGTCATGGCCTCCATCCAAAAGGGTGGCATTGACCAACTCTTCAGAGCGAGATTCGATCCAACCAACGGCCAGATAGGACCCACCAACCGACAAAAGAGCGGCCATGATAAAAGCAACTATGGACTTAGGTGTCATGAACTACGCAACATGTCTGTGGTCCCCGCGCAAAGTCCTAACGGGCTATCGCCCGGGTTTCAATCAAAGCAATGCAGCAACAGCAAGAAACAGCGCAGGAATCAGCCCCGCATCGCGGTTGGAGCGAAACAGTCGCAGGCATGTGTCCGTGTCTTCAGTATCGAGTTGTCTCATTTGCCACATCATGTGCCATCCAAAGCCCCATGCTCCAAGCAGCGCCAAGACCAAGGCCAGTACATTCGCGCCAGTAGGGACCAAGGCCAGAATGATCGCAATCGACATCAACATGACAGAGGCCATCATGAAAAACCGCAACCAAGGGGCTGTGTTATCGCCAAACAACCGCGCGGTCGATTTCACACCAATCAGAGCGTCGTCTTCTTTGTCTTGGTGGGCATAGATCGTGTCGTAGAACAGCGTCCAGCTTATGCCTGCGATGTATAAAATGACGGGCGGCCAGCCTAGAGACCCAGTGTGTGCTGTCCATGCCAGAAGTGCGCCCCAGTTAAACGCCAGACCCAAAAACACTTGCGGCCACCAAGTGAAACGCTTGGCGAACGGATAGATCGCTACGGGCAGCAGCGCTAGAATGCCCAGCCCGATAGAGGCCCAGTTGAAGGTGAACAGGATGAAGGCGGCCAGTCCTGTTTGGATCACCAACCAAGCCAAGGCCTGTTTTGTCGACACCTGACCGGATGGAATAGGCCGCGACCGCGTTCGGGCGACTTGCGCGTCAATGTCGCGATCTGTGATGTCATTCCAAGTGCACCCAGCACCACGCATAAGAAATGCGCCTAAAGCGCATCCAACTATGATCCATAGATCAAAAAGCTTGAACGAGGTGGACGCAGCAGCCAGCAAAACACCCCACCAGCAGGGCAACAACAGCAACCACGTACCAATGGGCCTGTCTGCACGGCTCAATCGCAAGTAAGGGCGTGACCATGACGGGGCCAGCGTATCGACCCAATTCTCAGGCACAGCATCTGCCACCTGACCATCTTTAACGTGCCCCTCTGGCGTTCCAGCAGTCTCGGTCATAGGTTAGCCTCATGGCAGATGCGAAGATCAGATTGTTTGTAGAGCACCCGCTCGCGCCCGGCAATTCGGTTCCGGTTGATCGTGATCAGGCCAACTACCTGTTCAACGTGATGCGCTTGGGCGTTGGAGCCCATATTTTACTGTTCAACAGTGCCGATGGTGAGTTTCTGGCTGAGGTGGCTGATGCGGGGAAACGCCGCGGTCTTTTGCTGGTGAAAGAGCAGACAAAGCCATTGCAAATGCCACCAGACCTTTGGCTGCTCTTCGCACCTATCAAGAAAGCCCGCACAGATTTCATCGTCGAGAAAGCGGCAGAGATGGGCGCGGCCCGCATCATGCCGGTGATGACACAATACACCAATTCCGACCGCATCCGCCGCGACAAGCTGCAAGCCCATGCGATGGAAGCGGCAGAGCAATGCGGTGGGACATACGTTCCCGAAGTGGCCGATATTGCAAAGCTTGGCGCGGTTCTCGACACATGGCCGGAAGACCGTCAGTTAATGTTCTGCGACGAGGCCCGTGTTGGTCCTGCAGAAACGCTGGCACATTCAAAATCGGGGAAATGGGCCGTCTTAATCGGCCCTGAAGGCGGTTTTTCGGACGCTGAACGTGATCGCTTGCACAAGCTTCCGCAGACCACGCCTATCAGCCTCGGCCCGCGTGTTCTTCGCGCGGACACCGCTGCTGTGGCTGCGCTGACGGTTTGGCAAGCCGCTTTGGGGGATTGGACGTGATCCGCCCCGAAATCCTTGCCCTTTTGAAGAAATACGCAGAGCCGCTTGTCGGGCTCGCGGTCTTTGCTGTTGGGTTTTGGTTTCTCACTTACGTCGGATGGTTTTGGAAAGTTATCGGGGCGATCATCATATTCGCTGGTCTTGGCCTATTCACAACGTCACTTAGGCGCATCACCTTCCGCACCGATCAAATTGGCCCCGGTGTGGTTGAGGTGGACGAGCGGCAGATCAGCTATTTCTCGGCTTACGAAGGCGGAGTTGTCTCCATTGAGTCCCTTGCGCGCATCACGGCAATCACGAACGATCAGGGGCCGTGGGCGGATGATCTGCATTGGGTTTTGGAAGAAGATGGCGGTACAGTGCTGACTATTCCAAACTCTGCGACCGGATCATCGAAACTCTTTGATGCGTTTTCAGCGCTAGATGGCGTGGATTATTCGATGGCCACCAAAGCGATGGGGACGACGCAAAATGACAGCTACGTGATCTGGTCGAAACCTCGCGCTGCGCTGCATTGACTTCCCTGTGCGGCTCACCCATCCCTTGCACTCCAGCGAATTGATCGGAGCCTGACATGTCTATCCCACAATCCGGCGGCGGCCCAATCACGGATCATGCGCAACTTGCGGGCTATCTGGAAGACGGCTGTAAACCGAAAGAAGACTGGCGGATTGGAACCGAGCACGAGAAGTTTGGCTTCTGCCAAGACTCGCTCCTTCCGCTTCCCTATGATGGTGACCGCTCGATCAAAGCGATCCTTGAAGGTCTGCGTGATCAATTCAATTGGGAGGCAGTCAACGAGGGTGACAATATTGTGGGCCTTGTCAAAGACGGGGCGAATGTCTCGCTTGAACCGGGCGGTCAACTTGAGTTGTCCGGTGCGCCTTTGGAGACCATTCACGAGACCTGTGACGAGGTGAACCAGCATCTCAAAGAGGTGCAAACTGTTGCCGACCGGATCGGTGCGAAGTTCATCGGCCTCGGCGCGGCGCCCGAATGGACGCATGAGCAAATGCCGCTGATGCCCAAAGGCCGCTACAAACTGATGGATGCCTATATGGGCACTGTCGGCACGCATGGAACGCAAATGATGCGACGCACATGTACAGTGCAAGTGAACCTCGATTTTTCATCCGAGGCCGACATGATCCAGAAGATGCGCGTCGCGGTTGCCCTGCAGCCGGTTGCGACGGCGCTCTTTGCCAATTCGCCCTTCTTTGAGGGCAAAGTAAACGGTCACAAAAGTTGGCGCGCCCGTGTCTGGCGCAGCCTTGATGATGCGCGCACGGGTATGGTCCCGTTCATTTTTGATGAAGGCTTCGGCTTTGAAGCGTGGACCCAATGGGTGCTCGATGTGCCCATGTATTTTGTCTATCGCGACGGCAAATACGTCGATGCGCTGGGCCAATCCTTCCGTGACTTCCTGAAAGGAGAGCTGCCAGCATTGCCCGGCGAAACGCCGACCCTGTCTGACTGGGCCGACCATCTAACCACCGTCTTCCCCGAAGCCCGCGTCAAGAAATTCATCGAGATGCGCGGCGCTGATGGGGGACCGTGGCGCAGGCTTTGTGCTTTGCCCGCATTTTGGGTCGGTCTGACTTATGATCAATCCGCGCTGGATGCAGCTTGGGACATCGCGAAGGGCTGGGATGCGGAAACGCGCGAAGCACTGCGCGTGGTGGCCTCAGTGGATGGCCTGCAAGCGCAAGTCAACGGGATCAACATGCATGATCTGGCCCGCGAAGTTGTGAATATTGCAGAACTTGGACTGAAAAATCGCGCGCGGCCCGGTGCCGGCGGTATGGTCCCAGACGAGACGCATTTCCTAAACGCATTGAAAGACAGTATTGAAAGCGGTGAAACGCCTGCGGATGAACTGTTGCGTCACTATCACGGTGATTGGAATGGCGATATCAGCCGTGTGTATGACGCGTACAAGTACTAGGTTTGCTGACAGCGATCAGCTGTAGCTTGGCTCGTCAGGCTTCAAACTGCCGAGTACCTTGTTCTTGTAATAGTCGCTGATCTCCGACTTCCGCTGTTGCTGGAATTCTTTGGCGGATTCAATCAGCTCCGCATCCGTAATTCCGCCGACACGTGCTGGCTCGTCCTCCGGGGCCCGGCGCATGCGTGGGTCCGTTGTATAGGCGGCAACATATGCGTTTGAGACGTCGGTCCGGTTGTAAATGTCGGGCCGTTTCTGCCGTTTTGAACGTACTGGTGTAGGGATGGTCGGGTCGACCGCGTCGCCAAATTCTGGCCCAAACCGGTTTTCGCCCTCAGAAGACGGCAGGATCAAAAGGATCAAGAACCAGATGGCGCCGATCACGGGAATGAAATTGATAAAGAACCACATGCCCGACCTGTCCGTGTCGTGAAGGCGGCGCACCATGACTGTGATGTTTGGTACGATTGTCGCCAGCATGAACGGAAAAAATAAAGCCCCATTCACAAGCGCCACCATTGGTGGCCAGCTTGGATCCAGTGACACAACCGCGATGCTCATGGAGATCATCGTTATGGCAAAATGAGTAAACGCCCACCACCAGTACTCCGCGCGTGTCGCACGCCCATCCATGTGTACGTAGTTACGAAATACTGATTTAGTCGCGGCAATCGGCCCCATCGGTCACGTCCTCTAGTCTCAGTTTTTCGAAGGATCGCCTTAAAATGCGGCAGTTTTATGCAGCAATCGGGTCGTTTCTCTGATGATATCTTAACGTCTGTTAATTACGATCTTTGACGTTTGGGATGTTTGAGCGTTGAAAAACCGGCTCATTCTGTGCATTTGGCTGCGCTTCGCCGTATCCGTTGTCACCCGCATCTCCAGGCAGGGCGCAGAGGATCAAAACAGCAATGCCGCCAAACGGAAACAAGAACAAAAGCATCACCCAAGCGGTCAGGCCCTTATCATGCAAGCGGCGCGCAGTGACCGATGCCATTGGTGGCAACAGAAACAGCATGGTCGTAAATAAAGGCCAAATAAGCCCACCTTCCCCTTCGGGCGTGATGGTAAACATCACAAGGATAAATCCACAGACGGTTGCCAGATTATAAAAGAGAACAAACCACCAAAACTCCGAACGGGATGCACGACCAGAGAAGGTCAAATACTTGTTGAGGCAGGTCATGACGGCTTCCTTGAAACCCATCGTATTACCCTTTTTTGCCGATCTTCGACTCCGTGCCGGTTAGAATGCGCCTAATATTCGGGATATGCTGCACCCAGATCAGCGCACCCAATGCAATCGACAGCACCACCATATCCGGGCGGCCGAGAACCATAAGCCAGACCGGAACAATCAATGCTGCAATCAATGCTGCAAGGGATGAAATTCGGAAAAGCGCGGCAATCACGAGCCAAGTGAGACAGGCCGCAGCACCGATAGGAAAGGCGAGGGCAAGTAGAGTTCCAAGATAGGTCGCAACCCCTTTGCCCCCCCTGAACCCAAGCCAGACGGGAAAAAGGTGGCCAAGGAACGCCATGAAACCTGCCAATTGTGCAGCGTCCTCACCAACCAAAACGCGCGCCAAAATGACAGCAATCGCGCCTTTCCCGCTATCAAGAAGCAGTGTGGCCAAAGCGGCGGGTTTCGATCCCGTGCGCAGAACATTGGTCGCGCCGATATTGCCCGATCCGATCTGTCGCAGATCGCCCAGCCCCATCAGCTTTGCAATGACCAAACCAAAAGGAACTGACCCGAGCAGATAGGCCAAAACCGCGACGGCACCCAAGAGCGGGACGGAGGTAACAATCTCAGGCATCAGCGGGCGTAGACCTCGCGGCCAGCCACAAATGTCCGTAACACGCGCCCTTGCATCCGTTGACCGTCAAAGGGCGTATTTTTGGATTTCGACTTCAATGTCTCACGGTTCATCACAAAGGGCGCGTCCGGATCGAACAAAACGAGGTCTGCTGGTGCTCCTGCGCTTAATCGTCCACCGTCCAACCCAAGACGTTTCGCCGGATTCAATGACATGGCCCGGAACAATTCTGGCAGGCTCAATTGCTCGGCGTGGTAAAGCCGCATTGCTGCGGGAAGCAATGTCTCTAGCCCAACCGCGCCGGAGGCTGCTTGTTCGAACGGCAAGCGCTTGCTTTCTTCATCCTGCGGCGTGTGCATCGAACAGATGATGTCAATTAGTCCGGTGGCTACTGCTTCGACCATGGCTTGTCGGTCATCTTCGTTGCGCAATGGTGGTTTGACTTTGAAAAAGGTTCTGTAGTCGCCCACATCCAACTCATTCAACGTCAGGTGGTGGATTGAAACCCCGGCGGTCACGTCGAGCCCGGCATCCTTGGCGCGCTTTAAGGCGGGCAGGGCAGCGGCACACGAAATTTGGTCCGCGTGGTAGCGGACTTTTGTAGCCTCAATCAAAGCCAGATCACGTTCCAGCCCCATGCGTTCTGCAAGCGGCGAGACAGCAGGAAGTCCGCGCAAAGACGCAAACTTGCCAGAGGTTACGGCGGCGCCGTCGCTCAGGATCGGCTCTTGGGGGTGGCCCATCACCAAAGCGCCGAGCGAGCGGGCATAGACCATTGCGCGGCTGAGGACTTTCGTATCCGTCACCACATGGTCACCGTCGGTAAAGGCGACAGCCCCGCCGTCTTGCAGAAACCCCATCTCAACCATTTCGCGCCCAGCGCGTTCTTTGGTCAGCGATGCCATCGGGGCAATGCGCACATCTGTCATTTCCGATCCGCGTCGTTTGGCGAATTCCAGTGTCTCCGGCGTGTCCACGGTGGGCATCGTATCTGGACGGGTCACCATTGTCGTTACACCGCCAGCGGCAGCCGCCTGACCGGCGGTACGGAAGCTTTCCTTGTGGCGTTCACCAGGCTCGCAAACTTTAACGCCGATATCGACAATGCCGGGCGCAAGACACTTGCCGTTGCAGTCAATAGCTGTCCCTGCGGGGACAGAATAAGACGTTAAATCAGCATCTTGTGGTAATACTTCGTTAATTCGCCCATCCTTGATCAGAACGCTACCCGGTTCAGCTGTGTTGGCTTCGGGGTCAATCAGAAGCGCGTTGGTTAGAAGCAGCATAACAGCGGGCCTTTCTTAACATCGCATCCGTGTCGCATGGCGCATAGGGGCTTGGCAATTCCGATCATCATGAGGTGGCCAGTGCCATCATGATCCCTGCAATCAACACGAAAATTGACAGGATGATGGATATCTTCAACCCGCTGCGCGACTTATTCTTGCTATGCCAACCAACATTGTCCTGAGAAGGTTGGCCATAAATTTCTTTTGTTGGCTCCAGCGCTTCAGAAGAATGGTCCGCACGCGCCATCGGCAGGCTAGCGATCAAGGTCAACTCTGGCTTGGTTTCAACTGTGCCGGCGACGGCTGCGTCTGGGACTAAAAGAACATGCCCGTCCAGCGCGTTCATCCGCGCCATTGTCTGACCCGCCGGTTGGCCGTCCAAATCAAATGCGTTCGACACATAGTCCGACAATGCCATTCCAGCCAAATCACTCACCGGAAACAGCTCGATCTCGTCCGTGTTCAGACCGCCTTGCCGCAGTCCCATCCATCCGGCGAGGTCGGGCAACTTCATCGCTTCCTCTTTTGAGCGGCTGAGATAAGTATGCCGCCCTTCAACCGCTGCGTTCACCGCAAAGATATGCAGCATACGCGACGCCATCAGCTGCCAAACCAGATAAGAAAACCGGTGAACGCTGCGAGCCCTAGCAACGCATACATTGCGATTTTGCCGGACATGCGGGGGTCTTTAGGCTCTTCGCTCATACCATCACCCCGACGGGTTTCAGTTTGCGGGCTTTCACGAGGAGTTCCATGCAGGCCATGCGAACAGCGACGCCCATTTCGACCTGCTCTTGGATGACGGAGCGGTTGATGTCATCGGCAAGGGTGCCGTCGATTTCCACACCTCGGTTCATCGGACCCGGATGCATAACAATCGCGTCGTTTTTCGCATGGCTCAGCTTTTCTGCGTCAAGGCCGTAGCGATGGTAATACTCACGTTCGGATGGGATGAAACCGCCATCCATCCGCTCGCGCTGCAAGCGAAGCATCATGACGACGTCGACGTCTTCCAGGCCCTCGCGCATGTCTTCGTAGACCTCGACGCCGAACTGGTCGATTTCTGAAGGCATCAATGTCGGCGGGCCAACGAGGCGGATGCGGTTCTCCATCTTGCCCAAGAGCAAAATATTCGAGCGCGCAACGCGGCTATGAGCAATGTCGCCGCAGATCGCGACGTTCAAGCGGTGCAAGCGCCCTTTGGCGCGCCGGATTGTCAGCGCATCTAGCAACGCTTGTGTCGGATGTTCATGACGCCCGTCACCTGCATTCAGCACAGCGCAATTCACCTTCTCTGCCAGCAGGTTTACCGCGCCGGAATGCGGATGGCGCACGACCAGAAGGTCAGGATGCATTGCGTTCAGCGTCAGCGCCGTATCAATGAGCGTCTCGCCCTTTTTAATCGAACTTGCCTGCATCGCCATATTCATGACGTCAGCACCAAGGCGCTTGCCCGCAATCTCAAAAGACGCCTGCGTGCGCGTGGAATTCTCGAAGAACATGTTTACCTGTGTCTGCCCTGCAAGCACTTCGGAATGCTTGCGGTCTGAACGGTTCAGATCGACATATTGATCGGCGAGGTCGAGAATAGCGGTGATATCCGTCGGGGAGAGATGCTCGATCCCTAGCAAATGCTCTGCGCGGAATGTCATGGCCGTCCTTCCCCTTGGTCGGTTGGTATATAGAAAGCCAGTGCAGTTTGAACAAGCTGCGATTGCTGCTCATGGTTGTGCACCTTAGACTGCCCCAATGGAATCGCAGCTGGACTATCATCAAGCGAAAGCACTGCTGGAGTGGCAGATTGACCTCGGTGCAACTGAGGCCATTGGCGAGCAACCGGTCAATCGCTACGAAGAGCCTGCAAAGAAGCCCAAACCCAAAGTTGCTGCGCCTGCTGACATTCCTGCTGCGCCTATCGAAATTGACGCCGTGGCTGTGTCGCGTCAGATGGCAAACGGGTCAGATGATCTTGAGGCGCTCAAGGCGGCGATGGCTGGCTACGAGCATTGCGAGTTGAAGAAAGGCGCCCGCTCGCTGGTCTTTTCCGACGGAAAACCCGGTGCGCGTGTCATGGTCATCGGCGAAGCACCAGGCCGGGATGAGGACCGCGAAGGGCGGCCTTTTGTGGGACGTGCGGGCCAGTTGCTTGATGCCATGTTGGCCGCGATTGACCACGGACGGGATCACGCCGAAAACCCCGTCTATATTACCAATGTGATGCCGTGGCGGCCGCCAAACAATCGCGAGCCTACGCCGGAAGAGATTGCGATGATGCTGCCGTTTCTTGAGCGCCACGTGGCACTTGCGCAGCCTGACCTCTTGGTTTTGATGGGCAATGTGTCTTGCCTCGCAGTGCTTGGCAAAAAGGGCATCACCAAACTTCGTGGTGATTGGGTGGAAGCCTTTGGAAAACCGGCGCTACCCATGTTCCACCCTGCTTATCTGTTGCGCAATGCGCCCGCAAAACGCGAAGCATGGGCCGATTTGCTTAGCTTACAGAAGAGGTTGCGCGGATGAGCGAACGTGAGTTTATCCCCGTGCGTATTGCGGTATTGACGGTATCCGATACGCGCAAGGAGGAGAATGACAAGTCGGGCAATACGCTGGTGGATCGTTTGAAGGGTGCGGGGCACATCTTGGCGGACCGGAAAATTCTACCCGACGAGCGCGCACAGATTGCAGATCAGCTAAAGGCTTGGTGTGCGGACGATAGCGTTGATGTAGTGCTCTCGACCGGTGGAACGGGTCTGACGGGGCGCGACGTGACCGTCGAGGCGCACCGCGATGTTTATGAGAAAGAGATCGATGCGTTTGGAACTGTGTTCACGCATGTTTCAATGGCCAAAATTGGAACGTCAGCAGTGCAAAGCCGTGCCACAGGTGGTGTGGCTCAAGGGACGTATCTGTTTGCGTTGCCCGGTAGCCCGGGTGCCTGCAAAGACGCGTGGGACGAGATTTTGGTGAAGCAGCTCGATTACCGACATAAGCCCTGCAATTTCGTAGAAATTATGCCGCGATTGGACGAGCATCAGCGACGGAAATAACACTCCCGTGCGTTTGACCTCTATTATTGGACGTTTAAGAGGCTAAGCCCTACATTAAACGTAGTTTTTATCGGAGCCGTCGCTACATGCGTTTCTTTCGCCGCAGCTTAATCGGGTTGTTTTTGCTGGCCCTGACCGCAGGGATTTTGGCGATGGGGGGCAATTCTGTCTACTCAGCCCTGCAAGAACGCTGGGCGGAAGAGCCTTCGCAAAGACCGGCACGCGAACGTGTTTTCTCGGTCGTGGTGGAAACGATAGAGCCCACAGATATCACCCCTGAATTGACAAGTTTTGGCGAGGTTCGATCGCGACGCACACTTGATTTGCGTGCCCCTGTTGGGGGCGCAGTGGTCGAACTTGGTGAAAATTTCCAAGAGGGCGGTGCCGTAAAGGCCGGCGCCTTGCTAGCGCGGATTGATCCTGCTGATGCACAAGCCGCTTATGAGGTGGCCGAAACAGATTTGATCGAAGCTGAATCCGACCTGCTTGATGCAAAACGCGCGATTGAGTTGGCGCAAGACGAATTGGAAGCTGCGCGGCGCCAAGCGGACCTGCAGCAAAAAGCATTGGTACGGCAGCAAGATTTGCGGTCTCGCAATGTTGGAACAGCTGCAGCGGTGGAAGCGGCAGAGCTAGCCGCGTCGTCATCTGATCAAGCGGTATTGTCACGGAGGCAAGCCCTGCAGCAAGCAGAGGCTCGTTTGGCGCAAGCTGGAACTCTGATCACACGGCGCAAGATCAACCTGCGTGATGCCAAGAGGCGGCTGGAAGACACGGAGATTTACGCGGCTTTCGATGGGCGCTTGTCTGACGTTCAAGCGACAACGGGCGGATTGGTTGCCAATAATGAGCGCCTTGCGCAGCTCGTTGACCCGACGGCTTTAGAGGTCTCGTTCCGCGTCTCCACCGCGCAATATGCGAGGCTGGTAGAAAATGGGGAGCTGATCGCCTCCCCCGTTGAAATCAGGCTAGATGTTTTGGGCACGGATTTGGTCGTTGCCGGCAGGATCACCCGCGAAAGCGCCGCGGTTGCGGAAGGATCAACGGGTCGGTTACTGTTTGCTGAGATCGACAGCACTGGTGGGTTAAGGCCCGGTGATTTCGTGACGGTAATTGCAAAAGAGCCCGTGTTAACCCGCGTGGTGAAATTGCCAGCTTCTGCCGTGACACCTGGCGGGGAAGTTTTGGTGTTGGGCGAAGAGGATCGTCTAGAAGAAGCAAATGTCGATGTATTACGCCGCCAAGGCGATGCAGTAATTGTGCGTGCTCGCGGATTGCGAGGACGTGAAGTGGTTAGCGAACGTAGCCAAGTGCTGGGGGCTGGTATCAAGGTGAAACCTCTGCGCGGTGCCGGAGGCGGTGTGCCGCAGGCGCCTGAATTGGTCGAGTTGGATGATGACCGCCGCGCGCGTATTATTGCGTTTGTTGAGGCCAATCAGCGTATCCCGAAAGAGGTAAAGGCTCGGATGCTCGGGCAATTGCAAGATGCGAAGGTGCCTGCCCAGATGGTTGCCCGGATCGAATCCCGGATGGGCAGCTAGACGATGCGCGAGGTGATCAAGTCCTCAACCGGCGGCGCGCTATCTTATTTTACGCGGCATAAGACAGCTGCAAACCTGCTTTTGGTGATCTTGATTGCGGTTGGTGTCGCCGCCTTGCCGCGGATGCGGACCCAGTTTTTCCCTGATGTCATTCTGGACTCAGTATCAGTCAATGTGCAGTGGAACGGCGCAGGGGCGGAGGATGTGGACCGCGCGGTTGTGCAACTGCTTGAGCCTGCGTTGCTAAGTGTCGAAGGGGTCGAAAGTTCTGTCTCGCAATCACGAGAGGGCAGTGCGTCGGTCAATCTCGACTTTGAACCCGATTGGGATATGTCGCGCGCTGCTGATGAGGTGCAAGCCGCTGTCGACGCAATCTCTGATTTGCCGGATGACGCCGAAGACCCAGTTGTACGGCGCGGGGCATGGCGTGATCGCGTGACGGACGTTGTGATCACAGGCCCTGTTGCCGTGGAACAGTTAGGCCGATTTGCCGATGAATTTGTCACGCGCCTGTTTGCGGCAGGCGTCACACGGACAACGATCAGAGGAGTCGCAGCCCCGGAAACCTTGGTGGAGGTGCCGTCAACCGCGCTGATCAAAAACGATATCACGATGGCTGAGATCGCGGAGGCGATCCGGGGCGAGGCGTCTGCCGACCCTGCAGGCGATGTCTCCGGCGGTAACGCACGGGTGCGTACGGGTGTTGCCAAGCGTGATCCGACACAGATCGCAGCGATTGTCTTGCGCTCCGACCCTGATGGCTCGAACCTGACGATCGGGGATGTCGCGACCATCACGATTGAAGGAACCGACCGTGAGCGCGCTTATTTCTCCGGCGAAAACCCGGCGATTTCGGTGCGCGTTGACCGCTCTGATCGGGGCGATGCGATCAAGATACAAGAGCGAGTCACGAAGGTAGCGGAAGAGCTAAGCCTGACCTTGCCAGCCGGTACAAGTATTGACCTGATCCGGACGCGGTCGGAAGCTATTACGGGTCGCCTCGATATCCTTGTGGACAATGGTGCAGTTGGACTTGGTATGGTGGTTTTGCTGCTTTTCCTGTTCCTCAACGCGCGGACAGCTTTTTGGGTTGCCGCAGGAATTCCAGTGGCCATGCTGGGCGCGATAGCCCTGATGTATCTTGCAGGGCTGACGATCAATATGGTCTCGCTGTTCGCGTTGATCATTACGTTAGGCATCGTTGTCGATGACGCGATTGTTGTGGGCGAACACGCTGATTTTCGACATCGAATTTTGGGTGAGGACCCGGTCACCGCGTCTGAAAACGCGGCGCGGCGGATGTCAGCGCCGGTGTTCTCCGCTACCTTGACTACTGTGATTGCTTTCTTTGGTTTGGTCGCAGTGGGCGGTAGGTTTGGGGATCTGATCGCAGATATCCCGTTTACAGTGATCGTGGTGCTGATCGCCTCTCTGGTCGAATGTTTTCTGATTTTACCCCACCATATGAGCCATGCGTTGGCGGCCTCTGCCAAAGAACACTGGTATGATTGGCCCTCACGTACCGTCAGTAAAGGGTTCAACTGGCTGCGTGATCGCGTGTTCCGGCCCTTCATGAAGCTGGTAATCTGGGCACGGTACCCCGTCGTTGCTTTGGCGCTTTTGTTGCTGGCCAGTCAAGCCGCGCTGTTCATCAAAGGTGACGTGACGTGGCGATTCTTCAATGCTCCGGAACGCGGGTCAGTTTCCGGCAATTTCTCAATGCTGCCCGGTGCGACGCGTGATGACACGTTGGAAATGATGCGCGAGATGCAGCGTGCGACCACCGAACTGGCAGCGGATTATGAAGAAAGATACGGCCGCAATCCCTTGGATTATGTGTTGGCAGAAGTGGGCGGCACGACCGGTCGCGGGCTGTCTGGGCAAGAGAGCAAAGATCAAGATCAATTGGGCTCCATCGCGATTGAGTTGATTGATGCTGATCAACGCCCGTATTCCTCCTTCCAATTCGTTGGCGAGTTGCAGGATACCGTCCGTCGTCATCCGATGGTAGAGCAGGTGAGTTTCCGTGGATGGCGTTCTGGGCCCGGTGGCGATAGTCTGGATGTGCAGATGTTTGGGGGGGAGGCACAGGTCCTTAAAGGCGCAGCTGAAGCGTTCAAAGAGGCCATGCTGCAATTCCCGGAAGTCAGCGCTGTCGAAGACAGTTTGGCCTATGACAAAGAAGAGCTGATCCTTGATCTGACCCCGCAAGGCCAAGCGCTTGGCTTCACGATTGATGCTTTGGGTCGCGTTCTACGGAACCGTTTGAACGGGATCGAGGCGGCAACGTATCCTGACGGGCCGCGTTCCGCGACGATCCGGGTGGAGCTGCCTTCAGGGGAACTAACAGCAGATTTTCTTGATCGCACCTTCATGCGCGCACCGTCAGGCGAATATGTGCCCTTAGCCGACATTGTGACAGTGGAAAGCCAGACCGGTTTTTCGACCGTCCGCCGGGAAAACGGGATCAGGTTGATCTCTGTCACAGGTGATATCTCGGAAGATGATCCTGCGCGAGCGGCAGAGATCAGTAAGCAGATTGCGGAGGTTATCTTGCCGCAGATCGAACAAGATTTCGGGATTGCGACACGCCAGTCCGGACTCGCGGAGCAGGAAGAAGAATTCCGCAACGATGCCACCCTTGGGTTCATCCTCTGCCTAATCGGAATTTATCTCGCTTTGGCTTGGGTTTTTGCCAGCTTCACAAGGCCTGTCGTGATCATGGCAATTATTCCCTTCGGTCTGATTGGCACGATCTATGGCCACCATGCGTGGGACGTGCCGCTGTCGATGTTTACCGTCGTGGGATTGATCGGGATGACAGGAATTATCATTAACGATTCCATTGTGCTGGTCTCGACCGTTGACGAATACGCCAAAGAGCGGGGCCTGATCCCAGCAATCATTGACGGTGCGGCCGACAGGTTAAGACCCGTGCTGTTAACGACCTTGACCACAGTCTTGGGTCTGGCGCCGCTGTTGTTTGAAACGTCGCGCCATGCGCAGTTTTTGAAGCCAACAGTGATCACGCTATGCTATGGGTTGGGGGTCGGACTTGTCTTGGTTCTTTTGATTGTACCTTCCCTTATTGCGATGCAATCCGACGTGCAAAAACAGACCAAAGCTTTGAAACGGGCATTGACCTCGGGTAGAGCTGCGCCCGTGTTCAAAGCAATTACGCTTTTTAATCTTGTCCTAGCAACGGTGCTCTTTGCCGTGACGATGGGCGCCACACTCTGGTTCGGAACTTTGCCGGAGGCGTTGCGGATGGCATTGCCCGCAAAAGTGCCCGCGAATTCGTTGCCGATGGCGTTTCTCCTGTTCTTGTCAGGGGTCTTGGTGCTTTTGCTGCTGAACTGGATTTTGGCAGTCGTTGCGCACAGTTTCGGGCGCAAAGCGCAGGCCTAGTCGCAACCGGATAACTCGACTGCAGAAGTTGTCGTCAGCATAGTCAGGCGCAATGTGGACAGGTCTATCTTTGCACGCGCATTTTGCGGGATTAGCCGGACACTGGACATCACCCAATCATCCTCACGCAGGAACTCCGGCTCGCTGACCCAGACCATTTTGTCTGCAAGTTCTACCACGGACGTCTCGGCATTACCGTGCAGTGGGGGGACATTCGTCGCGATATCGAGCCGATATTCATCGCCGACTTTCGTTAGTGAGCAATCAAGCCGTGCTTCAACCGGTTTAGGGCGGTCCGTCAGTGCCGTTTGGATCGGGACCATTCCCTCCACGTGATTAGGATGCAGTCGGCTGTTGATTGCCACATCCACAGGCAGGCAGATTTCTTTGCACACGCCGAGGCGCATGTTCATCTTGATGGAAATCGGGCCATTGGTTTCCGCCTCAAGATGCACTGGAAGCACAACACGATCCGCGTAGCCGACCGAGCGCATGCCAAAAGCCCGGAAGACGACAGGGCGCGGCCACATGATGCTGGCCTCTTTCAGGTTTTCAGATCCGTTCCATGTCACCGTCGTTGGGATGCCGCCATCCCCGGGCGCGCGCCAATAGGTTTTCCAACCCGGCGCTAGATCAATCTGGATGCCTGCATAATGCGCGCCATTTTCAAGCCGCCATCCTTCAAGCAGTGTCACGGACACGACGCTGTCGGTCGTGTGCAACACTTGCGCGCTCACAGGCGTCGCGGCACCAGTGATCAGGCATATGGCTATTGCAGCTTTATGGCAAAGGGTTCGGATCATGACCGGAACATATGGAGCATGATCACACACAGGAAATCACGTCTAAGCGAGAAACTGCTACAGTGGCGAATACGCCGCGGTTTTGTTGCGCTACCCCTTGATCGCCGCAGATGAAACCCTCACGCTGGGTGGATGACAGAAACAAGCGATTCCATAGATTTGAACGGTAGATTGCTCATTGCCATGCCCTCCATGGGGGATGCGCGATTTGAACAAAGTGTGATTTTCATATGCTCCCATTCGGAGAAGGGCGCGATGGGGCTAATCGTCAACAAACCTGCCGATGATCTGAAATTTGCCGATTTGTTGAAACAGTTGGAAATAGAAGCGCCCGAAGAAATGCGCCCGATCCGGATCCATGTCGGTGGTCCGGTCGAATTCGGTCGAGGTTTCGTGCTGCATTCATCGGATTACAATCAGCAGGACTCAACGATGCAGGTGGGCGAAGCTTTTGCCATGACGGCCACGCTTGATATCCTCGAGGATATCGCAATGGGCGAAGGTCCAACGGATGCTTTGCTTGCGATGGGGTATGCCGGGTGGGGGCCCGGGCAATTGGAAGACGAGATTGTGCGCAATGGTTGGTTGATTGGTGATGCGTCGGAGGCTTTGGTGTTTGGGTCTGAAGATGGCTCCAAATGGCAGAGCGCTTTGAAGAAGATGGGGATCAACCCGCTGCTTTTATCAGCCGAAGGCGGGCGCGCTTAAGGGCGCGGAGCGGCAGCACGGGTCAATCTGTCGTTGATCGCGAGACCAATTCCCATGTCCGGAATGGGTGCCACTGTGAAGTGATCTTCGCCACTTTCGCGTGTCAGCTCGTCCATTTGCCTTAAATTGCTAAAGAGGTTTGCAGCTGCCTCGATCAGATTGCCTGTGGTGGAAAGACTTAGATCAGCGGGCATCTCGCCAAAGCCAAGGTGCGGCGCGGAGCCTTTTGTTGTGACATTCAGTCTGACTCGGGCGTCTGGCGCGTAATGTGACGCCAATTGTCCCGGCGCATTTGGCGTGGATGGCGTAGGGGTCGATGCCAAGGGATGCCCTAATACCTTTTCTGCATCCTCCTTTGAAATCCCGCCGGGGCGTAATAGAGTTATTGGGTCCCCCCCGAAGATTGATGATTCAAGGCCGACGGTGCACGCACCGCCATCCAAAACAGCGGCGATCCGTCCTCTAAGGCCGTCCATGACATGCGCGGCAGTCGTTGGGCTGATCTTGCCGGAGGGATTGGCCGAAGGTGCTGCAATCGGGCGGTCCGCCAAGCGCAAAAGGTCTTGCGCGATGGGATGCGCGGGTACGCGGATTGCGACAGTGTTTAGGCCAGCGGTTACGAGGTCGGACAGGCCTGCATCGTGGCGCAGCGGTAAAACCAACGACATTGGGCCGGGCCAGAACGCGCGCGCCAACGTGCGGGCAGCTTCTGTGAAAATCACGTAATCCTCTGCGGCGTCCATGTCCGGCAGGTGAACGATCAAGGGATTGAAGCTAGGGCGGTTCTTGGCCTCGAAGATACGTGCGACAGACTGGTATTGTGTTGCATCTGCCCCTAGGCCGTAGACTGTCTCTGTTGGGAAGGCCACGAGCTCCCCGTCACGCAGCAGTTTTGCGGCGTGCGCAATTTGTGTTTTGTCTAGCTGAAATGTCATATCAACTGTCCCGAAATGACGCTGCGTCTTGCTTGCGGGGGACCCGTCAGCACGGCACGGTAGCGAGAGTTTACAAGCCCTTTAACCGATCCGTGCGGAGCTGCAAAGCCACGCATTTCATGGAGTTAGAAGATGCCTTATCGTGCCCCAGCCACCGAGTACCAGTTCTTGTTTGACCACGTCATCGGCTATGCACAGCTTTCAGAGACTGAGAAGTTTGCAGAAGCAACGTCTGATGTGACCGCGGCAATCTTGGAAGAAGCGGCAAAGATGTCTGACGATATTCTCGCGCCCTTGAACCGTAATGGCGATTTGCATCCGGCGGTTCTGGAGAACGGGGTTGTGCGGACGTCACCGGGGTTTGCTGACGGCTATAAGGCTATTTCCGAAGGCGGCTGGGTTGGCATGGCCGGCGATCCTGAATATGGCGGCATGGGTCTGCCGCAGTCATTGGTCAATGCGGTCAATGAGATGATGGGTGGCGCGTGTCTGTCATTGCAATTGAACCCGTTGATGAGCCAAGGTCAGATTGAAGCGTTGGAACATCACGCGTCTGATGAGATCAAAGACCTGTATCTGCCAAACCTCATTTCAGGCGCTTGGTCAGGCACGATGAACCTGACGGAGCCACAAGCGGGTTCGGATGTGGGCGCTTTGCGCACGAAAGCTGAACCAAATGGCGACGGAACCTATGCCGTAACGGGGCAGAAGATTTATATCAGCTGGGCTGATAATGATTTCACAGAGAATGTTTGCCATCTCGTTCTGGCCCGTCTGCCAGATGCGGGCGCTGGCACAAAGGGCATCAGCCTCTTTATGGTGCCGAAGTTAATTCCGGACGAGAACGGTAAGCCGGGTGTGGCGAACTCTCTCAAGGTTGTCAGCCTTGAGCACAAAATGGGTCTTCATGGCTCACCTACCGCAGTGATGCAATATGATGGCGCTACGGGGTGGCTCGTTGGTGAACCGCATAAAGGTATGGCCGCGATGTTCACGATGATGAACAACGCGCGACTGGGTGTCGGTGGTCAAGGGATTGCTGTAGCGGAAGCCGCCTACCAGCACGCGTTAGGGTATGCGATGGATCGCAAGCAAGGCCGCGCGCATGAGGGCGAGACGATTATCGGCCACGCAGATGTGCGCCGGATGCTAGCTGAGATGAAGGCTGATATCTTCACGGCACGCGCAATCTCTGCGGCCTGTGCCTTTGCGATTGATATGTCGACTGCGGCTGACACGCCGGAGTGGAAAGCACGTGCTGCCTTGCTGACCCCGATTGCCAAAGCGTTTGGCACTGATGCGGGCATCGAGATTGCCCAAAAGGGCATCCAAGTACATGGCGGGATGGGCTTCATCGAAGAGACCGGCGCAGCGCAATATCTGCGCGATGTACGGGTAACCGCGATTTATGAAGGCACCAACGGCATCCAAGCTATGGACCTCGTTGCGCGCAAGATGATGGATGGTGGCGAAGCTGCCTATGCCTTGATTGACGAGATTGAGGCGTCCGTCGAAAAGTGCAAAGGCAACAACGCCGCGTTGGCAGCCAAGGTTTTCACGGCATTCGAGACATTGCGCGAAACAACAGAATGGCTTGTTGAGCAGGATATGAATGATCGTTTCGCGGGCTCCGTTGCTTATCTGAAGCTGTTTGCGCGGTGTCTGGGTGGATATTATCACCTTTGCGCTGCCCATCGTGCAGGTAAGGATGGCATTCGCGGCCGGATGGCGAGCGTTTATATCAACCGTCTGTTGCCCGAACACACTGCGCTTGCGGAGCAGGTGCGCCAAGGTGCTGACGATCTCTATGCGCTCAGCGTTGATGATCTTGTCGCGTGAGTGCCAAGCTAAGTTACCCGTTCGAGGATATCCCAGCAGAAGGTGACGCAGTCGAGGTGGCGAAGGGCATTTTGTGGATGCGCCTTCCACTGCCGATGAAGCTGGATCACGTCAATGTCTACGCGATCGCGGATGAGGACGGTTGGGCGATCGTCGATACGGGGTTCTTCTCCAAGCGTGGTGTCGCGATATGGGAAAAATTGATGGCGGGTCCGCTGCAAGGTAAACCAGTCACCAAGGTCATTGTCACGCACCATCACCCGGATCACATCGGGATGGCCGGCTGGTTTCAGACAGAACACGGTGCGGAACTGGTCACCACGCGCACGGCTTGGCTGATGGCGCGGATGTTGACGCTTGATGTGCAACCTGTCCCGACGCCAGAGGCGATCACCTTCTATATGCGGGGAGGCATGGCACCGGATGTGCTTCAGGCCCGCAAGACAGATCGTCCGTTTAACTTTGCTGATTGCGTTGCGCCAATGCCGCAGGGCTACACGCGGATACGCGAAGGTGATGTGCTACGTATCGGCGCACGGGATTGGCGCGTGCGCATCGGCAATGGTCATGCGCCGGAGCACGCGACGCTTTGGGCCGATGATAGTGTCGTCCTTGGGGGCGATCAATTGATTCCGTCCATCTCCCCCAATCTTGGCCTTTATCCAAATGAACCGGAGGCCGATCCCGTCTTGGAGTGGCTGGAAGCCTGCGAGGCGATGCTGCCGCACGCCAAGCCGGATCAGTTGGTTCTGCCGGGGCATAAATTGCCTTTCACAGGTCTGCCGTTGCGGTTGAAACAGCTGATTGAGAACCATCACGGCGCATTAAAGCGATTGGAAGAATTCCTGCAGGAGCCTCATGCTGCGGGGGAGTGTTTCAAAACGCTCTTTAAGCGCGAGATTGGTGGCGGAGAATATGGATTGGCTTTGGTTGAGGCCATGGCCCATTGCCATCACCTTTATTTGTCTGGAAAAGTAACGCGAACCTTGCGCAATGATGGGGCGTATCTCTACCAGACAAAGGGTTAGGACATGGACGATAAGATCAACACGACGGCTGAAGCGATCGAAGCAGATGCTATGGCTCGGGCCGGAGTTGTGCATCTGAAAAAGTGTTCGCCGACGGTCGAGCAGCAACCTTTGCCAAAAGGGGTCGCGGCCAAGCCAGTTGCGCAGAAGTCACCCGCCGAATGGGCGTATGAGCGTTTGGTGCTCTATATCCAGAATTTCGAAGAGCAATTGGATGCAGATCATGAAGTGGCGATGGGCTTCACAGCAGGTGGAGCAGGTGTCATGCGGATTGAGGGGATGGGGTTTTACGCACCCGATATTTTGACCTTTTATGGTACAGACCAACAAGGGACGAAGTCACAGCAAATTCAGCATGTAAGTCAGCTAAATGTCATGTTGAGGGCCCTTCCGAAGGAAGTTGATCAACCGGAACCTAACCGCATTGGTTTTCGTTTGGCCCAGCAACTTGAAGAAGATGACAGCTAGCGGCGATCTGTCTCGTGACAGCGCGTAAAGAATCCGGTATCCCGAGCAAAACTTTGACTGACGGAGGCCATCATGGCTGATCAAGAGCACGAACACGGGTCCATGGACTATTCTGACCAAGAGAAGACATTTGACGGGTTTGTCAAATTCACGACCTACTCGGTGGTCATTATTCTCGTCGCCCTCGTCCTCTTGGCGTTGATTAACGGCTGATCTGCGAAGATGTTTAAGCGGGTTCGCCTTTGGATCGCTATTGCGTGCCTGGTGAGCCTTGCTGCGTGTGGCGCGGAACCGATCTGGTCCGAGCAGCACGAGATTGACCGCGTCGCTTTCCGGTCCCCAGAGCCCGCGTCCCTTACTTTAATTACGGTGATCAACAACCGCACAGGCGCTGGTGCGCATACGGGGCTTTTGATCAACGCCTCCCAGCGCGTGATTTGGGATCCAGCCGGCACGTGGTGGAACCCAAATGCGCCCGAGCGTAATGATCTGCACTACGGTCTGACGGATAGAATGGTCGATGTGTATGTCGATTATCATACGCGTCAAAGCTTCGATACGATCTTGCAAGAGGTGCCTGTCAGTGCAGAGGTCGCCCAAAAAGCCTTCCAGCTGGCGGCCAATTACGGGGCGGTACCGAAAGCGCAATGCTCTATTTCTACAGGAAGTATTTTGCGCCAATTGCCGGGGTTTGAAACGCTCCCGGTCAGCTATTTCCCAAAGAAGATGATGGAGGCCTTTGCCAAAATCCCTAGGGTGCAAACACGCCGTGTAGTGGATGATGACCCCGACGATAATTCTGCAAAGCTGCCGCAGGGCTAGCGGCATCCAGGTGGTTTGCTGGTGGAGGCTGATCGCCTCCACCCGTTTTTCTCTTGATCAGAAGTGAACCGACAACGCGTCGATTGGCGTCTTTTGTGGGGGCGCGAATTTTGTCAGATCAATCCCCTCAACTGCGGTTTTGTATTCTTCAATAGTCGGTGTGCGGCCGAGAATAGCGGACAGAACAACCACAGGTGTTGAGGCAAGAAGGGATTCCCCTGTCTTGTCTGCGGCATCTTCCACGACACGGCCTTTGAATAAACGCGTTGAAGTGGCGAGAACCGTGTCGCCTTTGGCGGCTTTTTCTTGGTTGCCCATACACAGGTTACAGCCCGGGCGCTCAAGGTAGAGGATGTTCTCGTAGTCTTCGCGCGCTGTGTTTTTGGGCGCGCTGTCGTCGAACTCGAAGCCGGAGTATTTCTGGAGAACAGCCCAGTCGCCTTCTTCCTTCAACTCATCAATGATGTTGTAGGTCGGCGCCGCGAGCACCAGAGGTGCTTTAAACTCCACCTTGCCTTCGGCTTTCTCAAGATTGCGCAACATCTGAGCAACAATCTTTACGTCTCCCTTGTGCACCATGCAGGAGCCAACAAAGCCAAGATCAACTTTCTTCTCCGCCTTGTAGAAAGAGATCGGTCTGATCGTGTCATGGGTATACCGTTTGGAGACATCGATATTGGCGACGTCCGGATCCGCGATCATCGGCTCGTTGATCTCGTCCAGATCAACGACGACTTCTGCAAAGTACTTGGCATTGTTATCTGGTTTCAGAGCTGGCTTCTCTCCAGACTTGATTTCCGCGATGCGCTTGTCCGCGATATCAATCAGGCCTTGGAGCATCTTGTTGTCGTTCTCCATGCCCTTTTCGATCATGATCTTGATGCGGTGTTTTGCGATTTCGAGCGATTCAATCAGCGTGTTGTCTTCGGAGATACAGATCGAGGCTTTCGCTTTCATCTCAGCTGTCCAGTCGGTGAAGGTGAAGGCTTGATCGGCAAGAAGCGTGCCGATGTGCACCTCGATGATACGGCCTTGGAAGACGTTGTCACCAAACTGCTTGAGCATTTGGGATTGCGTGGCGTGGACGACGTCACGGAAATCCATGTGGTCGGCCATTTTGCCTTTGAACGTGACTTTGACGGATTCTGGGATAGGCATTGATGCCTCTCCGGTGGCAAGGGCAAGCGCCACGGTGCCGGAATCTGCGCCAAAGGCCACACCCTTGGACATGCGTGTGTGACTGTCCCCGCCAATAATGATCGCCCAGTCATCCACTGTGATGTCGTTGAGGACTTTGTGGATAACGTCCGTCATTGAGTGATAAATGCCCTTCGGGTCACGCGCAGTTACGAGGCCGAACTTGTGCATGAACTTCATCAGCTTTGGCGTGTTTTCCTGAGCTTTGATGTCCCAAACGGATGCCGTGTGACAGCCTGATTGATAGGCGCCGTCAACGGTTGGTGCGAGCACAGTCGCTGCCATTGCTTCAAGCTCTTGGCTGGTCATAAGGCCGGTCGTGTCTTGAGAACCTACGATGTTGACCTTGACCCGAACGTCAGAGCCCGCGTGCAGCACTGCCCCTTCACTGACGCCGAGGGCGTTCTTGTTAAATATCTTCTCAACCGCAGTCAGGCCTTGGCCTTCATGGGAAATTTCTTTGGCCGGTGCAAAGGCGGATTTCAGCTCCAGTCCTAATGTCTCGCACGCGAAGCTTTGAAGTTTCTTGCCAAAGACGATCGCATAAGACCCACCAGCCTTCATGAACTCGGTTTTCTGCGGCGTGAACGCCGAAGAGACATCGACGAGTTCTTCATCACCGGTTTCATTGTAAAGCTTCTTATCTTTGGTGTTGATCGTCAGAACGGTGCCTGTCGCGACAGAGTATTTTTGCTCAAGGATCGGATTGTCGTCGTTATTGAGGATGGGGTTCCCATCTTCATCGAGTTTCTTAACCCAGTTTTTCAGGTCAAGACCGATGCCACCTGTCACGCCAACGGTCGTTAGGAAGATCGGTGAGATACCATTTGTTCCGGCCACAACCGGCGCGAAATTCACAAATGGCACATAGGGGCTTGCTTGCTTGCCTGTCCAAAGCGCGACGTTGTTGACGCCCGACATCCGGGACGACCCCACGCCCATGGTGCCCTTTTCTGCGATCAGCATGACGCGTTTGTCTGGATGTTGTGCCTGCAGCTCTTGGATTTCCGCCTGTGCCTCAGGGGTAATCATGCACTTGCCGTGCAACTCGCGATCAGAGCGAGAGTGCGCCTGATTGCCGGGGGAGAGCAGGTCAGTGGAGATGTCACCTTCAGCCGCGATATAGGTGACGACTTTGATTTCCTCATCGATCTCAGGGAGCTTGGTGAAGAACTCAGCCTTGGCGTAGCTTTCGAGGATGCCTGTCGCGATAGGGCTCCCAGCAGCATGGGCATCCTTGAGGCGCTTTGTATCGGCATCGTAAAGGAAGACTTGGGTTTTCAGAATTTCGGCAGCGCCCTCAGCAATGCTCGCGTCTTCGCCCAGTGCAAGATCAAGTAGGACCTCGACCGAGGGACCACCTTTCATGTGGGACAACAGCTCGAACGCAAACGCTGATGTGATTTCGGGAACATCGTGTTGCCCAAGGATGATCTCTTTTAGAAACTGAGCCTTGTCGCCTGCAGCGCTGGTTGTGCCAGGTAGCGTATTGTAGATGAAAAAGTTCAGCGAGTCTGCCCGATGTGCGTTGTCTGCATCTTTGATCTGAGCGATGATTTCGCGCGTGAGAGCACCGTCTTCAATCGGCTTGGGGTTCAAGCCTTGCTCTTTGCGGGCTTCGATTTCGGTGAGGTAGTCGCTGTACAAACTCATGGCTGTCTCGTTTTCTAGCTATTTTTGTGGTTTTGACATGCGGATAAATTACGAAATTTCATCCGGTCTGATTATTTGTATACAGCGGTATACCATGCGCTTTGAATTGGCAAGTGCGACCGTTTCGCGATGGGCCGGTTTAAGTAAGTTATAGGCAGACTCCTTTGACACCTGACAAAAACAAACCCCCGAAGCTTGCGCTGCGGGGGTCGTTTTCTTCATCGCAATGAAGTCCGGGATTACATCCCGCCTTCGCGTTGGGCTTTTTTACGAGCCAACTTGCGGGCGCGGCGGATGGCTTCGGCCTTCTCGCGTGCTTTCTTCTCAGACGGCTTTTCGAAATGTTGCTTCAGCTTCATTTCACGAAAAACGCCTTCACGCTGAAGTTTCTTCTTCAGAGCGCGGAGTGCCTGATCGACATTGTTGTCGCGAACGCTTACCTGCATGTGGTGTCACCACCTTCCTAAGTTAGAGTTTGCAAGAATTTGCAGGAAGTGGCCCTATAGCAAAGCCGTTCTATCTTGTCCACCAAGGATGATAAGGAGACCTGACATGTCTGAAGAGATCAAAGCCCGCCTTTTGGATGCAGCTCTGGATCATGTTGTGTTCGACGGATGGTCGGATGACGCATTTGACTCGGCGGTGCGCGATGTCGCGGTCGACCCAGCCGTTGCGTCGAGTTTGTATCCGCGCAAAGGGTTTGATCTGGCGGTTGCGTTTCACAAGCGTGGTGATGCCGAGATGATCGACCGCCTGAACGCCGCAAATTTGATGACCATGCGTTTTCGCGACCGTGTGGCTGCCGGCGTGAAATATCGCCTTGAAGTCGCTGCTGACCATAAAGAAGCTGTGCGTCGTGGGAGTGCACTGTTCTCGTTGCCTCAAAATGCCGCCATGGGGGCGAAACTCGTATGGGGGACGGCTGACGCGATTTGGACGACCCTTGGCGATAGCTCTGAAGACGTGAATTGGTACACGAAGCGAGCAACTCTGTCGGCGGTGTATGGCTCTGTGGTTTTGTTCTGGCTTGGAGATACGAGTGAAGATCACGAGGCGACTTGGGCGTTTCTGGACCGGCGGATCGACAACGTAATGCAATTTGAAAAGTTCAAAGCGCAAGTGAATGACAACCCGATGGCGCAAAAATTACTGGCAGGTCCAAATTGGTTTCTGTCAAAAATTCGCGCACCGTCCCGTATGCCTGATCCAAATTTGCCCGGCTTCATGAGCACCAGATCACCAAAGTAAGGCTTGAGATATGACACTCCCGACGACGATGCGCGCTGTGAAGATTTCTGAACCGGGCGGCCCAAACGTGCTGACCCCGACAACAGAAGCTGTTCCAACTGCCGCGGCGGGAGAAGTGGTGATTAAGTTGGCCTATGCCGGCGTCAATCGCCCGGACGCTTTGCAACGCGCAGGGGCATATGATCCGCCACCCGGCGCGTCGCCACTTCCAGGCCTTGAAGGGGCCGGTGAGATTGCTGCAATCGGACCGGGTGTGTCCGGCATCGCTGTCGGTGACGCCGTGTGTGCTTTGCTGCCGGGCGGTGGGTACGCGGAATACGTTGCCACGCCAGCGGCTCATTGCTTGCCGATCCCAAACGGTTTGAGCATGGCGGAGGCGGCGGCACTGCCTGAAACCTTCTTTACGGTCTGGTCCAATGTATTTATGCGAGGCGGCCTAAAGGCAGGCGAGCGGTTTTTGGTCCATGGTGGATCCTCAGGTATTGGCACAACAGCGATACAGCTTGCCAACGCATTTGGCGCGCGCGTGTTCGCAACGGCTGGGTCTGACGACAAGTGTTCAGCTTGTTCTAAATTGGGCGCAGAGGTTGCGATTAATTATCGCGACGCCGATTTTGTGGATGTCTTGAAGAAAGAAGGCGGCGCAGATCTGATCCTTGATATGGTCGGAGGGGATTATATCCCACGGAATGTTAAAGCTCTGGCGATGGATGGTCGTCTGGTACAGATCGCGTTCTTGCAAGGACCGAAGGTGGAATTGAATTTCGCCTTTGTGATGACGCGCAGATTGACGATTACCGGTTCAACATTGCGCCCGCAAAGTGATCTCGCCAAAGCCCGCATTGCCGATGCGTTGCACACCGAAGTCTGGCCTTTGATCGAGGCGGGCAAAGTACGCCCTGTGATGGATTCCGAGTTTGCCTTAGAGGATGCGGCCAAAGCACATGCGCATATGGAAAGCTCGTCCCATATCGGCAAGATCGTCCTGAAAGTCAGCTAACGCTAAGACGGCGCCCTCAATTGGCGCTGCTTTGAATTCGGTAAAGGCCTACGCTCAGGATTTCTTGCGTAGTTTCCGCATTGCGCCCAGACCACCAATGCCTCCGAGCAGCAACAGCGCGGATGCTGGCAGCGGGACAGGGGCGATCTCGAGCCCGACCCTAAGGTCAACGCCGAAACATGTCATACCGCACTGGCCCCAATCGTGATCACCCCAAAGGCTCAAGAAAGTGAAGTCCGAGTTTGCGCCATTTGCCGGGCCAGATTGCAAGCCGTCGCTAAAGTCTATTCTGAATGTGCCATCGACCATCGCGTTGGTGAAGGTCATGTCGATGTAGCCACCGACAGCGTTGTTGTCGCCGAAGTTTGCTCCGGGCTTTAACTCCAGAATACCCGAACCTGCGACATAGCCGTCGCCATCAGCCAACCCGAAGTTAAGTACGATTTCGCCAGTGTTTGTGTTCCAGAAGCTCGCCGCATCCAATTCGGATGCGTCCGGATCCTCCAGCATGTCGCCGCTCATACGACTATTGAATTGATCGTGGAATAGGCTGAACCCGAAACCGGGGACTGTCCCATCTTCAATGCTTGTGATGTTGTAAACCGCAGCGGATGTTGGTGCGGCCGTTGCCACCACGACGGCGAGGCTCAAAGCCAAATTTTTCATACCCGTTTCCTCATTACACACCGCACACGCGGCATACCCTAACGAGCAGCTAACATACATTTGGTATTCACTTACGGGGAAATTCGCGTTGTTGACGCCACGTTGCCCGATTTTTGACGCCAATATGCCTCAATTGGGGTGCTCTGACGCGAGAGGTTTACGTGCAAAACTTGAGGGGCATATCACGATGCCGTCTAACGACTCTGAGTATGTCAAGCTGAAGCACCAAGAAATCCTAGCGAATAGGTGCAAAATAGGCGTTTGACATATCACAATCTCGGATGACATCAGCACCACAAGCGCGAGGTTCGAGGGTCTTGGTCAGGCAAATTCGGGCTTCTTGGATGTGACCTTGCTTGCAGGTGATCGTGAGGCCGTCAGCCTCCAACTCCGGGTTGTCTTGAAGAAACGCTTCCTCAACCACTGAGGCAGGAAGCGTGATCTCTTTCGTCAGTTTCCGAAAGACCGCAGGGCGTGTGATTTTCTCGTAGGCTTCGCGCGACAAGGCGAAATAGTCTTGTGAAGATAGGCCAGAGCACCGCCCATGCTTTTTCCATTGATGCCAAGCCAGTCCACCGGATCCCATAATATCCTCCATGGCCTTTGTTTCGGACCGCGAGGGCGCGCGTGAAGCGCTGTTGCAATAGGACGGCCACCCGCGCTCAAATTGCGGCCAGAGCCCATGCATGATCCATCCATGATCGTGTCGTGGGTCGCATTGATCTGAATTGCGGGCATTGCCTTCCAAGGCACACCAGTTGGGCGACCAGCTCAGGGCGAGAACATAATAGTCAAACTCGCCTGCTTTTTCACCATCGGCCCATGCTGTTGTGACCATCGCCATCCACATCAAAATCGCTCTCATTTACTCTTCCCCTTTTGCACAAGCGCGCTTATACACGCGTCAAGTTCCCCAACACTACGAACTTGTTCCGAAAGGGACAGCCCCTAATCCGGGCGGCGGGGAAAGTGTATCTAAAGGAGAAATCTGATGGCTCTACCAATTATGGCGAAAGCGACTGCCGTTTGGCTGGTCGACAATACAACACTGACCTTCAAGCAGATCGCTGATTTCTGCGGTTTACACGAGCTGGAAGTCCAAGGCATTGCTGATGGCGACGTGGCGGCCGGTGTCAAAGGCTTTGACCCGATTGCCAATAACCAGCTGACACAAGAAGAGATTGACAAAGGCATTGAGGACCGCCGTCACAAGCTGAAACTTAAGCATAACGCTGCCGCTGTCGGTGAAGAGAAACGCCGCGGCCCGCGCTACACACCGTTGTCTAAACGTCAGGATCGCCCCGCGTCGATTTTGTGGTTGGTGAAATTCCACCCAGAGCTGTCAGATGGCCAGATTTCCAAGCTGGTTGGCACAACAAAGCCCACCATCAATGCGATCCGCGAGCGGACCCATTGGAACATTCAGAACATTCAGCCAATCGATCCGGTTGCTCTGGGGCTTTGTAAACAATCCGAGTTGGATGCCGCCGTTCAGAAAGCCAATGCCAAGAAGGCGAAAGAAGGCGAGACAATGAGCGATGACGAGCGTCGCAAGCTTGTCTCTACGGAGCTGTCTTTGGGGACCGAGCCAGAACCCGCGTTGCCTACAGCGATTGCCGGTCTGGAAAGCTTCACTTTGGCTGATGGACCTGACGGTGACGACGAAGAGGCGGATGACAACCTATTGGTTGACGCAGATTCTTTGTTCAACTTGCCTGATTCCGAAGACCAGCCGGATGTCGAAGACGACAAATAATCTGGTACATGATCGTATTAGAGCCGCTGGTTGTCTGACCGGCGGCTTTTTTAATGCGCGGCGGTTTCCACCGGATCCAGCAAGGTACGCCCACCATCAATCGTAATGATCTGACCGGTTATAAATCCAGCAGCGTCGGAGGATAGAAATTGAGCGGCTTCGGCGATTTCCATCGGACTGCCGATCCGCGCCAAAGGCGTGTGTTTTGTAATATCCTCGCGCAGACCTGTTGTATCTTTGAGGGACTGCTTCAGGCTTGCCGACATGACGGAGCCAAATCCAATCGCATTGACGCGGATATGTTCGGGCGCCATGGCGAGTGCAAACGTGCGGGTCATCTGATCCATCGCCGCATTTGCGATCGAGAATCCCATCAAGCCGGGCCGCGACCGCAAGCTGGCAATTGAGGATAAATTGACGATAGAGCCTGCAATTTCGCCAGGTTCGTTGTCCGCGGCCTGCTCGATCATCTTTTTCGCGACTTGCTGGCTAAGCCTGAGGCTGGACAACAGGTTTTGCTGTAACATCACATCGACACTATCGTCATCCACATCGAAAGCGTTTGTCGTCAGAACCTGACGTGACGCGTTGATCAGGATGTCGATCCGGTCGAACGCATCGACAGTGGCGTTGATCAGGTTTGAGTGGCTAAGTTTCTCACGCAGATCACAGGCAAAAATGCGTGCCGCGCCTTCTTCATTTTCCTGATCGCCGATTTCAGCGCGCAAAGAATCTTCTTCGCGGTCGGCCATCATGACGTTCGCGCCTTGGGAAATGAAATGTCGGGCGATCGCAAGTCCGACACCATTTGCGGCGCCCGTCACGATTGCGGATTTGCCAGCGATTGAGAAAGACATGACTCATATCTCCGAATTTGCGTTTGTGCAGGTTAGGGCAAGCGCCTAGCTGGTGCGAGCCTTTTTGGGCGTATGTGCGTGGATCACCTTGAACCCGCCGGTTTGGCTGATCACTTTGATCTGCCTGAAGTGGTCGTCCAGCGTGGCTTCATAGGGGAGCGTACGGTTCGCGACGAGCCAGAGTTGACCTTTCGGCTTCAGCATCTCGGCCGCTTTGCGAATGAATGCGGCTCCGAGGGCTGGGTCAGGTTTGCGTGAGATGTGGAATGGCGGGTTGGTGAGGACGGCGTCAAAGCCAGTCTCGTTCAAATCGAGAACATCGGCCCAATGGAACGTCGCTCGCGGGTCTGTGACATTATGCTTTGCGCATGCGACTGCGTGATAGTCGGCCTCATACGCGTCAATTGATGAAATTGCATCGGATTTCAACGCTTCGGCTGTCAGATATCCCCAACCGGCACCAAGATCGGCAACCTTGCCCTTCAAGACGGGCAGCGCGTCTGCCAGCAGTTTTGATCCCTGATCGGGGCCATCGGCAGAAAACACACCAGCCCGCGTGGTCCAGCCGTTTGGAAATAGGTAGGTCGTATCGAGCCAGTCGTCTATGTCGGGCAACGTGTTCGGTCGTGTGAACCAGACCAGCTTTCCATGTGCTTTTGAATAGCTCGTCACGTCTTCGAAACGACGCTTGAGTTCTTTTAGGATGCCTTCAATACCATCTGTTTTGTCACCATCAACCGCGATCAAGCCGCCGCTTTCGGTTTTCAAAAGGGCCTGTCCAATCAATTCAAGCGTGGCCGCTTTTGATCTGTGCGCGTTGACAACGCAATGCTCGACATCGTCCTCAAGCACCGGAGAGACGGCTATGCCGCGCTCTTTGAGGGCCGCGAAGTCTGGATAGATAGGTTGGGCCGCTGTGAGAGTGTCGACGCCAAGCTCGGTGTAGGGGGACGCATTTAGCCAGCCTACAAGGCCAGTTGGCACTTCTAGTTCACCGCTCTCGGCGGCCAGAAGAAAACGGGAGGTTTGCATGAAAGCTCAAGCAGGCGCGCGCCTACTCTTTTTCCATAGTGCATTGTAGAGGATGCTGATTGCGGCGCGCGAAGTCCATGACTTGCGCAACTTTGGTCTCCGCAATCTCGAAAGAAAAGACGCCGACAACTGCAAGACCTTTCTTGTGAACGGTCAGCATGATCTCAACCGACTGGGCGTGGTTGATCTGGAAGAAACGTTCCAGCACGAGGACCACGAATTCCATCGGCGTGTAATCATCATTCAAGAGCATCACCTTATACATCGGCGGCTTCTTGGTCTTTGGCTTGGTCTTCAGGACGGTATCAACACCGGTTCCGGCGTCGTCATCGTCTTTGGACAATATGAATTCAGGTGCTGTCACGTCTGTGCCTTGCCGAAGAGATTCTGTGGTGAGATATCAGTATATAGGACCGAGGTCCTGCCAGAAAAGGGGGTTCGGGTTAACATGTCGCAAACAATCACAACAATTGGTTTCGATGCGGATGACACTCTTTGGCAGAATGAAGAGTTTTTTCGTCTGACGCAGGACCGCTTTTGCGCGCTTTTGGCGGGGTATGCGGATCCTGAAACGCTTGCTGAAAAACTGCTGCAGGCGGAGCGGCGTAATCTTGGGCGGTACGGGTTCGGGATCAAGGGGTTCGTGTTGTCGATGATTGAGACGGCGATTGAGGTGACGGATCAGAAGGTGCCTGCATCTGTTATCGCGGAGATCATTGAGGCGGGTCAGGACATGTTGGTCCATCCGATCCATCTGTTGCCTCATGCTGAGGCGACGGTTTCTTCGCTGGCGGGGCGGTTCAGGTTGATCTTGATTACGAAGGGCGACTTGCTGGATCAAGAGCGGAAGCTGGCGCAGTCGGGGCTGGGAGAGATGTTTGATGCGGTGGAGATCGTTTCAGAGAAAGTTCCGCAGACTTATATGCGGGCTTTTATGCGGCATGGGGATGGGCCGGAGCGGGCGGTTATGGTGGGCAATTCCATGAAGTCAGATGTTGTGCCCGCGATTGATGCGGGCGGCTGGGGGGTGCATGTGCCAGCTAAATATGAATGGGAGATCGAGCGGGCGGAGGCGCCGGTGGATCATCCCAGATTTCGGGTTTTGAGGGACCTGAGCGGGCTTGTCCCGATGTTGGACGAGCTGTGATGCTGAATTCCCCGCGTGCGGGGAAATTTATAAATATCTGATTTTAAAAGATAGTCGTGAATTTTAAGGATTTCTTTACATGGCTTTGCGGGCTTTGAGGGCGGCTGTGATTGTACCGTCATCAAGATAGTCCAGCTCGCCACCAATGGGGACGCCTTGGGCAAGCGATGTGACGGTGATGGCGCGTTTTTCCAGCTCGCCTGCGATGTAATGGGCCGTGGTTTGGCCGTCGATGGTGGCGTTGAGCGCCAGAATGACTTCGGTGATGCCCTCGGAGGAGACACGGTCCATCAGTTTGGGAATGCGCAATTCATCGGGGCCTATGGCGTCGAGCGCGCTGAGCGTGCCGCCGAGCACATGATAACGGCCTTTGAAGACGGCGGCGCGTTCCATCGCCCAAAGATCGGCGACATCTTCGACGACGCAAATCTCGCCATTTGCACGTTTCGGGCTGTCGCAGATATCGCAGGTGTCAGACGTGCCGACATTGCCGCAATTGAGGCACTCACGCGCCGTTGCCGCGACTGTTTGCAAGACATCCGACAGTGGCGTCATGAGAAGCGCACGTTTCTTGATCATGTGCAACACGGCGCGACGCGCCGAGCGGGGCCCGAGGCCGGGTAGTTTGGCCATCATCTCGATCAGGGCGTCTATGTCTTTGGTGTTGGACAATGGAGGTGGCACCTAGCTTGGATTGGTGTGGGACTCCGCCAAAATGCTGTGCATTTTCACTCTGTCCCACCGGTCGCATTGCCGGGCAATGCGACTCAAAAAGGCAACTTCATACCAGCGGGGAGACCCATGCCTTCGGTGAGTTTGCCCATCTCTTCTTGCGCTTTCGTTTGCGCCTTCCCTTGGGCGTCTTTGATGGCCGCGAGGATCAGGTCTTCGACCACTTCTTTTTCTTCGGGATGGAAGATGGAGGGGTCAATATCGAGCGCGGTGATCACACCTTTGGCCGTGGATGTGGCTTTCACCAGTCCTGCACCGCTTTCGCCGGTGACGGTCATATTTTCCAGCTCTTCCTGCATTTCGCCCATTTTGGCCTGCATTTCCTGAGCTTTTTTCATCATTCCGGCCATATCGCCGAGACCGCCTAGTCCTTTGAGCATGAAGTGTCTCCGTGTGTCAGAGCCGCGTCTCGCGCGGCAGGGTGTATAGGATCATTGCGATACATATTGCAGTGACAGCGCTGATGAACAAGATGGGGGAGCCGATACAGCCCTGAGAAATCGCGAGAGAGCTTGTCATATGTTCACTCGCGAATGTCACGAAGGTGACGAGACCTGACCAGAGCAAAACCACCGCCAAAGCGCCCCATTGGCTGCGTTTGAAGATGACAATCGCGCTGGCGGCGAGCAACAACAGCGAGGGCAGCATCGTGAAAAGGTAGATGGCTTCCTGCCACGCAGGTGTGGGGGTGCCGGGGGTCCAGTTTGGTCTGAGTTTGTGACAGACCTCTGCCAGAGCGGGGCCTGGGATGAGGGTTGCGAGTGTAAGGGTTTTTAGGGAGATCGGGTGACGCTCCCGCTGAAGCGGGTCGCCCCACCCGCCCTCCCGTATGTGCGCGAGAGGGGCGAATAGGTGCCGGCCCGCCAAAAATCTTTGATTTTTCGCTACACCGCACTTGGTTGATCCGCTGCGCGGCTCAACCATCTTCAAAGGGATCCCACTCATCTTCAACTTCCGGCAGGGCTTCCACAGCGGCTTCCTGCACCAGCTCTTCCGGTGTGACGACGTTTAGAATCTCGGCATTCGGGAAGGCTTGCAGGACGGCTTGCATCATCGGATGCGCGCGGGCTTCTTCTTTCAAGGCATTAGCGGCGGCGTCACGTTCGGAGGCGATGGTTGGCGCGCCGCCTTCATTGACGACGGTAACGGCCCAGCGATTGCCGGTCCATTGTTGCAAGCGTGCGCCCAGTTTTGCAGCGAGGTCACGCGGGGCGCGGTCTGTCGGGACAAACTCGATCCGGCCCGGGGCGTAGCTGGCCAGTTGTAACGTGGTTTCGACATCAATCAGGAGTTTCGCGTCACGGTTGGCGCGAATGAGTTCGACCACCTGATCGAAGCGCGCGAAACGGGCGAGCGCGTCTTCGGGGTCTTGGGCCAGTGCGGTGGCAGCACCCGATCCTTGAACGGCACCGACGCTGCTTTGCGCGCGTGCGGTGGTCATGCCGCCGGAGCTTTGTGGCGCTTGTCCGCCCGAGGGGGGAGGAGGTGGCGGGGTGTCTTGGAGTTTGCGCACGAGCTCTTCGGGCGAAGGAAGATCGGCCATGTGTGTAAGGCGGATGATGGCCATTTCAGCGGCCATCATGGCGTTTGGTGCGGCGGCCACCTCTTCAAGGGCTTTGAGCAGCAATTGCCACATGCGCGACATGGCCCGCATGGGAAGCGCTTCAGCCATGACCTGACCACGAGTGCGTTCGTCGGGGCCGACCGTTGGATCATCGGCGGCTTCGGGTGTGATCTTGATGACGGAGACCCAGTGGGTGATTTCGGCCAGATCGCGCAGGACGGCCATTGGATCAGCGCCGTCGGCGTATTGTGAAGACAGTTCTTGCAGCGCGCCAGCGGCGTCGCCTTTCATGATGAGATCGAACAGGTCAAGGACACGACCGCGATCGGCAAGGCCCAGCATGGCGCGGACTTGCAGGGCGGTGGTTTCGCCTGCGCCGTGGCTTATGGCTTGGTCCATCAGGCTCATCGCATCGCGCACGGAACCTTCGGCGGCGCGGGTGATGAGGGCCAGCGCGTCCTCGTTGATCTGGGCGTTTTCCTTGGCGGCGACGGAGGCGAGGTGGGCAATCATTACTTCGGGCTCGATCCGGCGCAGGTCGAAGCGCTGGCAGCGCGACAGGACCGTGACGGGGACTTTGCGGATTTCTGTGGTGGCCATGATGAATTTGGTGTGGCCCATCGGTTCTTCGAGGGTCTTCAACAGCGCGTTGAACGCGGCTGTCGAGAGCATATGCACCTCGTCGATGATGAAGATTTTGTAGCGGCCTTCGGCGGGACGGGTGTTCGCCATGGCGTTGAGTTCACGGATATTATCAACGCCGGTCGATGATGCCGCGTCGATTTCGAGGACGTCGAAGAAGCGCCCTTCCGAGATGCCGATGCAGGATTTGCACTGGCCGCAAGGCTCCGTCGTGGGGCCACCCTTGCCATCGGGGCCTGTGCAGTTGAGGCCTTTGGCGATGATGCGTGCGGTGGTGGTTTTGCCCGTGCCACGGATGCCGGTCATCATGAAAGCATGGGCGATGCGGTCGGCGTCGAACGCGTTTTTCAGGGTGCGCACCATGGCGTCCTGACCGATCAGGTCGGCAAAGGTGGCGGGGCGGTATTTGCGCGCCAGTACCTGATAGGCTGTTGAAGTCTCGCTCATGTCCACCCTCATGGATTCGCTGCTTTGCAAATCTAGGCGGCGGGGCGGGTAAGGTCCACTAGAGACTCCACAAGATCGCGCCGGTGGCGATTGCTGCGATGGTCATGATCCCCGCGAGCGCGGTGTAGCTTCGGCTGGGTTGGGCGTTGGCGTCATTGTCATGCAGGCGTTCAAAGGTTTTCATGGCTTGATGGCGCGCGGCCCAGAAGATCGCGATGGCGGCGGCGAGGAAAATCGAGGCGACGAGTTTGGCAGCCCACGTGGGTTCGAAATCCCCGAAGACGGCTTTGAGGCCGATGGCGACACCGATTGCGCCCAGCCCGGTGCCCATCCAGCTGGAGAAGGTGCGCTCGTTGGCCATGAGGGTGCGGTCCTCGGCCCATTTGGTGCGTTGGTCGGCGAGTTTTTCGGTTTCTTTGCTCATGTGAGATACCTTGGAAGGGTGCGCAGAACGTCGGACGAGCTGCGGGCGCGGGCGAGGGTCCAGCCGCCTTGGAGGGTGACGAAGAGATGTGTGGCGCGGTCCTCGGCTTCGTTTTCGGGAATGCCGAGGCGAATAGCGTGCTGTGAGATGCGGGTGATCCAGGTTTCGAAGATTTGCTCGGACAGCTGGCGGAAGACAGCGTTTTGGGCGCCGGTGAGGAGCGTGCCAGAGATCGGGCAGCCGTTCCATTTGCCCATAAGGTCAAAGAGTTTGGCGAGTTTGTGGAAGAGGGTGGTCAGGCCAGTTTCGTAGTCGGGCGCGGGGACGAAAGCGTCGTCGATGACGCGAAGCATTTCGCGGGACGCGAAGTCGGCGGCGGCGATGGCGAGGTCGGATTTGCCTTTTTGGAAATGGTGGTAGAGCGAGCCTTTGGGCACTTTGGCATTGGCCAAAATCTCAGAAAGGCCGACGCCTTCATAGCCTTTTTCCTGAAACAGTTTTGCTGCGGTCCAGGCGAGTTTGTCTTTTGTTGTGCGGTTTTTTGCCATGGTGTGAGTATTTCACCCCTAGACCGAATGGTCTAGGGGTGTTATTAGACCGATCAGTCTAGAGGGATATTTGAAATGAATTTCAGGATCGAGACTGTGCCATCGGGTCAACCCATCCGCAAAGAGATCGAGGTCAGATCGGGCGCGTCCAAACTTGCGGGACAATTGTTCCATCCATCTGGAAAGCCCAAGGCAGCCGTTATCATCAATGGGGCGACAGGTGTCCGGCAGCGCTATTATGAACCGTTCGCGACATGGCTGGCAGTAGAACAGGGCCTCGCGGTCATCACCTATGATTACCGTGATTTTGGCGCGTCCCTACGTGGCCCTCTAAGGGCTTCAAAAGCAACGATGGTTGATTGGTGTGTCCATGATGCGGCGGCAGTGCGTGATCACGTGTGGAGTTTGTTGCCCGGAGTGCCGATCTGGCATGTGGGCCATTCGATTGGTGGTATGGGATTGGCGTTTCAAGACGGCGTCAGCCAACTTGAGCGGGTGATAACTGTGGCCAGTGGACCTGTGCATTTGCGTGATCATCCGTGGCCCTACCGCGCGGTGGCAGGCGCGTTCTGGTATGGGCCGGGGCCGTTGGCGACGTCTTTGCTTGGCTATCTGCCCGGACGCAGGCTGAGGGTTGGACCGGACTTGCCAGCGGGCGTTTATTGGCAGTGGCGCAAATGGTGCACATCTGACGGGTTTTTCGCGCCAGATTTTGGTGGAACGATGCCGTATCCTGATTGGAACGCCGTAAAATGCCCCGTGAAGATCGTCACGGCGTGTGATGATGATCTTGTGCCGCCGAAAGCGGTATGGCGGAGCATGGATTTTTACCGCTCGGCCGAGGCGAAAACACAGCTGACTTTAAGGCCTGAGAGATATGGTGTTGCCAAGATTGGGCATGTGGGGATGTTTACGGCGGAAATTGCGGCGTGTTGGGCGGATATAATTTCGTGAAGGAGTAGCGGGGGAGCCCTCTCGGTAAGTTTTCTGCGAAAACTGACCTGCCGGGGGGTATCGGCGCGTTTGCTTTGCAAACGGCGCCTTAGGTGAGAGGTTGGACATCGACCCAAGTGGGGCTCGTTGTGGCTGCTTCCTTCCGGACCTGACCAGGTTGGCGAGGCACTTGCCCGCGCCAACCCCTCGATCCTTGATATAAGCGGGCCTTGCCATTCTTGCAAGACGGTGCATTTTGCACTCCGAGAGAAGGGCAGCGATATGAAAATAGCGGAAACAGTGACCTTTGGCGGATCGGGGTTGGACCGCGCCGCGCAGTTGCGCGGGAATGCAGAAGCCTTGGCCGGGATGCTGGCCGACACTACTACCGGCGTTTTGCCGATATGGCGTGGAAAACCTTTGATTGCTGGGGAAGAGCGCACTGCGCCGGGGTGGCTCGCTGCAGATCATGAGATATTCGCCCATGCGGATGAGGCACCGATTTTTCTGGGGCTTGATGAAGGCGTTGCACGGTTTGCGCGCGATATCTCCACTTGGGAACCGGCAGAAGCCGCGGAAACACTGGGGGCGTTTCTTGACCCGTCCGAGCAGCATTTTCCGGGATTGCCGTCAGATCACCGATTCTCAGAATTGCGGGCGATTATGACGGGGCTTAACCCGCGCGATGCGGAGCTGATTGCGACGGCCAAGGCGGTGAGCGCGTGGCACGACACGCATGGGTTTTGCGCACGCTGCGGAGCCAAGTCGGAGATTACGATGGCGGGGTGGCAGCGCGACTGCGCGGCTTGTGGCGGTCATCATTTCCCGCGCACTGATCCGGTTGTGATCATGTTGATTACGCGGGGCAATTCCGTGTTGATGGGCCGTTCTCCGGGATGGCCTGAAGGGATGTATTCGCTTTTGGCGGGGTTCATTGAACCCGGTGAGACGATGGAAGCAGCTGTGCGGCGTGAGACATTTGAAGAGGCAGGGGTCGAGGTTGGTGCTGTGGAATATCTGGCCTCGCAACCGTGGCCCTTTCCGGCATCGCTGATGTTTGGCGCGCATGGTCACGCCACCAGTAGCGAGATCAAGATTGATCCCGAAGAGATCGAAGATGCGTTCTGGGTGACGCGTGAAGAGATGTTAGAGACGTTTGCGGGCAACAATCCGAAAATGAAGCCTGCGCGAGAAGGGGCGATTGCGCATTTCATATTGCTTAACTGGCTGCGGGATAGATTAGACTAGCCCGACACGCGACCAGCCAACGGACCGACATGAAATTTTCGACCAAAGAAGATCTGGAAGTTCCAATTGATGATGTCTTTGAGATGTTGTCGGATTTTGAAGGATTCGAACGGGCTGCAATGCGCCATGGGGCCGAAGTGTCGCGCCGAGGCGACGGGCACAGTCTTGACACGGGGCTTGAATGGCAGGTGAAAGCCACGTTTCGTGGCAAGCTGCGTGAGTTCGACGTGACTTTGGCTGATTATGACAAGCCGAACCATATGAAGTTCGATGCGGTGTCGAATGCAATGCAAAGCACGTTTCTGGTGGAGCTGGTGGCCCTGTCGCGGAATCGCACGCGGATGCGGGCGGAGCTTGATGTGAGGCCGAAGACACTTTCGGCACGCTTGCTGATGCAATCCGCAAAGCTGGCACGCAATACGCTCAACCGGCGCTACAAGACCCGAATCGCGCATTTCGCGGAAGATTTGGAAGACCGTCACAAGAAAGCCCTGCGCGCGACAAGCTGATCCAAAGGGGCGCCTTGCGGCGCGCACGATGCTTTTGCGTTCTTGGGAGAGCTTTGCTCTCCCGCCACGCGGGCACCCCTCTCAGCATCTTTTCGGCGAAAAGAAGCGTTAGCTGCGGGCGAAGGCGGCCGGGTAGGTGCCCAGAATTTTCAGCTCAGAGGTGAAATAGGCCAGCTCTTCCATGGCGCGTTGGACATCGGGGTCATCGGGGTGGCCGGTGATATCTGCGTAGAACTGGGTGGCGGTGAATTCCCCGTCCACCATGTAGCTTTCCAGTTTGACCATGTTCACGCCATTTGTCGCAAAGCCGCCCATGGCTTTGTAAAGTGCGGCAGGGATGTTGCGCACGCGGAAGATGAAAGAGGTCAGCATGTGATTGTCGCCGCGACGGGTCAGGTCTTCGTCGCGCGACATCACGAGGAAACGCGTGGTGTTTGTGTCGTGATCTTCAATCCCGTCGGCCAGCACGTCGAGGCCATAGGTCTTTGCGGCAAGGGGGGAGGCGAGCGCGCCTGTATCTGTGGCCCCGGATGCAGCCAGTTCTGCGGCGGCCCCTGCATTGTCGGCGGCGGCTTCGCCACGGATTTTGTGTTTTGACAGGAAGCCACGGCATTGGGGGATCAGCACGAGATGGGCGCGGACGGTTTTGATCTGATCAAGCGTGACGCCTTTATTGGCCAGAAGTGCGATGCGCACGCGCACAAAGGCTTCATCTATAATGTGCAGGCCAGAGTCGGGCAGCAGCCGGTGCATGTCGGCGACGCGTCCGTAGGTGGTGTTTTCAACGGGCAGCATCGCGAGATCTGCTTTGCCTTGGCGGACGGCTTCGATCACGTCTTCGAACGTGGCGCAGGGTAGGGGCTCATAATCCGGGCGCGCGGCGGCGCAGGCCTCGTGTGAGTAGGCTCCAAGCTCTCCTTGGAAGGCGATTTTTGGGGCCATGGGGGAATTCTCGTAAAAATGGGCGTTTCGTCGCGCTTTCTACACCTTGATAAAGGGTAGGGGAACCCGCTAGATAGCCTCAATCCCTGCGGCCCGATGCGCCGCATTAGCCAAGGTAAGACGCCAGACATGTTCGACACGATGACATTCACAAAAATCCTGGGCGCCGGTTGCGGTGCTCTGTTGCTATTTCTTCTTGGCAACTGGGGGGCTGAGTTAATCTACCACGGAAGCGGTGGTCACGGTGATGAAGAGCATGCGCAGGGCTATGTGATCGAAGTGGCAGACGCCGAAGAGGCCGCTGAGGAAGAGCCCGAGATTGACTTTGCGGAGCTGATGGCTGCGGCTGATGTTGGTAAGGGCGAGAAAGTGTTCTCCAAATGCAAGGCTTGTCACAAGCTGGAAGACGGTGCCAATGGCACGGGTCCGCATTTGTACAGCATCGTTGATCGTCGGATCGCTGCAGTGGACGGGTTCGGATATTCCGAAGTGCTGGCCACGAATGAAGAGGCTTGGACGGTTGAGAACTTGGAAGGGTTCTTGGCAGATCCGAAAGGCTGGGCGCCGGGCACGAAAATGAGCTTTGCGGGTTTGAAGAAGCCGACGGATCGCGCCAACATCATTGCGTATCTGCAAACGATTGGCGGCTAAGCCAACGGACAGAAGAATTCGAGAGGCCGTTCCAGAGGGAGCGGCCTTTTTCATATCTGACGGGTTACAGTGAACACAATTCCGATAACATTCCTGCAATCGGTGCTTGATTGTTAGGTGAAACGGACTTTTTCTGCTCTAACAGACAGATGAAAAATCAGAGCCTCGCAGGAGACCGCCCTATGACCAAAGCCAAGACCGCGACACGTGCCGCTGTATCTGATGCGCCCATGCGCAATATGCTGAAATGGTCAGGATTGGCTTTGATAAGTGCGATGGCTGTTGGCTTCGCCGGACAGGTTAAGGCTCAGGATGTCATCGTCTCCCACGGGTATTCCAGTTTTGGCGAGTTGAAATACGGACCGGATATCAAACATCTGGACTATGTGAATCCTGATGCCCCAAAGGGTGGTGAAATCTCAACGTGGTCGTTGGGCACTTTTGACAGCTTCAATCAATATGCGCGCGATGGGAACCCTGCTGCGTTAAACACGATCGGGTCAGAAAGGATTCTGACCAGCACGGGCGATGATCCGTATGGGATGTATTGTTACCTGTGTACGACGCTCGAATATGACAAAGACCTGACCTATGTGCAGTTCAATCTGCGTGAGGATGTGCGGTTTTGGGATGGCACGCAGCTGACGGCGCATGACCTGAAATTTACCAATGAGTTGTTCCGCACCAAAGGTATTCCGGAATATCGCCGTATCGTCGAGAATTTCTTCGAGAAGGTCGAAGTGATTGATGATTTCACGATCAAATTCTACTTCAATCCAGAATCGTCTGTGCGCGACCGTGTCTCCATCGCGGGGATCACACCGTCCTTCTCAAAGAAATGGTTTGAGGAAACAGGGGCGCAACTGGACAAGGCGACCGACGCGCCGTTCATGAGCACAGGGCCTTACGTGCTGGATAGCTTCGACTATAACCGCCAAGTGGTCTATCGCCGTCACGACGATTTCTGGGGCAAAGATCACCCGTTTAGTGTTGGCCATTACAACTTCGATACGATCCGTACAGAATATTTCGCGGACCGCACTGCCGCCTTTGAGGCGTTCAAGACAGGCGCCTATCTCTTCAAAGCTGAAAGCGATCCGAAAGACTGGGCGACCGGTTACAATTTCGAGAATGTCAAAAATGGCGCGGTGAAGCTGGACACGCCAGTGGATGGCACAGTGGGCCAAGCGCTGTCTTTCGTGTTCAATCTTGATCGTACGCCTTGGCAAGATGTGCGTGTGCGCGAAGCTGTCGGGCTGGCGTTCAATTTCGAGTGGTCGAACAAAGCGTTGTTCTACGATCTCTTTGAGCGCCCAGATAGTTTTTGGCCGAACACGGATCTTGCGGCGACAGGAACGCCGAGCGAAGGCGAGATGGCGATTTTGAAACCGCTCGTTGAGGAAGGGTTGCTGCCTGAGAGTATTCTGACCGACGAGGTGACAACGCAAGTTGAGCAAGACGCCGAGAAGAACCGCCCATCGCGCCGCGTGCTGCGTCAGGCGTCGAAATTGCTGGACGAGGCTGGATGGGAGTTTCCGGACGGCAAGCAATTCCGCGAAAAAGACGGTGAAGTTCTTAAGCTCAATATCATCCAGTTCAACCCGCTCTATGACCGCGTGGTGAACCCGTACATCGAAAACCTGAAAGCGTTGGGCATTGATGCCAATCTGGAGCGTATTGACCGCGCGCAATATATCGAGCGCCGCCGTGGTGGCGATTTTGATATGACCAATCAGGGCTTCCAGATGCCCTTCGAGCCATCCCTTGGGATGGAGCAGTGGTTCTCTTCCAAGACGGCTGACAACAGCTCGCGTAACCTGATGCGTCTGCGTGATCCCGCAGTTGACCGGATTATCCCTGCGATCGTTGATGCACAGAGTTTGGATGATCTGAAAACAGCAGTGCATGCGCTGGATCGCGTGTTGCTGTCACTGCGTTTTGCGATCCCGCAATGGTATAAGAAAGAGAACTGGTTGGCCTATTACGATGTCTATCGTCGTCCGGCTGAATTGCCGCCACTTGCCGTCGGGGTCTATGACTTCTGGTGGTATGATCAGGAGGCGGCAGACAAGCTGAAAGCCTCCGGCGTACTTCGGTAAGACAGGACCGCATCCGTGGCATCCTATATTCTCAGACGGCTTTTGCTGGTTCTGCCAACTTTGTTCGGCATTATGCTGGTCAATTTCACGCTGACCCAGTTTGTACCGGGTGGCCCGATTGAGCAGATCATTGCCCGCATTGAAGGAGGCGGTGATGCGTTTGTTGGGATCAATGGGGCTGATACCGTAGAGGCCACCGATCTTGGGGGTGAAGACAGCGGGTATGAGGGCGCGCGTGGCCTGCCGCCCGAGTTTATTGCTGAGCTTGAGAAAGAGTTCGGCTTCGATAAGCCACCCGTGCAGCGTTTCTTCCTGATGATGTGGAACTATCTGCGCTTCGATTTCGGGGAGAGTTATTTCAGGTCCGAAGGGGTGTTGTCATTGGTGGCCGATAAGCTGCCCGTGTCGATTACCTTGGGGCTGTGGTCGACCTTGATTACCTATCTTGTCTCCATCCCGTTGGGCATTCGAAAGGCTATCCGAGACGGATCGAAATTCGATACGTGGACGTCAGGGGCGATTATCGTGGCTTATGCGATCCCTGGCTTTTTGTTCGCGATCTTGTTGCTTGTGCTTTTCGCCGGTGGGTCGTTCTATCAGATTTTCCCGTTACGCGGCCTGACGTCGGATAATTGGGAGCAATTGAGCCTTATCGGCAAAGTTCTGGATTACCTGTGGCACATCATCCTGCCTGTCACGGCTGTGACGATTTCCGGTTTTGCGACGATGACCTTGCTAACCAAGAACAGCTTTCTGGACGAGATATCGAAGCAATATGTGATCACCGCAAAGGCCAAGGGCCTGTCGGAAAGCAAGGTGCTTTACGGTCACGTGTTCCGTAACGCGATGCTGATTATCATTTCCGGTTTCCCGGCAGTGTTCTTAGGTGTGTTCATCTCAGGCTCGTTGATCATTGAGACGGTCTTCTCGCTCGATGGGCTCGGGCGGTTGACGTTTGAGGCAGCGGTCGCGCGGGACTATCCGATTGTGTTTGGTACGCTCTATTTCTTTGGGCTGATCGGTTTGGTGATCGGTATTCTGTCCGACCTGATGTATGTGTTCGTGGACCCGCGTATTGATTTCGAGAGCCGTGAGACATGAGGTTGTCGCCGCTCAATCAACGGCGCTGGTCGAATTTCAAGCGCAATAAGCGGGCGTGGTGGTCGCTTTGGGTTTTCACGACGTTGTTCGTGTTGTCGTTGTTTGCGGAACTGATCGCCAATGACCGCCCGTTGCTGGTGAAGTATCAGGGTGAGTATTTCACGCCTGTGACGACCTTCTATCCGGAGACGGCTTTTGGCGGCGATCTGCGCTCGGAGGCGGTTTACCGCGATATCGAGATACGCTGCCTTATCATCACGGGCGGGCTTGAAGACTGCTGGGATGATCCTGAGGGCTTTATTGAGGATGCCGCCGATGGTGTCATCAATGGCGAAGAGATCCAGAAGGGGTTCGTGCTGAACCCGTTGCTGCCGTATAGCTACAACACCATCAATGATATCGACGGCACCGCACCGTCCGCGCCCGATAGCAATCACCTGCTGGGAACGGATAACTCTGCACGCGATGTGTTGGCGCGGGTGATTTATGGCTTCCGGTTGTCGATTGTGTTTACGCTGATTGTGACGGTCATTTCTTCCGTCATTGGGATCGCTGCTGGGGCTATTCAGGGGTATTTTGGCGGGCGCACAGATTTGATCTTTCAGCGCTTGCTAGAGATATGGGCGTCGACGCCGGGGCTTTATGTCATCATTATCATGTTTGCGATTTTGGGGCGTAGTTTCTGGCTGCTTGTGTTCCTGACCATTCTGTTCGGCTGGCCTGCGTTGGTGGGCGTGGTGCGGGCTGAATTCCTGCGGGCGCGTAATTTCGAATATGTCCGCGCGGCGCGCGCTTTGGGTGTGTCGAATGCGGTGATTATGTTCCGCCACATGTTGCCCAACGCGATGGTTGCGACGCTGACAATCCTGCCCTTCATCGTGACGGGTACGATTGGGGGGTTGGCGACGTTGGACTTCCTTGGCTTCGGTTTGCCGTCCTCGGCACCCTCATTGGGAGAGCTAACGCTGCAGGCCAAGCAGAACCTCCAAGCGCCGTGGCTGGCGTTTACGGCATTCTTTACCTTCGCTATTATGCTGTCGTTGCTGGTCTTCATCTTTGAAGGCGTGCGCGATGCGTTCGACCCCAGAAAGACCTTTCAATGACGCGGCTTCTGGATGTGCGCGACCTGCGCGTGAATTTCCGACAGGATGGCGAAACCACTGAGGCCGTGAAAGGCGTCAGCTTTCATGTCGATAAGGGGGAGACTGTCGCGCTGGTGGGGGAGTCTGGTTCGGGTAAGTCCGTCTCTGCTCTGAGTACGGTGCAGCTGTTGCCGGGTTCTGCGACCACTGAGGGCGCGATCAGCTATGACGGGCGTGACCTAAGCAACGCGAGCGAGCGTGAGTTGATGGCGGTGCGGGGCAATGACATCAGCTTCATTTTCCAAGAGCCGATGACCTCCCTCAACCCGCTTCACACGCTGGAAAAGCAAATCACGGAGAGCCTGACCTTGCACCAAGGTTTGTCCGGTGAGCCTGCGCGCGCACGGGTGATTGAACTGCTCAATAAGGTTGGGATCGTCGATCCGGAGGAACGGTTGTCTTCCTATCCGCACCAGCTGTCCGGGGGGCAGCGCCAGCGTGTGATGATCGCTATGGCTTTGGCGAACGGGCCGGAATTGTTGATCGCGGATGAGCCGACAACGGCATTGGATGTGACCATTCAGGCGCAGATTCTAGATTTGCTGGCTGATCTGAAAGACCAAGAAGATATGGGGATGTTGTTCATCACTCATGACCTTGGCGTTGTGCGCAAGATCGCGGACCGCGTGTATGTGATGCAGCACGGCAAGATCGTGGAGCACGGTCCCACGGCAGAGATTTTCGACAGCCCAAAGCACCCCTATACGCAAATGCTTCTGGCGGCAGAAGCTGCCGGTGAACCTGCGCCGGTGCCTGCGGATGCGCCAGAGATTGTCAGCACGGACGATTTACGTATCTGGTTCCCGATCTATACTGGGCTGCTGCGCAAGGTGACGGGCCATGTGAAAGCGGTCAATGCGGCGTCGATCTCTGTCCGTGCTGGGGAGACGCTTGGCATTGTGGGCGAGTCTGGTTCCGGCAAGACGACGTTGGCTTTGGCAGTGATGCGGCTGATCTCCTCTGAAGGGCCGATTGTGTTTCAAGGGTCGCGGATTGACGGGCTTAGATCAAAGCAATTGCGGCCCTTGCGCGCTGATATGCAGATTGTGTTTCAAGACCCTTACGGATCGCTCAGCCCGCGCATGACGGTCGAGCAGATCATTGCCGAAGGTTTGTCTGTGCATGGCACGGCGGGCGGTCGGAACACGCGCGATATGGTCGCTGAGATCATGGAAGAGGTTGGGCTGAAGCCCGAGATGATGCACCGCTACCCGCACGAATTTTCCGGCGGGCAGCGTCAGCGGATTGCGATTGCACGCGCGATGATCCTGCGTCCGAAACTGGTTGTGCTGGATGAGCCGACAAGTGCGTTGGACATGACGGTGCAGATGCAGATCGTTGAGTTGTTGCGTGACTTGCAGAAGAAATACGGGCTGGCTTATTTGTTCATCAGCCACGACCTCAAGGTCGTGCGCGCCTTGAGCCATAAGGTCATGGTGATGAAGCGGGGTGATGTAGTCGAGACCGGATTAGCGGATGATATCTTCACCAATCCGCAAACTGATTACACGCGTAAGCTGCTGGCCGCAGCCCTTGATCTGAAAAGCTAAACCGCTCTAGCCCGCGGGTCCGCGTGGCGTACATTCGACACCGCGAGCGGTCAGGCGCGCGCAGGCGAGGCTGGCCCGTTCTTCCGTCATGCCCACAAAATTCGCTTCCCAACCTTTGGGTTTATTCGCGACTTTGCGTAGGGCGTCGCTGAGCGTTTCAATCTCTTGCAGGGCTGTTTGCAGCAACAGGCGCTCAGCTGAGTTGCGGGTGTTGTGATAGCCCAGCGAGATGCCCCAATGCCTGCCGCCTGAGGTAGAGGCACGGGTGATGATCTGGCGTTGCGCAGGCTTCGGCTTGATCGACGGCTGCAAGGTGGCGCTGACCAGATTGCCTGGACGTTTGATTGGCGTAACCGTGGTGATGGAGGCCGCGCGGGCCACTTGGACTTCTTCGCGCGCTTCGCTGACATTTTCGGATGCGCCTTTCACGGCGGCCAACAGCATTTCAGCGGTTGGTGCGGCTTCGGGCCGTTCGACCGGGCGCGGGCTTGTTGGCACAGCGGTGATCGTTGGCTTGACCTTGATGACTTTCGGCGTCGCCTTCACGGTATCGCCTGCATTGCCTTGATATGCGGGTCTTGAGGGCTTGCGCAGCGCAACGCGAGATGGCGCGCGTTTGAAGCCCATATCAAGCAGTTCCGCGACGCGAGCGTTGCGGGCAGCGGTGGAGCTGCCGCCGAACATTGTCGCGATGATACGTTCGTTGCCACGCTCTGCGGAGGCCACAAGGTTAAAGCCTGCGGCGCGGGTGTAGCCTGTTTTGATGCCGTCCGCGCCTTTGTAATTCGCAAGGAACCTGCGGTTGGTGTTGCGAACCTGTTTGACGCCTGCATGAGTCGTCTGGCGGGAGAACAGATTGTAGTATTGCGGATAGTCATAAAGCAGGTGACGGCCAAGGATGGTCATGTCACGCGCGGTCGACATATGCCCGCTTTCAGTGAGGCCGTGGGCGTTCTTAAAGGTTGTCTTGGTCATGCCCAATGCTTTTGCCGTCCGCGTCATACGGCGTGCAAATGCGGCTTCGCTGCCAGAGACGGCTTCGCCGATCGCGGTCGCGGCGTCATTAGCGGATTTCACAGCGGACGCGCGGATCAGATAGCGTAACGCGATACGCTGACCGGCTTTCAGACCCAGTTTGGAAGGCTGTTCGGCGGCTGCTTTGCGTGAGATTTTAACCTTGCTGTCGAGAGTCAACTCGCCCCTGCGGATCGCCTCAAACGCGACATAGAGCGTCATCATCTTGGTCAGCGATGCGGGATGCAGCCTAGTGTCCGCGTTGCGCGCATGCAGCACCTCGCCGGACCGTGCGTCCATCACCATCGCTGCGTAAGGCGCAGCTCCTGCAGACGATGCGACATGCGCAAACGCCAAAACACATAGGCCCATGCGGACCAATTCCAAAAGTCGTGGATACACGCGACTGCCCGTTTCTGCCTCGAGAGATGTCGTTGCATCCCTCTTTTGTTATATGCCGCTTTTGCGACGATTTGGGGCACCGTAACATAAACGGCTGTTTCAGAAAACAGTTTAGTTTCAACAGGTTTGTAGTTTTTGTTGAAGCATCAATCGCACATCTTGTGGCGGGCTCGGTGTTTTCCACTACATGTTGGCATCGCAGGCATGTCTGCCACATTCTTGCCGTAATCGCCGTTAACGATTAGCGCGTGGGATGGGTCAGTTCACACCGCCGCATATCGCGGAGGGTTCGACTTTGCAGCTCTGCTTCTTTGCGCTTTAGCGAGCGTAGTTTGCGCCGTTCTTCGTTCAGGTCGACGGCGACAGGTTTTTCGCTTGTGACAGGTTGGCTGCGATTGCAAAACTGAAAGCCGCCTTTTCTGCCGCCTGTGCCGATGCAGAAGTCGGTATAGATGACATTGCGGGTCTCGGTCTGGATCGCATAGCCGCGCGATATCGTGGCTTCGGTGTCAGCGATGAGCGCTTGGACGACGTTCAGGTCCTTGCTCGCTTCCTTCAGGCATGCCTGACGTGGGTCTGTGCAGGCTGCGAGCATCAAGAGTGCGGTGAGGGCGAGTGGACGGTTCATGGTTCCAGCATATGGCATTGAGGTCGTGAAGAAAGGGTTTCAATCGCCTTTGGTTCCCGCGTTAGCTTTTCTCCGCCAAGAGATCGGTGTTGTTTTCGGGGATCTCGGCTTTGGCGGCGGCAACCTCGACCTCTTCCTGTTCGTTTGACAGGTTCGTTTCGGCCTCTGAAATACTTGGCTCTTGCGTTGCGGCGTCTTCCACACTGTCACGGATATCGCGATCTGCGAGCGCTTTGGCTTTCTGCTCTGCGGCGCCGGCCAGTTGGACGATGGGCACGCCTTGCGGGAAGATGACTTCGCGGGCGTCGTCGGGCATGGAGATGCCTTCTTCTGTCAGGACGCGCTTGGCTTGGCGCAGGATTGCGGACTTGACCTTGAGGACCGAGAAGTTGTGCGCATCGACCCAGAAATAGGCTTTGATGTTGACGGTGGAGGCCCCGAGGGAGTCGACCAAAACCATCGGCTGCGGCTCTGCGATGACGCCCTCATGACGTTCCAGCATCGCCATGACGATATCTTGCACGCGCGCGACTGAAGCGTCGTAGCCGACGCCCACATCAATTGTCTCGCGCCGGATCGGGGAAGCGGAATAGTTGACGATAGTGGACTTGAAGATTGTCGCATTGGGAATTTGGATGTGATTGCCTTCGGCTGAAAGTAGCACGGTAGAGCGCGTGTTCATCGACTGGACCGAGCCCTGTAGACCCGAGACGTCGATATAATCGCCGGAGCGGAACGGACGCCTTATGCTAAGAAGGAGCGAGGCCAAGAAGTTTTCTGCGATATCGCGGAAGGCGAAACCGACGATGATACCCAAGACACCGGCACCACCGAGAAGGGAAAAAGCAAGTTGTGTCAAACCTGCGACCTGAAGCACGACGTAAAGGCCGATCAGAAAGATCGGCAGTGCGAGGATGCGAGATGTGATGTCGCGCAAGAGTGGGCTGTCCATACCTCCGAGCAACCAACGGCGCATCAATCCCGCGACCCAAGCTGACAGCCACCATGCAACAGGCAAAATGACGATGGCCAAGATGATGAGCGGTAGCGATGTGGCCGCGCGAACGGTGACCTCTTTCACTTCTTTGAGGGCTGGGGCGAAGGACCAATTGACCGCTTGCAGAACGGTGATGCGGTTCACGACGGCGACGACGTCTTGCGTGTTGGACGCGAGATTTCGCGCCCAGACTTTGTGTTCGTCCGAGTTTGTTTGCCCGTCGAGGAAGACAATGCCGTCTGTGACATTGACCTGTGCGCCGGTGAACCAGCCGGTTGCGCGCAGAATTTCGAGGATCCGCGCCTTGATCTCATCGTCACGTGCGACGGGTTCCACCGCGACGGAAGAGGTGGGTGCCGTCACCTCGACATCCGTGTCGGCCGTCTCTGCCGCCTGCTCTTGCGCAAAGGCGGGGTTCAGGGAAAAGGCGAAGGTTGCGCACAGCACGCATAAAATACGGATCAACATGCGCCAAGTTTAAAGGCAGGCGCGACGGAGGCGCCAGCCGAAATTGTGGTTAGGCCAGCGGAATTACTTTGCCGGGGTTCATGATGTTCTGCGGATCAAGCGCTGTTTTGATTGCGCGCATGACTTCCATGCTGACCGCGTCTTTGTTGCGCGACATGCTTGGCAGTTTGGTCAGACCGATCCCGTGTTCGGCGGAAAAGCTGCCACCAAGCTCACGGACGACTTCTTCTACTTGCTGGCGGAGCATGTCGCGATGTGCAGTCTCTTCGTTGGTGGGATAGATTGTGTAGTGCAGATTGCCATCCCCGAGGTGGGACACTGTGAGTTCCTGCGCGCCGGGGTCGAGTTTTTGCACGCGCTCTGTGATGCGGTCCAAGAAGGTCGCAACCTTATCGACGGGGACAGAGACATCGCTGTCAACGAGCATCGGGGTGGTCAAAGTGATCTCCGCCGCTTGTTCGCGTCGATCCCACATTTGCCGCCTTTGTTGATCCGACTTGGCGACGACTGCGTCGCTTACGGTGCCTTCTTCCAGCATCCCAGCCAAGACGGTTTCCAGGTAGCCGGTGATCGGGATAGAGCCGTCTTCCAGCGGGGTCGCGTCGCGCGGTGCTGTGGTGCCGACCTCAACCAGAATGTTGACGTCATGCGGCGCCTCAAATGGTTCTGCCGCGCCGTCGATATGGGCGATGTGACGTTCGATATAGGCGCGGGGCATATATTCGAACGCCTCGACCGCGCCGCCCGTGGCCTCTTGCAGGCTGTTGAGCAAGTGGAGCGCGTCGTCGAGTTTTGGTGTCGCGACCATGGCAGTGGCGTAAGCCAGTGGTTTAGGGCTGAGTTTCAGAACGGCGGCAGTGATCAGGCCGAGCGTGCCTTCTGCGCCGATCATAAGATGTTTGAGGTCGTAGCCTGTATTGTCTTTATGTAGCTCGCTCATCAGGTTCATAATCCGGCCATCCGGCAGCACCACTTCCAGCCCCAAACACAGGGCGCGCGTGTTACCATAGCGCAGGACATTTGAGCCGCCTGCATTGGTGGACAATACACCGCCAATCATGGCTGAGCCGCGCGCGCCAAAGATGAGGGGGAAGACAAGGCCATGATCATCCACGGCGTTGTGTAGATTGGCGAGGATCACGCCGGCATCAACAACCGCGACCCGTGCGTCAGGCCGGATTTCGCGGATTGTGTTCATCCGCGCCAGCGAGATCATTATAGCGTCTTGCGCATAACCACCGCCGGACAGGCCAGTGTTGCCGGAGATCGGGACGATTGCTGTACCTTTTGCTGCGCAGGCTTTTACGACTTGGCTGACCTCTTGCGTGTTTGCGGGGCGAACAACCGCACGCGGTGAGGAGATATATTTTCCAGTCCAGTCTTTGCCGTAAGGAGCGGCTTCTTTTCCGGTGAGAACATGTGGCTGGCCAACGATGGATTTGAGTGTGTCGAGCAGTTCCAAGTCGGTGTCCCTTCGGATTGTGCGCAATTGCCGGAGATGTGCCGCGATTCAGGCTTGACCCCGCCCCGTGCTTTTCATATCCCCCGCCCATTGGCGTTATAGCTCAGTTGGTTAGAGCGAACGACTCATAATCGTTAGGTCGGTGGTTCAAGTCCACCTAACGCCACCAGAAAACCCATGCAGTTTCGCTGCGTGGGTTTTTTGTTACTTGGGGATCCAATAGACGCCAGCGGGGGGAATGGTTTGGCCGTCAAAGCTCGCCCCTTCCGGCCCGTAATTGAAGGCGAAGAGGTACGTATCTGTGCGTCTGATCCGTAACCCGCCTTGAAGCGGCGTCGTCTGAATATGTTCTGCGTCGCAAAGCGTCTGCAAAATTCGGTTCAGGGCTGCTTCATCCGGCCAACCAGCTAGGTATTTGACAGGACCAGACCCAATGAGGACTGGATCACCTGCTGTTGTCGCCTCGGTAATCTCTTCTGACGTTTCCACGTGATCCAGCCAGTGCCGGATTGCGCCACCTTTTTGCAGCGGGCGGTCCATATCAGCGCGGAATGTTTCTGAGCGTGTGATGGTTGCCGCCAGCCCCGGCAGGTTGGGGGGCAGTGGCTCGAGTATGGTCAGCTCAGAGGTTTTTGAGTTGCTGCGTGGTCCGATAAGGCCGGTGCCTTGGAACGACTTCAGCGCGGAGCGCAGCGGGTCTGAGAGGGTCAGCAGACCGGGGGCCAGCACCAGTTTGTAGGCGGACAGATCGCCGCTGTCAGGCGGTAGGATGTCCATGTCGAGGCCAAGTTTGCGCAAGCCGCGATAGACTTCGAACACGATGCGGAAATAGTCAAAGCCTGTGCCTTGAGGTTGGACCTGCCACGCCCATGCTGAGGCGTAGTCAAAGACCAGACCAACTGGTGCTTGTGTGGTTCCGACCTCTGCCATTTTGGTCAGTTCGCGCGCCACTTGAGCGGCTTCCGCCAATGCCGGTGCATCGCCTCGGTCGGAGCGTAAGAGGCCGGCATGCATCTGTTCTTGCGCAAAGGGTGCTTGTCGCCAGCGGAAATACAGAACGGATTCTGCGCCATGTGCGAAGGCTTCCCAGGCCCACAGGCGGCACATACCGGGCAAGGGTGCGGGATTGACGGGGGCCCAGTTTACGGGGCCGGGTTGTTGTTCCATGACCCACCAGCGGCCTTTGCCAACGGCGCGATAAAGGTCGTGATGGAACGCTTGAAAATCCGGATCGCCCTGTTGTGCATAGGCGCGTTTATGGGCGTCATCGTCTTCCATGCGGTCTTCGAGAAATCCTAGCGGGTAGCTGTCCCATGAGGCGATATCGAGGTCCGCGCCGACATCATAATGATCGAACTCGACCGTCCGGCCCATGTAGTTGTGAATGAGAGGTGCGTCGGAATATGCTTTGAGGATCTGGGCCTGTTCGCGGTTGAACGCGACCACTTGACCGGAACTGAACCGCCGGAAGGCGAGCGCGTGGGAAGGGTTTGGTTCTGTGACGGTCAGGTTGGGCAGCTCGATCTGGTCGAAGCTGTCATAGTCCATCGACCAGAACACATTGCCCCATGCGCGGTTGAGCGCATCGGTGCTTTGATATTTCTGAGCAAGCCAGTCCTGAAACGCGTGGCGCGCGGCGTTGGAATAGCTGATCGTCGTGTCGTGGCAGCCATATTCATTGTCCGTTTGCCACGCGGCGACATGGGGGTTCTTGCCGTAGCGCTTTGCCAGGATTTCTGTGATCCGACGGCTTTCCTTGCGGTAGCCCTCATGGCTGAAACAGTAATGCCGCCGCGAGCCAAATTTGCGGGGGTGACCGTTTTCATCGACCGCCAGCATGTCGGGGTGTTTGTCGATCATCCAGCGGGGCGGTGTGGCCGTTGGCGTGCCCAGAATGACTTGCAGGCCCGCCGTTCCCAAAACCTCAATCGCGCGGTCGAGCCAATCAAGCTGGAGGGTGCCGGGCGTAGGCTCCATGCGGGACCACGCAAACTCCCCGATGCGGACCCAAGTCAGGCCGTTTTCCACCATCTTCGTGGCATCTTCGGACCATTGCTCTTCCGGCCAGTGTTCGGGGTAATAGCAGACGCCAAGTGCGCGTTTCATAGGATGACCTGATATTCGGGCAGACCTTTGATCTGGGTCTGGATGCTGAATGTCTGGCCTGCGAGTCGTTCTGCGTTGAGCTGTTCTTCGCTGAGGCCTTGCCGTGCGGAGGTTGCAATCAAGGTGGTCATATCAGGACCGCCAAAGGCGGGACAGGTGATGTGCGATGTCGGGAACTGGAAGGCTTCTATGAACTGCCCGTCGGAACCGTATCGCGCAATCCGCGACGCGCCCCATTGCGCATTGAGGACGCTTCCATCTACGGCGACGATAGCGCCATCAGGGTTCAGCCCGTGTTCTTTCATATCAAGGAAAACTATCGGTGGCGCGGCTGGCCATCCGTCGTCATCAAGGACGGTCTTGAACACTTTTGCGGCCGCCGTGTCGCCCCAATAGGCGCAGCTTTTGTCAGGCGCAAAACAGATCGCATTGGTGATTGTGAGTGGCGCGAAGAGTTGACGCAGCTCACCTTGATAATACCGATAAATCGCACCGGAGGCCGGGCGTGCTTCCTTATGCATGGTGCCAATCCAGAACCCGCCCCATGGATCTGCGCGGCCATCATTGCTGCGGGTGCTTGGATCGTCTGCTTCCAGTGCACATAGCTCCGTCTGCTCGCCCGTCTCGAGGTTGAATTTGAGCAAGGCTGTTTCGCTGGCGATCAGCAGGTGGTCCTTGTCGACCCATGCAGCGGCGCTGACATGTTCGTCAAATTGCCACATGCGGTCATCGTCGCAATGCAGTTGTTTTGAGAGGATGTCGAACCAGAACAACTTCTCCAGTTCAGGATGCCATAACGGGCCTTCGCCCAATTGGCAGGGGCGGGAATCAAAGACTTCGGCCATCAACTCCAAGCCGCGTCATAGGCTGCGACCATGTCGCGCGCGATGGGTGCGATTTCCTCGGGTGTGCGGCCGGGTTTGTAAAGTGCGGACCCGATGCCGAAGCCATCTGCGCCAGCGGCTTTCCATTCGGCGAACCCTTCAGGGCCGACGCCTCCGACCATATAAACTTGGGTTTCGGCGGGCAAAACGGCGCGAATGGCTTTCAGACCGTCAATGCCCATAGCGAAGCCGGGGAAGACTTTCAGACCGGTCGCCCCGGCTTTGAGAGCGGCGAAGCATTCGGTGGGGGTCAGCACGCCGGGCCAGCTTTCGAGGCCTGCGGATTTTGTCGCTGAGATAACCTCAGGATCAGCATTGGGGGAGACGATGAGTTTGCCGCCTACCTGCGCAACCGCAGCAACATCAGCGGTGCTGAGAACTGTGCCCGCACCAATCAAGGCTTGGTCGCCAAACGCATCTGCCATGGCACCGATGCTGTCGAGCGGTTGCGGTGAATTCATCGGCACTTCGATCTTTGTGAAGCCCGCTTCAATGAGGGCTGTGCAGACCGGAATTGCTTCGGCCGGTGTGATGCCGCGTAGGATGGCGATCAAGTTTCTGCTCATGAAATCAATTCCTTATAGGCAGCGGTCAGCCCGGTAATAGTCAAGGCATCTCCTGTATGGGACTGGGTTTCAAGCCCCTGTGCCTTGAACGCTGCTGCGTAAATTTCGTTCAACGCGGGATCACCAATCAGCGCGATGTTCTGGCCGAGCCAATAGGGCTTGGTCGCGGCGAGTTCGGCACCGATGAGCATCCCAGAAAGTTTCGCTTTCGAGACGGCTGGTTCCGTTCCGTCCAGCAAGTGCGACGCACGGATTTGGAAGAGGTTCGCGGCGAGGCTTTCCGGGCGCGATGTGGCAGTTGAGACAGCGTTGATGAACGCGTCGTCGTCCCAGTCTTTGCTGTCAACCGAATGACGCAGGACGGAATGTTTTGAGAGCAGGGCGAAAAGCTCTCCGGTCATAACGGTCTGAAATGAAACGATTTCCTTGGCGGAAATATGAACCCACTTGGTGTGGGTGCCGGGCATGCAAAGCACGCCATCGAAGTCGGGATTGTCAGACAGGAATCCAGCGATCTGGGTTTCTTCGCCGCGCATGACGTCGGGCGATTTGTCCTGTTTCAGACCTGGCAGGATATGCAGTGTGATGCGGCTGTCTTTGGTCGCGCAAAGGCTCAGCGTGCCGTGAGGTGTCGTGGGGACGGTGCGATATGGTGCTTCGGACCAGCCTTGGCGGGATCCGACCATGCCGCAGGCGATAATGGGCGTTTCGGAGGTGCCAAGCCATTGTTCTATTTGGGAAATTAGTGTGGGTTCGAACTCGTTTTGGGCAAGGCCGGACATGCCTTTGTCGCAGGCGATCTTGTCTTTGATCGTGCCATCAGCGGTCATCGCCCAAGCGCGCATGTTGGAGGTGCCCCAGTCTACGGCGATCCAGTCAGCATATGATTTTTCCCCTGACATCAACCGGTTACCACGACGCCGCCGTCGATGACGAGGGCTTGGCCGGTCATCATTTTGGAGGTGTTGGAGGCGAGGAAAAGAACGCCGTTGATCATGTCGTCGGGGTCCAAAGTGTCCTTAAGGCATTGACGGGAAAGGTGATTTTCTAATCCTTCGGGGGTGACCCAGAGGTCTTTTTGCTTTTGAGTCAAGACCCAGCCGGGGGCCAAAGCGTTAACGCGGATTTTGTCGGGACCGAACTCGCGGGCGAGGCTTCGGGTCATTCCGTTAATACCTGAGTTGGCTGCAGTGTAGAGCGGATAGCCTGCGTTGCCCATCATGTAGCTGATCGAGGAGAAGTTGATGATCGAGCCGAAACCGGCTTTTTTCATATGCGGAACAATGGCTTGGCAGGCGAAAAAGTAGGCTTTCAAGTTGATCGCCATCATCCAGTCGAAGAACTCGCTATCGACTTCTTCTGTTGTGTGGCGCTTGTCGTTGGCGGCGTTGTTAACCAAACAGGTGATCGGGCCGTGGGCTTCGGCGGATTGGTCGATGGCTGCGGTCAGTACGTCGGTGTCGGTGATGTCACCTTGAATGAAAAGTGGGCTAACCCCATGTTTTTCAGTCATTTCATCAACAAATTCTGACGCATCAGAGCGGCCGATAAAGGCGGTTTTAGCGCCTTGGGCCATAAACCCATCTGTTAACGAGGCACCGATGCCGGAGCCGCCGCCGGTGATGAAGACGGAGGCGTCTTTCAGATCGTGGAATGTTGCAACTTTTGTCATGAGATCCCCTTTTTGTACAAATTGGGGTAAGTCTTTTTGGTCTCTAACCCAAGTTGTACAAAATTTCGAAGGCCGATTGCAGCCTGATTTCTTAAGAATGTGTTCATCAGAGACGTTCCCCTTCGAGGACCCACATTGATTCCGGGAAGGACCACGGAAGGGTGACGCCTTGGGTCATCAACCATGTGCCGGAGACCTCGATTGCTTTCTCTTTCAAGATCGGATTTCCGCGCGACAATGTCGGCGGTGCCATGTTGTTGCGATTTGCGAGCCGGACGCGGTAGCGGGCGTCGGGGTCGAGGCGGGTCAAACGCAAGGGGCGGGGTGCGATTTGGGATGAGGTTTCGGCTTTGCCAGCGAAAACCACGAAGCGGGAACCATCGCGCGCGGATTGCTGTTCGGCGATGACCGCGGGATCGGCTGAATCGAGACGGAGGATGTCGGCGAGCGTCATCCAGTCGCGATTGTATTTCCACCAGCTTGTGACCTCGCTCAACACCGCTTCTTCCCGTTCGTCGAGTTCGCGGGGGTCCATCTCGAACCCCATGTGGCGCTGTGCGGCGACCCATGCGCGGAAGGAGATGCCGAGGATGCGGCCGGACGTGTGGCACTTGCGCGGACCGACATGGGAGCCGGTGACTGAGAGCGGCAGGAACAGTGCTGCGTTGTGCTGCATCTTGAGGCGCTCAAGCGCGTCGTTGCTGTCGGACAGCCAGACGCGTTGGGTGCGTTTGAGGATGCCGAAGTCGATGCGGCCCCCACCGGAGGCGCAGCTTTCAATTTCGACATGCGGAAAGTCCGCGCGCAGGCGGTCAAGCAAAGCGTAGGAGCCGCGGGTTTGGTCGGCATCAGGTGCCGGCAGGACGCGGTTGTGATCCCATTTGATGTAGTCAATTGGGTATTCCGACAGGATCGCGGCCATGCGGTCATAGATGAAATCGCGGACTTCCGGCAGCCCCATGTTGAGCGCTTTTTGCTGGCGGCCGAGGGTTTGATCCTCGGATCCCAAGGCCCAATCGGGGTGGGCGCGGTGGATGTCGCTGTCGGGGTTGATCATTTCCGGCTCAAACCAGATGCCGAAGGTCATGCCTTCGCCATGAACGTGGTCGATCAGGGGGCCGAGGCCGTCAGGGTATTTGCGCGGATCGACCTGCCAGTCAGAGAGTGATGTCGTGTCATCATCGCGCTGGCCGAACCAGCCATCATCGAGGACGAAGCGCTCTGCACCCAGTTTTGCAGCACGGGTGGCGATGTCCTTTAGGACGTCGAGCTTGTGGTCGAAATAGACGGCTTCCCAGCAGTTGTAATGCACAGGGCGCGGTTTGTCGTTGGCCGGTGTGATGATGCGGTCGCGCAGGTGTCGTTGGAAAGCGACGGCGCAGCCGTTCAGCCCGTCGTCCGAGAAGGTGATGTAGAGCGAGGCGCTTTCGAAATGGGTGGCGGCGTGGACTTCCATGCGGGCGGCGTGGCCGAACTGGATTTGGCGGCGGCCGTCGGGGAGTTCCTCGGCGATCATTTTGTGGCCGCCGGACCATCCGTAGTGGAAGGCGTAGGCGTGGCCTTGGGTGTTTGTGGCACCACGGCAGGGCACGATTAGGCCGGGGAAATGTTCGTGACCCGTGCGGCCTGTGCGGTTTTCGCGGTAGCGCATGCCCGGCGACCATGCGGTGCGGTTGAGTTGGAACTCGCCGGTCCAGCGGCCCGCGACGTCGATCATCTCGTCACTGAGTTGTGGGCCGGGAATGACAGGGGCAGACAGCCAGTGCAGATGCACGGGCGTGTCGCTATCCAGCATGGCTTTGGTGGTGATGATCCGTGTGTCGGGATCGGTTTGGAAAATCGCTTTGTAGCGCAGCCCGCAATCGGCGTCTTTGTAATGCAGCGTCAGCGTGTCGGTGGTTTGATCCGCGCCATCGAAGCAGAATTTTGGCAGCATAGGCGTGCCGTCTTTTGCGCGCAGGATCAGGCCGGGCTGGCCGGGAAAGGTACGTGCGGCTTCGGGCAGGATGGAGAGGTCAGGGTTCTCGTCCAGCATGCCGCCGGTCACATCCAGCGCGTGCGCGTGATAGAGCGTGCCGAGGTCTTCATCCTCGGGCAGGGGTGGACCCCAATAGACAACTTCGGGCAGCCGTGTCCGACGTGCGGCCAGCACGAAAGTCTGCCGCACATCGTCCAAGCGCCATGCTTGGAATGTTTCGTCGATCATGACGTTCTCTTATTTGACGGCACCGAGGGTCAGACCCGCGATGAAGTGTTTCTGCATCAGGAAGAACATGGCGACCGGTGGCAATGCTGCCACGATGGAGCCAGCGCTCATCAGGTGATATGCCGCACGGAATTGCGCATTGAAAGAGGTAATGCCCGCTGTAACAGGTTGTGATTCAACGCCCTGCGTCAGCACGACGGCCCAGAAGTAATCGTTCCAGATGAAGGTGAAGATCAGCACGGCCATGGCGGCCAGCGCGGGCTTCATCAGCGGCATGATGACGAACCAGAAGATACGGAATTCTGAGATGCCTTCGACGCGTGCGGCTTCGACCAATTCGAACGGAAGTGCGCGGATAAAGTTGCGCATGAAAAGGGTACAGAAGCCTGTCTGAAAAGCGATGTGGAACAGGACGAGGCCGGGGATCGTGTTGTAGAGGCCCATATCGAGGGTCAGGTCACGCACGGGGACCATGAGGATTTGGAACGGCACGAAGTTGCCCGCGACGAACATGAAGAAGACCCAGATATTCGCTTTGAACTTGTAGATGCCCAGCGCGAAGCCGGTCATTGAGCTGAGGATCACGCAGCCGATCATCGTGGGTACGGTGATCAGGATCGAGTTCAGCATGTAGCGCGGCATGTCTGACCCGAAGACGAGGCCGTAATTGGTGAAGCCTTCGAAGCTGCTTGGCAGGCCCCAGTAATTCCCGGTGGTGAAATCCGCATCCGGTTTGATGGAGAAGAGCGCCACGGCGAGCAGCGGTGCGAGCCAGACCAGCAGGGCCACGGGCAGCATGACTTTGTAAGCAACTTGGACGCCGGGGGTCGACTTTTCGATAGGGGTCGGAAACATCTTAGCGTCCCTTCTCTTCGTTATACATCGAGTAGAGGAAGTAGGTGATGAACACCAACATGATGAGGAACAGGACGACCGCGATGGCCGCGCCGTAGCCCATGCGGAAGCCGTATTCGCTGAGTGCGACTTCGAACATGTAGAAGGAGAGCACGCGGCTGGAGCCGAACGGACCACCGTTTGTCATGATGGAGATCAGGTCGAAGGACCGCAGCGCGCCGATGATCGTTACGACGAAGGCGATGAATGTGGCGGGCTTGAGTTGTGGGACGACGACGTACCAGAGCATCTTGAGGCGCTTTGCCCCGTCGAGGCGCGCAGCTTCGATCTGCTCTGGGTCCACGGCGTTGAGGCCGGTCAGGTAGAGGATCATGCAATAGGCTGTTTGCGGCCAAAGGCCTGCGGCAATGATGCCGTAGGTCACGTAAGCCTCGTCGCCCAGCACGTTGATCGGGCCGAGGCCGATGGCGCCGAGCGCGATGTTAAAGAGGCCGAAGGTGGGGTCGTAGAACCAGCCGAAGACGAGGCCCACGACCACTTGTGAGATCACGAAGGGGAAGAAGAACAGCGACTTATAAAGGCGGATGCCCCAGATGGTTTGGTTCAATAAAAGCGCGATAAAGAGGCCCGCGGGGATGGCCAGAAGATACAGGGCCAGCCAGATAAAGTTGTTCCAAAGCGAGGTGTAGAAAGCGTCGTCGTCCCAAAGTTCGGCATAGTTGGCCATGCCAATGTTCTGCGGTTCGCCGAGGCCGTCCCATGACAGGGTGGAATAGTAGAAAGATTGGAAGATCGGGATGATCACGTAGACCATGAAGAAGATGATGCCGGGGATCAGGAACAGCCACGGGGTGACGGCGATCTCGTTACGTTTATACCAGCTGCGTTGGCTGGTGCCGGTTGAGACTGTTGTGTCTGCCATGACAGATCCTCCCACGGGTCAGTCTGATGCGGTGTAAAATCAGCGCATGTGAAAAAGCCTGAACGGGCGTTTTCAGATGGGCTGGGATGTCAGGCCGGAGATGTCCCCGGCCTGACGATAGTCAAAGTGGCTTACTTGTAGATACGCTCTGCCGCTTTATCCAAACGGGCGAGGATCTTGTCCAAGTTGTCTGGCTTGACCATGAACTCTTGCAGGCCTTCCATGCCGACCTTCGCCATTTCAGCAGGTGCGTCACGGTCGAAGAACTGTGCCACGCCGCCCGGGCTGTTGGAGGAGAGCATTTCAAAGCCTTCTTTCAAGAACTTGTCGTCATCCACGGAGGAGTTCGCGTTCACTGGAAGCTGGCCAAGGTTTGCGCCGTTGTTGATCAGCGTTTGGTTCTCAGCAGATGTCACGAACTTCAAGAACGCTTTTGCGTTGTCTTTGTTCGCCGCACCCGATGGGATGTGGAACGTGTCTGTTGGCGCATCTTCTGCCAAAGCCACATCACCATTGATGGATGGGAACTGGTAGAAGTCCAGTTTGCTGTCATCCAGACCTGCTTCGCGCAGCGGAGCCACGGCGAAGTTGCCTTTCAGGATCGCTGCAGCTTCACCGGAAACGATGAACGGCAGGGATTCTTGCCAGCTGTAGGATGTGTGGTTGTCCACAAATGCGCCCATGTCGAGCAGCTCACGCCAGTTGGCGAATGTTGCGCGCACTTCGTCGCTGTCCCACTTGTGCTTGCCGGCCATCAGCTCCGAGTGGAAGTCATAGCCGTTGGTGCGCATGTTCAGGTAGTCGAACCAGCCGCCAGCAGTCCAAAGGAACTTTGTGCCGATGGTGTAGCATTTCTTGCCGGAGTCCAGAATGGCTTGGCAGTTGGACTTCATCTCGTCGAAGGTTGCAGGCTCTTTCAGGCCCAGCTCTTCATAGATGTCTTTGCGGTAGTAGACGCCCCACTGGTAGTATGTGTACGGAACACCCCACTGTTTGCCATCGAGGGTCATAGCCCCTTTTGTCGATGCCAGCTCTTCTGACAGTGTGCCTTCCCAAACATCGGAGATGTCTTCGAACAGGCCTGCGTCCACATATGGGCGCATGCGGTTTGCAGCGTACCAGTTGGCAACGTCAGGTGTGTTCGCTGTCAGGAAGTTGCGGATCTGAGTTTTATACGCTTCACGATCAATGATCGTCAGTTCGATGTTCAGATCTGGGTGCATCTCGCCGAAACGAGCCGCCATGTCTTCCATTGTCGCGCGTGGCGCTGGGTTAGACATGTCGGAGAAGATGACGAGGTCACCGGACAGCGCGTGGCCGTCTGCGTTCGCGCCGGTCGCCGCAACGGCCAATGCGAGCGTCGCTGTCGACGCTTTCAAAAATTTATGCATGTAGTCCTCCCTAGGTAAGTTCCAAATAGTGAAACTTAGTTTTGCATATTGAAAACTAAACCGCGACTCGGTTAGGGTTGTCAACAGGCTTCTCAGGGAGGAGAGGTCTTGGGAGGACATATGACCGAGCGCTCAAACGAGGCGGGAACAGTAGGTAAAGCATTGAATGTGCTGGACCAAGTTGCTGCGTTTGGCCGACCGGTCAAGTTCTCGGAACTGCTCGAATCAAGTGAATATCCGAAAGCGACTCTGTACCGGCTTTTGCAAACTTTGGCGCGGCAGGGGATGATTTCGTTTGATGCCGGCACAGGAGCCTATTCGCTTGGTGTGCGGTTGGTGCGGCTTGCGCATCAGGCGTGGAAGTCCGCATCGCTGGCCCCTGTGGCGCGGCCCTATCTTGACGCTTTGTCGCTTGAGATTGGTGAAACGGTTCACTTGGCGCAGCTTGATCACGCGCAGGTTTTGTATGTCGACAAGCGCAACGCCGCTGTTCCGGTTGAAATGTATAGTCAGGCCGGTAAAGTGGGACCTGTTTACTGTACCGGTGTTGGCAAAGCGATGTTGGCGTGGAGCCATATCAACGCTCAAACGCGGATCATTGAACAACAGAGCTACCACAAATTTACCGAACACACTTTGACCAGCCGGAACGCATTGCGTGCGGAGTTGGACATAATCTGCAGCCGTGGTTTTGCTTATGACAATGAAGAACATGAGCCCGGTATTATTTGTGTAGCGCTGCCGATCCTTTCGCAGGGCGGTCGGGTTTTGGGCGGACTGTCTGTCACCTCTACCACGGCGCGCCATTCGCTTGAGTCGCTGGCTAAGCTGGTGCCGCATATGAAAACCACGGTTGGCCGCATTGCCGAAGACGCCGAAAGCTGGCGTTTCCCCGATCAAATTGAAGAACACGCCTAAGCTCCAGAAAGGGAGATTTCCATGTCCGGATTGACCATCAGAAACGTGATTAAACGCTACGGCGACGTGCAGGTCATGCACGGTGTCGATCTTGACATCGGCGATGGCGAGTTCTGCGTCTTCGTTGGTCCCTCGGGCTGCGGTAAGTCGACTTTGCTGCGGATGATTGCGGGTCTCGAAGAGATCACGGAGGGCTCGGTTGCGATTGGCGAGCGCGACGTGACGCGCATGGACCCGTCCGAACGTGGCGTGGCGATGGTGTTCCAAACCTATGCGTTGTACCCGCACATGACCGTAAAAGAGAATATGGGCTTCGGTCTGAAAATGAACGGTCACCCGAAGAAAGTGATCGACGAAAAAGTGGCGGAGGCCACGCGGATCCTGAAGCTGGAAGAGTATTTGTCACGCAAACCGGCGGCTTTGTCCGGTGGTCAGCGTCAGCGTGTCTCCATCGGGCGGGCGATTGTTCGCGGGCCCGAAGTGTTCCTGTTTGACGAGCCGCTGTCGAACCTTGATGCCGAGCTGCGTGTTGAAATGCGGGTGGAGATTGCGCGCCTGCACAAAGAAATTGGTGCCACGATGATTTATGTGACCCATGATCAGGTCGAGGCGATGACGCTTGCCGACAAGATCGTGGTCCTGCGGGCGGGCCAGATTGAACAGGTTGGTGCGCCGTTGGAACTGTACCGGAACCCTGATAACAAGTTTGTGGCTGGCTTCATTGGCTCGCCAGCGATGAACTTCCTTGAGGGCAAAGTATCTGGCGGCAAGATCGACGTGCCTGCTTTGCGTCAGTCCTGTGCGGTTGATGTGAACCTGCCTGCGGATGGCACGCCAGTGTCCATCGGTTTGCGGCCCGAGCATCTGGTCATTGATCCTGCGGGCGACACGCATTCGGTCGATCTGACCGAAGCCTTGGGCGGCGTGTCTTACGCCTATCTGATGAGCGATACGGGTGAGAAGATTATCGTCGAAGAGCGCGGCGATATCCGGTCGGAGGAAGGCACGCGTGTTGGTCTGACGCTGGATCTGGCGCGCGCGATGGTGTTTGACGGAGCCACGGAAGCGCGTATCCGCTGATCCCGATCAAAAAGGCGTGGGTGCGACAATTTTCTCGGGAATTTTCCCCCGTCTTAACTTGCCAGTAGCAAGAGAAGGCCCATCTGTAGGTCGTTCCAATCCTCAAAAGGGCGGCCCATGAATAAGTTTGTTTTGATCACTGCCACGTTTGGCGTTCCTCTGCTTGTCTTCTTGATCGCGCAGGATGCGTCGAAGACGTTTTATAAGGCGGAGGGGGAAGGGCTGTCCTATGTGATTGTCGACCCTGAAGATCTAGCCGCTGAGGAGGCCGCTGCTGAAGAAGCAGTTGTTGAGGACGAGGCTGTTGAGGAAGAAGTTGCTGAAGCTGAGGTGGCCGAGGAAGAGGGCGCTGATGAAGCGGCCGTCGAAGAGGAAGCCATTGCTGCAGTAGAGGAAGAACCCGCAGAAGACGCGCCTGCAGAAGAGGTTGCGGAGGCCGAAGCTGAGGGCGAGGCTTCGGAGGCTGTTGAGGCGCCGATTGAGCTGGCCGCGCTGAGTGATGACGAAATGAAAGCAGCGGCCCGCGAAGTGCGTAAATGCACCTCCTGTCACCAGCTTGAGAAAGAAGGCAAAGGCGTCGGGCCGCATCTCGTGGGCGTTGTTGGACGGCCTGTCGGGAGCATTGAAGATTTCAGGTATTCAGATGCCTTGGTCGAACTTGGCGAAGCCGGGCAGGTCTGGACCCAAGAGGAATTGATCGCTTGGCTTGAGGACCCGCGTGACTACGCGCCGGGAACCAAAATGAATTTCAAAGTGCGCGATGCCGAGGATCGCCGCTTGATCGCGGGATGGCTGGCGGCGAACCCCGCGCAATAGAAGTAGCGACCTGCTGAAAGATAACGCGGCGCCCGGTTCGGGCGCTGTTTTTCTTTGTGCGGGGTTCTTAATTCGAAACTTCGACATCACGCTATGCTTTCGTTTCTTTCGTTTTTATGCTTCGATGGAATGCGGAGGCGTCATGCTCAGTCAGCGGCAACGGAAAATTCTGAATTTGATCGAAGCGCAGGCCCGCGTTCGTGTGGAGGATTTGGCGGAGCAATTTGCAACCTCTCCGCAGACCATTCGTAAAGACCTGCAAGTGCTCGCAGAGCTGCACCATGTAGTGCGGTTTCACGGTGGTGCGACTGTTGTGGGTGGGGTGGAATATACGGCACCGGCAGAGCGAGCGGGCGATGCGCAAGCGGCCAAGCAGGCGATTGGCGCGGCGGTTGCGGGGCGCATACCGCAGACCTGTGCGGTGTTCTTGAATGCTGGGACGACAACAGCGCAAGTGGCGCGGATGTTGTCGGGGCATCAGCAATTGCGAGTGATTACGGATAACGTTGATTTGGCCGCCGAAATGCGTGTGTTTCCAGGGCTTGAAGTGATTGTGCCGGGGGGTGCTGTGCGCCGGTCGGATGGTGCGATCCTTGGGGCGGAGGCGGTGGATTACATCCGGCAATTCCGCGTGGATTACGCAGTGATCGGGGCGGCTGCCTTGGCGGAAGATGGCACGTTGTTGGACTATGATCTGGCGGAGGTGCAAGTGTGCCGCGCGATGATGTCCCATGCGCGCCATGTAATTTTGGCGATTGATGCGGGTAAGTTCGGGCGGTCTGCCCCGGTGAAGCTGGGGCATTTGGCGGATGTGCATACGGTCGTGACGGATAGTCTGTTTGATCCATGGGCGGCACCCCTGTGCAAAGCCCATGAGGTGGAGCTGGTTCTGGCGGATCGCTGAAATCGTGTCTTGACTCAGAGTTTCGACTTGGCGCTAATCGAAAGTAACGCGCTTTCGATTAAGGGCGCTGGGAAAGATCGCGAAAGATCTCGGGAGGATCATGGCACTTATTCTGGGGGCAGCTCGATTGCTGGCGCTGATCAACAGCGTGTTGCTGGCCATTGGCCGGCATCTGGCGATCTGGATGATGGGCCTGATGGTAGTGTTCATTCTGATCCAAGTTTTCTACCGCTACGCTTTGAACAACGCTTTGCCTTGGCCGGACGAGGCGGCGCGCTTCATGATGTTGTGGCTGACAGGCTTGGTTGCGCCCACGGCGTATCGTCGAGGTGGGTTCGTCGCGATTGATATGGTCTTGCTGATGATGCCCAAGAAAGTTGGTGCGATCCTTTCGATGCTGTTGTTGTTCATCGCGTTGATGGTGCTGGTCACGGCGGTGCAGATCGGCTGGGGCGAGGTGACGGGCTTTGGTGGCAGGTTCAAAACGGCCGCGCTTTGGTTGCCGACGAATTTCGCCTTCACCGAGTGGTTTCGTGTGCCACGCTCTTGGATGATGGGCTCCCTTTTGGTGGGCGTGACGCTGATGGCGATGGTCAATGTCGAGTTGATCTTGCGCCAGATCGCGACGCTTCTCGGTCGAGAGGATGATCTGCCGATCATCCCGGAAGCCGCAACATTAGGGGCCGATTGATATGCTGGTCTGGTTCCTTCCGCTTTTCCTTTTGTTCCTCTGCATCGGACTGCCGGTCTTCTTCGGACTGGTCGCAGCGCCGGGTATCATGCTGTGGCTGAACGGGCAGGAGAAGGACATCACGCTGCTCTATCGCAACGTCTACAATGGTATGGACAGCTTCCCGCTGATGGCGATCCCGTTCTTCATGTTGGCCGGCGAGATGATGAACCGTGGCGGCATCACGATGCGGCTGGTTGAGTTCAGCCAAGCTTGTGTGGGCCACTTCAAAGGCGGCTTGGCGCAGGTGAATATTCTGTCGTCGATGTTGTTTGCGGGGCTTTCGGGCTCTGCGGTCGCCGATACCTCTGCGCTGGGGTCCATGCTGATCCCGGCGATGGAGAAAGAGGGCTACACGCGGCGGTTTGCGGCGGCGATCACGGCGGCGTCTTCGGTCATTGGGCCAATCATTCCGCCGTCAGGCATCATGATTATTTACGCTTATGTGATGGGCGAGTCAGTCGCCGCGTTGTTCCTTGCGGGCATCGTGCCGGGTGTGATGGTGGGCGTGGGCTTGATGATGATGACGTCCTACATGGCCAATTCCGCGGACTTCCCAAAATCGCGTGAGCGGGCGACGTGGTCAGAAAAAGGCCAAGCCTCGATCAAAGCCTTCTTCCCGCTTCTGACGCCTGTGATCATTCTGGGCGGCATCTTGGGCGGTGTGTTCACCCCGACAGAGGCCGCTGCAGTGGCGGTGTTCTACGCGTTCATCATTTCCATCTTCGTGCTGCGGGAAATGTCGTTGAAAGACCTACCGGATGTGCTGTTGAAAGCATCGCTGACCTCGTCGGTGGTGCTGCTGCTGGTGGGTGCCGCGATGGCGTTCAAGACAGTTGTGTCCTTGAGTCATGCGCCGGAGACCTTGGCGGCCTATATCCTGTCGCTGTCGTCTAACCCGCTGATCTTGCTGTTCCTGATCAACCTACTGCTTTTTATCGTCGGCATGTTCCTTGATGCGGGTCCCGCGATCATCATTCTGGGGCCAATCTTGGCACCAATTTTCACCTCGCTGGGCGTCGATCCGGTGCATTTCGCGATCATCATGTCGGTCAACCTGACTGTGGGGCTGGCGACGCCGCCGATGGGGCTGGTGCTGTTTGTGGCCTCCTCCGTCTCGGGGGAACGGGTCGAGGCGATCGCGAAAGCAATTTTGCCTTTCCTCGCAATCGAAATTGCGGTGATATTCTTGATAACATACATCCCGGCGATTTCGCTGTTCGTGCCCGGGCTGTTCGGCTTTCTGTAAATAACCAAAAGATCCAATGGGAGGATTATGATGAAACTAGGAACCACTTTGAAGGCGCTTGGCCTTGCCGCGATGATGGCAAGCACAAGTGTTGCGGCTTGGGCGGACGGTCATGCGATGACCATTCGTGCGACTGCGAACTCGAACGAAAACGACGAGGATTATGACGGTCTGGTCGTGTTTAAGAACTACGTGGAAGCGGCCTCCAACGGCGCGATCACGGTTGAGCTGTTTATCGGTACGCAGCTTTGCGGCAACGGTGCGGAATGTCTGCAAGGCATCGCGGATGGCACGATTGATGTATATGTCTCCACCTCTGGTGGTGCGTCAGGCATCTTCCCGTTCATTCAGGTTTTGGACCTGCCTTACTTGATGAGCGATGACCGGATTGCTGAGGCTGCATTGGCCAATGGTTCGGAGTTCATCACGACGATGCAGGGCATGGTCAAAGAGGCGTCCGGCGACGCGATCCGTCTGATGACCATCGGCAACACGGGCGGCTGGCGCAACTTTGCCAACACGAAGCGCCGTGTGGCTGAGCCTGCGGATATGGAAGGTCTGAAAATCCGGACTGTTGTGGCTGACCTGCCGCAAGAGCTGGTCAAAGCACTTGGTGCGGCCCCGACGCCGATCCCATGGCCTGAGCTGTTTACATCGTTCCAGACGGGCGTTGTGGAAGGATCGAAGAACGGGATCACCGACATCATGGGCATGAAATTCCCCGATGCGGGTCTGCAATATGTGACGCTGGACGGGCACGCATACATGGGTGCGCTGTGGTTCATGAACAACGAGAAGTTCCAGTCCATGGATGATGGCCTGAAGCGCGTTGTTGTGGACGGGTTCTACCAGTTGCAGCAGGCAACATTTGCGTCACCGAAGCGTAAGTCGATCCAAGCCTATGAAGATTTCGTCGCCGGTGGTGGTGATCTTTATGTGCCGACACCAGAGCAGAAAGCTGCGTTCAAAGCGGCGGCTGAGCCTGTGTATGGTTGGTTCAAGGACAATGTTGACGGTGGACCAGCGGCCTTTGATGCGCTGACGGCCTCTGTTGCGGCGGCGGAAGAATCCGTTGGTGCGGCGCGTGATGCGGACTTGAACTAAGATACTTGGCGCGGCGGGCTTTGGGCTTGCCGCGCCACTTCTTGCGGATCGGTCGTGTGCCGGTTCAGCGAAACGGATACATCCAAACTTTGTAATCGGCGATCAGCTCATGCGCGTGGTCAATCTGCTCTTTGGTCATCTTCTTGACCACTTCCTCTTGGGAAATCGCCGCGTCGGGGTCGCCTCCGATCGCGCTGAGGGCGTACCACATGTAAGCGCGGGTCAGATCTGGGGCCGGCATGCCGATGCCCTCCTCGTAGTACCAGCCGATACCCGATTGCGCGCCGGGATGGCCCTTCATGGAGCTTCTGAGATACCACTCAAACGCGCGGACGGGGTCTTTTTCGACGCCCAAACCCAGCGCGTACATGACGCCGATCAGCTCCTCCGCGTCGGCATTGCCGGAGCGGGCGGCGGGCCAAAGTGCCTCCCGCGCTTCTTCGAATTTATTGGCTTCCATCAGATCGCGGGCTTGTTCGATATCAGCCGTCGCGGGAAGCGTCATGAGGGCAAGGATGGCAAGAACGCGCATGTCAGTCTCCGTCTGTTGGGCGCAGTTTGGCTTGGCTTTGCCGCGCCTGCAATGGGGGACGTGCCTGAGGGCATGTTTGATCCCATCGACGAGGATATGGCCGCGATTGGGCAGTTGCTGTTTTACGATCCGATCCTGTCGGGGAACCGGAACATCAGCTGTGGGACCTGCCACAACCATGATCATTTCAGCGCGGATGGCGTCAGCCTAGGCATTGGCGAGGGCGGTCGTGGTGTGGGGCCGAAACGGGTCGCGGTTAAGGGCGAGAACCAGATCAGGAAGCGCATTCCGCGCAATGCGCAGGCTCTGTTTAATGTTGGTGCGTTGGAGGTGTTCTTTCACGATGGGCGCTTGGGCGCCTCGCCGGATTACGGCAATGGCGTGAACTCCCCTGCAGAGGAATGGTTGCCGGAGGGGTTGGACTCGCTGCTCGCCGCTCAGGCGCTGTTTCCGATGACCTCGCAATTCGAGATGGCGGGCAACCCAAAAGAGAACGAGGTCGCAGGCGCAATTCATGACCGTATTGATGCGGCTTGGCCGATTATCGCGAAGCGTGTTCGGGAGATTGATGCCTACGCAGGGATGTTCGCGGAGCAAGGCATTGAGGAGGCCACAATTGCCGATATCGGCAATGCGCTGGCGGCGTTCATGGATGCGGAATGGCGGTCTTTTGACAGCCCCTATGATCTGGGCACGATGAATGAAGCGCAGTCGCGCGGGGCGGATTTGTTCTTTGGAGAGGCCGAGTGCAGCACGTGCCACGAGGGGCCGCTGTTTACAGATGAGGATTTCCATTCCATCGGGCTGCCGCCTTTTGGTCCCGGTCGCACGCGCCGCTTTGATCCGATGCCGCGCGATGTGGGGCGGATGGCGGAAAGTGACGCGTTGGAGGATGCCTACCGGTTCCGCACGCCGTCTTTGCGCAATGTCGCTATGACAGGACCCTACGGGCATAACGGGGCCTATCCGACGCTGGAGGGGATTATTCGCCACCATGCCGCCCCGCTGGAAAGTCTGGATGCGTGGCGGCCTGAGTGGGCGCAATTGCCTTCCGTTCCGTGGCTTCAGAAGGCGGATTTCATCATTCATGACGATGTGAGGGAAATGGCGCGGGTGCGGGCGAATATTGACGTCGATATCAAGGCGCTCAGTGATGATGAGATTGCCGATCTGATCGCGTTTCTTGGTGCCTTGACTGGCAAAACGTCGATCCATGGACGGTTGGGTAAGCCAAGCGCTGTGCCCAGCGGCTTGGAGGTCGACTGATGGCTTCGGTTTTGGTTGCGGGATCCGCCGCGTTGGACTTTGTTTATCAGGTCGACAGCCTACCGGAACGCGCTGAAAAATACGCGGCGGAGGCTGTGGATATAGTTGGGGGCGGATGCGCGGCGAATGCAGCGGTGGCAATAGCCCGCTTAGGCGGAAAGTCCCAATTATTAGCGAGATTCGGCAAGGATGACGTTTGTGAGATCGTTCTTGGGGATATATTGGCAGAAAATGTTGACACCTTCCCTTGCGTCATCTCGGAAGGCGCGCGCTCGGCGATGTCATCCGTCTATGTGGATAAATCGGGTGAGCGTCAGATCATGGCCTTTCGGGGCGCGGGATTGGCGACTGATCCGGCGTTGGACGTCCTGACGGCAGATGCTGTTTTGGCGGATACGCGCTGGCCAGAGGCCGCGAAACGGGCTTTGGAATTGGCGGTCTCAAAAGGGGTGCCTGCGGTTTTGGACGGCGAAGCGCCGGTGCCGCGTGATATCGCCGGGATCGCGACACATGTGGTTTTTTCCGAACAGGGTCTTCTCGACTTCACGGGGGTCGGCGATGTGCACGCTGCATATGCCGCATTGGACTTGCCTGGCTGGTGTGCGGTGACTTTGGGAAGCGCAGGCGTTTTGCATCCGGGCGGCGTGCTGGCGGGGTTCGAGGTTGATGTGAAAGACACGCTGGGCGCGGGGGATGTGTGGCACGGGGTGTTCACGCTGCGGCTCGCTGAGGGCGCGGATGAGATGGAGGCGATGCGGTATGCCAATGCCGCCGCCGCTTTGAAATGTACGGGGTTCGGGGGGCGCAAAGCTGCGCCTTCGCGCGCCGCCGTGGAACAGTTTTTGAAAGAGAGAGACTAGATGCAGCTGACAGCAGGCAAACTTTGGGGCATGCGGCGCATGGCCGACGAAAACGGGTTGTTCAAGATGACAGCCGTGGACCAGCGCCCGCCGATCAAGGGACCGATTGCGGCGCACTATGGAACCGATGAGGCGCCTTATGAGGATGTCGCGCGGTTCAAAGCGATGCTTGTGGAGACGTTGCAGGGGGGTTCCTCAGCGATGCTGTTGGACCCGCATTACGCGATCCCGGTGGGGTTGAAGCATCTGTCGCCCACGAAGGGGCTGATCGTGACGCTGGAGGATTCTCTGTTTGAGGAGACAGGGATGGGGCGCAAATCGTCACGGATTGATGATTGGGACGTTGGCAAGATCAAGCGGATGGGCGGGGATGCTGTCAAGGTGCTGGCATGGTACCGGCCGGATGCGTCGGATGAGGTGAACAAGCATCAGAAAGACTGGACGAAGCGCATTGGCGAGGCCTGTGCGAAGTATGACATCCCGTTCTTGTTTGAGCTGTTGGTGCATCCGTTGGACAGTGATGCGGAGCAGACGTCGGAATATATCGAGATGAATACGAAGCGCGCGGATGATGTGTTGAAATCCGTGGAGGAGTTTGCCGCGCCTGATTATGGTGTTGACGTGTTCAAGCTGGAAAGCCCGGTGCCTGCAAAGGATGTGACCTCCACCGACGGCGTGCAGGCGATGTTTGACGAGATGGGGCGCTTGGCCGGCCGGCCTTGGGTGATGCTGTCAGCGGGCGCGGGTAAGCCGGAGTTCAAGCAGATTTTGGAGCATGCGTTCGCAGCGGGGGCCTCTGGCTTCTTGGCAGGGCGTGCGATTTGGCTTGATGCGTTTCAAGCCTTCCCCGATTGGGACGCGATCCGCGTGGGGCTTGAGGGGGAAAGTGCGGCTTATATGGCTGAGATTTCGGCTTTGGCGGATGCGAAGGCTTTGGCGTGGGATCAGCATGCGTGTTGGGGCGCTGGTGGCGCGCAGTTTGCGCCGGCGGATGCGTCGTTCCGGCATGGGTATGAGGGTCTCTAGATGAAAATCGGATTGCTGCCGCTGGGGCGGCCCACTTTTGATGTGCCCTATGCCGAAGAGAAGCTGGCGGGCATGTTGGCGGATATTGATGCGTTGGCCTCTCAAGAGGGCCACGAGGTCATCGGGCCGCGCGCGCTGCTGATGGAGGCGTCGCCGGAAGCATTATCGGAAGTGGCGTCAGCTGATCTGATGTTGGTGTTGCAGGTCACGTTCACAGATGCGTCTTTCGTGGTGGAGGCCGCCGGATTGGGCGTGCCTTTGGCGATTTGGGCGGTGCCGGAGCCTCGGTTGGGCGGGCGGCTGCGGTTGAATGCGTTTTGCGGGCTGAACTTGGCGGGCCATGCGTTGGGGCGCAACGGTGTTGGCTTTGGCTGGCTCTATGCTGATCCCGGTGCTGCGGATTTGCCGGGGTTGTTGGCGGGACTCTACAATGTGGCGCGGTTGGACGGGTTGGCGCCGGGCGTTGAGGCTGTGGAGATGCCGGTGCCCGATTTGAAGATCGCAAGGATCGGGGAGCGTCCGGTTGGGTTTGATACCTGTGATTACGACAAGGCCGCGTTGAAGGCTTTGACCGGCGCTTCGGTAGATGAGTTGGCTTTGGACGACATGTTCGACGCGGCGCGCGGATTGGACGATGCGGCTGTTGCGCCCTATCGCGCGAAAGTGGCTGATGTGCCGAACCTTGAGGACATGGATGCGGGCGAGTTGGACCGGTCATTGCGGCTGGCTGGCGCGCTGGAAATGCTGCGCAGCGAGAACAGCTATGATGCCTTTGCGATCCGCTGCTGGCCGGAGACGTTTACGGAATATGGCGGGGCTGTCTGTGGTCCTGTTTCGATGATGGGAGAGGCACGGGTGCCGTGTGCTTGTGAGGCGGATGTCTACGGCGCGGTAACGCAGGCGATCTTGCAGAAGATTGCGGATGCTCCTGTTTTCTTGGCTGATTTGGTCGATATTGACATGAACGACGACACAGGCGTCGTGTGGCATTGTGGGCAGGCGCCGCTGTCGATGACGGATGATGAGCCGATGGCGACGGTGCATACGAACCGCAAACAGGCACTCTTGTATGAGTTCACATTGAAGCCGGGACGCGTGACGTTTTTCCGGCTGTCGCAAGCTTATGGTGAGCCGAAAATCGTGCTCGGCGGCGGTGAAATGCTGCGCAGCGAAATGGCTTTTACGGGGACCTCGGGCGTGGTGCGGTTCGACGGCGGTGCGGCACGTGTTTTGAGCGACGTCATGAACAGTGGTCTGGAGCATCACTTGGCGATTGCCTATGGCGATCACCGCGAGGCTTTGCGCGGGATTGCAGCCGGGATGAGCCTGAACGTGGTGGAGCTAGGCGCGTGATCAGATACGGAATTATCGGCTCTGGCATGATGGGGCAGGAGCATATTCGCAATATCGCTCTGTTGGATGGTGCGCAGGTCGCGGCTGTGGCTGATCCAAATGAAGAAATGCGTGCGCTGTCGGTGAAGAACTCAGGCGGTGTCGGTTATGCCTCCATGGAGGAGATGCTCGCGGCGGATGCGTGCGACGTGGTGCTGATCGCGGCGCCGAATGATACGCATGCGGGGATCATGCAAAAGTTGCTGGCGACGGATAAGCCGATCCTCGTGGAGAAACCGCTGGCCACGACCAGCGCGGATTGCCGCGATCTGTTGAACATGTCGAAGGGCCGTGTGGCGCCGGTTTGGGTGGCGATGGAGTATCGTTACATGCCGCCATTGCAGCGGTTGATGCAGGCGGTGGATCAAGGGGCGGTGGGGACGCCGCGCATGATGTCGATCCGCGAGCACCGCTTTCCGTTTTTGCCAAAGGTTGATGATTGGAACCGGTTTAATGCACGGACCGGCGGGACCTTGACTGAGAAATGTTGCCATTTCTGGGACCTGATGCGTCTGGTTTTGAAGTCTGATCCGGTGCGGGTCTATGCCTCCGCCGGGGTGGATGTGAACCACCGCGACGAGCGCTATATGGGCCAGATGCCGGATATTATCGACAATGCATATGTCGTGGTGGATTTCGAGAATGGCGCGCGGGGCATGCTGGATTTGTGCATGTTCGCGGAAGGCTCCTTCTGGCAAGAAACCATTGCTGTCACAGGCGAAAAGGCGCGGGTGGAGGCATTTGTGCCGGGGCCTGCACGGTTCTCTCCGGATGGGAAAGAGCGTGAGGCGGAGTTCGTGATGTCCTTGCGTGCGTTGAAGGAAGAGGTGCGCGAGGTGGTGCATGTGCCGGAACATATTCTGGCGGCAGGGGATCACCATGGATCGACCTTTTTCCAGCATGAGAAATTCTTGGAACTGGTCCGCACGGGCAAAGGTGTACCTGAAGTGTCTTTGATGGATGGATACTGGTCTGTGCTGGTGGGCGAGGCGGCAGAGGAATCTGCGCGGTCTGGCCAAGCGATTGATCTTAGAGGGAAAGGGCCATGAGCTTTGGGGTAATGCCGGACGGGTCAGAAGTTGCGCGGCACCGGATAGAAGGCGGCGGGCTGGTCGCGCATGTCCTCAGCTATGGGGCGGTTTTGCAAGATTTGCGGCTGGAAGGCCATGATGCACCGCTGGTCTTGGGCTTTGAGGAGTTTGCGCCTTATCTGACGGATTCGCCCTATTTTGGAGCCATTGCGGGACGTTGTGCGAACCGGATCGGCGAAGGGCAATTCAACGTGGATGGCAAAAGCTACCAACTGGATCGCAACTTTCAGGAGCGGCACCATTTGCATGGGGGACGTGCGGGCGTTGGTAAGCGCAACTGGACGGTCGAGAATGTTGCCAAAGACCGGATCACGCTGAAGATTGAGCTGGCAGATGGTGAGATGGGGTATCCCGGCAATATGATTGCGCGGGTGAGCTATGCCTGCCTTGAGGGCGGGGTTTTTGACATTCAGATCAGCGCGGAAACTGATGCGCCGACGCTCTGTAACTTTGCGCATCATACCTACTGGAATCTCGATGGCGGTTTGACGACTGATGATCATGAGATGCAGGTCGATGCGGATCGCTGGACCGTGGTGGATGAGGGCTTCATTCCAACGGGTGAGAGCCGTGACGTGACCGGCACTCGGTACGATTTCCGCAAGATGCGGCCGATCAAGGATGACGTGTTTATTGACCACAACCTGTGCGTTTCTGATACCCGGCAGAGCTTACGGAAAATTGGCGTTTTGGTGTCGCGGAAATCGGGGGTCTCGATGGAAATGCGCTCGACGGAGGCGGGGTTGCAGGTCTATGACGGGTTCAAGATGGATGTGGAACCGACAGGGCTTGGTGGGCGTTCCTACGGTAAGAATTCAGGCGTCGCGCTGGAACCACAAGTTTGGCCCGATGCGATCAATCATGAGGGGTTCCCGAGCGCGGTTCTGCGACCCGGTGAGACCTACAACCAACATACGCAATTTGCGTTTTCCAAGGGGTAAGTGGCGATGAGCTATACGAAATATCTGAAAGAAGCGAACCTGATTGACGGCGCATGGGTCGGCGCGGATAGCGGCGAGACGATTGATGTGACCAACCCCGCGACTGGCGAGCTGGTCGGCACGGTGCCCAATTGCGGTGACGCAGAAACCGGCCGCGCGATTGATGCGGCGGCGGCGGCGTTTGACGGGCTGGCAGGCATGGCGCTGATCGAGCGCGTTGGTTTGCTTTGGAAAATGCATGACGCGCTGATGGATAATCAGAAGTCGCTGGCCGAGTTGCTGACCATCGAGATGGGTAAACCCTTGGCGGAAGCTATGGGCGAGATCGGCATTGGCGCGGCTTATGTGCGTTGGTTCGCTGAGGAAGTCCGCCGTGCCAAGGGCGAGATTGTGCCTGCGCCGACGAATGGCCGCCGGTTCCTTGTGACGAAGCACCCGATTGGTGTGGTGGGGATGATCACGCCTTGGAACTTCCCGTCCTCAATGCTTGCGCGCAAGATTGCGCCCGCTCTGGCGATTGGCTGTTCGGTGGTGGCGAAACCTGCGACGGCGACACCCTATAGCGGGTTGGCTTGGGGCGCATTGGCCGAGGAGGTTGGTTTCCCGAAAGGCGCTGTGAACATCCTGACGGGCTCCGCGCGCAAAATCGGCGGCACGATCATGGCCGATGCGCGGGTGCGCAAGGTAACGTTCACAGGCTCGACAGACGTGGGCAAGGAATTGATCCGGCAGTCGGCGGATACGGTCAAGAAAGTCTCCATGGAGTTGGGCGGCAACGCGCCATTCCTTGTGTTTGACGATGCGGATGTGGATGCGGCGGTGCAGGGCGCGATGGTGTCGAAGTTCCGCAATTCCGGCCAGACTTGTGTCTGTGCGAACCGGATTTACGTCCAGGCGGGTGTCTATGATGAATTCGTTGAGAAGCTGAAAATGGCGACGGCTGCGATGAAGGTCGGCAACGGTCTTGAGGACGGGGTCGAGCAGGGGCCGTTGATTGATATGGATGCAGTCGAGAAGGTCGAAGAGTTCATTGAAGATGCGAAAGCCAAGGGTGGCAAGGTCGTGCAAGGTGGCGCGCGGCATGGCAATGGGCACAGCTTCTTTGATCCGACGATTATCACCGAGGCGACGCAGGACATGATGTTTGCCAAGGACGAGATTTTCGGCCCCTTGGCACCTGTCTTCCGGTTTGAAGACGAGGACGATGCGATTGCCTGGGCGAATGACACGGATTTCGGGCTGGCTTCTTATGCCTACACACGCGACGTGGGCCGTATCTTTAAGCTGAATGAAAAGCTGCAATATGGCATGATCGGGATTAATTCCGGGCTGATCACAACCGTTGAGGCTCCGTTTGGTGGCGTTAAGGACAGTGGGCTGGGCAAAGAAGGCGGCAGCCAAGGTCTAGAAGACTACATGGACACGAAATACACGGCTGTGGATTTCTGATCTGACTGGAGAGAGGCGCTGCGGCGCCTCTTTTTCTTGCATGTGTTAATTTTTGTGACAGGGTGCGAGGTATGAAGCCGCCTGTCATTGATAACCTGCAATATGTGAATTGGTCTGAGACAGCTTTCCGCCAGCTGCGGGAAGGTGGTGTCGATGCGATCCATGTGACAATCGCCTATCACGAGAGTTTTCGCGAGGCGGTGTTGAATGTCTCGCAGTGGAACCGGTGGTTTGAGCAATACCCTGATCTGATCATGCGCGGGACGTCTGCTGCGGATGTGCGTGTGGCGCAGGAACGTGGCGTGACGGCGGTGTTTTTCGGGTTTCAGAACCCCTCGCCCATTGAAGACGATATCGGCTTGATTGAGGTCTGGCATCAGCTTGGTGTGCGGTTCATGCAGCTGACCTATAACAACCAATCGCTGCTGGCGACGGGCTGTTATGAAGACGATGACACGGGGCTGACGCGGTTTGGCAAGCAGGCTGTGGCGGAGATGAACCGTGTGGGATTGGTCGTGGATATGAGCCACTCGGCGGATCGTTCGACCTTGGAAGCGATTGAACATTCGACGCGGCCGATTGCAATCACGCATGCCAATCCAGATTGGTGGCATCCGGCGCTGCGCAACAAATCGGATGAGGTCATTCGCGCGCTGACTGAAGCGGGCGGGATGCTCGGGTTCTCTATGTATCCGCATCATTTGAAAGATGGAACGGACTGCACGTTGGAAAGCTTTTGCGAGATGATCGCGGAGGCGGCGCGGCGCTATGGGGCGGAGCATCTGGGGATCGGTTCTGACTTATGTCAGGATCAGCCCGATAGTGTGGTCACGTGGATGCGCAATGGGCGCTGGTCGAAGGAAATGGATTACGGCGAAGGGTCTGCTGCTGCGGCGGGGTTCCCGGCCCAGCCGGACTGGTTTGTGGATAATCGCGATATGCCGAACTTGCCGAAAGGTTTGCTGGCGGCGGGGCTGTCGCAAGCAGATGTGGACGGAATCATGGGTGGTAATTGGTTGCGCTTCTATGAAACCTCCTTCGGTGCGGCATGACCATCGCGCTGCCCCCTCAGGAGCCTTTGCGGCCCGCCTCTGATGTCATGCGGCTCGCGCGTATGGGGGCGATGTTTCCGACGCGGCTGAGTTTTATGCGGACGCTGATGCGCAGGCTGTCTTCTGAGCAGGTCGAGGTGACGCGGCCCGTCTGGGAGATGGATGCGGAGGGCTTTGGCCACGGCGTATACTCCCTTGATCTTGGCGGGTTCACCTATTCGCTGGTTGCGTTTTCGAACCGGCTTGACCCTGATCAGCGCACAGATCGTGTGATCGCGGAGGCGTGGGACAGCGCGTTTGTGCTTTATGACGGCGTGCCAGATGCAGGCGAGATTGCCAGGTTGAAATCCAATGCGCCGTTGCAAGAGGCCGGGCGGTTCAGCGAGAAGGATTTGGTGCTGAGCCGGGCAAATAAGTCGGTACGGCTGTTTGCACATGTCGTTGATGCTTTGCGGAACGGTACCGAGATTGACGAGGAGATGGTCGCGCGGATTGGCTATCTGATGCGCACGACGGCGGTCTATGGCAACGGTAAGTTTGGAATCGCGGATCGCGATGTGATTGCCGCGCGCCCCGGTCTCGATGGGCCGTTTATGGCCGAGATGCTGACGGTGTGGCTGATCCGGGGCTTCACGCATGATCTGGTGGAGCATGTCGGCGGCGCGGAATTGGACCGGCGTTTGAAACGCCATATTGGCGTGGGCAATTCCACGGGGCTTGGGATGGCGCCGTTTTTGGTCTCTCACCCGGAACTTCTGAACAACTGGATGATGGTGCGGGAGACCGCTTTGGCGCGGGTGCGTGCTTTGCCGCGCTTAGATAAGGCGCAGACCGCGCGGCTGATTGCGCTTGCGGATCGTGTGACGCGGCATTTGCGGGAATGGATCGTGCCAGACCCGGACCATCAGGCGCGGATTGCGGAATTGCAGCGCGACTGGGACGATTTGACGAGCGGGTTGCCTGAGATTTTGGACCAGAAAAAGCCGCTCGATCAATTGGTGCGGGTCAGCGAGGCCTTCGGGCTCGACTGTCAGGAATTGGTTGTAAGCTTGGTTCTTGAGCCGTTTGGCGATCTGATAGACGGGCTGACGGAATGTATGGGTATGGCTGACCCCGTGCCGCTTGATCCACGTATGGATATGAGCGTCCTGCGTGATCTCGTGGATCAGCATTTTGGCTGGGCTCTGCCGATTGATTTCGCAACACAGAAGGACTCGGCACAGTTTTGGTATGTCTCCGAAGAGAAGCTGGAGCCGCGTCTGGGGCTGCGCTACGAAGAACCGGGCGGTGAACTGGAAAGCCCGTTGGATATCGGGCGACAGGTGCAAGCGATGTCGTTTGATCTGAATGATTATGCAGGCAGCTTACCGGATTTCTTGCGCGCCTTCCCACAACACAGGGCGGCGATCCAGCGGGTACAGCGTTTGGTGACGCACCCTTATGCGGAGATCAGGGACAATTTGATTTGCAAGACCTGCAAACCTATCGACATGTTGCGCTGTAAGCTGTCCTTTTTCGGGGCTGCGAAATTCGATCCTAAGTCGGATCGCTGGACGCGGATCACGCTGGCACAGGGGGCTCCGCTGCGCGACGAGTTGGAGCAGGCAGATGATTGGTGGCTGCCGGTTTTCGCAAAATGAACGGGCGCGATTGGTTCGACTGGTTCGTCAGCACAGGACCGGGCTACGCAGCGCAGCGCGTGACGGTGGCAGAGATGCAGGCACTTTTGCTGAAAGCGGGGCGCGGTGCAGGGTTGCCATTGGGGCATGCGCAAGATCTGTCTGTTTTGGCGCCGTTGTTGATGAGCGATCCGCATCTGCTGGCGATGGCCGTCGCGGCGCTGGATGGGCATCATCATCCCGCGGTTATGGAAGGCACCGACGAACATGCGGTGGTAGAGGCGGCGAAGGTACTTATGGCAGCACCGGTTGTGGTCGATGCGCTGGTTACTGGGGCCAAACGTGTTGTGCTGCATGACATGGATTGGCCGTTGTTGTTGTGGCCGTATTTGGTGCATGGGCAAAAGGTGTATGGTCAGTGTTTTGAACTGATCGCGGGCAATAAAGGAACGGTGATGATTTCACCCTCGCAAAGCGATACGCTCGATCCGTTTGAGCCGGTCGGACCTGTGCCAGACGCGATCATCGAACGGCTGTCGGCCTATGCTGCCAAGACCTATGTGCCTGCGACCGAAGCGTCCCGGATTGCGGGTGCTGGGGCTGGTTTAACGGATAACGACTAGTTTCTGGCAGAAATAGTCAATCTCATAAAACGGTGCTATATCCTGCCTCGAAACGGGTCGTGACCCGTAGTCAGAACGCAGGCAAGACCCGTCAGATGAAATCAGCCCTCCGCAAAGTGAGTCACCACAGTTCGTTGCTGGCGACGGTCCTGATCGCGCTGCTTTGTGCTTTGCCGCATGTGGGCGTTCTGGTTGCGGCATTTTCTGGCACGCTAGAGACGTTGTCTCATTTGGCTGAGACGGTCCTGACGCGCTACACGCTGACAACGCTGGCTCTGGTAGTAATGGTCGGCGCGGGGACTTGCGCGTTGGGCACCGGTGCTGCGTGGCTGGTGACGATGACGGAGTTTCCGGGGCGCAAGTGGCTGGAAGTGGCCTTGGTCATCCCGCTGGCGTTTCCGGCATATGTTTTGGCTTATGCGTATACGCATATCTTAGATCATCCCGGCATTGTGCAATCGACTTTGCGTGACGTCATGGGATGGGGGCCGCGGGACTATTGGTTCCCTGAAGTCCGCTCCGTCGGAGGGGCGGCGGTGATGTTGATCTTGGTGCTGTACCCTTATGTCTATCTGCTCGCGCGGACCTCGTTTCACGGGCAAAGTGCGACGATGTTTTACGCTGCACGCTCATTGGGCAAATCAGCGTTCGGCACATTTGTGTCTGTGTCCTTGCCGATGGCGCGGCCCGCGATTGCGGCGGGCGTATTGCTGACGGCGATGGAGACCATCGCGGATTTTGGGACGGTGTCTTATTTTGGCGTGCAGACCTTTGCGACGGGTATTTACACCAGCTGGTTTTCCATGGCCGACCGCGCGGCAGCGGCGCAGTTGTCGCTGGGCTTACTCGCCTTTGCGTTGTTGTTGGCGATGCTGGAACGCAGCAATCGCGGCAATGCGCGTTACACGGCAATTGCAGCGAAAGAGCCGTTGGAACGTGTGCAGCTACGCGGCAGTAACGCCGTTGGAGCCACTGTGCTGTGCTTGATTCCGGTGGTCTGCGGTGTGTTGATTCCTGCAATTGCTTTGTTCGTGATGGCGTTGGACTCCGAGCAAAACCTTTTAAGCAGCCGGTATCTGGGTTTCATTCAGAACACCGTGACCTTGGCTTTGATCGCGGCCCTGCTGACGGTGTGTGCCGCTTTGCTGCTAGGCGCGTTCCATCGCAGCTTCGGGGGACGGGCGGCGTCGGCTGCGCTTTACGTTGGGCGGCTGGGTTATGCCGTCCCGGGTGGCGTCATCGCGGTCGGGTTGCTGATCCCCTTCGCCAGCTTCGACAACGCGTTGGACGCATGGATGCGAGAGACGTTTGACGTCTCGACCGGGCTGCTCTTCACCGGCTCGATCTGGGTGCTGATTGCGGCCTATATGATCCGGTTTCTGGCAGCCGCGCTTGGGGCTTATGAGGGCGGGATTTCGGCCATCAGCCGGAATATGGACGCGGCAGCGCGGGTGTTGGGGCAGAACATGTGGGGCGTCGTGCGGCGTGTGCATATGCCGATCCTGACCCCGAGCCTTTTGACGGCGGCGCTGATCGTCTTTGTCGATGTGATGAAAGAGCTGCCTGCGACGCTGATCATGCGGCCGTTCAACTATGACACGCTCGCCGTGCAGGCCTACCGGCTGGCGGCGGATGAGCGGTTGGAAGGTGCGGCGGTGCCCAGTTTGGTGATCGCTGCCATCGGGCTGTTACCGGTGATCCTGCTGTGCCGGAAAGTGCGGCGTCAGACGTGAAAAAGGCGCGACCCTGAGGGCCACGCCTTTTCCGAGCCGATGAAGCGGGAGATTACTTCCAGCCGGCTTCGTTCAGGATTTTCTGGGCTTCAGGCACGTTCTTGGCGACGGCGGACAGGTCTACCGCATCGGCTTTGAACTCGCCCAGTTTGGCGACACTTTCGCTAAGCGCTACGCTTGGGACGGCAGGGAATTCGTCGTTCCCGGCAGAAAAGTACTGTTGCGCTTGGTCGGAGGCGAGATACTCAAGGAACTTGATCGCGTTGTCCTTGTTTGGCGCATGTGCGGCCACGCCGCCACCTGACAAGTTCATATGCGCGCCTTCAGCTTCCTGAGCGGGGAAGACCCAGCCGATTTTGTCGATCTCGGCCGACAGGCCTTTGACGTCTTTGCGCAGACCACGTGCGAAGTAGTAGCTGTTGGCCACGGCAATTTTGCACTCGCCGGAGATGATGCCGCGCAGCTGATCTGTGTCGCCGCCTTCAGGGTCACGGGCGAAGTTTGCCACGAAGCCTTCAGCCCAACCTTTGGCCGCATCTGCGCCGTGGTTTTCGACGACGGCGGCGGTCAGTGTCTGGGTGTAGACGTTGGAAGAAGAGCGGTGGCAGACCATGCCCTTATAGGCCGGGTCCGCGAGAGAGACGTAGTCCATTGGCGGGTTATCGACGGACGCTTTGTCGTAGAAGATGATCCGCGCGCGTTGCGAGAAACCGAACCATTGGTTGTCGCTGTCTTGCAGGTTTGCGGGGATGCGTTCTTCGAGCACTGCGCTCTCGATGGATTGCAGAACGCCTGCGTCTTTTGCGCGCTCAAGGCGCGAGGTGTCGACGGTCAAAAGGATGTCGGCGGGCGAGTTTGCGCCTTCGGCTTCCATCCGCGCAATCAGCTCGTCTGCTTTGCCTTCGATGCGGTTGATGGTGATGCCAGTGGCCTCGGTGAAATCGGAATAGAGGCGTTCGTCTGTGTCGTAGTGGCGCGAGGAGTAAAGGTTTAGCTCACCTTCGGCGAAGGTCGCAAAGGAGCTGCCAAGTAGGGTTGCTGCGGCCAAGGTGAGCGTTGTTGTTTTGGTGTTCAGTGACATGGAAGTCTCCTAAAGAGTATATCTTACTGTTTTACTCAATTACCCGAATCTAAATGGAATGCAAGATTGTTGATTGAAATAGTCGGAAAATATTTCCATGACGTTTTGCCAGCAAAAAAGCCGCCCCCAAAAGTTGGGAGCGGCTTTCATCAGAGTTTCGCTATTGCTCAGCGTTGGCCGTAATAGAGCCCGACCGTGTGTTCCGCCTCTGCGAAAAACAGCCAACGCGTGGTCAGCGCACCTGCGATATGTAGCAGCATGGCCAGCAAGACCGTCAGGTGACTTGCGCCCACGACAAGCAGTAGGATCAGTGGCAGAAGGCTCAGCAGAAGCGATCCGACGATGCGCAATTTGCTGGCGTGCTTGCGGCCGATGACGTGGACCATTTCTTTCATCAGATAGTTCTTCGATGAATGCGGTGCCTCGAACATGCGGACCTTGCCGATGCGGCCAAGGCCGGTTGCCGTCTCGATCGTGGAGCCTTCCTCAGCGAAGCGTTTGTCGCCGATCACCCATGCCGCAATTTGCAGCAGGCCGATGATCATCAGTAGGGGGATTGCCAAGTAAAGTTGGTTTGTCAGCATCGCGCCGCCAGTGACCGCATAGCCCACAAAGATCAGTGGGGTGGTCCAATGGTGCCAGCGTGGGACGGTTTTGATCTGCGTGTAGATCATGGACGTGCCGATAACCGTCAGCAGTGACAAGGCCGCGCCCAAGAGACCGAGTATGCCGATGCGGACGTTCCAGAAGACCAGCGCGGCACCATAGACCGCCATGACCGTCAGGGTCAGAACGGCGAGGCAGCCTTCGCGGGACAGCCAGCTGGTTTTCCACTGGCTGAATGCTTTCAGCGCGCGTTTTGGGTTTCCAAGGTGGAAGGTCGATGAGATCAGGCCACCAACCGCCAAGATATACGCGATGGCGAAGAAGACGAAGGCGGTGAAGCCGGAGACATCGGGTTTGCCGAGGCCCAGAAACATCAGCATGCCGAAGCCGAGGCCGGAGAAGACGGTGAAGAAGATAATGGAAGGTGCGGGATGCATCAGAGTTTCTCCAGCGTTTTGTCGAGCCAGCCGAGGAAACCTTTGGGCTCAGCGGCTACGGGTTCCAAGAGAGGGGCGAGGATGTCGATCTGCTCGTCCTTGGGACGCGGTGGCAGGTATTTGTTGACGGGCTTGGTGCCTTGTTCGGGCATCAGGTCGAAACCGCCGCGTTCTTTTACCAGCTTGCTGACGTCGGAGGTTTCGTCGCCAAGGTCGCCGAAATGGCGCGCGCCTGCGGGGCAGGTGCGTACGCACGCCGGCTGGCGGTCTTCCTCGGGCAGGTTTTCATTGTAGATACGGTCGACGCAGAGGGTGCATTTCTTCATTACGCCTTCGGCTTGGTCCAGCTCCCGCGCGCCGTAAGGGCAGGCCCATGCGCAGAGGCCGCAGCCGATGCAGTCGCTCTCGTTGACCAGCACGATGCCGTCTTCGACGCGTTTGTAGCTGGCGCCCGTGGGGCAGACGGTGACGCAAGGTGCGTCTTCGCAATGCAGGCAGCTTTTCGGGAAGTGGATGGTCTGCGCGGCACCTTGGTCCGGCTGTACTTCGTAGCTGTGGACGCGGTTCAGGAAGGTGCCCGACGGGTCCTTGCCATAGGCGTTTTGGTCGGACAAAGCCGCGCCGTAGTTTTCTGTGTTCCAGCCTTTGCAGGACACAACGCAGGCATGGCAGCCGACGCAAGTGTCGAGGTCGATGACAAGGCCGAGCTTCTTCTCGGTGTGAGCGGGGAGTTGGGTCATTTGCCGAGCTTCCATGTCAGATTTTCAGGACCCTTGCCGACGGGCGACTTTTGGGCCGGGATGTTGGGCTGCGATTGCGTGTCTGCTGGCGCGTCTGCGCGGGTCACGCGGACCTTGAGATCGAACCACGCGGCTTGGCCGGTAATCGGGTCGGAGTTGGACCAGCGCAGGCCGTCGCCTTTGGGGGGCAGCAGCTCGTGGATCAGGTGGTTGAGCAGGAAGCCTTTGGTGGTTTCTGGTGCGTCGTCTTCCAGCGCCCAGGCGCCTTTGCGTTTGCCGATGGCGTTCCAGGTCCAGATGGTGTTTTCGTTCAGCGCCGCTTGGTGCGCGACGGGGACGGTGATTTCGCCGTGAGGGCTGGTGACCTTGGCCCAATCGCCCTCTTTGAAGTTGTTCTCTTCCCAGATTTTCGTGGGCACGTAGAGCGGGTTGTGGCCGTGGATTTGTCTGAGCCACGCGTTTTGTGAGCCCCATGAATGGTACATCGCCATCGGGCGTTGGGTCAGGGCGGTGACGGGGTATTCGTCGGCCTTGTTCTCGTCCTCGTTCGAGTACCAGATGGGCAAGGGATCCATTGTCGCTTTGATGCGCTCGCGCAGGTGGTCCGGGGGCTGGCGGGTGCCATAGCCTTCGGCGGCGAGTTGGAATTTGCGCATGGGTTCAACATAGAGGTTGAACAGGTAGGGCATTGGTTTGTCGAAGAAGCTCTTCTTCACGGCCCAGTCTTGGTAGTTCATGTTCCACGGTTTGAAGAAGGCGGCGTCCTCGGGGACGTGCTCCATCCAGAAGCCGCCGTTTTCAATGTAGGCGTCAAGCTGGCCGGGGTTGGATTCGCCGCGCCCGTGTTCATCGCCATTGCCACGGAAGCCCGCGAGCGGGCCCACACCGGGGCGGCGGATGTGGTTGGTGATGTAGTCGGCGTAATCCTGGTATTTCTGGCTGCCGTCTTCGTTCACAAAGCCCGGCAGGCCAAGGCGACCGCCCAGATCACACAGGGCGGACTGGAAGCCTTTGACGTCACGGTCCGGCTCGACGACAGGCCAGCGGATGGCGTCGGCGACGGCGTCGGCCTCGCAAATTGGCCGGTCGAGGAGCGAGATGCAGTCGTGGCGTTCAAGGTATGTGGTGTCGGGCAGGATCAGGTCGGCGTAGCTGACCATCTCGGAGCTATAGGCGTCGGAGTAGATGATGTTGGGGATGACGTAGTCGCCGTTTTCATCCTTGTCGGTCAGCATGTCGATCACGCCGCGCGTGTTCATGGAAGAGTTCCACGACATGTTCGCCATATACATGAACAGCGTGTCGATCTTGTAGGGCACCCCGGCATGGGCGTTGGAGATGACCATGTGCATCATGCCGTGCGACGACATTGGATTTTCCCAGGTGAATGCTTTGTCGATGCGGGCGGGAGAGCCGTCTTCTTTGAGGGCCAGATCGTCGGGGCCGTGGGTGAAGCCGAGGTGCGGGCCGTCGAGGGCTTGGCCGGGTGTCACCTTGCAATGAGGCTTTGGGTGCGCCTCAGGCGGCTTGGGGTAGGGCGGCTTGAAGCGCATGCCGCCGGGGGTCTCAACCGTGCCGAGGATGATCTGCAGCATGTGCAGCGCCCGGCAGGTCTGGAAGCCGTTGGCATGGGCGGAGATACCGCGCATGGAGTGGAAGCTTACCGGGCGGCCGACGAATTTGTCATGGGTTTCGCCGCGGAAATCGGTCCATTCCTGCTTGACCTCGATGGCTTGGTTGAAAGCCACGTCGGCAAGTTCAGCCGCGATGCGTTTGATGCGCTCGGCGGTTATGCCGGTTTTTTCCGCCACGGCTTCGGGGGCGTATTGCGGGTCGAGATATTTTTCCGCCATGTGCTGGAAGACGGAGCGGTGGGTGACGCCTTTGACGCGTTGCGATCCGGCGAGGTCAGGTTTGACGCCCTTTTTGTCGAAGGCGGCGGGTTTGCCGGTGGTGCGGTCGATGACCATCAGCTTGTTGTCTTTGTCGCGCATCAGGAGGCCGAAATCTTCGGACTTTTCGTCGCCGTTCACTAAGACGGGCGCGTTGGTCCATTGGGCGAGGTAGTGCAGGTCGATCTTGCCGGCTTTGAACAGCTCGTGAACCAATGATAGGATGAACAGCCCGTCGGTGCCGGGGGTGATGCCGACCCATTCGTCAGCGACGGCGTTGTAGCCCGACCGGATCGGATTGACGCCGTAGACCTTTGCGCCGCGTGCTTTGACCTTGCCGAGGCCCATCTTGATTGGGTTGGAATCGTGGTCTTCCGCGACACCGAAGATCATCACCATCTTGGTGCGGTCCCAGTCGGGCTGGCCGAATTCCCAGAAGGCGCCGCCCATGGTGTAGATGCCGGCTGCGGCCATATTGACGGAGCAGAAGCCGCCATGCGCCGCGTAGTTGGGCGTGCCGAAGCCCTGTGCCCAGAGGGAGGTGAACGATTGCGACTGGTCGCGGCCGGTGAAGAAGGCCAGTTTTTCGGGGTTATCGCGGCGCACGGGTTCCAAGATGCCGACGGCGATGTCGTAGGCTTCTTCCCATGTGATCTCTTCGAACTCGCCCGATCCGCGCGGGCCTGTGCGTTTCATCGGGGCTTTCAACCGTGAGGGCGCGTTGTGCTGCATGATCCCAGCAGACCCTTTGGCACAAAGGACGCCTTGGTTCACGGGGTGATCTTTGTTGCCCTCGATATAGGCGACCTTACCGTCTTTCATATGCACGTTGATCCCGCAGCGGCAGGCGCACATGTAGCAGGTGGTCTTGCGCACCTCGTCGGAGACTTTTGGCGACAGATTGATCACTGGCTGGTTCATGGCGAGATCTCCTAGTTGGATACGGTGCGGATGAGCCCGAGCGAGGCGAGGCCAAGCAAGAGCGTCAGGCAGAAAGGTTTGTAATAAGTCTCCAAGCGCGGAATGAAGAGCGCGCGGCCTGCGTAAAGGCCAAGAAGCGTCGGGATGATGAAGAACAGACCGCGTGCGATGGCGGTTTGGTCCATGGTGCCGATGGTGATGTGCGTGATGAGACCGAGGATGCCTGCGCCCAGAAGGTAGATGCTGAGCGTGCCGCGCATTGTGCGGGCGGGCAGATTGCGTGCCAGCGTGTAGAGCGCGATCAGCATGCCACCTGCACCCGCGAAACCGGTGACGATCCCTGCGCTTAGGCCAGTGCCATAAGTGCCTAGCGTTGTTGCAAGAAAAGGTAGTTTGACCTTCGCAAGCTGGCTGATCGCGAGCACGATCAGGATCGACAGGGCAAGCGCTTTGGACGTGCTGGTGGCCAACTGCATGTTGATCAGCAGGCCGATGGGCAAACCGACTGCGGAGCCGATGATGAGACCCTTTGCTGTCGGCTTATCTGCATCCGCGATGCCGCCTTTGAACATGGCCAGCGAGCCCGCCATTTCCAAGAACCATAGCATCGGGATCAGGGCGAGTGGGGGCAAGATGAATAGGGCGGAGGCCATGACGACCGCCGAGAGGCCGAAACCGGAAAAGCCACGCACCATGGCTGCCACAAAAACGATGGCGCTGAGCAGCAGCACCTCGACCTGTGTCAGATTGGTGAGATCGGCCAGCAGGTTCATTTTGCGGCGTTCACGATTGAAGCAAGACAGATGGAGGCCATGCGTGCCGCAGGCGGGTCCGCGCGTGAGGTTAGAAGGATCGGGACTTTCGCGCCCATCACGATGCCCGCGGCGCAGCCACCTGTGAGGTAGACGAAGGATTTGAACAGCCCGTTGCCGGACACGATGTCAGGGACCATGATCGCGTCGGCTTTGCCCGCGACTGGATCAGCGCTGAGGCCCTTGGTTGCAACAGCGTCGGGGCTGAGAATGAGGTCAATGGCGAGCGGGCCTGAGAAATCCGCGCCTTCGACGTTTTCTTTCGCCCAAGTAGCGAGCGCGTCGGCATCTACAGAGCTTGGGACAGACGGGATCACGCTTTCTGTTGCTGACAGGAACGCCACTTTTGGGCGATCATTGCCTACGAGATGCAGCAGTTTGACGACTTCGCGGGTGGCGTCTTGGCGTGTTTCCATATTGGGGGAGACGTTAACGGCGGCGTCGGAGATGAGGATTGGCTTGCCGCCATCCGGGTGGCTGATGTGGAAGATATGCACAAGACGATTGCCGGTGCGCAGGCCCGCGTCGCGGTTGAGCGCGGATTTCATAAAGACGTCCGTGTGCAGTTGGCCCTTCATCAACACGTCAGCCTTGCCTTCGCCGCACGCAAATGCAGCGGCTTTGCCGCTTTCCTCTTCGCCTTCGGCCTCGATGATGTCGAACTGGGAAATGTCCCAACCCAGCTTTTCAGCTTCGGCCTCGATCATCGCGCGTTCGCCGCAGAAGACGGGCTCCATGATATCGGCCTCAGCCGCATCGCGGGCGGCTTCCATGGGCAGGGGTGCGCCTGCGCGTGCGATTGCGACGCGCGGGTTTTTCACCTTCTTGGCCATGTGGAGCAGGTTTTCTGGGCAGACAGCGTCGCGGGTGGACAGGAATGGATTATCTGAACTCACGGTGGTCTCTCCCAAAACACGGCCTTTTCACCGCGAAACCCGCCCCAATTTCTTGGGACGGGTAAGGTCGTCGTATGGCGCGAGATTTACTCTGCGGCCATATCCGATGCGGAGACACCAGCCACTGCGACAGGCTTCTTCATTGCGTCACGGCGGAATGGCTCGCCCAGCTCTTTGTTCAACAGAACTTCGATGAAGGTTGTGACATTGCCTTCCATCTGACCTTTGATCGCTTCGTTCAAAGCGTCGGTCAGCGCGTCCATGCTGTCAACCTGTACGCCTTTCAGGCCACAGGCATCTGCAATTTTCGCATAGGACACGTTTGTGTCCAGCTCGGTGCCGACGAAGTTGTCATCGAACCACAGTGTCGTGTTACGCTTCTCAGCACCCCATTGGTAGTTGCGGAAGATGATCATTGTCATCGGTGGCCAGTCGCCACGACCAACGGAGACCATTTCGTTCATCGAGATACCGAACGCGCCGTCGCCAGCGAAACCGACCACTGGAACATCCGGGCAGCCAATTTTTGCGCCCGCGATTGCTGGGAAGCCGTAGCCACACGGGCCAAACAGGCCAGGTGCCAGATATTTGCGGCTTTCCTCAAAGGATGGGTAAGCGTTTCCGATGGCGCAGTTATTGCCGATGTCGGAGGAGATGATTGCGTTCTTCGGCAATGCCGATTGGATCGCGCGCCATGCTTGGCGTGGAGACATTTTGTTTGGCTCAGCGGTGCGTGCGCGCTCGTTCCATGTGGTGCCCGGATCGTCCTCTTCGTGATCCAGAGAGGTCAGTTCCTGTGCCCAAGCGGATTTGGTTTGTGCGATCAGGTTCTTGCGGTCCGCGCGACCTGCGTCGCCTGCACCATCTGCAAGATTGGCCAAGATACCTTCGGCAACCTTTTTGGCGTCGCCCACGATGCCGACGGTGACTTTCTTAGTCAGGCCAATGCGGTCAGGGTTCAGGTCAACCTGGATGATCTTCGCGTCTGTTGGCCAGTAATCAATGCCGTAGCCCGGCAGAGTGGAGAACGGGTTCAAGCGTGTGCCCAAGGCCAGCACGACGTCAGCTTTGGAGATGAGCTCCATGCCTGCTTTCGAGCCGTTATAGCCAAGTGGGCCAGCGAAGAGTGGGTGGTTGCCCGGGAACGCGTCATTGTGCTGGTAGCCAACGCAAACCGGAGCGTCGAGTGTTTCAGCCAGTTTGGCAGAGGCTTCGATGCCGCCAGCCAGAACAACGCCAGCGCCGTTCAAGATCACTGGGAATTTGGCGGAAGACAGAAGTTCGGCAGCTTTCTTGACGGCCTCTTCGCCGCCTGCTGGGCGCTCAAAATCTACTGCGACGGGCAGTTCGATGTCGATGACTTGTGTCCAGAAGTCGCGTGGGATGTTGATCTGTGCAGGTGCGGACGCACGGTAGGCTTGCATGATCACGCGGTTCAGTGTCTCGGCGATACGTGACGGGTCGCGGACTTCTTCTTGGTAAGCAACGCAGTCAGCGAACAGGTTCATCTGTTCCATTTCCTGGAAACCACCTTGGCCGATGGTTTTGTTGGCCGCTTGTGGTGTCACCAGCAGAAGCGGTGTGTGGTTCCAGTAAGCAGTTTTAACGGAAGTCACGAAGTTGGTGATGCCCGGGCCGTTTTGCGCGATCATCATCGACATTTCGCCGGTTGCGCGGGTGTAGCCGTCTGCCATCATGCCAGCAGTCATCTCGTGGGCGCAGTCCCAGAACTTGATGCCGGATGTTGGGAACAGGTCGGAAATCGGCATCATGGCCGAACCGATAATCCCGAATGCATGGCGGATGCCGTGCATTTGCAGCGTTTTGACGAAAGCTTCTTCGGTCGTCATCTTCATGGGGTCTCTCCCTTAAAAGTGCGGTGGAACGTACGGACAAATGTCCTGTGATTGACGTTGCGGCTAACCTAGTGCGCAAGTTCTGTCTAGGTTAGTGCCAGTTGAGGTGGTGATTATATCCAGAAATTTACAGAACTGCGTGCGTTCTTGTAAAATTGGGACTTTGCAGCGTCTTCGATTTTGGTGTTTTCGTTTGTCACCCCGAGAAACGCTTGAGTGTTAGAGAATCAATTAATGGAACTTTAAGCTCTCACTTTTAGATTTTCTTGTGCTCTTGGTTTCAGTGCGTCAATGCGGCGCCGAGCGGTGTTTAGCAGACTGCGGCCACCAAGTCCTAAGGGCTTAGACGGCACGTTTTTGAGTCTCAATCGCATCAGCAATCTTCGCGATTCCCGGCGCAATCTGTGCTGCAGAGATTGAGGAATAGGCTAGGCGATAGTGACGGTAAATCCGTCCGGTCCCCTCGCAAAACGGTGCGCCCGGCTCGATCAAGACAGACTGTTCTTTCAACCTGTCAGCGAGCAAAGCAGTGTCCACCCCTTCGGGCGACCTCATCCAATAGCTTGAGCCGCCAAAAGTGCCGACGCCTGCCACATCAAGCCCGTTCTCCTTGATGGCATTGTCCATCAGGCGGCGACGGTCATGGAAAGCATTTCGTAACCGGCGGATCAGCGCGTCATAATGGCCCAGCGACAGGAAATAGGCGGCGGTGCGCTGCATATGACCGGGCGGATGGCGCAAGACTGCAGAGCGCAAGGCGCGCGCTTCACGGATGAAAGGCGCAGGGCCTACGAGATAGCCCAGACGCAATCCAGGGAAGAGGGATTTTGAGAAAGAGCCGATATAGATCACCCGACCGTCTTCATCGAGGGACTTGAGCGCAGGAGAGGGCGGCTTGAGGAATGACATCTCAAATTCGTAGTCATCTTCCACGATCAGGAAGTCATCCTCGTTGGCGCGGCGCAACAGTTCCTTGCGTCGGTCGACTGGCATTGTTGCAGTAGTCGGGCATTGGTGGCTTGGAGTTGTAAACAACACGTCTGTTTCAGCTGGAACCAGATCGGGCAAGATTCCGCCTTGGTCCACAGTTATCGGCACGCGGTGGCAGCGTGATTGTTTCAGGATGTGGCGCAAGCCCGGGTAACAAGGGTCTTCGTGTGTTGCCATGCGGCGTTGTGTCAGCAGCACTTGCGCTGTGAGCCAAAGGGCATTTTGCGCACCGACAGTGACAAGAATTTCGTCTGGCTTGGCAAGGATACCCCGCCGGGGCAGAGTGTTACGGGCGATGAACTCAAGAAGTTGAGGGTCGTCGCGGTCCACTTGATCGGCCGTCAGGCTATCGAAGTCACGTTGCCCCAAAGCGCGGATAGCACAGAGCCGCCAGTTTTGTCGGTCGAAGAGGGACGGATCGACCTGACCATACAGAAACGGATACTTGTATTTTCGCCAATTGACGGGCTTTTCAACCTGCAATGCGCCAGAAAACCTATTCCCGATGGCGCGGGACCAATCAACTGTGTCCTGGCTTGCGCGTTGCGTGATTTGGGGCGGCTCTGGTGCATTCTCCGAAACATAGTAACCGGATCGCCCGGCTGAGGTCAGGTAATCATCAGCCATCAACTCGTTATAGGCCAGCGTGACGGTGATCCGGCTGACGCCCAGATGTTTCGCCAATCTGCGCGATGACGGTAGTTTTTCGCCTGGCCGAAAGCGCCCCGACAACACACCACCTGCAACCATCTGCTGGATTTGTTGTTGTAAGGTGCCCTCAAATGTCGGGTCCAAAAAGAACGTCTCTACAGCGATGGGCATGTTTTGGCCTTATAGCGGTTTCAAATTGGCTATAAAGGTCTGCGGGGTATTACGGAAGGGCTTTCAGGTTGTAGCTGTTTGCGCTGGCCCGAAGAACCAGCGCAATCCAACCACTCAGTTCGTTTCCACGACCAACAGTTTGCAGCGTTTGCTGCGCTCCGGGAAAATTGTTCGGGTCATGAAGTGCGATTTCACATCAAGATGTGCACAGATCTTGTCAGCGCGATCCTGCGTGATGACGTCATCAAACACATAGGTGCAACCTTTACCACCGAGCGTCACGAGGCGTGGCAAGTTATCCTTGATCTCTGTGTCGTCATGCGTGGCATCGCAAAAGATCATCTTATACTTACGCGACATCGGGCAGGTGTTGAAATCACCGCGAACAATGTTCGTGACATAGGGGAGAAGCCTGTTTTCTTTCAGGTTGCGGATTAAAACGGCGATAGTGCCGCCCGGATGGTAGACGGCATCCATAACCCGGCCTTGGTCTTTATTGGGCTTGAGTTGTTCATCAAAGCGTTCACGCCATTCCGCAACACTGGTGATGCCGTAGTCGATCGTGTCGAAGTAAACAGGTTTGCCGCCTGCCGCCTCACGCTCGCGCAAGCCAAGAAGCATGGCTGTCGTAGAGCGCCCGAGCCAAGGCCCGACTTCAAGGACTGGTCCAGTGGTCTTGCGTGCGACGTTGAACAGTAAGCGCAGGTCGTTGGCTGACATCCACCCATTGGGCCAATTGGTCGTGAGGTTTGGAAGGCCATGTTCGAAGTACGCACCTATGTCGGGTGCGACCAGTTTGTTTACATCTTGTTTGCTCATTATGTGCTCCTGCTCAAAATAGATATGCGTTTGCCCGGCTGGGGCCGGAGCAAAACACGTGCCGAATTGGCTTTGGTTCTTAATGCGAATTTATCGTTTCAAATTAGGCGACAATTCGACTGACATGGGGTGTCTGTTGGGCAATTTGGAGCGACAAGCGAGGGCTGGTGCGTGCGTTAGCTCGGGCTTGGAGTGGGGCGGCTTTTGGGCCGAAATGTGTCGAAACTTTGTTGCCGGATGCGAAACGCTTAGTTTCATCGAGTTTTCTATAGAAAAATGTTAGGCATTTTTGTGTCACGTTTCGTGTGCTGTCCGAACGACTCGACAGGGCCGAACGAAATACACTGGGGATGTAGACCATGCGGAATTTGAACTGGCGTAAGTCGATAGGCGCATGCGTGCTAATTTTCGGACAGACTTCTTCCGTGTCGCTGGCGGACAGCGTTGGGGGTCAGGCGTGGGATAACATCGCCTTGAATGTGACTGTGGAGGCGGATGCGCCTTTGGCCACAGATGACTTGGTTGCTGCAGACCGCTTGAGACACTTGAGCCGTGAGATACCAGCGCTTGCGTGTTTGAGCGCTTTGCCGAATATGCGCGGTAGAATCGAGCCGCGCATGGTGAGCGCAAATGAAGAGTTCGTACATGCGCTGACAGTTTTGGAATACGGGCATTACGGAAACTTTGACAGACGCAACGATTTGAAGCCGGGCGTGCTGCGCGACATCTCGGCTGTAAAAGACATGTGGCGGCCGATCAGCAGAGCTGTGCGTGATGTCGGCTCTGATAGGTCTGAGGCGTCTGCGTCACTTGTTGAGGCGGGAAGTGTTGTGCTTCATGACCTGACGCTGGACCTTTATGCACAGGTCCAAACGCTTAACAGCAATTCGTTTGAGTTAAGCACGCGCAATGCGGTTCTTATCGATGTGGCTGGAAGGCCCGAGATGCTGTTGCATGAGATGATTCAGGTCAGTTGTGATTTGGCGACTGGCAATGACGACTTGGCAAAATTGGAGCATCTCAAAACGCTTGCGACGCGCTTTGAGCAGACTTTGACGGTTCTATCCGCGGGCATGCCGCAAGCGGGTGTGGTACCGCCCCCGACAGAAGCAATTGTAGATAAGCTTCAGCTTGTTCAAAATGTGTGGGAGTGGATGGATGTATCTGGCGATCTGTCAAACAGTTCCAAAACGGAAGATGTGCGATGGAGTGAGTTCTGCCATCACCTGACACAGATTGATAAGGTGCTTGCTGGTTTGGTTGAGCTTTATGCCGATCAGTCCAAGCCAGTCCTCTAGCAACTCGGTATACTCAAACGAAAAAGGGCCTATGGCAGTTCAACCATAGGCCCTTTTCGTATGGTTTGATCTGGGCTTAGCCCATAACGCTTGTGAGCGATGTGTCTACCGAAGTGAGGATCGCATCGATGTCGTCCTTTGTGGCGATCAAAGCTGGGGAGAAGCACAAGGTGTTGTTGAAGCCGGGGATTGAACGGTTGGTCATCCCGACGATCACCGCATCGTTTTTCATTGACGTGCCCACGACCTGAGCGACTTGCGCCTCTGGCAATGGTTTGCGCGTCTCGCGATCCGCTACCAACTCTGCCCCGACAAACAGTCCTTTGCCGCGCACGTCGCCGATGCAGGCATGTTTACCTTTCAACTCTTCGAGCTGCTCAAGCATGTAGGCGCCCATGTCGACGGTATTTTGCAGGAGGTTCTCGTCTTCGAGAATCCGCATGTTTTCAAGTGCCGCCGCTGGACCTGCTGTACAGCCACCGAATGTGGAGATGTCGCGGAAGTAGTTCAAAGGATCGGAGGTGTCGTCTTTGAACATGTTGAAGACTTCTTCTGTGGTCACACAGCAAGAGATGGCCGCGTAACCAGACGCCACACCCTTCGCCATCGTCACGATGTCAGGCTTGATGCCGTAATGCTGGTAGCCAAACCATGTGCCGGTCCGACCCATGCCGCAAACCACTTCGTCGATATGAAGCAGGATATCGTATTTTTTGCAGATTTCCTGTACGCGATCCCAGTAACCTTCTGGCGGGGTGATGACACCGCCACCCGCAGTCACGGGCTCAAGGCAAAGTGCACCAACTGTGTCGGCACCTTCTCTCAGGATGACCTCTTCAATCGCGTTGGCGGCGGCAATTCCGTACGCTTCGCCGGACAGGTCGCCCAGACCTTGATCCATCGCGCGATATTCAAGGCAATGAGGTACGGAAATGAACCCGGGTGTATAGGGGCCATACTGTGCGCCACGCTCTTCCTGTCCGCCACCGGACAAGCATGCAATGGTCGTGCCGTGGTAGTCGCGGTCCCGGTACAGAATTTTGTGCTTTTTACCACCGTAGCGCTTATGCGCGATCTGGCGGACCATCTTGAAGCCCTTCTCGTTGGCTTCCGAGCCTGAGTTCGCATAATAAACGCGGGACATGCCCGGCATTTTTTCGAGGAGGCGTTCCGAGAACATCGCGGCAGGGATTGAGCCGACTGTGCCCCCGAAGAAGTTCATTTTGACCAACTGTTCGCGCACAGCGTCTGCAATCGTTTCGCGGCCGTAGCCTACGTTTACTGTCCAAACGCCGCCCGACACTGCGTCGATATGTTTGCGACCATGTTGGTCCCAGACATTCAGCCCTTTGCCCTCAACAATAATCTTGGGATCCGTGCGGCCTTCGCCTTCGGCCATATAGCCGGCGTGCTGGCTGAGGTGGTGCCAGACATGGGCGCGGTCAGCTTCAACGATGCCAGACATGTCGTTAGGTGTCAGATTGCCGTCCATGACGAGGTCTCCCTTAAAGGTGCAAATACGTAGTGCGCGGCCGTTCGGGCAGGGATTCGAATCTGTCCGATCACCGTAGTTTATTCCATTTCCTAAGCAGCACATAGCTTGGCCAATTAAATAGGGCCAGTTCTCTATATGTTTAGCGCCAGAAGGTTGTGTCGTCTTGGGTGCAATCACAAGCTGAAAAGGGAGGCGTCGCATTTACGGGTCGGTTTGTCGTAAAGGTGGGTAGCGAATTGAGCAGGTAGGAGATAAGCCAACCACATGTTTCTAAGCATCTTCGATATATTCAAAGTCGGCGTTGGTCCGTCTTCGTCCCACACGATGGGGCCGATGACTGCGGCAACGCTGTTTCTGGATCAGTTGCGAACCGGGGAGCGGGAACCAGGCGCAGGGGACGTTTCGTCTTTGGCTGCATCGCTTCATGGCTCGCTCGCATTTACAGGCAAAGGCCATGCGTCCGACCGGGCGGTCATGCTTGGATTTATGGGATACGCACCCGCAACGCTTGACCCAGATGCAGTTGATGATTTGATCAAAGAGTTGCACGCCGCGAAGTCAGTTGAGGCCGAGGGGCTCGGGACCCTGAAATTCGACCCTGAGACCGATTTGGTTTTTGACTATGATCTGACTTTGGACGGTCATGCGAATGGCATGATTTTCAAAGCTTTTGATGCGGCTGGAAACCTGTTTCTGCAGGAGACCTACTATTCGATTGGTGGTGGCTTCGTTGTGACTGAAGCGGAACTGGCAGGGGTCCACACCGATCTGCATGCGCAGAAAGAGGAAGCTGGATTTCCGTATCCGTTCGGTTCTGCTGTTGAGATGTTGGAGATGGGCCGCAAGGCGGGCAAATCCATCGCGGAAATGAAAGAGGCCAACGAGTTATCCGCAATGTCGCGCGACGCACTCGACCGCGATTTAGCGGCCTTGAGTAAAGCTATGTTCGACTGCGTCGATCGCGGATTGCGCATGGAAGGCGAATTACCGGGTGGTTTGCGCGTGAAACGCCGCGCGAAACACATCCACGCGCAACTGGTGGCCGAGCAAGGCGTTAACATCGCGCAGCCTCACACAATCAACGACTGGATGAGCGTCTATGCGATGGCCGTGAATGAAGAGAACGCGGCGGGCGGAAAAGTCGTCACGTCGCCAACAAATGGTGCTGCTGGCGTTCTGCCAGCGGTGCTGCGCTATTATCGCGATCATTGCGTGGGGGCCTCTGAAGCTGGGCAGCGGAACTTCCTTCTGACTGCTGCAGCCGTCGGCGGATTGATCAAACACAATGCTTCTATTTCAGGGGCAGAGGTTGGCTGTCAGGGCGAGGTTGGTTCTGCCTCCTCAATGGCTGCTGCGGGACTGTGTGCGGCTTTGGGTGGGACAAACGAGCAGATAGAAAACGCTGCTGAAATTGCGCTGGAGCATCACCTTGGTATGACCTGCGATCCGGTCGCAGGGTTGGTGCAAGTGCCTTGCATCGAGCGCAATGGTTTGGGCGCAATCAAGGCGGTGTCTGCGGCTTCGCTGGCGTTGCGCGGAGATGGCACACATTTCATGCCGTTGGATAATTGCATCGAAGCGATGCGCCAGACCGGCATAGACATGAGCACCAAATATAAAGAGACGTCCCAAGGGGGACTCGCGGTCAATATCCCCGAGTGCTAGCGCGGGTAACGCCGTGGCGCCAGGCCGGATTGGAACCAGCTAACGAAACTTTCGATTGTAAAGACAGGTAGACCTGTCGCAGCGCGAATATCTGCCGCGTAGGGCACCATATTGGTGCATTCCAAAACGATCGCACCAAGGTTCGGATGGGCGCGCGTCATCTCTTGCGCCGCGTTGACGTTGTCTTCCCGCGCAAGGTCGATATCAAGTTCCAGTTCATTCCCCAAAATGGCGCGCGTAAATTCTTTGCCCGCTTCTGTAGAGTGCACTGGCGTGCCGTCTGGGACCCCAGCCTTTTCAAGGTGCGTTCTGGTAAGGGTTGAGCCGGATATCGTTAAGATGCCGGCGTGTTTGCCCGCAGGAAGCACTGCGTTGACCATAGCAACCTGCATCAAGGATGAGGTGGCAACGGGCACAGGGACCGCAGCGGCAAGTTCTTCTTGGTACAGTGATAAGAAACCACAGTTTGTGGTGATGCCGTCTACCCCATCACGCACAAGCTCTCGGGCTGAGTCTATGAAATTGCCCAGCATCCCTTCAGCACCACGGCGCACGATCAGATCGGGAGATGCGTCGCGCACGATCTTGTAGTGCACCGGGAATGGCCATGTGGTGGCGTTCCCCATGTCACCGGGGACGCGGGGGAAGTGCGCATCGAGCATGAGGATGCCGACAGATGCTCCGTAGATTGACTTGCCACCTTGTGCTTTCATGTCACGCGTCCTCGATAATCCGGCCAGCCAGCTCTGCGGCACCTGCCATGTAGATACTCGAAATGCCCTCCTTTACGGCATCGACGACTTGGTCCATTCGCCGCGAAATATGGGTCGTCATAACGCCGGCAGCCACGTCTGCATCCCGTGCCGCAATCGCCTCCATAATCTGCAGATGCTCGCCTTTGGTGGTCTTGATCCGGGTGCTCATGTCGACCCACCGAATGAAGCGGATTTGTTCATTGATGCGGCGCAACTCAGATACAAGACTCGCATTTCCGGTAAGCTGCGCAATGCCGATGTGAAATGCCTCATCTTGCGCGCAGGTTTCACGCACCGTTTTGTCTTTGGTTTCCATTCCATGTTCCAGCAAATCGGCTTTGAGCGCGGCAATTCCACCGTCGGACGCACGTGCGCAGGCCATCCGAACTGTTGCGATTTCGATCACCTGTCGTAGCTCGTACAAGTCATAGATGTTCTGGACCTGAAGGCCCCTGCAGAAAAACCCTGTGCCGGGCCGAAAGTCGATCAGCCTTTCGGACACAAGTCGGTTCAACGCCTCGCGAAGTGGTGTGCGACTGACACCCAGCTCACGCGCCAATGCGACCTCGTTGATCCGCTGTTCAGGCGGAATCAGGAACCCTACGACCATTGATTTGATCCGGTCATAGATATCTTCGACGCGTCCTTCAGCCATCAAGTCCTCCCTCGCCAGCAGTATTGACTCGACTCAGAACCTTGGCAACATTCAAAGCTGTATACAGCATTGCATTCTGGGGACGTCGGTGGCTGACAATTCTAATGAGATGACGGGGGCGGAGGCGACCGTCCGTATGCTGCAAGCCTATGGCGTAACCGATATGTTTGGTTTGTGCGGGGACACGACGCTGCCTTTCTATGATGCGCTGGCAAGGCTGGATCATGGGATCAATCATATCCTGACACGTGACGAGCGGCACGCGGGCTATATGGCCGATGCCTACGCACGTGTCACTGGAAAGCCCGGTGTCTGCGAAGGGCCATCTGGCGGCGGCGCGACCTATATCTTGCCCGGTGTGGTTGAAGCGAATGAAAGCTCCGTTCCAATTCTGGCGATCACGACGGATGTTGCGACCACGTCGAGGGGGAAGTATCCGCTGACGGAGCTGGATCAGGTTGCTTTGTTCCGCCCGCTGACCAAGTGGAATGCCTCACTTGATGACGCGACGCGGCTGCCTGCGATGTTGCGGGCCGCGTTTCGTGCGATGACGACGGGTAGACCCGGTGCCACTCATCTTGCACTTCCGTTTAATACCCAAAAAGCCTTTGTCGATAGTGATGAGGTTTGGGCAGATGCGCGCCACAGTCACTATCCTGCTGAACGGGCAGCGCCGGAAGCCGACGCAATAGAGGATGCGGCACGTGTATTGTCAGAGGCCAAATCCGCTATCGCGATTTGCGGCGGTGGTCCGGTTATTGCAGGCGCGTTTGACGCACTCAAGCGATTGGGGGAGATACTTGATATTCCAATTGCCACAACAGTCTCAGGACAAGGTGCGATTGCCGAAACAAACCCGCAGGCGCTGGGCGTTGTCGGCTCAAACGGTGGCAATCCGGCGACGCGCGCGGTGGTCGATGAGGCTGATGTGGTTCTGTTTGTGGGCTGTCGTGCGGGCTCCGTGACGACGGAGCGGTGGCGCTCTCCCAGCAAGGGCAAGACAATCATTCATATCGACAGCGATCCAATGGTCATCGGTGCAAATTACGCCACAGAAATTGCAATCTGCGCGGACGCCAAATCGGCGCTTGAGGCGCTGGTTGCCGCGTTAGAAACACGCGAAAATGCGCTGCAAGGCGGCCGTGCGAAGGTTGCCGCAGCGTGGGATAGCAAGCTTGCGGCCTTCAATGCTTTGGCGGCATCGCCTGAAACACCAATTCGGCCAGAAGCTGTGGTCGCAAACCTGATGGTGCTGTTGGATGATGATGCCATCATTGTTGCCGATCCGGGTACACCATGTCCGTATTTCTCAGCGCATTATCGTTGGCGCAAAGCGGGTCGGAATTTCATCACCAACCGCGCGCATGGGGCGTTGGGGTACGCGCTTGCCGCATCAATGGGCGCGCATGTCGGACGACCCGATGTGAAAACTGTCGCTGTGATGGGAGACGGCTCTTTCGGCTTCTGCTGCGGGGAGTTTGAAACCATCGTGCGTCACAAGATGCCGATCACCTCAATAGTGTTCTCAAACGCAACCTTCGGCTGGATCAAAGCAGGGCAAGAGAGCGGTTTTGGAAAACGCTACTACAATGTAGATTTCAACCGCACGGACCATGCCAAAGTGGCTGAGGCCTTTGGGGTCAAATCCTGGACGGTCAGTGATCCGGCGGATCTGCCCGGCATTTTGAAACAGGCCTTAAATCATGACGGGCCGACGCTCGTTGATGTCATCAGCCAACCCTTGCATGAGGCGGCGGCTCCTGTGTCGGAGTGGGTCGCTTGAGCCTCGATCAGAAGATCGTTGGCTATGACCTCTGGCAGCTCGCGTTGCCCGTCACGACGCGGCGTGATCACGGCATCGGTTCTGTCGAAGGGGCATGCGAAATAGTCGTGTTGCGTCTCACCGCAGAGGGGGGAGAGGTCGGCTTCGGCGAAGCCTCACCTTGGGTGGTGTTTACCGGATCGGTGGAGGCAAGCTACGCCGCACTTGATCGCTATTTGCGGCCGGTGGTGATTGGTCAGAGGGTGGGTGATATCCCGCAGATTATGGCAAAGGCTAGGAGGGCTGTTGCCCATTGCACGGAAGCCAAAGCCGCGCTTGAAACGGCGCTCCTGGATTTAGCGGGCCGCGTGTCTGGCGTCCCGGTCTGGGCGCTACTTGGCGGGAAGTGCCGCGATACGATCCCGCTTTCTGTTTCATTGGCGAATCCGGATTGGGAAGAAGAAAAAGATCTGCTCGCAAGGATCACAGCCGACGGTGTGGGTATTGTGAAAGTCAAAGTGGGTTTCGCGGACCACGCCTTTGACGTGATGCGCATGGAAGCTTTGGCGCGGGACTATCCCGATCTGAAAGTCCGAATTGATTTCAATCAGGGGCTCGAAATTGAGGAGGCCATGCAGCGCGTTTTGGACCTCGCGGCGTTTAAGCCGGACTTCATTGAGCAGCCGGTGCGGGCGCATCATTTCGACATAATGGCGCAATTGCGCGCGGCAACCAACGTGCCGCTTTTGGCGGATGAAAGTGTGTTCGGGCCGGAGGATGCCAAGCGCGCGATTTCTGAAGGTATCGCGGATGGGTTCTCCATCAAGATCATGAAATCAGGCGGGTTGCGGCGCGCGCAAGAGGTCGCGCGGATGGCGGCGTCAGCTGGGTTATCCGCTTATGGTGGTGACATGTTTGAGGCCGGATTGGCTCACTTGGCTGGCGCGCATATGATAGCCGCGACGCCTGAAATCACGCTCGGCTGCGAGTTCTATCAGGCGCAGTACTACCTGTGTGAAGATATCCTACAAGACCCCTTCCCGAGCCAAGGCGGTGTTGTGACTGTGCCAAACGGGCCGGGTCTTGGTATAAAGCCGGATCTAGCGAAGCTGGAGCATTACGCGGTGCGGAGCTCAACATCTTGAGCGTATCGTCAATAGGTGGTCGCCGCGCGCGCCGACTGGTCGTATTGGCCCGACATCAAACGCATCAGCGCGGACAGCTTGCTCATTTGCGCCGCCTCAATTCCAAGTTCACCAAGCGCGTCGAGCAACAATTGCTCGCGAATTTGTCGGTACCGTTCGCACAACTCTGCACCGTCTTGCGTTGCCTCCACTGTCTTTTCTTTGCCAAGCCGCCCGTCTTTTGCGAGCCCTGCACGGATCAGTTTTTTGACTGCATAGTTCACGGTATGTGTGTCTTCGACATTCAGGACCATGCAGATATCCGCAAGCTTCTTTGGGCGGTCTCTATGCCGGACGGTGTGCAGCACCAAAACTTCGAGAGGGGACATGTCCGCAACGCCAGCTGCTGCCATGGCGCGCACCATCCAGCGTTCAAACGCATGGCTTGCCACGATCATACCAAACTCAAATTCAGATACTTCCGGAAACGAACCTTCCGCCAAATGGGCGGAGGAGACGACGGGGCCAAGGGGTTTCTTTGTCATGCTTGATCGAAACAAAACGATGATAAAATGTCAACAAATTGTTGACGAATTGTTTTTCATGGTCATGGTGGAGGTATAAGAATCGTTTGCTTTGGGGATATGCTTGTCTGACTTCAATTCCATATCGCGCCGTCCGACGGTGACCCTCTGATGGCAGACGGGGTAAAGACAGTCGCGATCATCGGGGCGGGCATCGTAGGTGTTTCGACGGCTATTGGGCTGCAGCGGGAAGGTCACACGGTCATCCTCATCGACAAAGCCGGCCCGGCTGAAGGAACTTCTTACGGCAATGGCGGTGTGCTGGCGTCTGTTGCCTGCGTTCCGGTAACTGGTCCGGGTCTTATTAAGAAAGCGCCAAAAATGGCGATGGATCCAAACCAGCCGTTGTTTTTGAAATGGGGATATCTGCCAAAACTGATGCCTTGGCTTTGGAAATATCTGAGCAACGCGAATGAAGCTGATACACGCAGAATTTCCTCCGCAGTGGCACAGATTGTTGGCGACAGTTTGGCTGAACATCAAGGTCTATCGGCTGGGACGGGCGCGGAAGGTTTTGTCAAACCCAGTGATTATCTGTTTCTCTATAATAACCGAGCCCACTTTGAAGGCGACGCATTGGTTTGGGACATCCGCAGGACACAGGGCTTCCACTGGGATGAATGGGGCCGCGCAGAGATAGAAGCTTTTGACACAATCTATGCGAATGAATTCAAGATGGGTGTTCGGCTAGGGGATCACGGACGCATTTCCGATCCTGGTGGATATGTGAAGGCCCTCGCCAAACATGTCGAGGGATCTGGAGGGCGGTTCATCAAAGCGATGGTAGAAGATGTTTTGCTGGAGCAGGGTCAAGTCATCGGACTGCGTGCCGGAGGAGAGACGATCCACTGCGACGCGTGCGTTGTGGCAACTGGTATATGGTCGAGCCCGCTTGCAGAAAAACTTGGTGTTAAGGTGCCGATGGAAAGCGAGCGTGGGTATCATCTGGAGCTCTGGGAGCCATCGCAAATGCCAAAAGCTCCGGCAATGGTGGCCTCAGGTAAGTTTGTGGTCACACCTATGGACGGACGCATCCGCTTGGCGGGTGTGGTCGAGTTTGGCGGACTTGATGCTGCCCCGTCTAAGGCGCCGCTTGATCTATTGCGCCGCAACGCGAAAGCCGCATTCCCCGGACTGAGCTGGGCCCGCGAAGAGGAATGGATGGGTCACCGCCCCGCGCCCTCTGACTCCATTCCGGTGATCGGAGAGGTGCCAAAAGCGAAAGGTGTCTTCATGGGGTTTGGGCACCATCACATCGGGCTAACAGGTGGACCAAAGACAGGTAGGCTTCTGGCGCAAATGATATCCGGCAAAAAACCAAATATTGACGTGGAGGTCTATTCGCCTGCACGCTGGACGACGAGCATATAACGAGCCCGACAAGGGTCCTAAAAATTTCAACTGGGAGAAAGACTTATGAGAAAACTTACAAGCCTGACGATGGCAATGGCACTGACGGCGTCTGCTGCAGCCCCTGCATTCGCAGACGGCCATGCGCAGAAATGGGATATGCCAATGGCCTATTCCGCTTCGAACTTCCACTCCGAGAACGGTGTTAAGTTTGCAGACTGCGTGCGCGGCGGCACTGGTGGGGCAATTGATATCACCGTGCACCCAGGTGGTTCGCTGTTCAAAGGCGCAGACATCAAGCGCGCAATCCAAACCGGGCAAGTTCAAATCGGTGAGCGCCTGCTGTCCGGACACCAGAACGAGAATGCTGTGTTCGGCTTTGACTCCGTGCCCTTCCTTGCGACGTCTTTCGACGCTTCCGGTAAATTGTTTGATGCTGCGAAGCCAAAGCTCGAAGAAATTCTCGCCGATCAGAACCTTACGCTTCTCTATTCCGTGCCGTGGCCCCCACAGGGTCTGTACTTCAAGAAGGAAGTGAACTCTGTCGCCGATATGGAAGGTGTGAAGTTCCGCTCATATAACAACGCGACATCGCGCTTGGCAGAGCTGACTGGCATGCTGCCTGTGACCATTGAAGCCGCTGAGATTTCTCAGGCGTTCGCGACAGGCGTTGCGGAGTCGATGATCTCTTCCGGTGCGACTGGCTATGATCGCAAGGTCTGGGAAAGCCTGACGCATTTCTACGAAGTGGATGCTTGGTTGCCGTATAACCACGTGATGGTGAACAATGACGCTTGGGCAGATGTCTCCGATGAAAACAAGGCTGCGGTACAGGCTTGTGCGGACACCGCTGCGGCGGAAGGTCTGGCGGCGTCCAAAGCCTACACCCAGTTCACGCTTGACGGTCTGAAAGCTGGTGGCATGACGGTCGGTCCGGCTGGTGATGGTCTCGTGGCAGAACTCAAGGAAGTTGGTGTGACAATGACCAACGAATGGCTTGAAGCGGCAGGCGATGATGGCAAAGCCATCGTTGACGCGTTCAACAACTAAATGATGACGCGCCCCGCTTGTGTCAGAGCGGGGCGTTTTTCCATCGCGGGGGCACAGGTATGATCCGAAAATTACTAGACGCGCTCTACCTGAGTGCGGGCATTCTCGCCGCCCTCTGTCTTATCGCAATCCTCTTTCTCATCGTCATTCAGATGCTCGCGCGCTGGACGGGTGAAGTGTTCCCCGGGGCGCCGGATTATGCCGGGTACGCCATGGCCGCAGCGTCCTTCCTTGCCTTTGCAAACGCGCTTAACAAAGGAAGCCATATCCGCGTTTCGATTGTGCTCAACGCGCTTGGTGAGCGGGCACGATATTGGCTGGAAGTCTGGTGCTTCACGGTAGGTGCCGCAGTCGCGTGGTACATGAGCTATTTCATCTACCGGATGCTTGGCTTCGCAATCAAATTCAATGACGTCTCTCAAGGGCAAGACGCGACGCCGCTCTGGATACCCCAGACCCCTATGCTGGTCGGCGCGGTCATTCTTGCAATCGCGCTGACTGACAATCTCGTTTCTCTTTTTATGACCGGCAAACATCGCATCATCCGCGATGTCACCGATAGCCAGGCGGAGTAGTTCGATGGATCAAGCCTATGTCATCATACTCTTCCTCTTCGTGTTGTTTGCGTTACTCGGCTCCGGCGTCTGGGTCGGTCTCGCATTGGTCGGCGTTGCTTATATCGGCATGGAACTCTTCGCATCTGGACCCACAGGCGACCGTATGGCCACGACGATTTGGAGCGCGTCATCCAGTTGGACCCTGACCGCTTTGCCTTTGTTCATCTGGATGGGAGAAATTCTATTCAGAACACGCCTCAGCCAAGACATGTTCCGTGGGTTGGCCCCGTGGATGGCCCGGCTTCCAGGTGGTTTGGTGCATACGAATATCGTGGGCTGCACAGTGTTCGCCGCAGTGTCGGGCTCCTCTGCCGCGACACTTACCACAGTTGGCAAAATGTCGATACCAGAGCTGCGCGCGCGGGAGTACCCTGAGCACATGGTCATCGGTACATTGGCCGGGGCGGCGACATTGGGACTGATGATCCCACCGTCGCTCACGCTGATCGTCTATGGCGTTTCGATCAATGAAAGCATTATCAAACTCTTCTTCGCCGGCATCGTGCCCGGCCTCGTACTCGCGGCGATGTTCATGGCCTATGTGGGTATTTATTCTGCTGTCGCCGGTGACTGGAAACCTATCCGTGAGACCGGCATGAGTTTCGCCGAGAAGATGAAGAACTCCAAATTTTTGATCCCGGTGATGTGCTTAATCGCTGTCGTGATCGGCTCCATGTTTTTGGGCTTTGCTACAGCTACCGAGGCCGCAGCGATCGGTGTGATTGGGGCTTTGGTTTTGGCTGCGCTGCAAGGGTCGCTCGGCTGGGGCACATTCACCGAAAGCCTCATGGGCGCGACACGTACGTCTGCGATGATCGCGCTGATCCTCGCTGGTGCTGCGTTCTTGTCACTGGCCATGGGCTTCACCGGTCTGCCACGCGGCTTGGCAGATCTAATCGCCTCATATGAGCTGACACGGTTTGAGCTGCTTATGGTTCTGCTGGTCTTCTACATAATTCTGGGTTGCTTCCTCGACGGTATCTCCTCCGTCGTGCTGACCATGGCAGTCGTGGAGCCTATGGTGCGCGAAGCGGGCATTGATATGATCTGGTTTGGCATCTTCATTGTTGTCGTCGTCGAGATGGCGCAGATCACGCCGCCGATCGGGTTTAACCTGTTCGTGCTGCAGGGCATGACCGATCATGAGATGGGCTATATCGCAAGGGCTGCAATCCCGATGTTCCTGATCATGGTCCTGATGGTTTTCGTGCTGATCGTCTTCCCCGATATCGCGACATGGCTGCCTGAGAACGTTCGACAAGGGCCGCGATGATCCTGCGCTGGCTCGCTGAACGAGGGCCATGGGTTCTTGTTGCGGGCATTTTCGCGGGGTTGGTTCTGCCCGGTGTTGCGGAAGTCCTAGTTCCCTATATTCCGCATATGGTGGCGGGGTTGTTGTTCCTGTCCGCGCTCAGGATCGGACCGCACCGGATGCGGACCTCCATGAAAGGCAATATGAGCCGGACCTTGGGCGTGTTGCTGCTGTTGCAGCTTGCCTTCCCCTTAGCTGCAATTGCGGTGATCGAAGGCTTTGGATGGTTGTCGAGCCCCTTCGCCTTGGCCTTTGTGATCATCGCCATGGGGTCCTCAATCTCCGGCGCGCCGAATATGGTGGCGATGATGGGGTTTGAGCCGTCAACCTCGATGCGGTTCCTGCTCATCGGCACCGCGATCCTACCGCTGACGGTGATCCCCGTCCTATGGCTGATGCCCGCTTTGGGCGGGTTCCGCGATGTCATCCTTGCGGCTTTGCGGCTGTTGGTGGTGATCGGCCTGTCTTCGCTTTTGGCTTTTCTCATCCGCGCCTATCTCTGGCGTGATCCCACGCCGGACGAATTACGCGGCATCGACGGAGCGTCCGCGCTATTGCTGGCTGTTATTGTGATCGGGTTGATGTCTGCCGTGAACGATGCGCTGATCAATGAACCGAAGTTGTTCTTTTGGTGGCTGGGCTTCGTGTTGATCGTGAATTTCGGCCTGCAACTGATCGCCTTCCTGATCTTGCGGCACAGCACCGATCCCGACTGGATCGCGGCTTTGACAGTGATGGCAGGAAACCGAAACATTGCTTTGTTTCTGGTGGCCCTGCCTGAAGCAGTAACCGCGCCGCTTTTGATCTTTATCGGCTGCTACCAAATCCCGATGTATTTGACGCCGCTTGTCACGGGGCGAGTGCTGAAATCGCTGGACCAGCGTTGCGGTTGAGGTCACTGTGCCGGCAAATCTGAGAAGGAATTGCGCCATGAAGAAGATCGTCTTAACCGGGGCCAACGGTAATCTGGGTCAGGAGTTGCGGGGGCTGTTGTCGGGCCTGTGTGATGAACTGCTGTCGACCGATATTGCCGACGGCGTGGGCGAGCTGCATGCCAATGAAACCTTCGTTCAGGCTGATCTGGCCCAGATGGATCAGGTGCGGCCGCTTCTGGAAGGCGCCGAGATGGTCGTACATTTCGGGGCCATCGTGGATGAGCTGCCGTTTGATCAGATGTGGGGGCCTAATTTCATGGGGTCCTATAACATCTGGGAATCCGCCCGACAGCTTGGCGTGCGACGGGTGATCTATGCCTCCTCTATTCACGCGATGGGGATGTATCCCAAGACCACGCGGATTGATGCGGAGATGCCGCACAGACCCGATACCTATTACGGGTTTGCCAAGTGTTTCACCGAAGATCTGGGCCGCATGTACTGGGAGAAGGAAGGCATCGAGAGTGTGCACCTTCGGATTTACTCAGCCACATCGAAGCCCGGGAATGCGCGGGCCTTGGGGTCGTGGCTCAGCTTTGATGATCTAAGGCAGCTTGTTGAGCGCTCTATTGATACGCCTTACGTCGGCTTCACGATTGTTTACGGTATCTCCAACAATGATCGCTCTCCGGTGGATAATTCGGCGGCGGCTTTTTTGGGTTACAGGCCGAAAGACAACGCAGAGGTCTATGCGGAGGAAGTTTTCGCGAAGGAGCCTGCAGCGGATTTGTCGGATATCGGGCAGACCTGTCATGGGGGGCCGTTTGCTTCGGCCACGTTGGGGGTCTCCCCGATGGGGCAGATGGCGATTCCTGACAAGGAAGACTAATTCCCCGCATGCGGGGGAAATTACTAAGGTGCAGAAAAGAAACAGAAATACGTTTTCTGTTTACCGAGTATTAACCCGCCCCCGCAGGCCGCTAAAGCGCGCCTTTCTCTTTCATATAGCGCAGCATTTCGGGGCGGTATCCGGCCAGAACTGCAGCAACGGCGGGATGTGAAAGCATCTGGGTGCGATAGGTCTCGACAGCATCGGGCCAGTCCAGTTGAGGCAGGACGGGGCCTTCGAAATAGGCGATCCATTCCAGCGTGACGATGGTGCCTGGATCGCCCATCCAAAGGCGATCGCGTGGTAAATCGGAGCGTTCGAGCATGAGGCTCAAAGCGTGCAACCGCTGGTCGATCAGCGCATGGGCGTTTTCAATGGCGGCATAATCTCTTTCGTCAGGGGCGACATGCGGGAAGGTGAGGCGCAGAGCAGGCTCCAGCCGTGTATCGGCAAAACGCGAGCGTTCGCGCGACTGGGCACGTCCTTTGAGCGTGTCGGGCAGCATTGGAATATCGGGGTATTTTTCTTCGAGATATTCGGCAATCGCCTCGCTGTCTGTCAGCGTTAAATCCCCATCAACGAGTGCAGGGATATTGCCAGACGGGACAAGCGACAGATAGGCGTCAGAGCCCGCACCACCGGGGGGAGGGACCTCTTCAAAGGGCAGGTTTTTGTGCCGCAGGAGAATGCGCAATTTGGCGCAATAAAGCGAGTGGGCGGAACTATAGATCAGCATGTTGTCATACTGCGCTGATTGGCGATGCTCTACAATATCGGGATCGTGGCGGGGCGAGATGAGTTGGACTCTTGACGGAATGAGTTTCTGGAAGGTCTGCTTTGAGCCGAAAGTGAAGTTGAAACCGATAGTCTTGCCAGCTACCATCGCTGCATGGGCCGATACACATTCTATTACGTTCTTTTGCTGATAGTTGGGATAATCGTTGCCCTTTTAATTTCTCACTCTATCCACTACTCGCTCGACAAGCCCCGTGGCGTGCCTTTGGCGAGATTGGGCACCGCTGGAGCGATCACGCAAATTGGGTTGATGGTATTCCCATTCGTGTTTTCGCCAGTTCCCTTGGGTTTTGCGTTCGTTGGCCTACAGAAGCGCAAGCCGACGAAGAATGAATGCCGACGACTTGCCTTGAATGTTGGCCTCTTACTCTTTGTGATTTGGTTAATACTATTCTTGGTAAGCGGTGTTTGGTTCGGAATCATCCAGGGAGGTGTTTGGTATTTGGTCGGCGCTTTATTTGGGCCACCACTGTTGGCTTCCGTAACTGTTTGGGGGCTTTTCCCATTAGCAACTCGGTCATTCGGCTTCTTTCGGGGCCGTTAACTGACAAGGCCTCGAAGGTCTGCTTCGTCCGCAAAGCGAACATTGTCGACGCTCGTTTGCTTTTCACTGGAGCCGGTCTGTTAAACCACCGTCACTTCGGTGGCCCAGCGGTTGCATTTGTTCATGACAGGTTTTGCCGGGGCCGCATCGGTGTAGAAGCGGGTGACGTCTTTGAGGGACGCGATGCGGACGGGGGCGGCGCGGTCGAATTTGGTGGTGTCGGCGACTAGGAAGCACTCGCGCGATTGGGCGATGATTGTGCGGCTGACTGCGACTTCTTGGATGTCAAAATCAAGGATATCGCCGTCCAGATCTAGGGCGGAGCAGCCGATGACGGCGTAGTCGAATTTGAATTGCTCGATGGCTTGAACGGTTTGGTGGCCGGTGAGCCCTCCGTCAGAGCGGCGGAGTGTGCCGCCTGCGACGATCACCTCGCAATCAGGATTTGCGCCTAGGATTTGCGCGATATTCATGTTGTTGGTCACGACCATCAGGTTGCGATGGGTCAGGAGTTCGCGGGCGACGGCCTCTGTGCTGGTGCCGATATTGAGGAAGACGGAGGCATTGTCGGGGATGTCGGTGGCGACGCGTTTGGCGATCTGGGCTTTGGCTGCGCGGCTGAGGTCGCGGCGGTCTTCGTAGCCGATATTGGAGACGCCTGAGGGTAGGATGGCCCCGCCATGGACGCGTTTGAGTTGGCCTGCCTCAGACAGGTCTGACAGGTCCTTGCGGATCGTTTGGACGGAAATGTTGAACCGTTCAGCGAGGTCATCGACGGAGACGCGCCCCTCGGATTGGGCGATGTTCAGGATGTCGGTTTGTCGGAAGTTTTCGACCATATCATGTCCAATACGAAAGCAAAACGAAAGTATAACTTGACGAAACGAAAGTAAACCTATGTGAAGGGTGTGATTTTGGAAAAATGAGTCGTGTTATGTCTGAAGCTGAAATTACTGATCTTTTTGTTATTGGTGGTGGCATAAACGGCTGCGGGATCGCGCGAGATGCGGCGGGTCGAGGGATGTCCGTGTCATTGGCGGAGATGAAGGATTTGGCTTGGGCCACGTCTTCGTCGTCGACCAAGCTGTTTCACGGCGGGCTGCGCTATTTGGAATATGGTGAAATCCGGCTGGTGCGTGAGGCGTTGATCGAACGAGAGACGCTGCTGAAAGCGATGCCGCATATTTCATGGCCGATGCGATTTGTGCTGCCGTATCATAAGGATATGCGGTTTGAAGGGTCGACGCCTGCGTCCAAACTGCTGAGTTTTGTGATGCCGTGGATGAAGGGGCGGAGGCCGTCATGGATGATCCGGTTTGGCCTGTTCATGTACGACAATCTGGGCGGGCGTGAGATTTTGCCTGGAACCAAGACGTTGGATTTGAGGTCCGCGCCTGAGGGCGCGCCGCTCGAAGATCGGTTTGAAAAGGCGTTTGAGTACAGCGATTGCTGGATCGAGGATTCTCGGCTGGTCGTGCTGAACGCGCGGGATGCACAGGCGCGGGGTGCGGAGATTATGACGCGCACGAAGGTCGTCTCGGCCGAGGTGGTCGACGGTGTATGGGTTGTGACGTTGGAACGTGGTGGCGAGACGTTTGAGCGGCGCGCGAAGATGTTGGTGAATGCGGGCGGGCCGTGGGTCGGCGATATCATCCATAACACGGTGCGGATCAACGCGACTGAGGGCGTGCGGCTGGTTAAGGGCAGTCACATTGTGACGAAGCGGCTGTTTGATCACGAGAAATGCTATTTCTTCCAAGGTGAGGATGGGCGGATTATTTTCGCTATTCCTTACGAGACGGATTTTACGTTGATCGGTACGACGGACGCTGAGCATCAGGAGGCGGATGTTGAGCCGGAGTGTTCGGATGAGGAACGCGATTACCTGCTGGCCTTTGCGAACCAATATTTCAAGCGCGATATCGGGGTCGATGATATCGTGTGGAAATATTCGGGCGTGCGGCCATTGTATAACGACGGCGCGGCTTCGGCGACGGCGGCGACGCGGGATTATGTGTTGAAGGTGAACGGGCAGGCGGGCGCGCCGATGCTGAATGTCTTTGGCGGCAAGATCACGACATATCGCAAGCTGGCAGAACATGCGCTCGGCAAGATTTGCCCAGAGCTGGGTGTCGATGATGCGCCGTGGACAGCTGGGGTCTCGATGCCCGGTGGGGATTTTCTGGTGAAAGATGTGGAGCCGTTGATTGCGGAATTGCAGCACGACTTTGCCTTCTTGGATGCATTCTGGGCACGTCGTTTGATCCGCGCTTATGGCACGGAGGCACGGTTGATCTTGGGCACGGCGCGCGCGGCGTCGGATCTGGGACAAGCGTTCGGGGCGACCCTCACCGAGGCGGAAATCAAGTGGCTGATGGCCAAAGAATATGCAGTGACGGCGGAGGATGTCGTGTGGCGGCGCAGCAAGCTGGGCTTGCGGATGACGGCGGAAGAGATCAAAGTTTTGGACGATTGGATGCGCGCTGAGGGAGGCAAAGCATGACCCATATTCTGGCCATTGACCAAGGGACGACGTCGAGCCGGGCGATCATTTTTGATGGTGAGATGAAGATCGTGGCCTCTTCGCAGGAAGAGTTCACCCAGCATTTTCCGCGGTCGGGCTGGGTGGAGCATGAGCCGGAAGACCTGTGGTCTACAGTGGCTGCGACCTGTCGCGGGGCGTTGGAGCGGGCCAGTTTGACGGGTGAGGATATCGCGGCGATCGGGATCACGAACCAGCGAGAGACGACGGTCGTTTGGGATAAGGAAACCGGCAAGCCGGTACACAATGCGATTGTCTGGCAGGACCGGCGGACTTCTGAGTATTGCCGTGAATTGCGGGATGCAGGCCATGAGCCGATGTTCACGGAGCGGACGGGGTTGCTGTGTGATCCGTATTTCTCTGGCACCAAGCTGCGCTGGATTTTAGAGAATGTTGAAGGGGTTAAGGCGCGCGCTGAGGCGGGGGAACTGCTGTTTGGCACGGTGGACAGCTACATCATCTGGAAGCTGACGGGCGGTGCGCGGCATGTGACGGATGCGACGAATGCGGCGCGGACCTTGCTCTATGATATCAAGAAGGGCCGTTGGTCCACGACGATTTGCGAGATGTTTGGCATCCCGATGGGGATGCTGCCGGAGGTCTTGGATTGCTCCGCTGATTTCGGCATGGCGCGGGCGGATTTGTTCGGGCGGGAGATCCCTATTCTGGGTGTTGCGGGCGACCAGCAGGCGGCGACGGTCGGGCAAGCGTGCTTTGAACCGGGGATGTTGAAATCGACCTATGGCACGGGCTGTTTTGCGCTGTTGAACACGGGCGACGCGCCTGTGACGTCTGAAAACCGGTTGCTGACGACGATTGCATATCAGTTTGACGGCAAGCCAACTTATGCGCTGGAGGGCTCGATCTTTATTGCTGGCGCTGTGGTGCAGTGGTTGCGCGATGGGTTGAAGATCATCCGCGAAGCGTCCGAGACGCAGCCTTTGGCGGAGAATGCGGATGACGGCCAAGACGTGATTTTGGTGCCTGCGTTCACGGGACTCGGTGCGCCCTATTGGGATGCGGAGTGTCGGGGCGCGATATATGGGCTGACCCGTGGATCGGGGCCGGAGGAATTGGCGAAAGCGGCGCTGGAAAGTGTGGGCTATCAGACGCGGGACTTGCTGGAGGCGATGACAGCGGATTGGTCGGGCTCGGGCGAGAACGTGCTGCGCGTCGATGGTGGTATGACCGCGAGCGATTGGGCGATGCAATTTCTGAGCGACATTATTGGCGCGCAGGTGGATCGGCCAGACGTGCTGGAGACGACGGCTTTGGGCGCGGCGTGGCTGGCAGGTATGCGGGCCGGGATTTACCCTGACCAAGCAGGCTTTGCAAAAAGCTGGGCGCTTGAGCGGCGGTTTGAGCCTGCGATGGAGGATAGCGTGCGCGACAAGAAATACGGCGCGTGGAAGAAGGCGGTTGCGGCAACGCTGTCCGTCTGATCGAGTGGGGCCATGAGTGAAGACGGCCCCAAATTCCTAGAAGGTAACCTGTTCAAGCACATCACGGTGATGTCGCTGACGGCCTCTATCGGGCTGATCGCGGTGTTTGCGGTGGATTTCGTGGACATGATCTTCATCTCCATGCTGGGCAATGCGGCGTTGGCCGCGGCCGTGGGATATGCGGGCGCGATCCTGTTTTTTACCACCTCCTTTGGGATCGGCATGGCGATTGCGGCGGGGGCATTGGTCTCCCGCGCTTTGGGGCAATCGGACGAGGCGCGGGCGCGGCAGTTGATCACGAACTCGCTGGTCTATGGCGTTCTATTTGGGATCGCGTTCTCGTTTGTCGTTTGGATGAATCTAGGGTTTCTCACGTCGCTTGTGGGAGCTAAAGGCGACACGCAAGCGCTCGCGATCAGCTATTTGCAAATTATCATCCCGAGCCTGCCATTCCTGTTGGTGGGTATGATGGGCGGCGCGATTTTGCGTGCTTACGGCGATGCGCGCGGTGCGATGATGGCCACGATCTGGGGCGGGTTGGTGAATGCGGTGCTCGATCCGATCCTGATCTTTGGCTTGGGGTTGGAATTGCAAGGCGCCGCGATTGCCAGTGTTTTGGCGCGGGTGACTATTGCGTTCGTCGCGTTGCGTCCGATCATCAAGCGTCATGGCGGGATTGACCCGCCGCATATGCCGACCTTCCTAAAGGATTTTGCGGCTATTTTCGGGATCGCTTTGCCTGCGATTTTGACCCAGTTGGCGACCCCTGTAGGCCAAGCCTATGTCACGCGCGCGATGGCAGAGTTTGGGGAGGCAGCGGTGGCCGGGATGGCGGTCGTATCACGGCTGACGCCGATCTCATTTGCAGTGATCTTTGCGCTGTCAGGTGCGCTTGGCCCGATCATCGGCCAGAATTTTGGTGGCGGGCGGCATGACCGGGTGGGTCGCGCGTTTAATGACGGGTTGCTGTTCATCGGTCTTTATGTTGTCTTTGTCAGCGTTGTGCTGTTTTTCCTGCGCGATCCGATTGTCAGTCTATTTCAGGCGCAGGGCGTTGGGGTCACGTTGATTTATTTGTTCTGTGGCCCGCTGGCGCTGCTGTTTTTCTTCAACGGGACGATATTCGTATCAAACGCTGCCTTCAACAATCTGGGGCATCCGTTTTATTCCACTTGGATCAACTGGGGTCGCCATACGTTGGGAACGATCCCATTTGTGATGCTGTTTGCATGGTGGATGGGCGCGCCGGGGGTGCTGGTGGGCCAAGCCTTGGGCGGCGTGTTGTTTGGGTGCCTTGCGTGGTGGTTGGGCCGTAAGGTGATCGCCAAGGAAGCCGGTGATACGGCTGAGACGTCAGAGCCGTTTTCCCGTCATGTCAGGTTGATGCAAATCTTACACATGCGCCGCTAGTTGGGCGTCGACGAAGCGGCGCTCTGCCGTGCTGAGGGTTTGGTGGCGCGGGTATTGCGGGGCCGCGCGGTCATCGAGAATAGGGGCGGTCCAGCCGGAGGTTGTGTCAAAGAAGCGCTTGGCGCCGTCTTCGCCAAAGACCTGCAGATAGCCTTGCACGACAACGTCGAGATAGCTGAGGAGGATCGGATGCTTGACTGAGGGTGGGGCGTCTTTGTCCGTGTTGGTTTGGTAGATTTGTACGTCCATTGGGCGGTCGGCGTTATGGGACAGGTCCGCGGCTGGGACGGCGGAGCGGAAGTAGCAGTATTCGCGCGCGTCCAAGGCGGCCCAGTCGTTGTTTGGTACTTTGGCCAATAGTCCGTCGATTTGGCAGTCAGGGTCCGGAACGACTGTCAGAAAGGCCACATCACGGATCGCTGTATGGCGCCACATGCGCCGCCACCCGGTGAGCGTTGCGGGTACAGTGTCGGGATAGATGTGGGTGGCTGCGTTGACGAGCGAGCCGTAGCCGAAGAAATGTGGTGATGTCATGCGCGCATCCATGCCTGTTTTGGCGCACGGTGCAAGCATGCTATGACGGGCCATGCCCGGCCGTTTCTTCCTGACCCGCCCTTTGCGCGACGTGGCCTCTGCCTTGATGGCGGATGGATTGGGCGTTCTGGCAGAACCCGCACGTGCCAATATCGCGCCGGGGCAGGAGATTGTCGTCTACGAAGCGGGTGTGCTGAAGCGGATGCGGTGGGGCATCTTACCGGTTGCGCGCGTGAACGCGCGGGGGCGTCCGGTGATGGAGACGATTGTGAATGCGCGGTCTGAGACGGTGTTTCAGAAATCCGCCTTTGAGGGCGTGCGCCGTTGCGTGGTGCCGGTGGATGGCTGGTATGAGTGGACGGGGGAGGCGCGCAAAAAGACGGCGTGGCGCATTGCGCGTAAGGATGGGGGCGTGCTGTTCTTTGCGGCGATTGCTGACACTTGGCATGGGCCGGGTGGCATTGTTGTGGATCAGGTGGCTCCGCTGACCTGTGAGCCGAATGACGACCTGAGGGCTATTCATCACCGTATGGGCGTGATCCTTGCGCCGGACGATATCGAGCTTTGGCTCAACGGCGCGGTCGAAGACGTGATGCCTCTGATGCGCCCTTTGGGCGAAGGTTTGCTTGCTATCGGGCCTGCGGAAGATGTTGATTGGTCCGCCCCTTAACAGGAGGGGTGGTGCTGGGCTACGGTCTGGGTTCACGCTAAAAAGGGAGCCCTGCTATGTCAGTTGCACGCGTTACGGAAATCATTTCATTCTCATCAAAAAGCTTCGAGGATGCGATCGAGAACGGGGTCAAGCGCGCCTCCAAAACATTGAAGAATGTGACGAGCGCTTGGGTGCAGGATCAAAAATGTACCGTCAAAGATGGCAAGATCGACGAATATCGCGTGATCTTGAAGGTCACCTTCGTTCTGGAAGACTAAACTTTGCTGCCAGCCGGGCTTTAGCTTGGCTGGCGGAATCCCAGCTTGTGCTTGATCATACGGAAGGCCAGTTTCGGCAGACGTTTGATCAATGCGCCGCGTAGATCATTGTAGCTGGCTTCGCCTGCCAAGAGTTGCAGGTATTTCATTTGCAGATGGGAGCCGCGCTCGAAGGCCTTTTTGAAGTAGCCCTCGGTCGCTTTGTGAAACATGAGCAAACGCCAGCGGCAGGCTTGATCGAGTTCTTTCTGGATGGGACGTACTTTCGCGAAATAGAGTTCATAGGCGGCCTTGGGGTTGCCTGACTTGATCGCCTCAGCACAGGCTTCTGCAGCATGCGCGCCGCTTTCCATCGCGAGCGCGATCCCCTCGCCGGTGATCGGATCAACGAGGCCTGCGGCGTCACCGGCCAGAAGGATAGCGCCGCGACCTGGTTGCTTGCGGTAGTCGCCAAAGGGCAGATATTGGCCTTTGTATTTCAGGGTCTCATCGCCATCCACTTGATCCACATAAGTGGCCATGTTGGCTTTCATGCTATCATTGCGGCTGTTGATGCCACCAACGCCAACGGTCAAAGATTTTTGCTTCGGGAACGACCATCCGTAGCCCCAGGTCGCGGCGTCAAAATCAACCTCAACGGCATCGTCACGGTCCGGCTGCATTGGCGTTTCAATTTCCAACCCGAATCCGATCGTCTCAGGATCGAAGGATCGGCCAAACAAGCTGCGCGCGACAAATGAGGACACCCCGTCGGTGCCGATCAGCGTTTTGTAGGTCAGTGTTTCGCCGTTTTTGATCGTGAGCGTTTGATTGGCCTTGTCGATGGCCTGAGCGGGTTGACCCAGAAAGGCGACGGCCCCGTTTGCTGTGGCCTGCTCATGAAGCATGGCGTCGAAATCGCGGCGCATGGTGAGGTGCATGGGGGGGGTGTTTTGGATATCTGCCAGCACACGGCCTTTTGCAGAAAACCGCATCCGCTCTGATCGTAAGAAAAGGTCCGAGGTCACGTCGAGCCCGAAGATTGCCTTCATGGCTTTTTCGCTGCGCCCTGTGAACAACCCACCGCAAAGTTTGTCGCGCGGGAAAGTGGCCTTATCGACAATCGCCACGCTCAACCCGGATTTGAGCGCTGTAAGAGCGGCGGAGGACCCGGCGGGGCCTGATCCGATGACAATGACATCAAATGCGTTCATGGGCGCGTTCTAAGGGCAAGCGGGCAAGCACACAATAAGATAGGCGTGAGTCGCGAAATCTGATCCGATTTGTGACCGTTTGAGGGTGGTGGCGCGGTCAAACACAGGTAACACCGCGGTCATAAAGATTAATTTTTGTATCGGGATTGTGGAAGGAATATGGCAGGTCTGCCATATTTGTGCAGTGGCGCCTTCAAAGAAGGCCAGATCGCGTCGAAATCACGGCGGAATTGCATCGAAAATCTGCCTTTTTTGTTTGGTAAGGAGAGCCTTACTTGTTGAAATCAGGCAATTATCTGACTTTGCCCTCAAGAAATGACACACAGCACTCTAAACGCGAACTTGCTTAGAAAGGATGATTTGATGGCTGTTTCTTCCAGCAAATGGACGCGACTTGCTTTGTGTACCCTCCCCTCCGAGAATGACGATACCGAGTCGGGCGTTGTTGCGCTGAAACCCAAAACTGCTGTGGCGCAGAAAATGCTGGATGCGATGCGGACCAACCCGATGAATACGCTTTTCATGTCGATCTAGTCAGCGACAGTTCTATGGAGGTACGCGCTCCTCGCTACACCCTCGCGCGTAAGGGCCTGCCGCAGGCCCACCCTCCAAAAAGAAACCGCCCGGACCAATTTGGCCGGGCGGTTTTTTTATATCAATCCCGCTCGGAAGCGGAGGGCGGTGGCTTATGCCAGTGCGATATTGATGGCGCTTTCGCGGCCGTCACGGCCTGCTTCAACGTCGAATGTCACTGCTTGGTTGTCTTCCAATGTGCTCAAGCCTGCACGCTCCAAAGCGGAGATATGGACGAACACGTCTTTTGAGCCGCCTTCAGGTGCGATAAAGCCGAAGCCTTTAGTTGGGTTGAACCATTTCACTGTGCCGTTGGCCATGTGATATTCCTTTAAATGTCGCTGCCCACGGAAGTGTGGCAGCCCGGCGTGGTCGGTCTTTAACGAGAGACTGGCAGCCGTATGAAAGGAGTCAGTGGTCGATATAGGCAAACGTAGCCCTTGCCGTATCGCAGGCTTTGCAAGGTCTGTAAAGCCGTGTGACGTGAGAGTCAGAAAGCATCAAATTCAGCAGCAAGACGCTATTTTCATTTCGTTAAGAAAGGGTGTGACGCAGTTTGCTTTGGTGGGTAGGAGTTTCGCGAGTGCGCTCCCCCTCCTTTGTGTGGCAGGGATCGGCGCACGTCTTGAGTTGTCGTTTGAGAGGGCGCGTGCCCTGCTCAAGTTATACAGGGCGCAAATGAGAAAGGCTGGCGTCAGGGTTGTTGCGTGGACGGTTTGGCGTTTGACAATGCCGTTGCGCGTTCGGGTGAGACCGCTTTAATGATCGACGCCAAGGCTAACATCGCACACGCCAATAAGAGGCCGGATAGGCTGTATATCCCGAGAGCGGCAAAGAAGCTGGCATCATAGACAATCAATGCCACGAGAAAATTGGCAAAGCCAAATACGCCCCCTAAAATCACCGCAACTAACGCCATAATCGAACCCCTTTCGAATGACGTCAGGGTAGGCGGCAATTGTTTACGAGAGCTTAACAGATAAAATGTGAGGTATTTACGCCCCTCCGGCAGAAGGCGCGTCGTGCCTCTTTGCTTGCCCTCTTTCAGAGATGAGTTTGGGGTGAACTGATCGTGGTGCTTGTTGCCAAAAAAAACGCGCCCCGGTTTGGGACGCGTTTTTTGTAGGTATTCGTTTGGGGGAAAGGGTCAGACGACCGATTTGCCCCTTACGGCGCGTGCAATCATCGACACGACGAACAACACGAGGAAGATGACGAACAGGATCTGAGCGATACCTGCGGATGCGCCAGCGATGCCACCGAAGCCAAAGATACCTGCGATAATTGCGATAACGAAAAATGTAAGAGCCCAACCGAGCATGATGTTTCTCCTTAATATGTGACGTGCCCATTTGGGGCGCTGTTGAAGAAGTAACGCGGTTGGGTGGGGTTTGGTTCCGGTCGGCGTATTTTAATCCTGCGAGATATAGAACTGATTAGCGCAATTCACGTTGATTAACGAGCGCGGTATGGCGGTGAAACGGGCGGTTCGACGGCCGCCCGTTCAACATCGCGCCTTCGGGCCGCCCATCACTCCGATGCAAGAATTCACTTAGTAAAAATTACCGTGTGAATTTTTTGTGTTTGATCCGCTTGGGTTCCACGGCATCCGGTCCGAGGCGGCGGATTTTGTCTTCTTCATAGGCCTCGAAGTTGCCTTCGAACCATTCGACATGGGCCTCGCCTTCGAACGCAAGAATATGCGTGCAAAGGCGGTCGAGGAAGAACCGGTCGTGGGAGATGACGACGGCGCAGCCGGCGAAATCTTCGATGGCGTCCTCCAAGGCGCGGAGCGTTTCGACGTCTAGGTCGTTGGTCGGCTCGTCGAGCAGCAGGACGTTGCCGCCGGTTTTCAAAAGTTTCGCCATATGCACGCGGTTGCGTTCACCGCCCGAGAGGGAGCCTACTTTCTTCTGCTGGTCACCACCTTTGAAGTTGAAGGCGGAGCAGTAGGCGCGGGAGTTCATCTGCGCGTCGCCGAGCTGGATGATTTCGCCGCCGTCGGAGATTTCTTCCCAGACATTGGCGTCCGGTTTCAGCGCGTCGCGGGATTGGTCGACATAGCTGAGTTGCACGGTGTCGCCGTAAGATACGGTGCCGGAATCGGGTTCTTCTTGGCCTGTCAGCATGCGGAACAGCGTGGATTTACCGGCGCCATTGGGGCCGATCACGCCGACGATGCCACCGGCGGGGAGGCTGAAGCTGAGGTCTTCGACCAGCAGCTTGTCGCCGTAGGCTTTGGTGAGGTTTTCGACCTCAATCACCTTGTTGCCCAAACGCGGGCCATTGGGGATGATGATCTGTGCGCGGCCGAGTTTCTCTTTTTCGGACTGGTTGGCCATCTCGTTATAGGCGTTGATCCGGGCCTTGCCTTTGGCTTGGCGGGCCTTCGCGCCGGAGCGCATCCATTCCAGCTCGCGTTCCAGCGTCTTTTGTTTGGATTTGTCTTCCTTGGCCTCGCGTTCGAGCCGTTTGGCTTTCTGCTCCAGCCAGCTGGAATAGTTGCCCTCGTAAGGAATGCCGCGGCCACGGTCGAGTTCGAGGATCCAGCCGGTGATGTCGTCGAGGAAGTAGCGGTCGTGGGTGACGATGAGGATGGTGCCTTTGTATTCGATCAGGTGCTTTTGCAACCAAGCGATGGTTTCGGCGTCCAAGTGGTTGGTCGGCTCGTCGAGGAGCAGCATGTCGGGCGCTTCAAGCAGCAATTTGCACAAGGCCACGCGGCGGCGTTCCCCGCCGGACAGGTGCTCAGGCATGGCGTCATCGGGCGGGCAGCGCAGTGCCTCCATCGCGACGTCGATCTGGGCGTCAAGGTCCCAAAGGTTGGCCGCGTCGATCTCGTCTTGGAGCTTGGCCATTTTCTCGGCGGTCTCGTCGGAATAGTTCATCGCCAGTTCGTTGTAGCGATCAAGGATGTCTTTCTTTTCCTTGACGCCGAGCATGACGTTGTCGCGCACGTTCATGTCTTCTTCGAGCGTGGGTTCCTGCGGCAGGTAGCCGACTTTGGCGCCCTCGGCGGCCCATGCTTCACCGGTGAAATCCTTGTCTTGTCCGGCCATGATCCGCATGAGCGAGGATTTACCGGTGCCGTTCACACCGACGACGCCGATTTTCACACCGGGCAGGAAGTTCAGGCGAATGTTTTCGAACACCTTCTTGCCGCCGGGATATTGCTTGGACACACCGTCCATGAAGTAGACGAATTGATTGGCAGCCATGAGGATTCTCCGCGTGTTCGAGGTTGCGGATCTGTTTAGCTATGGGTTTGCGAATGTGCAATCAGGCACGCGCCGCGGTTTCGGCGGCGCGTGCGGGGCGTTCTAACCGCTATGGTCCATCAGTTCCTTACCGTTATGCAATAGCCGGGAGCGCCACGGGATCGGGTTGCGCAGCGCGAAATGGGCCATGCAGGCGTTTTCAGCCTCTTCCATCAGATCACGAATACGCTCTTCCGGCTCGTCGCTTTCGATCAGGACATGGGTCTCAATATGTTCCGTTTTGCCTTCCGTCATATGACCGAGCTGGCGCATGTTGGACAGGTTCGTGTTGAAGCCGACGCGCTGTTCAAGCTTCATGGATTTGATGTTGATTTTGCGCGCGGTGTAGATGTCGGTCAGGTGCGTCATCAGGCAAAAGCCGATGCCCGCGCACATATAGGCCAAGGGTGGCGGGGCGGTGTCGTCGCCCACAGGGATATCTTCGTCGCAGTAAAATTTGACAGGGGAGAAGCCGGGAATGTTGACCTGAACGTTGCCGGTCTTTCGTTGTTTCTCAGTGGATTCGGCTGTCATCACGACTTCAAAGCTGAGCGGCTCTGGCGGTTTGCCTTTCTTGAACGGCTTGGGCTCAAACTGTGTGGGCTCCGGTTGTGTGTCGCCCAGTTCGCCCACGTGGTAGGTCTTGTCGCTCATAGTGATCTTCCTGTCAGTTTTGGAATTTGGATGGCGCGCAGTGTGCACGGAGCTTTGCAAATAGACCAGTGGTGTGGCGGCAAGATTTGACGTTGCGCGCGTTGCGCTGCAAAACGGTCCTATGACAAAACCTCAACGCCCTGTGAAAGCCCCCATCATGCCCTATACGCCTGCTGCTGACCGATATGAAACCATGGCATATCGCCGTTGCGGTAAATCTGGTGTCCAGCTGCCTGCAATCAGTCTTGGCCTATGGCATAATTTTGGTGGCGACAGCCCGCATGAGAATAAACGGGCGATGTGTCAGACGGCGTTTGATCACGGGATTACGCATTTCGATCTGGCAAATAATTACGGTCCGCCGCCGGGTTCTGCGGAAACGGCGTTTGGCGAGATTTTGCGCGAGGATTTCAAAGGGTATCGCGATGAAATGATCATCTCCTCCAAGGCGGGTTATCTGATGTGGCCGGGCCCTTATGGTGAGATGGGGTCGCGGAAGTATCTGGTCGCGTCCTGTGACCAGTCCCTGAAACGGATGGGATTGGATTATGTCGACATTTTCTACTCCCACCGGTTTGACCCGGATACGCCACTAGAGGAGACGATGGGGGCGTTGGATTACATCGTGCGCTCCGGTCGTGCGCTGTACGCGGGTATCTCGTCTTACAATTCAGAGCGGACGCGGGAAGCGGTCGCGATCTTGAAAGACCTTGGGACGCCCTGTTTGATCCATCAGCCTTCGTACAATTTGCTCAACCGCTGGGTGGAGCATGATGGTTTGTTAGACACATTGGATGATTTGGGTGTCGGCTCCATCGCGTTCACGCCTCTGGCTCAAGGTATCTTGACGAATAAATATCTTGGTGGAATTCCCGAGGGCAGCCGCGCGACGCAAGGCAAATCCTTGCTGGACGGGATGATCAATGAGCAGTCTCTGGCCTCTGTCCGCGCGCTGAACGACGTTGCTGAAGCCCGTGGTCAGACCTTGGCGCAAATGGCGCTGGCATGGGTCTTGCGGGGCGGGCGTGTGACGACAGCGTTGATCGGTGCCTCGAAGCCGTCGCAAATCGTCGATTGCGCAGGTGCGATCAAAAATTTGGACTTCACCGCTGAGGAATTGGCAGAGATTGACCGGATCAGCGCAGAAGAAGAGGTAAATCTTTGGGCGAAATCCTCGGAAACGGATTGAGATGAGATCTGGTTGGCCCGTTGCAGGCCGAGGGCAAACCGTCGGGTTGTTGGGCGGGTCCTTTGATCCGGCACATGATGGGCATGTTCATATCACGCGCGAGGCTCTGAAGCGGTTTGGACTGGATCATGTGTGGTGGCTGGTCTCCCCCGGAAATCCGTTGAAGGACCGTGGTCCTGCGCCACTTGAGCGACGCATGAATGTCGCGCGTGAGGTTATGGCGCATCCGCGTGTGACTGTGACTGATCTCGAAGCGCAACTCGGGACGCGGTACACGGCGCAAACCTTGCGGCGATTGACGGGCTTTTATCCTGATGTGAGGTTTATCTGGCTCATGGGCGCGGATAATTTGGCGCAGTTGCACCTTTGGAAAGACTGGCAAGAGATCATGGAGACGGTGCCGGTTGGCGTCCTTGCCCGTCCGGGGGACCGATTGTCCGCCCGCAGATCAGTGGCTGCACAACGCTATGGTTTTGCGCGCATTGGCGGTGCGGATAGTCAATTGTTAGCCTGTGCTCAGGCGCCGTGTTGGTGCTACGTGAATTTGCCATTGAGCACGGCGTCCTCCAGCGCGATCAGGGCGCAGGGGCGGTGGGCGTCTTCCTGAGAAACAAGGTTGCGGTGCCTGCGCAGAAAATGACGGCGATCCCGATGGCGGAGATCCAGTCTGGCCATGTGTTGAAGAACATGACGCCATACGCCGTTGCGCCAATCAGTTGCACATAGACAAACGGTGCAAGTGTAGAGGCCCCGGCCCGCGCATATGCGAAAACCAGAAACAGGTTGCCAAGCATGGAGGCGACAGCGGACCATGTCACAAGGCCCCACGGGACATCGGTCGGGATGTGGGTGGCACCCAATGGCATCAGGATAGCCGCGCCGATCATAAGCTGGGTGAGCAGCAGATGGACGGGTTTACCCAATGGCGCGACCCAGCGTGATGCCGTCAGAAACGCACCGTAAAACACGCCGGACAAGAGAGCCCACGCCAATCCGGTCGTCATTCCAAACCCCGGCTTCACGACAAGGAAGACGCCAGCCAAACCGATGAAGAGAAGGATGATCCGCAAGATGCTCCCTGTCTCTTTCAGAAGCCAGATCGACAGGATGTAGCTGACCATCGGTCCGAGAAAGAATGCGCCAAAGACGGTCGCGATGGGTTCGGTCGACAAAGCGGTCAGGATCGTGACGATTGTCATGACCTGCAATGCGCTGCGCAGCCAAATGCGCCAATTCTTGAGCAACTGAAACACGCGTTTCTGCCAAACGAACGGGATCAGCACTAACAGCCCAACGGCGTAGCGGGTCCACGCCACGAAGAACGGTGAGATGCCGGAATTTGTCATAATCTTGCCCGCCGTATCCCCGAAGGGGATCAACAGCATGCCGAAAGACATGATCGCAGCGGCGGCAAGAAGAGAACGATCCATCACAGATGCGTATCAGGGCCTAAGGCTGCTTGCCACCACCAAGATCTTGGGCGAATGTGCGCCTCATGAATCCGTCTGATTATGGCCGGTATGGCCGCCGCACAGTTTTATCTTTCTTGCTCTATGGAACGGCGGGGTGCGCTTTGGCAAATGCGCCAGAACGCTCGTCCCGTCCGATCGGTAAACCGGCAGATGCAGAAAGACGTGCCGTGCCGGACGGGGATCAGTTCATTCGGGATGCAAATCTTGGCGGGAAGGTCAGCTATCTCGTTGCGGATGGGCGCACGGGGCAGGTTCTTGAAAGCCACGGGCCTTTGGTGGCGCATCCGCCCGCCAGTGTCGCGAAAGCCGTCACTGCACTTTTCGCGTTGGAGACATTGGGGTCCCAACATCGCTATCGCACCCGGATTTATGCGGATGGCCCCATCAGCAATGGCGTGCTGAAGGGTGACCTTATTCTGGCAGGTGGCGGGGATCCGACCCTTTCCACGGATGATCTGTTTGAGTTGGCAGGACGTTTGAAGACTGCTGGTCTGCGCGAAGTGCGCGGGAAATTGAAAGTCTATGGTGGCGCGCTGCCTGATATCGCCGAAATTGATGGGACCCAGCCGGTGCAGGTTGGTTATAATCCCGGGATCAGCGGCCTGAACTTGAATTTCAACCGCGTGTATCTGGAATGGAAGCGGTCGGGCGGTGGCTATGCAATTGGCATGGATGCACGGTCTGAGAAAATTCGACCAGGTGTCGGGTTTGTCCGCACGCAGATCGCGGACAGAGCGACCCCGATTTTTACTTATTCCAAAAGTCAGGATCGCGAGAATTGGACCGTCGCGCGCAAAGCGCTTGGGAATGCGGGCGGGCGTTGGTTGCCGGTGCGCAATGCGTCGATCTATGCCGGTGACGTTCTGCAAACCGTGGCACGCAGCCACGGGATAAAACTTCCCTTCCCGGAGCGCAGCTCGACTGCGCCGAAGGGAAATCTGATCGCGGAGCATTTGAGCCCTGATCTTACGAAAATTTGCAAAGATATGCTGAAATTTTCGACCAACCTGACGGCAGAAGTGGTCGGGCTATCGACGAGCAATGCGTCCAGTCTTAAGGGGTCGGGGTCATCCATGTCAGGCTGGGCGTCTGCAAAATACGGTGTGAAGAAGGCTCGGTTTGTGGACCACTCTGGGCTTGGTGACAGCACCAAGATGACCGTTCATGAAATGGTACGCATTCTGACAGGCGAGGGTGCCAAGGCGCGGCTGCAACCGATTTTGAAGCGTGTGCCGCCGCGCGATGCAGCGAATAAAGTTGTCGAGAACAGCCCGATCAATATCGTTGCGAAGACGGGTACCTTGAACTTTGTCAGTGCGCTGGCTGGCTATATCCAGACCCCAGATGGCCGCGAATTGGCCTTCGCCATATTTGCATCAGATTTGCCACGCAGACGGGCGTTAAGCAAAGCCGACCGTGAACGGCCCAAAGGGTCTAAATCATGGAACGGGCGTGCGAAACGTCTTCAAAACCAACTCATCCGGCGTTGGTCCGTGGTGCATTCAAGCTAGGTCCGGCCCTGCGTTGTTTTCCGCCGGATTAATAGACGCTCGGTGTCACGGGGTCATGTAACGCGCGCGTGCGCCGCGTTCGATGGCGGCGGCATGAAGGCGGTCCAGGTCCAGCTCATACCTGATTTCTTCAAGCAATCGCAGTTCCTGCTGGCTGATATGCGCATCACTGGCTGCGACGTCACAGGCTAATGCGTAGGCGGTTTCGTGCAATTCAACAGGCAGCGCCTCACGGGTCAGCCCGAACAGAGCATCGAGCCCGTCCTCTTCTTCGAACAAGTCAAGGACGATCTGAGCAACCTTATTGATGCGGTCGACGTCATACTCGGCAAAGATCGGCAGGTAATTCACCATTTGTTGGATCGCCAAAAGCTCTGACGTGCGGATATTGGCGTCTGACATGGAGACCGAGATCATCATAGCCACAAGGCAGTCCTGCGCTGAAAGGGCGGGGGCGGTCTCTGACATGACATGGGCTTTCTGAAACGGTGATGTTGCAGTGCAGAATATTGACGACAGGGGGGTGGCACAATAGGTAGCAGCACCTGAGTGCGCATTGGGCGCACTCATAGGATTCGAAAGTACGTAACATGTCTGATCTGCGTGACGCCGCAATGACCTCTAAAGCCTGGCCGTTTGAAGAAGCGCGCAAGCTGGTGAAACGGTTCGAGAAGGCAGCGCCGGAGAAAGGCTATGTGCTGTTTGAAACGGGGTATGGCCCCTCAGGCTTGCCGCATATTGGGACATTTGGTGAGGTTGCGCGGACGACGATGATCCGGCGAGCCTTCGAGGTGATTTCGGACATTCCGACGAAGCTGATTTGTTTCTCGGACGATCTGGACGGTATGCGCAAAGTGCCAGGCAATGTCCCGAACCCTGAGTTATTGGAGCCGCATTTGCAGCGTCCCCTGACCGATGTGCCCGATCCTTTCGGAACGCATGAGAGCTTTGGAGCGCATAACAATGCCAAGCTGAACAGCTTTCTGGACACGTTCGGGTTCGAGTATGAATTTATCTCCTCGACCGAGTTCTATCGTGCTGGCAAGTTCGACGAGGTGCTGCTGCGCGCGGCGGAGAAATACGATGACGTCATGGCTGTGATGTTGAAATCACTGCGTGAAGAGCGGCGTGAGACCTATTCGATCTTCTTGCCGATCCACCCTGAGACGGGCCGTGTGTTGTATGTGCCGATGAAGCATGTCGATCCGCGCGAAGGAACGGTTACGTTCGATGATGAAGAAGGGCGCGAGTGGACGCTGCCTGTCACCGGCGGCAATGTGAAGCTGCAGTGGAAGCCGGATTTCGGCGCGCGCTGGGCCGCGCTCGACGTTGATTTCGAGATGTATGGCAAAGACCATTCGACCAACACGCCGATTTATGACCGCATCTGTCAAATCCTTGGCGGCAAGAAGCCAGAGCATTTCACCTATGAGCTGTTTCTGGATGCTGACGGGCATAAGATTTCCAAGACGACCGGCAATGGAGTCTCCATTGACGAATGGTTGACCTATGCTTCATCGGAGTCGCTGTCGTACTTCATGTATCAAAAGCCCAAAACGGCAAAGCGGATGCATTTTGACGTAATCCCAAAGGCGGTGGACGAGTATCACCAGCAACTGCGCGCCTACGCCGATCAGGATGCGGCAAAGCGGATGGCAAATCCGGTGTTTCATATCCACGGCCATGATGTGCCTGCGTCCAATATGGTCGTGCCGTTCTCTATGCTGTTGAATTTGGCAGCTGTGGCCAATGCCGATAGCAAAGATCAGCTTTGGGGCTTCATCCAACGCTATGCGCCTGAGGCGTCAGCCGATACGCATCCTGACTTGGATCAGGCGGCGGGCTTTGCTGTGGCCTACTACAATGATTTCGTGAAACCGACGAAGCAGTATCGTTTGGCCACTGATCTGGAGCGCGAAGCACTTTTGGATTTGCGGGGGCGTTTGGCTGATTGGGATGGCGGTTTGGATGCTGAAGCGCTGCAATCTGAAGTGTTTGCCTGCGGGCGCGAGCGGTTTGATCCGCTCCGCGCTTGGTTTGGTGCGCTCTATGAGGTGCTTTTGGGCGCAACGCAGGGTCCGCGGTTTGGAGGGTTCATTGCGCTCTACGGTGTCGAAGAGACCATCGCTTTGATCGACGAAGCTCTGGCGGGCAAGCTGGTCGACGCGGGCTAAGTCGGGACACGAATTCCACAATCAAGAAGATTGCGCGCGAGCCTTTGCCGCCGTGCTCTTCCATGAAAGCGTCTTCTTCTTTGAGGGAGGGCTTTGGACGTGCATGCGGCAATGGCAGGCCGGTGTAAGTCACGCTGGAAGGTGGGTATTTCATGAAACGTCTCCTATGGGCGAGAGTTGACATGGCTCAACCGTAGCGATTTGGTGTCTCGTACTAAATGAAACGGATTGAAGTGATCATTTCATGGATGAAAAGATATCAAATTGGGATGATCTGGCTTTGTTTTTGGCTGTGGCCCGTGGGGGCGGGCTTGCCCCTGCCGCGCGGGAAACGGGGCGCAGTCCGGCAACGCTGGGTCGTCGTATGCTTGCTTTGGAGCGGTCCTTGGGGCGTGAGTTGTTTATCCGGCACGATCGCGGATACAGCCTGACGGCGGATGGGCGGGCCTATCTGGATGATCTGACGGGCGTTGAAAGCCGCATCTTGCAGCTTACGCAGCCCACCGCGATGTCGGATCGGCCTTTGGTTAAAATCTCAGCCGGAACGTGGACAACGGTTGTCTTGTTAGAGCACATGCCGCGCCTCATGGGGTCGCCCCCTGATACGCGGCTTCGCTTCGTATCGGTCGAGGAGATTTTGGACATCCCGCATCGTGAAGTTGCGATTGGGTTCAGGATTGGACGTCCGCAAGATGACAGCTTGGCGGGGCGAAAACTCGCCCGAAATGAGTTTGCGATCTACGCCACAAAGGACGCGCCGGATCAATGGATCAAAGTCCTGTCTGACACGCCATCGGCCCGCTGGGTTGATCGAAATGCGGGGCGGGACGTTTTGTGTGAGGTGACTGCTCCGCGCAACTGTCTTGACCTTGCGCTGAAGGGCTTTGGTCACGCGGTCTTGCCCACGTTCATCGGTGACAGATATCCCGCCCTGATGCGTCGTGGAGAGGCGATAGCGGAGTTATCACATGATCAGTGGCTCGTCACACATCAGGATGACCGACATCTGCCGGAGGTGCGGCGTGTTCTGGACCGATTGGTCGATGTAATGGGACCGCGACGGTAGGTGAAGGTATGCGCGATTGAGGCGCGTTTTATTGACCATGAAACTATTCGCCTTAGCTTCACGTGTATTCGTGAAGGAGTTCACAATGAGACACATACTTGCCGCAGCCCTGATGCTGCTCTGCACGACATTTGCAACTCAAGCAGAGGACACACGATCCGGGGCGATCGTCGGTGTCATTCAAAGCCAGCTGGATGCGTTTCAGGAGGATGACTTCGCGAAGGCGTTCACCTACGCATCTCCGACAATCAAGCGTTTGTTTGGTACTCCGGATCGATTTGGTCAGATGGTGCGCAACGGCTTCCCGATGGTGTGGCGTCCGTCAGACGTGCAGTTTCTCGATTTCACGGATACGGCAGGCGAGACTTCACAAACCGTTCTTTTCCGTGATGCCAATGGCGTGCCCATCGTTTTGAAATATCTCATGGTTGAGACCGAAAGCGGTTGGCAAATCGACGGGGTGGTACCAGTTCAGGCCCCGGACGTCGCCGCTTAGGGTTGTTGACACAGTTGGTGCAAGTCTAAGCGACAGCCTTCCTTGGATACCCATCATGAGAGAAGTCCAATGATGTGTTTGTTTTCAAGGCTAGAATTCGCTGCGAGAAATAAGCCTCAGCCTTTGCGAGACTTTCTTCAATTGGACGAAACCATCCGTCGATTGCGGGGGTTGATGCGTCTTCCCTTTGCATTTCACTACGGTGTAAGGCGAAGATCTTGCGCTTCAGATACCGCAGCCGGCGCAATTGAACAGAGCTTTGCGCCATCGATGGACCTGCAAGCGCAATGCTGCGCGCCTCCGCAATCATAGACCACGTTTGTGAAACGATTGCGCCGTGACGCAGTGTGAGGGGATCATTGGACGGCATAGCAAACCTCTGAGTTGTGACACGCAAGGGGTTTGCAAGATTCGGGTTTCAATAGAATTAAGTTAGTTTTTTTGGCATGACTCAAAACGCGGTGCGGTGAGACCTATATCCTTAGAAAAGGAGACTGCTCATGTACAAGAATATTTTGGTTCCAATTGTGTTCGATCCGGAAAATACTCCCGATGCTGCGTTGGACGTTGCGAAAGTATTGGCGCGAGATGGCGCGCGCGTGACTTTGCTGCATGTGATCGAAGAATTACCTGGTTACGCGACAAGCTATGTGTCCGCGGATTACATCGAGCGCAGCCGCGAAAGCGTCAAGAAACGCCTCGATCAGATTGCGGATATGATCCCAGGGGGCGAGGCCGCGGTTATTCACGGCCATTCTGCGCGTAGCATTTTAGATTGGGCGGAGGAGAACGATACCGATTGTATCATCGTCTCGTCCCACAAGCCGGGCCTGCAGGACTATTTCTTAGGCGGCACGGCCGCGCGTGTCGTGCGATACGCGCAATGCGCCGTGCATGTTATCCGCTAAGCTTAGCGATCTGCGAGAAATCCTGCGACGAAGGCCATCACTTTGGCGTCTGACATCTCGCAAGGTTTCAACACAGGTCCGTTCTGCAAACGGTAGATGTTGAGGGAGATATAGTCTTTCCCGCCGAGCTCTTCCGCGACAAGCTTTTGTGCCTGACCATCGGCGAGTTTCGACTTGCTGGCGACATAGCGGCGTCCTTCAAAAGTCCCTTCAACCGTGCCGTAGGGAAGCGCGTCGAATGCCGTCAGGAATGCATCAAGCGGCAAGGCGCCGCTGGAGTGCTGGGGCAAGGTCAGATCAGTCAACGTGCAACAATGCCTCCCCTCCGGAACGCCTTGAGATAAGGACAGTGTCTGTTCGTGTCGGGCGGGAAAACAGCCGGACATGTGACAGGTCGAGCTTGCCGAGGATCGCGTCGAGTTTGCTGTTGTCGAGCAGGTCCATCTCGCCGGAGGTCTCGTAAATTTCTTCCGGTTCATAGACCGTTATTTGACCGTCGAGCGAGGACTCCCACCACTCTTTCTCGATATCGCCTTCCGGCCAAGTGCTGTGACACAGAACGCGGCGCAAGGTGTTGCCGTCTTGATAGACATGAAAGTCGTTCTTGTACTCGCTGACCAAATCACCGGATCGGCGGAAGTACAGGACATCGCGGCCTGCCAGTTTGGTGCTGAGGCTGTAGCCGAGCATACTCATTCCTGAAATCGCCTCCCGATATTCTACGAGGACCCAATCTGATCCTTTCAAGCCAGAGATACGGATGTCTTCAAAGAACTCCGCCTGTTTGGGAGAGGCCGTTGCGTCTGACGAGGACGGGCTGCGTTCGCTTGTCAGCAGATCGACCGGATAGGCCGCGTCGCCGTGATGCATGGTGAAGCGCGGTGTGGTGACCTCTGGGGTGTTGTCATCGGATGCATCGCCGTCTTTGGCGAGCAATCTGCTGCGGATCAGACTCTGCACGAAGCCGCTTGATTTGCGAGGCCTTGAGGGCGGCGCGGTGGAGAGCATTTCGTTCGCGAGCGTGACGGCGCAGACCCCTTCAACCACATCTGAGTGGGGGGCTTTGACCAGCAGGAAATCTTGATAGCCGTAGTTTTCCAGTTTCAGGCTTTTATTCATCACGTCTCTCATGAGGTTTTTCCAATGGAGGAGGGGATACCCGTCGAATTAGGCGCAATTTGGAAACGATTGTGGCGGTCATGAGGACGCTGTTTCCGTATGCCCCGCATGCGGGGAAATTATTAAGTCATTGAAATATATGCAGTAAGTCAAGAATTAACCCTCTGTTTACGCATCTCCTCCTGCGCGGATGTGACCGCCTTGACGTAGCGAGATGGGTGACCATATCGAGGAGATAGAAAACAAGATGAGGAGAGATGCGATGCAATGTCCCGTGGATGGAGCGACTTTGGTGATGACGGACCGCAGCGGGGTGGAGATTGATTATTGCCCGACCTGCCGTGGCGTCTGGCTCGACCGTGGAGAGTTGGACAAGATCATCGAGCGTAGTAACGCCATGACCCCACCCCCCGCACCACAACCTCAGCGCGGCTTTGCGGCTGATCCGCGTGGACAGGACCGTGGCTATGACCACGTGCGTAAGAAGAAAAAGGGCGGTGTCAGCGATCTTCTGGGCGATATTTTCGACTTCTAAGTCGCGTGCCCGCTCAATCTGACCAAGGGCGGGCGCAACTCTAAATTCAGACCACGGGTTGCGGCGCGCATTCCCTAAACTTTGCGACGGGTTCTGCCGCACCCTCCAGCGGGAAGGCAATGGTTGTGTCGCCCAAAATAGCCTCCGCCACCGTGTTGAATTGCAACCCGTCGAGCACATTACCAAAGCCGCTGTCTTGCGCCGTCACCGATGTGCCATCTGCAGAGAAACTGTGCCGGTCGGTGGAGATCACACGTCCAGCGGGGCCGATGAAGCGCATCACGAAGGGCTCGACTTCCGGCAACGGATCCGCGCGGCTGACCGTGACGGAATAGAGCGGCTTGGCGGGGTCGTATGTCAAAGCAATCCGCGCCTCTGCCGTCTCATGCGACAACTGGCAGATCGCACCCGGTGTGAAGGTCCAAGCGTGGGCTTGTAAGGGCAGGAGGGCAAAAAGAAAAACATATCGCATGACCGAAGCATAGCGCTTTTACCTCCCGTGTCATGCTCAGTGTCATCTTGTTGCGTCACCTTTGTGAAACCAAATAATTTGTGCCCGGACCGCGTTGCTGCAAGTCCCTTGGAATGTTAGCTGACCTTAGTGCGGGTTATCGCGAAACGATGTGACCTGGCTCGAGTAATTGTCTAGCTGGACTCATGATTTGAAACTCCTTTTTGAAATCCGGTTTTCCTACCTTGGTAAGTCCGGCTGGAAGTCAGAGGCCAGCAAAGACCCGGCCTTGCTGTTTGCGCCAGACCGCATGGCGTATCGCTTTGAGTTGTTCAAAAAGATCACCTTGCCCAGCCTTGCGGATCAGACGGATGATGATTTCGATGTGCTGATCCTGATCTCCGATATCATGCCACAGGATCAGAAGGATGAATTGCTGTCGCTCTGCCACAGCTTCTTGGGGCCGGAGCGCACGAAGATCCTTGAATATGGCCCCTTCAAAGCCGGGCGCCTGTTTCGCAACTACATTCGCGACAGCTACGCCGCGCATCCTTATGTGGCGCAGGTCGTGTTGGATGATGACGATGCGGTCAGCGCGGATTTCGTTGAGATCTGCAAGATCGAGGCAGCTAAGCTGGCAGCCACGGATTACGACGCGGATCAGGGTCGGTTCCTGTCCTTTATGCGGGGCTACTCGCTGCTTGTCCAAGATGGAGAGCTGAAAAACCTGTCACCGAAAAACTCGCCCTATGTGAACCTTGGCCTGACCCTCGTCGCGCCGCCCGATACGTCAAAGAACCCGTTTCTCGTGTCACACCTCGCGATTGCCGACCGCCATCCGGGGACGATCGTCTCGACACTCCGGCCGTTCTATTTACGCACGGTCCACGAGTTCAACGACAGCCGGACGCCGCACAAGAAGCAATGGTTGTCCGAGGAGCAGATTGCTGAGATCGAGCATTACTTCCCGTTTCTGATCGACCATTTTGGAGAGATTCCGAATGAAGAAGAAGGCGTTATGAAGGTCGTGCGGCGCAGGCGGTAGGATGAGCAAGGTGTTGCCCACCCTACGGGTGGCTTTTAATTATATCTTCGCAAGAAGTAGCCTGGTTTGCGAAATTAACTCTAAAACTCTCGTATCTTTAAATCGATTTTGTCTCATCCAGCCATCACTGCAGACTATTTCTTCGATTAGGTTGAGCGAAACTACAACTATTCTTGGTAGTCCAGAGCCCTCAATGAGCCAACTTGTAACAGGGAAGTGGCTAAACGTCGTTCTGAAATTATGCAACCGATACAGATCGCGCGTGACTGTATCGCTGCATTCTTCGAACTCAATATGGCATTTTGGAAGGTCTTTTCGTACCTCTTCAGGCAGGCGCCGCAACAGGCCCGGAAGAGCCTGAATTTTCATGTCGGGTAAAGCAAGTGGGTCTGGAGTTGGAACTCCATTTCTTTCAGCTTGCGCGATTGCAGAACCATTGTTCAGATACTTGAGATATTTCGCCTCGGCCCCGACGGTAAGTGCGCCGCCGCCATCAGTCCTAGTGAGAATACAGACGCACGCCCCTTGCAGCGCAGCGTGAACATTGAGCAAGATGTTTTTCCAAAGCAGCGGCTCGACAGGTAGCCGTTCTATAGATATCAGAAGTGCTAAGAGACTGCTTTCAACGTCAATAAATTCGTCAAATTCCAGCCAATTCTCTACTAGGCGCACTATTTTTTTCCGCGTCGCTTCACGCCACCGCGTTGCCCCGGTCTACCTGCCGTAGACCTGCCAGCCATTTTCTGCTGATCGTTGACGGCTTTCTCGACCGCATACTGACGGGCCAGGGGGTCGTCGGAGACGACCAGATCGACGGTCTCTAGGCGTTTGACCTCGTCGCGCAGGCGGGCGGCTTCTTCGAATTCGAGGTTCTCGGCGGCTTTGCGCATGTCGTCTCGAAGACCGTCTAGGACGGCTTGCAGGTTGGCTCCGGCCAAGGGCGCGTCGATGGTGGCGGTGACGCGGTTCATGTCGACGTCGCCTTTGTAGAGGCCGGCCAGCACATCCTCGACGTTCTTTTTGACGGTCTCGGGCGTGATGCCGTGTTCTTCGTTATAGGCGATCTGTTTGGCGCGGCGGCGTTCGGTTTCGCCCATGGCGCGCTCCATCGAGCCGGTGATTTTGTCGGCATACATGATGACGCGGCCGTCGGCGTTGCGGGCGGCGCGGCCGATGGTTTGGATGAGGGAGGTTTCGCTGCGCAGGAAGCCTTCTTTGTCGGCATCGAGAATGGCGACGAGGCCGCATTCGGGGATGTCGAGGCCTTCGCGCAAAAGGTTGATGCCAATCAGCACGTCGAAGGCCCCGAGGCGCAGGTCGCGCAGGATTTCGATGCGTTCGATCGTGTCGATATCGGAGTGCATGTAGCGGACTTTGATGCCGTTTTCATGCAGGTATTCGGTCAGATCCTCGGCCATGCGTTTGGTCAAAGTGGTGACCAGCGTGCGCATGCCTTTGGCGGTGACGGCGCGAATTTCGTCCATGACATCATCGACTTGCGTCTCCACTGGTCGGATCTCGATCATCGGATCCAAAAGGCCGGTGGGGCGGATCACCTGTTCGACGAAGACGCCGCCGGTTTGTTCAATCTCCCATGCGGCGGGGGTGGCGGAGACAAAGACGGATTGCGGTCGCATGGCGTCCCATTCCTCGAACTTCAGCGGGCGGTTGTCCATGCAGGAGGGTAGGCGGAAGCCGTGTTCGGCGAGCGTGAATTTTCGCCGGTAGTCACCCCGGTACATGCCGCCGATTTGCGGGACGGAGACGTGGGATTCGTCGGCGAAGACGATGGCGTTGTCGGGGATGAATTCGAATAGGGTGGGGGGCGGCTCACCGGGGGCGCGGCCTGTGAGGTAACGGGAGTAGTTTTCGATGCCGTTGCACACGCCGGTGGCTTCCAGCATTTCGAGGTCGAAATTGGTGCGTTGCTCTAAGCGTTGGGCTTCGAGCAGTTTGCCGTCATCGACGAGCTGCGGCAGGCGCTGCGCAAGCTCGTTTTTGATGCCGAGAATGGCCTGCTGCATGGTCGGGCGCGGCGTGACGTAGTGGGAGTTGGCGTAGATGCGGACGCGTTCGAACGTGTCGGTTTTCTGGCCAGTGAGTGGGTCGAATTCGACGATGGTTTCCAATTCTTCGCCGAAGAAGCTTAAGCGCCACGCGCGGTCGTCGAGGTGGGCGGGCCAGACTTCGAGTGAGTCACCACGCACACGGAAGGTGCCGCGCTGGAAGGCTTGGTCGTTGCGTTTGTATTGCTGGGCGACGAGGTCGGCGATGACTTTGCGTTGTTCGTATTCTTGGCCTGCATGCAGGTCTTGAGTCATCGCGCCATAGGTTTCGACCGAGCCGATGCCGTAGATGCAGGAGACGGAGGCCACGATGATGACGTCGTCGCGTTCGAGCAATGCCCGCGTGGCGGAGTGGCGCATGCGGTCGATTTGTTCGTTAATCTGGCTTTCTTTTTCGATGTAGGTGTCGGAGCGGGCGACGTAGGCTTCAGGTTGGTAATAGTCGTAGTAGGAGACGAAATACTCGACGGCGTTGTCGGGGAAGAAGCCTTTGAACTCGCCGTAGAGTTGGGCTGCGAGGGTTTTGTTCGGGGCGAGGATGATAGCTGGGCGCTGCGTTTCCTCGATCAGTTTGGCCATGGTGAAAGTTTTGCCGGTGCCAGTGGCACCCAACAGGACTTGATCGCGGTCGCCGTCGTTGATGCCAGCGGTCAGCTCAGCAATTGCAGTGGGTTGATCGCCTGCGGGTTCAAACTCCGTGTGGAGTTTGAAGGCAATGCCGCCTTCCATCTTCTCGCGCGTTTTGACGTCCGGAGCGGGGTGGCTCAGGATCGGCAGCTGCTCGGGCATGGCTTCGGGGGAATTGTTGTGCATGGCGATTCCTTTTCAGGTTTCACCATACATGTTCTTTTTGCTGGCGGCTTCAAGCCGCGAGCCCGTTGCTGACAGCAGATGTCAGGAGACAAACACGCTGGCAGGCGGGACATCTGTGATCTGGGAGGGATCGGTGACGATGATCTCTGGCCGGCCAGTGTCATTGTCTGGGAACATCTTTGTCGGGCCTGTCACATAAGCGTAGGAGCGGCGAGGTTCCTGTTCGCTATCGGGACGATACCGGGTGAGGATGAGGCGCATGATATCTTCGCCGCCGCCCATATTCCCGCCTGGGATAAAGAGCTGGTAGGGCTGTTTGAGACTGCCGGTGTTGAAAAGGACATGATCGCTGGCTGTTGGCGTGAAATCGCGGAGTTCCATGAAGACGGTGGTCTCTTCCCCCGCTTTGGCGATCTCAAGCAGGCGGTCATAATCAAGACGGGTGTTGTAGAGCGCTGCGTCGGGATGTGCCGTTTTGATGCGGCGGTAGTCGTCAATGATGCGCGCGCGCAGATCCCACCAGACACCTAGCGCGGGATAGTCGCGCATGATCGCGCCATTGTTGGCAAGCTGATCCCAGATGCCCGCCTTGGCAATCTGGGCGTCACGTTCGGCTGCGATATAGCGGGCGTGGAGGTCGGGGAACTGGGCATATCCGTATTTCTGGAAATACGGGGAGAAGCCTTCGCGGATCATGGTTTCCTGAAAATCTGAGCCGTCTTGCAACGTGATATAGGTCAACAGACGTCCGAAATTGCCGCGATATTTGGCGAGTGCTTGTTCCAATGGTTCTGTGCCGGGCAGGGTGATCGTGAGCGTGTCACCTGCCGCCATCAGCGCTTTGGCCCTGTCGGAAGCGGCGCGGCCCAGTGGGGTGACGGGTTTTGTGCCTGCATTCACCTCTTCTGTGTCGAGGGACAGAATGCGCAGGCTTTCGCTTTGCGCGTCACCTTCATTGAGGAAGACGCGAACAGTATCGCCATCGACGACGCGGTCTACTTTAGCGCTGAATGATGTGCCGGACATGATAAAATCTCCTGAAAATTATGAAATGCTGCAAATATGCGCGTGCAGTGTAACACAAGGATGACCTGCTCGCTCAATTTGCGACAATTCGCGGCTTGCTTTGAAGATGGTTGAGCGCAATATAGAGGCTGTTTTTGACGGGAGAGACGCGAATGCGTGCACGTATTTATCAGCCAGCCAGAACCGCCATGTCTTCGGGACAGGCGAAAACCAAAGGTTGGGTTCTTGAATTCGTGAATGAAACGGGCCGCGATGTGGACCCGTTGATGGGGTGGACCTCTTCCAGCGATACTCAGGCGCAGGTGCGCATGAGCTTTGACAGCAAAGAGGCGGCGCTGGATTACGCGAAAGACAAGGGCATTGATGCCGTTGTCACTGAGCCCAAGAAGCGCAAGCCGGTGATCCGCCCCGGCGGATATGGCGAGAATTTCGCGACCAACCGCCGGTCTGTCTGGACGCACTGATCCTATATTTCTGTTGAAATGAGCGGCTGCGCCGCGCGTGACATCTTGCGTTGTTTGAGGGCTTTTCCTCAGTCACGCGGGCAAAATTTTAGCGTATTTCCGATAGAAAGACGCGGTATCAGGTCCCGAAATAGCGGGCGAGGTGATAAAACAGCGGGGCTGCAAAAACCACGCTGTCCATCTGGTCCACGAAGCCGCCCTGACCCGGAATGAGGTGACCCCAGTTCTTCACACCGCGGTCGGCTTTGATGGCGGCAAGCACGAGCGAGCCGCCGACGCCGATCATATAGACTGTAAATGCGATGAGCGCGGCCTCCCATGGGGCGAAGGGGGAGATCCAGAACAGCAAGGTGCCGATGAGTGTGGCGAAGGCTGCACCGCATGCGACGCCTTCGCGGGTTTTGGGAGAGACCGATTTGGCGATGCGTTTTTTGCCGATGCGGCGGCCTGCGTAATATTCGGCCAGATCGCCGAGTTGAACGACGAGGACAAGGAAAGCGATCAGCAACACGGAGCGTCCGGTTGACCCTTCCACATCGAGAGTCACGAGGGCAGGGACGTGGCTGACGCAGAACACGCAGATCATCAGGCCCCATTGGGTTTCCGATATGCGCGACAGGAAGTTGTTTCCGGCCCCGCGCAGGACCGACAGGATCGGTAGGATCAGGAAGGCGTAGACGGGGATGAAGATTGAGAACAGCGTGCTGTTGCCCCACCACACAAACAGGAATTGCAGTGGGAAGGCGAGGTAAAAGGCAGCAATCAAGGCCCAGTGATCGGCTTTGGTTTTGCGTGTCAGTGTGAGGAATTCGCGCAGAGCCGCGAAGCTGGCAAAGGCAAATAGGAGCGTCACCCCAGCCGGACCAATAAGCAGCGCGATGGAGAGCAGGAACACCATCGCCCACCACGAATGCAGGCGGGTGACGTAGGTCTCTACCGTGGGGTGTGCGCCTTTGGGCGAGAGGCGCAGGCGCAACAGCTCGCCACCGATGGTGGCCACGATCAGCAAGAAACACGCGGCCCCGAAGAGGACGAAAATCGAACTGGACGTGTCTGATGGCATGTCGGGGATCATGATCCACCCTCCTGCTGAGGTTGCAGGGCTTTGAGCGCGTCCGAGGTCCGGGTCAGGAAGCCGTCTTTGGTCTCGTCTTTTTCGACGTGGAGCGGGTCACCGAAGATGACGGTGCAGCCAAGGGGGACGGGGATCACCTCGCCCGAGGGCATGACGGAGTTGATGTTGTCGATCCAGGTGGGGACGAGATCAATATGAGGGCGGTTTGAAGCGATGTTATAAAGGCCAGCTTTGAAGGGCATCAGGGGATCATCGGTGCGGTTGCGGCCGCCTTCGGGGAAGATGATGATGGACGACCCTTCATCGAGGGCTGCGATGATCTTGGCGATGGGGTCTTCGGTTTGATGCTCGGAACGGCGGTCGATGAGGACGGCGCGGAACACTTCAGGTCCAACAAAGGCGCGGAGTTTGTTTTTGAGCCAGTAATCGGCAGCGGCGACGGGGCGGGTGACGCGTCTGAGTGCGGGTGGCAGGACGGTCCAGACAATGGGGAGGTCGGCGTTGGACGTGTGGTTGGCGAAGTAAATGCGCTGGCGGTTCACGGGCTCGATGCCGCGCCAGTCGGCACGGGCGGCGGTGATGAACTGCGCGAACAGGGCGAGGCATTGGCCTACGATATTGGCGGCGATACGGCGCATGCGGTCTTCTTTGTGTTTGGTTGCGGATCAGGGTGGCTGTGTCGCGTTTGTTTTTCAAGCAAAACCGCGCCCCGGCTGTGACACCGAGGCGCGAAACGCTGCTCATGTTGGGGGAGGGACAGGCGAGCAGCGCTGGTCCTTGGTTGGGGTTTATGCGGCTTTGTCGGTGGCCACGTAATCCTCAAGCAGTTTCTCGTTGCGGGCCTGCTCGATCCGCTGGATGCGGTCGGAGGCGATCCGCTCGTCGAAGCGGTATTTCACGAAGTTGATCAGGCTGACGCAGAGCATCAGGACGGCGATGGCCCAGTATCCCTTTGTAGCAAGCGGCACGTCGGGTGACATGTAAAGTGAGAGGGCAAGCATGCCCAAGGCCACGATGGAGCCAGCCAGATTAACCAGCATAATCAGAGCGTTGTCGTTTTTTGTATCTGTTCCAAACATGTGAATAGTCCTTCCGAGTTGGTGTTTTTAGGGTTGATTACTTTTTGGATTTCAAGCGCTTCAAGACATCGGCGCCGGTGGTGCGGGTTGCATCGCCATAGCCTGCATCTGACATGCGGTCGGCGAGGGTTTCATGGCTGAGGCCACGATCTATATCGCTGAGGATTTGAGCTTGCTCGAAGGGATCCTCGCGGCCCATGACTTGGGCGATTAGCTCTTCCGCTTCTTGGACGGCGGAGCCCGATTTGATCGTCGTATTCAACCTTGATTGAATGTTTTGCTCATGACGGACCGCGCGGGCCGATATCAGACCTTGTTTGAGGTCGACAATCTGGCGATGGCCGGTTTCGACTGAATGGCGCAGCTGCACGATGCGTTGATCCAGACGGGCGACGGTTTGCTGTCGGCCTTCAAGTTCATTTTCGAGCGCGGCGATGGCATTCGCAGCCTCTGCTGCCATGACGTCATTGTCATCTTTCAAAGCGGCCTCGGCGCGTTTGACGAGGTCACCGATGCGCGTTTCGACACCTTGGACCTGTTTGATCTCAGCGCGGTGGCGCTGGATCAGGGAGGCGAGGGTGCCTTTGGCGGCTTGCAGCGAGGCTGTGGCTTCGCGGATTTTCTGTTCGATCAACTCGATCGCATATGTATCGCGCACCCGCTCTTCAGCGCGGGCATTCGCGCCAACCATCAGAGTTCTCAGTGTTCCAAACATTGTCAGTCTCCAGTTTTGCGTTTCGTGAACGCTGTTCATGAATTGAACATACTGATTCCTGAACGCTGTTCAAGAAAAATATTGAACGATGTTCAGAAAATTGGAGATTCAGAGGCTAAGTTACTGAGAATTAACGCAATCATTCTTTCCAATTGATCCGTTGGAACGGCGGAAATGCGCTTTTCGAGGCCCAAAAGGACGATTCCATGGATGGATGAGAACAATCCGCGAGTCATCAACATGATGTCTTCGCGACTCATATCGGGGAAATTGCGCATCAGCGGTTTGGCGATGATCGACAAGAGCTGCTCCATCTCGGCCAAGTACCATTCAGGGACATCTTGGTCGGTCGACATTTCAAGATCAAACAGGGTGCGCCATGCGTGCGTGTTGTTGATCGCGAAGTCCAGATAGGCATGTGCCATGCGGATCAAGGTTTCGACCGCGTCTTCGCTGGGGTTGGCATTCACAGCCTCGATCACATGTGTGCCAAGGCGTTTGAAGGTGCGGCCATTCACAGCCATGACCAGATCGTTGAGGTCGCCAAATACATTGTAGATCGCGCCAACGGCACATCCGGCATCCTTTGCCAGATCGCGGGCGCGGATTTGATCAATCCCACCCTCCGTGATGCGTTTCTCACTGAGGTCAATCAGCTTCTTACGCAGCTCTTCGCGCTTTTTTTGGACTTTGCCCGCCATTGCGGCCTCATTTTCTGAACTGCGTTCATGTTTAGGCGGGGGAGGATGAAAAGGAAAGGGTTGCGTTTGGCAGCTGGTCGCAGCAAAACCGTGGCACGCGGTCCCTTAGCTCAACTGGATAGAGCAACTGCCTTCTAAGCAGTAGGTTGCAGGTTCGAGTCCTGCAGGGATCGCCAGTCAGTCCGGTTTTGCTAGTTTACGTCGTCTGAATATGACTGCGATGGCTGTGAGGGCGGCACCGCTGAGTTCGAGCCAGTCTGCCGCAAAGAACGGACCTAGTCTTGTTTGTATCGCTGCGCTGATCGCGCCTAGGTTGATTGCCTCAAGCGCGGTCATGCTTAGGGCAAGCATGGTGCCGAAGATCAGAAGTAAGTTGCTGAGCAGGTTTTTGCGGAAGATGAGCAGGAAGCTCAATGTGGCGATGGCTGCGATGACAAGGGCTATGACCAGCAAACTGGATTTGGCGAGGTCTTTTGCGCCGTACCAGCCTTGGGCCTTTGCCAAGCACTTCCCGAATGTCCAGACGAAAGCATGAAGATCGAGCGGGGTGTTGATGGCCTGAAAAGTCATCAGCAGACCGCAGGTGATCCAAAGCGCGCGTTCGCGGCCTGACAATTGGCGGGTGATGCGGAAGAGGAGGAGGGCGCTCAGCGCGTATGCGGCCACCATGAGAGTGCCGCTGAGCCAAGGATCGCCCCAGATTTTTGCCCATCCGTCATATCCGCACTGGGCGGCTTCCCATATGACTGACTGCTGGTCCATGGGCGGGCTCTTGTCGTTGCTGGACGGTGTTTAGGTCTTGCGCAACCGGATCACGACATCGACTTTTGCGATCTCGGTTCCTTCGGGCGCGTCGGGAAGACCTGCGATTTTCAGCTCTTCTTTCGGCGCGTCGGTCAGTTGCCTGTCATCTTCCCAGAAGAAATGCGGGTGGTCATCGGTCCGCGTGTCGAAATAGGATTTCGTTCCGTCGACCATGACTTCGCGGATCAGGCCTGCGTCACAGAACGCGCGCAGCGTGTTATAGACCGTCGCGAGGGAGACCGTTTCTTTGCAGGTGTCTGTCGCGGCATGCAGGCTTTCCGCCGTGACGTGGCGGTTTTGACCGTCGCCCACCAGCAGTTCGGCCAGTGCGAGACGTTGACGGGTTGGGCGCAATCCGGCGCCTGCCAGCCATTCAGTACTGCGTTTCATCGTCTCGGTGGTCATTTGGGTCCGGTCCTTACGTGCCTGCACTCCCAATATAGGGTGCATCCCCCTCATGTTTCAAATGAAAACCAAGCATGTGACACTTGGCGCGGCCTTGCAGTGACACAAATCCCAGTGCTAGATGCTCATGAGCAGAACATACGATATATAGGGGCGGGACAAATGTCCGATTATCCAACGAGCTTTGACAAAGACGATTTGCTGAAATGCGCACGTGGGGAGCTGTTTGGCGAAGGCAACGCCCAACTTCCAGAGCCGCCCATGCTGATGATGGACCGGATCACGGAGATTTCCGGCGATGGCGGCGCGCATGGCAAAGGTCATGTGCTGGCAGAGTTCGATATCACGCCGGACCTGTGGTTCTTTGACTGTCACTTCCCCGGAAACCCGATCATGCCCGGCTGTCTCGGCCTTGATGGTTTGTGGCAATTGACTGGTTTCAACCTTGGCTGGCGCGGCTGGACCGGCCGTGGCTATGCGCTTGGTGTGGGCGAAGTGAAGCTGAAAGGCATGGTGCGGCCCGACCGCAAAATGCTGACCTATAAGATTGATTTTACCAAAGCCATTCAAACGCGCCGCCTGACGATGGGTGTCGCAGATGGTATTGTCGAGGCCGATGGCGAAGTGATCTACGAGGTCAAAGACATGAAGGTCGCGCTCAGCGAGAGTTAGGTCTCAGCGGAAAAAATTTCCTGATTTTCGGGTTAGTTGCGCGCATGCCGATCTTTGATCGTCGGCGTGAGCCGGCGCTTTTCGGCAAGTCTCTATGAGGCCAACGCTTTGCTGAGATGGCGTTGTATGACGTCGAAATCGCCAAAATCCGCCTCTAATCGACCAACCATCACATCGCGGTGCGTGCCTGTGACTGTCGATGCGCGCAGCACCGGCACGTCCCAGCTTTCGTTCTTATAGCTTTTGCGTTGGGCGACCACGCGCAGGTCGACCATATCTTCGGTTCTGATTTTCATACCAAGCTGCAGAGGAACGGGATGATGCCGCAAGGAGAGGTAGCGGCTGTTGGCCTCAATCGTGACGCGGTTGAACCAACACAAGAAGGCAAAGACTGTGAGGCCCCCACCAATAATTGTCTTAAACAGGAACGGGATGATTGTATGGCTTGTCGCGGACAGGGACGGGTTGCCGGATCCAGTAAACCCTATGAGGATCACAAGGGTGCAAAACACAAAAAATGCTATGAAAACGGCGATGAAGACGTTCACTGTTTTGCGAAGGGGAACAGAGATTGAGACCCCGCGACCCTCCTGCGTGACGGTGTATTTTTCGTCTAGTTCCGGAAGGTCCTGATCCGGGGGCAGCGTGCTGACGGTTTCGGCGTAGACCGTTCCGCAATATTTGCAGGACTTGCCGAAATTGCGCGGCACACCACAAGAGGCGCAGCGCGATGTCGTGTCGGTCTCAGAAGGTGATGGCATTGCACTCGCACAATTCAATACAGTTGCATCATCGTAGCAGCATAGGCCGAAACCGGAAGATATGTTTCTTTTGCAGGATCTTTTGGACCAAATCTGCGCAAATCGAGGGGTCGTTCTAAGGTGGCGATAGCGCCTGCTTGCACCTGCCGATCCGCTAACGACTTGCGCCGTGTTGCTGCACTGTCCTACACAGAACCCAAGCCACAATAGGAGCACATCATGCGCCGCGTCGTCGTTACAGGTTTGGGAATTGTCAGCCCCATCGGAAACACCGCTGAGGAGGTGACGGCCTCGCTCAAAGCGGGGACGTCCGGTGTCGAGGCCAGCCCGGAGATGGTGGAACACGGGTTCCGCAGCCAGATCGCTGGTACGCTGAAAATCGACATTAAGGAACATGTCGACAAGCGCCGCCTGCGGTTCATGGGGCCGGGTGCGGCCTACGCGCATATCGCGATGGAGCAGGCGATTGCCGATGCCGGGCTGGAAGAAAGCGACGTTGTGAACCCGCGCACAGGGTTGATTGCAGGCTCCGGCGGGCCATCGACTTCTGCCATGTTTGCGGCACATCAGTCTGTTTTGAAGACGGAAGCAACCAAGCGGATCGGACCTTTTGCGGTGCCGAAATGTATGGGCTCGACCATCTCCGCCAACCTCGCCACGGCTTACCAGATCAAAGGCATCAACTACTCAATCACCTCGGCCTGCTCGACCTCGCTCCACTGCATCGGTGCTGCATCAGAGCAGATCATGCTGGGTAAACAAGACGTCATGTTCGCAGGCGGCGGGGAGGAACTGGACTGGACACTCTCCTGCCTCTTCGACGCGATGGGCGCGATGTCTTCGAAGTATAACGATACGCCAACGAAAGCCTCTCGCGCCTTTGACGCAAACCGTGATGGCTTCGTCATCGCTGGCGGCGGCGGTATCGTGGTGCTGGAAAGCCTTGAGCACGCCCAAGCGCGCGGCGCGAAAATCTATGCAGAAGTCACCGGTTTTGGCGCCACATCAGACGGCGCCGACATGGTGGCCCCGTCCGGCGAAGGCGGCGAACGGGCGATGCGGTTGGCGATGGACACAATCCCCGAGGGGCGCAAGGTCAGCTACATTAACGCGCATGGAACTTCGACGCCGGTTGGCGATGTCGGCGAGGTCGAGGCCGTGCGCCGCGTCTTCGGGCAAGGGACTACGCCGCCAATCAGTTCGACCAAGTCGATGACTGGCCACTCTCAAGGCGCCACGGGCGCGCAGGAGGCGATTTATTGTCTTCTGATGCTAAAAAACGATTTCATCGCGCCCTCGATCAATGTCGAAACACTCGACCCCGATCTGGATCCATCTGAAATCGCGACAGAGATGGTCGACACTGCAGGGCTTGATACGGTGATGACCAACTCATTCGGGTTTGGTGGCACCAATGGCTCTATGCTGCTTTCCAAGTTTAAGGACTAAACAATGGCTAATTCGATGACGGGCAAGCGCGGCCTGATTATGGGCGTCGCAAATGAACGCTCTATCGCGTGGGGCATCGCCAAAGCCATGGCCGCCGAGGGCGCGGAACTGGCGTTTTCTTATCAGGGTGAGGCGTTCGGCAAGCGTGTGCAGCCTTTGGCCGACAGCGTGGGCTCAGACATTCTGGTCGATGTGGATGTGACAGATGATGCCTCGTTGGATGCCTGTTTCGAGACGCTGAAAGACAAGTGGGGCAGCCTTGATTTTGTGGTCCACGCGATTGCCTTTTCGGACAAGAACGAGCTGACCGGCCGGTTCATTAATACCAGCCGCGAGAACTTTAAGAACTCTATGGTGATCAGCTGTTATTCTCTTATTGATGTGGCCAAACGCGCGGCCCCGCTGATGGCCGATGGTGGCACGCTGCTGACCCTAACCTATCAAGGCTCTAACCGTGTCACGCCGTTTTACAATGTGATGGGTGTGGCGAAAGCTGCATTGGAATCTACAGTCCGCTACCTCGCCAATGACCTCGGCCCGGACGGGATCCGTGTCAACGCGATTTCTCCCGGCCCGATGAAAACGCTGGCCGGTGCCGCGATTGGCGGCGCGCGCAAAACCTTCCGCCAGACAGAGGCGAATTCACCGATGCGGGCGAACGCGACGCTGGACGCCGTTGGCGGCACCGCGGTCTATCTTGCGTCAGACGCGGGCGCTTGCACCACCGGCGAGATCATCCGCGTCGATGGCGGCTATCATGTGCTGGGCATGCCGCAGCCTGAGAACTTGTAAGCTTGGTGCACGAACCGCGCCATCTTTGGCGTCGCTTTTTTGCCTTGCTGGTCGATCTGTTTCTGGCGTCAATTCTTGCGATGCTGATCGCATGGCCGATTGTGCGTGCGGCTCCCGACAAGCTGCAACTGACAGAGGGGTTTTTCCGCGTGCATCTGTGCAAGCAGATCACCTCCTTTCCGGCAAGGCTCGAAACCTTCATCGACGGCCGTGAAATAGACCAAGCGCAGTTTTGTCAGTACCGCCCCAACCTTATCTTTCCGCCGCAATATGTTGCTGAGATCCGGATCGTGCAGCCAAAAGAACCAGGCGCGCGGATCAATCGCTATGTTGAGCTAGAGATTGCCGCGCGTAGCGATGGTGCCTTGATCGAAGTGGTCACGCTCGACAACGCGCTGATGCCGCTTGTTCTGCTGCTAGGTGCAGCGCTGTGTCTTGCGCGGGGTGTGCCAACGCCTGGAAAGGCCCTGCTTGGCCTGCGTATCCAAGGGCAAGGCTGTGCTTTGTGTCGGGAAGTGCGGCGGATTGGGCCGTTTGTTTTATTGGGCTTTCTGGAAGTTGCAATCGCACTGTCTGGGATTGCATTCACGGTGCCTTGGGTGCTGGTCGGAGCCATCGCGCTGACCGTTTTCGCGGCGTTTTTCTATTACTATCTTTGGCCTTTGTTCCAGTGGCGCGGTGCTATGCGATATGACCGCGCCACTGGGTTCAGCGTCGTGCGCAAGACCGAAGGCCCGTACGCTACACCTTAATCCGACGGCGTCATCATCCCGAACGCGCCGCCTAATGGGTCAGCGACGATAGCGATGCGTCCAACGCCGGGGACGTCCCATGGGGCGCGGTAAATTTGGCCACCTAGTGCTTTGGTCTCTTCCACACTGGCATCCACGTCATCGACGGCGATGTAGGTCAGCCAATGGGACTGCATCTCTTTCATCTCGGGCATGTGGGACAGGTCGAATATACCTGCCACCATCTGATCGCCCTTCTTGGCGACATGATAATCGCCGTCATCCATCGGCATCGACTCGATCGTCCAGCCGCACACTTTGGTGTAATAGGCCTTTGCGGCTTCCACATCGTGGGTGTTTAGCTCCGTCCAGTGAATTGTTCCGTGGGTCTCGCTCATGGGTGTCTCCTTCTTCGGTCACGCCAGCCTAACACGATTCGCCATTTTCCTTAGGGGCAAGCTATGCCACCCTCCGCCCGAAGGAGGGCCGCTATGACCATCACCACCTGTGTATTCGATGCCTATGGAACGCTTTTCGATGTGGCCGCCGCAGCCCGCATTGCGGCTGAAGAGCCCGGTCGGGACGCTTTGGCGCAATGCTGGCAGAAGCTTGCGAATGACTGGCGGTTGAAACAGTTGCAGTATACGTGGCTGCGGGCCGTGGCAGATGCGCATGGAGATTTCTGGGATGTCACGCAGGACGGCCTTGATTGGGCGATGGAGAATAATGGCTTGGATGACATGGAGCTGCGTGAGCGGTTGCTGCAGCTCTATTGGGAATTGCAGGCCTATCCGGAAGTGCCGGAGATGCTGGGCCGTTTGAAAGCTGCGGGTCTGAAGACCGCTATTTTGTCGAATGGCTCGCCTGCCATGCTCGATGGTGCGGTGAAATCGGCGGGTTTGGTTGAGTTGCTAGACGATGTGCTGAGCGTCGAAACTGTCGGCGTCTTCAAGCCGCATAAGTCGGTCTATGACCTTGTTGGGCAGCGGTTTGGATGCGCCAATGAGGAGGTGTTGTTCGTCTCGTCCAATGGGTGGGATGCGGCGGCGTCCAGTGGTTACGGATTTCAGACGGTTTGGGTCAACCGTGCGGGGGAACCGATGGACCGCCTGCCTTGGAAACCTGCGAACGTCTTGAAGGACCTGACGACCATTCCCGAACTGGCGGAGCAGCTATGAGCACGTTTACGGCCTCCGACGGCGCGCGCTTGTATTTCACGGATGAGGGGCAGGGGCTTCCTGTGCTTTGCCTTGCCGGCTTGACGCGAAATGGGACGGATTTTGACTATGTTGCGCCTCATCTGGAGGGTGTGCGGTTGATCCGTCTAGACTACCGCGGGCGGGGGCAATCTGAGTGGTCTGGGCCCGAGACGTATACGCTGCAGCGCGAGGGCATGGATGCGGTTGAGTTGCTGGATCATTTAGGGCTTGAGAAAGCGGCGATCCTAGGCACGTCACGCGGCGGCATCATCGCCATGGGGCTGGCGGCGACCGTCAAGAACCGTCTGATCGGGGTTTGTTTGAATGATATCGGGCCGGAGATCGGTGAGGCAGGATTGGATGCCATCAAAGGCTATCTTGGGCGCAGGCCGGTTTTTCGTACCATGGAGGAGGCGGTCCAAGGATTGTCCACCCGCATGGCGGGCTTTGACGGCGTGCCGCAAGACAGATGGCGCGCGGAGGCGGAAAAACACTACGTTGAAGACAGTAAGGGGCTGACTTTCAACTACGATCCGAGTTTGCGCAAAGCTGTGTTGGGCGGGCCGCAAAACCTGAACCCTGATCTTTGGCCCTTTTTTGACGCTCTGGATGGCTTACCGTTGGCGCTGTTGCGCGGCGCGAATTCCGATCTTCTGAGCGCTGAGACAGCTGCAAAGATGGCGGAACGTCGCCCGGATATGCTGTATTCTGACGTGCCGGATCGCGGGCACGTTCCCTTTCTGGATGAGCCTGCATCGCTGTTGACGATCAAAGCGTGGCTGGAGGAATGCAAATGAACATCGAGATGATTGAGGCGGCGGCGGAGCGATTGAACGGTCATGCGCGAGTGACGCCGATGCTCAGTTCGCCTTTCCTCGACGAAATTGCGGGCCGGCGTATTTTCCTAAAAACCGAGGCGCTGCAACATACTGGCAGCTTTAAGTTTCGCGGTGGATGGTCTGCTGTGTCCTCTTTGGATGAGGTGCAGATTGAAGCCGGGGTGATTGCGTTTTCCAGCGGAAATCACGCGCAAGGTGTGGCTTTGGCGGCGCGGGAACATGGGGCGTCTGCGGTGATTATTATGCCTGCTGACGCGCCTGAAATGAAGATCGCCAACACACGCGCTTTGGGGGCAGAGGTGGTTTTGTATGACCGCGCCACAGAGGACCGGGACGAGATCGGTGATCGTTTGGCGGCTGAGCGGGGGCTAACCTTGATCAAACCATTTGACGAGCCGCAGGTGATTGCGGGGCAGGGCACCTGTGGTTTGGAGATTGCACATCAGGCACGTGAGCTGCGGATCAAGGCAAAAGAGGTGCTTGTGTGTTGTGGTGGCGGGGGGCTGACCTCTGGCATCGCGCTCGCCTTGCAAGAAAAAGCGCCGCATTTGTGCGTGCGCCCGGTTGAACCTGAGGGGTTTGACGATGTGACCCGCTCGCTGGCGGCGGGGGAGATCAAGCGCAATGAAAAGATGTCGGGCTCTATCTGTGATGCGATCATCACGCCGCAACCCGGCAATCTGACCTTCCCCATTTTGAACCGGCTATGTGGTGCGGGCATCGTGGTGCCAGAGGAAGATTGCAAACGCGCCATGGCTTTGGCCTTTGCACGGTTGAAAGTTGTGCTGGAACCCGGCGGCGCAATCGCGCTGGCGGCGGCCTTGTTTCACAATGCGCAGGTTGAGGGCGATGATATCATCGCCGTGGCCTCAGGCGGAAATGTCGATCCTGAGGTTTTCCAAGATGCTTTGACCCAATATGGACAGACCCAATGACAGACTTCACCGTCGCCAGCTTCAACGTCAAAAACCTGATTGGCCCTGATCAGGAATACTATCGCTTCCAGCAATACACACCCGAAGAACATGCGTGGAAAGAGGATTGGCTGGCTGACATGCTGGTGCGGATGAACGCTGACGTTGTGGGCTTTCAGGAGATTTTTGAACTGCCCGCATTGCAGGCTGTGGTTGATGAGGCAGATCGCATCGGGGCGGCCTCTAACGCTGATGTGGTGCCGAGCATGGACAAGAAGTATCGCAAGCGCGCGATTTTCCGGAAGCTGGCCTATGATGATTACTCAGAAGCGAAGATCGCGTTTGCACCGAATGCCAATGATGGCGCGCCTGGTGAAAGACGCCCCGGTGTCGCGATCCTGTCACGGTTTGGCTTTGTAGGAACCCCTGAGATCATCCAAGATCTCTCCCCCGCCTTGCAGGTGGATTTTGACGGCGGAGACGCGGGCCATTTTAAGCTGGAGCGTCTGTCACGCCCTGTCTTGAAAGCGGTTGTGCCTGTGGGTCAGACGCAGATCACGGTGTTCAATTGCCATCTCAAATCTAAGCTTGGCGAGTTTCATCGCCCTGATGATGCAGAATTTGCGCCCGAGGCAGACCTGACTGACTATGATCCCGTGGGCCGCGCGCTTGGGGCGTTGCGCGCCGCGACGCGCCGGATGGCAGAAGCTTGGGTGTTGCGCCGCTTGATTGTGGAGGAATTGCAGAAGGGTCATCCGGTCATGGTGATGGGTGATTTCAACGACAGTGAAAACGCGGTGAGCAGCGAAATTATCGCTGGTGAACGCCCGTTCAAAAACTACTCATGGATGCTGCGCCACAATGCGCGCCACGCGGCGGATCGCTACAAGAGCGAAGAAAATGAGGCCATTCAAGAAGCCATTGATGCTGTCCGGCTGGAAAGCTGCGAGAAGCTGTTCGTCAAGAAATCCTTGCGCGACATGGTCTACACGTCGGCCTTTGGCGGCGTGTTTGAAAGCATCGACCAACTTTTGGTCTCTCGCCATTTCCGCGAAGGGCCGAACCAAATCGGAGAGATGGAGTATTTCACGGTTTTCAACGATCACCTGACGGATGGCTCCCATCCAGAAGCGCCGTATAATAAGCTGGCCTCTGATCACGGCCAGATCATGGGGCACTTCAGGTTGCTGGGTCGCGGGTCGGGTTCTTGAGGCTCGACGAATAAATCATCCACGAGATCAGCATCAGCAATGTGGCGAGCAAGAAAGGCGCGCCGGGCAAGAAGATTGCCGAGTCTTCGCCGGTGAATAGCCAGAACACTTGCGTCATGACCACGGGGGCCACGATCATCCCGATGGAGTTGATGGATGACAAGACGCCCTGTAGCTCGCCCTGCTGGTTGTCATCCGCGCGGCCTGACATGACGGCTTGCAGCGCGGGGGCTACGACGCCGCCCACAGCGGCCAGTGGCGTGAGTGCCAGCAGGACCCATCCGTCCGAGATAAATCCGATCGCCGTCAGCATGACCGCATTATAGAGCAGGCCGAAATAGACGGTCCGGCGCTCTCCTAACCAGCTGATGATGCGGCGGATTAGGACGGCTTGGGTGATGGCCGTCGCAATGCCGTAGACAGCGAGGGAAGCGCCGATCATCCCGGGCGACCAGTCAAAATTTGCGGCGGTGTAGTAGGCCCAGATGGCCGGGTACACCATGTTAGAGATTTGGTAGAAGAAATAGACACACATCAGTGCCGTCAGGCCGGGCAGCGCGCTGATATAGCCGAAGGCGCCGACGGGATTGGCCCGTTTCCAAGTGAACGGCCTGCGCGTCTCGTCCGTGACGGTTTCGGGTAGGACAAAGTAGCCAAACGAGAAATTCGCCGCTGTCAGGACCGCAGCGGCCCAGAAGGGCGCGCGGGGGCCAAGCTCTGCCAGCAGCCCTCCGATCACCGGGCCAAGCACGAAGCCCGCGCCAAAGGCTGCAGAGATCAGGCCGAAGTTTTGCGCTTTCTTTTCGCGGGGGGAGATATCGGCCATGAAGGCGGCGGCGGTGGAATGTGTGGCAGCCGTGACGCCGCCGATCACACGACCGAGGAATAGCAACCAGATTGAGCCTGCAAGCGCCATCAGAACGTAGTCAAACGCCATTGCGCCAAGTGAGATCAGCAAAACGGGCCTGCGCCCAAACCTGTCTGACAGGTTGCCCAAGGTGGGCGCGAAGACGAACTGCATAATGGCGAAGACTGCTGACAGGATACCGCCCCAAAGGGCGGCATTCGCGATATCGGACCCCTCAACCTCCATGATGAGATCGGGCATCACCGGCAAGATCAGCCCGATGCCCATCGCATCCAGCATGACATTGATCAGAATGAACGTGACGGCCTTGTTGTGCATTCAGCCGTGGACCTTGGCTGCGAAGGCGCGCGCCTCGCTTGGGGCGAGGCCCAGTTGTGCTTCTGGTGTGAACAGCGCGCTTAAGGCGGGATCATTCCACTTTGCCAATGCGGCCTCTTTCAGATTGCCACCATCCGCGATGATCTCTTGGCACAAGGCTTTGACGGCCGCCTGCGCGTCGGGTCTCGACATGCGGTCGGTCAGGCGAAATTGCAGCGCTTCGGCGTAGATCAGGCCGCGCCCGTCATCAATGCCCGCGCGCATTGCGTCTTCTTGTGGCGTGATCTGGCCCAACAGGTTTTCAGTAACACTCAACCCGCGCCCTGTTGCCATCAGGACTTGCCCAAGCGCCATCCACTCGCTCATCCATGCGGCAACATCGCGTTGCTGTCGGTGGATTGCCGCGCTTTGCAGAACGCTGTTTGCCCCGATCACGTGGCGTGCAAGCGCGCTGAGCAGCGAGGGGGAGACAGGGTTTTGTTTTTGCGGCATGGTGGAAGAACTGCCGCCCTGTGTCAGGACGACTTCCCCGATGCCGCTTTGGGTCATCAGCAAAAGGTCTTCGCCGATTTTAGCGAGGGATGCGCTGATTTGTGTGGACCATGCCGCAAGCCCCGCTATCCCGTGCCGGGCGCTGTGCCAGCTTGTGTCTGGACAACCGAGCCGCAACTCTTCTGCGAGGGCCTTGCGCAAGTCTAAGGCGCGCGGGCCATAGGCTGCGCTGGTGCCTGCTGCACCGGACAGAGAGATGTTCAGGCACGCGGCGCGGACCTGATCGATCCTGTTTCGGAGATCGAACAGCGGCATACCCCAGCTCGCGGCGATGGCCCCAAAGCTTGTGGGCGTCGCGACCTGCATCCAAGTGCGTCCGGCGATGGGCAGGTCTGCGTGGGTGTCTGCGAGGTCTGCCAAACCATTCAAGATGGCGACCAAGCGTTTCTCCAACAGGGCCAGAACTTGCCGCAGGCGCAGGGCCAAAGCGGTATCCATGATGTCTTGTGTCGTCGCGCCCCAATGCAGGTATTGCGCGTGCTCGGGGGCTTCCATGGCCTTGCGCATGGCAGCGACCAAGGCTGGCACGGGGATACCGTTTGCGCCAGTCTCGCGTGCCAAGCCGCCGGGATCGACCTGTATCTCGCGGGCGCTGCGCTCCAGAAACGCGGCGGAGAGTTCGGGGATGATGCCAAGACTGCCTTGGGCTTTCGCCAACGCGCCTTCGACCAACATCATCGCGCGCACTTCGGCGCTGTCGGAAAAGAGCGATCCGATCTCTGCGTCGTGAAAGAGCTCGCGGTAAAGCTGGCTGTCGAACGGCGTCGTGGCCATTTAGAGGTGTCCGGTATCGTTTAGAAAGCGGGTCAGAACCTGTGCATATTCTTCTGGCAGCTCCACGCAAGGCAAATGGCCTGCGCGGCGGATCAGATGAAACTGGCTTCCTGCGATCAGTTCTTGGGTTTCGCGCAGCAGGTCAGGCGGGGTTGCTCCGTCTTCTGAACCCGCGATCGCCAGTGTTGGTAGCTTTAGCGCCGCTGTTGTCGTGTAGAAATCAGTGCCTGCAATGGCATGCCCGCAGCCGATATAGCCGTCGGGTTTGGTATCGGTCAGCATCTTGCGCCATGGGGCAATCTGCGGCGCATCATGCCACGCTTTTGAAAACCACCGTTCCATCGTGGCGTCTGCCACGGCTTCCATCCCACCTTCGCGGATCAGATCAAACCTGCTGTTCCAAATCTCATGCGTGCCGATCTTTGCAGCTGTGTTGGACAGGACCATTGCACGGACCAGATCGAGCCGCTTGGTTGCCAAGCCTTGCGCCACCAAGCCGCCAACGGATAGGCCTACAAACATCGCGTTCTTCACGTCGAGTGCGTCCATCAACTGCTCAATGTCGCGGACCATCGCGCCCATCGTATAGGGCGGCTCGGGCACGTCTGTCTGCCCATGGCCCCGCATGTCATACCGCAGAATGCGCAGCCCTTTGGGAAGAAGCGGAAAGATCGGATCCCAAAGCCCCATCGTTGTCCCGAGCGAATTGGCGAACACAATCGGTGCGCCGTTCGGATCGCCATCCTCTTGGTAATGAAGTTTGATATCGTCGAGCTGATGAAATGGCATGGCGTGTCCTACGGGTTATGTCTCGAAAAAACCTAGCCCCAGTGGCGGCAAGGCGCAATCCGACGTGGTCGAGGTCGCAAAATCGCTTGCACCTCAGATGGCTGCGGTCAAAGCTGGCCTGACCTACAGAATAAAGGAGGGGCCATGCCTCTGATCAAAGCCGCAGTCTGCCACGAATTTGGTGCGCCCCTCGTTGTCGAAGATGTGGAGCTGAAAGCCCCGATAGCGGGTGAGGTGGAAGTGGCGTTGGAGGCCTGCGCGATCTGCCACTCTGACTTGTCTTTTATAGATGGCGGTTGGGGCGGCAGCTTGCCCGCGGTCTACGGCCATGAGGCTGCAGGGCGGATAACCGCATTGGGCGATGGTGTGTCGGGCTATGCGGTTGGCGATGCGGTCTTGGTGACGCTGATCCGGTCGTGCGGTTGTTGTGTGCCCTGTGCCTCCGGCCAGCCGGTGCAGTGCGCAACGCCCTATGATCGGGATGCGGGACCTTTGGCCGCGGCCGATGGCGGGGTGATGCAGCACGGGCTAGCCTGCGGTGCTTTTGCTGAGAAGGCCGTGGTTGATCAATCGCAAATTGCGAAGATTCCGGATGATATGCCAATGGATGCGGCTTGCTTGCTGTCTTGCGGCGTGGTGACTGGCATGGGGGCTGTTGTGAATACGGCTCAGGTACGACCCGGGCAAAATGTCGTTGTCATCGGCGCGGGTGGAGTCGGGCTAAATGCAATTCAGGGCGCAGCCATTGCCGGGGCGGCTCGAGTCATCGCGATGGACGTACTGCCAGAGAAGCTGGAAGTCGCGCGCGAGTTCGGGGCGACAGATGGCGTTTTGGCGACCGACGAAAAACCGTGGAAACAGATCGCCAAGATTACTGGTGGGCGCATGGCCGATGCTGTCTTCGTCACTGTCGGCGCGGTTCCCGCCTTTGAGCAGGCACCTCGCTATTTGGCTGTCGGTGGCAACGCCTACATTGTCGGGATGCCGCATTCAGGCGCGATGGCTGAATATGAGCCCGTGATCCTCGGCGCGTTGGGACAGGGCATGAAGGGCACGAAAATGGGCGACACCGTGTTGCGCCGCGATATCCCGTGGATGGTGGACATGTATCAACAAGGGCGCCTGAAACTCGATGAGCTGATTTCAGGACGTTGGTCGCTGGATCAGATCAACGAGGCCATTGCGGACACACGCTCAGGGGCCGCACGGCGCAATGTGATCGTGTTCAAATGATGCGTCTGGCGGAGCTCGAAACCTTCGTCGTGGCCCCGCCCGCGCCCGGTTGGGGAGGGCGCTACTGGATCTTCACCAAACTGACGACGGATGATGGGATTGTCGGCTATGGGGAGGTTTATGCCTCTGCAGTTGCACCTGAGGTGCAGGTCGCTGTGGTTGAGGATGTGTTTGCGCGCCACATGAAGGGCGAAAGCGCTGAAAACATCGAATTGATGTTCAGGCGGGCCTATTCGTCTGGGTTCACGCAACGACCTGATCCGACCGTGATGGGGGCTTTCTCAGGGCTCGAGATTGCATGTTGGGACATCTTGGGCAAAGCGCGCAACCGGCCTGTTTGGGCTTTGTTGGGCGGCAAAATGAACGAGCGGGTGCGAGCTTATACGTATCTTTATCCGCTGCCGCACCATGATTTGACAGAATTCTGGTTCTCGCCCGAGCAAGCGGCAGAAGCGGCCGTCGCGCGGGTTGAGGAGGGCTATACCGCCGTGAAATTCGATCCGGCCGGGCCGTATACACTACGCGGTGGGCACCAGCCCGCGATGAGCGATATTTCCCAGTCGGTGGCGTTTTGCAAGGCCATTCGAGAGGCTGTGGGGGATCGTGCGGACCTGCTATTCGGCACCCATGGGCAGTTCAACACCCATGGCGCGATCCGATTGGGTCAGGCGCTGGAGCCCTACAATCCACTTTGGTACGAAGAGCCGATCCCGCCGGACAACCTGTTGGAATTCGCCGAAGTGGCCCGTGCGGTTCGCATCCCGATTGCAACGGGTGAGCGAATGACAACCAAGGCGGAGTTTGCGACGGTCCTTCGTTCTGGTGGCGCAAAGATTTTGCAGCCTGCTTTAGGACGCGCAGGCGGGATTTGGGAGATGAAAAAACTCGCGGCCATTGCCGAAGTCTTCAATGCCGAAATGGCCCCGCATCTTTACGCGGGACCCGTCGAATGGGCGGCGAATATCCATCTGGGTGCGTCCATCCCGAACCTTTTGATGTGCGAAAGTATCGAAACGAAATTCCATGATGAGCTGATTGGCGGCACGATCCGCGTTGAAAACGGCTACATTACCCCGCCAGAGGCACCGGGCTTGGGCATCGCATTCAACGAAGACCTTGCGCGCGCGCATCCCTACACCGGATCAGAATTGCATCTGCAAATGCAAGAAGAGCCGTGCAATTATCAGGGCGGTAATACATTCGCAGGCGGCGCGCCGCCGCTTGAGGATTAGCGGGACGCTTCTTGTTCCAGACGCTGTTTGGCAATCGCCTCGTTGCGGTCGCTACGGCGTTGGTCCGACAGGCTGTTTTCCACATAGGTGAGATGCGTGTGCACGGCATCGCGCGCGCCAGCGGGATCGCGGGCTTGTAGCGCGTCGTTGATCGCGCGGTGCTGATCCAGCAGCGTGTCGCGGGTGATGCGTTGCTTGAACATGATTTGACGGTTGTAGAACACGCCTTCGCGCAGCAACTCAAACATCGCGCGCATCATATGTAACATCACGACGTTATGGCTGGCCTCGATTATGGCGAGGTGAAATTCGGCATCAAGCTGACTTTCCTCGGTCGGATTGCGCTTGGAATGCGCCGCCTCCATCTTGCGAAAGATCGTGTCGACAACCTCAAGATCAGTGTCAGATCCCAGCCGCGCGGCGCGCTCGGCGGCCATACCCTCCAGATCGCGCCGGAAGGAGATATAGTCAAACATCGCCTCTTCATGGTCCGAGAACAGTTTTACCAGCGCCTCGGAAAAGGCGGACCCCATGACATCGCCGACGAAAATGCCGGACCCCGCACGTGTTTCAAGCAAGCCTTGCTCTTGCAACGCCGCAACGGCATCGCGCAGCGAAGGACGGGACACGCCAAGTTTCTCGGCCAATTCGCGCTCCGATGGCAGGCGATCACCGGGGCGTAATATGCCGCGCAGGATCAGCAACTCGATCTGTTTGATCACGGAGCCGGACAGTTTCTCGGCCTGAATCTTCTGAAATGGCATTGGACCTCACTAGAATTGGTCAAATCATATGACCAATTAAGCAAGCTCGCAAATGAAAAAGCGGCCCAGCTGAGGGGCCGCTTTCATCACATGTGTGGACTTAGACCGCGTTGGGTCGGATCACGATTTCCACGCGCCGGTTTTGCGCTTTGCCTTCCTCGGTAAGGTTGGCAGCAACGGGTTGCGTCTCTCCCATGCCGACGGCTTGCAAGCGGCTTGAGGTGACGCCCGCGCCTTCCAGAACCCAAGAGACGGCGTATGCGCGGCGCTCTGACAGGTCATAGTTATGCGCGTCGGAACCGGTATCATCTGTGTGACCGACAATACGCACGGTGCTGTCAGGGTAGCTGTTCAAGTTGCCCGCCAAGGCGCGTAAATCATTCTCTAAGGCCGGGCTCAACGTTGCGCTGTCGGACGCAAAAAGAAGCGCTTGCGGCAGCGTGACTTTCAACTCTGAGCCGGTGTTCTCGATGGCGATGTCTTCATTTGGGATATCGCGGCGCAGGTCTTGCGCTTGTTTGTCGAGCTGGTGACCAATCACGCCACCCGCAGCAGCCCCGATCCCGGCGCCGACGACGCCTTTCAAGATTTTGTTATCATCGCTGGATGCGCCGATCAGACCGCCAATCGCCCCGCCGATGAGCGCACCGGTTTGGGATTTATTGACGTTCGCTGTGTCGAAATTTGAGTTGCTGCATGCGCCAAGCGCCAGCATAGCCGCACTGAATGCGCTAAGTGTTTTAAGGGTCATTGTTACCTGCCTCGGTTATGTTTCCCGCCATTTTTGGCGTGGTTATGCGGGGATAATAGGCAGGCTTGGCAGACTTGTTAAGAGGGTTGAGAGGACCGGCAGCAAAATGCTGCCGGTGTTTGTGATCATTAAGCCGCATTCGGGCGGATGATAATCTCCACCCTGCGGTTCTGCGCGCGCCCTGAGGCGGTTGCATTTGAGGCCACGGGTTGCGCCTCGCCCTGTCCGATTGTGCGCAGCCGTGCGCTGGAAACGCCTTCGCCCCGCAAGACAGCCGCGACAGAGGCCGCACGCCGCTCAGATAGGTTCTGGTTATAGGCCGCGGCACCGGTGCTATCGGTGTGGCCGATGACAACAACGGTCGAGTTTGGATAATCGTTCAGACTGTTCGAGACGACACGCAGGTCTGCGATCAAATCACCGCGCAACCGATCGCTGTCCGTCGCGAAGAGCAGGTCTTGTGGCATCGTCACGCGCAATTCGGAGCCTGTGTTTACAACGCCGATATCGCTGTCGAGGTCACGACGCAATTCGCCCGCTTGTTTGTCGAGCTCGTTGCCGATGGCACCGCCCACAGCACCACCGATCGCCGCACCGATCAGGCCGCGCTCTAGTTTGTTGTCGCTGGTTGAGTTCGCGCCAAGCACACCGCCAACAGCAGCACCAATAAGCGCGCCATTTTTGGTGCGCTGGGCCTCAGTTCCGGGGGCGCAAGCCGCCAAAGCAAGTGCGGTAACAGGCAGCGTAAGCAATAGGGTTCTCATAACAGTATCCTCAGTTGGCCGCATGGCAGCGGCGGATGAGGTTTCATGTTGGTCTTGAATGTGGGACCTTCAACTCACGAGATCGTGCATCCCTGCGGGTTCCCGCCGAACGCATCACAAGTTTGAAATGATTGGAAAATCGGCGAATTTTAGCTTGCCTGTGCGCGAGCCTCTGCGCGCGCGGACTCGTAGGCCAACAACGCGCGCTTCACCGGCAGGCCCCAATGATATCCGCCCAGTCCACCTGATTTTCGCAAAGCCCGATGGCAAGGCACAAGCCAGCTGATCGGATTGCGCCCCACGGCGGTTCCGACGGCGCGCACGGCTTTGGGCGCTCCGATATGGCCGGCAATTTCGGAATAGGTTGTGATGTTACCGGATGGGATGGTCAGCAAAGCCTCCCACACTTTGATCTGAAACGGTGCTCCGATCAGATAAAGCGGTGTTGGATCGGCTGCGTTCTGGCCTGCGCCGAAGGCCTGCAACACCCATGGGCGCAGCATCATCGGGTCTTCGATAAAGGTGGCTTTCGGCCAGCGCGATGTCAGGTCTCGCATTGCCTCCTCTTCGCCGGTCTCAGCGGCAAACCCTATGCCGCAAATTCCTTTGTCGGTGCCCATCACCAGTGACGGCCCGAAGGGGCTTTCAAACCATCCCCAGTAGATCGCAAGCCCGTCCCCTTTCAGGGCAAAATCGCCCGGTGACATAGCTTCCCATCGGATAAACAAATCATGCAGACGCCCGCTGCCGGACAGCCCGACGGCATCTGCTGTTCCAAGGGTCGTGAAGTTGGCCTCCAAAAGGGATTTGGCGTGACCCAACGTCAGATATTGTTGATACCGTTTCGGCGAAACACCCGCCCATTTGCTGAAGATGCGTTGAAAATGGGCCGGGCTCATGCGCATTTTGGCGGAGAGGTCTTCCAAAGAAAGCTCGGTTCCGCCGTCGTCATCAATCAGTTCAATTGCACGTTTGATGACGTCATAATGGTAGGAAGATGTTTCCGTTTCTTCGATATGCTTAGGGGTCGGCATCGCGTTAAACCTTTGGGTTGTCTTTCCCAGAGGCTAGGGGATTGGAATTGCGTTATCGACCCGAAACATGATGAAATTCATGTTCCGCAGGTTTGATATGTCAGGCCGCGGCGACTGCGGGCCAGGCTGCGGCGTTGAAGTTTCCACGCGCAATTAGGCGGCCTTCCCATTCGATCAGGCATGGATAGTCTGACAGGTGATGCTTATCAGCGGCTGTCAGATTGTCATCAAAAACTGGTGCTTTCGTTTCCGTCCAAATACCATTTGTGCGAATGATCTCAGGTCTGGATGTCAGGATCGTATGAAGGGCGACGGGTGTACCTGAATTGAAAGGCCTGATCCCCATGCCGCCCACCAAAAAACCGGTTTCACACAGGCATTGGTCAAACCCGAAATGCAGTGAAATTTCCGGCCCCTGCAAAAAGATCTGATGCTGTGGGGGCAGGATCAGCGGATGATCCGGCATAGTCTGGCCCATGCCGTCCTGTTCGATCACGACCAGCGGAACATAGGCGCCGTCCATCGGGCTCAAGATATGCTTTTCAATGGCTCTGATGGGCTGCGCACCGTTATCGCGGGTCACAAGGTGATGGGTGCGCGACAACCATTCCATCGGCACCGGCCCTTCTGTTGTCTCGATCAGTGTTTCGGGCCCGAAACCGGTCGTCGTCATGTCCCAAAGCTGTTCTGCCATAGTGCCTCCCGCCATCAGATGTGGCGCTCTTTGTGCGGGCAAAACTTTAAACGCTGGTGTGGCATGGATGAAAAGTTGCACAGGTTTTTAGCTAATATGCTTTGATCTTTTGGCGCTTGCTGGCTGCCACCGCGTTTGGCATACCGCCCTGCATGGCTAAGCAGTTGGATTACACGTCGATCAACGAGATTTTTGCACGGTTTCAGGCGCATGAGCCTGAGCCCAAGGGTGAGCTGAACCATACGAATGCCTATACTCTCGTTGTCGCTGTCGCGCTATCGGCGCAATCGACCGATGTGGGTGTGAACAAAGCCACCGAAGAGTTGTTCAAAATTGCTGATACGCCGGAAAAGATGCTGGCGCTTGGTGAAGCAGGTCTGATTGAGCACATCAAAACCATCGGCCTTTATCGCAACAAAGCCAAGAACGTCATCAAGCTGAGCCAAATTCTGGTTGATGAGTATAATTCCGAAGTGCCGTCGTCGCGCGCAGCGCTGATTTCTTTGCCGGGTGTGGGACGCAAGACCGCGAATGTCGTACTGAACATGTGGTGGGGTCACCCGAGCCAAGCGGTGGACACCCATATCTTCCGGATCGGTAACCGCACCGGGATTTGCCCCGGCAAGGACGTCGATGCGGTTGAGCGTGCCATCGAAGATCACATCCCCGTCGCCTACCAACACCACGCCCATCACTGGCTGATCTTGCATGGTCGCTATGTGTGCAAGGCCCGTAAACCCATGTGCGGAAACTGTTTGATCCGCGATCTCTGCCCTTTTGAGGATAAAAATCTATGACCAAAACCTACCAAGTCGTTGGCATCGGCAATGCTGTCTCTGACGTGATCAGCCAGTCGAGCGATAGTTTCCTTGACCATATGGGTATCGAAAAAGGCATCATGCAATTGATCGAACGCGATCGCGCCGAGGTGCTTTATGCCGCGATGGAAGGCCGCGTGGAAACACCGGGTGGCTCGGTCGCAAACACGCTCGCCGGGCTTGGGATGCTGGGCGCGAAGACTGCTTTTGTTGGCCGCGTGGCGGATGACACGTTGGGGCAAACCTATGCGTCCTCACTGGCCGATGAGGGCACGGCATTTCCTAACCCGCCAGTTGAAGGCGCAAGCCTGCCAACCTCACGGTCGATGATCTTCGTCTCGCCTGACGGCGAGCGGTCCATGAACACATATCTCGGCATTTCATCTGAGGTCAGTGCGGATGATGTCCCGCTGGATGTGGTCGGTGATTGCGACGTTCTGTTTCTTGAGGGCTATCTGTTCGACAAGGATGCAGGCAAGGAAGCGTTCCGAACCGCCGCTGACGCAGCCGTTGCCGCTGGCGCGCAAGCGGGGATTTCTTTGTCGGATCCGTTTTGCGTCGACCGTCACCGCGACGATTTCCGCGCTTTGATCCGTGACAATCTGAGCTTTGTCATTGGCAACGAGGCTGAGCTTCTGTCGCTTTATGAAGTTGATATTGTTGATGCGGCTTTGGCTGCAGCGGGCGCTGAGTGTGACCTCGTGGTGTGCACCCGCTCCGGCGACGGTGTGTCGATTCAGCAAAACGTCAGTCGCGTGGACGTTGGTGTGGATACTGTTGTTCCCGTGGATGCAACTGGCGCAGGCGATCAGTTCGCTGCAGGCTTTATCTACGGCATGATCACGGGGGCTGACATGCAGACCTGCGGCGCCATGGGGTGTGCCGCGGCATCCGAGGTTATTGCCCATATCGGCCCACGGCCCGAGGCTGACATGAAAGCGCTGTTCGTCGAGAAAGGCCTTCTCTGACGGTCGCAATCGAGACAACCAATAAAGAGAGGCGGGCCGTGACAGAAGGTCCGCCTTTTTTATTGGCTGAGGTGCATTTTCATGAAGATGCGAATTGAACGGAGTGTTCCTTCGTGCAAACGCCTTGAAAACAAGGACTCTCAATAGATTCAAGGGGTTGGCGTGAGGTTGTCTGATACCCAAAATTAACGTAAGGTTAACCTGTTAACTTGTTATTTATTAGAGGGGATTTTCCATGAAAATCAAAACAATTTTGGGTGCGTCACTACTTGCGCTCACGCTTCCTAATTTGGCTTCTGCCGCAATTGTGAGTGCTGTCGGTGGGGGAGCGACAATCGCAACTCCGGCTGATGTTCTCGAAGATGGGGCATCGAATACCGCGCAACAGGGCTTCGACGAAGTTCAAAATCACACAACTCTGCAAGCCTACGATTATCTCGATGCGTCTGCGTCTGTACAGACTCTTGCGGCGGGTTCTGTGATCGACAGCCACATGATTTTCCTGAACACGCAGGGCAATGCAAGGGCTGATAGTGTTAATGCAGTCTGGACGTTCACCGGAAATATCATCGGCGTTATGGGCAACTATAACGGTTCGATGGAATTCTTGAGTTCCGCTGAACTTGGCGCTGCAGGTGTGACTTACGAGACTGATCCTGACAATAAGCTAGCGGCCCGTGGTCTCGAAAACATAAACGGCGGCGGAGCCAACGATGACGGCTTCAGCTTCACAGGAAATGTGCTGACGTTGACAATGCGCGTCACCGAACCCGGCGATTGGGTCCGTGTTATCACAGACGTGAACCCAGTTCCTGTTCCTGCAGGTCTTCCGCTTGTCCTGACAGCGCTCGGCGCCTTCGGGTTCATGCGTAGCCGCAAGCGCAAGGCTGCTTAAGTCATAAAATACAGAAAGCCGCGGTCACTAGACCGCGGCTTTTTCTTTGCTCAAGGATGCATCACACAGCGCTCAGTCGCCCAATTTTGCGTGAACCTCATCCAAGTCGATCTCTCCAATAGGCATTTTGTTCCCCGGATTATCGACGTCATATTTGAACAGCTGGAAGTCGCGCTTGTAGATTTCATAGACGAGATGCATCGACAGATCGTCGAAGTAATCCTCGATCGGATGCGCGCGCTTTGGCCCGTGCCCCTCGGACTCGTTGAACCGAGGCACTTTGTTGATGTCCACTTTCACCGGCGTGTCCACGGATTGCAGAACGGAGTCCATGCCGTCGTTGAACTTCTCCGTAAAGAAGATGTTATCGTAGCGCCCACCGTTCACGATGAACGTCGAGATGTGACCTGACATCGCTGACCAGTGAATATCGGGGTCCATCGGCCGCTTCCAGCGGATGGTGTCGCGTGCAAAGAGCAAGAACCGTCGGAAGCTTTGGATTTGATCGAACTCAAAGCCGTCTTCTGGGCTTCCGACTTCGATCCCGTATTTCTGGATGAGCAGGGGCACAAGGTTACCGCGATAGCGTTTGCCGTTGCGCTGTATGCCGCAAATCTTGTCGAAGAAGGACGAAAGAATACGCCCATAGGGATTGCGCACACAGGTAAATGCGTAACTCTGGTGATTTTTGACGTTCTTCTCGATCTTGGGCTGGCTTTCCTCGATAGCCCATTTGTGCAGCTTTTCCTTGGCGTCGTGTACGTCGCCGTCAAAAAACTCACCGTGATCAGAGTAATACATGATCTGCCCGATAGAGGAGCACGCACATTTCGGGACAACACGGTACACCATGCTCTCGCTCTCTGTCATCCAAGTGCCGGGAAAACCCATATACGATACTCGCTTCTCAACAGGTGGCTGATTGTTTACGAATTCGCCACAATTATTCAGACATAACCAAACAAGCACTGTTTATTCAACAGTCACTAAGGTTATGTAGACAAACCTAAAAGAGTGTTACGACAGGAACGGTCCCCTTTTCCAGATGGCAAAAATTGCGTTCATCTTGCTGTGTCATAAAGACCCAAAGGCGATCATCGATCAGGCAGAGCGTCTGACGGCGGTGGGGGATTGCATGGCAATCCATTTCGACGCCTCTGCGGATCCGGAAGCGTTTGCAGAGATCAAATTGGCGTTGGGCGACAACCCTAACGTCACTTTCGCCAAGAAGCGGATCAGATGCGGTTGGGGAGAGTGGTCGCTGGTGCAGGCGACGATCTACGCCATGGAAGCAGCGGTTGAAGAATTTCCGCGCGCGACGCATTTCTACATGCTGTCTGGCGATTGCATGGCGATCAAATCAGCAGACTATGCCCATGAATTCTTGGATGCGGAGGATGTCGATTACATTGAGAGCTTTGATTATTTCGAGTCCGACTGGATCAAAACCGGCATGAAGGGCGAGCGGCTGATCTATCGCCACTGGTTTAACGAACGCACCCAGAAGCGGCGCTTTTACGCGTCATTTGAATTGCAAAAGAAACTGGGCCTCACCCGCGACATTCCGGCGGATTTGCAGATGATGATTGGCTCGCAGTGGTGGTGCCTGCGCCGCCGGACGGTGGAGTGGGTGTTGGATTTCGCCAAATCGCGCAAGGATGTAATGCGGTTCTTCCGCACAACATGGATCCCGGATGAGACGTTTTTCCAGACACTCGTCCGCCATCTCGTCCCTAGTGAAGAGATAAAGACCCGCACACTGACCTTCTTGATGTTCACCGACTATGGAATGCCGGTCACGTTTTATAATGACCACTACGACTTGTTGCTCTCGCAGGATTTCCTGTTCGCGCGGAAGGTCTCGCCGGATGCGACTACGCTGAAAGAACGCTTGGGCGACCTCTATGCGTCAGAGAGGTTGGATTTCCAAACCTCCAATGAGGGCCGGACGCTGTTTAAGTTTCTCACTGGGCGGGGTCGCATCGGCCGACGCTTTGCCCCAAGGTTCTGGGAGCGGCAAACCAGCCTTGGGCGTGATCGTGAACTGCTGGTGATTGCATGTAAGAAATGGCATGTCGCCAAACGACTTTTGCAACGGATCACTGAGAAAACAGAGCTTCACGGGACAGAATATCTATTCGATGAAGGCAATGCGAGCCTGCCGGATTTGGGGGGCATCGAATCCACGCTGGATAAACGCACACGGCACCGACGCGCGTTGATGCGGCTGCTCTATGACCACTACGGCACAAATCGCATGGTGATCTGTCTTGACCCGTCCAACCTTGAATTGCTGCAGGATTTGTTTGCGGATAATTCCACGACGAAGCTGATAGAAGTTGAGTGCAAGTTCGGGGATGACTATTTGCTCGGGCACGCCATGCGCGTGGGCCTTGCAGGTGAGATGACACCGCAAGACACAATCGACCGGCTGTTGCCGACGGTGCGGCATAATTTTGTCTTCGAGTCAGATCAAATTCGCGACGCGGAGTTTCCAAATTATTTCAAGCTCAGCGAATATGAAAATCACGAAACCAATGTCGCTGCTTTGGCCGGTTTTTTGGACGTTGCAGAAGACCGCGCAGCCGATATCTTGGACATCGACTACCTCTTTACAGATTAGAAAGGGCACCGGATGGGCTTTCACTATGACGATCAGAACATCTTTGCCAAAATCCTGCGCGGCGAGATCCCAAACAATACCGTCTATGAAAGCGATCACGCACTGGCCTTTCGGGACCTTTATCCGCAAGCGCCAACCCATGTTTTGGTGATCCCGAAAGGGCCATACGTGTCCATGGATCATTTCACGCAGGATGCCTCGGAGGCGGAGATCGTGGGGTTTATGCGGGCCATTGGAGAGGTGTGTAAGCTCGAAGGCGTCAGTGATGCAGGCTTCCGCGCGATTTCCAACGCAGGCGCGGACGGGGTGCAGGAAGTCCCGCATCTGCATGTGCATATTCTGGGCGGACGCCCCTTGGGGCGGATGCTTGCGCCCGAGACCTGACCTTATTGAGCCGCTGTCGCGGCGCGTGATTTTGGAGACATTGGCAGGCCTGAGCCCTCTTGTGGGCAGGCGTGGCTCAGATATGATGCGCCAACTGTCGCAAAGGAATATTCGCTATGGCCACGCAAGCACCTGAAACTGAAATCGTCGACGCGCATCGCATTGCTTGTGATGGTGGAGAAGGAGCATTGGGCCACCCTCGCGTCTGGCTGCAAATTCCTGAAGCCGTTGGCTTCGTAGAGTGTCCATATTGCGACAAGAAAATCATTCATCGCGATTTCGAAGGTAAGGTCTAAAGCGCCAAGCCTGCTAATACGACAATCGGCACGAACAGCCACCCTTGGGGCAGAAGTTTGAGGCCAGTTTTTAAGATAAGCTGACTGGCGATACCTGCGATTGAGAGCACCGCCGCAAGTAGCATGGCCGCGACCATCAAACCTTGCATTTGCAGGGCGAGTGCGAGCAGCGGAAGCAACGCAAGAAGTCCGATACAGGCTGTCACCATGTGCCAGCACATCCAAGCCGTGACCCGCACCACCTCCGGAAGCTGGATGTTTCGGCGCAGTGGGCCGGCGACTTCGCGCCCTCCTATAACAAAATGGACTATCAGCCAAAGTCCGGCCAAAGCGGATGCGGAATAGGCGAAAATCGGTTGCATGAGGGGGCGGTTCTCCACGCTGGAAGCCCAACCCAGCCAACAACGCCACACAGTGTTCTGCCAATGTGGCGTATTGTCCGCAGAATGGCATGGTGGCGCTGGAAGGCGCTCATGAAACATGCCATCTTGATCCACAATCAGATCGTAAGGAGCATGTTGCGTGGGTAGTAATTTCGGCAAGGGTCATCACCTTCACCTCATCGACGGCTCGGCCTTCATTTTCCGCGCCTATCACGCGCTACCGCCGTTGACGCGCAAATCGGACGGCTTGCCGATTGGCGCTGTGTCCGGCTTCTGCAACATGTTGCAGCGCTATGTGGACGGCAATGTCGGCGGCGATGTCACCCATGTGGCGGTGATCTTTGACAAGGGCAGCCATACGTTCCGCAATGATATGTACGACCAGTACAAAGCCAACCGCGAAGCGATGCCGGAAGATCTGCGTCCGCAAATCCCACTGACCCGCGACGCCACCCGCGCTTTCAACATCGCGTGTGAAGAGATGGAAGGCTATGAGGCGGATGACATCATCGCGACCCTCGCCGTGCAAGCCCGTGAGGCCGGCGGGCGCTGCACGATCATCAGTTCCGACAAGGACCTGATGCAATTGGTTGGCGACGGGGTCGAGATGTTCGACGCGATGAAGAACAACACAATTGATAGCGAAGGTGTTGAAGCCAAGTTCGGTGTAGGCCCCGAACGCGTGATCGATGTGCAAGCACTGGCGGGCGACAGCGTCGACAATGTTCCTGGCGCGCCGGGCATCGGCATCAAAACCGCCGCATTGCTTATAAATGAATACGGCTCCCTCGAAGCACTGTTGGACCGCGCCGAAGAGATCAAGCAGCCCAAACGACGCGAAACGCTCATTAACCATCGCGCCCAGATCGAGCTGTCCAAAAAGCTTGTCACGCTGGACGACAAGACCCCGCTGACCTTCACCATCGATGACCTTGAGGTGCAGGACCCCGATCCCGAAAAGCTGATGACTTTCTTGGCAGAGATGGAATTCCGCACTCTGACCAAGCGCATCGCGGACAAGCTCGACGTGGAAGCGCCCGTCATCGAAGACGCGCCCGCCCCGCAAGCAAATGCGCCCGAGATGCCAGACCTCAAAGACGCAACCTACACCACCGTTCGCGACGCCGAGACATTGCAAAGCTGGATTGATGCGATCTACCGGCGCGGCTATGTCGCTGTGGATACGGAGACGACGGGCCTCAACGAGATGCTCGTCAATCTCGTCGGCATCTGCCTCTGCATCGAGCCAGGTGAGGCCTGTTATATCCCGCTGACCCATAAAGCAGGGCAGGGGGAGGGGCTGTTCGGCTCGGATGAACTGGCCGAAGGGCAGATGCCCTTGGAAGATGCGCTCGCCATGCTGAAACCCGTGTTGGAAGACCCAAGCATCGTCAAAATCGGGCAAAACATGAAATACGACGCGAAAATTTTCGCGCGCAACGATATCGCGATCGCTCCTATTGACGACACGATGCTGCTCAGCTACGCGCTGCACGCGGGCTTGCACAATCATGGCATGGACGCGCTGTCGGAACGCTATCTGGGCCATACCCCGATACCGATCAAACAACTGCTCGGCACAGGCAAATCCGCGATCACCTTCGATATGGTCCCGATTGAGGACGCCACACCTTACGCCGCTGAAGACGCCGACATCACGCTGCGCCTTTGGCAGCTTTTCAAGCCGCAACTGCACGCCAAAAAGGTGACGACCGTCTATGAGACGCTCGAACGCCCGCTGATCCCGGTTCTCGCCAAGATGGAGATGAACGGCATCAAGGTCGATCGCGACACGCTCAGTCGGATGTCAAATGCCTTCGCGCAGAAAATGGCAGGGCTCGAGGCGGAAATACATGAACTCGCAGGGCAGGACTTTAATGTCGGCTCTCCCAAACAGTTGGGCGAAATCCTCTTCGATAAGCTGGAATTGCCCGGCGGCAAGAAGGGCAAAACCGGCGCCTATTCTACTGGTGTCGATATCCTCGAAGACCTCGCCACGGAACATGAACTGCCCGGTCGGGTCTTGGACTGGCGGCAACTCAGCAAGCTCAAATCCACCTATACCGACGCGCTGCAGAACCACATCAACGCTGATACCGGCCGCGTCCACACCTCTTATTCCATCGCAGGCGCCAACACAGGCAGGCTCGCCTCAACCGATCCGAACCTTCAAAATATCCCCGTCCGCTCTGAAGAAGGCCGCCGCATTCGGGAGGCCTTCGTGGCCGAACAAGGCAATGTGCTGGTCAGCCTCGACTATTCGCAGATCGAGCTGCGCATCCTCGCTCATATCGCCGACATTCCTGCCTTGAAACAGGCATTCCAAGAGGGCCATGACATCCATGCTATGACCGCGTCCGAGATGTTTGATGTCCCATTAGACGAGATGACGCCTGACATCCGCCGCCAAGCCAAAGCCATCAATTTCGGTGTGATTTACGGCATCTCCGGCTTTGGCCTTGCCCGCAACCTGCGTATCCCGCGCAGCGAAGCGCAGGGTTTCATCGACCGCTATTTCGAACGTTTCCCCGGCATTCGTGCTTATATGGACGAAACCGTAAAATTCGCCAAAGAGCATGAATATGTCCAAACGCTCTTCGGACGCAAAATCAACACGCCGCAAATTAACGCAAAGGGCCCGCAAGCGGGGTTCTCCAAGCGTGCTGCCATCAACGCGCCGATCCAAGGCACTGCGGCTGATGTGATCCGCCGCGCTATGATCCGGATGCCCGACGCGATCAGAGACTTGCCTTGTCGTATGCTGTTACAGGTCCATGATGAACTGATCTTCGAGGTCCCGGAAGACAGCGTCGACAAAACCATCGAAGTCGTGCGCGACGTAATGGAGAATGCATCAGACCCTGCTGTCAAATTTGACGTCCCACTGGTGGTTGACGCAGGCCAAGGTAACAACTGGGCCGAAGCACATTAATGCTTCGTTCCGCCACAGATGTGCCCCCAAGGGTAACATTCAGTTCTTCTCTGTCACCGGCGATGATTGGGTGATAGTGGCCTGCGGACACCTACAGGCTCGGTAAACATATTTACGGATAATCGGTCCCGCGACCAGAATAACGGCGAAGGCCACCGGCCACGCTGTCGTCCACCCGCCGAACCAGACATGCATGAAAGCGGCATTCAGGCCAGCCATCTTGTAAGTCATGACCCCGCATACAATCGCTGACATCACCGCAGAGGTAATGGCGCTGAAAAGTATCAGAGCGATGAGCGTGTTGGGTATGAAACGCATAAAAGTGAGTCTTTCCGTTAGTGGTCACACCTACATACGGTTGCGCGAAGCTCGGAAATAGCCCACGCGCGAACGCGCGCTGTGCGTCAGCGCAGAATGACGTGGCGTTCGGTGCGAAATTGTCGTTTTTTGGGACCCAACTCACAGAGTCGTGACTTATGGCCGGCGTGGTTCAGCTCTGCTGCCGCTCCGGCGCACAGGCAAAAAAGTCACTTAGTTTTTGACCCTCGACCGGCTCAAACCGGCCCTCCTCTGACATCGCATTGATCCGGTCGACGCGAAACATACGGAAATCCTGTCTGAACTCGCACCAGCTGACCAAAGTCCAGACGGCGCCCCAAAACCAGATACCCAAAGGTTGCACCACCCGCTCTGTGACGGCATCATTTTTGTCCGTGTAGCCGATTTTCAGCCGCATCTGCTGCTCAATATGAGTTTCCAACTCATCAAGCCGCAACCGCAAGTTCTGATCCATCGCATCTGGCGTCATGGCGTAGATATGTACAGATCGCGCCTTCTCCAGCGCGTCGGCTGGCAGGATGCTTTCCACCTTCTCCAGCGCATTCTCGGCACCCAATGCCATCGCGGCCCCGCCCCAAGCGCGGATCAATCGCGCGCCCGCCACAAGCGCTGTGACCTCAGCGCGAGTGAACATCAGCGGCGGAAGATCGTAGCCGTCGCGCATCATGTAGCCCAGACCGGCCTCGCCATCGATGGGCACACCATTGGCCATTAGATCCGCGATATCGCGGTAGATCGTGCGCGGCGACACTTCCAGCCGCTGCGCAAGATCTGCTGCCGTGGTCAGCCAACCACCTCTCAGGTGTTGGACTATCTGAAACAGGCGGTCGGCGCGACGCATGGCTTAAGCTGCCTCGAACAAGCCGATGGAGTTTCCATCGGGGTCGATGCAATAGGCGAAGCGTCCGAACGGCATGGCCACAATCTCACCTGTCGCCGTACCGCCAGCCTCAAACACGCGGTCCCGCGCATCCTCGACTTTGCCCGATATGGCTAAATGCACTGTCGCCCCCTCACCATTTTTCGCAGACTTCCCTTCGTAAAGATGCCCGGAAATGCTTGTCGCGAAATCGCCCGCAGGAAAGAAAGCCACAGGGTTTGGCCCGTTCTCGTCAATCGCCATCTCGCCTTGCAAAACGGCTGAATAGAATTTCACCGCATTGGCCAAGTTGCTTACAGGAATTTCGGCCCAGACTACGGCGTGTTGTGTTTGGTCAGTCATCAGATTCTCCAATTCAAAGTTGATGACGCCTTCCTGACACACCCCTGCTGACAGCATACTGTCAGCAGTGTTCACTCCGAAAGATCAGACCCGCGAATAATTGGAAAAAATGCACCACCGGACCAGACACCAAACCAATCCTCGCCCTCATATTCATGATGCACACCGATATCGACGAGACGGTAAAAGCTCTTGCGGTCAATCAAGGCTTCAAGATTGCGACGCACCAAAACATAAGGCGAGGGCTCGCCGTCCTGACTGTAGTCCACGCGAATTGGATTGGACGGTCCCGCGATAAACCGGTCCCCCACATGGGTCTCGAACCGCAGCTTCTGATCCTCGCCAGACCCCACCGCATCGAAGTCAATCGCCACGAACGGCGCGTCCTCGACAGTGATTCCCACCTTCTCCACCGGAGTGACGAGGAAATAATCATCCCCATCTCGGCGGATTATTGACGAAAACAGCTTAACCAAACCGGCACGACCAATCGGTGTGCCTAGATAAAACCACGTCCCGTCACGCGCGATCCGCATATCCAGATCGCCACAAAACGGCGGATTCCACTTATCTACAGGCGGCAGGCCACCTTTCGCCACTTCTGACGCGCTTGCCGCGATGCTTTCCGCTGACGGCATTTCAAGCTTTTGTGCGCCAGTACCTTTTGCCATTTCTTCATCTCGCCATAACTCTATAGTCACATGAGTATATAGCGGACTACGGAGCACTGTCATGGTCGACGCCGAAGAAATGGTAAAAGAAATCGAAGCGCTCGGCGCAAAGCTTGGCGAGGCGCGCAGCAGCATCGGCACCAAGATCATCGGCCAGCAAGAAGTTGTCGATCTCGCCCTGACGGCGATGCTCTCTGGCGGTCATGCTTTGCTGATGGGTTTGCCGGGTCTCGGCAAGACGCTTCTGGTCGATACACTCAGCACTGTTATGGGCCTGTCCACCAACCGCGTGCAGTTCACGCCGGACCTGATGCCTGCCGATATTCTCGGCTCCGAGGTCCTCGACACCGCCGCTGACGGAACCCGTGCGTTCCGCTACATCGAAGGCCCGATCTTTGCCCAGCTTCTGATGGCGGACGAAATCAACCGTGCGTCCCCCCGGACCCAATCTGCGCTATTGCAAGCGATGCAGGAACGCTCCGTCTCCATCGCTGGTCAGGACCGCCCGCTGCCCGCACCGTTCCACGTGCTCGCCACCCAAAACCCGCTGGAGCAGGAAGGCACCTATCCGCTGCCCGAAGCCCAGCTTGACCGCTTCCTTCTGCAGATCAACGTGCGCTACCCCGACCGCGATACAGAGCGTGACATCCTCATGGCCACCACCGGTAACATCGAAGCTGAGGCCAACACCGTCTTCTCACCCGAAGACCTGATCGCCGCGCAAACCCTCGTGCGCCGGATGCCTGTGGGCGAAGCTGTTGTCGAAAACATCCTCGATCTTGTCCGCGCCTGCCGCCCGGAAGAGGCCGACGCCTCCGATCTGGTCCGCAATACCGTCTCTTGGGGCCCCGGCCCACGTGCTGCACAATCCCTGATGCTGACAGTGCGCGCCAAAGCCTTGTTGGATGGTCGCCTCGCCCCGTCGCTTGACGATGTCGCCGCCTTGGCCGAACCCGTGCTGACCCACCGCATGGCGCTCAGCTTCGCGGCCCGCGCCGAAGGCCGTGTGTTGAACGATGTGATTGCCGACACGCTCAACCATGTTTCAACCCGTAAAGCCGCCGCTTGAACCAAGACCCCGCCATAAATCCTGCCGGTCTGCGTCACCGCGCTGAGGCGCATGCAAGCGCCTTCCCCGCACTTCTTGCGGAGGCGGAGCATTTGGCCGCGACCGTGCTGCTTGGCGATCACGGTCGCCGCAGGGCAGGGATGGGTGATGAGTTCTGGCAATACCGTCCCGCAGAAAATGGTGATCCGCAACGCACCATCGACTGGCGCAGATCCGCGCGCGGGGACGAACAATTCGTGCGCCAACGCGAATGGCAGGCGGCGCAATCGGTGATGTTCTGGGTCGATGACGCACTGTCCATGACCTTCACGGGCGGCGATGACCGCCCCACCAAAGGCCACCGCGCCCGCGTTCTGGCGCTTGCGCTTTGCGTACTTCTCAACCGTGGCGGCGAACGCTTCGGCCTCGCAAACCGTGGCACACCGCCCAGACGGGGGGAGGCGCAGCTGACCCGCATTGCAGGCCACCTTATGGCCCCCGCAGGCGAAAGCGACTACGGCACACCCAACGCACGCGTTCTGCCCTCGGGCTCCCGCGCTGTCTTCATCTCAGATTTCTTCGGCCCGCAAGAGCCGGTGACGGACGCGCTCACCCGCGCCACAGATCACGGCGTCAAAGGAACGCTTATCCAAATCCTCGACCCCGACGAAGAAGCCTTCCCCTATGATGGCCGCACTGTGTTCGAGACGATGTCTGGCGCGACCCGCTTCGAAACCCTTAAAGCCGGTAGCCTGAAAGAGGCCTACCTGCACCGCTTGGCCAAACGCAAAGCCGCGCTGCAAGACCTCTGCCGCGCCACCGGCTGGCGCTATCTGTGCCACCACACTGACACGGGCGCACTCAAAGCGCTGATGTGGGCCTACCGCGCATTGGATCACGCCCAATGATCAGCAACCTCGCTTTCACAACGCCACTTCTTCTCGCCGCTCTCGTGGCGCTGCCAATCCTGTGGTGGCTCTTGCGCGCTGTTCCGCCCGCACCGATCAAACGCCGCTTCCCGGGTATTGCGCTTTTGCTGGGCCTCAAAGATGATGAAAGCCAAACCGACACGACGCCGTGGTGGCTTCTATTGCTAAGGATGCTCGCGGTCGCTGGCCTGATCATCGGTTTCGCAGGCCCGATCTTGAACCCAGAGGACCGCCAACCGGGCAATGGCCCGTTGCTGATCGCGATGGACGCCAGCTGGGCCTCAGCCCGTGACTGGCCCGCGCGTATGGGCCGCGTTGAAAACGTTCTGGCGGAGGCCGCACGCGACGGCAGACCCGCCGCGATTTTTAAGCTCTCCAGCCCCGATGCCGACGCCTTGAACTTTACATCTGCAGGCGCTCTTTCAACGGAGCTTGCTGGCCTCACACCAGACGCATGGACAGCACCCAATGATATTGCCGAGCAATTGACGACCCTGACGGAAGAGGCGGATTTTGACACGATCTGGTTCTCCGACGGGCTCGATCATCCTGCCCGCGCCGATGTTGCGCAACTCTTCGAAAGCAAAGGCAATCTGACAGTGATCGAAAGCGGCAGACCGGCCTATGCCCTGCGCCCCGCACGCTTTGAAGGCAGTGATGTCGCGGTCACAGCTTTGCGCGCGACAGCCGATGGTGCACGCGAGTTAACGCTCAGCGCCAAAGGTCCCGACCCCAATGGGGTGGAGCAGGAGCTTGCCCGCGCCACAGCTGAATTCGCCGCTGGCGAAACGGAGGCAGAAGTCATTCTGAACCTGCCAACTGAGCTGCGCAATCGCGTCCGTCGGTTCGAGGTTTCCGGCACGCGGTCCGCAGGTGCGGTCACTTTGACAGACGACGCGCTTAAGCGCCGTGAGGTTGGCCTGCTTGCGGCGGATGACGGGCAAGAAGCGCAAGACCTGTTGTCGCCTTTATATTACCTGCGCCGTGCCTTGGTGCCGACCGCCGATCTGATCGACGGCGCACTTGCAGACATGCTGTTGGCCAGTCCCGATGTGTTGATCATGGCTGATATCGCAACCCTGTCTGAGGACGAAACCGGCGCGCTGACCGATTGGGTCGACGAAGGCGGGCTTCTCGTCCGCTTCGCCGGCCCGCGCACCGCTGCCGCCGATATCGACACCAACGACCCGCTTTTGCCCGTGCGCCTCCGCGCTGGTGGCCGCTCCGTCGGCGGGGCGATGTCATGGGGAGAGCCCAAAGACCTGCGCGCCTTCACCCGCGACAGCCCGTTTTTCGGTCTGGCCGTGCCGGAAGATGTCAGCGTGACCAGCCAAGTCGTGGCTCAGCCCGACCCGGATTTGGCAGAGCGGACCATTGCGTCCCTCACTGATGGCACGCCGCTTGTCACACGCAAGGCGCTGGGTGACGGACAAATCGTTCTATTCCATGTCACCGCTAACGCGGAATGGTCGACTTTGCCGCTCTCTGGTCTCTTTGTGCAGATGCTTGAACGCCTCGCAATCTCCACCCGCCCCGCCGAAATCTCTGCTACGGAACTGGAAGGTACAACGTGGCAGCCCGAGGATATCCTGGACGCGTTCGGTCGCGTGCGTAGCGCCGAAGCCCTGCCGGGTGTTGCCGGCGAAACACTGGCAGATCGGACGTTCGGACCCAATCTGCGCCCAGGCCTCTATAGCAATGAGGAGCGCCGCGTGGCCCTAAACGTCATCGCTCCAGAGCAAACACTCGCGGCCTCAGTCTGGCCGGACACTGTGAGTGTCGAAGGGATGGTCACCGCCAAAGAAACCCCGCTCGCGGGGCTGCTTCTGAGCCTTGGCCTCGCGCTTTTGTTGGCGGACATTCTGGCCTCCCTCTGGCTCGCGGGCCGATTGAGCTTCAAGAAACCGGCTGCGATTGCTGTGGCCTGTCTCGCCTTGGCGCTGCCGCAAACCGCCGATGCACAATCCGAAGATGAACGCGCGCTGGAGGCCACAGCAGAGGTCGTGCTGGCCTATGTCAAAACCGGCGACAGACGATTGGACCGTATCTCCCGCGAAGGTCTGCAGGGTCTGTCCTACAGCCTGTTCCGCCGCACATCTGTCGAGCCTGCCGCACCCATTGAGATTGATCTGGAGACAGATGAGCTGTCCTTCTATCCGTTGATCTATTGGCCCGTCACCGACAGCCAGCCCACCCCGTCCTCCGCGGCCTATGCAAAGCTGAACCGCTACCTGCGCACGGGTGGCATGATCGTGTTCGACACGCGCGACGGCAATATTGGCGGCTTTGGAAGCTCCACACCGATGGGCCGCAAGTTGCAGGCACTGGCCCGTCCGCTCGATATCCCTGCGCTTGAACAGGTCCCCAGCGATCACGTCCTGACCCGCGCCTTCTATCTGCTGCAAGACTTTCCGGGCCGTCACGCCAACCGTTCTGTCTGGGTCGAAGCCGCGCCCGCTGATGCGGAGCAGGTGGATGGCATCCCGTTCCGCAACCTCAATGACGGCGTCACGCCGGTCCTGATCGGTGGCAACGACTGGGCCAGCGCATGGGCGCGCGATGAAACAGGCCGCCCGCTCTATCCCGTTGGCCGCGGGACTGGAAGCGGTGGGCGGCAACGCGAAATGGCCGTGCGCTTTGGCGTCAATCTGGTGATGCATGTGCTGACTGGAAATTATAAATCAGATCAGGTCCACGTGCCTGCGCTGTTGGATCGGTTGGGGAACTAAGATGGATATCATCCTCGACCCGCTGATCCCGCTCGCATTGATCGCCGCCTTCGCGGCCCTCACTGTGTTATGTGTCAGCTTCGCCGTCTGGCGCGGCTTGCCCGGCTGGTGGTTGCGTGGATTGGCGGGCGCCATCGTGCTGATAGCCCTCGCAAACCCCGCTCTGCAGGACGAGGATCGCGACCCGCTCAGCGATATTGTGATGATGGTGGTAGACGACTCCGCCAGCCAGAAACTCTCTGACCGCGAAAGCCAAACGGCGGAAGCGGTTGAGCGGCTGACCGCTGATATTGAATCCCGCGGGATGGAGCTACGCACCGTCGATGTGGCAGACGGCATCGGCGACGCAGGTACGGAGCTGATGACCGCGCTCAGCGAAGCCTTGGCAGAGGAGCCGCAAGCGCGCATCGCGGGCACGATCCTTGTCACCGATGGTCAACTGCATGACGCCCCTCGCGCGCCGGAACTACAAGCCCCGCTTCACACGCTGCTGACCGGACGCAGCACGGATTGGGACCGCCGCCTGATCGTCAAGAACGCCCCCGCCTTCGCGATCTTGGGGGAAGAGATTGTGCTAACGCTCAAGATCGAAGACCAAGGCGCAGTGCCCGGCGATGTCGGAGCGACAGCGGACCTTTCCATCGCCATTGATGGCGATGAGCCGCAAACCTACAATGTGCCGGTTGGTGAAGATCTGGAACTGCCGCTGACCTTGACCCATGGCGGCCGAAACGTCCTGCAATTCCAGCTCGACGGGATCGAGACGGAACTCACAGACCGCAACAACGCAGCCGTGGTGCAAATTAACGGGGTGCGCGACCGCTTGCGCGTCTTGCTGGTCTCTGGCGAGCCGCATGCGGGCGAACGCACATGGCGAAATCTGTTGAAATCCGACGCGGCGGTCGATCTTGTGCATTTCACCATTTTACGCCCGCCAGAAAAGCAAGACGGCGTGCCGGTCAGCGAACTCAGCCTTATCGCCTTTCCAACCCGCGAGCTGTTCCTTGAAAAGGTCAACGAGTTCGACTTGATCATCTTTGACCGCTACAAACGCCGTGGCATTCTGCCCGCCCTCTATTTTGACAGCATCCGCCAATATGTCGAAACAGGCGGCGCGGTGTTGGTCGCTGCGGGACCGGATTTCGCATCTGCGGACTCAATCTACCGCTCTGCGCTTGGCGACATTCTTCCCGCAGCGCCGACGGCGCGGGTGATTGATGAAGGTTTCAAGCCCGCAATTTCTGAGACAGGCGCGCGCCATCCGGTCACAGCTGATCTGGAACGGTTCGCCCCCCGGCCTGAGGCTGAAGACGGCACACCGGGATGGGGCCGTTGGATGCGCCATATCGAAGTGACGGAGACCTCTGGTCATACCGTGATGACAGGTGTCGAAGGCAAACCGCTTCTGACCGTTGACCGTGTGGGAGAGGGTCGCGTGGCACTGCTGGCCTCCGATCACGCATGGTTGTGGCATCGCGGCTACGAGGGCGGCGGCCCTCAACTGGAATTGCTGCGCCGCTTGGGGCACTGGATGATGAAGGAACCCGACCTTGAGGAAGAGGCCCTGACTGCCACGGTTGAGGGCCAGACTGTTACTCTGACGCGGCGGACATTGGCCAAAACAATTGGCGAGGTGTCCGTGACGACGCCAGATGGCACGGAACAGGTGCTCACCTTGGAAGAGATCAGCCCGGGACGTTTCGTGGCGAGCTTCGAGGGGCAGGAGCAAGGCCTGTATCGTGTCAAAGAAGGCGACATTGAAACCGTCTTTGCGCTTGGTCCGGCAGCACCGCGCGAGTTTGTGGAAACGGTTGCCTCCGGCGACAAATTGGAGCCGATGGTCACCCCGTTGCGCGGCGGCATCGTGAATATTGAAGACGGCGTGCCGGGCATCCGCATGGTGGGCGAAGGTCGCAATGCGTCAGGGCGCAACTGGATCGGCCTGACACCGCGAAATGCCTATGTGACGACCAATATCACCGTCACGCCTTTGGTATCTGCTTGGCTGTTTTTGGCACTGGCAGCCCTGCTGACTGTTGGCGCATGGCTGCGCGAAGGCCGGCGGTGACGTAATCCAAAGGAGCGCGCTGCCGCGCGCGCATCATTTTTTGAGCAGCACAAACAGAGTTCGTGCTGCTGGCGCTTATTTCAGACGAACCGTGAAGGTGGCATCAGACCAACCATGCACGGAATCATGAGCGCGGATTTGCACCTCAGTGATACCTGCGGGGATGCTGACGTCCGACAGGGACCGTGTGAAGGGCTGCTCATTCTCATGCGGGTGGTGGAGCGTGCGATATCCAAGCTGCGTGCCATCAGGCGCAAGCACAGCCCAGCCATCAGCATAGTGATCCCATCCGGTATCTGGATGGCGAATGGTGACTTCAAACGTCCAAGTGCCGCCGGTCTGGCGGGCAGTTGCACCCTCGACTTTGGCCTGATCGGCAAAGACGGGCAGGGTCGTCAGAACAAGGGCCGCAGCAGCAATGATCTGTTTCATCTCAACTCTCCTCGGCGGGAATATCCGCCAATAAAATCTGACGGGGCCGCGAGTAAAACTCGCGCTGCCAGATCAAATACGTCACCGCACATGTGGTCACGAGCAACGCATAAGGCCCTAAAAGCCAAGCCAGCGTGCCAAGTGCATAATATATGGAGCGCAACCCCCTGTTAAAGTTCCATGCCGCACGAATATTGATCTCTGCGGCCTGTAAAGCACGGCTTTTCGCTGACTTATGCGTGATGTCGTTGGGAACAGCGGCCATTACCACCGCGCAATAACCGAAAACGCGATTGGCCCAGACGAATTTCAGAAACGCATGGGTCAGAAAAAGGACGACCACCAGCAGTTTCAGCTGCCAAATGACCGCAGGCGCATCTGCCAGTGTCAGGTCGCTGGCCACGCCGGCCAGTGCGTCCGTGTTTCCGATCAGGGCCAACACACCACCCAGCGCAATCATGCAGCCAGAGGCCAGAAAAGCCGTGCCCTGTCGGAGGTTAGACAGGATTGCCGCATCAAAAATGCGCGGCTCCCGCGTGATCATCTGGCGCATCCACTCCCGACGGTAATCGCTCATGATGATCGTCACCGACGGCGATTTGGCGCTAGGATGCTCGATACGCCAGCCAACCAAGAACCAGCAGGCCCCAAGCAGCAGCAAGGCGACCCCGTCCAGCGGCGTCAGAAGCGCGAGATGATCCATTAAATCCATAGCACTAGCCTATAGTCAGCCATTGCATCTTGCTAAAGGGTCAAATTGGTAATATGTTTTTACCAATTATTGCCGATCTGGAGAGTCGCCATGGAAATGCCGGTACCTGACAGCGCTGTTCTGGCCAAGAAGTCCCGTCTGGTGGAGCGCTTGTCTAAAGTCCTGCCCGCCGACGCCGTGATCCATGAAGAGCGGGAAATCAAAGCTTATGAGTGCGATGCGCTGACCGCGTATAAATGCCCTCCGCTTTGCGCCGTGCTGCCGGCGTCGACCGAAGAAGTCTCGGATGTCTTGAAAATCTGTCACGAGATGGATGTGCCTGTCGTCCCACGCGGCTCCGGTACGTCACTCGCAGGCGGCGCCTTGCCGACAGCAGATTGCGTCATCTTGGGCGTCGCGCGCATGAACGATGTGATCGAGACGAATTACGACGACCGCTACATCCGCGTCCAAACCGGACGCACCAACCTCAGCGTCACGGGTGCCGTGGAAGAACACGACTTCTTCTACGCGCCCGACCCCTCATCGCAGCTGGCCTGCGCCATTGCGGGCAATATCGCAATGAATTCCGGTGGCGCGCATTGCCTGAAATACGGCGTGACGACGAACAACCTGCTCGGCGTCAAGATGGTGCTGATGGACGGCACTGTGGTTGATATCGGCGGTGCACATCTCGACGCGCCTGCCTATGACTTGCTCGGCCTGATCTGCGGGTCCGAAGGCCAGATGGGGGTCGTGACTGAAGCGACCTTACGCATCCTGCGCAAGCCAGAAGGCGCGCGGCCCGTTCTCATGGGCTTTGACGACAACGAGGTTGCAGGTGCCTGTGTCGCCGACATCATCAAAGCGGGCGTGCTGCCGGTTGCCATCGAATTCATGGACCGTCTCTGCATTGAAACCACTGACAAATTCGCAAATGCAGGCTACCCCGACTGCGAGGCTCTGCTCATCGTGGAGGTCGAAGGCTCGGACGCCGAAATCGACGAACAGCTCGGCGTCATCCTGCAAATCGCACGCAAACATAATCCCGTTGAGCTGCGCGAAAGCACCTCGCCGGAGGAAAGTGCCGCCATCTGGCTGGGCCGGAAATCGGCCTTTGGCGCGATCGGCCAGATCAACGATTACATGTGCCTCGACGGCACGATCCCCGTTTCTTCCCTGCCAATGGTGCTCAAGCGTATTGGCGAGCTATCCAAGCAATACGGGCTTGAAGTCGGCAACGTTTTTCACGCAGGCGACGGCAATATGCACCCGCTGATCCTGTTCGATGCCAACAAGGAGGGCGATCTGGAACTCTGCGAACAAATGGGCGCGGATATCCTGAAACTCTGCGTCGAAGCAGGCGGTTGCCTGACGGGCGAGCATGGCGTGGGCATCGAAAAGCGCGACCTGATGACCGCGCAATTCACGCCCGAAGACCTTGATATCCAAATGAAGGTCAAAGACGTTTTTGACCCGAAATGGCTGTTGAACCCTGCCAAAGTCTTCCCGCTCGCCTCCAGCAAAAGCCGCCGCGCTGCCTGAAGCGCCACAAGGACCACGACCATGATCGAACCCGCGACAGAAGCCCAATTGGGCGAGGCGATCCGCGATGCCAAAGCCAACCTGAAAATCCGTGGGGGCGGCACACGACCCATCGGTGCGCAAGCAGCGGGGGAGGTGCTTTCTACCGCGAACCTGTCAGGCATTTCCCTCTATGAGCCCGGCGCGCTGACCATTGTCGCCCAAGCCGGAACGCCGCTGGCCGATGTGGAAGCGGCACTTGCCGAGCAAAACCAACGCCTTCCGTTCGAGCCGATGGACCACCGCGCGCTTCTCGGTACGGAAGGCACATCAACCATCGGCGGCGTGGTCGCCGCAAACATCTCCGGCCCGCGCCGGATCCAAGCGGGGGCCTGTCGCGACAGCCTGATCGGCGTGCGTTTCGTGGATGGTCACGGCACTGTGCTGAAAAACGGGGGCCGCGTGATGAAAAACGTCACGGGCTATGACCTCGTCAAGCTGATGGCAGGGTCCTACGGCACATTGGGGGTGATCAGCGAGGTGGCGTTCAAGGTTCTGCCAGCCTCCGGCTGCGTTGCGACGCTCAAGATCGCAGGCCAGAGCGTGGAGCAAGCCGTGGCCTCTATGTCTGCCGCGCTAGGGTCCCCTTTCGAAGTGTCAGGCGCGGCCTACATCACGGGCGCGACGCCCTTGACGCTTCTCAGGATCGAAGGGTTTGAGGCCTCCGTCAGCTACCGCGCCAAACAGCTTGGTATGCTGTTGGCGGACCATGGCGATATGGATGTCGAAACAGAGCCTGAAGTCTCAAAAGCCCTTTGGAAAGATGTGCGGGACGTTGGCCCCCTGACCGAAGGGGCGGGGAACATCTGGCGGATGTCTGTCAAACCATCCGACGCGCTTGCGGTCGTTGCAGCGCTGCCAGATGCTGAGGTGATGCTCGATTGGGGCGGTGGCCTGATCTGGGCGAAGACCCCGCAAACCACAGATGTGCGTACGGCACTGACCGGTATCGACGGGCATGCAACACTCGTCAAAGGCAGCGGCTTTCCGACCTTCCATCCGGAGCCCGCACCTGTCGCGGCCCTGGCCGCCGGATTGCGCGAGAAATTTGACCCCAAAGGCATCCTGAATGCGGGGCTGATGGCGTAAGCCAACCCCTGACCGCTGATTGAAAACCGAGGCATCATGCAAACCACTTTCACTCCCGAGCAGCTCAAAGACCCTGCCATTCAGCGGTCAAACCAGATCCTGCGCTCTTGCGTGCATTGCGGGTTTTGCACGGCGACCTGTCCCACCTATCAGGTGCTGGGCGATGAATTGGACAGCCCGCGCGGGCGGATTTACCTGATCAAAGATATGCTCGAGAATGAGCGGGATCCGGATGAGAAAACCGTCAAACATATCGACCGCTGCCTGTCCTGTTTGGCCTGCATGAGTACATGCCCGTCGGGCGTGCATTACATGCACCTCGTCGATCACGCCCGCGAATATATTGAAAACAAATACAAACGCCCCCTGTCAGACCGTGCTTTGCGCTGGGTTCTCGCGCGTATTCTGCCCTATCCCACGCGCTTTCGTGTGGCGCTTTTGGGGGCCAAGATTGGCAGACCGTTTGCGCGCTTCATGCCGGACCCGCGCCTCAAAGCGATGCTTGAAATGGCGCCCAAATCCATCCCGCCCGTCTCCCGCAACGACGATCCGCAGACCTTCCCGCATGAGGGTGCAAAGAAAATGCGCGTGGTCCTGATGACAGGTTGCGCGCAGCGTGCGCTGAACACCGATATCAACGACGCAACCATCCGGCTGCTCAAACGTCACGGGGCAGAGGTTGTCATTCCCGAAGGGCAGGGCTGTTGCGGCGCGCTGACCCATCACATGGGCAAGACGGAGGAAAGCCACGCCACGGCTGCGAAGAATATCGAAGCTTGGTACGCAGAGATGCAAAAAGACGGGCTTGATGCCGTCGTCATCAACACATCGGGTTGCGGAACGACCGTTAAGGATTACGGCCACATGTTCCGTGACACGCCCTTGGCCGAAAAGGCCAAGGCAGTGAGCGAGATCGCAAAAGACGTCTCCGAAGTGCTGATGAAGCTCGACCTGCCTGAAGGCGGTGCGGCGCAAATGACCGTCGCCTATCACGCGGCCTGTTCTTTGCAGCACGGCCAGCAAATCAAGACTTTCCCGAAAGACCTGCTGAAGAAAGCGGGCTTTACGGTTGTCGAACCGGCCGACCCCCATCTGTGCTGTGGCAGCGCTGGTACATATAATCTGATGCAGCCCGAAATCTCCAAACAGCTCAAAGACCGGAAGGTCAAAACGCTAGAGGCCAAGTCACCCGATGTGATCGCGGCAGGCAATATCGGCTGCATGATGCAGATCGGATCAGGCACCCAAACGCCAATTGTGCATACTGTCGAATTGCTCGATTGGGCGGCAGGCGGACCGATGCCAAAGGCTATGACCGATCAGCCACAGATACCCGACATTCCGATTTTGCGGTAACCAGCGGCCCCATTTTTGCCCCAAATTTGAATTAACGCTTCCTGCAAACTTTGTGCTGGAGCTGATATGCGCCTTTTTAAAACACTTTTGTCCTGCGCCCTTTTGGCGAGCCCTGTTGCCGCTCAAGAAGGCACTGAATTGAAAACGCTCGTCTCCTTGGACGAGACCAAACAATGGCAGGCCGTTGGCCGTTTGAACATTGGCAGCGCAGGATTTTGCACAGGCACCCTGATTGCGCCCGATCTGGTTCTGACCGCAGCACATTGCATGTTTGATTCCAACACCGGCAAGCGCGCAGATGATGCCAGCATTGAATTTCTGGCCGGATGGCGTGCCGGACGCGCTTCAGCCTATCGCGGCGTGCGCCAGTCCATCGTCCATGCCGATTATGTCTATAATGGCTCGGAGAACGTTGACTACGTCTCAAGCGACATTGCCTTGCTGCAGCTTGATCAACCCATCCGCCATCCGTCCATCCGCCCCTTTGAAACCGGCAGCAATGTCGCCAACGGGCAGGAACTGAAGGTTGTCTCCTACGCTAAAGACCGGTCCAACGCGCCGTCCTTGCAAGACACATGCCACGTTCTGGCGAAAGACCCCGGCGTCTACGTCACCTCCTGCGACGTGGATTTCGGCTCCTCCGGCGCACCCGTCTTTGTGATCGAAGAAGGCCGCGCGCGGATCATGTCCGTCGTCTCTGCCAAGGCGGAGTGGAAAGAACGCAAAGTCTCCCTCACCGTCGGTGTCGAAGACCGGTTGAGCGAATTGATGGCCCAGCTCAAAAGCTCTGACGGTGTATTTGCCCGCGCAAAACCCGGCAAACGCCTGAGTTTTCAAAGCGGACTTCAGCCATCCGGCGCGCGTTTCGTAAAACCGTAAATCGACCCCTTGAAAGGGGTAAAATCCGTTCCCACATCTTTATCAACCGGACGCCGAATATGGGTCCGGTACGCAAAATGCGGTCTGTCCATGATGGAAGGCCGCACAACATAGACATTGCTTTTGATAAAGGATGACACCATGCGAGCTTATGATTTCGCCCCCCTCTACCGCGCCACTGTCGGCTTCGACCGCGTTGCTGACCTGATGGACCGTGTGCTGACCACTGAGGTCAACCAAAGCACTTACCCGCCTTACAATATCGAGAAAACCGATGAAGACGCGTACCGCATCTCGGTCGCTGTCGCCGGATTCTCCGACGCCGATCTCAATGTGGAGCAGCGCGAGAACGCTCTGATCGTCTCCGCCAAGAAAGCCAATGACGAGGCGGAGCGGACATACCTCCACCGTGGTATTGCCACGCGCGCCTTTGAAAAACGCTTCCACCTTGCCGACCACGTTCGCGTGACAGGTGCTAGCCACACAGACGGCATGTTGCATGTTGATCTGGTGCGCGAAGTGCCTGAGGCCCTGAAACCCCGCACGATCGAGATCGCAAGCGGCGGGACAAAGGCCATCGAAGGCAAGAAAGCCAGCAAGAAAGTATCTGTCGAGGCTTAACCCTTCCCAAAGCCTGACGATTACGGCGCGGCCTCCGATCCCCCGGAGGCCGCGCTTATTACATCAAACGGTCAGCTCACCTCTGGAGAAAAGGTCAGGGACGCACCGTTGATGCAATGGGTCATCTCTTTCTCGACAATCAACAAATGCCCCAAATGTGACCCACAACGGCGGCAATGTATTTCCGTCACCGCTGTCTTGCCCTCGGCCATGCTGCCATATTCGGGCGTCGGCCCATCAATATCGGTCATCACTGAATTGGGCTCTGCGTGATAGAAAAACACCCAGCCCTTCTCCAACTGCCGCTTCCAGCGCCCGTCAAACACATGAAGCTCGCAGCCCTTACAGTGATAGGTGCCCGGACGTTTCTCATCCCACAGGGGACTCGATTTCGGCTGCTCCGTATAACCTTCACGCAAAATCGCATATTCATCGCCGCGCAGCATGGCGATCCATTCTTCTTCCGTGCGGTTCACCTCATAGGTGAAATTCTCATCACTTGGACGGGCCGCAATTCGGGCGGACGCCCCGCTGCCCACGGTGACAGCGGCCGCGGCTGTGGCACTGAAAAAACGGCGACGGTTGATAGGGGGGGAGGTCGGACGATCCATAAATCTCTCTTTCACTGCGCTCAAAACAAAACGGGCCGCACAATCTGTGCGGCCCGTCATCTGTAAATCGTGTCAGACGAGCTTATTGCTTGTCCAAGATCGCACGCATTTCAGCAGCGCTGTTGCCGTCACCGAAAAGAATAGCCTTCTCGATTGTTTTCTGGCGCGATGTCATGTCGGCTTCGAAGAAGGCCATACGCTCTGCGGCGCTCATGTTGCCCAGAACCAGCATCAGGCGTGCAGAGGTTGTGTCGCCCATAGATGTTTCGCGGACGATTGTTTCAGCAGCAGAGCTGTTGCTCATTGCAAAAAGCTCCGCAGGGGATGTTTCTGCGAAGGCAGGGGCAGCAAAGGCAAGGGCTGCAGCGGCAGAGATAAGGACTGTTTTCATTTTAGTGTCTCCATGTCGACTATTAGAATTTGTTTGAGTGGATTACTGTTCTGACGTTAGAAGTCGATGTGTCGCCTCCACGGCGGATTGGCAGTTCCAGTCCGAGAAACACTAGCTAACGCAAGGTAAATTCGGAGGGGCCGAACGGTTTGAAATCCACGCAGAAACGCTGATTCAAAAGACAATCCTTTGAATTCTGGCGAAATTTTGCTTCTTGGTAATTGTCTAATTCACGTAATTTGGATGAAATGAGTGTCTGGCGCGATTGCAAACCTTCTCGATTTGATGCGGGTGAACAGCACCGCATATATCGCCAAGAACCTTAAAGCGCCTTGGGGCGTTTTCGTCGACGACTACAAATCCCTCGCCCGCTTTCATTTCGTTGTCTCCGGCACGACATGGATCGGAATGTCAGACTCCGACGATGCTATCCGGTTGAATAAAGGTGACATTGCGATTGTGATGCGCGGCAAAGCGCATAGCTATTTCGATGATCAAACCACTGAAACCGTCGCCCGAAACTATCCCAATGGTCCGGATGGCGCGCGGTTCGAATTGTTTGACAAAAACAGCGAAGACACCCACTTGCTCTGCGGATATTTTGAAGTTTCCGACAGTACGCCTCAGGCGTTGTTATCGTCTTTGCCGGACCTCGTGATCGGCAAGCATGATGAGATCAACCAAGGACGCAAGCTCGACCTTGTCGTAAATCTCGCCACCGAAGAGCTGTCTAAACCATCATCCGGCTCTGTCGTCACGTTGAACCGGCTGACAGAGCTTCTCTGTGTCCACACGTTCCAAGATTGGTTCGAGCGTAACCTGGACGACAATCCTGCCCTGCAGGCGTTAAGCGACCCGAAAATCAAGGGAGTTTTGGATGAAATCCACAGCGTCCCTGATGCGCCGTGGACCATCGACAGCCTTGCGCAGCTTTACGGAAAGTCCCGCTCCGCCTTCGTCACGCATTTCAAAATTGCGACTGGACACAGCCCGATGAGCTATGTCCGGCAATGGCGGATCAACTTGGCATGCTCGTTGTTACGAAGCTCCACCATGTCGATTGACGAAGTCGCGTTTAAGTCTGGCTATAGTGACACCAACGCCTTCAATCGTGCTTTCAAACGCGAAACAGGAACCTCGCCGGGCGCGTATAAGCGCGATAAAATGATTTAGTCTGCATCTTCAAAAAGCCCGCCAAGCTTGTCGAACGCTTGATTCCAGCCGCCATCTCCCGCGGTCCCGGCAACAACGCCGACATGAACCATCGTCATGACAGTTTTGCCATCTTCTTCCACAAGGTCGACGATCACCTCCGTGATATCTGGATGCCCCTCCGGCATCCCCATACTTGCGGGAGGGATGATCGTGCCGTCCTCGTCACACATGCTCTCGGTATAGACCAGCCGCGAAGGGCGGTTCACTTCCTTGTAAACTCCCGTGAACCACATGCTCATCGTCCGGTCCGGTCGTTTCATCTCCATGCAGATTTTGCGCACCCCGCCAACAACGACATCCATTTCTGCAGTTGGCACAGACATGCCCATCGGACCGTACCATTGTTTGAACAAGTTCGGATCGGTCCACATGGCCCAAACAGCGTCAATCGGGGCATCAAAGACACGGCATATTTTGACCCAGTTGTCTTGCTCATCCATCGTGTTCGTCCTTCCTGTTGCGGAGGATGCTGCCCATCAGATCGAACCGCGCCTCCCAGATATGTCGATACGTGTCCGTCCAATTTGACACCGCCTTGATCGGCTCCGCATTCAATGTGCAGGGCCGGAATTGCGCGTCCCGTCCGCGCGTTACCAGCCCCGCATCCTCCAAAACGCGAATATGCTTCGAGATCGCAGGCAAGCTCATATCAAACGGCTCCGCCAAACTGTTCACTGTCGCCTCACCTTCCGAAAGGCGCGCAAGGATCAGCCGTCTGGTTGGATTGGCAAGCGCTGCAAAGACAGCATCAAGTTGATCGGACTCAGTCATGAGTTTATTAATAAACTTATTGGTTAATTAAGCAAGTGGTTAAGTTCGGCGCGCATGTCTTCTAGACCGCTAATTGAAGACAATGCTCACTCGTATCCGCGTTGGCTACACTGTCGCGTTGGTTATCGAATTTCTGCCGGCTCCGTTCCGGATGAGTGCATTTAAGAAAGTATGGATTTTTTGAAATAGTATTTTATATCAATATCTTATAAATTTCCCCGCACGCGGGGGATCAGAACCATTGCCCTGGTTCCATCAATCCAAGCTCCATCAGTTGATTGGAATTCCATTCGAACTTCTCCGAATTTTTCCACCAGAAATGCGGGATCGCATACATGGATCCGGGATTGCTCATCAAAGCCTTCGCCGTCCGAAATGAGCACATCGTCGCTGAAATATTATGATGCCACGGACAGGAATAAGTATTGTATTCCTCATCATTGAACGTGTGATTTTCTTTCAGCTCAAGCCCCTTGTAAGCCCGAAACAACCCCACCCGATCTATCCGCCGCTTGGCCCACGGCACATGCTCTTCATAGCGCCACCGAAGCCCGCCAAAGAAGTCCAACTGTCGCTCCAAAGCGTGCCCATCCTGAGTGAAGCGCTGCAGTGCATAATATCCCGACTTATCAAGGTGAGCATTCTCCAACGAGACCGCATTGCTATGCTTGCCCAAATCCGACGAATACAGATCAATCACGTAAGTCATGATCGTATCCCGCCGCTCCTCCATATTAAATGCCACCAACTCCCGAACATTCCGGGTCTCGCAGAACGGAAAATACAAGTACTCGGCGTTAAAGCAGTAATGCAGCCACTGCCCCGCACAGGCCTCGATCATCGCATTGACCACGCTGCTGAACGCACCTTTCTCGTGCATGTTATGCGCAATCAAATGAACGCCCGCATCCTCCTTCGGATGTAAGTCAGGGTTGCCGAAAACCAGCACTTCGGAAAAGCCGCTCTTAAGGCAATGCGCAATCGTGCTGTCGACCTCAACGCTGTCTTCAAGCAACACCAGCGCATACGGTCCCTTGGGGTCCAAGACCGTCGGGATTGCTCTGATAAATCCATTGAGTGACGAGTGGTGCATAAAGGGGGCGTGCCTGCTTTTTTCTTGGCCGTAAACTCATGCATCAGCCTCTTAATTGCAAGACTGCTGCGCCTGATGTAAGCCGCCAGTGAACCGCGAAACGGATGCTGTCATGACCAACACCAAGAAGCTCTATATCAAAACGTATGGATGTCAGATGAACGTCTACGATAGCGAGCGCATGGCCGAGGCGCTTGAGGTCGGCGGATATGAGCAAACCCAAGACATGGACGAAGCGGACATGATTTTGCTGAATACATGTCATATCCGTGAAAAAGCGGCCGAAAAGGTCTACTCGGATCTGGGCCGCCTGAAGCCCTTGCATGATGCCAAGCCCGACCTGAAAATCGGTGTGGCCGGCTGCGTGGCGCAAGCGGAGGGGCAAGAGATCATGCGCCGTCAGCCCATGGTAGACTTGGTGGTTGGCCCACAAACCTACCATCGTTTGCCGGAGATGATGAAAGAGGTGAACGCTGGACGGCAAGCGCTGGATACGGACTTCCCTGAGGAAGACAAATTCAATCTTCTTCCAAAACGCGAGCTGCCCGCCCGCAACCCGTCAGCTTTCCTGACCGTACAAGAAGGTTGCGATAAATTCTGCGCATTCTGTGTTGTCCCCTATACCCGTGGCGCGGAAGTCAGCCGTCCCGCCGCGCGCATCTTGAAAGAAGCTCAGGCTCTTGTTGATCGGGGTGTTCGGGAAATTACGCTGCTCGGGCAGAACGTGAACGCTTATCACGGCCACAAAGGTGGATTGGCCGGACTGATTTGGGACCTTGCGGAGATAGAGGACCTAAAGCGTATCCGGTTTACGACGTCCCACCCCAATGACATGGACGACGCCCTAATCGATGCCCACGGAACATGTGAAAAGCTGATGCCCTATCTGCACCTGCCCGTGCAATCTGGTTCTGATCGCATTCTGAAGGCGATGAACCGCAAACATACAGCGGACGCATACCGCGCTTTGATCGCCCGTATCCGAGAGGCGCGGCCTGACCTGATGTTCTCAGGAGATTTCATTGTCGGTTTCCCCGGCGAGACGGATGAAGATTTTGAAGCCACGCTGCAATTGGTGCGCGATGTACATTACGGTCAGGCCTATTCTTTTAAGTATTCTGCGAGACCGGGCACACCAGCGGCAGAGAAACCAGATGTACCTGCAGAAATCGCTCATGAGCGGCTTCAAAGACTGCAGGCTCTGCTGACCGAACAGCAGTACCAGACGCAATCCGATATGGTTGGTCGAACGGTTAATGTCTTGTTCGAAAAACAAGGCCGCCAAGAGGGGCAATTGATCGGCAAGTCCGACTACCTCCATGCCGTCCATGCTGTCGCGCCTGTGGATATGATCGGCACGGTTCAGCCCGTAAGAATCACTAAGAGCATGACAAATTCACTTACAGGTCAGCTGATTAGCGATTGATTCTGCGCCAACTGCGATTTCTGAATTATGGCGACATCATCTTATTCTGATAGAACAATGCTGGACCATCTCTGGTCACTGTTGCCAATTTGGCAACTATATGTGGTTCTTTTTTCTTTCAATGATACTCAAATTTGATAGATTCAAGTAGATATAGAGTTGATGTGCTGCTGTGGGGCTATGGGTAGGCATCTTGAATGATGATGGAACTTCAGGCGAAGGACGATAGCTGTGACATTTAAACTGTCAAAAACTCTGCAAGCCTTTGTGGGAGGATGCGCGATCGCGATGACGTCGTTGGCATTTTCGATCACCACAGCAAGCGCGCAGCAACAATACATATTCACAGAAGATGGGTTCACCCAAGGAACTATCCAAAACGGACGCATTGCGAACCGCCGGACTGTCGTGGTTGAACGCTACATCCCGACAATCTGGGTTGATCCTGACGGATGTGAGCACTGGGTCATGGATGACGGTTTCGAAGGCTTCATGACGCCACATGTGACACGTGATGGCCGCCCCGTTTGCCGTCGTGGTAACACGTGCGCTGTCATGAACTCGGATCAGTTGTTCGCGACCAATCAGCATACGATCAACGCATCGAACCGTGCGCGCCTTCAGCAGTTTTTCAAATCTGCGGGCGCTGGTGGTTATGTGATCGAAGGTCACACGGACTCGCGGGCATCTGACAATTACAACCTCGCTCTGTCTGAGCGTCGTGCACGTGCGGTTGCACAAGTTGCACGCAGCGTTGGTGCACGTGTCGTTGGCGTCAGGGGTTACGGCGAACGCGTCCCAAAGGCGTCTAACCGTACTGCATCCGGTAAAGCGGCCAACCGCCGTGTCGAAATTCAATGCGTCCGCTGATCGGGAGAGAGAACATGACAACATTCAAGACTATCGCGTTCATCGGCGTCATTGCAGCCGTGTCAGCTTGCGAAAACAACCGCGGTGATACAACACGTGACTACGGTCGGGGCAATGGTGATCTGAGCGAACTCCAAGCTGGTATCTGGGTGGACCCTCGCGGGTGCGACCACTGGATCATCGATGACGGGATCGAAGGATACCTGTCCGCGCGGCTGGATCGGAATGGCAAGCCTGTTTGTTCCGGTGCGGCCCCACCAGGTTATGCAACCGGCAACTACAAGGGCGGCACGGATATTGGCGACTCGATCTAAATCGCCACAAAAAGTTCGCTACGAAAGGCTGCAGCATTCCACTGCAGCCTTTTTTGTTTCAAAGCTATGAAAATATGCCTCAAGCGCTTGCGCATGGTCTGAGGAGTTGTAACCATACCGATAGCCAACAAAGGAGATCGGATTGACTTTCAGCGCCTTGACTCCGCCTAAAGCGGACGCCCCGGATCACGAACTGCTACTCGAATATCCAGACAATAGGCTCCTGATTGATCTTTGCGGCGAGTTCGACAGTCATCTGACCCAAATTGAATCTACGCTTGGCGTTCAAATCGTCCGGCGCGGCAACCAGCTTGCCGTGATGGGGGAGGCCCGTGATGAAGCGGCCCGCGTGTTGAACGCGCTCTATGTCAGGCTGGAAACCGGCAAAGACGTTGCGCCAGCTGAGATCACTGCGGAAATCCGAATGGGCGGCTCCGACGAAGGCACTGGGACCCGCGACGGCGATCAGATCGAGATGTTCAAGGGCGGCGAGGTCGAGATCAAGACCCGCAAGAAAACTGTTGAGCCGCGCACCCAAGCGCAAAAGGACTACGTGCTCTCCCTGATGGAAAACGAACTGGGATTTGGAATTGGACCCGCTGGGACAGGCAAGACGTATTTGGCCGTGGCAGTCGGAGTATCGAAATTCCTCAATGGCGAAGTTGATCGCATCATTCTTTCTCGTCCGGCGGTCGAGGCGGGTGAAAAACTGGGATATCTACCAGGTGACATGAAGGACAAAGTCGATCCTTACATGCAGCCGCTTTACGATGCTCTGAATGATTTTTTGCCCGGTAAACAGACCGCAAAGCTGATTGAAGAGAAGCGGATCGAGATCGCACCGCTGGCCTTTATGCGCGGGCGGACGCTGTCAAACGCGTTCGTCGTCCTTGATGAGGCGCAAAATGCGACGACAATGCAGATGAAAATGTTTCTGACCAGACTGGGGCAGGGATCGCGTATGGTCGTGACAGGCGATCGCAGTCAGGTTGATTTGCCCCGCGGCGTGAAGTCCGGTTTGCGGGACGCAGAGGATCTGTTGAAGGGCGTTCGCGGCGTTTCTTTCAACTACTTTACGTCAAAAGATGTGGTGCGCCATCCGCTGGTTGCACGAATAATCGAAGCCTATGAGACGTTTGAAAACAAACAGACCTGATCCAATTTTCGGTTCGGCTTTTGTCGTTGATAAATCTAGTCTCTGATACGACGCATCTTCGTGAGGATGTGCCAAAATATTGCCGCAATTTTGATTAGATTGCGGGCAAAAGCCACTATACCGTCTGGAGACTGCAAGAAATGTTGTTTGAGTATGTTGCGACAAATGCAACGCCCCTGTTTCAGGCGGCAAGTTTTACCGGCGGCGTCGCAGTCTTTTATCTTGTGATGCAGCGTACGCGACGTAAGCGCTTTGAGGAAAAAGGCGTCTCATAAGCAGCTTGCGTCTTCTGCCGAGAACGCCCTAAGACCTGCATGACTATGGCACAGGTTGAAACCATCATCGAAGATAGCCGCTGGGAAGATGCAGCGCTCCAAGCACGTGCTGCGAAAGCGTGCGGTGTCGTGTTCGAGATATTGGGACTGGATTCCCAATTCGAAGTCAGCGTGCTTGGCTGTGATGACACACGTATTTCTGGTCTCAATGACACCTTCCGTCAGAAGGCTGCCGCCACCAATGTGCTGAGCTGGCCGTCTACCGACCTTGCCCCCGATGTCTCTGGGGGGATACCTTCAGCGCCAAATCTGGCTGATCCGGAACTCGGCGATATTGCGATTTCCTACGACACATGCAAGCGAGAGGCCGCAGACCAAGCGAAAGAATTTGATGACCATGTCACACATCTTCTTGTTCACGGAACCTTACATTTGCTTGGCTATGACCACGAAACCGACAAAGATGCCGCGTTGATGGAGGGTTTGGAAACCCGCATACTTGCAAAACTGGGTATATCGGACCCATACTTATAGAACCGGGGCGGGTTTCGCCTTGATGTGGAAAAGGATCGATGGGCTCAGATAACGACGCCTCGTCTAGCGCAGCGCAAAGCGCGCAGACTGAGACAAGCGACGCCGCGACACGCAGGCCGGGCTTGTTTGAACGACTGACAGGGGCGCTCGCTCCGGCAAAACCAGAACAGGCCGATACGGCTGGACCGTCAATTGATGTGCGCTCTGCAGCCATTCAGGGCTTGGGGCTGACCAACCTTCATTCCAAACGGGTCGAAGACGTCGCAATACCACGTATCGAAATAGTCTCTGTTCCCGTCGATATTGGGCTTGATGAGCTGACCGAAGTATTCCGCGACAGTGGTCTCACGCGGCTACCGGTTTTTGAAGATACTCTGGATACGCCGGTCGGGCTTATTCACCTCAAGGACCTTGCGCTGAAGCATGGGTTCGGTGGCAAAGGGGCATCACGCGCAAAGTTCTCTTTGAAAGGTCTGGTGCGTGAGGTGCTGTTTGTACCGCCGTCCATGCCGATTGGGGTACTTTTGCAAAAGATGCAATCAGGCCGCAAGCATATGGCTTTGGTCATTGATGAGTATGGCGGCGTTGATGGCTTGGTCACTATTGAAGATCTGATTGAACAAGTGATTGGCGAAATTGAAGATGAGCATGACATTGAAGAAGCCGATACGTTCCGGTTAGAAAAACCCGGCGTTTATCTGGCTCAATCCCGCGCGCCGCTTGATGAGTTCGAAGCGGAAACAGGCTTGCGATTGTCCGATGACGAAATGGATGAAGACGTCGACACGTTGGGCGGTCTCGTCTTCCTTTTGACCGGACGTGTTCCTGCGCGTGGCGAAGTCGTGAAACACGCATCCGGTGCGGAGTTTGAGATTGTTGATGCCGACCCGCGGCGCATCAAGCGTATTCGGTTTCGGATGCCTGGCTACCCCGCCGAATGATCAAATCTCTTATTGAAAGGCGTTTGGTGCGTGCCGCGTTCTGCGTGGCTTTGGGTGCCCTATCTGCACTCGGTCAGGCCCCTTGGGGATTTTGGTGGCTGACGCTCTTGGCTTTCTGTGCCGTCTTTTGGCTTTTGACCTTCGCGCAGAATTGGAAATCCGCTGCGTGGACCGGATGGACCGTCGGTTTGGGATATTTTGCTATCGCACTATTTTGGATCGTCGAGCCGTTTCTCGTTGATATAGCGCGGCACGGCTGGATGGCCCCTTTCGCGCTTTTGTTTATGGCTGGCGGTTTCGCGCTGTTCTGGGGAGCCGCTTTCGCTCTCGCGCACAGGATTGGGGGGCGGTTGCAGGCCGCCGCCGGTATCGTCCTTCTGACGTTGGTAGAGTTACTGCGCGGAGTTATCTTCACCGGCTTTCCATGGGCAATGATTGGTCACGTTTGGACGGATCATCCGATCTTGCAATTGGCCGCGATATCGGGGGCAGGAGGGCTGACGTTCTTGACGCTCTTTCTGTCCGGTTTGCCTGTTATTATGCGCACATACGGTTCGGGCCTTCTAGTGTCAGCGCTCCTATTGGCGGCGTCATGGAGCTACGGGACCTATGTCCTCAGATCAACTGAGATACCGGAAACCGGGAAATTTGTTCGCCTCGTGCAGCCAAACGCTCCGCAACATCAAAAATGGGATCCTCGATATCTCGGTCAGTTCTTTGCGCGTCAATTGGCGATGACGGCTGAATCTGCAGATGATCCGCTGAACGCTGTAATCTGGCCCGAAACAGCCGTCGCGACTTTGCTAAATGAAGCAGATGTCGCACTTGCGGCGATTGCCGACGCGGCAGATGGGGTTCCTGTTGTTTTCGGTGTGAATGCCCAAGTCGGCCAAACATACCGTAACAGTTTAGGCGTACTGGATGGCGCCGGTCACCTTGTTGAGACCTACCATAAGCATCATCTTGTTCCGTTTGGAGAGTACGTCCCGCTCGGTGAGTTGATGGCGCAGCTTGGTATCCGGGGGATGGCGGCGCGTGATGGTGGAGGCTTTGGCGCAGGTCCCGGCGCGCGATTGTTGGATATCGAAGGGCTTGGCCGCGTCTTGCCGCTCATTTGCTATGAACTGATTTTTCCCCGCCACCTACGACAAACGGAGCGCCCTGATCTCATAGTGCAAATCACAAATGACGCTTGGTTTGGGAATATCTCCGGGCCCTATCAGCATCTGGCGCAGGCACGGCTCCGCGCGGTGGAGCAAGGATTGGGATTGGTACGTTCTGCAAACACCGGGGTTAGCGCATCCATTGATCCGCTTGGTCGTGTGCTGCGGCAGATTCCTTTAAATCAAACGGGGTATATGGATGTCGCCGTACCGGGTGCACTTCCACCTACGCTTTATGCCAGAATTGGTGACAGATCCGTCACGGTTTTGCTGCTCTTGTTGCTCGTTGGAGTGTTCGCCGCGCGGAAGGCCATACGTGATTGACGAGTTGAGCATCAACCATTAACCCGGCCGAAGCATTTCCCCTCAACGGCTTCCTGACGAGGGGTGTTTTTACATATCGGAGCGCTCATCATGGCACGCGACACTTACTTATTCACTTCGGAATCTGTTTCTGAGGGTCATCCAGATAAAATCTGTGACCGGATTTCGGATGCAATTCTTGACGCTTTTCTTGCAGAAGAAGCGATGGCGCGCGTGGCGTGCGAGACTTTTGCGACCACGGACCGGGTTGTGGTTGGCGGCGAGGTTGGCCTGTCCACCCGTGACAAGCTCGACACATTCATGGGCGGCGTTGAAGAGATCGTGCGCGGTTGCGTCAAGGCGATTGGTTACGAACAGGAAGGCTTCCATTGGGAGAACCTCAAGTTCGAAAACCTGCTGCACCCGCAATCTGCCCATATCGCGCAAGGCGTCGACAATGACGGCGCGGGCGATCAGGGCATCATGTTTGGCTATGCCTGCACGGAGACGCCTGAGCTGATGCCGGCTCCGATCCAATATTCCCACGCAATCCTGCGCAATCTGGCTGAGGCGCGTCATGCCGGCGAGGTTCCGCAACTGGGTCCGGATGCGAAATCGCAGCTGTCGGTCACATATGAAGGTGGCAAGCCCACGGGTGTGACCTCGATTGTCTTGTCGACACAGCACCTTGACGAGAGCATGAGCAGCGCTGACGTGCGCGACGTGGTCGAGCCTTACATCCGCAAAACGCTGCCGGAGGGGTGGATCTCTGACGCGACGGAGTGGCACGTGAACCCGACGGGCAAGTTTGTGATCGGTGGCCCTGACGGCGACGCGGGTCTGACGGGGCGTAAGATCATTGTGGACACCTATGGCGGTGCCGCGCCGCATGGTGGTGGTGCGTTCTCGGGCAAAGACCCGACCAAAGTGGACCGCTCAGCGGCCTATGCGGCGCGCTATCTGGCGAAGAACGTCGTAGCCGCCGGTCTGGCCGAGCGCTGCACGATCCAGTTGTCCTACGCGATCGGCGTGGCCAAGCCGTTGTCGATCTATTGCAACACGCATGGCACGGGCAAAGTCGAAGAGGCTGCAATCGAAGCGGCTGTGGCACAGTGCATGGACCTGACACCGCGCGGCATCATCGAACATCTCGGCCTGCGCCGCCCGGTCTACCAACGCACGGCCGCCTACGGCCACTTTGGCCGGACCCCGGCAGAGGATGGTGGCTTCAGCTGGGAGAAAACCGATCTGGTTGAGGGCCTCAAGACAGCCGTCTAACGCCCCGATCCGCGCCGATCTAACGAGCTAAAGGAAAGGCGGGGCAATCCCCCGCCTTTTTGATTGTATGAGTGACAAAATGAACCACGGCCCCAGAAACCGCGCGCTCAAACGGAATTTCTACGGCCGCATCAAAGGCCATAACCTCAAGCCGCATCAACTTGCGTGGTTGGATGAGGATTTGGACGCATTGCGTCCGGGTCTTGTCTCGTACGAGCATAATCCAGAGCGCAAACTCCTCGATTTGAAGGCGCGTTTTGGCGACAAACCGGTTTGGCTTGAAGTTGGCTTTGGGGCCGGTGAGCATTTGTATCACATGGCGGCCTTGCATCCAGATGTGGCCTTCATCGGATGTGAGCCCTATCTCAACGGCGTTGCGATGCTTTTGGGAAAACTGCGGCGCGATCCAAGACCCAACGTTTCGGTTCATGCAGGAGATGTGCGGGATTTATTCGATGTCCTGCCGGACAATTGTCTTCAGAAAGCGTTCCTGCTCTATCCCGATCCGTGGCCGAAAGCGCGCCATCACCGCCGCCGGTTTGTAACGCCGGAACATCTTGATCCGCTCCATCGCGTTCTTGTGCAAGACTCTGAGTTTCGGGTTGCTACCGACATCCCGGACTATGTGCGCCAAACCATGGAAGAAGTACCACGGGCAGGGTTCAATTGGTTGGGCGAGCAACCAGAAGATTGGCGCGACCCATGGTCGGACTGGCTTTCGACGCGCTATGAGCAAAAAGCACTGCGCGAAGGGCGTGTTCCGCACTACATGACATTTCGCCGGACTTGATATCAATGTGCGCGTCCCGCGCGCGCGACACCGTCAGCCCCCCTCCTGACCTCCCCCCGTCGAACCGGGGGGAGAGAGCCCGTAGTAAGCCGACCCAGAAATGCAAGTTTTGCTGGGGGTGGTGCGCCTGCTCAGGAGATATTTCACACGGAACCCTTTGCATGTGATGGACGCGTCTGATGGCCTAGTCTATCACGTGTCGACGCAACCTTCTGTGAGAGAGCAAAGACATGTCCAGCCACGGCGCTCCGATCCCAATGACCTCCACTAAATCTGGTCCTTTGCACGGCGTTGCAAACGTTCCGGGGGATAAATCCATTTCGCATCGCTCACTTATCTTGGGCGCTTTGAGCGTGGGGGAGACGCGGGTCAGCGGACTTCTGGAAGGCCAAGACGTGCTGGATACCGGCAAGGCGATGCGTGCTTTTGGTGCCGATGTGATCAATCATGGCGGTGGAGAGTGGTCCGTTCACGGCGTTGGTGTCGGTGGCTTTGCGGAACCAGCAGGTGTGATCGATTGTGGCAATTCAGGAACCGGCGTGCGCTTGATCATGGGTGCGATGGCTACGACCCCGATCACAACAACCTTCACGGGGGATGCGTCGTTGAACGGGCGGCCTATGGGACGGATCACCGATCCTTTGGCGTTGTTTGGCACGCAGGCCTACGGACGCAGCGGCGGACGGTTGCCAATGACCCTTGTGGGATGCGAAGCGCCTGTGCCCGTGCGCTACACAGTTCCAATGCCATCCGCACAGGTAAAATCCGCCGTTCTGCTTGCGGGGTTGAATGCACCGGGCCAGACGGTGGTGATAGAGGCCGAGGCGACGCGCGATCATACCGAGCGGATGCTGACGGGGTTCGGCGCCGAGGTTTCTGTTGAACACACGGGCGATGGCCGAGTGATCACTTTGACGGGTCAGCCTGAATTGGTGCCGCAGACCATTGTCGTCCCGCGCGATCCGTCCTCTGCAGCGTTTCCTGTTTGCGCCGCTCTGATTGTCGAAGGCTCTGATGTGTTGGTACCGAATATCGGGCTGAACCCAACACGGGCCGGACTCTTTACCACTTTACGAGAGATGGGCGCCGATCTGACCTATGAGAACGAGCGCGAAGAAGGGGGTGAGCCGGTAGCCGATCTGCGCGCACGCTTTTCGCCTGACATGGTGGGCATCGATGTGCCACCGGAACGCGCAGCCTCCATGATTGATGAGTATCCGGTTTTGTCCGTCGTCGCCGCCTTCGCGAAAGGCAAGACCTACATGGCAGGCGTCAAAGAGCTCCGCGTGAAGGAAAGCGACAGGATTGACGCCATGGCTGTTGGATTGCGCGCCAACGGGGTTACGGTTGATGAAACCGAAGACAGCTGGACGGTACATGGTTTGGAAGCAGGCGGCGTGCCGGGCGGCGGGACATGCGCCACGCATCTTGATCACCGGATCGCCATGTCATTTCTGTGCCTCGGTCTCGCATCACAGACCCCTGTGAAGATTGACGATGGCGGCGCAATTGCAACGTCTTTCCCAATCTTTGAGACATTGATGTCCGATCTGGGGGCAGACCTGCAACGAGATCCGCAGTGAGTGAATGGGCGATCGCAAAACGCGTTGCGGTCGTCGTTGCGGTGCTTTTCGCAGCCCTGAATTATGTCGCTCTCGTCCGGTTAGGTTTTGCGGGCCAAGTGCCTGACCTCAATCCGCTCGGGGCCACACCTGATCAGATTTTTGCTTTCAAAGACGCTTTAGGGTTCGAGGGACGACAGCTTTACAATCAAGTCTATCGACCCTTGGATTTCGGGTTTGTTTTGGGCCTTCTATTCCTGCTTTGCCTCGTTGCGAATGCGCTCAGGCCCAAACGCTTCTGGTGGGTGATCGTCGTATTCGCGGCGATCTTCGGCACGGCGGACTTGACGGAGAACCAATTATTGGCGGAATTGATCAATGATGCGCCGCAAGCTCTACAGCTCGAATTGGCAAGCCAGATCAATCTGGCCACGCGGGTGAAATTTGCGGCGGTTTTATTGGCATTTGCGGCAATGATCACCTGCTGGCGGCAGGAGGGAGCAAATCAATGAAGACTTATGGAAGTTGTTTGTGCGGTTCGATTACGTTTGAAGCGGTTGGTGCGCTCAGGCCGGTGATCGCATGTCATTGTCGGCAATGCCGCAAAACCAGTGGGCATCACGTTGCGGCGACCTCTGTGGCGCGGGACGAGTTGACCGTCAACGGATCGCCCGTTTGGTTTGCCTCTTCAGAAACCGCGCGGCGTGGTTTTTGCGGGACCTGCGGGTCGAACCTGTTTTGGGACGGCAGCGGGAAGAATATCTCGATCTTTGCGGGGTCTATTGATGGGCCGACGGGCGTGAGCTTGAAGGGACATATCTTTTGCGCTGATAAAGGGGACTATTATGATTTGGGCGATGATCTGCCCTGTGCCGATCAAGACGACCCCGAGCTTACGACGATGGTGCGATGATGTTCACAGTTGCGATTGATGGACCCGCGGCGGCTGGCAAGGGCACGATCTCTAAGCGGGTCGCGGCATTCTTCGGGTTTGCCCATCTTGATACCGGCTTGATCTACCGCGCCACGGGTGCGCGGGTTCTTGCGGGGGAAGAGGCGCTGGAAGCGGCGCGGAGTTTGCGGGTCGAAGACTTGCAGCGAGATGATCTGCGCACGACCGAGGTTGCGCAGGCGGCGTCGAAGGTGGCGGTGATGCCTGAGGTGCGGGCCGCGTTGGTTGATTTTCAGAAAGACTTCGCCCGGCGTGAGGGCGGTGCGGTCCTTGATGGACGCGATATCGGGACGGTTATTTGCCCTGATGCCGAGGTCAAATTATTCGTGACGGCCAGTGATGAAATCCGCGCGGAGCGGCGCTTTTTGGAATTGTCCGGGAAGGGTCAGGATGTGACCCGTGAGGGCGTTTTGGAGGACCTTCGGATCAGAGATCAACGGGACCGGGAGAGAGAAGCGGCGCCGTTGGCGGCAGCGGCGGATGCGGTGCTGATTGATACATCTGAGATGGATATTGAAGAGGCCGTGGCGGTGGCGATTTCGGCGGTTGAAGCCGTTTTGAAACGATAATCGGAAGATCCCCCGCATGCGGGGAAAATCGCAAAGCATTGATATTAAACAATAAAGATATTTCTTAATCCGTTTTTAACCTGCACTGCCGAAGGAGCTCAAACATGACGCGGATCGAGACGGACAGGTTGATCATTCGGCCGCCGACGCTGGCGGATGCGGAGCAGCTTCATGATATTTTCAGCCATGCAGATGCCATGCAATATTGGAGCACGCTGCCGCATACGGACCTGTCCCAAACGATCGCCTATATCGAGGGGGTGATCGCGCTTCCCTCTGAACAAGGGGAAGATTTTGTGGTGGAGCACAATGGTATCGTGATCGGGAAAGCAGGGTTTTGGCGGTTTCCTGAGATCGGATACATCTTTCATCCTGATAGCTGGGGCAAAGGCATCGCGAGCGAAGCTGTGGGCGCGCTGCTTGAGCATGGTTTTGGTCAGTGCAAGCTGACGAAAGTGATCGCTGATGTGGACCCGCGTAATGCCGGATCAATCCGGATGTTGGAAAAGCTGGGCTTTCACGAGACGCATCGCAAGACGGAGACGATCAAGATCGGGGATCAGTGGTTCGACAGTATCTATTTTGCAAAGACCGCGCCCAAGACGTGAACGCCGCACGCGCTTAGAGCTTCAGCAACCCGATCAGATCGGCCATATCATCAAACAAGACATCCGAGACAGGTGCCAATTTCTCCCGCGCTGTGTCGCGGTGAAAGCCGAAAACGCGCGCGCCAGAGGCTTGACCTGCGCGTGCGCCGGTCGCGCTGTCTTCGATCACTGCGCAGCGTGACGGCTCCGCGCCGACCAATCCCATCGCCTTCAGATACACATCTGGCGCGCGTTTGGGCGCGTCGCAATCCTGTCCCGACAACAGCCAGCCGTCCGGAAACCGGTCCAGCAGTCCCGTGCGGCCCAGTGTAATCTCCATTTTGCGCACACGTCCGTTAGAGCCCACGGCATAGGGCACGCCTGCGGCATCAAGTGCGTCCAAAACCTCGACAATTCCGGGGATAACCTCGACGGAGGTGGCAAGGCGCGCATAGGCTTTGGGATAGAACTCCTCCACCCAATCGGGGCCCAACGTAGCGCCTGCGTCTTTTGCTTTTTGCGCGACACCTTCCATTGTGCCACCGACAAACCGGTCCATCACCTCTTCAACACTGAGGTCAAGACCATGGGCGGCGAGGTCGTCGCGCAGCACCTCATTGAGCAACAGCTCGCTATCGACGATGACGCCATCACAATCAAAAATGACCATCTCAAGGTTTTCCATGAAACCTCCATGCGTTGGGCGTTTCGCCACAGGACAGGTGAACAGGTTGATGCGCTCTAGCACCGTTCCCTTTCCGCTGACACCTGAATTGCCGCCCTCGCGCAGTTTAGCCTTTGTAAAGTTCGCTTTCCGCGCCGAGATAGCCGTTCCACGCGAACCAATAGGCAATGTGGCCTGCGACGCGCGGCAATTGGGTGTTGCCAGAGATCAGGGCGTCTTCTGTGACGCGCCAGGCTTTGCCATCGTTTGAGACCAAGCCGCTGCCTTTTTGTTTGAAGCTAAGGCCGCCGCGTTCATAGGCGCGGACGGTGCGGGATTTATCGTCACCAATCAGCACCAAAGGCGTGTTGAGCATTCCATCATTGATGACTTTCTTACGCTTGAAGGACTTCAGCGGCCAAGCTTTTGCGCCGCCGAATTTTCGGATGCCGAAGACGTAGTCTTTTTGTTTGTGACGGCGCTGATCGACATTGGTGGGGAACATCAACTCGTTTGAACCGAAATATTCGGCATAGACCACGCCGGAGCCATAGTCGCGGCGGTGGCCTGTGTCTAAGGACAGGATTTTGGTCTTGGGGTTCTGCGCTTTCCACGCGTCCCATGTGGTGATGACCACGGGGCGCTGTTTCAGCTCGATCTTGCGGCTGGCGAGTTTGCCGACGACGGGTTCGCCCGTGAACTGGTTCCACAAGCTATTGGTCTGGCGGTCAAACATCAGTTTGTTGGAGCGATACAGGAAGCCGCTTGAGCCAAAGACCAGCGGACGGTTGCGGCCCTTCACTTTGGTCTCAAACAGGATGCCTGATCCGCAAAGGGTGCAATAGGCGAGCGCCACGTTCACGCCGCCGATCTTCTCGTTAAACATCTCGTGCCACCCCATGATGCGCAGCGGATAGGCACGGGTGTCGCCATTGATCGAGACGCCAAAGATCAGATCGTCGCCGCGCATATAGATGGCTTTTGCGGGCGTGGTCATCTTCGGATTATCAAGGCTCGGGATGCCGTCCTTGCGCACGCCGCCCCATGTGATTTCCTCCAGCCGGATGCGCATTTTATCGGGATCAAGATATTTGCGTTGGAGGAAATCCGCGAAGTTTGGATCGATCCGCGTCATGACCTCCCGCTTGAAGTCAATGAAGCTTGGGTGTGGTTTTACCTGTGGGTTGGCCTCCTGCCAGAGCATCCACTTGAACCAATTGTTTCCGGCGTTCGCGCCGGTGATCTGGCGCAGGGTTTTGACGATCTCTGCCTCGGAGCCGTTGGTGAAGCGCATCGCCTGAATAAGACCTGCGGCCATGTCCGGGTTCTTGCGCGCCGTCACTTGGTTGAGTGCAGGCCGGAACAATGCGGGGTCGCCTGACAGGATGTCGAACATCATCGCGCGGTAATCAGGCGCTTGGGCAAAGGCGGGCGCGGCGAGGGTGGCGGCAAGGCTTGTGGTGAAGGTCCGGCGAGAAATCATGAGCATGTCCTATTTGATCCTGCGGCAGTGTTACGCAGGACGCGGGCAAATGCTGTTAAACTCTTGGTGAGGCTGCGGTGAGGGGCAGATTGTGTGCCGCTTGTGAGGGCGCGAATCGGGATTGGCGCGTTTGGTTGCAAACTACCAAATGGTAGGATTCTGGGGCCGGATGGCCAGAAATTGAACAAGTCAACTGCCCAAATCGCTAATTTTGCGCAAGGATTGGCTGACTGGACCGCACCTAATCCCTTTCCACATCACGTTTATTTGGCCTATAGTCTCGGGACATAAGGGGTATTCCCCGCTGCTGCTTTTATCCTGGGGAGGATTTTGATGATACGTTCCGAGCTGATCCAGAAGATCGCCGACGAGAACCCGCACCTGTATCAGCGTGATGTTGAACGTATTGTGAATACAGTCTTCGAAGAAGTCATCGACGCTGTTGCCGACGGTAACAGAGTAGAGCTGCGCGGATTTGGCGCGTTTTCTGTGAAGAAAAGAGACCCTCGCGTGGGCCGGAACCCTCGCACTGGGGAAGCAGTTCATGTAGAAGCAAAGCACGTGCCCTTCTTCAAAACCGGCAAGCTGTTGCGGGACCGGTTGAACGGAAAAGAAAGCTAAACGCCCATGCGGTATCTGCGTTACTTGTTCCTTCTGGCAGTTGGATTCTGCCTGCTGATTGTCGCTCTCGCCAATCGTGGATCAGTGCCGCTGCAAGTTATCCCTGATGAGATGGCGGCCTATGTCGGTCAGCCGTTTAGCCTGAACCTGCCGCTTTTCGTGATCATTTTCGGCGCTATTGGCGTAGGTCTGTTGATTGGGTTTATCTGGGAATGGTTCCGCGAACATAAGCACCGGGTGGATGCACGGACGCAGAAGCGCGAGAAGGAACAGCTCGCGCGGCAGGTGCGCGGGTTGAAGAAGCAGAAAGCCGAAGGCAAAGACGACGTGCTGGCGCTTTTGGAAGACGCGTCGTAAGTCTGATCCCATGTCTGATATTCGGGTAAAAATCTGCGGTCTCGGGACCGCTGGTGATGTCGCCGCCTGTGCGCAGGCGGGTGCAGCGTATGTGGGGTTTGTGTTCTTCCCGAAATCGCCGCGTCATCTGTCCTTTGAAGCGGCGCAGCGTTTGGCGGTTGAGGTGCCTGTGGGCATCGCCAAAGTGGCGCTGACGGTGAATGCCGATGATGCGATGCTCGATCAGATGATCGAGACGGTGCCGCTTGATATGTTGCAATTGCATGGCGGTGAAAGTGCAGAGCGGGTGGCGCAGGTGCGTGATCGCTACGGGCTGCCGGTGATGAAAGCAGTTGGTGTCGCCGATGAGGGCGATCTGGACGCGGTGCAGGACTATGCGCAGGCGGCAGATCAATTGCTGATTGATGCCAAGCCGCCCAAAGGCGCGGATTTGCCGGGTGGTAATGGTCTGAGCTTTGACTGGCGGCTGATGGCGGGGCGGCGGTGGTCCGTGCCGTGGATGCTGGCGGGTGGGTTGACCCCTGACACGGTTGCGGAAGCAGTGCGGCTAACCGGTGCGCGCCAGCTTGATGTGTCATCAGGTGTGGAGGCGGCACCCGGCGTCAAAGACGCGCGTCTGATTGCGGATTTTTGCGACGCGGCGCGCGCAGTTTAAGCCCAAAATATGCACTGCCGTAGGGTCAGCGCGGATGGCCTAAAACGACCGATGATTTGCCACATATTTGTCTAAATGTGATTCTACCTTTCAGAGCATCAAGATTTTAGGCGTCACTCTGCGTGGCGTTTACCCTGTAGAATGTAGGACCGCTGCTTTGAAACACGTATTTACCGCACTTGGCGTTGCCGTCTCCTTCGCACTTCCCGCGCAGGCCGTGACGATTGCCGCTTACGAGATCCCAACAAACGCCTCCTTTATTGTCGCTTCCGAAGAAGCCGACGGTGTGGACGCGAATGTGCTGAGCCGCGCAGGTGGTTTGGTCTCGACCGGTGTGGGCACATTCCGTTCCAAAAGCTGGACACTTTACGGTGACGCGAATGCGGCGCGTGCGAGCTACAACTCGATCACATGGGGCTTCAACTCCACCACGGCTTACGATCTGACAACGCTCGACATCCGCTATGACGGGTCGAACAAAGGTCCAAAGTCTATCGTCATCGACGCGATCGTGAATGGCGGCGCGCCTGTCTATGACATCTATTCGGATCACAACATCGACACGGCTGGTGAGACAAATCTGGGCATTGACCTGAGCATGTTCACCAACGTGACTTCCATCCAGTTCATCTTGAGCGGCTGGGGTGCCACGAAAGAAAAAGGCACGTTCGAGCTGCGCAACATGGCGGACGGCCCCGCTTTGCGCATCAACGGCGCATCCGGCCCTGTCGCTTTGTCAGGCAACTTGAATGAGCGGGCTGTGAACCGGAATGGCGAATTTGGCGACAATCTTTTGCCTGCCGTGCCGCTTCCTGCCGGTTTGCCACTGCTGCTTGCAGGTCTCGGCGGTTTGGCTGTGCTACGTCGCCGCAAGTAAGCAAACAAACAGAATTCAAAGACGGGTCGGGCTTGCGCTCGGCCCGTTTTTTATGAACATGGGGCTTCGGATTTAGGAGAGACCCATGGCGAACGATCTTTTCAACAGCTTCATGACCGGCCCCGATGAACAGGGTCGTTTTGGCGATTTCGGCGGGCGCTTTGTGTCCGAGACGTTGATGCCGCTGATCCTTGAGTTGGAAGAGCAATATGAGCACGCCAAAACCGATCAAAGCTTCTGGGACGAAATGGATTACCTCTGGAAGCATTACGTTGGCCGGCCCTCGCCTTTGTACCATGCCGAACGCCTGACCGAACGGCTGGGTGGCGCAAAAATCTACCTCAAGCGCGATGAGCTGAACCACACGGGCGCGCATAAGATCAACAACGTTCTGGGCCAGATTATTCTCGCCCGCCGCATGGGCAAGACCCGCATCATTGCCGAAACCGGCGCAGGTCAGCATGGCGTGGCCACGGCTACCGTCTGCGCGAAATTCGGTTTGAAATGCGTGGTTTACATGGGCGCGCATGACGTGGAACGCCAAGCGCCGAACGTCTTCCGCATGCGTCTTCTTGGCGCCGAAGTTGTCCCCGTAACGTCTGGCCGCGGCACGTTGAAAGACGCGATGAACGACGCGCTGCGCGACTGGGTCACCAATGTGCGCGACACGTTCTACTGCATCGGCACGGTCGCAGGTCCGCACCCGTACCCCGCGATGGTGCGTGACTTCCAAGCCATCATTGGCAAGGAAACCAAAGAGCAACTGCAAGAGGCCGAAGGCCGTTTGCCCGATACGATCATTGCCGCCATCGGCGGTGGCTCTAACGCGATGGGGCTGTTTTTCCCGTTCCTCGATGACAAAGAGGTCGCGATCATCGGCGTCGAAGCAGGTGGCAAAGGCGTCAACGCGAAGATGGAGCATTGCGCCTCTTTGACTGGCGGCCGCCCGGGCGTGCTGCATGGCAACCGCACTTACCTACTGCAAGATGATGACGGTCAAATCCTAGAAGGCTACTCGATTTCCGCCGGATTGGATTATCCGGGCATCGGCCCAGAACATTCCTGGCTGCACGAGATTGGCCGCGCGCAATATGTCTCCATCACCGATATGGAGGCGTTGGAGGCGTTTCAACTGTGTTGTGAAACCGAAGGCATCATCCCCGCGCTGGAACCCTCCCACGCGCTAGCCCATGTCATGAAGATCGCGCCAGAATTGCCGAAGGATCACCTGCTCGTCATGAACATGTGCGGGCGTGGCGACAAAGACATCTTCACAGTCGCCAAACACTTGGGCTTTGACATGAGCGACACTGAAGGGCGCACAGCCTCAGGGTAAGCGTGCGTGACGGAATGCGAGAAGGCCGCCTTTCAGCCAAAAATGGGCGGCTCTTTGCTTGCCTTTGCCACGTAGAAAAAATGGTTTGAAACGCTCGGTGGAAAAACTCAACGTAGCGACATGGATCACGATGTAAATAGAGCATTGGAAAAGATGCTGCTGCCCAAAAACCTGTGGCTGACCATAGTTTTGGCGGGGTCGCTTTCGCTAATCGCATACACGAACCATGGAATCTTGAGCTACACACTTGCCATACCGGTTTTGTTTCTGGTGTTCGACTTTGCGATGCGCTTGTTTGAGATAAAGCAAGGACTGGAACGCCATCCGCTCTGGAAACTTCAGGACGTACCGAAAAGCTTCAAGGTGCGGATGGTTCAAACTCTGTTTGTCACCATGTTCTGGGGCCTGTTGATGTACCTCATGGTCTGGTTTGACGATATCGACGGGCTGATGGTCGGCATTGCTACATTCGGTGTCCTTATGGTGGTTTTCGGTGAATGGCAGGCACGACGCGCAAAACCGGCGTAGCTCCAAGCCCGGTTGCGACCCGCAAAGCCACGAAAAAGAACTTGTAACATCTCGAAAGCCCAAAGCGGTTTTGGATGTATTGACAGGACGTTCATTTCTGAGCGTCCTTTTCATTTATTGCGTAGGTGGGTAATTTTGTTGCGCGCACGTCACAGCGTCTGACGTAGGGTCAGAACACGGGTATCTCGAATCCGTACCCTCGGATTACACCTCACCTCCCGACCAGACGGATCGGACCTTAGCGGGCGCAGGTGATCACTGCCCCGGTGCATTGCGGCGCTGCTGCGGATGTATGCCAAGGCCGTTTTGAAGTTCGGGGTGATGTAGCTCATTTGGTTAGAGCACTAGACTGTTAATCTAGGTGTAGCGGGTTCGAGTCCCGCCATCCAACGGTAAGGCCTTGACAGCCTGGGTTCGACTCCCACCTCGCTTTCCCAGCGACGGAAACTAAAATCGGATGTCCGGTTCCGCCCGCTTGGGTGTGGCTCGGATGGCTGTTTTGCCCTCGGGCGGGACGGCAGAATGACCGCCCCCACGCCTCGGTCGAGGCCGGTGAGGCCGTGTGAAGAGTAGGCCCGTTTTGGCTCGGGCAGGGGAGGTTTCGACCGCCTTTGCCCGCTGAGGCGGCACCGCTCCGCTCCGCGACCCACCCGCTGAGATTGCGACAGGGTGGGGCTGGACATCCACCACAGAATTATCAACCGGAGCTTTTCATGGCTCCCCCAACCACAACCGAAACCTAAAGGAGATCGCATTTGCGACGACGATAAAGCATTGATGAAGAAGGAGAATAACGATGCGACTGATAGATATCCTTTTGGGGCGGCGACGCCTCACCCTGACTGAAGCCGAGCGGGCTTTGGTGTTCCGCAAAGGTCGGATCACCGCCATTCTGGGCGCAGGGGAACATGCGCTGCGGCGCAAAGATGTGGTCGAGCGCCACGTCATCAGCAACGCCGTCGTTGTCTCTGAATTCAGCGATGCCGTGTGGCGCGAACGCCCTGACTTGGCTGCGGCGCATATGACTGAGCTGCGCACCGGTGCGGATGAGATCGCGATTGTCTCCCGTGATGGGCGTTTGAGCGATGTGCTGAGCCCTGACACGCGGTGTGTCGTGTGGACCGACGCCGGACCTTGGACGGTTGAGCGGATCAACATGGCCGACGGTCTTGAAGTGCCTCGCGCGCTTGGGGATCGTCTGGTGCGGGCACGCCTGACCGGGGCCATGACGGTGATCGAGGTCGCGGAAAGCGACGTTGGATTGCTGTTCGTGGATGGTGCGCTGACGGAGACGCTGACCGCGGGGACGCATCGGTTTTGGACCGTGGGGCGCAAGCTCTACACCAAAATGGTCGACCTGCGCTGGCGGGCGCATGATGTGACGGGTCACGAGATCCTGACCAAAGACCGGGTGACGCTGCGGGTGAACCTTGCGGCGGATTTCCGGGTCACCGACCCCGTGCGGGCGGTGACGGCGGTCAAAGATTTCGAGGATGCGCTGCACCGTGCGCTTGGGTTGGCGTTCCGCAAAACGCTTGGGGCGCTGACGCTTGATGCGCTTCTGGCCGATAAAATGGCTGTGGATGCCGAGGCCGCGAATGCGGTCCGCGCTGAAATGGCCGAGATCGGTGTCGAAGTGGGTGCGATTGCGTTGAAAGACGTGATCCTGCCCGGTGAGATGCGGGACATCCTGACCGGTGTCGTTGCGGCCGAAAAAGAGGCCGAGGCAAATGTCATCCGGCGCCGCGAAGAAACGAACGCCACGCGTTCGCTTCTGAACACGGCAAAAGTCATGGCGGATAACCCCGTCATGCTGCGGCTGAAAGAGCTTGAAGCTCTCGAAACCATTGCCGGGCGTGTGGATCGTCTGACCGTGAACAGCGGGACGGATGGTCTGCTCAACGATATCGCGCGCCTGCGCGACTAAGACCTGAGGCCATCCGGGCAGACCGCCCGGGTGGCCTTTTTGCTGCACGATCTGCGACCAACTCGGGCCACATTCACCCGCTACCCTTTGGCCAAGACGTTACTATTCAGGGGGTGGCCCAATGTTAAAAGACGACAATCCGATCTTCGAGACGCAAGGTCCGTGGGGCGTGCCTATTCAGGTGGGCGCGTCGATTATCCTGTTGCCGCTGATCTTCGTGTCTTTCAACGGAACGCCTGAGGCGATGATGTATGATCTCATCTTTGTCGGGCTTTTGATCTTCTCCATTCTGGCCCATGAGCTTGGCCATGCATGGGGCGCGTTGATCCAGAATGTGCGCGTCAAACGCATTATGCTGCATGGCGGTGGGGGCTTTTGTGAGCATTCCATAGCCACGACCCGCTACGAGGACGAGTTGATCGTCGCTATGGGACCGATTGTGAACCTCGTGATCTGGGCGGTCGCCTCCCTGATCGAACCGTACTTGGCACCCGGCATGTTTGGCTGGTCAGTCTATTTCCTTGCGCAGATCAACCTGTTTCTGGCGCTGTTCAACCTCTTGCCGGTGATGCCGCTGGACGGCGGCAAACTGTTCCAACTGATGTTACTGCGGTTTCTGCCGGATGTGACGGCCACTCAAATCTCTGGCTGGGTCGGCGTCGTGCTGACCGTGCTTTGGGTGCCGATGATGCTTTGGGTCTATGTCACGATGGGCTTCATCCTGTTCTTCTTCCCGCCGCTTGGTGTGCATTGGCAAATGGCGCGCACCGCCCGCTGAGCCCGCCGCAATCGTCAGATACGATTGAGCCGCCAATCGGCAAAAAGCTGTGCTTTCTGGGAAAACGGCTGCGTGTCATAGCCTGCAAATAGCCCGTCTTGGGTCACAAGAACCGTGCGCCAACCGCGGGCGGCCGCGCCCAGAATATCAGTGTGAAGCGTATCCCCGCACATCGCGATACGATCTGGCGCAAGCGACGACAGCGTCGCCTCGATCAGGTCATAGACCTCAGGGAAGGGCTTGCCAAAGAACTGGACATAATCGGGAAACAGATCGGCAATCAGATGCCCGAAATGTCCGGGCTCAACAGAAAACCCCTCATCACGTGGGGCGGCCAGATCCGCGTTTCCGATCAGCACTTTACGCGGGCGGGCCTGCATGGCGGTCATCAGCAAGTCTTGCCGCGCCTCCGTCCAGTCCGCCGTAGACAGGAACAGAAACTGGTCAACAGCGTCATAGGCGGCTGGGTCGTCTTTCAGACGGATGACATCGCGGGGCAGGTCGGTCATGGGATCGGACGCAGCTGTGATGACACCCCAATGGCCCGCGCCCAAATGCTGAAGCGTGGCCTCCCGACTGGTGATGATTTCCTCGTCTTTCACACGGATGCCGAGGCGTTTGAACTTGGCGATGGCACCGCTGCGATCGTAGCTGGCAGCGTTGGTCAGAATGCGAAGGGCACACCCACGCGCGCGCAACTGGTCTAGGCGCGCATCCGCGCCGGGGATCATCGTCTCGCCCACATTCAACACGCCAAACGCATCAAAAACGAACGCATCAACTTGATCCGCGATGTCCAGCAGGGAGTGGATGTCCTGCGATCCGTCCCGTGGCGTGACAGGTGGAAACCGTGCGCGAACCTCCTCATAGCGATCAAAAATCGACTGTGTTGTTAGCATAAGCTCTCACTCCGGAACCTGTCGGGTCAATGGGGCCGACCCTAAGGGAGACCTGCAAAAGAAAAAAGATCCGCGCGCTTATTCCGCGCTGTCTTCCAGCGCGTAAAGCGTGAGAACATCCAGTGGCACAACATCAAGCGCGTTTTGATGCGTTGCGCGCAGTTGCACGCGCGGGGCGGCCCCCTCGTCATGGGCTTGCAGGAACCGGCCCGCACACAGGCACCATTGATCGCCGGGCTTCAGACCTGCAAATCCGAACTCCGGGCGCGGCGTCGATAGGTCATTGCCAAGGTATTTCGACAGGGCCAGAAATTCCGCCGTCATCACCGCGCATACGGTGTGGTTGCCCTGATCCATCGGCCCCGTGTCGCAACAACCATTGCGGAAAAACCCCGTGACGGGGTCCTCCGAGCAGGGGGCCAAAGGCTCGCCCAATACATTCAAGGAAGGGTCCATATTCATCTTACTGCTCCTTCGGGTCCCAACGCACCCATCGACCGTGAAAATCTGCGCGTCCCAATGTCATTTTGATATCACCAGGCCACAGACGCAACGTGAGGGCCGCGCCCGGTTCGTCAAGTTCATCCACTTCCATGCCCAGCCAAGCAAGGGGCGCCTCAGCGGTGGCGCGGTCGCCCGCTGCCTCAATCAATCTGGTGCACTCGCGCTGTGTGTCCATGGGAAAATATTGCCATGCGACCGTGTGATAGATCAGATGACACGTCCCTGACATGTTGCCGCGCAGCCTGTCCTCCAGCCATGGCAGGACATCGGAGGCATCGACGGGCCGTGGCCCACATGTCAGCGCCGCTTTGGTCAAGGCCATGCGTTCCGGCTGGTCGGGCCACAGATAGGCTTGCAGCCGCAACTCATCTTCCGCACCCGTAAGCGGGTTCAGATCGACGCCGCGTTTTTCCCGGACACGTAGGTTCGATGTGACGGGCAAGGGACCGGTCCATTCTGGCGACAGAGTTAGGGCAGGCTCAGTCGCGCCAAACCTGGTCTGCCCGATCTTCAAAGCGAATTGGTCGAAATGCAGGTTCAACCCGCCGCTCGCGCCAAGCTCTGACAGGGTGAGGGGCAGGCCAAACCGGTCGCTGATCAGCAAGGCCGCCGGGATCAAGGCGGCGGATCGTCTGACCTCGTTGGTTTGCGGGGGATAGTCGAGCCAAGCCAAGATCTGCGTCTCATGCGTTTTCAAGGCTTGGGAGACGGCGTGCCACAGGGCCTCATCACTGACGGAGGAAGGCGGATAGGCGTGGCTAAGCCCGTCATCGGCCCCTTGCAATAGCAGCGCATGTAAAGCACCGGCCAGACGTAAGGGGACCGAATCCGCGCGACCGCGTGGATCGCCTTGCCAGTTCAGCAAGCGGGTCATCACCGCCCCCTCCGGCACCAGATTGTCCGCAATGACACCCAGCAGTTGCGCCATGAATGGGGAACCCATTTTCGCGCATTGCCCCGCCTGTTGGCGGAAGATGTCAGGGACAGGGCTGTGCGTCATAGAGATCCGACGATGTTGCGGAAGATTGCGATATTCTGGTTGGCAACACCATCATCGCGGAAGTTTCTATCCGCACTGTTAACAGCGATCACAACGCCTGCAGTGCGGTTGATATAGACATATTGGCCGTAGATGCCGCGCGCCATGAATTCCCCTTCTTCCGCGCCGACGGGGATCCACCATTGATAGCCATAGCCAAGCTGGCCGGGTTCCGTTTTGGCAGAGGGGACGGTGCTTTCGCGTACCCAGTCCTTCGGGATGATCTGTGTGCCGCCAAGTTGGCCGTCTTGCAGATACATCAACCCCATCCGCGCATAGTCACGGGTTGTCAGGTTGAGCCCACCCAAGGCGAATGCCACGCCCTCACCATCGGTCAGGTAGTAGGGATCGGCCTCAAGCCCCATCTTCTGGATCAGCTTTTCTTCCATGTAGTCGATCATGGAGCGCCCCGTGGCCTCCCGCAGGACCATGCCCAGAACATGCGTGTCGATGGAGGTATATTCCCATTGCTCACCTGCAGGACGGTCCTTTTCGGTCAGAGAGACTGCGAAGCCGTCCATCGTGCCGCCAAGCGCCAGAATGCGACCCATGCGATTGATGTCGCTGTCATAGTCCAGATAATCCTCGTCAAAGGTCACGCCGGACGACATTTGCAGCACGTTCAGGATTGTCGCATCATCATAGGCCGTACCTTTCAGGCGCGGCACATAGTCGGTCACTGGCGCGTTCAGATCAGGGATCAACCCTTCGGCCTGCGCAATGCCGAACGTGGCAGACAGGAAGCTTTTCGCAATCGACCATCCGATGCGGCGGTCCTGCGATGTCGTGCCAAGGAAATACTGCTCGTTGACGATCTTGCCGTCTTTCAAAACAACCAGCGCAGTGACATCGCGCTGCTCGATATAGTCCGCGACGTCTTGCGATAACTGCGCAGGCTCCCCTCTGGGCAGCTCAGTGACCGGGCCGTCCCCACGCGACATCTCCGCCCAAAGGAAAGCCTTGTTCATGTTGGAGAAGTTGCCGACGATCTTGTCTTGGGTGAAGAGCGAATTTACGGCCAGCAGTCGCATAATTTCTTCCCGTTTCCAGATGCCAAGCACGACTGCAATCACTGCCAAGGCAAGCACGATCCGCAGCGCCCATTTCAGCAAAGATCTCATTTGAACTTATCCATCAGTTTTTGCATTGGGCTGCGCGTATCTTCTTGTTGTGGTTCGGGCTCTGCGGCCTTGGGCGCTGGCTTGGGTTTGCTGGTGGAGGATCGCGGCGGCGCCACGCGCAGACTGACCGCGTTCAGGAACCGCCCTGTATCGCCATCAGCCAAATGCGGTGCGCCGTCAGAGATGCCGCGCAGCACATCATCGAGCCAGTCCTGATCAGCCTTCGCAAAATCATGCAGCACATAAGACGGCACCTTGTCCTTGTGACCGGGATGCCCCACGCCCATGCGTACGCGGTCATAATGCGGACCGATATGCTGATGGATGGAGCGCAGCCCGTTATGGCCCGCATGCCCGCCACCCGATTTGCACCGCGTCTTGGCCGGCGCCAGATCAATCTCGTCGTGAAACACGGTCACATCCGTGCTGTCGAGCTTGTAGAACCGCATCGCCTCCCCCACGGACTGGCCCGAGAGGTTCATAAAGGTCGTGGGCTTCAGCATCACAATCTTCTCTGACCCCAAACGACCTTCGGTGATCTGGCCCTGAAACTTCGATTTCCAACCGCCAAACCCGTGATCGCCCGCGATGCGGTCCAACGCCATAAAGCCGATATTATGCCGGTTGCCTGCGTATTTCGCACCGGGATTGCCGAGGCCTACAAAAAGTTTCATCCGCTGATGCCTGTCCAGAAAGCGCGGCTGATCGCGCGCGTTTCTGTCAGCTTATCAGGCTTCGGGCAGGGGGTACAATTTGAACTTACCCCAATTCCGGCAGGCATGTATCCAAACCTGTACGCGCGGACCGCGACAGGCCCGCCTTTGACCTGATCGCCGTTTTGAGGTATAGAGCGACCATCCTCATTTATTTCGATGAGGGGACTAAACTTTATTTTTAAGAAGTTATTGGAGTAACTATTATGTCTACAAGTAGACGCCAAGGGGCGTATTCTGCCCGTGTATCTGCAGCTCTGGAAGCCAAAGACCGCACCCACCCCAATCACAAAGCCAATGGCGACGAACAGAAATATGCCAATAGCGCATATCTGATGAGCTTCACCAAAGGTCTGGCACACAAGGACACGACCGGCCTGCTGGCGGATCCGCAAGATTTCATGGCATTTCGACAAGCCATTGATGATGGCTATATCGACGCCTTCACCAACCGCATTTTCGTGCCTGACTGTGAAGAAGGGCGCAGACCGTGGGAAGCGCCAACCGCTGGTGTGGCGTATGATCTCCAAGGCCCGGATTGTCAGGCGGTCACGATGGCACCGGCCCCCGCGCTTGGCTCGGATGAGTTGGATTTCGAGATGGCCGAAGTCTATGAACTGGCGCTTCTGCGCGACGTGGCCCTCAGCGAATTTGCTGAGACGGGCGGCACCGGCATCTCTGCCTCTGTCACACGGCTGAATGATCTGGCCTATGCTAAGGCCGACTTTCCCAACCGGCCCCGCAAAGTCGGAGGCACCGGTTTCCTGACCAAACAAACCGCCTTCCGCGGATCCTCACCGGGGGTGGAGAAGGGCGCATACGTCTCCCAATTCCTGTGGATCGGCAATGGTGATCCGGCGGATGGGCTGATCGGGTTCGGCCCGCAGCAAATCTCCCAGAAGATCGCCGCAGCCGAAGTGAATGACGACTACATGACGGAATTCACGGATTTCCACAAAGTCCAGCAGGGCTGCAATGTGAACGCGGTCAACGGCACCTCCGGCGGTCAGAAATTCACCAACACGCGCCGCTTCATCTGCACACCGCGCGATCTGGCGACTTACGTGCATGTGGACGCCCTTTACCAAGCCTATCTGAATGCCTGCCTGATCCTTCTGGGGCAGGCGGCACCGTTTGACACAGGCTTCAGCACGCTCGCAGGGATGCGCCGCAGCTTCCCGACAAGCGGGCCACGCAACCTCAATGCTGGCGGGTTCGCGCTTTATGGCGGACCGCACATCCTGACCTTGGTCACGGAAGTCGCCACGCGCGCGCTGAAAGCCGCACGTTTCCAAAAGTTCAACACACATATCCGCGCCCGTCCGGAAGTGTTGGCCGCACGTTTGGAAAAAGCGGCTGAGATCGAAGAGAAACACCCGCAGGTCTGCGGTGTCCTCACCACCATGTGCGGTGATCTGGCCGACACGATCGAGAAGGTCCGCGACCATAACGGCACCACCTTGGGCGGCAATCCAACCGCCTTACTGCCCATGGCCTTTGCCGAAGGATCCCCGATGCACCCGGCCTATGCCGCCGGTCACGCCTCCGTTGCGGGGGCCTGTGTCACGATCCTGAAAGCCTTCTTCGACACAGGTGCACAATTGGTCGAACGCACGCGCCCGGGCATGGATCCGGTTGTCGGCTTCTTCGGTCCCAAACCGCATGACGGCACGACGGACAGGTTCATCCAATACGTGCCAAATGCCAATGGCAGCGCGCTTGTCCAGCAAGAGATCGATTGCCCGCTCACATTGGAGGGAGAGCTGAACAAGCTCGCCGCCAATATCTCCATCGGGCGCAACATGGCGGGCGTGCATTACTTCTCGGACTACTATGACAGTCTGCGCATGGGCGAAGAGATCGCGATTGGTCTCTTGGAAGAACAAGCGCTCTGCTACCCGACCGATCCGGTCGTGATGTCCGTGCCCAAGTTCGACGGCGACACGGTCCGCATCGGCGCGCGCTAAAACCGGTCTACGCTAAAACGAAAAACGCGAGGGCCTTTCGGTCCTCGCGTTCTCATCTCTTCGTGAGGAAAGCAAAGATTACTCTTCGCCGCCCTCTGCAGCTTCAGCGGCCGGTGCTTCTGCACCTTCTTCGCCTTCGGCCTCGTCTTCATCATCGGCAGATTTCAGACCGGATGGGGCCTGAATGTTTGCAATCACAAAGTCACGGTCAATCGTCGGTGTGGAACCTTCAGGCAGCTTCACAGACGAGATCGTCACGTTGTCACCAATCTCCAACTCGGAGACGTCGATTGTGATGCTGTCCGGGATATCCGCAGCGGTCACAGTCAGCTCAACTTCGGAGCGGACCAGCGACAGAACACCGCCCTTTTTCAGACCTGGGGACTCTTCTTCACCCGCAACTTCAACGGGGATGAACAGCGCGACTTTCGATGTGCGCTTCAGGCGCATCAGGTCGATATGGGTCGGCAGGTCTTTGACAACGTCACGTTGCACGTTCCGGCAGATCACACGGACATCGTCCTGACCTTCGATCTTCAGGTTGAAGAGCGTGGCCAGAAAGCGGCCGTCTTTCAACTTCTTGAAGAGCACATTGAAGGGCAGTTGGATCGGTTGTGGATCTTCACCACCCCCGTAAACGATGCCGGGCACCATTCCGTTACGACGTGCAGTGCGGGCGGCCCCCTTGCCTGTCCCCGCGCGTGCCTCGACGACAAGATCAGGTATCTTATCAGCCATGACTATATTCCTTTATGTTAACGCGGCTGCCTCCAAGGGTGTCGGGCCGCAATGAAGCCTGCCGTATAGGAGGGAATCGTGATCTTGGAAAGGGCTTTGTTGCAATCTGTGACTTGAGTGTTTCAACCCTTGTGACTAACGGTTTGCCTCATGTCTGTGATCTCCGCCATCCGCCTGTCTCACGCACCTGTTGCGGCCTTCATGATTGTGGGACTGTTTTGGGGATCAATGGCAGCACTTGCCCCGCAACTCAAAGCCCAGATCGGCGCGGATGATGCGACCTTCGGGCTGCTGCTTTTGGGGACATCCATCGGTCTTTTGACCACGATGATCCTCGCGCCGATGTTTGACCGTGCGCTTGGCCAATGGGCTTTGCCTGTGGCCTCCATCGGGCTGGCGGTGGCGTTTCTGTTTCCTGGTCTGGCTACGGCACCTGTGCTGTTCTTTATGGCTATGATCGGCGCGGGTCTCGCCTCCGGCCTGCTCGACGTCACGATGAATGCGCGCGTCTCCGAACTGGAGGCCGCCCACAAGCGCCCCCTTATGAATGCCAATCACGGCATGTTTTCCGTGGCTTACGCCATCGGCGCCTTTGGCACCGGCTTCGGGCGGGAGGCCGGCATGGTCCCCGTCGCGATTTTCGCCTGCGTCGGCATCCTTGCCCTGCTGCTTGCCACCCGCACCCGCATGGCCGTCGCCGTCACGGAAGAAGACACAGTCAAAACCAGCGCCTTCCCCTATGCCATCGTGGGTCTGTGCGGCGCAGTCGTCCTGATCGCTTTCATGACGGAGGCCGCTGTCGAAAGCTGGTCGGCCCTCCACGTCGAACGCACATTGGGCGGGCGCGCGGCAGAGGGCGCATTCGGCCCGACCATGCTCGGCATCACCATGGCCATCGGCCGCTTCGGCGGGCAAGCCGTCGCTGACACATGGAGCGATCTGACGGTGATCTTCTGGGGCGCGGTTTGTGCCGCCACGGGTGCCGTCATCGCAGCCTTCGCGCCCACACCGCTCGTCGCCTATATCGGATTTGGCACGCTGGGCCTCGGTGTCTCCGCCATTGGTCCCATCGGTCTGGCCATCGTCGGTCGCCTCGTGCGCCCCGAAATCCGCACGCTCGCCATTTCACGCACAGCCGTTATCGGCTTCTCTGGCTTCTTCATCGCGCCCGCCGCCATGGGCCTGATCAGCCAAGGCTTCGGCCTGCGCACAAGCTTCGCCGCCATCGGCCTGCTGGTCTGTATCTTGTTTCCCCTGATCGGTATCTTGCGCAAACGCGGTGCTTAACGCTTCGGTTTGGCAAAAACACTCAAATTCCGAAGCCTAAACCCACTCGCCCTCAAACCCTTTGGGCACCAACAGGTTGTGCCGCCCCAGATCCTGCACATCACGCTCGCCGCACAACGCCATCGTCGTATCAAGCTCTTTGTGGATCACCCGCAACGCCTCGGACACACCGTCTTGCCCCATCGCGCCCAGCCCATAGACGAACGCGCGCCCGATATAGGTGCCCTTGGCCCCCATCGCCAAAGCCTTCAACACGTCCTGACCCGACCGGATGCCGCTATCAAGATGTACTTCAACCTTGTCGCCCACCGCATCCATAATGGACGGCAATATCTTGATCGAACTCAACGCCCCGTCCAATTGCCGCCCACCATGGTTCGACACGATGATCGCATCCGCGCCCACCTGCAGCGCCATCTTGGCGTCATCAGCGTCCAAAATCCCCTTCAGGATCATCGGCCCGCCCCACATCTTCTTGATCTCTTTCACGCGCTCCCAATCAAGCTTGGGATCAAAGCTTTCCGCAGCCCAAACAGACAGCGAGGACATGTCGCTGATCCCGTCAATATGGCCCACGATATTGCCAAAGCTATGCCGCTTCGTCTTCGACATCTCGTACATCCAGCGCCATTTCGTTGCCAAATCCGCGATATTGTTCAGCGACGGCTTGATCGGCACGGTCAGCCCGTTATGCACATCCCTGTGTCGCTGCCCGAGGATCTGCAGATCCAACGTCAGCACCAAAGCCGAGCATCCAGCCGCTTTCGCGCGTTCAATCGCGGCTTTCTCAAATTTGCGGTCATTCATGACATACAGCTGGAACCAGAACGGCGTGCTCGTATGCTCCGCCACATCTTCAATGGAACAGACCGACATGGTCGACAAAGTAAACGGCACGCCAAATTTCTCCGCCGCTTTCGCCGCCAAAATCTCCCCATCCGCATGCTGCATGCCCGTTGAGCCCACAGGCGCCAAAGCCACAGGCATCGCCACATCCGTTCCGATCATCTGCGACTTGGTGGACCGATTGGTCATGTCCACGGCCACCCGCTGCCGTAGCCGGATCAGATCAAAATCGGAGGAATTCTCCTCAAATGTCTGCTCCGTCCAGCTGCCGCTTTCGCAATAGTCGTAAAACATCTTCGGCACCCGCCGCTTATACAGACGCTTCAGATCGGCAATTTCAGCGATTTTGGGCATGGAGGCACTCATCTTTGGTCATATTGGTTAGGTTCTCTTACCAATTCGGCCAATTGAGGGCAATCCTGAAGGGCATCGGATGACCTTGGCACAAAATTAAACCCCGGTCCGTTTTCACGAGACCGGGGTTTAGATCATGTTGAAAGGACTTTAAGTATCTTGAAGCCCCGCAGCGCCCAAATCCGCACCTTTGGCAAACAGCAGGCAAGCGGTGGCAGAAGCCAAATTCATCAATTTCATAAAGGCGTTCCAACAAATGAAGGGGCGATGAGCGTTTTGACGGTCAAGGATCGAAAAGGTGCAGACCGACTATGGTTAAATCGCGTAGCAGACTTCGAATTCCCCCCAAGCCATGGTGGTCCTGTGCCAACTGCTCCTTGTACTATATTACCAATTATGCGAACCAAGACCGCCAAAACTGACCAAATAGTTAAAGTTTTAAACCGCACCGGCAATCACCTATATGGGTGAAAAATCACGATAAGCCTCCGAAAAACCAATAAAAACTTTTTGCGGTTCGCTTGCTTTTTGAGGCCAAGGCGGGTTGTCTTTCGCCATATATGGTGACGATGTCGGGATAACTTTGTGAAAAACGAGCGATATTTCGACAGTTCGAAGATGGTCGAACGACTGTATGAAATCATCCTGCATCCCGAGAAGATGAATGATTTCATCGCAGATTGGGAAAAGTACATCGACCAGCGCACCGAACCCTACAGGGACAGGCAGAATTCGACAGGATTGTCGGACGTGGTTCTGTCTGATGACGGCCTCGAAGTGCATTTCGCGCGGGTCTACGCGATCATCACGAAATTCGGGCGTCATCAAAAGAAGCTCGGGGAGGGCGGCTCTGACTTTGAACAAAAGGCGCTGTTGCAATTCGATACCAATGGTGTGCTTTTGGACGGGCAGTGCGCCCCCCAAAACTCCCCATTTCAAGCCGTCCGCCATGCGGAAGAGGTTGCGGGCTTTCTGACCGAAGACGCGGCAGAGGCATGGCAGTCGTTTCTGGCCCGCACACAACATGCGCCGCAGATCGAAAGCCTCAATATTTTTGCGCTGGAAGAGGGTGGCAACCTGATCGGTTCCAACATCCGCGACGAAGGGGACGGCCATGTGCGCATTGTGCTGCGCGAGTTGAACGTCGCGTGGTCCTCAAAACTGCGCAGCCTTCTGCAGGAACATTTCAGCCTCACCAATGGGGAGCTGATCCTGACAGAGCATCTGACCGCGCAAGGCTCGCTGGATGCAATCGCCAAAAGCAGCAACAAATCGACCAACACGTTGCGCTCTCAACTGAAATCCATCTTCCGCAAAATGAATGTCAGCTCTCAAGCCGCCGTTATGCAATCCGTCGCCATGTTGTCTTCTATTTGCGAGACGCTGGAATACGCGGCCCCGGATCAACATGCGGGTATCTCTCGCGGTGAGGTCATGGAGGTGGAAGTTGACGGCGTGACCGTGCCTGTCCATCTTTTCGGCCCCAAACGCGGCCATCCCATCGTGTTCATTCACGGTATGCTTGACGGTGTGGCGTTGCCCAAGAAGGTTCTGAGCGCCTTGCAGCGCCATAACCTGCGGTTCATCTCGCCCGTGCGCCCCAATTACGGAAACGCCAGTTCACATCCCGATATTGCCAAAGCGCCAGAGGTGTTTGCAGCCCAGCTGAAAGCCGTGGTGGAGCAGTTGGATTTGGAAGATGTCTACCTGCTCGGGCACATGTCCGGCGGGCTCTATGCGTTTGCGGCCAGTCCCGTCTTGGGCAACCGTTTGAAGGGCATCATCAACATTTCATGCGGCGTGCCGATCCTGTCGACCAAGCAGTTCTCCAACCTGTCGCGGCGCCAAAAGGCGTATGCGTTCACCACGCGCTACGCGCCTGCCTTTCTGCCCACGCTGTTGCGCGCAGGCGTCGCCCAAATCGACTCGGCTGAGATCGAGACGCTGTTGGACGATATGTATCCCAAGGTCAGCCCGGATCGTGACCTGTTGGAAAGCGACGCCGATACCCGCGCCGTGGTGTTGGACGGATACCGCTTTGCTGTCGCGCAGGGCTACAAGGGCTTCCAGTCAGACGCCTTACAAGTGACGCGCAACTGGTCCGACTACGTGCAAGCCAACCGCAAACCTGTCCTGCTGATCCACGGACACCACGACCCCGCCGCCGCCTATGACTACGTCCCGCCCTTCGCAGAAAGAGAGGGGTTCCAGCTAAAAACCTACCCCTCAGATGGCCAGCTGATGCTTTACGGCAAACCCGGTCAGGTCCTCGGGGACATCCGCGCCTTCATTGACGACACCATTTGAGCAGGGCGCCGTTGTCGCAGGTTAATATTTCCTAAATTTTCAGAAAGATCGTTCTTTATCAGAGCGTTGGTAAAATCCCCGCATGCGGGGATTACGCGCGATGCGCCCCATCAGCCAAAGATTTCACAAATGCCAGCACATCCGCAGGGCTCTCCCCATCCGCGATTTTCTGAACGATGGCAGAGCCCACAACAGTCCCGTCAGCCACTCCCGCAATCGCCTCCGCGCTCTCAGGCGTCTTGACCCCAAAGCCCACAATGATCGGCAGATCCGTACTCTCTTTCATCCGTGCCACCTCAGGCGCCACATCACTGGCATTGGCCTCAGCCGCACCCGTGATTCCGGTGATCGAGACGTAATACACAAAGCCCGACGTGTTCTCCAAAACCTTCGGCAACCGCTTCGCATCCGTCGTGGGCGTCGCCAGCCTGATGAAGTTCAAACCCGCATTCTGCGCAGGAATACACAGCTCGCTGTCTTCTTCCGGCGGCAGGTCCACGATGATCAACCCATCAATCCCCGCATCCTTCGCGTCGCTCAGAAACGCCTCAACGCCGTGGCTATAGATCGGGTTGTAATAGCCCATCAAAACAATCGGCGTCTCCGCATCGCCTTCCCGAAAATCCCGCACCATCTGCAGCGTCTTGTTCAGCGTCATCCCCGCCGCCAAGGCCCGCTGCCCCGCCAGCTGAATGGTCGCCCCATCCGCCATCGGATCGGTAAACGGCAAGCCCAGCTCAATGATATCCACCCCGGCAGCAGGCAACCCCTTCACGATCTCAAGCGACGTGTCGTAATCAGGATCAGCGGCCATCACATAGGTCACAAAAGCCTTCTTGCCGGCGGCATTCAGCTTGGCAAACGTGTCATCAATCCGGGTCATCAGCAGCATCCTTCGCAATCTAGCTCACAGGGTGTGCACCGGATCACACCCGGAAATCAATGCCCCGCTTGACGCGCAAGCCCACCACCCCCTACATGCGCCCTGAATTACACGCGAAAGGACAGCACATGGGCTTCAGAATGGGTATCGTCGGCATGCCGAATGTGGGCAAATCCACGCTCTTCAACGCGCTGACCAAAACCGCCGCCGCGCAAGCCGCCAACTTCCCCTTCTGCACGATCGAGCCTAATGTCGGCGAGGTCGCCGTCCCCGACGCGCGCCTCGACAAGCTCGCCGCCATCGCCAGCTCCAAACAGATCATCCCCGCCCGCATGACCTTTGTCGACATCGCGGGCCTCGTCAAAGGCGCCTCCAAGGGCGAGGGCCTCGGCAACCAGTTCCTCGCCAATATCCGCGAAACCGACGCCATCGCCCATGTCCTGCGCTGCTTTGAAGACGGCGACATCACCCATGTCGATGGCCGCGTCGACCCCGTCGCCGACGCCGACACCATCGAGACCGAACTTATGCTCGCCGACCTTGAGAGCATCGAGAAACGCCTCGTCAATATCGTGCGCAAAGTCCGCGGCGGCGACAAAGAGGCCGTCCAACAGGAACGCCTCCTCAATGCCGCCCGTGAAGCGCTCGAAAACGGCAAACCCGCCCGCACGGTCGAGGTTGACGCCGAGGACGCCAAGGCCTGGAAGGGCCTGCAACTCCTGACCACCAAGCCGATCCTCTATGTCTGCAATGTCGAGGAAAGTGCCGCCGCCACCGGCAATGCCTTCTCCGCCGCCGTTGAAAAAATGGCAGCAGAGCAGGGCGCAGGCACCGTCACCATCTCGGCCCAGATCGAGGAAGAAATCTCCCAACTGGATCCCGACGAAGCGCAAATGTTCCTCGAAGAAATGGGCTTAGAGGAAGCCGGCCTCGACCGCCTGATCCGCGCAGGCTACGAGCTGCTACACTTGGAAACCTACTTCACCGTCGGCCCCAAAGAAGCCCGCGCCTGGACCATCCGCGCCGGCACCTCCGCCCCCAAAGCCGCAGGCGTCATCCACGGCGATTTCGAAAAAGGCTTCATCCGCGCCGAAACCATCGCCTATGACGATTTCGTCTCACTCGGCGGCGAACAACCGGCGAAAGAAGCCGGTAAAATGCGGGCTGAAGGGAAGGCCTATACGGTCAGAGACGGGGACGTTTTACACTTTTTGTTCAATAACTAAACCGATGGGCACCATGCCAACTGGCTCGACAGTCTACGTCGCATGCGAACCGTACACGGAGAATAGAGCCTCGTAAAAGGTGGCATATTCCTTGTCCAAATCGCGACTGCGCAAAGGCGTTAAACGATCAAGGGTTTCAGTTGGAACATGCGCGAACCCGGCGTTTGCTATCGTCTCGTGAATACGCGCTTCAGTCAGATCAACAGAAGTAGCGTCTGACACAAAAAATGCGCGTGACTTGGAAATCTCAAACAGACAGTAAACCGGCCCAAGGAACGAGAGTTCGACCATGAAAGCACGGCTGTCATCTGTCGAAATCTCAAGCCGATAAGCGACGTCTTCGTTGGTGTCCGTATGATCTTCCGGCCTGTAGTATTGCGCCATCAAGTCGATCAGTTCTCGGTAAGGGTCTTTCCTGAGAACTTTGTCGACAAAAGAATAGTTGGGACGGGCAAGGTCGCCATAGACCGCCCAGATCTTGCGCAGCAACTCTTCTTCTCCTGCTGCTCGCATATCAGCTGTTCAAACTCCGCCACCGCGCCGAGACTGAATCTCGGCGATGATGTTATCCGACATCCCAACATAGTGATCCGCACTCGCCTCCAAAAACACCTCCCGCGCGGCTTCCACGTTGGCGGACGCCCGATCCAAGTGCTCTACGAAGCCCGTCTTGTCAAAATACGCAATTTCGACACCCGCCAAATTCCCTTGAGTGACTGCCCAGTCGAGCGGCACCTTGTCCCTGGTCCACTCCTCCAACGCAGCTTTGTAGGCAGTGACCGCCTCGTCCAGCCGCGCGGTTCCGGTCTCGCGCTCTCCGAGGGTTAGGAGCGCATTGCCAAGGTTCATCTGCGTCCCGGCCCATTGGAGCGGCACCTTGTCTCTGGTCCATTCCTCCAGCGCGGCTTTGTAGGCTGTGACCGCCTCATCCAGCCGCGCGGTTCCGGTCTCGCGCTCTCCGAGGGTTAGGAGCGCATTGCCAAGGTTCATCTGCGTCATGGCCCAGTCGAGCGGCACCTTGTCTCTGGTCCGCTCATGCAACGCAGCTTTGTAGGCCGCAACTGCGTCATCCAGCCGCGCGGTTCCGGTCTCGCGTTCTCCGAGGGTTCGGAGCGCAGTGCCAAGGTTGTTCTGCGTCATGGCCCAATCAAGCGGCACCTTGTCTCTGGTCCACTCCTCCAGCGCGGCTTTGTAGGCTGTAACCGCCTGTTCCAACCGCGCGGTCCCGGTCTCACGTTGTCCGAGGTTTGCGAGCGCATTGCCAAGGTTGTTCTGCGTCATGGCCCAATCAAGCGGCACCTTGTCTCTGGTCCGCTTCTCCAGCGCAGCCGTGAAGGCTGTGACCGCCTCGTCCAGCCGCGCGGTCCCGGTCTCACGTTGTCCGAGGTTTGCGAGCGCAATGCCAAGATCGTTTAGGGCATTCCCAACCGCCGCGAACCCCAACGCCCGAGATTTGACCACTTCAGCGAGATCAATCGCCAGCTCCAGATCAAGATTAATGCCTTTGTCCCGGCCGCGTTCGTAGAAAGACTTAAACAAGGCGCGTAGGTTCTCAAGCTCAGCCGTCCCACCCACCTCCAAATCTGCCTTCCGCACCAGCAGCTTTGCAGCGCGTTTCGTATCCCGATCCAGCAGCGCTACCTCAACCCCTCGGTCAAACAGCTTGCCCTGACGCGCTTTCGTTTCTTCCTCTTCCCGCGCCAAAGCCGCATCAATCGCATCCGCCGCAGACCCGTACTCCCCCTCCGCAGACAGCTCCGCGACACGTTTCAACACCTCATCCACGAAATCCCCGTGGTTGGACGACACCTTCCCATCCGCCTGCACCCGCACAGCCACATCCATGGCGTTCTGCAGCTCCAGCCAAGCCTGCCCAACATCGTCTGTGTCCGCCGCCACCCGCTGCGCCAGGACGATCAAGGCGTTCTCCGTGATACCCGCCGCACGCAACGTGTCGGCAGCGCCGCTCGTCTCAGATTGCGCAAGTGCCGCATCCGCAACCCGGTCCGCTTGGGTGGTCTCCGTTTCCTCCGTAGTGTCTGAACCGAGAAACCGGTCAATCCAATCTTCATCCAATTCCAGCGCTGCGATCAGCTTCCCAACCGTGGGCGGGCTGATGGAGCGTTTGCCCTTTTCAATGTCAGACAAAAACGAGATTCCAGAGGTTCCGCCCATCGCGTTAGACAGGTCTTTCAGTTGCCATCCCTTCAAGGATCTGGCGCGCCTCACCGCGGCTCCGAACTCATCCAGCAGGCTCTGTGGAACTTTAGACAACTATGAACAATCTTGTGGCGGGATCGGTAAATCCGTTTTCTCGAAATCGTTCAAACAACCAATCATCTTAGTTATGAGCGGTCAACATGTCCGCTTAGTCGCTGGCCAGTGTCTCCCTCAATCGAAAGACACGAAAATGACTTACCTAACCGAACTCCTTACCCTGCTCGCCGCACTCGCAGTCTGGGTCCAGACACCTGACGGCACCAACACCCTCGCCGCCGCAATTTGCATTGCTGCGCTCTGTGGGGTCGGGTCCCGGACCTGCCTGCTCGCGACCCTGCTGCTGCACATCGTGCTGATCGTAATTCTCTAAAGCACCGGTCGCTCCCTTCTCGGGGGCGGCCACATCTCCGCTGGGCTCCTATTTGTTAACAAACCCTAAAGAAAACAGAGCGGCAGTTTTGTACAAGTTGGGTTTTGGCGTGATTTATTTTGTACAAATTGGACAAAAACCCGTTTTTCGCCCGACCCAGCTTTTTGTCTTGCCCCTCTCTGGCCCCGCCGCTAAACGGGTCAGCGGAGACGTGGCCGAGTGGTCGAAGGCGCTCCCCTGCTAAGGGAGTAGGCCCGGAAGGGTCTCGAGGGTTCGAATCCCTTCGTCTCCGCCACAAGCCCACTTAACTAATTGAAATGTGAAACTTAAACAGGTGTTTTTGTTTCTCGTTCCCACAGCTGCGTTTTGCTTAGCTGCCGTTAAGCGTCTCACCGTCACTCCAGTCGTTTGGTGCCTTACCCGTGACGAGCACTCGTTCGCGGCTGAGTTTGCTGTAGTTTTACCGACTTAACCAAGACGCCCGAATGCCCAAGGTTCTGCGAATTTGCGACCATCTTCGCTACAGACTGCGACTTGTCCACGGCATGACGCGCCTACACGTTTCGAAAGGTGCGAGTGAAGGCACAAGGCCAGATCGGCTGTGGGGGACGACCGCGCCGATGTGTCATATCTGGATTTTGATAGGCTTAGATTTCTGTCGCTTGCAATCCAAGACGTTGGCAATACTAGGTACCAGCCTTCTGACACTTAGCTGGATCGTCTTTGCACTCAAGACCGTCAGCCCGACAAATCCCGCGTTTGGGCAGTGACATCCTCAAGTATCGCCTTCGAAAACAACTTCCACTTCGTGCGGATCATTGAACGCAGCGCAGTGCCCAGACTGCACCATCTGGCTGTCACGGACAAACCAGGTTTCAGCCAAAAAATCAAAACCCACATGGCTTTGATAAAACGACTTGGACGGCTTGCCGTGATGCGCGATGATGCTGGAAAGTCTTTCGACAGCAGTCATCAACGACGCGATCTCAATTAAAGGTCTTGCCTACCGCTGGTGGCGCGATCAGCCGCAAGCGCTGCAGTAAATCAAAGACAAATTTCCGGGTGCCGGCCAAAACGCGAAAAACGTCCGATCGATGCTTGGAAGTCTAGGGATGACATTGCCACCCTTTCGATCCTATCAGTCGGCTCGATTTGGAATATCGGCGCGTTGGATAGGCGGTTCAACAAAACCTCAAGTCGCTGTGTTTTGCGTTTCGGGTGCAAGATACTTGGCAAAGATTTGGACGTATTGATCAGGCGCGTTCTTGCTACTTTTGGCGAAGACTTCATCAACGCGATCTTGCGGGGTGCATGCAAAGCCAACCTTCAATACTATAGGGATGACTTGGCATTCGAGCGTTTTGAAGGCACCAAATGCGAGTTCGTTTTTTGCGGGCTCTTCTGTATATCCGGACGCCTGCACACTCTCGGATTCTTCGCACGGGATCGGCTGCTAGCGGATCATAGCGTACAAGTCTGCCTCGCGTTTGCGGTCGTGCCTCAGGAATTTCAAGATAGCGGTGATATCTTGTTAGAAGCGGCCACGGGCATTACGGCGCACCGACGACTAGGGCTTCCAAACTTTAAAGATTCAGTAACTTATCCTCCAATCCGAAATGTCCTAAGTCAACAACATTCCAGCGCTGACAGTTCACCACATTACGGGATGCCGCTGTGCATCCAAGTTCAGCAAAAAAGAGCCCAGACCTAAGAAATGCTGCAACGCGCTCAAAGGTCAGCTTGGCTGTCTCTTTGCCAAGTCGCTTTAGTATTTTCGAGAAAAAACAGACGCTCTGTAAAATTCCCAGAAGTTCATGCGACTATGATTGAAACAGAAGGAGATTTTTATGCAGTACATGCTTGCAGCCATCGAGACAAAATCTGATTTTGATCGGCGTTCCGGTCCTGATGCCGAAACCTATTGGGCGGGGTGGCAGGTGTATACCAGAGCCCTTCAAGAAGCCGGAGTGCTTGTGACCGGTGAGGCCCTGAACCTGCCCGAAACCGCTACGACCGTACGCGCGCGTGACGGCAAGCATGTGATTGAAGACGGCCCATTTTCTGATAGCCGAGAGCAGCTCGCCGGATTTTACGTCATAGAGGTATCGGACCTTGATGCCGCTTTGGCGTGGGCTGCCCGTATGCCCTGTGCCGAGAGCGGTGCGGTGGAAGTGCGCCCAGTTCTTGCGATGTGATGGCTGCAGCTGTTGATCCGCGTCAGACTGTTGCCGAACATGCCGGTCGCGAAGTGTTTGGCAAACTGACGAGCTATCTGGCTGGTCGATATGGCACCCACGCGGAGGCGGAGGATGCGTTGTCAAAGGCGCTTATCGCCGCGCTGGAAGCGTGGCCGAAAACAGGCGTGCCAGATAATCCCGCTGCTTGGCTGTTGACCGTCGCTCGCAGACGTCTGGCCGACACAGCACGTCGTGGCAGTCGCGCTCACGCTGCGCAAACACATTTGGAGATGATCCAAGATGAGTTGGAAAACGAAGCGATGACCGCAACCGACCTGCCTGACCGGCGGCTGGAACTGATGTTCACCTGCACCCATCCAGCCATTGACCGCGCACTACAAGCCCCGCTGATGTTGCAATCCGTGCTGGGTTTTGACGCCGAAGCAATCGCTGCTGCGTTTCTGATCCCGGGCAACACGATGGGCCAGCGCCTCGCCCGCGCTAAAAACAAGATCCGAGAGGCCGCAGTGCCGTTTGCTGTCCCCGATGAGGCGGAGCACGCGACGCGCCTCGCGGCAGTGCTTGACGCGATTTATGTCTGCTATCACGCAGGCTGGGCCATGAACGGATCAGGGTCTAAGGCAAAAAGATCGGAAGGGATTTGGCTTGCGTCGATCCTGCTTCATGCTTTGCCAGACCAGCCAGAGGTTCTTGGTTTGAACGCATTGCTCTTGTACATTGATGCGCGGCGCGAGACCGAGGTCTCTTCGATTTACATCCCGCTTGATGAACGAGACACGCGGGCTTGGGACAAACGCAAGATACACGCCGCAGACAAGCTGATGGCCAAGGCCGCACAGGCGGAATTACCGGGACGGTTTCAACTTGAGGCCGCGATCCAATCTGCACATTGCGACCGTGCCCGGACGGGACGAACGGATTGGAAGGCGATTGTTGGTCTATACACAGTCCTGATCCGCCTCGCGCCGTCAACTGGCAGCACAATCGGCTATGCGGCGGCTCTGTGTCTGTCGGGGCGACCGGACGCAGCGTTGGAGGTTCTTGATGCACTCGATCCCAAGCTGACCCGTGACCACCAACCCTATTGGGCCGTCCGCGCAAAAGCACTTGAGGACAATGGACAAACGCGTTTGGGGGTTGAGGCTTATGCGATTGCTTCGGGGCTAGCGATAGCACCTGCAGAGAAAGCGTTTCTGCTGGACCGCATGATGCAGTTGAAGAAAAATTTGCCCGATATGTAAAAATCGCCCGCTGCCTTTCGACTTCATCGTGACATCCAGCAAGGAAAGGAGCTCACGATGTTACTTAAAGGCAAAAACGCGGTGATTTTTGCCGCAAATGGTATGATTTCCAAAGGCGTCGCGCGCGCTATGGCGCAGCACGGGGCCAATATCCATCTGGCAGCACATCGCCCCGATGACCTTTCGGACGTCGTTCGCGAACTGACGGATGCAGGTCACAACGCCTTTGTGTCCGAAGTGGACGCGACCGATCCCGCCGCGGTTCGGTCTTATGTCGAAGGCTTCACCAAAGCGGTCGGGACCATCGACATCACATTCAACGGCATCGGCGGACGGCCGTCACAGCTTGGCTATCCTGCGCGGTCGGATGAGACGCCGTTGGAAGACTTTCTGCTGCCATTGAATCGCATCGTTGGGTCGCAATTCTTGACGTCGCGCGAAGTGGCACGAGTAATGGCAAAGCAAGGAAGCGGGTCAATCCTGACGCTGTCGGCCACATTGTCTGGCGGCGCGTTCGATTACATGGCCGGGATCGCTGCGACATGCGGTGCGGTCGAAGTGATGACCAATTCACTCGCCGCGGAATTCGGACCCAAAGGCATTCGTGTGAACTGTGTCCGGGGCTCTGCCATGCCTGAAACACGGACGATTCATGAAACCGGTGCGGGCCAGGCGGCTTTGCGGGAAACACCGCCTGATTTCGGCATCCCGCCGCTCGGACGTCCGATCTCGGTTGAGGAAACCGCGAAAGCCGCAGTTTTCCTCGCGTCCGACCTCGCTTCCGGCATGACCGCCCAAATGGTCACCGTCTGCGCCGGCCAATTCCCAACACATATTTAAGGAACACGCCGATGCTGACACTCATAAAACTCCCGACAGCCTGGGGCCTGCGCAATGCCTCTGCCTTTAATCTTAAAGCAGAGGCGCTGCTGGCGCTCTCTGGCATAGCATTCGAGGCCGAGGAAGCCCTTCCCAACAAAGGCCCCAAAGGCAAATTGCCTGCTTTGAAAACACCCGAAGGGGTGATTGGCGACAGCGCATTGATCCACAAATATCTGGTAGAAAAACACGGTTTTGACATTGACGCTGCACTCACGCCTGTCCAGCGCGCGGATGCGCTGGCCTATCAGAAGATGGCAGAGGAATACCTGTATTTCATCGCGCTCTATATCCGGTGGGTGGTTGAGCCTGAAGAAACCAAGGTGTTCTTTGCGGGCATCCCTGGTGTCCTGCGTGGGTTTGTTTTTGGTCGCTTGCAAAAGGCTGTGAAACGCACCTTGCACGGGCAGGGGCTGGCCCGTCATTCTGATGAAGAGATCTTTGCATTCGGAAAAGAAGTGATCGACGCGCTAGACGCCCGGATTGGGGATGGCCCGTTTTTCTTTGGTGACGTCATCCACAGCGTTGACGCCGCACTTTACCCGCAGATCGTCAATATCACTGATGCGCCGTATCACACCGCCTTCAATGAATACGCCCGCAGCAAGCCGCGCCTGATCGCTTATGCCAAACGCTGCGATGCGCAGATTTTCGGGGGGCAGACCAATGGCGCATGAACTGACACCAGACGCCACCGCGTTCTTTGCCGATCTGGAGGCCTGCAACACCAAATCATTCTGGCACGCCAACAAGGATCGCTACGATGCGGCGGTCCGTGCACCATTCGCTGCCGTGCTGGATGCGCTGCAACCTGAATGGGGGTCGTTCAAGACATTCCGTATGAACCGTGATGTGCGTTTCTCGGCTGATAAGTCGCCTTACAAAACGATGCACGGGGCGGTATCGCGGACCTGTCCCTACCGTTATCTGCACATCGACAAGGAGGGCGTTTTGCTGGTGGCCGGCGCCTATATCTTTACAAAAGAGCAACTTTCCGCAACACGGGACCGCCTGTCAGACGAGACCGCTGCAGCGAAGTTTCTCCGGACCATTACTGATCTTGCGGATACAGGCATCGAACTGGAACACGGTGGTGCAGCACCGCTCAAAACCGCTCCACGCGGCACTGATCGTGACCATTCCATGATTAAATATCTCAGGTGGAAAGGCATGATGGCGACACGTAGGATCGCATTGAAAGGCGCCGTAAATGTCCACACGGTAGCGGCGGATGTTGATGCCTTTTGGTGTAGAACCCTTGCCTTGATCGAATGGCTCGAAGGTTAAAGCAGACCTTCAAAGATAAGTTATAGAAAGATGATTTCTCCGCATTGCGTACCTTGGGTGTGCGATTTACCCATTATGGTGCCAACACAATCTAAGATGTTCGCTTTGAGAGAAACATGGACCGAGACAAAGAATCCACCTGCATTTTGCTCCGCGATGCAAACTTGTCCGACGGACCATTTGTCGTTTGGCTCGAAGAAGTGTGCATGAAAGATTATGCCGTTGCGCTGTGGGGGCATTGGCGACCATCCTCAGAACTCGCAGACCTAGATCTATCGAACCATCAAATCATTGAACTTGGCGGAATAAGTGTTGGCTGCGTGGCGCTAAATTGGTCAGATGACTGTCTGTTTCTCGCAAGGCTCTTTGTTGCTCCAGATTATCGCAATCGAGGTATCGGAGCACATGTTTTGCGAAAGGTCGTTCAATTGGCGACCGACAAAAGCATTCCTATCAGATTGAGTGTTCTTAAGACAAACCCTGGAACCAGTTTCTACCAGCGGGAAGGTTTTGCTCTTGAGGAAGAAACGACCGAAAGACGGAAGTTGATAAAGCGGACTTCTGATAAAGATCAATGAAGGTCTGCTAAGTCCGCAAAGCTAACGTCCAGTTCGACTGTATGGTCGATTCCAAGAACCAAATTTTGTCCAATCTCGATTGCTATCGGGCAAGCGCCCCGGACAGTCCGGGGCGCTTTATCAAATCAGTGGCAATGGTAAGGCTGCGAGCCTGCGTGGCAGCATTGGCCGCGTGGGGAGCTTTTGCGGCACCCGCCGCCATGCTGAATAGATTGTTGTGTAGGTGGAACGAACGTCGAGCCGCTGGCAGCAGCAACCGTTGGGATCGGCTGCAACATGACAAAAACAGATGCGGCAATACTGGACAGTTTCAAAATAGTCTCCTTTTCTAAGTAGAGACTTAACTGTTTGTTAACGACTAAGTTCCCTTGGGGGCCGAATGAGCATGACGCTTCGCCTGATGTCGCAGCACCTTATGCGCATCAGACCGGCACATCTCTCTTGGGTTAAAAATGTGCTAATTTTTTGGAATTCATATAAATATCAGTATGTTAAAAAAATCCCCGCATGCGGGGGATCAGGGCCCTTGCGTGAAACCGTGCCCTCCTCTAAACACCCCCGGTGGACCTGCGGGTTCATGGAATCAATAAGAAACGCCGTGTTTGGTCCATTTCGCTTCGAGGACCCTTCCGGCAATAGGAGAAGCGATATGAAACTCAATGAATTGCGCGACAATCCGGGCGCTACGAAACGCAAGAAACGCGTGGGCCGTGGTCCAGGCTCCGGCACCGGTAAAATGGGTGGCCGTGGTATCAAAGGTCAAAAATCCCGCTCAGGTGTGGCTCTGAACGGCTACGAAGGCGGCCAAATGCCTTTGTACATGCGTCTTCCAAAGCGTGGCTTTAACAGCCGCAACAAGAAAAGCTTTGCTGTCATCAATCTGGGCCTGATCCAGAAATTTATCGACGCGAAGACTTTGGACGCGAAGAAAGAGATCACCGAGGACATTCTGGTCGAAACCGGCGTCGTCCGCCGCAAGCTGGACGGTGTCCGCGTGCTGGCCAAAGGTGAGATCACTGCGAAGGTCAAACTGAACGTCACTGGCGCGTCGAAATCAGCGATTGAAGCTGTCGAAAAAGCCGGTGGATCGCTCACAGTCGCGGCAGCTGCCGAATAATACCTTGTGAGGGGCTTAACCGCCCCCTACATATGTTCAAGTTTTCCAGCGCCGCGACGGGGAGACCCGTTCGCGGCGCTGTGCTGATACAAGGGAATCCGTAGACATGGCATCAGCCGCCGAGCAAATGGCCCAAAATATGAGCTGGTCCGCCTTTGGTAAGGCGACCGAGCTGAGGCAACGTATCCTTTTCACCATCGGTCTGCTGATCGTCTACCGTCTCGGGACATACATTCCTGTACCAGGTATTGACGCGGATGCGCTGCGCAACTTTGTCGAGCAGATCTCGACCGGCGTTGGCGGCATTCTAAACATGTTCACAGGCGGCGCGATCGGCCGTATGGGGCTCTTCGCGCTGGGGATCATGCCGTACATCTCCGCCTCGATTATTGTGCAGCTGATGACCGCTATGGTGCCACAGTTGGAACAATTGAAGAAAGAGGGTGAGCAGGGCCGCAAGAAGATCAACCAATACACCCGCTACGGCACTGTGTTCTTGGCGACCCTACAAGCTTGGGGCCTCGCCGTTGGTCTTGAGTCCGGCGGTCTTGTGACTGATCCGGGCATGTTCTTCCGCATTTCATGCGTGATTACGCTTGTTGGCGGCACCATGTTCCTGATGTGGCTGGGTGAACAAATTACCGCGCGCGGCATCGGCAACGGTATCTCGCTGATCATTTTCGTGGGCATCATCGCAGAAGTTCCTGCTGCATTGGCTCAGTTCTTCGCGCAAGGTCGGTCTGGTTCCTTGAGTCCTGCGGTTATCATCGGAGTCCTTCTGGTCGTGATTGCGACGATTACCTTCGTGGTCTTCATGGAGCGTGCGCTGCGTAAGATTCATATCCAGTATCCACGCCGTCAGGTTGGGATGAAGGTCTATGACGGTGGCTCATCACACCTACCTGTTAAAGTGAACCCTGCAGGTGTTATCCCAGCTATTTTTGCGTCTTCTTTGTTGCTGCTTCCGACCACGGTCAGCACCTTCTCGGGCGGTGCGACAAGCCCGCTTATGGCTACAATTCTTGCCTATTTTGGCCCCGGCCAACCGCTTTATTTGTTGTTCTTCACGGCAATGATCGTGTTCTTCACGTATTTCTACACGTTCAACGTGGCGTTCAAACCTGATGATGTCGCCGACAACCTGAAGTCACAAAACGGCTTTATCCCGGGCATCCGCCCTGGTCAGCGGACAGCTGAGTATCTGGAATACGTTGTAAATCGCGTCTTGGTGTTGGGCGCTGCCTACCTCGCCTTGGTTTGTCTGCTTCCAGAAATCCTCAGGGCGCAGCTGGCTATTCCGTTTTACTTCGGTGGGACGTCGGTTCTGATCGTTGTGTCTGTCACGATGGATACGATACAACAGGTCCAGTCGCATATGCTGGCGCACCAGTATGAGGGGCTGATTGAGAAATCCCAACTTCGTGGCAAAGGTGCCAAGAAGCGGGGCAAACGGAGCCCGTCGCGTAAATGAATATTATCCTTCTCGGACCACCCGGTGCCGGTAAAGGCACACAAGCTCGCAAACTCGTAGAAGAACGAGGCATGATCCAACTTTCCACTGGAGATATGTTACGAGAGGCCAAAAGCTCCGGAACCGAGATGGGCAATAAAGTCGCCGCCGTCATGGATGCCGGTGAGCTGGTCACGGACGAGATTGTCATCGGTCTGATTGAAGAGAAGCTTGAGGGCGACCACGGTGGCGGGTTCATCTTTGATGGGTTTCCGCGGACGTTGGCACAAGCTGATGCGTTGGGCGATCTTTTGTCCAAGCATGGCACGGCCTTAACGGCGGTCATTGCGATGGAAGTCAATGATGATGCGCTTGTCGAACGAATTACAGCACGCTCGACCTGTGGAAATTGCGGTGAGGGATATAACGATATCTCAAAGCCGATCCCTGCAGATCAGAAATGCATCAAGTGTGGGGCGTCCGATTTCAAGCGTCGTGCCGATGACAATGAGGATTCTCTCCGTACGCGGTTGATGGAGTACTACAAAAAGACCTCGCCGCTCTTGGGCTACTACCATGCAAAAGGGGACCTCAAATGGGTTCCGGGTCTGGGCGAAATTGCCGATGTAGCTGCTGGGATCAACAAGGTTCTGGACGCCTAGAATTCCAACCGGTAAGGGGCCCCTTGACGGCAAAGTTAATTGGTCCTAAACCGCCCCATCTCAGATGAGAATCGCGCACCTGCTGACCTAGCTAGACAGCCACGCGCATGAGTACCTAAATCAAGCCCGCTGGTAGAGATACCGTCGGGCTTATGTTGTGAAAAAAGGTTCCGGAATTACGGAACCGCGACCGAGAAGGAAGACCACTTTGGCTCGTATTGCTGGCGTTAACCTGCCCGACGGAAAGCGCGTCCCAATCGCTTTGACTTACATCACCGGTATCGGCAACACATCCGCAGAAGCGATCTGTGAAGCTGTTGGTATCGAACGCTCCCGCCGCATGAACGAACTGTCCGATGCAGAAGTTCTGAAGGTACGTGAGCATATCGACGAAAACTACACTGTTGAAGGCGACCTGCGTCGTGAGACAACAATGAACATCAAGCGTTTGATGGACCTTGGCTGCTACCGTGGCCTACGTCATCGCCGCAACCTTCCTGTGCGCGGTCAGCGTACGCACACCAACGCTCGCACGCGCAAAGGCCCTGCAAAGGCCATTGCCGGTAAGAAGAAGTAAGGGGAGGCTGATCTAATGGCACGTGATAAGGTTAAAACGAAGAAGAAGGTCCGCAAGAACATCGCCGCTGGCGTTGCGCATGTGAACTCCTCTTTCAACAATACAAAAATCCTGATCTCTGACGTTCAGGGCAATGCAATCTCCTGGTCCTCTGCGGGCACCATGGGCTTCAAAGGGTCGCGTAAATCGACACCTTATGCGGCTCAGATGGCGGCTGAAGATGCGGGTAAGAAGGCACAAGACCACGGTGTGAAGACGCTGGAAGTCGAAGTTCAAGGTCCGGGTTCGGGTCGTGAAAGCGCATTGCGCGCATTGGCAGCTGTTGGCTTCCAAATTTCGTCTATCCGCGACGTGACACCGATGGCACATAACGGCTGCCGCCCACCAAAGCGCCGCCGCGTCTAAGATTTACTACCTTTGTGCAGGCTCCGTTATTTCGCGGAGCCTGCACGAGTCATATCAACCTCGAGTGTTCCATATTTTGGACATGAATACGGAACGAGCATGGAGGCGACACACATGATCCACAAAAATTGGGCCGAACTGATCAAGCCAACGCAGTTGGACATCAAACCCGGCAATGACCCCGCACGCAAAGCCACAGTGATTGCAGAGCCGCTGGAGCGTGGCTTTGGTCTGACAATGGGCAACGCTCTTCGCCGCGTTCTGATGTCTTCGCTGCAAGGTGCTGCGATTACCTCTGTTCAGATTGATAACGTCCTACACGAGTTCTCCTCCATCTCTGGCGTCCGCGAAGATGTTACAGATGTGGTTTTGAACCTCAAAGGCGTTGCGATCCGTATGGAAGTTGAGGGGCCAAAGCGCCTGTCGATTTCCGCTAAAGGTCCGGCAGTTGTCACGGCTGGCGATATCTCCGATAGCGCAGGCATCGAAATCCTGAACCGTGATCACGTGATCTGCCACCTTGATGACGGTGCAGATTTGTTCATGGAACTGACTGTGAACACTGGCAAAGGCTATGTCTCTGCCGAGAAGAACAAGCCGGAAGACGCGCCAATTGGCCTGATGCCAATTGATGCGATTTTCTCGCCTGTGAAAAAAGTCAGCTACGATGTGCAGCCGACCCGTGAAGGTCAGGTTCTGGACTATGACAAACTGACAATGAAGATCGAAACAGATGGCTCCATCAGCCCTGACGATGCAGTCGCATTTGCGGCACGCATTCTGCAAGACCAATTGGGCATCTTCGTGAACTTCGATGAACCTGAGTCCGCACGTCAGCAGGACGACGAAGACGAGTTGGAATTCAACCCGCTTCTGCTCAAGAAGGTCGACGAGTTGGAACTGTCTGTCCGCTCTGCAAACTGCTTGAAGAACGACAACATCGTATACATCGGTGATTTGATCCAGAAAACCGAAGCAGAAATGCTGCGCACCCCGAACTTCGGCCGCAAGTCCTTGAACGAAATCAAGGAAGTGCTGTCCGGAATGGGCCTGCACCTGGGCATGGACATCGTCGACTGGCCGCCAGAGAACATCGAAGATCTGGCCAAGAAATTCGAAGACCAGTTCTAAATAATTCGGGGCTCGCGGTAACGCGGGTCCCATCAAATGCCGGCGCAATGACCGGGAAAACATGGGCAATTCCGCCCCAAGGAGAGGTAAGCGACACGCATCGCTAAGCCCGGACAAAGTCTAATTGAAGGAAATAGAAAATGCGTCACGCACGAGGCTACCGCCGCCTGAACCGTACACATGAGCATCGCAAAGCGCTGTTCATCAACATGTGCGGCTCGCTCATCGAACATGAGCAAATCAAAACAACATTGCCAAAAGCAAAAGAACTGCGCCCGATCATCGAGAAGATGATCACATTGGCGAAACGCGGCGACTTGCACGCCCGTCGTCAGGCTGCATCGAAACTGCGCCAAGACAAAGACGTCGCAAAATTGTTCGACGTTTTGGGCCCCCGCTACAAAGACCGCCAAGGTGGTTATGTGCGCGTTCTGAAAGCCGGTTTCCGTTATGGCGACATGGCTCCTATGGCGATCATCGAATTCGTAGACCGCGATGTCTCGGCCAAAGGTGCCGCAGACAAAGCGCGTTTGGCTGAAGAAGAAGCAGCTGAATAATAACGAGTAGGCCCGGTAACGGGCCAAGCCACTCACGGTAACAATTGGAAAGCCCTGCCAGAATGGTGGGGCTTTTGCATGTTGGTGACAATTGCAATCCGCGTTCCTGATCCGCATATGTTAAGAACTGAGCGAAGGAGGATTTCTGTCATGCGTCTATTGCTTGCCTGTTTTTGTGCAATGACTTTGCTGAGCGCTCCTCTTCAGGCGCAATCTGTGCCTCAGAACCAAGCCGAAATTTCGTTGAGCTTTGCGCCTTTGGTGAAGCAAGCAGCCCCCGCTGTTGTGAATATCTTCGCAAATCGGGTGGTACAGCAACGCGCGACGCCGTTCATGGGCAATCCGTTCTTTGAGCAGTTCTTCGGTGACATGCAGCAAATGCAACCGCGTGTTCAGAACTCTTTGGGCTCCGGCGTGATCCTGTCTGAGGACGGGATTGTTGTGTCGAATTATCACGTTGTGGGAATGGCGACGGAGATCCGCGTCGTTTTGAAAGACCGCCGCGAATTTGATGCGAAAGTGCTGCTGGCTGACCAACAAAGCGACATCGCGATACTGAAAATTGAAAGCGATGAGCCGCTGCCATGGCTTCCATTCCGCAATTCTGATGAGGTTGAGGTTGGTGAATTGGCCCTCGCCATCGGCAACCCTTTCGGTATCGGGCAAACGGTCAGCTCTGGCATCATCTCTGGATTGTCACGCTCAGGCGTGGCGACAGGTAACGCGCGGGGATATTTCATTCAGACCGATGCTGCGATAAATCCCGGCAATTCTGGTGGCGCGTTGATTGATGTTGCGGGCCGTTTGATCGGTGTAAACACCAGCATACTAACGCGCTCGGGCGGATCGAACGGTGTGGGCTTTGCAATACCCTCAAATCTAGTCGCGCAGTTCGTCATGCAGGCACAGGATGGTCAGAGCAACTTCATGCGCCCATGGGCGGGCATCAATGGGCAGGCGGTTGATATCTCTTTGGCTGAAGGGTTCGGACTGGCTGTGCCGGAGGGCGTCGTGATCTCAGCCATCCATCCGCTCAGCCCATTTGCAGAAGCCGGATTGGGCGCTGGTGACATTGTCTTGAGCGTGGATGGTCAACCCGTCAACGCGCCAGCGGAGATGTTGCATCACATGTCAGTACGCGGCGTGGGGCAGGTTGCATCAATCACGTATCTTTCAGAAGGGGAGGTCAAGTCTGCGGGTGTTGCACTGATCTCGCCCCCCAACGATCCCCCAAGCAATCCGCTCACCGTGGTGGAAGGCGCATTGGCAGGCCTCTCGCTGGCGACAATTAACCCGGCGGTCAGCGCCGAATTCGGCCTGCCACCAGAAGCGCAAGGTGTGATCATCACGCGGGTCGAGGGCCCGTTGCGCCGCGTCGGATTGCGGCGGGGTGATTTGATTGGCGCGATCAATCGAGAGCCCATCGCGACAAGCGCGGATGTTGAAGCGATCTCGCGCGAAGGCGCGCGCAGCTGGCGGATTGATGGCGTCAGCAATGGACGGCGGTTCACCTACCGGTTCCGCCTCTGATGGCTGATCTGTTCGACACTGGCGCAAAGACTGAGCCTGCAAAAATGCAGCCTTTGGCGGACCGGCTCCGGCCAAAATCTCTGGATGAAGTGATTGGGCAGGAACAGGTTCTTGGATCAGACAGCCCCCTTGGCGTCATGCTCGACAATGGCTCGCTGGGGTCACTTGTGTTCTGGGGACCACCCGGTGTGGGCAAGACCACGATTGCACGGCTTTTAGCGGGCGAAAGTGATTTACACTTCGTGCAGATCAGCGCGATTTTCTCGGGCGTTCAAGACCTCAAGAAAGTGTTCGAGGCGGCCAAACTACGCGCGGCAAACGGGCAGGGGACTTTGCTGTTCGTTGACGAAATCCACCGCTTCAACAAAGCCCAGCAGGATGGGTTTTTGCCACATATGGAGGACGGAACGATCCTTCTGGTCGGCGCAACGACAGAGAACCCGTCCTTCGAGTTAAACGCCGCTTTGTTATCGCGCGCACAGGTTTTGGTGCTGGAGCGCTTGGACCTGAAAGACCTCGAACGGTTGGCACAGCGTGCGGAAAAAGAGCTGCAAAAACCACTTTCTTTGACACCAGAAGCGCGCGCCGCCCTGTTGGAGATGGCTGACGGCGATGGGCGCGCATTGTTAAATTTGGTCGAGCAGGTCTCGGCTTGGAAGACCGATGGAAAGCTGGACCCAGCGGCCCTTTCAAAACGCCTCATGCGACGCGCAGCGCAATATGACAAGTCCGGGGATGCGCATTACAATCTGATCTCTGCCTTACATAAATCCGTGCGCGGATCGGATCCGGATGCCTCTCTCTATTGGTTCGCACGTATGCTGACGGGCGGTGAAGACCCGCGCTATCTGGCGCGTCGGATCACGCGGATGGCCGTTGAAGATATCGGCCTCGCGGATACGAACGCGCATCGCGTGTGTCTTGATGCTTGGGAGACGTATGAGCGCTTGGGTTCTCCGGAAGGGGAGCTGGCGCTCGCGCAGGCAGTGATCCATCTCGCGCTCGCACCAAAATCGAATGCGGCTTACGTGGCATACAAGGCGGCGATGAAAGCTGCGAAACAAACAGGGTCAGAGCCACCGCCAAAACATATCCTGAACGCGCCAACGGGCCTAATGAAAGATCAAGGATACGGTGATGGCTACGCCTATGACCACGACGCAGAAGACGGGTTCTCAGGACAGGATTACTTCCCTGAAACGATGAAGCGTGGGGTCTATTATAACCCTGTTGAGCGTGGCTATGAGCGTGAACTTAAGAAGCGCGTCGACTATTTTGCAAAGCTACGCGCGAAGCGCTGATCTTGACACCAACGCCGGTTAGGCACAGAGAACGCCAATGTTCATGACCACCCTCCAAGTCGCTCTAGGCGGAGCTATCGGGGCCGCTTTGCGGTTTCTCGTCGGCTTAGGCGTGCTTCGTCTAACCGGGCCAGGATTTCCGATGGGTGTGATGGCAGTCAATATTCTGGGCAGCTTCATCATGGGGCTGTTCGTTGTTTTCGCAGCGAAGACATCGAATACCTATTTGTCGCCCTTCGTGATGACTGGCATCTTGGGCGGGTTTACGACGTTTTCGGCCTTTTCGCTTGAGGCATACACTTTGTTCGAACGGGGTCAGACCGGTCAGGCGGCAATCTACGTTGGCGCGTCCGTGGTGCTTTCGATTGGAGCGCTGATTGCAGGGGTCATCACGGCCAGAGGGATTTACGCATGAGCCGAGTTCAAACCATTGAAGTGCGCGATGACGAGGCTGAACAACGCCTTGATCGTTGGTTCCGTCGCCATTTTCCGCATGTCAGCCAAGGCCGCGTGGAGAAGATGTGCCGCAAAGGCGAAATCCGTGTGGATGGTGGCCGTGTGAAATCAAACACGCGCGTCGGGCCGGGGCAAGCGATCCGCATACCGCCCTTGCCATCTGAGGACGAGGTAGAGCAGCAGCGCGCGCAGCCCTTCGTGTCTAAAGCCGATGCGAAGATGATCCAGGATTGCGTCATTCATATGGATGACGATGTGATTGTGTTAAACAAGCCAGCAGGACTGGCGGTCCAAGGTGGCTCGAAAACCACACGCCATGTCGATGGCATGACGCCTGCATTGCAATATGACAAACACGAACCACCGCGGTTGGTGCATCGTTTGGACAAAGACACATCTGGTGTGTTGGTCTTGGCACGCACGCAAGCAGCAGCCAGTCATTTGACAAAAGCGTTCCGCCATCACGGGACACGCAAGATTTACTGGGCTTTGGTCGCAGGTGTGCCCTACCCAAAAATCGGCACAGTGAAGTTTGGCCTCGTTAAAGCCCCGGGTCACGGCGCAAAGGGCGAGGGTGAAAAGATGCATTGCGTGCATCCGCGCGATGTCGAAGCAACCTACGGCGCGAAACGTGCGCATACGGATTACGCGACATTGTGCTTTCTCGGGCAGCGCGCGTCGTGGCTGGCTTTGGTGCCTGTCACAGGACGGACGCATCAGTTGCGCGCCCATATGGCTGAGATGGGCCACCCCATTGTTGGTGATGGCAAATACGGCGGCTCCGGTCAGGAAAATATGGGCGATGGCTGGGGGGCTGAGCTCGGCGAAGAGGTCTCCAAGAAAATGCATCTCCATGCGCGTTCACTGACGATTGAACACCCGAACGGGTCAGAGCTGTTCGTTCAAGCGAAACTACCGCCGCATATTCAAACAACCTGGGACTATTTCGGCTGGACTGAAAAAGATGCTCCTAACGATCCTTTTGATGCGGACGAAGAATGGCAGAGCTGAAACTGGTCGTGTTCGATGTCGACGGCACGCTGATCGATTCTTTGGCGCATATCAAAGGCGCGATGAAGACGGCGTTTGATGCGTGCGGGCATATAGCTCCGGACGAAGCGGCCGTCCGCTCCATCATCGGGTTGTCGTTGCCGGAAGCCATGCGAAAACTGGATCCGGAATTGTCCGACGCTGAAGTCGTGGAAGTGGTTGAGGCTTACAAGAATAGCTTTAACCGCTCAGAAACAGCGGAAGTCAGACAAGACGCGCCGATGTTTGAAGGCGCGCGCGCGGCATTAGAACGCCTGAATGCGCAAGCCGAGCTACTGCTTGGTGTCGCCACAGGCAAATCGCGTCGCGGATTGGTGCGCATGCTCGGAGTTCACGCGCTTGAAGGCATGTTTGTCACGACGCAAGTCGCGGATGATCATCCTTCAAAACCACATCCCTCGATGCTTGAGCAAACCCTTTACGATACAGGCGTCAAAGCCAAGAATGCGATTATCGTGGGAGATACCAGCTTCGACATGGAAATGGGTCGCAACGCTGGGTTTGGGACAATTGGAGTGCGCTGGGGCTATCACCCCGATGAGGTATTGGCCCCATTCACAGACATCATGATTGATGACTTTACTGCGCTGGATGCAGCGATCGAGACATTGCTGGGGCAAGACAGATGAGCGAATGGGCGGCGAAACGCTTTTGGAAGAAAGCCGAGGTTGTCGAAGTGGAAAACGGTTATTCCGTTGAGCTGGACGGACGGTCAGTTCGTACTCCCGCAAAGGCGCTTTTGGTCGTCCCGACGCAGGATATGGCCAAAGAAATCGCATCGGAATGGGACGCGCAGGGCGAAAAAATTGACCCTATGACGATGCCCTTCACGCGATCCTCGAATGCCGCGATAGACAAGGTGACCGCACAGCACGGGGAAGTTGCTGATATGCTCTCAGCTTATGGCGACAGTGATCTGATTTGCTATCGCGCCTCACACCCGAATGAGTTGGTTGAGCGTCAGAACAAAGCCTGGGATCCCTTGGTCGATTGGTCCGCGACGCATTTCAAAGCACCGCTGCAGGTCTATGTCGGTGTTATGCATGAGGCCCAGCCTGAAGCGTCAATCTCGCGGCTAAAAGAGCGGGTCCATGCTTTGACGCCGTTTCAACTGACTGCGTTTCATGACTTGGTTTCGCTTTCAGGGTCACTGCTCATAGGATTTGCTGCGATTGAAGGTTTTGCAGACGCTGCAGCGCTTTGGGATATCAGCCGAATCGATGAAGATTGGCAAATCGACCAATGGGGCGAGGACGAAGAAGCGATGATTCTTGTGCAAACTAAGCGCGATGCGTTCCTTCACGCGGACCGATATTTCCGTGTGAGTGCCTAAACAACGGACTAATTTGTCGTTTCGCCGTGAGATTGTTGAGCAATCGGTAAAATACCGTAGCAAAAGGTGAATTTTACCGAAGCTTCCCCTGCGTCAGCTTCCGTAATAAACTTGACCTCGGGCGTGGCTTTTGGCCTTATCTGCCCTCATCGGGGGGAAGTATCCTTCACGTATCGCTCTCGGCTAAAAAAGCCGGACTACAACCGCCCTACTCAGGCGGAACATCAGGAAGAGGTAAAAATGAAAAAAACAGTATTTCTTGGAGCACTGACAGTTGCGGGCCTCGCGGCCTCCGCTGCGGCTGCTGGGACCTTGGATGAGGTCAAAGCACGCGGCAAAATGAACTGCGGTGTGACCACAGGCGTTCCAGGCTTCGCTGAGCCTGACGCAAATGGTGTATGGCAAGGCTTCGACGTGGCTGTATGCCGCGCAGTTGCTGCTGCTGTACTTGGCGACGGCAATGCCGTTGAGTTCGTTCCGACAACAGGTAAGACACGCTTTACTGCGCTGGCTTCTGGCGAAATCGACATGCTGGCTCGTAACACCACATGGACATTCTCCCGTGACGTCGACCTGAAGTTCGAATTCACAGGTGTGAACTACTATGACGGCCAAGGCTTCATGGTTCCAAAAGACCTTGGCGTGTCTTCGGCGACTGAGCTGGACGGTGCAACTGTTTGTATCCAAACAGGTACAACAACAGAGTTGAACCTTGCGGACTACTTCCGTTCCAACAACATCAGCTACGAGCCTGTTCCAATTGAAACAGGCGCAGAAGCTGTTCAGCAGTACAACGCTGGTGCATGCGACGTTTACACAACTGACGCTTCCGCTTTGGCTGCTCAGCGTGCAAACTTCGAAGATCCATCCGCACACGTGATCCTGCCGGAAATCGTATCGAAAGAGCCGCTCGGCCCGCTGGTACGTCATGGCGACAACGAGTGGGGCGACATCGTGCGCTGGACTCTGAACGCAATGATCACAGCTGAAGAGCTGGGTGTGACTTCTGTGAACCTGGACGAAATGGCTGCTGGTTCCAACAACCCGGAAATCAACCGTCTGCTGGGCACCGAAGGTGACCTGGGCGGCATGCTGGGTCTGAGCGCTACTTGGGCGAAGGACGCTCTTGCGGTTGCTGGTAACTACGGCGAAGTCTTCGAGAAGAACATTGGTGAGAACACACCAATCGGTCTGGCTCGCGGTCTGAACGCACAGTGGACAAACGGTGGTCTGATCTACTCCCCACCATTCCGCTAAAAATTTGAGGGTAGGGGCGCGGTTGATCCGCGCCCCTTTCCTTTTAAGATCCGCATGTGCATCAAATGCACAATGCAGACCCTGGTACCCATCGCGCGACTAGACGCAATTTTAAACGGGACCAGCCAACAGACAGGGGAACGTCATTCATGACGACACAAGCTGACCCACAAGTGGCGGTCAAGCCAGCTGGGTCGTTCAAGCTTTCTATGCTGCTGAACGACACGCGCTACCGATCACTTACTTTCCAATTCATCGCACTCGTCGCTATCATCGCCACAATGGCATTTGTCGGCGGCAACCTTGTGCGCAATCTCGCAGAGGCTGGGCTGAATATCTCGTACGCCTTCCTTGGTGAGCCCGCGGGCTACGACATCAACCAACGTCCCATTGAGTATGATAGCCAATCATCGCATGGCCGTGCCGCTGTCGTGGGGCTGCTCAATACGCTCATTGTGGCGTTTCTTGCATGTGTGACTGCGACCATCTTTGGCGTGATCGCCGGTGTCCTGCGCCTGTCAAATAACTGGATCGTCTCGAAGCTGATGAGCTTTTACGTCGAGATTTTCCGCAACGTACCAGTGCTAATTTGGATCTTGATCATTTTCTCGATCATGATCAACGCGATGCCCGCGCCGCGAGATTTCAGGGGTGACAACGCGACATCGTCAATGCTGTTTGATGCGTTTGCTTTCACGAACCGCGGTGTCTATTCGCCGAAACCGATACTTGGTGATGGCTCGATGATTGTCATCGGCGTATTCATCGCGTCGATTGTGGGAATTTTCTTGTTCAGGAAGTTTGCACGCACGCAGCTTTATGAACATGGCAAGCTGATCCCGACATTTTGGCCTTCGGTTGGCCTGTTCTTCGTTCCGGTCATTCTTGCGCAGCTTGTGTTGGGCAGCCCGATCACTCTGGAATACCCAGCTCTCAAGGGCTTCAATTTTCAAGGCGGGATGCAAATTCGCGGATCATTGATTGCGCTCTGGTTTGCGTTGGCAATCTACACGGGTGCTTTCATTGCCGAGAATGTTCGTGCCGGTATTTTGGCGATCTCCAAAGGTCAAACCGAAGCGGCTGGCGCGTTGGGGCTTAGGCCGAACCGTATCATGAACCTTGTGGTTCTGCCGCAGGCGTTACGTGTGATCATCCCGCCGTTGATTTCTCAGTATCTCAACATCACGAAGAACTCCTCTCTGGCGATTGCTGTAGGCTACATGGATGTGACCGGAACGCTTGGCGGTATTACTCTGCTGCAAACGGGGCGTGCGATTGAGACAGTGCTGCTGCTCATGTTGTTCTATCTCACGGTGTCTTTGTTGATCTCGGCTGTGATGAACGTCTTCAACAACCGTATGAAGTTGCAGGAGCGCTAAGATGTCAGACACACATGCACAAACTGTAGCTTTTGTTCGCGACACAGAAATTCCGCCCGCTCCACCACCTGCGTCTGAGGCAGGTGCGGTGAAGTGGATGCGCGAAAACCTGTTCTCGGGCTGGTTCAATACAATCTTGACCGTGTTGGCGATCTTTCTGATCGCGCGCTTTGTCTGGTTCGCTTTCCCGTGGTTCTACAACGGCGTCTGGGATGCCGCGTCTATTCGGGAATGTCGCGATATTCTTGATGGCAAGACAGGCGCGTGTTTCGCCGTTCTTGTTGATCGGTGGGACCACCTGCTCTTCGGGTTCAAATATCCTGCAGATGGGTATTGGCGCCCAACACTGGCCTTCATCCTTATGTTGGCCGCAGCGATGCCTGTTCTGTTTTCCAAGTTCCTGCCACGTAAACTGATGATTTTCACGGCACTCTATCCTTTTATCGGTTTCTGGCTGATCTGGGGTGGATCGCTGTGGGTGCCGTTGGTGGTTTTGGCGGCGATCATCGTCACTGCAATGATCTTCCGCCTAGTCGAAGGTTTGGAGTTCGGCCCTCGTCAGATACTCGCGGGTATAGTGGGTGTGCTTGCCGGTGCGGGTCTGGCTTATCTGCTGTATCAGGGCGCCACAGAGCTTTGGTTTATCTCCAACTCGGTGTCCTCTGGAGGGCTGGTTGCAGGTCTCGCTGCGCTGATCTTTAAAGTCCTGTCGGTCTTTACTTTTGTGATGTTCATCCCGATGGGCATCTTCGTTGGATATGCGATTTTCCAAAGCGCAGAAGATGGTGGCTTGGTCACCATCGTCACAGCGCTCTTCGCTATCTACGTGATGCTGGCCTATCTGCTCGGCCCTATCTCGGGCGCGCTCAACTCGGTTATACCTATTGAGCTTCAGGCTGTTCCATCGCGCGATATGGGCGGCTACATGCTCTGCCTGATCCTCGGGACGGTCTGCGTGTCTTTGTCGATACCGCTGGGCATTGTGTTGGCGCTTGGTCGCCAGTCTAATATGCCGCTGATCAAAGGCGTCTGTGTGGTCTTCATCGAGTTCATCCGTGGCGTCCCTTTGATCACCTTGCTCTTCGTGGCAAACGTGATGCTGGCCTACTTCCTGCCGCCTCAATCCAACTTCGATTTGATCCTGCGCGTGATCATTATGATCACCATGTTCTCCTCGGCCTATATCGCCGAGGTGATCCGGGGTGGCCTTGCCGCCCTGCCCAAAGGTCAGTTCGAGGCTGCAGATAGCTTGGGGCTGAACTACACCCAAGCGGTGCGTCTGATCATCCTGCCACAAGCGCTCAAAATCTCCATTCCGGGGATCGTGAATGTGGCGGTGGGCTTGTTCAAAGATACCACGCTGGTTTCGGTTATCTCAATGTTCGACATCGTCGGCATGATCCGTGGCCCGATCCAGCAGTCTACCGATTGGATCAGCATCTACTGGGAGGTCTACCTGTTCGCAGCATTGGTCTTCTTCGTGGTTTGCTACTCGATCTCTCAATATTCCCAATGGCTGGAACGTCAGCTTCAAACCGGCCATCGTTAAGGAGCCTTTCTTATGTCAACACAATCTCAAATGAAGGTCTCTGACGAGGTCGCAATCCAGATCACCAACATGAACAAGTGGTATGGCTCATTCCATGTTTTGCGTGACATCGACCTGACCGTGCAACGGGGGGAGCGGATCGTGATCTGTGGACCTTCGGGGTCCGGTAAGTCCACTTTGATTCGCTGTATCAACGCGTTGGAAGAGCATCAGAAGGGCTCTATCAACGTGGATGGAACACTGCTGTCCTCGGATCTAAAGAACATCGACAAGATCCGGTCAGAAGTTGGCATGTGCTTTCAACACTTCAACCTCTTCCCGCATCTGACGATCCTTGAGAACTGTACATTGGCACCGATCTGGGTTCGTAAGACTCCTAAGAAAGAAGCCGAAGAAACAGCGATGCATTTCCTGAAGAAGGTGAAAATTCCGGAGCAGGCTGATAAGTATCCCGGTCAATTGTCCGGTGGTCAGCAGCAACGTGTGGCTATTGCGCGCTCGCTCTGCATGAAGCCTCGGATCATGCTGTTTGACGAACCGACGTCTGCGCTTGATCCCGAAATGATCAAGGAAGTACTCGACACAATGATCGAGCTGGCGGAGGAAGGCATGACCATGCTTTGCGTGACGCATGAAATGGGGTTTGCCCGTCAGGTTGCCAACCGCGTAATCTTCATGGATGCAGGCCAGATTGTTGAACAGAACGAACCAGAAGAGTTCTTCAACAACCCGCAATCAGACCGGACAAAGCTGTTCTTGAGCCAGATTTTGGGACACTAGAGATGCGAAGATATCAAACAAGAAACCCCGATCTGCGTATCGGGGTTTCTTGCTTGTAAGTGTCTTTTAGCGAAGCATTATGTTAGGACTACGCTTCAGGCGAGATTGAGCAACTTCAAGTCGCGCGGAACAATGAAGCTTAGCAAGCGTGCATCGCCGAATTTCAGATCATTCCAACTCTCACGATGAACTTCAGACACAAGTGTCGACGTCGTCGGAAAACTTGTGAAGCGTTCATGCTTTGGCCGGGTTTCGCTGATTAGATCGGCGAAACTGGCAAGACCAGGGTTGTGTCCTATGACCATCAAGTCGCCCGCCTTGGCGCTTCGTATCTTAGCGAGGATGGTGTCGGGGGATGCATGATAAAGTCCTGAGATCAGATCAATTTTCGGCTTATCTGCAAATTGTTCCATGATGATCTGCGCAGTCATTTTCGCACGTTTGGCGGTGGAACAAATGATTTGCGAAGGTACATGACCACGGTCCGCCAGCCAAATGCCCATGCGTTCCGCACCAACCTCCCCACGTTCGTTCAAGCGGCGGTCGTGATCGTCCAGAAGGGGATCATCCCAGTTGGACTTGGCGTGGCGGGTCAGGATCAGTTTCAGCGTTTTTCCCCCAGAAAGACACGCATGTGATATGCGGTTTGCTCTTCCATCCTTGCATAGCTTTGTGACACCGGACAAGAGCGCCTGACGTTACAGCCTAAGGTTTTGTTTTCGTGGCCGTCTTTGCTTTGCAAAAAAGACTTACACATTGGTACATCATATCCGGCCGAAGTTAGGGCACGTGGTTTGCAGGCCGTAAGGCAAGGCTGAGCACAAGTGTCGCATGGTTTTGGGGTGGGTTTCGGTAGTGCGACACAGTCCCGTAACGCAAGCGCTCCACGATAGGACACCATCAACCCAGCTTCGTTATGAACCAAAAGGCTCACGGGACTTTGCCAAGCCTGCCCTGATTGCAAGGCCCACGTGAAAAAGGGTTTGAACGGGGCTCCGCCAAAAGGAAAAAGCGCTTCGCCGCCTAGTTTCAATGCGAGTTCTGAGACTATGCGGGTAGACCACCTGTCCATAGGGTCAGGTGACCCGTCCAACCATTCGTCTGACTTAGAAAATTCAGCCCAAAAATTTGGTTGGGGACCAAGCAAGATGAGGGTTTGTGTCCATGCCGGCATGTGCTGCCAATCGTCAGGATGAAAGCCGCCAAGCAGTGCAAGCCCGCAGGCGTTTGCGGCCTGCTCAAGTTCCGCGTAGGTCACTTTTTGAAAAACGGTAAGGCGAGGCTCCAACCAAGTCTGGAGGGCCGCTCGTCCTGCCACTGTAGGCCAATTTTCATATCGTCATGACCTTCTGCAGGTTGCGCAATATAGGTCCCAAAGATCCTATCCCATATTGAGAGCGAAAAACCGTAATTGCTGTCATGCTCGGCCCGATGAACTGAATGATGCACACGGTGCATATCTGGCGTTACGAGCACTTTTCGTACGGCCGCATCTAACACCAATGGCAGTTTGATGTTGGCATGATTGAACATTGCAGTTCCATTTAAGATGATCTCAAACAAGATGACGGCAATCGCTGCCGGACCAAGCAGATAGACCAAGCCGATCTTAATGAGCATGGACAATGCGATCTCCAACGGGTGAAACCTGATCGCTGTTGTCACATCAATATCCACGTCTGCGTGGTGAACACGGTGCAGTCGCCAGAGCAGCGGCACCTTGTGTGTGATCAAGTGCTGAAGCCAAATTGCAAAATCCAAAATCAGTATAGTCAGGATAATCTCAATGGCCAATGGCAGGCCGAGTGCGTTGAATAGGCCCCAGCCTTGGTTTGATGCATCAATAGCGGCGCCAACAGCCAAGAGCGGTAAAGCAATGGCTAACGCGTTGAGCGTGATCGTGTTCGCAATCGTGATCGCCCAATTGGTGACCCACCGTGACGTTCGCGTCTGACTGCGCACACGTCGTGGACGTGCTGTCTCGATCAAGGCCAGAAGAGCAAAGAGGCCAAGAAAGACACCAAATCTGATAAGTGTTTCATTTTCCATAATTTGAACCTAGCGGAACACGCTGTCCAAACAAGGGATGCTGAGTGTTGGCATGGCCACGATTTTGTGAGGATCAGAGGCGAATGATCGAACCCGCACCATGGTCCGTGAACAACTCAAGCAAGCAAGCGTTCGGCGCACGCCCGTCCATGATTACGACGGCACGGGTTCCTCCGTGAAGCGCCGCCAGAGCCGTCTCTGTCTTTGGGATCATGCCACCCGCGATTGTTCCATTACTGGTCATCGTTTCAATATCGTAGCGGTTCAGCTCGGTCATCACTTCGCCGTCTTCGCCCTTAACGCCAGATACGTCGGTCAAAAGCAACAAACGGTCAGCATTCAGCGCAGCGGCAATCGCACCTGCGGCGGTGTCTCCGTTGATGTTATAGGTCTCGCCTTCACGCCCTGTTCCGATTGGTGCTACCACCGGAATGAGCCCCGCATCAAACATTTGCCGGATGAGGCTTGGATCAACTTCAACGGGTTCACCAACAAGGCCAAGCTTGGGGTCGCTGGGGTCGCACACGATCATATTCGCGTCTTTGCCTGACAAGCCAACGGCTCGCCCGCCTTGCTTGTTGATGGCTTGAACGATCCGCTTGCCGACCTTTCCGGTCAGAACCATTTCGACCACTTCAACGGTTTCAGTGTCGGTTACCCGTTTCCCGTCCACGAATTCTGAGACGACACCAACCCTCTGAAGCATATCGTTAATCATCGGGCCGCCTCCATGCACGATGACAGGATTCACACCAATCTGGCGCATCAGGGTGATATCTCTGGCAAAGCTTGCCATTCCTTCATCGCTGCCCATCGCGTGACCACCAAGCTTGATGACAACCGTTGCGCCTGCGTATCGTTGCAAGTACGGCAAAGCCTCTGACAGGGTGCGGGCTGTGGCGATCCAGTCTTGTTTCATAGACGTCTGCTTTTTCATCAATAGTTCCAACTCTAGGCTGGTCCGTGTTAGCGGCTGTCTGCTTGCGTGCCAAGGGCTGCGGTCTTTGATTGTAATTCCAGAGTGGGTCGCTAGGCTCGTAATGAGAAGAGGTTTCCACCATGAGCGATGAACAACGCATTTTGCTGCTAACTGGCGCAAGCCGGGGGATTGGACACGCGACAGTTCAAAAATTCAACAATGAAGGCTGGCGTGTCATCACGTGCTCCCGTCATGCCTTCCCGGAGGAATGCCCGTGGGGGGGCGGGGCTGAAAATCATGTCCAAGTTGATTTGGCTGATCCCAAGAACACAATCGAAGCAATCAACGACATTCGTACCCGGCTGAATGGAAAGCTACACGCTTTGGTCAACAACGCAGGTATTTCACCGAAGGGTGAAGATGGTGAGCGCTTGAACACATTAGACACGGATTTGCGGACGTGGGGCCATGTGTTTCATGTCAATTTCTTCGCGTCGGTCGTCTTGGCTCGAGGGATGCGGGAAGAACTGGCTTCGGTGCAAGGGTCCGTTGTGAATGTTACGTCTATCGCTGGCAGTCGTGTGCATCCGTTTGCTGGAGCGGCTTACGCGACATCGAAAGCTGCGTTGGCTGCTTTGACCAGAGAGATGGCACATGATTTCGGGCCGCTCGGCGTGCGCGTGAATGCTATTGCGCCGGGTGAGGTCGAAACAGCGATCCTGTCGCCGGGAACAGATAAGATCGTGGATCAATTGCCGATGCGCCGTTTGGGGCAACCTGAAGAGGTCGCTGATGCAATTTATTTCCTGTGTTCAAGACGGTCGAGCTACATCTCCGGTGCAGAGATCGAGGTCAACGGCGCACAGCACGTATAGGATCACTCCAGTGTTGCAATGATACTGCGCAGCGTTGCAATGCCATCACCTTTTTCCGACGAGGTTGCGACAATCTCTGGGAACGCCGCCGGATGCTTGGCCAAGGCTTGGCTGACTTGGTCTAGAAGTTTCGGCTGCGCCGTTGGTTTCACCTTATCCATTTTTGTCAGTACGACCTGAAATGTGACCGCGGATTTGTCGAGCAAGGTTAAAATATCTTGGTCGACCTTTTTGATTCCATGTCGCGCGTCGATAAGCACAAATGCACGCCGTAAAGTCTGGCGGCCCGAAAGATAGGCTTTCAGCAGTCGCTGCCATTTTTCAACGACAGGCAGCGGAGCTTCTGCAAAACCGTAGCCGGGAAGGTCGACGAGGTAATGCGCTTCTTGCAACGTGAAGAAATTGATCTCCTGCGTACGACCCGGCGTGTTTGAGGTGCGTGCCAAGGACTTTCGGCCGGTGAGGGCATTGATCAAGCTGGACTTGCCGACGTTTGATCTGCCAGCAAAGCACACTTCTTTTCTGTCAGCCTCCGGCATGCCACTCATGGCAACTACGCCTTTCAGGAAGTCAGTCTCTCCTGCAAATAGCTTGCGGCCGATCTCTGCAGCGGCAGGATCAGGGGCGTCGGCAAGAGTAAATGTGAAAGCCATTGGTTCAGGTCCGTGCAGATTACCTGCCACGCCCTATAGGAGTTGAAGCGTATCGCCAAGTTTGATCTCACCACCTTGGACGACTTCACCATGAATTCCGAAGTCCTGATGCCCCAGTCGTTTCAGCGCACCAAGTGTGTCTACGTCGCGTTCCCCGTTCAGCGGGTTGGCCATCGTTGCCATACACCGTTCGATAGGTTCGCGGATATTGAATACGACTTCGCCGATCTGCAGCGTCTTTCCGACAAAATCAAACTCTTGCCAGGGGGCAAGACCATCAACCCAAAGGTTGATCCGCCACCGAAGCAGCGAAAGTTCAGTCTCTAGCATTTCAGACAAAGCAGCATTGGACGCCAAGCTGCCAATGGAGACGGACGGAAAATTTGTATCGGTCATTCCGCGATCCGGTACTCTGAGAACTCGAACTGACTGCGCTCGGTTTTCGGGCATTAAGGGTTTTACCCATTCCATCAGCGCCACACTGTCGCGTTCGGGATGCAGTGTAATCTCCGGTCTATCCGGATGCGTAAGTGTGATATTTTCATTGGTTTCGTCAAGGCGCGCATTGATAGCTGCAAGGTTCGGTGCTTTTGATGTCCGAGAAAAATTTGTGCAATGCGCCCATTTGCTTCCATCCGCCTTGGCCGCTTCATGTGCGATGGCCCAAGTACGATCCCATGGCATCGTACGGCCCTGGCTCAAGTTCACCTTATCAAGTGCTTCTCGACCGTGACTTTTGATCGGATGGCGCCAAATATGGGTGAGTTTTAAGGTCATTCTGGTTCTTTCGACTTTCGCTTGAAGCTAGCTGCGATATTGCCGAAGAGGTCAGGTTTGTACCCTTGGCTCCTCATGATCGCATACTGCTGCACAAAAGTAATAACGTTGTTTGCGATCCAGTAGATCACCAATCCTGATGCAAAGCTGCCGAGCATGAACATGAAGACCCAAGGCATCCACGCAAAAATCATGGCTTGGGTCGGATCGGTGGGCGCGGGGTTAAGCTTCTGCTGCAGCCACATCGACACGCCAAGTACGAGGGGAAGAATGCCGATGAAGATCAGCGCCATAATCGAGCCTGGCTCTGGACCAGCGTTGGGCAAAATACCCCAGAGGTTCAAAAGAGAAGAGCTATCCGGTGCGCTTAGATCTTTGATCCAGCCGACCCATGGGGCATGGCGGAGTTCGAGCGTGACGAAAATCACCTTATAGAGCGAGAAGAAGATCGGGATCTGCATTAGGATCGGCAAACATCCCGCGGCGGGATTAACTTTGTTGTCCTTGTAGAGCTTCATCATGCCCTGTTGCATCTTTTGTCGGTCGTCTCCTGCACTCTCTTTGAGCTTCTCCATTTCTGGCTGAAGCTCTTTCATCTTGGCCATCGAGACGTAGGATTTGTAAGCCAAAGGCAAAAGCAGAGCTTTGATAAGCAGCGTCAAGACGATAATTGACCAGCCCATATTGCCGATGATCGTGTTCAGCCAATGCAGCACTGCGAATATCGGCTTTGTGAGAAAGAAGAACCAACCCCAGTCGATGCTATCGAGGAACTTGTAAATCCCTTCGCTTTGGTAGTTGCGGATCGTTTCCCATTCCTTTGCACCAGCATAAAGCTGAGTATGCACTTCCGCAGTCGTGCCATCCGCTATGTCCATCACCGGAAGGCGCATTTCAGTGTGGTAGCGATCGCTGCCCGGGACGTATTTTACAACGGACTCGAATGGTTGGTTGGGGTCGGGAATAAGCGCTGACATCCAGTAATGGTCTGTAAAGCCAATCCATCCGTTTCCGTCAGACGCCTCTTTCTCAACGTTGCCGCGTTCGGCAGCATTTGGATCAAAGTCGCGAATATCGTCGTAGTCGATTTCAGTCAGTTCTTCGCCTGACTGGCGGATAACGCCCTCGTGCAGAATGAAGAAGTTTTTCAGGTCAGTTGGCTCTCCGTGGCGCACAAGCATGCTGTAAGGGTACGTTCGAATTGCGGCGCCAGAATTGTTTTCGACGGTTTGTGTCACGTCGAACATATAATTTTCGTCAATCGAGATCGTCCTGCGGAAGATCAATCCTGCGCCATTGTCCCATTTTATAGTAACCGGTGTGTCCACACCGACGCTTGTTCCACTTTCAATTGACCATGGTGTGTTTGCGCTGGGCACTTGTTCAAAGGTCAATCCACCGCCCGCGACCCAGCCATACAAGGCGTAATACCCATTTGCACTGCCCAGCGGAGAAAGGAGGGTGACGATATCGGCACCTTCATCAAGTGTTTCTCGGTAGTCTTTCAGCGAAAGATCATCAATGCGCCCGCCGATAAGAGCGATCGAACCAGTCACACGTGGTGTTTCAATTGTAACGCGTTCACCTTCAGACAATGCTGTTTCACGCAGTTCCTGAGGGGTCGTGGGTTCAATCAGCTGATCGCTTGCGCTTGGCGGCAAAACAGTGCCGTCGGCTGCGAGTTCGGTGACTGTTTCATCGCCTGTCGGCTGCACAGGTTCTTCTGGTGGAAAGAGAACGAACCACACCATGATGACGAGAAAGCTAAGTGCCGTCGCGAGGATTAGGTTCTTATTCTGATCGTCCTGCATTTCTGTGCCACCACCTATCAAAAGAATGTGCAGGTGGTTCAATAGGCTAGGCCGCAAAAGGTCAAGCGGTTTTCGCCATTTATTAGCTTGGACAGAGCTTTAAAAATAAGGCTCTTAGCTTGACCTCTTCCCGAGAATGGTAGGTGTGCTCAGCGAATTTTGGTGCTGCAGGATCCAGTCAACTGTCTTCTCGAAAGGCATCGGTCTCGCGATTGCAAAACCTTGAAGATGAGTGCACCCGAGTTGGGACAAAATTGACTGCTCGCCAATGTTTTCAACACCTTCCGCGAGAGTGTCGATTTCCAACCGCTCACCTAAACCGACAATCGCTGCAATCATCCTTTGCTGTTCCGGATCAGAATCCGCATTTGCGATAAAAGATCTGTCAATTTTGATCCGATCTACCGCAAATCTGCGGATGTTGGACAAAGATGCATGCCCGGTTCCGAAATCGTCCAGATCAATGCGGAAACCTTGTGATCCCAACGCTCTGATATTGCGTGTGATGATATCATCATCATGCTCGGAAATGACGGTCTCGAGTATCTCGACAGTCAGGCGCTGCGGATCAAGCTCAAAACGATCAACATCCCATTTTATGCGTTCCACGAGGCTGGGATTGCGCAGTTCCTGAGTGGCAAAATTTACAGCAATTGAAGGAACAATCGCACCAGAGCGATCCCATTCGACCAGCGCGCGTAACGCATGATTGAGGATATTTTCGCCCAACTCTTCGAGGTGATGAGACGCTTCCAGAACTGATAAGAAGGCCTTTGGGGGCAGTGTCCCTTTGGTTGGATGCTCCCAGCGCGCGAGGGCCTCCATCCCAGTTATTTCACCCGTGTCAGTTGAGATTTGTGGTTGGTACCAAGGCTGTATCTGCCCTTCACGCATTGCTTCCAGAACTTCATTTGTCTGTGTATTGATCATCGGAGCTTGGGTTTTTGCGGAAAAGCCCCGAATGGCGCGGGGCGCATTTTGTTCTGCTTCTTGCAAGGCCGCTTTGGCCGCTTGCAGCATTGCGCGGCCACTGCGCTCCGGCGATCGGGCATCAATGCAGAAGCCACATGAAACTGTCAGGTTTAGGATGCCGTTGTCGATTTGAATTGGTGCGGATGCCGCATCTTCCAACCGTTCGCACAGGGTTAAAACTGCGCTTGTTTCAGGGGCACGAATGGAGCAGAGCATAATGCCGAAAGACGTTTGGGAAAGCCGTGCGAGGTCATCGCCACTGCGCAAGATATTGGCCAAACGTTGTGCTGTTTGTGCAATGGCAAAATCGCAGGCGGATTTATCCCAATCGCGGGCCATCTCGCCAAAATTGTCGATGCTGACAGCGATGCAGGCGGTTTTCCGATAGCCTGTTTGGTCAGACAACTCGCGGTCTAAACCCTCAATCAGGCTTGCTTCATCATTCAATCCAGTATCCGGGTCCTTCCACTGCTTTCGGTTCCGGACGTGTCCAACGCCGCTGATGAGCAATAGAATTGGCAGAAAGAGCGCAATCGCCAACAACACGACGTTTGCTTCGGTCCGATAGGCGATTAGGGCGAATACCGGCAGTGACGCGAGGACCGCGTTTTTTATTAGCTTGTCTGGTTCTGCAATAAGGCTGCGGAACTTGTTTTTCGATGCACGCATAACGCACCCCTCGGTTGCCAACTCGGGGTTGCTTAGCGCCCTGACACTGAGGAGACTATTAATCCGGTCTGCCTAAATCCGGAACATTTTCATTAAATTCGCGGTCCCCAATGCTCAAGCCGGCAAAATCGAACAGCTTTGGGTCAAGCAGGTGTGATGGCCTCGCATTCATAAGGGCACGAAACATCTTTTGTCTGCGGCCAGGCGATTTGGCTTCCCAACTATTCAACAGCTGTTTGATATTTTGGCGTTGAAGACCGTCTTGTGAGCCGCACAGATCACAAGGGATAATTGGGTAATTCATCGCCGATGCGAATTTCTCACAATCTACTTCAGCCACATAAGAAAGCGGGCGGTACAGAAACAGGTCACCTTCTTCGTTGACCAACTTCGGAGGCATCGTCGCAAGACGAGAGCCGTGGAAGAGATTGAGAAAGAAGGTCTCAAGAATATCGTCACGATGGTGGCCTAAGACGACAGCAGTGCAGCCCTCTTCGCGCGCAATGCGGTACAGGTTTCCGCGACGCAGGCGCGAGCATAATGCGCACATCGTCCTGCCCGCTGGGACCTTATCTACCACAATGGAGTAGGTGTCTTGATACTCCACCCGGTGAGGCACTTTCATGCGCTCCAGAAACTCCCGAAGGACAGTTGCTGGGAAATTAGGCTGACCCTGATCGAGGTTACAGGCAACGATTTCGATCGGAAGCAGACCGCGCCATTGCAACTCTACCAATGCAGCCAGCAAGGTGTAGCTGTCCTTGCCACCAGACAGACAAACCAGCCACTTGGCGCCGCGTTCTACCATGCCAAAATCATCAATTGCTGCGCGTGTATCTCGAATGATCCGCTTGCGCAGCTTTTTGAACTCAGTGGTTGAGGGGGCACCGTAGAAAAGGGGATGAATATCGTCAGGTTGATCCAGCATAGCGGGCTTATAGGCTCTGTCCTGTTTTGATGGAAGGGCGTTAGGCAAACTCACCCTCCGCTAGTCCGGCACATCATCAACTCCCATGCCACCCCACGGATGGCAGCGCGCAACGCGCTTCGCAGCTAGCCAAGTTCCTTTGATGCCGCCGTGTTTTTCAAGCGCTTGCATCGCATACGCAGAACAGGTCGGGTCATATCGGCAGTTAAAGCCGACCCATGAGCTAAATGTCTTGCGGTAAATGCGGACTGGAACGGAGATGACAAATGCAAGAGGGCTCATGCGTGTATCTTCTTCAGAGCCTTGCGAAGATCATCTTTGAGCAAAGCGAAGTCGCGGGTGGCGGTGTCGTTAGGGCGTCCAACCAAGACATAATCGTATCCGCCAACTCCACAGGTTGGCAGGACGAGGCGAGCGATCTCGCGAAGACGACGTTTGGCGCGGTTGCGCGCGACGGCGTTGCCCACTTTCTTGGAACATGTAAATCCAACTCGGACGGACATGCTTCCATCCTCACGATGACGTGCCTGCAACAAAAATGCAGGCTGGCTTGCCCGCTTGGCCTTCGCCGCTTTCAAAAAATCGGCTCTTTTTGCGATAACTTCTAGTTTGGCAACCACAGGGTCGTCCACGCAAACGGAAACCGCCGGTGGCTCGGCCGCAACAGGAACAATTCGTCCTGTCACAGGGGCCTCCGGCGGTTTCAAACTTCAATAAGAAATCGGGGCGCTTATGCGCTCAGCGATTTCCGGCCTTTTGCGCGACGCGCGTTCAGGATTTTGCGGCCGGCTTTGGTTGCCATACGAGCGCGAAACCCGTGACGGTGCTTGCGAACCAAGTTCGACGGCTGGAATGTACGTTTGCTCATCGTGAGCCTCCTTACGGATGCGGGCGGAAAATCAAGCAGATTCGAGGCCCAAATCAATTCTGAACCCGCGTCATAGACAGGTGCATGAACCCCGTCAACGTCTATGACACGCTGTTGGACGGAGTATTTGCAACATTTCGCACGGAATTGCACGACCACTGTGCGCGCGTTGTAGCAAAGTAGCCGATTTCCGATTGAATCAGCAGTTAAACGATCACTCGCGATCAACCAAGCGTGAGGGCGCTATCTTAAGAACCCGGTTTTAGGCATGTACCATGTAACCTACCATTCCAAGGATCCCACAAGAATGACTGATATGACCGAGACCGCAGACAAAACAGTGCTCCAAAAGCGCCTCCCTATCATTGCTGTCGGGGTTGCCGCTGTCCTCGGGGCTGTCTTCTTGCGGGACTACCTGAGCTTCAATGCTTTGCAGGAGAACCGAGAGGCGCTCATCGCCTTTCGTGATGCCAACTATCTGATTGCTGTTCTGGCTTTTATGGCCGTTTACGTTGTCATTGTTGCATTTTCGCTGCCCGGCGCAGCAGTTGCCACGTTGACCGGCGGGTTCCTTTTCGCGACCTTCCCGGGGGCCTTGTATAACGTCCTTGCCGCGACAATCGGTGCGACCGCTATTTTCACTGCAGCCCGGGTTGGCTTTGGGGATCGCTTGGCTGACAAGATGGAGGCAGGCTCAGGAATGGTAAAACGCATCAAGGATGGCATTGATGAAAACCAATGGTCGGTACTCTTTCTGATCCGTCTTGTCCCAGCAGTTCCATTCTTTGTGGCAAACCTCGTGCCTGCGCTTGTCGATGTTCCGTATCGCCGATTTGTTATCTCGACATTCTTGGGGATCATACCGGGGTCAATCGTATATACGTCGGTGGGTGCTGGCCTTGGCGAAGTTTTTGCGCGTGGGGAGAGCCCTGACCTGGGCATCATTTTTGAACCCCACATCCTGTTGCCGATCCTTGGCCTCTGTGCGCTGGCTGCACTGCCAGTTTTGCTCAAAGCCGTACGCGGCAAAGAAGGTATCTGAACGATGTCAAAAATTGAAACTGATCTGCTGGTGATAGGTGCCGGGTCCGGCGGATTGTCGGTAGCGGCAGGTGCAGTTCAGATGGGTGCGAAAGTTGTCCTGCTTGAAGACCACAAGATGGGGGGAGACTGTCTGAACTACGGTTGCGTGCCGTCCAAAGCCCTGATCGCGGCAGGTAAACAGGCGCACGCATTGCGCAATGGCGCGAAGTTTGGTGTCGCTGACGTTGCGCCAGACGTGGACTATGCCGCTGCGAAAGACCATGTTCATAAGGTCATTGCGACTATTGAACCACATGACAGTGTCGAGCGTTTCGAGGGGCTCGGGGTCCGCGTTATTCAAGAACGTGGTCGCTTTATTGATGAAAACACCGTGCAGGCCGGCGAACACCAGATCACAGCTCGCCGCGTGGTCGTCTCGACCGGATCTTCTCCTTTTGTCCCTCCTATCCCCGGGCTAGATAAGGTCCCCTATTTCACCAACGAAACCCTTTGGGGTTTGCGCGACCTTCCGGAGCATTTGCTCGTCGTCGGTGGCGGACCAATTGGTATCGAAATGGCGCAGGCCCATCTGCGACTCGGCTCAAAGGTGACGGTTATCGAGGGCATGAAGGCGATGGGGAAAGACGACCCTGAGCTTGCAGCGATTGTCTTAGACCGCATGCGCGATGAAGGTATGGTGATTGAAGAAGATGCGCTTGCTGAAGAGATCACGGGCAGTGCGGGTGACATCATCGTGAAGGCCAAAGACGGGCGGATTTTCAAAGGATCTCACCTTCTCATGGCCGTTGGCCGCTCTGCAAATACCTCTGATCTTGGACTTGAGAAAGCGGGCATCGAATTTGATCGTAAGGGCATCAAAGTAGATGCGTCCATGAAAACAACGAACAACAAAGTGTACGCCATCGGAGATGTCGCAGGGCAGCTTCAATTTACACATGTCGCTGGTTATCACGCCGGGGTGGTTATTCGCTCGATCCTTTTCGGACTGCCATCCAAAGCTAAACAAGGCCATATTCCGTGGGCAACCTACACAGATCCAGAACTTGCTCAGGTGGGTCTGACTGAAGAACAAGCACGCGATGCTCATGGCAGCAATGTCGAACTTGCCCGATTTGAATTTCATGAAAATGACCGCGCTATTGCCGAAGGCAAAACCACTGGTCTGATCAAAGTGATGGTCGTGAAGGGTCGCCCAGTAGGGGCTTCCATAGTCGGGGCCTCAGCTGGCGATTTGATTGGAGTGTGGGCATTGGCAATCGCCAACAACCTGAAAATGAGCCAAGTCGCCGGCATGGTTGCACCTTACCCCACATTGGGGGAGGTTAACAAACGGGCGGCGGGCGCATATTTCTCTCCTAGGTTGTTTGAAAGCGTGTTGGTCAAACGGGTTGTCGGCCTTGTGCAGCGCTGGCTACCCTAAGTCCGAGCGGGGAGGGCATTTGTGATCAATTCACTTTCGGGACGGTTTTTGATACTTTCGATCATCTTTGTGATGATTGCAGAAGTTTTGATTTTTGTTCCGTCGATCGCGCGGTACAGGCAAAACTATCTCATCGCGCGCCTAGAGAAGGCGCAGATTGCATCCCTGTCGGTATTAGCATCACAGGATTCAGTCATTAGCTCAGAGCTTGCACAGGAATTACTGGACAACGCAGGCATTTATAACGTCGCGTTGCGTCGTAATGCCGTTAGCCAATTGGTGTTGTCGTCACCCGTGCCGGGCGCTGTAACCACAATGGTCGATCTCCGCGACGCGTCTGCTTTTTACCTCATTCGCGGGGCCATGGAGCAACTTCTGATGCCCGCGGAAGGCGTTATTCGCGTGATCGGAGCACCGACCAATTCCGCTGGTACAATGATCGATGTGACAATGCCGCAGGCGCCACTGCGCGCCTCCATGGTGGATTACGGAGTGCGGATCCTGTGGCTGTCTCTGGTCATCTCAGTCATTTCTGCAGTTTTGCTGTTTTTTGCTGTGGGCCGCTTCATGGTGCGTCCGGTAAAGCGCGTAGTGCGTCACATGGAAGTTTATGCCGAAGCCCCCGAAGATGCGCGGCGGATTATTACACCTACTGCCTCAATAACAGAGCTGCGGTCCGCGGAAGATGCTTTGGCAGCTATGCAAATGCAATTGACGGGCTCGCTCAGGCAAAAAGATCGACTGGCTCAGCTTGGCGGAGCTGTTGCGAAGATCAGCCACGATCTGCGCAATATTCTGACCACAGCTACGTTGCTGGCTGACAGAATGGAGCGTAGCGAAGACCCCGCTGTACAGCGCTCCGCGCCAAAGTTGGTCAATTCACTCAGCCGCGCTGTCAACCTTTGCGAAGGCACGCTCGCGTTCGGCAGGGTAGAGGAGCCGCCTCCCAGCTTGTCGATGGTCAATCTGCCAACCCTCGTTGACGATGTGCTTGAAGGGGAGCGTCTTGCAGCTGGCGATACCGTGGAATTCGTTGATGAGATTCATCCGGGTCTTGTTGTGCGTGCTGACCAAGATCAGTTGTTTCGCGTGCTCGGAAATCTTGTTCGCAATGCACGTCAAGCGATTGAGGCGACAGGTAAAGATGGCACTATCAAGGTCAAAGCGAAAGAGACGGAAGATGCTTGGCACATCATGGTTTGCGACACTGGACCCGGTCTGCCGCCGAAAGCACAAGAACATTTATTTCAGCCCTTTGAGGGCGGTGTCCGCAAGGGTGGTACTGGCTTGGGCTTGGTTATTGCTTCCGAGTTGGTGCGAGGTCACGGTGGTAGCCTAAAACTACTCAAGACCAACGAAACGGGCACGGAATTTGAGCTGACGCTCCCAAAGCATCCGTTGGAGATAGGGAAAGCTGCGGAATAGAGCAACGAATTGCGGTCTTTGCACTTGCATCTGTGATAGCCCAGCGTTACATCCCCGGTATCGCGGATTGGTAGCTCAGTTGGATAGAGTACTTGACTACGAATCAAGGGGTCGGGGGTTCGAATCCTCCCCAGTCCGCCATATTTCCCTTCAGTTGTTGACCTGCACCTGTTCCACTGGTGGTCTATAGGTTTGCGTGTTCGGAAGTTAGCCTTGCCCAAACGTGGAGGCAGCTCGCCGTACCAACCCCGGCAGGCCGCAATGACTTTGCTCGCTGTCCACGCACTGATTGAATCGTATGGCCTGTCTGGACTTTGGAAAAACCCTCGCTTCTGGAGATTGCGACCCATTACCTAGAAATTACGCTGACTGGACATCTGAGATGCTTCTGGTTTCCGCGCTCAAAGCTCTGGCGGAAGTCCTGAATTTGCACATAAGCAATCAATTGTCTTATAAAAAACTCATTAATAATAAGGGTATGGGACTTCCACGGCAATTAAAAAAACAGTGTTTCCGTCCAAGAAACAACAAAACACTGCCCATTTTTAGACAATTTTAGACTTAATTAATCGACCCAGCTTCAACGGGGTGGTCCGTTGTTTCGATTTTTGTTGAAGGTGGTCTGAAGATGGGCAACGCGAAGAAAACAGATAGTCAAGAAGACAGCTATGTAGATGAGCTGGCTCCGGGTACAGAGCTGTTACATGGGCAATTCAAAATTGAAGAATTTCTGAACTCAGGTGGGTTTGGGATTACGTACTTGGCCCGTGATAGCCTTGGCCGCCGCGTTGTCATCAAAGAGTGCTTTCCATCGACATTCTGCCATCGCTCCCGCGCGATAGTTCAGCCAAGGTCTCGTGCGCACCAAAAGGAATTGAAGTCGGTTGTCGACTTATTCGTACAGGAAGCGCGTAGTTTGGCGAAGCTTGAGCATCCCAATATTGTCGGTGTCCATCAAGTCTTCGAAGACAATGAGACGGCCTATATGGTGCTTGATTTTGTCGAAGGCCGTGATCTACTTGATATGCTGGAAAGCGATGAAAACACGCTGACCGCGCCGCAGATCAAGGGCATTTTGAAAGATGTTTTGGGTGCGGTGGCCTATATCCACGACCAAGATATCCTTCACAGAGATATTTCGCCCGACAATATCTTACTCGACGCTGATATGCGCCCAGTCCTGATCGACTTCGGTGCGGCACGCGAAGAGGCCACAAAGAAAAGCCGTGTCTTGTCCGCTTTGCGTGTGGTGAAAGACGGATACTCGCCACAAGAATTCTACGTACAGGGCAGTGCTCAAACGCCATCAAGTGACCTTTATGCGTTGGGTGCAACCTTTTACCATCTGATCGAAGGTGACATTCCGCCGAACAGTCAGTCACGTCTTGCAGCGATCGCGGCAGGTGAAAAAGACCTGTACGAGCCGCTTGCGGATCGCACGAAGGGTTTTGACAAGAAATTTTTGAACGCGATCGACATGGCGTTACAAATCTTGCCTAAAGACCGCCTGCAGTCCGCGCAGGAATGGCTGGATGCAATGGAAGGCTCGCGCCGCAAATCGCGCGTCATGACTACACCGATCCCAATGTCTTCAGCGGCGGCGGCGACTGCTGCGGCGGAGCAAAGACAGAAGTCTAAACTCGTACCGCTGCTCGGCTCGGCTGCTGCAATCGCCATCATCGCGGTTGCTGGTCTTGTTGGAACCGGAACAATTGATTTGTCAGGTGGCAAATCGGCAGACGTCGTTGCCGAGGCAGAAAAAGAGCCAACCGAACCGTCAGTCGTCAATACATCTGTATCTGATATCGCTGCAGCAGAAGCTGAAGCACAACGTGATGTTGTTATCGCTTCGGAGAAGGCAGCAGACGTTGCTAAGGCCGCTCGCTTGGCGGAAGCCGCTGCAGCTGAAGCAATGGAGCGGAGCAAGGTTGACGTAGCAGCCGCCAAAGCCGCGGAAGAAGAGGCTGTACGCTTGGCAGAGATCGCCGCAGCCGAAGCAGCTTTGCAGATCGAAGCTGAGCAAGCTGCGGCCAAAGCGGCGGAAGGTGCCGAAACTGCACGGCTTGCAGAAGTTGCAGCCGTCGAAGAAGTTGCCCGCCGTGAGGCCGAATTAGCGGCAGCTAAAGCTGCGGATGAAGAAGCAGAACGCTTGGCAGAAATTGCCGCCGCCGAACAGGCCGCACAGCGTGAGGCTGAATTGGCCGCTGCGAAAGCCGCTGAGGAAGCAGAAGCTGCAAGGCTCGCTGAAATCGCAGCCGCTGAAGCCGCTGCGCGTCAGGAAGCGGAATTGGCTGCGGCCAAAGCCGCTGAAGAAGAAGCCGCAAGACTAGCAGAGATTGCTGCAGCGGAAGAAGCCGCACAACGCGAAGCTGAGCTGGCAGCAGCGAAAGCCGCCGAAGAAGCCGAAGCTGCACGCTTGGCAGAAATCGCTGCACTAGAAGAAGCTGCGCGTCGCGAGGCAGAATTGGCTGCTGCAAAAGCTGCGGAAGAAGAAGCAAAACGTCTTGCTGAAGTCGCTGCAGCGGAAGAAGCTGCGCGCCGTGAGGCTGAATTGGCCGCTGCGAAAGCCGCTGAAAAGGAGGCACAACGTCTTGCCGAAGCGGCTGCTGCAGAAGCAGCCGCACAGCGTGAGCTGGAACTTGCTGCGGCAAAAGCCGCCGAAGAAGCCGAAGCTGAGCGTTTGGCTGAGATCGCTGCTGCTGAAGAAGCCAAGCGTCTTGAGAAAGAGGCGGTTGAAGAAGTGGCCGCTGTTGAAAAGGTCGTCGAACCGGAATTGACCGCAAAAGAGCGTGCGGAGCGGGAAAAGAACGCCGCAAGAACCGCGCTGCTTTTTGAAATTGCAGCGGCAAGCAACGCAGAGCTGAAAGCACGACTTGAAGGGCGTGAGACGACACAAGATGTCTCTGTAGAACAAAACGACAATGCAGAACCGACTGACACAGTTGTGACACTGGATCAGTCAACAACGGACGTGGTATCGGACTGGTCTCTTGATCTGCCTTTTGAAGGACAACAAGGCACGGCCGTTATCGGCGAGGTTGATGCGGTTTCACCGGCATGGGCCCTCACTGGGACACGCATTGTTTCGGTGAATGGCACGTCCATCAACCGAATGAGCGATATCACTGACTTGCTCCGCAAAACTGTATCGCCCGAAGGAAGCGCGACACAACCCGTCGTGTTCGTTCTGGAACCGGCAGACGGTGGCGCCACGTTTGAGCAACCTTGGGAATTCCCCATCGTCCAAGAAACCGCACTGTTGAATGGGACGCAATTCACGACCCGCTTTGATGGGGAAGCTTGGAAAACGATCGTTACCGCGAGCAGCGGAACGCAGGATGACTTCCAAGTCGGTGATGAAGTCGTCGCTTTGATGTCGACTTCGGAGACGATCCAAGGCCGTACGTCTCTCCCAGAAATTCTCGAGCGTGAACTCGCAGAAGGAAAAGATCAGTTCAGCTTTGCAGTGTCGCGCGCTGGATCAATGTGGGTCGTTTCGCTGACATATTCCGGCGGCGCTTAAGGCCTCATCCAACAATCAAGAACGAAAGACAGGACCATGAAATTTATCCGAGATCTCCTTGCTAGAAAAAAATCCGACCAATCAGCACCCCTTGCTCCGCTAGAAGAAGTTCGCAGTGCAGCTGCACGGACCGAGGAAACGTTTGATACGGACTCGTCGTCTGAGTTGCATTCTGATCTGCCCAAAGGCTCCAGCTTGAAAGTTGTCACGGGCGAAGAAGCGGCTGAGGTGGATGCCGCTTCAGAGGAAGTCAAAGCTGAGGTTGAAGCTGTCGTAGAAGAAGACACCTCATCCGATGACTTGCTGAAGAAAATCAATGCTGACTTCCAGTCCGACGCGGCTGCTGAAGAGGCAAAGGTTAACATCTGGGACTTGGACGAGGGCGAAGCGCCGGCTGAAGTTGCCGAAGCTCCTAAACCTCGCCGGAGACGGAGAAACCAAACGCGCTTGTTGGGCTTTGATGCAGATGAAAGCAATGTTGTCTCTCCATTTGAAGCCGCCGAAAAGGTTGCCCCGACGGCGCGCGCGAAGTTTCCTGTTGGATGGGTGGTCGTTGCTGACGGGCCAGGTCGCGGCGAATGCTTCTCGCTCGAAGCGGGTATGTCCCAGATCGGTCGTGGTGAAGACCAAGCGATCCAGCTTGATTTCGGTGACAATGCGATCTCCCGCATGAACCATGCGGCTATTGTTTACGACCAAGAAACACACACCTTCTTTTTAGGCCACGGTGGCAAAAAGAATGTTGTGCGCCTGAATAATAAGCCTGTGATCTCTAACGAGGAACTCAAGTCTGAGGACGAGATCAAAGTCGGTGAGACCACATTGCGCTTCATGGCGCTTTGCTCGGCTGACTTTAATTGGGCAAATCAAGAAGACTCGACTGAGGAGCAAGATCATGTGGCGATCGCCTGAACCTAGATTCGACGTCGCCTCAGCTATTTGTCAGGGTGGGCGTGATTACCAAGAAGATGCAATTGCAACGGATTTCCCGTTCGGTGCCGATACAGGCGTCGCCGTCCTCGCGGACGGAATGGGAGGTCACGCTGCAGGAGATGTCGCCTCGAAGATCGTGGTGACGGAAGTCTTCTCAGAACTCAAATTCCAAAGTGCGAATTTCGTACGCCAAGAGAAAGAGATCCCGAACTTCATGGCCATCGCAGCTGCGAATGCAAACTCAGCTGTCAGTGATCATGTAGGTGATCATCCGGAAGTCCGTGGAATGGGTGCTACGCTCGTCTCGCTGGTTCTTGTCGAAAATCGGCTGTTTTGGATGTCTATCGGGGACAGCCCTCTGTATTTGCTGCGTGCCGGAAAGTTGAGCCAGCTCAACGAAGACCACAGCATGGCCCCTCAGATCGACTTCATGGCCAAGCAAGGATTGCTTGACGAAGAGGCTGCGAAGAACCATCCCGACCGTAACTGCCTAACCTCAGTTATTTTGGGTGAGCGGGTCGCAAAATCTGACTGTCCGATGAAGCCTTTTGATATCAAGGTTGGCGATATCATCGTCGTTTCCAGCGATGGGTTGCAATATCTTGAAGAGACAAAAATCCAAAAGATTTTGCATCGGTATCGCCGCCGCAAATCAGCGGAGATCGCCGGCCACTTGCTCGAGGCAATCGAAGCTCTTGCGGACCCCGATCAGGACAACGTGTCCTTTGCTGTGATCAAGTTGAACCACAACAAACCGATGGAGCGTGTGATCGCGCCGAAACCTGTCGACGTTGTTGATACGCACCAATCCAGTGTGACGCGGGTAGTACAGCTTGAGGATGTCAAAAAGGATCTTGAGCAATCCAAATCAACTGAAGCCCTGGCCAAAAGTAAGGCGGTTGACGCCAAGCCGAAGGCAAAAAAAGTGGCAGAGAAGTAAACTATGTCAGCACATGACGAAATTCGTGCGACGCAACGGGACCTTCGGGAAGCCGTTGCGTCGGGCACTCTTTCGGAGCCGTTACAAAAGCGCGCTGAGCAAATGTTGCGGCGCATCGAAAGTCCTGTTCGACTTGGCTTGATGGGATTGCCCGGAAGCGGAAAGTCCGCTTTGATGAACCTGCTTTTGGGAGAGAATATCCTGCCTGAAGGCGCGCGTTTGCCAACCCTGTCTTTGACACATGGCGAGACTGCGCAAGCCATTTGCACGATGAATGACGGGACAAAGCAGATTGTCGATGGCGATGATTTCGCCGCGCTGTCTGAGTTGGGTGCGGCCTTTATCGAAGCTCGTCTACCCGTGCCTGCACTGGCTAAGCTATCTATGCTTGAATTGGTTGCCGGTTCAAAACCGGTTGATCAACAACGTGCGGTGCAATGGGCGTCAAAACGCGTCGATGTGGCCCTATGGTGTACGACGACCGCCTTTGGTGAAGCCGAACAAGACATTTGGGACTACATGTCGGAAGCCGTTCAGGACCATTCCTTTCTTCTTCTGACAAAAGCGGACGATCCAACTGCCTCAAAAGACGTTGCAGCAAGGATGGCTGAAGCCACGTCAAACGGTCAGGATTTCTTCAAGCAGATTTTGCCGGTTGGCACAAAAACTGCGCTTGCCGCCCGAAAGTCCGATGGGAGCGTGGACAAGGATGCGATGCGTGGTGCAGGCGCTATTGCATTGATCTCTGCGATCCTGCGTGAGGTCGAGGCAGGTCGCCAGGGCGCGCTCGACCAGGCAGAAGTTTTCCTGCGTCAGATTGATTTCACGTCAACTGCGGTCGATATAGCTGAGCCCTCTGCATCGGCACAACCAGTTGTAAAGACCGAAGTGAGCGCTACCCAAGAGGCGCCTGAGGTTGTCGAGCCCCCTGTTGCTGAGACACAGACCGCGGACGTCATCAGCCTTACGGAACACTCCAAACATGTTGTCGCACAAGCTGTCGAGCAATTGACTGCCGAAGGCGAAGTGATGTTGCAGAGCTTTTCAGAGGGCAACCTGACCGATGAGGCTGTGATTGAGACTTGCGTCGATACAGTGTCGTGGCTTGCGGATTATCTATCAGACAGCGCGGACGAAAATGACCCCGCTTTTGAGATTTGCCGTGATGTGGCTTTGGACGCCGCTGATCTGGCGCAACTCATTCAGTTGGAAAAGAGCGACACCGTCGCGGCTGATGTGCTGACCTTGATGGTGCAACTGAAGCAGGACATGCAGACAAGTTTGGCGGCCTAACCCAAACGAAGAAACCGTTCGAGTGAAGGACCATCAAATTTAAATCAAATTGATGCCACAAAATCGAACCGAAGTGGGGTTGATAGTGCATGGGAGCGAAACGGTGATGGGGTGTCGGGCTGACAGTTTCTGGAACCGGAAAAATAGCTAGTAAAGTTAGACGGACGGAATTGGTGCGATGAAAATTGAGAATATTCAGGCAGATGACGGTGCAGAGTTGGCAGCCGCCCCCACACAGGCGTCCCAACTTTTCACGCCTGCCTTTGCACGTCTCGGCTTGGAGCATATGGACGCGTTCAACGAAGAACGGCTCGATCTTCTTGATGCGCTGCTAGACATTGAAAGCTTCGGTGGGCCTGAGGCTCAGAAAAAAGCCCGCAAGTTGATGGGTTCGGTTGAAGTTTTTGAGCCTTCGGTCACTATGATCGGCCAGATTAAATCGGGCAAAACCTCCCTCGTAAACGCGATGGCAGGGCGCCCCGAATTGCTACCTGCTGATGTAAACCCTTGGACGTCCGTCGTCACATCACTGCACTTGAATGCGCCTAAGTCCGAAAGCGGTACAGTCGCATCTTTCCAATTTTTCGATCAGTCAGAATGGGATCACCTTGTTGAAAACGGTGGTCGGATTGGTGAGTTGTCCAGCCGCGCGGGCGCGTCTGAAGAGCTTGAAAAAGTACAGGCGCAAATCAACGAAATGCGCGAAAAAACAAAAGCGCGGCTTGGACGAAAGTTCGAATTGTTGCTGGGACAGACCCACGATTTCCGTCACCTAGATGACGAACTCATACAGCGCTACGTGTGTATGGGTGATGACTTTGGCGATCCCGAAATACTGGATGCGCAGGGTCAATTTGCCGACATTACGAAGTCCGCGGACTTATATTTGGACACGCCGACACTACCAATTTCGCTTTGTGTGCGGGATACGCCAGGTGTGAATGACACGTTCATGATGCGTGAGCAAATCACGATCAACGCATTGCGCGGAAGCCGTGTGTGCTGTGTTGTTCTGTCCGCAACGCAAGCGCTTAGCTCCATGGATATGGGCCTGATCCGTTTGATTTCTAACGTAAAATCGCGTGAAGTGGTGATCTTCGTTAACCGGATTGACGAGCTGTCAAATCCCAAAGAACAAATCCCGGAGATCAAAAATTCGATCCTGACAACCTTAGCTAAAAATAATGCGCCGGATGATTTGCAGGTCGTCTTCGGGTCGGCGTATTGGGCCAATATGGCGCTTCAAGATCAAGTCGCACGGATTGATGAAGACAGTGCCGCTTCGCTAAAGAATTACGCTGGTGGAGAAACAGATGCTGCTGAAATGGCAGCCGCTGATGTTTGGTCTTTGTCCGGCCTGCCTGACCTGTTTGATGCTATTTCACACCGTGTGGCCGATGGCGAAGGCACGGAGATGCTCAAGGCGGTACGCAAACGTGCGCTCAACCATTTGCATGGTTTGCAAGCCTCCAGTTCCATCGTCTCGCTCCGTCTCAACGACGGCGAGTTAAAAATGGTGGACCCTGAGACGCTCAGCAAACGGCTTGATGATGTCGAAGATCGCTACCACAAGGAACTTGATCAGGAGATCGACAAGCTGGTCGAGGCTTACGCGCGCCGTATTGATCAATCTCATAAGCGCTTTTTGGATCGCGCACTTGAGTCCCTGTTGAACCACCTCGAAACCAAAGGCGACAAAGAGCTTTGGCAATATTCGCCGGATGGACTGCGTATCTTGTTGCGGTCTGGGTATCAGTCCATGCGGATTTCTGCAGGCAAAGCCTGTAAGAAGGTCTTTGCCCAAGCCGCAGCAGATATGACGGGCATTTACAGCAATCTTCTGACAGCTGAGGTCGAAGGCTTCAAAATCGTACCCCCGTCTGTCCCTGAGTTTCCGCCGCCAGTCACACTGGGCCAAACCATCGCGCTGGACCTCCAGACATCTTGGTGGAGCGACTGGTGGAAACGCCGCAAAGGCTACCGCGCTTATGCAGACGCCTTTTATGAGCTGATTGAGGCTGAAACCTTGCCAATCGTGACCGATCTCAAAGACGGTCAGGTCGAAGACATACGCCGCATTGCCCTTGCTGAACTGGATGAATTTCTGACGGAGCAAAGTGGCATTCTCACGGATGTCAGCAACAAAAGCCAAATCTCTGTTGATGAACTGAACCACCTGTTCGGCATCACAGAGCAAGACGAGCGCGATGCCATGTTCGAAATTTTGTTTGATGAATTTTCGATTGGGCAGGACGAAGACGTCGCTGAAGAAGAGAAAACTGCACGTCCGACGCGATCGATGCGCCCGACTCAATCTGAGGGAGATGCAGAATGACTGCCGCCACACGTAAACCCCGTATTGCCCTTATGGGGGAATTCAGTTCCGGCAAAAGCACGCTGTCAAACCTAATGCTCGGGGCGCGTCCGCTTCCCGAGAAAGTGACGGCAACGCGTTTGTCTCCTGTGTGGATGTCGCATGGCATACAACCCGCTTACCGTGTTGATGTCGATGGAAGTGAAGAGCCAGTAGACATCAACGATCTTGAAACGGTGGATGTTGAAGCGACCCGTGTAATCCGTCTGTTTTTTGAGGCCGATATCCTTGAGGTCTGTGATCTTATTGATTTTCCAGGAATTTCTGACCCCAACATGTCGTCTGAAGTTTGGCAACGCATGATGGGCGAGGTCGATGCAGTGTTGTGGTGCACACATGCGACCCAAGCGTGGCGCCAGTCGGAAGCCGCCGTTTGGGAAACTGTCCCAGAGGCGGTCAAGCAACGCTCGGTTCTGCTTGTAACGAAGTTCGACAAACTGATTTCGGAACGCGACAGATATCGTGTTCTGGCGAGACTGGGTAAAGAAACAGATGGTCAGTTCGGCGCACTATTCCCGATTTCTTTGACGAAGGCCCTTGCTGCAGGTGACGATTTTGAAGCGTTCAATGCCAGCGGCGGCGGCGCATTCCTAGAGCACTTGATCGGTCTGATCGAGGAATTGAACGCAGATGTCGGAGAGACAACCAAGTCCATTTACGAAACTGCCATGGGGCAGGGGGCCGGCGTTGCCATGAGTGCTGAAGACGACGTACCGTCCAGTGAAATTGAAGCTGTAAGCGTCGCGGCTATCGCGGGTGCACCAGAAAACACTGAAGTTGTGCATGAGCATAGCGAAGTAGCTGCCATCAGCTCGTCTGATCCGGTTATTCCGGTCGAAACAAATCAACCTATCGAAAACGTGGAGAGCGCCATGCCAATCGAAGATCAGCCAAGCGCCGGCGACGTCGCGCCTCGAATTGTCCCAAAACGTGTGCGTCCAACTGGCGTCACGCAATCCGTTCGTCCTCGGCGTCCAGCTGCGACACCTAAAGTCGCCTTGGTGGACCCAGATTTTGATACCCCCGAGCCGCGTCGCGTGGCACAACCGAATGCGAACCACTTGCGCTCTATCTTCGCGGTTGATGAAGACGGTGCCGAAGACGTTTCACAAGCGGGTTAAATTCAAGAGAGCCATCTTCCATTTGAGACCAGTTTGCCTTACCCAATAAGTTAACAGGCAAATTTATGGACGGCAGATGGCTCAGAACCTTCTCGACCAACTATGTGATAAAATTGCGGGCTGCGAGACGCTCGCATTTTTCGATCTGTCAACCCGCATGGTGCTGTTGAAGAATTCCGGCACGCCGCAAAGCCAAGATGCTTTGAACACGATGTGCAAAGAAGCTGAAGTTGTCTTGGAAGACGGGGCCGTCAGCCTCCTTGGATCTGACACGCAATTCACGATTTACCTTAGATCTGATAAAGTCCCGACGGATGTTTTGTGTTGCGTTTGCGCGCTGGACACAGATGTAGAAGATGTTCTGACCCTGGGACAAACCTGTCTTGAAGAGATCGGTGGCGGAGCTTGAGATGAGCAGTGATTTGCAAAATAAGCTGGAAGAGCTCGCTGGAACAAACGAAACCAAAGGCGGTGCGTTGGTTTTGTGTCGGTCAGGCACGCCCGCCGCAATGGCGGCTATCCTCAGAGCAATTGATAACACAATATTGCCAAGGCTGCTCGAACTTAAAGTTGGTGCGTCGCACATTTCAGTCTTAGCAGGCGGCCGCAGATTGCGCGCTATTCACGCAGTATCAGGCGATTTGCCGTCCGATGGGTTAGAGCTTGGTCAGCCGTTGTCCCGCGATGACGAGGCGATGCAAAACCAAGTTGGTCAGCTCTTCAAAGCGCTTACGGCGAAAGAAGGAGTGCTGACGCTCCTGCGAAAAATTGATCCGAAGGCGTCTGACCAGTCTGACGGCGGCTTAGAAATAGGTGGACTCGCAAAGAGTTGGGACGTTGACCTGAATGCAACTCCACCCAGTGCATTGGCACAGTTCATATTCAGCTTGGGGGAAGATGTGCTTTCTCACGTCGAATTTGGCGGTGACGGCATTATAGACGAAAGTGGGGCAGCTGACCTCAACACGATTCTGAAGTCGGACGAGTTGCAAGAAAAAGTGACCTCGATTCAGAAAGAAACGCGGCAAGGCCAAAACGCGAGTGGGAAAAACCAGGTAATTGTTCTATCAGGCCACTTGCCCGATGGTGCCTTACTCTGCGTCACCCAGATCGCTGATTCCTCTGCCCTTCTGGCCGTTCAAAAGAAGGCGCTTTCGAGCGTTGCGACTGCCTGGAGCCACGTCTAACTTTCCAGATTATTGCATAGATGATTGAAGTTACGTGGTTAATTTACCATTAAATCTTCCACTCTTCGCCCCAATTTAATCTCAATCTCCGTGTCAAACGAAGCCAAGGTAGGGACTTCTTACCAATGAGTGCGTTGTGGTTTCACCGCATCGCGAGTGAATGGTTGGTCTTGTGCCAAACAGACAAGAATAGAGATAAAAGGTTGAGGATATAGGAATGGCTATTTCTACGAGCGCCCTGAAAAAGAACACGCTCTGCGCTGTGACCCTAATCGGTGCAAGCATGTTGCCTTACAACGTTTTGGCCCAAGACATCACGTTGAAGTCGGCCGACGGCAAAGTAAATCTCGTCGGTGAATTGGTGCAATTCGCAGACGGCCACTACGATATTAAGACAGGCTTCGGTGAGTTCAAAATCGCTGCAGCCGGTGTCACCTGTGAAGGTGACGCGTGTCCTAAATTTGAAGAAGAAGATGCTCTCGTGGCTGAGGTCAGCTTTGCTGGCTCAGATACCGTCGGACTTGGCATCATGCCTTTGCTTCTGGCTGGCTACGCATCGAACTACGATGCTGAAGCCTCGATTGTGGAAACAGCTAATCAACCCGAAATCGTCGCAAGCATCATTGGCGACGATGGATTTGGTGACGAGATGGCAAAGTATCGCGTCACCTCAACGTCTTCCAGCACAGCCTTCTCTGCGCTGTTGGCTGGATCGGCTGACTTCGGGATGGCCTCACGTCGTATCAAACCGGGCGAAGCAAAGCGCTTGCAAGCTAGTGGCGCCGGTAACATGCTGAGCCCGAGCCAAGAACATATCATTGCAGTTGATAGTCTGTTGATCATCACGCATCCCGACAACCCTGTTTCACAGATCACAATGGGCCAGTTGCGCGATATTTATTCTGGCCGGATCAAGAACTGGGCCCAGCTTGGCGGCGAAGATCGCCCGATCACAGTCGTGACACGCCAGGAAACTTCCGGAACTCGCAACGTGTTTGAAGGCCGTCTTTTCGCCGGCCGTTCGGCACGTCTTGCCGCGAACGCAACTGTCGCAGAAAACAATAATGCGATGGCATCAGCCGTGACATCTGCTGAAGGCGCAATTGGATTTGTAGGCTCTGGCTACCAACGTGGTGCCAAGGCTTTGTCTTTAATCAGCGAATGCGGCATCGTAACAGAAGCGGACGCGTTTGGTACGAAAACTGAGGAATATCCTTTCCAGCGTCGTCTGTATCTCTACAACCGTGCTAATGGTCTGGACACAACGGCGCAAAGCTTCCTCGACTATGTGACGTCAACAGCTGCCGATGGTGTTATTGCCAAAGCGGGCTTTATCGACTTAGGTATCGAGACAAAAGCACAAGCGCTTGATGGCAGCCGCGCACGTTCACTTCTTCAACCTGCCAAAGACGCCCGTGAGGGCAGCGTTATGCGCGATATGCTCGGGCAAATGCTTCAAAACGACCGTCTGTCGACAACGTTCCGCTTTGTGACCGGTTCAGCCCTGCTTGATGAACGTGGTGCGGCTGATATCAAACGGCTCGTTGAGTACCTTGAAGCTCAACCCAATGGAACGAAAGTCACACTTGTGGGCTTTACCGACAGCGTGGGGACGTTCCAAAAGAACTACGGTTTGTCGATCGGACGTGCGGCACAGGTTCGTAACACATTGCTTGCAGAGGCCGGCGATCGGTTGAATGGAATTGAGTTGACACATACCGGATTTGGCGAAGTCGCACCGGCTGCGTGCAACACAAATGACTTAGGCCGCTCCATCAACCGCCGCGTTGAGGTATGGATAGAAAAGCCGACGAACAGCTAACTGAGCCACCGGGCATGCCTATCCAAAGCGGCCCGTCGGGTACAGGACCAAGATTAAAAAGGGCTTGCGCGTGCAGGCCCTTTTTCGCGTCCGAACTGCGTTGGATTTGCAACAATCAAAGTCATTAAAATTCCTTTAAAATACGAATTATACCTCGGTTCGGACACATTATTTTCCGATTTGGGCGCTTTTGTTTCCATCACAACAACGAAAACGGTGAACAGACCAACTGACTAGATCGGAAGGTTGTAATGGTCCATCTGGCGAAACGGTGCCTTTGGATCTGTAACATGGAAGAAGGCTTATGCAGAATAGATTCAAAACCCAACTGAAGGCGTCCGTCGCAAGCGTTGCAATTGCAGCGGGACTGATGCTTCCATCGGCAGCGACCGCAGAAGATGTGACGCTGAAATCGGCTGACGGCACAGTGAATGTCGTTGGTGAATTCGTAGCACTTGAGGACGGTGTATATACTGTCCGGACGATCCTCGGCGATATGCGCGTCAGCGCCAGCCGTGTGCGTTGTGAAGGCGCGGCTTGCCCGTCCTTCGAAGATGTTTCCGCAGATGTTCTTATCGCGGGTTCTGACGCAATTGGTCTTGGCATGATGCCATTGCTGATGACTGGTTTGGCAACAACTCTGGACGCGGACGTTGAAATGAACAACGTTGCAGACCGTGAAACGATCGCGACATTGATCAGCGACGGTGGCTTCGGTGATGACATCGGCTCCTATATGGTGTCCACAACGTCTGATGACGCTGCGTTCACCGCATTGCTTGAGAAAGAAGCAAGCATCGGCATGTCCGCACGCCGCATCACACGCGACGAAGCGCGTGCCTTGCGCGCTGCTGGCGCTGGCAGCATGGTCAGCCCATCCCAAGAGCGCATCGTCGCAATCGACAACGTTGTTGTCGTCACGCACCCTTCGAACCCGGTTAAGGAACTGACAACAGCTCAGCTGCGCGGTATCTTCTCTGGCGAGATCAAGAACTGGTCTGAAGTCGGCGGCAATGATCATCCGATCAACGTCGTGATGCGTGAGCAAGACACGACAAGCCACAACTATTTCATGGATTACCTCTATGAAGATGCGAAACCGAAATACGTGGCTCAAGCAATTGGCCAGGACGATCAGCAGGTCTCCAACGTCGTATATTCGGATCGCTATGCGATCGGCTACGTCGGCTACGCGTTCCAGCGTGGGACACGTTCGATGAACCTCGTCAACGAATGCGGCATCACAATTAGCCCTGACGCATTCTCTGCGAAGACCGAGGAATATGGTCTGAGCCGTCGTATGTATCTCTACGCACGTGGCGATACGTTGGACGAAAAAGGTCAAGACCTTCTGGAATATGCAACATCGGCAAACGCAGATGGCGTGATCGCGAAATCCGGCTTTATTGACCTCGGCGTGGTTCGCAACACTGAAGAAAGTGCTGCAAACCGCATCCGCTCTCTCGAAGCACAGCTTGCGGGCTACGACGTAGGCTTCGAAGGCAAGGTTGCCGAAGAAATGCTGGAAGAAATGAATAAACACGATCGTTTGTCGACAACATTCCGCTTCCGCACCGGTTCCTCGAAAATCGATGAGCGTGGACGTCTCGATATGGTTCGCCTGATCAACTATCTCGAAGGCGCATCTGCCGGCACACAAGTTACGTTCGTAGGCTTCACCGATGACGTGGGTGCTTTCGAAGGCAACCGTCGCATTTCGCAAGAACGCGCTGATGCGCTGATGGCGGAACTCAACGACACTGCAAAAGGTCGCTTGAGCCATATCCAGATGAGTTCAGCTGGTTACGGCGAAGTTGCACCATCCGCATGTAACGTGTCCGAGCGTGGACGTGCGATCAACCGTCGCGTTGAGGTGTGGATTTCGAAAGACTCTTCGAACTCCTAAGAACTTTGGGGCGAGGCGCGATAGAAAAATCGCGCCTCGCTTTTTTTTCATCCGGTAAGGCCTCCGCCCTAAAACGATCAAAGGTGAGGGCTTCGATAAACCCCGTCGAAAATGACGGCAGTCATCCTTGTTCGTCGCGCCGGCGGCGATTTACAAGTAACAGAGAGTGATAATATGCAAACCAAATCCACGACAATCGCATGTCTCACAGCGATCGGTCTGCTTGGCGCGACCCATCCGATAATCGCCCAACAAGCTGAACTCCACACAGCAAGCTTTGCAGAAGATGTCGGCGCTCAGGAACGTATCAACTTTTCCGGAAAGCTCCGCATGCTGTCCCAGCGTATCGCAGCCTCCGCATGTCACTTCGCCGAAGGTGTGGACCCTAACGCGTCGAGCGCATTGTTGGCCAAAGATACCGCGGAATTCGAAAAAATCCTGAACGCGCTTGAGCATGGTGATGACGATCTGAGCATCAAAGGGGTCGAAAAACGCCGCAAAACTTTGGCAAAGATTGAAACTGTTAAGGAACAATGGGCAGCAATGAAGTCTTCTGCCGAAGCTATCGCCAATGGCGACAATTCGGAGACCCATTTGAACGTCGTGGTTTCATCGAACACAGAGTTGTTGAAAAAAGCAGCCATTCTTGTGACCGAGTTAGTTGGACAATATTCCAACCCCGCAGAGATGGTTCAAGCTGATTCAATGGTGATTGATATCGCTGGCCGCCAGCGGATGTTGAGCCAGAAGATCTCGAAAGAATCATGCCTATTGGCAAGCCACCATGAAAACGAAAACACGCGCTCCAATCTTGAAAAGAGCATGCAGGTTTTTGAAGCCTCCCTTTATGCGCTGCGCAATGGCATGCCGTCTGCCGGTGTAAAGGGTCCTCCAACCAAGGAGATTGCAGCCGGGCTCGAACTCGTCAATGAAGACTGGATGAGCGTAAAGCCGACCTTGCTCGAAATCCTCGCCGGAACAGAGGTCAGCATTGATGTCGAAGCAGATAAGTATCACAAGCTGAATAAAACCATGGCTGATATGAATAAAGTCGTGGGTCTCTACTCGAACTTCGCGAAGAGAAAATAACCGGGCGATACAAGAAAACCCTGCTGAGGTTTCTGTTCTGATTAGAAATTGTCGAGGCGCGCTGAAGCAATGCAGCGCGCCTTTTCAAATTGTATTTGCATGGGTTCCAGCACACGCGGGCAAGGTCGCAATTTCGATTTTAATTGCCACAGCGCGTGGGCCTGCCTAACCTTTTTGTATAAAAATGCTAAATTTGGTATCTGGGAGGAACCGTATGACTTCTTTTAAGACGATGCTCGGCGCATCGGCATTTGCTTTGGTGGCTGCGTCTGGGGCAGCACAGGCTGATAAACTCACTTTCTATTGCTCAGCGCAGGAAGACTGGTGCCAGCTGATGGCTAACAGCTTTCAAGATGCGACCGGCATCGATGTGGCAATGACCCGCAAGTCCTCTGGGGAGACATTCGCACAGATCAAAGCCGAAAGCTCCAATCCAAAGGGTGACGTTTGGTGGGGTGGTACGGGTGATCCGCATCTGCAGGCAGCCGAAGAAGGATTGACCGCTGAGTATGTTTCCCCGATGCGCGATCAGTTGCATGATTGGGCGATTTCACAGGCGGAGAGTGCGGGCAACAAAACCATCGGCATCTATTCCGGAGCGCTAGGTTACGGCTACAACACCGACCTGTTGGCGGCAAATAACCTGCCTGAGCCAACCTCATGGGCCGACTTGACCAAACCGGAATACAAAGGCCATGTGCAAATGGCCAATCCGAACTCTTCGGGGACAGCCTACACAACGCTGGCCACGATGGTGCAACTGTTTGGCGAAGATGACGGCTTTGAGTTCATGAAAGGCCTGCATGCCAACATCAACCAATACACCAAATCGGGCTCCGCCCCGATCAAGGCCGCCGGACGTGGAGAGAACACAATCGGCATCGTCTTCATGCATGATGCAGTGAAGCAAGCCGTCTCCGGTTTCCCGGTAAAGGTCGTGGCTCCGGCTGAAGGCACAGGCTACGAGATCGGCTCCATGTCGATCATCGACGGCGCACGCAATATGGAAGAGGCCAAAAAGTTCTATGACTGGGCGTTGAGCGCCGAAGCACAGAACCTCGCGCTGCAGGTGAATGCCTTCCAAGTGCCGTCAAACAAAGGTGCTGAGACATCAGAAAGCGCGCCGGACATGTCGTCGATCAAGCTGATTGACTATGATTTCAAAACCTACGGCTCTTCCGACACGCGAAAGCGGCTGCTGAAGAAGTGGGATGATGAGGTGTCCACACTGCCGCAATAAATCGTGCGCACACTGACAACCGAACAAACGACCCATCCCGTTTTGATCTTCTGGATCATTGCGGGCTGGGTCGGGTTCTTCCTCCTCCCTTGGTACGGGGTGGAGGATTTCTTTACGTTCGAATGGCTGGTAGACGGGTATCCGTTCGATGAAGACTACGCCCCCGCCGCCTTCCTGATCGGGCAGGGGAAGAAGCTGTGGCTTGCGCCCATGTTCATCGGGCTACTGCTGCCTTTGCTGGCTTTGGGGCGACGCAAAACCGATCCCATCTATGCGAAACTGTTGATCCTTGCGGGCGCCATCGGCTTTGGCTGGTTGATCCTACAGGGTTTTGCCATCGGCATCCGCGGCTGGAATTTCGAATGGGCCAAGGCCCTCTTCGGGGACCTCGGAGACCGCCAATACGGCATGGGCTACGGTGCGCTGATCTGCGCGTCGGCCTTCCTGTTTCTCTTCACACAAGGCATCGCCGCGCGCGGCGCAATCAATGGCGATGTGTTTGTCGTCAGTGCGATTGGCGGCGTGATCGTGATCGTCACGGCCTTCGTGTTCTTCCCCATCGCCAAAATGCTGACCGCCGCTTTCATCACCGAGGATGGTGGCTATTCGGCAGGCGTCTTTGCCTCCAAGTTCTTCGATGACCGCCTCTGGGGTCTCGGCTGCTTGGCCGGCGGGCGCTGTGGTGTCGCGTGGAATTCGCTGTTTCTCGCAGTGTTGGTCGGCCTGATCACAACCGTCCTCGGCCTGATCTTCGCGCTCGTCGTCACCCGCTCTGGCTTCCGCTACAAACGCGCTTTGCGCGCACTGACCGTGCTGCCGATTATCACACCGCCCTTCGTTATCGGCCTCGCGCTGATCTTGCTGTTCGGGCTGTCAGGCTCTGTCACTGTCTTCTTCTCCGACATGTTCGGCATCCAGCCGACCCGCTGGCTTTATGGTCTTCCCGGCATCCTGATCGCCCAGACGCTGGCCTTCACACCTATCGCGTTCCTCGTCCTGATCGGCGTTGTCGAAGGCGTCTCCCCTTCCATGGAGGAAGCCGCGCAAACGCTGCGTGCCTCCAAATGGCAGGTCTTCAAAACCGTATCCTTGCCGTTGATGCGGCCCGGGCTGGCCAACGCGTTCCTTCTGGGTTTCATCGAAAGCATGGCCGATTTCGGCAACCCGTTGGTGCTTGGCGGCAATTATGACGTCCTCTCGACAGAGATCTTCTTCGCCATCGTCGGCGCGCAATATGACCAAGGCAAAGCCGCTGTGTTGGCTATGGTCCTGCTCTGCTTTACATTGGGCGCGTTCTACGCGCAGCGCTTTTGGCTGGGCAAGAAAAGCTACACCACCGTGTCGGGCAAAGGCGATAGCGGCGTGCACCCGCATATGCCGCGCGCGCTGTCCATTCCGGTGCTTGCGCTCGCGATGATCTGGGCCGCCTTCACGATGGTGGTCTATGCAATGATCTTCTACGGCTCAGTGGTAGAGCTTTGGGGCGTCAACAACACGCTCACACTCAAGCATTACGTCACCGCCTTCTCCTTCCGCTTTGAGGACAGCGGCATCCGCTGGTCCGGTGCCGCGTGGGACAGCTTCTGGACGACGCTGAAAATCGCAGCCATCGCCGCCCCGCTCACGGCTATCGTCGGCCTGATCACCGCCTATTTGCTGACCCGCCAGAGTTTCGCAGGCAAAAACGCGTTCGAATTCGGCACAATGCTGTCCTTCGCGATCCCGGGCACAGTAATCGGCGTCAGCTACATCCTCGCCTTCAACGTGCCCCCGGTGGAGATCACCGGCACCGGTATCATCCTTGTCGTCAGCTTCATCTTCCGCAACATGCCCGTTGGCGTCCGTGCGGGCATCGCGTCGATGTCGCAGCTCGACAAGTCGCTCGATGAAAGCTCCCTGACGCTGGGTGCGAACTCATGGCAAACCTTCCGCCGTATTATCCTGCCGCTGCTGCGACCCGCCATTCTAGCTGCGTTGGTCTATAGTTTCGTGCGGGCGATGACCGCCATCTCAGCCGTCATCTTCCTTGTCAGCGCAGAATATGACATGGCGACCAGCTACATCATTGGCAGGGTGGAGAATAACGATTACGGCCTCGCGATTGCCTATTCCACGACGCTTATCTTCGTCATGCTGTCGGTCGTGGCGCTGATGCAATTCATCGTTGGCCGCACAGAGATCGGCCGCCGCATGACCCAATCACGTACCAATACGTAAGGACGCCTGATGAGCATCAATTCCAAAGCCGCCCCCGTCAGCTTCCGCAATGTGACCAAGGTTTACGGAAAAGATGTGGTCGCAGTAGATGACATCAATTTGGAGATCGAGGCGGGCAAATTGGTGACCCTGCTGGGGCCCTCGGGCTGTGGCAAAACCACAACCCTACGCATGATCGCTGGGCTGGAAATGGCCACGCAAGGATCGATCCATATCGGCGACCGCGACGTGACTTTGCTGCCTGCCACTGACCGTGACGTGTCGATGGTGTTCCAAAGCTACGCCCTGTTTCCGCATATGACGGTGATGGAGAATGTCTCCTACGGGCTGGGGTTTTCCGGCTTCGACAAGTCAGAGACCAAAGACCGCGCGGCGCAAGGCCTCGATTTGGTGGGGTTAAAAGGCTACGGTGATCGCCTGCCATCCGAGCTGTCCGGCGGTCAGCAACAACGCGTCGCCGTTGCACGCGCTCTGGTGCTGGAGCCGCAGGTACTTTTGTTCGACGAGCCTCTCTCCAACCTCGACGCCAAGCTGCGCCGACAAGTTCGCGAAGACATCCGCGAGATCCAGCAAAACCTTGGCCTGACTGTCGTCTACGTGACCCATGATCAAGAGGAGGCGCTCGCCGTCTCTGACGAAATCGTCGTGATGCGCAACGCAGGCATCGCGCAGATTGGCAGTCCCCGCGATTTATATGATGCGCCCGCTGACCGCTTTGTGGCCGACTTCATTGGAGAGGCGAATATTATACCTTGTGAGATCACTGCGATTGAAGGCGAAACGGCAACAATCGATATTTCTGGCTTCAACCACCGCTTGCCTGCAAGAGGGCTGACTGTCGGCCCGGCGTCCCTTGCTGTCCGCCCGACCAGACTAAAGCTTGGCGCGACCAACGGTATCGAGATGCAGGTCCAAAAAGCTACCTATGTTGGCAGCAGGATGGAATACACATTGCAGGCCGATTTTGGTGAAGTCTTCGTCGTTGCGGAAGATGTCGATGCGCCGTTCAGCGTCGAAGACATGCTCACCGTTGGGTTGGACAAGACAGGTCCGGTGCTTCTACCAGCAGATAAAAACTAGCCAGCGGCGACGCCGGTTGCACCCCCTAAACTTGCCCGAACTTGCCAAAATCGGAATTCGCGCCAACACTTAGCGGTTGAGAGTTCAATCGGGAGGTGTTTGAGATGTGTCAGATTTTTGCGGGTCAAAACCCTGAAAACTACGAACCTGTGACGCGCCGTTTGCGACTGAATGGACAAAGTACCAGCATACGGCTTGAACGGAATTTCTGGGAAATCGTCGATGATATCGCGATCCATGAAGGGCTTACGACCCCTGCTTTTGTATCCAAGTTACATTCCGAAGTAATTGAACTCAGGGGAGAAACTCCGAATTTCACGTCCTTGCTGCGCTGTGCCTGCTTGATCCGGCAAGAGCAGATCGCGGCTGAAAATGGAAATATAGCCGCTGAATAAACTTGCGATGTAGTAACGCGCTACTACCCACGCTCTGACATACTCGGCCATGCTGATCAAACAAGCTGAACCCAGCGGTTTGGGAGGACCCAATGGCCAAAGCAATCCATTCCATGATTCGCGTTCTGGATGAAGAACGCTCTGTCGCCTTCTATGAAGGGGCCTTCGGTCTGACCTCGGCGGAGCGTCTGGATTTTGAGACATTCACACTGATCTATCTCAGCAATGCCGAGAACAGTTTCGAGTTGGAGCTGACGGTCAACAAAAGTCAGACAGAGCCTTACGATCTGGGGAATGGTTACGGCCATCTGGCGTTTTGCGTGGATGACGTTGATGCTGAGCATGCGCGCTTTGAGGCGGCTGGCTACGCGCCGCGCAAGCTTGTCGACTTTGCCCCCGACGGCGAAGTGATTGCCCGCTTTTTCTTTGTTCAAGACCCCGATGGCTACGAGATCGAGGTTCTGCAGAAAGCGGGTCGCTACCACTGAATTCATCTGATCACGGGAGGAGATCACTGAAATGACCGATACCAAAGCAACCTTAACACGGCGCCAGCTTCTGTCGCGCAGTGCGGCAGCTGGTGCAGCCTTTGTGGTGGGGACGGGCTATGTCGCCTCGAACTCTGCTGCATGGGCGATGGAAGTGCAGCATTTGCAGCCGACCACAATGGCCACGCTGATCCAGATGGCGCGCGATATTTACCCGCATGATCATGTGGCTGACGAATTCTACGCAGCGGCTGTCAAAGGCTATGACAGCGCTGACAATGCGGAGAACGTGGAGGCTGGTATCGCGGCTTTGAACGCCGCAGCGCAGGGCAAAGGCCATGCAAGTTACATAGATGCAGGCTGGGAACGCGACCGCGTTGATATCCTGCGGGGCATGGAAGACAGCGCGTTTTTCCAGACAGTGCGCGGGGGCCTTGTGACGGGTCTTTACAACCAAAAGGCGGTTTGGCCGCTCTTTGGGTATGAGGGAGAGAGCTTCTCCAAGGGCGGTTATATCGACCGCGGTTTTGACGACATCAACTGGGTCTGAGGGAGGATCACGAACATGAGTGCACCATTTGATCTGAGCGACGACAGCGTTGTCGTCATCATCGGAACCGGCGCGGGTGGCGGGGTTCTTGCAAATGAATTGGCCCAAAAAGGCGTCAGTGTTGTGGCGTTGGAAGCCGGTGGCCGACATCTGCCGGAGGATTTCGTCAACGACGAGTGGGACAGTTTCGGCCAATTGGCTTGGCTCGACCCGCGCACAACATCAGGCGATTGGCGTGTTGCCAAAGACTTCTCAGGGCTGCCTGCCTGGATCGTGAAATCTGTGGGCGGAACCACGCAACACTGGGCGGGGGCTTCGCTACGGTTTCAGGACCATGAGTGGAAAGCGGCCACGACCTATGGCGCCGTGCAAGGTGCGAGCCTGCTTGATTGGCCTATCGATCCGCGTGAAATGGATGACTACTACACCAAGGCCGAGGACAAACTGGGCGTGACCCGTACGGGCGACAGGCCCGGTCTGCCCGGCAACAATAACTACAAAGTGTTCGAAGCGGGCGCCAAGGCGCTGGGCTATGAGGAGGTTCATACCGGACGCATGGCGATCAATTCGGACGAGAAGCGTGATCGTCAGATGTGCCAGCAAACCGGCTTTTGTTTTCAGGGCTGCAAATGGGGCGCCAAGTGGTCGGCGGGCTATGTCGATATCCCTGAAGGGGAGGCCACGGGCAATCTGGAGGTGCGTCCGCAATCCCATGTGGCGCGTATCCTGCATGATGACAGCGGCAAGGTCACAGGCGTCGAGTATTTCGATGCGGATGGCAATTTGCAGATGCAAAAGGCGCGGATTGTTTGCGTCGCGGGCAACAGCTTTGAAAGCCCGCGTTTGCTGCTGAACTCGGCCTCTTCCATGTACCCCGACGGAATGGCCAATAGCTCCGGTCAGGTGGGGCGCAACTATATGCGGCACATGACGGGCTCTGTTTATGCGGTGTTTGATAAGCCGGTGAAGATGTGGCGCGGGACGACGATGGCGGGGATCATTCAAGATGAAAGCCGTCATGATCCGTCGCGTGGGTTTGTTGGCGGATACGAGCTTGAGACGCTTGGGCTTGGTTTACCGTTCATGGCGGCCTTCCTTGATCCCGGCGCTTGGGGGCGTGAGTTCACTTCAGCGCTGGACAGCTACGAAAACATGGCTGGCATGTGGATTGTGGGCGAAGACATGCCGCAAGAAACCAATCGCGTCACGCTGAACATGGATGTCAAAGATCAACACGGGTTGCCGGTGGTCAATGTGCATTTCGATGATCACCCCAATGACATCGCCATGCGCAACCATGCCTACAAACAGGGGGCTGCTGTCTATGAGGCAGTCGGTGCGACGCGGGTGTTCCCGACGCCGCCATATCCATCGACGCATAACCTTGGCACCAACCGGATGTCAGAGAATGCGCGCGACGGCGTGGTCAACAAGCACGGGCAGACCCATGATATCGCGAACCTCTTCATTTCGGATGGGTCGCAATTCACGACGGGTGCGGCAGAAAACCCGACTTTGACGATTGTCGCTTTGGCCATTCGCCAAGCTGACCACATCGCCGCAGAAATGGGGAAAGGGAACCTATAAGACGCGCTTTTCGCATAAAATCAAAGCTATGTCCGGGTTTCATTGCTCGGTCATGGCCGGGCATACGACAGCCTACTAAGCTGACAGCTTCCGAATTAAGTGATCAGCAAAACCTCAAACGGCTTTGCTGAAAGTCTGGCGGAGTGATACTGCCTCCGACCATCTTTTCCAGCCAGTTCCGGGAATAGCTCTAAAAGTTCCTCGAAGACTTCGTCTGATGCATCACTTGCAATCAGGTCTCCGGGCTGAAAACTCTCAGTCCAAGCATTATCGACCAGAATTACCTCGTGTTGATCAAACATCACGTGGATATAAGTCACACCCTCTTCCGGCTCGACCACGCTGATCCCCGGTTTATGTGTCAGGTGCTTGGCCTTCACCAAAACCTGCTCCTCGCCGAGCAACAGTTGCGTCGCCGCATTTTCGATAATCATCCGGTGCTGAGGCGAAACGGTCATATCGCGATCAGGCACATTTGGTGCAATCGTATCAGCGCGCAAACGCACGGGCCGCAGATGTGGAGCACAGGCAAGCGCGCCCGCGTTGACAAATTTCTTTCCGATCCAACGGATTGCTTGGAATTCATTGTCGCGGGTCGCGACAAGGTCACCAACTTTCAGCTGTTCGACCAGTTTAGGCCCATCTTTCGTCATCACAAAACTGCCCGGCGTGAAACATGGCACGACGTTTTCGATATTCATAAAGGTCGCCGTGGTGCCGTCGCTGAACGTGACCGTGCCGTTCTCCGGATTTGCGCCGTCATAGACAACCGTCGCGCCGAAATCGCCGAGAAACAGCGTATCGTTGTCATCGCCACCTTCGCCGCCGTCTATGACGTCGCCACTTCCTGCAATGATGTAGTCGGCGTCATCGCCAGCATTGATGGTATCGGCCCCGTCACCACCATCAATCGTGTCATTGCCGGCACCACCATTGATCACATCATCATTGCTGGCATCTTGCGCGGTGCTGACGACAAGGTTGTCGATGCCGTAGCTTTCATTGTCGACATCTGCCGAAAGTGTGGCGCCAAAGCCAAGCGTTACCGAAGGGCCGGGGTTCTCAACCGTAATCCGAACAGGATGGATTTCATCATCACTTGCAGAGAAACCTAAATTAGAGGGCGTGCTTGATCCGATATCAATCGTGACTTCGCGACCATCTGCCAGTGTAGCTGTCGCGGTATAGCTGTCTGGCGTTGTCTCATCGAAACTGCCGACAAAGACCTCTTCGCCCTCGATGAAGATACGAAAATCATCCGATGGATTCCAGCTATCCAACTCGTAAAAGTCGAACTCGAAAACAGCGTATTCTGCAGTGGGATCGACAGCGAAGGTTTTAGAAACATCTTCAGCGCCACCGCTTCCACCAAACCGACCCAAGAACTCGCTAAGGTTTGGGCCCCCATCGGTCGTGGTGTTATCCGTCCAACCGGACGCGCCGCCCTCGAAATTCTCAGTGGTTTGTACAACAGGATCGGAAGAGCCGTCAGCCGCATCCCCGAAAATCGTGTCGTCGCCGTCTCCACCATCAATGGTATCCGCGCCGGAGCCGCCTTGGATCGTATCATCGCCACCTTCACCGAAGATGGTGTCATTGCCGCCTTCACCGTCAATCGTGTCATTGCCAGACCCGGTATTCAGTCCGGGCTGCATCAGCGGCGGGTAGCTGGCAAGATCAACGGCGCTTCCACCAGTATCAGGACCAGAAATCGTGCCGCTTAACGTGTTGCCGCCGTTGTTTTCGAAATAGATGATTTCAACAAGGTGCTCACCCGGTGGCAGTGTGATTGAGCCAGAGGCCGTCGCCGTTCCGTGCAGCCCGTCATTATCAACCACTTCGACGCCATTGATGAAGACTTTGGAGCCATCGTCAGACGATGTTGAAAATGTATAAGTGCCGCCTGTTGTGACCGTCAGTTCACTGGAAAATTTCAGTGCGAAATCGTCTGCTGTGTCGTAATCCGTCGGCGTGATAGAGCTTGCAACACCAGTGGCTGTTGGCGTGTCCGCGTGATCGCGTCCGCCATTGAGCGTAAAGCCTGCAGCGGCAAGGTTTGCTGGTTCGCCAGCTGGATCAAGGTCGTAATACTCATAAACCCAAGGATCTTCGCTTGATCCGCCAGTCCCATCAGGCGCAGAGGGCAGGGCGGCCGTATCGCCGTAAATCTCGTCATCACCCGCACCCGCAAGTATCGTGTCGTCGCCGTCACCTGCAAGAATGATATCGTCCTGAGCGCCTTCGCCCGGTAAAACCTCATCATTGTTATCGACTAAATCCCCGTCGGGATCACCGGCATAACTAGTGTCGATTGTGTCATCGCCTGCAGTGCCTTCGACATAGCCATCAAGCGCAAGATTGACGACGCTCTCAATGTTGGTGAAGCTCAGTGTGGAGCCGTCGTTGAAGGTAACAACACCTTGTTCCGTGACAAAGCCGACATTCGCGCCGCCTGCATCCTGATACTGTATCGAGGCAACATTAGTCACGTTCAGCGTATCGATATCGCTGCCATCGCCATCTTCGCCACCGTCCACAACATCAGAGCCGTTAGCGAAGATGATGTCATCGCCTTCGCCACCTGTTACAATGTCGCCGAAATTGGGGTCCGAACTTCCAGCCGCACCGCCGGTCGCATCGTCCGCGGAGAGGATCGCATCATCACCCGCACCGCCATCTAACGTGTCCGCACCATCGCCACCTGACAGCGTATCATTGCCGCTGCCACCCGAAATGTTGTCCGCGCCAGCACCACCGGCAATGGTGTCGCTATCTGCGCCGCCATCTATGACATCATCACCATCCCCGCCAGCGATCGTATCATTGCCCGACCCGCCTGTGATTGTGTCATCGTCAGCGCCGCCGTCTATCGTATCATCGCCGGACCCACCGTCGATCGTGTCATCGCCAGTTCCGCCATCAATGGTGTCATTGCCGAAATCGCCTGACAGGGTGTCGTCGCCGGAACCGCCATCCAGCGTATCGGCACCTGAGCTGGAAAAGACCAATGTCGATCCGTCTGCAGGGGCCTCATAAAGCTCAAGGATATCACCGCTTTCCGGGTCCAGCAGAATCCAGTTGGTCTGCGTCGTTGAGGCAGATGAAAAGCTTGATCCGGCGGGGATTGCGGCAATTGGAACGACTGTGCCAGTGTCATCAATGCGTGCCAAATCAACGGCATAGGGCGACTGGTTGTCAAAGATGACCGTCGTCGCAGTCCCGCCTGTTCCAGAGGCAAAGTCAGCAGGATCAACCGCCAATTGGTCGCCGAAGATCGTATCATCGCCCGCGCCACCCGACAGCGTATCACCGCCCTGATCGCCGTGAAGCGTGTCCACGTCTGTGTCGGTTGCCTCAAAATGAACATCGGTGATGTATGTGATTTGTCCACCGTTGGAGCCATTCTGGTAGATGACTTCAAAGCTGCTGACGGGTCCCGCAATATTGACCAGAACCGAGCCGTTCGCATCCTCTTGACTGTCATTGCCTGCGCCGCCGGAGGCGGTTTGCCCAGTGATCGTGTCATTCCCGGCGGCGGTGAGCGTTACAGGGATCGCATTACCATCCGCGTCAAACGCATTGACCGTGACGATATCTTGCCAAGCGTCACTGTCGATGTCGTTGATCCGGAAACTGACATTTTCCAACGGTCTGTCAGACGAGAAATCGACAGTCGCAACATTCGGCCCACCATCTCCACCCAACGCGAGGGAGGAGTTCGTCGAAAAGGGCTCGCTTGCTCCGGCATCTGTATATTGCGTCGAGGTGTCGATATTCGACTGGTTCATCGCACCATCATTGGTGATGGAAACAGTGATACTTGCGAAGCCCGTGTCTTGTGTGAAACCACCCGCGACATTCGTGCCCGCGCCTTGCTCGATCCAGCTTAGGTTCTCGTTGGCCGTCGTAAGCGTTTCAGGGCCACCGACAACAATATCATCACCCGCTCCCGCGTAGACGGTATCGTCGCCAGTGCCAGCTTGGATATTGTCCTCATCACCTGTGGTGCCAAGCATGCCGTCATTGTTGTCGACTTGTTCAAGGTTCTCATCGACAAAATCCGCATCAATGACGTCATCGTCGCCTGTGCCGCTGACAATACCGTCGGCTCCACCATTTACTGTGAGTGTTTCGATGCCAGTAAAGGTCGCACTGGTCCCGTCGTTGAAAAAGACCGTACCGTTTTCAGAATTTGACGGATCGAAGGAGACGCTGGCGACGTCATTGACGATGAGCTCGTCATTTGTGTCTGTCCCGGTCTCCCCACCGATGATCGTGTCGCCGCCACCTGCAAAAAACGTGTCGTTATCCGCACCGCCATCAAGCGTATCTGCACCGTCGCCGCCCGTCAGCGTGTCAGACCCGAAGCCCCCTGTCAGAGTGTCGTCGCCCGAACCACCAGTTAGCGTGTCCCTGCCAGCACCACCATCAAGGATATCATTGCCATCGCCGCCATCCAGCGTGTCGTTGTTCGCGCCACCGGACAGATCATCGTTGCCGGCACCACCAATCAACGTGTCATTGCCGCTCCCACCGATCAGCGTATCGTTGCCGGAGCCGCCATCAAGCGTGTCATTATCTGCGCCGCCATCAATGATATCGTTGCCGAACCCTCCTGAGATCGTGTCATTGCCGGCCTCACCAAAGATCGTGTCATCATCAGTCGCTGTCGCCTGAAAATGTACATCCGTGACGTAAAGAAGCTGGCCGCCTGTTCCCGCATTCTCGTAAATAATCTCAACACTGGCGACAGGGCCTTGGATTGTAACGAGGACAGAGCCTTGCGCGTTCGTCGCTGCGGTCGCGCTCGCGCCTGCAGTCACGGTGTTGCCGCTTACGGTATCATCACCCGCCGGGGTCAGCGTGACTTGAACAGGGTTTCCGTCTGCATCAAACGCATTGACGGTTAGAACATCCTGCCAGCCACGTTGGTCGATATCTTGCAGGCGGAACGTGACGTTTTCGACTGTATCTGCGAAGCCTGATCCGCCAACCGCTGAGAAGTCGAGTGTTGTTGTCCAAGCACGTCCGTTTCCGTTCCCGATCAGGCCGAGGCCGGAATTGGGGTCAAAGGGTTCTCCCGTTTCGACATATGTCGCATCTTGCTCGACGGTTGCGGAGGTTCCGGTGCCGCCATTGGCGAAGCTGACGGCCACATTGATGCCGCCGGTGTTTTGCGTAAATCCGGTTGCGACACTATCACCGTCAATGCCTTCATCGGTCCAATCGAGAAACAGGTCCGTGCTGGTAAGAGTCGGCGAACCGCCATCAATGACATCATCGCCACCCCCGGCGGTGATAGTGTCATTGCCTGCACCACCTGTGATATCATCTGCATCACCGGTGCCGTTTAGCGTGTTGTCTGATCCATCGCCATTGATCGTGGCCATAAGAGCGTTTCCAGATGTCTTAACCGCTTGTTATCACGGGCGTTTGCTTGAGTTTTGATATGGGTGGGAAAGAAGGCGGAGAGGTGTCAGCCTCATGGACGAATTGCGTTTTTTACCCCGAAATTTCTTCCATTTTTTGAGGTATGGACCTGTATGCAGGCAGCGCATCGTGTCGGTCTCGTTCGCGGGATTGAGCGATCAGTTCATAGGTCATTGCGGCTTTGCACGTCGCTGGCAGCAACAACACAGCACCGAAGCTTCGATCTCGCGGTTGCACTGCATGCGCGTGCACGCAGTGTCCTTGATCTGACATGAACGTCAGGTCCACCTTCTGCTCAACGATGAACCCGTCAGATGGCACAGTGTTTGCTGAGGCAAAGACAATCCCGCTCTGACCGGCATGATCGACCAAATCAGCCGGCGTGCTCTTTTTAAGCGATTTGAATGACATACGATCGCCATTTACCAAATCGGTAAGGTCAAAAAGCCGTTCGCCAAAAAGCGCGCCCGAAGTGACACACACGTCGCTCAACTTCAGCATCAAAAAGGGCAGGTTCAGGTTGGCAGGTTCAATTCTTTTGGGGTCTATGATCGGCACAAAAGCTTGCGTTGCCTGCCCCTGAAGGAAGCGGCAATAAGATCTGGAATGTGCGAGTGGCAGCGCCATTGAGTTCGTCCATCGTCATGCCCATGAGGGGCGTTAGACGATTTTTATCCCGCAATTGGTGCGAATTGATGGCGTGTCAGGTTGAGTTGACGGGTAAGGAATTCCTTACCCTCATTGGTTCAGCTAGAGCGTTGTTTTTACACCAATAAAAATTTCGAAATTTTGCAGTATTTTTGCAAATTCACCCGTATTTTTACTGTTATCTCCTGAGTGTTGAACCAATTTCGCCACAATTAGCGGTATCCCGAAACCTGCCATTCATCGCGAAATAATATATAGGCTCAAGCCGTTACACGTCTTCCGCTAGGCTTGTAGTGCCCTGACATCAATATCCCCGTCCACGCGTGCTTTCATCGCCATGGCGGCCGCCTGCGATCCAGCGGCAGTCGTGTAATACGGGATCTTGTCATACAGCGCGATGGAACGGATATCCCTACTGTCTTCAACAGCTTGGGCGCCTTCCGTCGTATTGAAGACCAAAGAAATCAAATTGTCTTTTAGCTGGTCCGTTACGTCAGGACGGCCCTCATAGACTTTGTTCACCGTCTCAACCTCCAGTCCTGCGTCTGACAGCCATTTCGCTGTTCCCCGCGTCGCAAGAAGCGCGTGACCTAAGGCTGATACCGTTTTCACGGCCTCCAGCATCGCAGCGGTTTTGTCCTCGTTCCGGATCGAGATGAAGACTTTACCTTGCCCATCGCGCGGTAATTCTGTTCCAGCGCCCATCTGCGCTTTCAAGAACGCCCCTGCGAAAGTCGGATCAGACCCCATTACCTCGCCAGTTGAGCGCATTTCTGGTCCAAGAATGGTGTCCACACCGGGGAACCGCGCGAAGGGCAGCACGGCTTCTTTGACCGCGAAATGGTCGATCATCGGATCAACAAGATCAAACTCGCTCAGCTTCGCACCTGCCATCACCTGCGCCGCAATCGCAGCAATAGGGGAGCCGACAGCCTTCGCCACAAATGGCACCGTCCGCGACGCACGCGGGTTCACCTCAATCAGGAAAATGTCGTCGCCCTTGATGGCGTATTGCACGTTCATCAGCCCGACCACATTCAGCGCTTTCGCAAGCGCCTCTGTCTGACGTCTGATCTCGACAATCGTCTCGTCAGACAGCGAATAAGGGGGCAAGGAACATGCACTGTCACCGGAATGTACGCCCGCCTCCTCGATATGCTGCATGATGCCGGAGACATGCACATCTGTGCCGTCAGACAATGCATCCACATCCAGCTCAACCGCGCCGGACAGGTAGCTATCCAACAGCACGGGGCTGTCGCCAGAGACCACAACCGCCTCGGAGATATAGCGTTCCAACTGCGCCTGATCGCGCACGATCTCCATCGCGCGGCCACCAAGAACATAAGACGGGCGGATCACCAGCGGAAAGCCGATTTCCTTGGCTTTCTCAAACGCCTCTGCATCAGAATGCGCCAAAGCATTATGCGGTTGCTTCAGCCCCAAAGACTGCACCAATTGCTGGAACCGCTCGCGGTCTTCCGCCAGGTCAATCGCGTCAGGCGTCGTGCCGAGAATGGGAATACCTTCGTCATTCAAAGCCTGCGCGATCTTCAACGGGGTTTGCCCGCCAAACTGGACGATGACGCCATGCAGCGAGCCTTGCTCCTGCTCGACACGCAGGATTTCCATGACATGCTCAAAGGTCAACGGCTCGAAATAAAGCCGGTCAGATGTGTCATAATCCGTCGAGACCGTCTCCGGGTTGCAGTTGATCATGATCGTCTCATAGCCCGCCTTGGTCAACGCGTAGCAGGCGTGCACACAGCAATAATCGAACTCGATCCCTTGGCCGATCCGGTTTGGACCGCCGCCTAGAATGACGACCTTTTTCTTATCTGTCGGCCGCGCCTCGCATTCCACCTCACCCATCATTGGGGCCTCATAGGTAGAATACATATAAGGGGTTTGCGCCTCGAATTCCGCTGCACAGGTATCAATCCGCTTGAAGCAGGCTTTCACACCAAGGTTCAGCCGGGATTTGCGCACGTCGGCCTCGTCCCGTCCGGTCAGCTTAGCCAAACGCGCGTCGGTGAAGCCCAGCATTTTCAGCTCGCGCAGGCCGTCTTCGGACATTGGCAGGCCGTCTTTGGCAACAGTGACTTCGGCGGCAACGATCTCGCGGATGCGGGCAAGAAACCACGGATCAAATTGGTTGATCTCGTTGATCTCATCGTCCGAAAAGCCGAACCGCATCGCATGTGCAATCACGCGCAGCCGGTCAGGCGTTTGCTTGGCAAGCTCGCGCGTCAGCGTCTGATCAATCGCTTCCTGCGCGGTTGCGTCCTTGCCAACAACGATCCGCGAAATGATATCGCCTTCCGCTGCAGGCCCCCAGCTGACGGCATCCAAGCCAGGCATGCCTTCAATTTCAATTTCGTCGAATCCGGTCAGGCCCGTCTCTAACGAGGCCAACGCTTTTTGCATCGACTCGTGAATGGTCCGTCCGATGGACATCGCTTCGCCCACTGATTTCATCGCGGTCGTCAGATACGGCTCAGAGCCTGGGAATTTCTCGAAAGCAAAACGCGGGATCTTGGTGACAACATAATCAATCGTAGGCTCGAAGGAGGCAGGCGTCACTTTCGTGATATCGTTGTCCAACTCGTCCAGCGTATACCCAACCGCCAGTTTCGCCGCGACTTTCGCGATAGGAAAACCAGTGGCCTTTGACGCCAATGCAGACGACCGCGACACCCGCGGGTTCATCTCAATCACAACCATGCGCCCGTCAGCTGGGTTCACGGCCCACTGCACGTTCGAGCCGCCTGTCTCCACACCAATCTCCCGCAGCACGGCAATGGAGTGGTTCCGCATGATCTGATATTCTTTGTCCGTCAGCGTCAGGGCAGGGGCGACAGTGATCGAGTCGCCTGTATGCACGCCCATCGGGTCTACGTTTTCGATGGCACAGACGATAATCGCATTGTCGGCGTGGTCGCGCACGACCTCCATCTCATACTCTTTCCAACCGAGCAGCGACTGGTCGACAAGGATTTGCCCAACCGGCGAAGCGTCCAGACCGGAATGGCAGATCGCCATATAATCATCACGGTTATACGCGACACCACCGCCAGTGCCGCCCATCGTGAAAGCGGGGCGGATGATCGCTGGCAGTCCCACCTCTTCCAACGCGTCCAGCGCGATATCAACACCGGCTTTCACATCATATTTTCCCGCCGCGTTCTTCGGCGCGGTCACAATCGTGGCTTTCGGGTTCTCAATACCCAAACGGTCCATCGCCTCGCGGAACAGTTTGCGATCTTCTGCCATTTCAATGGCTTCGCGGGTCGCACCGATCATCTCGACATTGAATTTTTCCAGAACGCCCATCTCTTCCAACGCAAGAGAAGTGTTTAGACCGGTTTGTCCGCCCATCGTTGGCAGCAATGCATCGGGGCGCTCTTTCTCGATGATCTTGGCGACGATCTCGGGTGTGATCGGCTCGATATATGTCGCATCCGCTATCTCCGGATCAGTCATGATCGTAGCGGGGTTCGAGTTGACCAGAATGACGCGGTAGCCTTCTTCGCGCAGCGCCTTACAGGCTTGTGCACCGGAATAGTCAAACTCGCAGGCTTGGCCGATAATAATAGGACCCGCGCCGATGATCATGATTGATTTGATATCGGTTCTTTTCGGCATGATCCCATCCCCAAGTTGGCGCAAATTATCGTGGGTGTAAGGAGTCGCGCCAAAGGGTGCAAGTCGATGTCATCAAGGGAGTTGAGAATCTTTGTCAGAGGGTTATGTGCAGGGGTCAGAGCAAAGGAAGATCAATGGCACGCTGGATAGAATTTCTCGTTTTCTTTATTGGCGTTCCGGTCGCAATCGCCGTCCTTTTGCCACCCTCCATGATGTTCCCCGCACTTTTCGCGGTGACCTTTGTCGGCCTGATCTTGCTTGGCCTGACAGAAGGCTTCCGTTGGAAATCGCTTTTTGAGGGCAGCACGCGCATTTCATGGCCGCTCATTTTCTGCGTGGCAGTCGCAACAGGGCTTGTGTCCTATGCGGTCCTGAGCCTCTTCGCGCCAGAACGCCTGTTCCAACTTTTCGGCCCGGACGCGCCAAAGGTGTGGGGCGGCTATTCCGTCATTTGGGTCATCGCGCTGTTCTACCCGTTCGTCAGCGCCCTGCCGCAGGAGATCGTCTTTCGCCCGCTCTTTTTCCGTCGCTACGGTCAATTATTCAGTCGGGGCGCGCTCTGGATCAACGCGGCAATCTTCTCGCTTGCCCATCTGATGTACTGGAGCTGGGTCGTGGCACTCATGACATTTGCTGGCGGCGTGGTCTTCGCGTGGTCTTATGAGCGCCGCAACAACTTCCCCGAAGCCGTTGTCGCGCATTCCGTCGCTGGCGTGGTTTTGTTTGCGGTTGGCATGGGCACGTATTTCTATTCCGGCAATGTCGTGCGCCCCTTCTGAACGCACTACTTTTTGGGAACAAATCCGTCCGGAAAGCTTGAATGCGGCTCAGGTGCACCGTCGACATAAAGATAGTCGCGCGTGATCGGCACAGTGCCTTGATGTTTATGCAACTGCAGATGGAACAACACATGCGGCATATCTGAAAGCGACAGTTCCGATGCGATTAGATAATAGCGCCACATTCTGATGAAGCGCTCATCATATCCCATCTCCCGCACCTCATCGAGGCGCGCTTCAAACCTGATCAGCCATTCATAAAGCGTGCGGTCATAATGTGTCCGCCAAACCTCGATATCAGCCTGCTCCAACGTGGTCTTCTCAACCACACGCAGCACCTCCGACAGGGCAGGGGTATAGCCGCCCGGAAAGATGTACTTCTGAAACCAAGGGCTCAAGTTACCGGGCGGTCCCGTGCGCCCGATAAAGTGGATCAGCGCAACGCCGTCTTCCTTAAGGTTCTGCTCAATCTGCTTGAAGTACCGCGGATATTGCGGCTCGCCCACATGCTCCAACATGCCCACAGAAACGATCCGGTCAAACTGCTCCGTCACATCGCGGTAATCTTGCAAGCGGAACTCAACCAGATCAGCAACACCGGCCGCCTCCGCCCGCTCGGTCGCGGCCTTCCGTTGCTCATTCGACAAGGTCACGCCAACGACCTGTACGCCGTAGTCTTTTGCCAGCGTAATCGCCAAACCACCCCAGCCCGAACCGATATCAAGAACCCGCATGCCCGGCTTCAGCAGCAGTTTACCGGCGATATGTGCTTTCTTCGCAGCCTGCGCTTCTTCCAACGTAAAGGACGGGTCTTTGAAGTAGGAGCACGTGTATTGCTTATCTTCATCGAGAAAGAGGTAATAAAACGGTGTGGAGATGTCGTAGTGATGCTCCGCATTGGCTTTCGCAGCCTTCAACGGGATCCACTGATCCCATTTGCGCTTTGCAATCCGCGCAGCCCGCGCGATTTTCTGTGTGGCAGGCAGGTTTCCAGCGCTAAAATTGCGCACAATCAGCGTCAAAAATCCGCGAATATCATCGTTCTCAACCGTCAGGCGCTCGTCCATATAGGCTTCGCCCATCGCAAGCTCTGGGTTGAGGATCAATTTGCGTGGCAATGTGGGGTCATGCAGCGCCACTGTCACCGAAGGCTCAGTGCCGTCACCCGCATGGACAACCTCCCCATTGGGAAGCCTGAGCGTCAAATCGCCCGTCTTCAGCAAGCGGCGGACAAGTCCCGCCAACATCCTGTCCCACATACTAAATTCTCTTCCCCAAGAGAGGTCGCCCCCGAAGGCAAACCCGAACCACAAATCGGTTAAAGGCCAAAATGTGGTGATATTAAGGCCAAAAAGGTGAAACGTGTTATGAACAGCGCTGGGTTGTGGGCCAGTTTTATCAAAAGGTCAATTCAACTAAACCAATTCGTCCAGTTTTTGTTTTGCAGCCCTTGTGCGCTTGACTTCTAGGCTCAGCCCATGTGTATCGACCCGACGAGAAATTCCGACCATGAAACGTCGAAGGGTAGAGACCATGCATGAGTATCGCAGCCACACTTGCGCCGACCTGAACAAATCCAATGTGGGCGACACTGTGCGCCTTTCTGGTTGGGTGCATCGCGTGCGCGATCACGGCGGATTGCTGTTCATTGACCTGCGCGACCATTACGGCATCACTCAAGTCATGGCCGACCCGGATAGCCCCGTTTTTGCTGAGATCGAAAAGGTCCGCAGCGAATGGTGTATCCGCATTGACGGCAATGTCATGGCCCGCGACGAAAGCCTCGTGAACCCCAAGATCCCAACCGGCGAGATTGAGGTTTTCATCCGCGATATCGAAGTGCTTGGCGGTGCAGATGAGTTGCCGCTCATGGTCTTTGGCGATCAGGAATACCCGGAAGAAACCCGCCTGAAATACCGTTTCCTCGACCTGCGTCGTGAAAAACTGCAACGCAATATGGTACTGCGCTCAGATGTCGTCTCTTCGATGCGCCAACGCATGTGGGACATGAAATTCAAAGAATTTCAGACACCCATCATCACAGCCTCCAGCCCCGAAGGCGCGCGCGATTTCCTCGTGCCATCCCGCCTGCATCCCGGCAAATTCTACGCCCTCCCGCAAGCTCCACAACAGTTCAAACAACTGCTTATGGTCTCAGGCTTCGACAAATACTTCCAGATCGCGCCCTGTTTCCGCGATGAAGATCCACGCGCTGACCGCTCACCCACCGACTTTTACCAGCTCGACCTAGAGATGAGCTTTGTCACCCAGCAAGACGTGTTCGACACGATCCAGCCCGTCCTGCAAGGCGTGTTCGAAGAATTCGGCGGCGGACGCAAAGTCGACACCGAATGGGAGCAGATCAGCTACCGCGACGCGGCGCTCTGGTACGGCACCGACAAGCCAGATTTGCGTAACCCGATCAAGATGCAGGTCGTCTCTGAGCATTTCAAAGGCTCTGGTTTCGCGATTTTCGCCAAAATCCTTGAGCAAGATGGCACTGAAATCCGCGCGATCCCAGCACCGGGCGGCGGCTCGCGCAAATTCTGCGACCGGATGAACGCGTTCGCGCAGAAAGAAGGTCTGCCCGGCATGGGCTACATCTTCTGGCGTGATCAAGGCGAAGGCATGGAAGCCGCAGGACCTCTGGCCAAAAACATTGGCCCAGAGCGGACCGAAGCCATCCGTCAACAACTTGGCCTTGGCGTCGGCGATGCCGCGTTCTTCCTCGGCGGCAAGCCGAAAGCGTTCGAATCCGTTGCAGGCCGGGCCCGCGTCGAAATTGGCAATGAGCTGAAACTCACAGACCTCGACCGCTTCGCCTTCGCATGGATCGTCGACTTCCCGATCTACGAAAAGGACGAGGAATCTGGCAAGATCGACTTCGAGCATAACCCATTCTCAATGCCACAAGGCGGAATGGACGCGCTGAACGGCGATCCGCTTGAAGTCCTTGGCTACCAATATGATCTCGCCTGCAACGGCTACGAGCTGGTCTCCGGCGCGATCCGGAACCACCGTCCTGAGATCATGTTCAAAGCCTTTGAAATCGCAGGCTACGGCAAAGAAGAAGTCGAAAAGCGCTTCGGCGGCATGGTCAATGCGTTCAAATACGGCGCACCACCCCACGGCGGCTGTGCCGCAGGGATCGACCGCATCGTAATGCTTCTGGCAGACGAGGCGAACATCCGCGAAGTGATCTTGTTCCCGATGAACCAACGCGCCGAAGACCTGATGATGTCAGCGCCGTCTGAGCCGATGAGCGATCAACTGATGGAACTTGGCCTGCGCGTGATCCCGCAGGAATAAGCAAAACGCGACCGCACTCTTGCGACGGAATATGACACGGCTAACGTGTTATAAAGGCAAACGCAGGAGGCGGTCATGGGCTTCAGCCCCACCAAAGCAGCGATCCGGTTCGGGGAGGGGTTGTCACCCAACATCCCCGCGCCGCAGTCGATTGCGGCGGTGTTGGACCAACTGACCGGCCCGGATCTGGTTGCACAACGCCATCCGATCCCGACAGTCACAGACATGTTGCCCCAATTTGTGGAAGTCAGCGAAGCCCGCCGCGCATATCGGCGCAAACGCGACACGGCCGACGCGGAAGCGCTGCAAGACAGGTTTCGCAAAGCCCGCCGGACTGTCATCCTCGCGCAGATCGGCCATACCAAACAACTCTTCGCCCGGTCCATTGTGACCCCAAATCCGTTTCGTGAGCGGCTGACACGGTTCTGGGGCGATCACTTCACCGTCTTGGGCAAGTCCGGTGTACTGCGCAACGCGGTCCCACATTATTGGGAGGAGGCCATTCGCCCCCACATCACGGGCACCTTCGCGGATATGCTGAAAGCTGCGATCACGCATCCCCTGATGCTGATGTATCTCGATCAAACGGCCTCCTTCGGCCCCAATTCTCCCGCAGCCCGTGGGCGTCGCGGCCTCAACGAAAACCTCGCGCGTGAACTGTTGGAATTGCACACGATTGGTGTCGGTGCCCCCTATACCCAAACCGATGTGACAGAATTGGCGGAGCTGCTGACCGGCCTCACAGCCAACGAAAAGACCGGTACGACCTTCCTCGAAAACCGCGCAGAACCGGGCGTTGAGACGGTCCTCGGGCGCGACTATGGCGGCCAAGCCGCTTCCATCAATGATGTCCATGCTGTTCTGGATGATTTGGCCAAACACCCCGCAACGGCCCACCAACTGGCCCGCAAACTGGCGCAGCATTTCACGTCCGATACGCCAGACACTGGCATGATCGACGCAATGGCCGCGGCCTATCTTGATGCAGGCAGTGCGCTGATGCCGATGTATGACACGATGCTCAATCACCCCTCTGCGTGGGACAGCTTTGGTCAAAAAGTCAAACAACCCATTGATTTTGTTGCTTCTGCCTTCCGTGCTTTATCACTTCCAACACGGTCCCTTGAACGTCTGAATGGCGCGAAATTACGTGGCTACATCGCAAGCCCGCTCAGCGCGATGGGTCAACCGCTGTTTCGCCCCGGCGGCCCTGATGGCTGGCCTGAACTGGCCGAAGACTGGATCACGCCGCAAGGTCTCGCAGCCCGCCTGCAATGGTCGATGGCTGCCCCCTCCGCCTTCTACCGAAGCCTGCCTGACCCGCGCGCCTTCTTGGATACCGCACTCGCTGATCTGGCTGATGAGCGCGTGACCTTCGCTGCCAAAAGTGCAGAAACCCGACGCGAAGGCGTCGGGCTCGTTCTCGCTTCACCCGCATTCCAAAGGAGATAGGTGATGTCAGAATTGAACAGACGAGATTTTCTCCTGCGCGGCGGCGCATTGGGGTGCTCGCTCGCGGCCAGTCCTCTTCTAACGCCGGTCAGCTTCGCCTCAACACCAGGTGAAAACCGTCTGGTTGTCATCATCTTGCGTGGTGCCATGGATGGGCTGGACGCCGTGCGCCCCTATGGTGATCCGCAATTTGCAGATTACAGACCGCGCCTCATGGCCAGCCTTGCAGAGGACACTGATCTTGACGGGTTCTTCGCCCTACATCCTGCGCTTGGAGGCCTGATGCCGCTTTGGCGCGCCGGGGAATTGGGCTTTGCACAGGCAGTCTCCACACCCTATCGCGACAAACGCAGCCATTTTGACGGGCAGGATTTGCTTGAAGCGGGAACCGGTCAAGATGTGGAATTGCCCCGCGACGGGTGGCTGAACCGCCTTTTGCAGGCTTTGCCAAACGCAACCTCCGAGACCGCATTCGCTGTTGGCCGCGAAGACCTCAAACTGCTGTCCGGGGCCGCGCCGATCTCAAGCTGGTCGCCTGACGCGCGACTGGACATGTCCCCTCAGGCACGTCTGTTACTCGAACAGGTCTACCACGAAGACCCTCTGTTTCGCGACACAGGGCTGGATGCAATGGCCCTCGCGGACAGTCTGGGCGTTGCGAGTGATGACAGCTTCGGGCTGTCAAAACGCGATATGCGCGCGCAAGCAAACCTTTCAGCACAAGCCGGAGAGGCGGAGGTTCTGGCACAGTTCGCGGCGAAGCGGCTTAACGCCTCTGCCCGAATTGCGGCTTTTTCATTGTCAGGCTGGGATACCCACAGAGCGCAAGAGCGTGGGATCACGCGGGCGCTTCAAAAGCTGGAAAGCGCGATTCTGACACTGAAATCAGAACTTGGACCGCATTGGAACACCACCGCAATCGTCGCCATGACGGAGTTTGGTCGTACTGTCCGTGAGAATGGAACACGTGGAACTGATCACGGGACCGGCGGTGCATTGGTCATGGCGGGAGGCGCAATAAGGGGCCGCAAAATATATGGAGAGTGGCCCGGTCTAGCGGAGGCGCAGCTCTACGCGCGCCGTGATCTTATGCCAACCGGCGACGTGCGCGCTTATCCGGCTTGGCTCATGAATGGAATGTTCGATTTAGACGTGAACACGTTGGAAACACAGGTTTTTCCGGGTTTGTACATGGGGCAGAATCCACGCATTTTAACCTAGACTGAACCTGCTTTAGATCACCAAGCTGGGTCTGTGTCCTGTGCGATCAGCGTATCGCTCAGCTCACCGGTCAGATCGCCCATGCCGCTTGATACTTGCGCGGAAATCGCCAAAGCCAAGCCAACCAAAGCGGCCATCAGCATTGTCATATCGACAACGGCAGCGCCGTCCTCATTCGCGATAAAATTCTTGACCGTGTTTTTCATCTTCTCTCTCCACTCCAAGCAAGCAGCTTTTCGTCTTGTCGTTTGCGTTGAGACTAAATTGACAATCAAAGAAGGCAGGAATGTGCCGAATTAGGGCTCGACTAGGGTCCATTTCGAGCCCATTTTAACGAAAATTTCGGCAAATGTGACTCAATCCAAAAAGAGTTGGAACAGCGTATAATGAGCGGGACGAAGACATTTGGTGCGCCGGTCACGGGATGGTCGCCTCCGCCAAGGCCGGGAACGGACCCGTTGCGTGGCTCTTTCGTCACTTTGGAAGCTTTGGATGCCGATATTCACGCCGCTGATCTACATCGGGCCAATAGCGTCGAGGATGGCATATGGGATTACCTGCCTTACGGCCCCTTTGCCTCAGCTGCCAGTTATCATCGTTGGGTGCGCGATATCACAAAAGCGGGTGACCCTCACTTCTGGGCGATCCGCAACGTAGACACCGGCCATTGCGGCGGTGTTGCAAGCTATCTGCGTATCTCGCCAGAGAACGGGTCGATCGAAGTGGGCCACATCAATTTCGCCGCAGAGCTACAAAAGACCAGAGCAGCGACAGAGGCGATTTTTCTGATGATGCAATGGGCCTTCGAAAACGGATATCGCCGGTTCGAATGGAAATGCGATGCCCTTAACTATGGCTCACGCCGCGCGGCGCAACGGTTTGGCTTCAGCTTCGAAGGCGTCTTCCGACAGGCGACCATATACAAGGGCCGCAACCGCGATACCGCTTGGTTTGCTTGTATTGATCAGGAATGGCCCGCCTTGAAAGAAGCCTATCAGGCATGGTTCGCGGAGACGAATTTTGATCAGAACGGCCAGCAAATCGAAAGCCTTGCCGCTTTGACGGGGTTGGTCCGTGTCGCTGATGATCCGGTTCTGTAAGGCGGTGCTAAACGGGTTCTGAAACGGCCAGCCTGTCTTTGATCAGGTCGCGGATCTTTGCGACGGGCGTTTTGATGTCCTGACCTTTTGCAAAAGCATCCGACAATCTGTCCGAGGCGGATTTGAGGGCCTGATCGCCCGCCAATCGGGCAAGACCTTGTAAGAAGGGCGCAACATAACCCAACGACTCCGGCTCGGATTTGAGCAGCTCATCCAAATGCGACAGATCTTCGCGCAATGATAGCGTATCGGGCTCAATCACCTCTTCACTCAACAGGCGCGGCCCGGTGGGGCGCATCTCCTTGGGGAGGTGTTGCAAAATAGCGTGTTGGAAAGCGCTGACCGTATCAATCGGTTTGGCAAGGAACCCATGCGCGCCGTTTGCAAGTGCGTCTTGTTCAAACCCTTCCCCATCTGCACCGCTGGTCGCAATGATCACGGGGCGATCATCATCGGTAAGCTTTGCCAGATCAGCGATCAAATCCATTCCCGATCCATCTGGCAGTCCGATATCAACAATGACAACGGACGGGCGATACAGTTGCAAATGTCTATGCGCGGCCGTCAAGCTGTCGGCCCGTCTGATCCGTGCGCCAGACCGGATACACAAAAGCCGGACAGCTTCGGAGGCAAAGCGGCTGTCTTCCACCACCAGAACTGTAAGACCCAAAAGTGGCCGCATGGCCGTTGGGTGAATATTCATAGACAGATAACCGAGATCTTCTGGCATGGCAGCGTCTCCAAGGGACAGGAACGGGGGCGAGTCGTTTTCGACGCCTCAAATTTGCATCAACTTGCCTAACAGAACGTGAATCGCTGGAAACAACTGCGCGCCTGCGGCACCTCGGCCTCTTTGCAAGCGCATCTGTGCATCGCATAACGGTGACAAATCGAACTAACAGGACTGAGCACATGATTGGACGCCTAAACCACGTAGCCATTGCCGTACCCGACCTTGAGGCGGCCTCTGCCATGTATCGCGACACGTTGGGGGCCACTGTGGGCGATCCGCAGCCCGAACCAGATCACGGGGTCACGGTTGTCTTTATTGAGCTGCCAAACACCAAGATCGAACTGCTTTACCCCTTGGGTGATGACAGCCCGATCAACGGGTTTCTGGAAAAGAACCCGTCCGGCGGCATCCACCATATCTGCTACGAGGTGGACGACATCCTCGCAGCCCGCGATCAGCTTAAAGCTTCCGGTGCACGCGTTCTGGGCACCGGCGAGCCCAAGATTGGCGCGCATGGCAAGCCCGTCTTGTTCCTGCATCCCAAGGACTTCACAGGCACCCTTGTTGAGCTGGAGCAAGCTTGATGGCCATCACCTCCATGGGCGTCATTTTCGCCGTGGTCTGGTTCATGACCCTCTTCGTTGTGCTGCCCTTGGGCGCAAAGTCTCAACGCGAAGACGGGGATGTGGCCGTTGGCACACCTGCCTCCGCCCCTTCGAACCCGCAAATGCGGCGCAAGTTCAAGATCACCACTATCGCGGCCTTTCTGATCTCTGTGCCGATCATCCTTGTGATCAATTATCAACTGATCACAGTCGATATGATTGACCTGTTCAAGCGGTTCGGGCCGGACAGCTAAGCGTTCAGACGGTGAAATAGATGCGTGAACGCGGCCACGCCAATGATCGGGATGATGAGGTTCATCACCGGAATGGTCAACGGGATCGCCATCGCGACGCCTGCCAGCCAGATCGCCGTCGCGTGACGCTTACGAAAGACGCGCACCTCGGCAGGGGCGAGGCGACGACGCGCGACCATTGTGGCGTATTCACGCCCCAGTAAAAGCCCGTTGACACCCCAGAAAATGAGCGGGGCAAACGGGGCAAAGATCAGCGCGATGACCAGCGCCACAAGATTGACCGCGACCAGAAGGCCGAGGAACTTCACGGTTTCCACAATCGTCTCTGAAAATGGGATGTGGGAGACAGGGGGAAGCCCTGCGTAATGCTTGGCCTCCACCGCGTCTGCGACATCATCAAGGAAAATGCCACTAAACGCAGAGGCCACCGGCACCATCAGAAAGATGGAGGCGACCAGCATCACCGGGATCACCGCAAGCGAGGCTAGATTATCGACCCAAGTGATCTCTCCGATCCACGGGAGGGAGAAGCTGTCGGGCACCAGCAGCCCAATGGTCCAAGCAAAAGCAACGGTGAACGCGAAAAGCAGGCCAATCATCAGACCTAATCCCAAAGCCAACACACGGATGAAGCGCGGGTCGGTGATTTGTCCCAACGCGCGCAGATAGTCGCCGATCATGATATGACCCATTGCGTGATGGCGTCGATATCCGGGCGGGGGCGATCGGGCGGGGTGGAGGTCTCTGTGCCGAGATGGATAAAGCCTGCGACATATTCATGGGAGTGCAGATCAAGCGCCTCTGTCAAAAATGGGCGATCAAAGGCCGTCCAGCCGGTCAACCAGTTGGCGCCCCAACCGCTGGCAAGGGCCGCATTCAGCAAGGCCAAACACACCGCACCGGCAGACAAGGTTTGCTCAATTTCAGGAATTTTCTCACTGGGTTTGGGGGAGGCCACGACAGCAACCGAAAGCGGCGCCGTCTCGAACATCGCGCCGATCTTGTCGATCTTCTCTGCCTCAAGCCCCAGCGCACGCCCTCGCGTCCGCGCAGACTGGCCAAGCCGGTGCAGGGCCGGAGGGGTAAGCACGATGAAGCGCCATGGCTCAAGTTTGCCATGATCAGGGGTGCGCGCAGCGGCTGTGAGCAGAACATCCAGTGTGGCTTTGTCCGGCGCAGGCCCGGTCAGCGTCTTTGCAGGGCGTGACCTGCGCGACAAAAGAAAGTCCAAGGCGGCTTGGTTTGCAGATGGCATAAGGTCCCCGTCACTGTTTCGATACATGTCGGGTATCTGCGCGGCGTCTTCAAGGGGGTGTGACCTGATTGAGGCGTGCGTGCCGCCCGCCGCTTTACTATTTGCTCAGTGCAGGGTGCCGGTGTTGGCGTCAGGGAGAGGTGGATAAGAAAGAGGCAACGGCTGTGCCTGTTTGGGCGTCAACGGCGTCCGCTTGTGCGGGGGCCATTTTGACCCAGAACAACAGCCCGACAAGCCCGAAAAACAGGCCAAAAAAGATCAACATGCCTTTGATCATTTCTTGGCCGCAGTTTTCTTCTTGGCGGCTGGCTTTTTCTTCTTGGCAGGTGCTTTGCGCTTCTTGCCACCTTTGGCGGCCTTTTCTTCGATCAGCACAACAGCCTGATCAATCGTCAGGTCATCGGGCTCAGTGCCCTTTGGAAGCGTCGCGTTCACCTTTTCCCATTTCACGTAAGGCCCGTATTTGCCCTCCATGATCGCAATCGGTCCACCTTGATCGGGGTGCTCGCCCAGTTCCTTCAAGGTCTTCGCAGCAGCGCCGCGGCCACCACGAGATGCGACTTTGGCGGCGAGCAACTCGACCGCATGGTTCATCCCCACGGTGAACACATCGTCCATCGTTGCGAGGTTGGCATTCGTGCCGCCGCGCTCAGATGTGCTTTCCGCGTGTTTCAGATATGGCCCGTAGCGGCCAATATTGGCCCAGACGTTCACTTTGTCCTCCGGGTGCGGCCCGATCAAACGGGGCAGGGAGAGCAGCTTGAGCGCGTGTTCCAGCGTCAGCTCTTCCAGTGCGAAGCCTTCCTCCGGCCAGTTTTTTGGCACGGATTGGCGCTTGGGCTTCTTATTCTCTTCCGTCACATCGCCGCGCTGGACATAAGGGCCAAACCGGCCTTTGTGGATCCAGATCTTGTCGTCGCCGTCCATGCCCAGCATCTTGCCCTCAGGCGGAATGCCTGTGTCTTCGTCTCCGCCGGGCGGACCGAAGGCGCGCGTGTATTTACATTCGGGATAGTTCGAGCAGCCAATGAACGCTCCACCGGCGCGTGCGGTGCGCATCGACAAACGACCCTCGCCACAATTGGGGCAGAGGCGCGGATCAGTGCCGTCTTCGTTGGGCGGGAAGATGTGTGGTGCTAAAGCCTCGTTAATCTTCTCCAGCACTTCGGTGATCGACAGATCCATGGCTTCCGCAATCGCAACAGCGAAGTCGCGCCAGAACCGATCGAGCACATTCTTATAATTCCGCTCACCTGCGGAGACGTCGTCCAGCTCTTCTTCCAAAGCGGCGGTGAAATCATATTCCACATAGCGCTTGAAGAAATTCGTCAGGAAGACCGTGACCAACCGGCCTTTGTCTTCCGGGATCAGGCGGTTCTTTTCTTTGCGCACATAGTCGCGATCCTGAATGGTCGTGACGATAGAGGCATAGGTAGACGGACGTCCGATCCCCAGCTCTTCCATCCGCTTGACCAAGGTCGCTTCGGTATAACGAGGCGGGGGCTGCGTGAAATGCTGCTCAGGCGTGACCGCCTTCTTGGCTGTGGCCTCCCCCTGATTGATCTGGGGCAGGGACTTGTCGTCATCATCCAGAACCGCATCATCGCGGCCTTCTTCATAGACCCGCAGGAAGCCGTCAAAGAGCATCACTTGACCGGACGCGCGTAGTTCGACCTGCTCATCACCAGAGCCGATGATCGCTGTTGTTCGCTCCATCTTGGCGGCGGCCATTTGGCTCGCAATCGTGCGCTTATAGATCAGATCGTAGAGCTTGTACTGATCCTTATCCATGATCTTTAGGCTATCAGCGTCGGCCATCATATCCGTGGGCCGGATACATTCATGCGCCTCTTGCGCGTTCTTGGCCTTGTTTTTGTACATGCGCGGGCTGTCCGGCACGTAGTCGCCGCCGAATTTCTTCTTGATCGCATCACGCGCGCCATGCACGGCCTCAGGGGCCATGTCGATGCCATCAGTCCGCATATAGGTGATGTGACCGGCCTCATAAAGGCGCTGTGCCGAACTCATCGTCTGCCGCGCGCCCATCCCGAACTTGCGGGAGGCTTCCTGCTGCAAGGTCGATGTCATAAACGGCGCTGACGGGTTGCGCGACGCGGGCTTGGCCTCGACCGATTTGACGACCATATCGCGGGAGTTGATGGCTTGCACGGCCAGCTCTGCCGCCGTCTCATTGGCCAGATCAAACTTATCGAGCTTGTCGCCACCCAGCACCGTGAGGCGCGCTTCAAAATCCTTGCCGCGCGGCGTGGTGAGCATGGCTTTGACAGACCAGTATTCCTGCGCGTTGAATTTCTCGATCTCCATCTCGCGGTCGACAATGATCCGCAAACAGACCGACTGCACACGACCAGCGGATTTCGCACCCGGCAGGCGGCGCCACAAGACAGGGGACAGCTTAAAGCCAACCAGATAGTCCAGCGCGCGGCGGGCAAGGTAGGCGTGAACCAGAGGCTCATCGACTTGCCGTGGGTTTTTCATCGCCTCCGTGACGGCCGCTTTGGTGATCGCATTGAACACAACACGAGACACTGGTGTGTCTTTCTTGATCGCCTTGCGCTTGCGCAACGCTTCTTCCAAATGCCAACTGATCGCCTCCCCCTCGCGGTCGGGGTCGGTTGCGAGGATCAGCGCGTTGTCATCTTTCAGGGCGTCGGCGATGGCTTTGACATGCTTTTTCGAGTCGCTCGCGACCTCCCATTGCATCTCAAATTCGTTCTCCGGATCAACAGAGCCGTCTTTCGGGGGCAGGTCCCGCACATGTCCGTAGGAGGCTAAAACAGTATAGTCGGATCCCAAATATTTGTTGATTGTCTTGGCCTTAGCCGGGGATTCTACAACAACAACGGGCATGAAAGACCTCTGATTCACGGGACTGCTCTGGCGGCGATACATGTGGCGCGGGCTGGGGGGATGTCAACAGGGCGAGACAATTCGCCTCCAACAACCGCCTAAAAAGTGACGCAAGGTTGATCGGCCTTGGTGATGATTTCGTCATGTTCTGCTATTATATCGTCCGCATGAAGTTCTTGGTGGCCCTCTTCCTTTTGTTCCCCAGCGTGGCGATTGCCGACTGCGTCGTGCTGTTGCACGGTCTTGCGCGGACGTCCTTCTCCCTCTCTGTGATGGACGAGACGTTAGAGGCAAACGGGTACCAAACTGTTAATCTTGACTACCCTTCGACCAGCGAGACGATTGACGAGCTGGCTGAAGAAATCATCCCCGCCGCAATTGCAGAATGCGACCAGAACACCCCGATCCACTTCGTCACCCATTCGATGGGCGGCATCTTGGTGCGCGCATGGCTCAGCCAGAACGACCTTCCCACTTTGGGCCGGGTCGTGATGTTGGCCCCGCCCAACCAAGGATCGGAGCTTGTCGATCAACTGGGTGATCTGGAGCCCTTTGAATGGGTCAACGGCCCTGCTGGTCTGCAGCTTGGCACCGGCCCTGACTCAGTGCCGCGCAAACTTCCACCGGTTGATTTCCCGCTCGGCGTTCTGGCGGGATCAAAGACGCTCAACCTGGTCTATTCAACGATCATCCCTGGGCCTGATGATGGCAAAGTGTCCGTCGCCAGCACGCGCGTTGAAGGAATGACCGATCACAAAACCTATCCCGTCACGCATACCTTTATGATGAATTCACCGCTTATCGTCGGCCAAACCATCCGGTTTCTAGAAAACGGCCAGTTCGAAGATGGCCTGACCCTTACCGATATTGTCGGCGAAGTGACGGAGGCTGTGACCGATGGCACTGTGCTGGAAGGCGGGGTCATCAATGGCGACCTGCTGGAGGGGACAGTGCTCGAAGGCACCATCATCGACAACGTTATCTCCGACTAGATACCACGCCTCGCCTCAGCTTTTCGGGGAGACCCGATTGATATGGCCCATCTTGCGTCCTGGCTTTGCGTCGGCCTTCCCGTAAAGATGAAGCGCCACATCAGGATCAGCGGACAGCGCCGCCACACGGTCCATATCTGCGCCAATCAGGTTCTCCATCACGGTATCGGCATGGCGTGATCCGTCGCCCAAAGGCCAGCCTGCGACCGCACGGATATGCTGCTCAAACTGATCAATGACACAGCCATTCTGCGTCCAGTGACCGGAATTATGCACGCGTGGCGCAATCTCATTCACGATCAGGCCGGCAGGCGTCACAAACAGCTCCACGCCCAAGACACCGACATAATCCAACGCATTCAAAATGCGCCCCGCCATCAACACAGCGTCGGTCCGCTGCGCGCCGCTCAAATTCGCTGGCACCGTGGTCGTATGCAATATTCCGTCGCGATGCACATTCTCACCGGGATCAAAACACGCCACTTGCCCGTCCAAGGCCCGTGCCCCAATAACAGAAACCTCGTGACTGAACTCAATGAACCCTTCCAGCACACAAGGCGCGTCGTTCATCTGCGCCCAGACTGCGTCCAGATCATCGCCATCCTTAATCCGCGCCTGACCCTTGCCGTCATAGCCCAAGGTCTGAGTCTTCAGGATCGATGGCGCGCCGATCTTGGCCACAGCCGCCTTCAATTCCGCCGCAGAGGTCACGGCCGCGAATGGCGCGACTTTCAGCCCCAGACCTTCCAGAAACTCTTTCTCCGTGATCCGGTTTTGCGACGTGGCTAAAGCCCACCGGTTTGGCCGGATCGGTGCGCCACTTTCCAGCAAGTCCAATGCCGATGTTGGCACATTCTCGAACTCATAGGTGATGACATCGACGGACTGCGCAAAGGATTTCAACGCTTCCGCATCATCATAGGATTTTTGAAAATGATAGTTGGACACATGGCTCGCCGGACAATCACCGCCGGGCTCATAGACACAGGTTTTGAACCCCAACCGTGACGCAGCAACCGACAGCATCCGGCCCAACTGACCGCCACCCAAAATTCCGATCGTAGCCCCGACGGGCAATGCATCACTCATCTTTCGGCTCATCGGGAATGGAAGCAGACAAGTCCGCGCGCCACGCATCTAATCGCGCCGCCAAATCATCGTCCTGCAGCGCCAGAATGCCCGCAGCCATCAACCCGGCATTGGCCGCTCCAGCGGCTCCAATCGCCATCGTGGCGACAGGAAACCCGCGCGGCATCTGCAGGATAGAATAAAGACTGTCCACACCAGACAGCGCCTTGGTCTGCACCGGCACTCCGATCACCGGCACGCGCGTCTTTGAGGCCATCATGCCGGGCAAATGCGCAGCCCCGCCAGCCCCTGCAATAATCACCTGCAATCCGCGATCCACAGCCGTTTTGCCATACTCCCACAGCCGGTCCGGCGTCCGGTGGGCGGAGACGATCTTCGCTTCATAGCGAACGCCCAACGCGTCAAGCATCTCGGCCGCTTCCTTCATCGTCGGCCAGTCAGACTGACTGCCCATGATAATGCCGACTTTAATCTCTGCCATGTCTTTGAAATTCCCGAACCCGCGAAAAGGAAGCGGCACTATAGCCACGCACCCGCCTTTCGCAATAACTCACTTATGCAATGATATCAGGGGTCAATTGGTCTTCGAGCACCTGAATGCGGTCTTTCAACCCCAGTTTCTGCTTCTTCAACCGCTTGACGGTCAACTGATCCGCAACGGCACGTTCCTGCAGTGCAGTGATCGCCTCATCCAGATCGCGGTGTTCGCGCCGCAAGACCTCAAGCTTGACGCGCAGCACCTCGGTCGGGCTCATATTCTGAGGGTTGTTCATCGCGCCTATTCGTCCGTTCAGACCATCGGGACCCTCACGTTAGAAGGATTCTGTTAACGAACCAACTCTTAAGATCGCCGATACCCTTGCATGAACACGAGTTAGCCCCCATCTTTTCACTATTGGTCGCCATAACGGGGCCAACAGCTGCAAAAGTCGCTTGAACGAAAAGGGCTGTCGCATGACAAAACTCGCTTTGGGGTCACACCCCTTCCTGCTGGGCTTTGACCAGCTTGAACGCCTCGTAGAACGGACCGCAAAATCCGGCAATGACGGCTACCCGCCTTTCAATATCGAACAATCCGATCGCAATGCGTTCCGCATCACGTTGGCCGTGGCAGGCTTTGGCGATGACGACCTCTCGATCACGGTCGAAGACCGCCAACTGGTAATTCGCGGCAAGCAACCCGATGCCAGCGAAGACCGCGTCTTCCTGCACCGTGGGATCGCCGCGCGACAATTCCAGAAAGCCTTTGTGCTGGCCGACGGCGTCGATGTCGCTGGCGCAACAACAGAGAACGGCTTGCTGCATATCGACCTTGAACGCGCGGTGCCTGAAACCGTCGTTCAAACAATCCAAATCAAGAAAGGATGATGCCATGAACACTCCATTTGACCTGAATGCCGGTGTGCAGGAACGCATCGTCTATGTCCGCCCCGTCGATGTGGCAGAGCTGCCCAAAGAAGTGCGCGACAATTCCGAAGGGCGCGAAACGATCTATGCCCTTCACGCCGCTGATGGGGAACGTTTAGCGCTCGTCGCCAACCGCGACATGGCGTTCGCCTTGGCACGCCAGAACGACTTCGCACCGGTTACAGTGCACTGATACACGCTATCCCGAAACTTGCCTGAACTTCACCCGCGAGACCGGCCAGGTCGAATGAACCTTTGCCTGGCCGACCTACACCGCCCAGCAAGCGCGTGATCCTAGCAGGCCGGGTGAAGCACAGGTCGAAACCCTCGGTCCGAGAGAGGCCCCTACACGTGTCCGACAAAGGCAGGACCGTCATGTCAGGCGATGTTATGCCGCATTAAAGAGCAGGCCTCCAAAACCGCCGCAGCCTTTGACGTCACCTTAAGATTTCAGCCTGACTTTCTGATGGGCTTCTGGGTCTCAACAGCCAACGATTGCAGCTAAGCGGTCATAGCTGGCATCGAAGCAACAGACCCAATACCCCGGTGATGCAGAACGGACTCACGGTTTCGACCATGCGCCAAAGGGGATTCACAAGGCCGCACGCATCCTTTAACGTCGCGTTAATCAATCAAGAACGACGCAAAAGTCGGGGAAACGGGCAGATGGCACAAGCATCAACAAGACAAGTCAAGGGCGACAGCTATTACGGCAAGACCGCCCGCAATTACGAAATTCGCCGCACACGCCAACCATGGTGGCATGTCGAAAACACTGAGATGGAAGCCCTTCTCGACACATTGCCACGCAGCCTGCGCGTTGTGGATGTTCCCTTCGGAACGGGCCGTTTCGTGCCCATGTATCTTGAGCGCGGATATCAGATCCACGGGCTTGATGCCTCTCAAGCGATGATCTCCCAAGCGGGTGAAATCCTTGGGGAGCAGTTCAAGAAATGCAGCACGAAAACAGGCACTGCCACTGCATTGCCTTATGAAGATGGTGAATTTGACTTGCTCGTCTCCACCCGTTTTCTGCGCGATATCATTATCTTCAAAGATGCCAAGAAAGCGCTGGCTGAATTCGCCCGGGTGACCAAATCCTACGCGATCATCCAGCTGGGCCAAACGACAGCCGCAAAGGGCACGACGCCGCGCGCGGGTGAAGCGATGGGCAGTAAAATGTCCGCCAAACAGATTGAAAATCTCCTGGCCTCCGTTGGCTTCTCAATCGTAGAGAAACGTTTGGTAAAAGCAGACGAGGCCGACGCCTCCGAGATTTATCACGTTCTGTGTAAGAAAAGCTAAGCCCATGTTGATCGAGGTTCTGGGCCTTCCGGGGTCCGGCAAAACCACTTTGATCAAACAGGTCTTGCCCCAGCTTCGTAGCTTGGGGCGCCGCTCCCGACGTGCCGATAAGCTGGCGGGATTGCCTTGCGAGGCCCCTGAAGCGCTGCGCTACCTCAGCCGCAGTCCGGACCGTGCCGCGCTTTACCGCGCTCAAGCCTTCCGGCAGGCCTATCCCGCCTTGATGGATCATATCGAGCGGCGCTTGACATCCGATCTGACAGAGCAGTTTTTGTTCACCCTTATTGGGTCGCATTACCAAGCGTATACAGAACATGCGGACAATTTCGATTTCGTCTTTCTGGATGAAGGCTTCGCGCATCGCGGCGTGTCAGCCCATCTCGATCAGGAGGACGCCGTTTTTGCCGATTTCATGAAATTGGTTCCGGTGCCGGACCTCGTTATCCATCTCAGCCCGCCGCCGCGTGTCGCCTTCCGGCGCGCGATCAGCCGTCACGAAGGGCAGGAAGAAACAAAGGTCCGCGTGACCGAAAAGCTCGGCAATCACGCGGTCTTCCGTCACCGCCAGCGTCTTTTGGAAGCCAGCCTAGACATCTTGTCAAAGCGCGGTGCGAAAGTCGTCTCTTTCAACACCGCCGACCCGATGGAGGTCTGTCGCGATATCATCGTGACCGAAGTTCAAGCGGCACACTCCTCGCAAGAAACGTCCCCGCAAGCGGCTGAATGACCTCAATGAAACCACATAAAAAAGCGGCTCCCGTCGGGGCCGCTTCTTGCATTTTACGGGGTTAATTTTCCCTAAAGAAAATTAGGAAAATCATTTTTTATCAAAGGGTAAGGCGAATCCCCCGCGCGCGGGGGATCGCGCTTTATGCCTTGATCAGCCCCATTGATTCCAGCTTCAAGATCACCTGATGAGCGCAGTTATCCACCTCGACATTCTCTGTCTCGACCGACAATTCAGGATTTTCAGGCACATCATACGGATCAGAAATCCCAGTAAATTCCTTGATCTTCCCCTCACGCGCCAGCTTATACAGCCCCTTCCGATCACGACGCTCACATTCCTCGATAGAGGTCGCGACGTGGACTTCAATAAACGCCCCAAAGCTTTCTATATCTTCCCTGACCGCCCGACGCGTCGTCGCATAAGGCGCAATCGGCGCGCAAATCGCGATCCCTCCATTCTTGGTGATCTCCGAGGCGACATACCCGATCCGGCGGATGTTAAGGTCGCGGTGCTCCTTGCTAAAGCCAAGCTCGGACGACAGATTCTTACGGACGATATCCCCGTCCAAAAGCGTCACAGGACGTCCACCCATCTCCATCAACTTCACCATCAAAGCGTTCGCAATCGTCGACTTGCCCGAACCTGAGAAGCCAGTGAAGAACACGGTGAACCCTTGGTTCGCCCGCGGCGGCCGCGACTTACGCAGCTCTTCCACAACAGCCGGGAAGGAGAACCATTCAGGGATATCCAGCCCCTCAGCCAACCGGCGCCGCAGCTCCGTGCCTGAGATATTGAGGACCGTCACCTCGTCCTTATCTTTGATCTCATCCGCAGGCTCATATTGGGCACGGTCCTGCACATAAACCATGTGCTTAAAGTCGACCATTTCGATGCCCATTTCTTCCTGATGCTCGCGGAACAAGTCTTGTGCATCATAAGGCCCGTAAAAATCCTCACCGGCGGAGTTTGTACCCGGTCCTGCGTGATCGCGTCCCACAATGAAATGCGTGCAACCGTGGTTCTTGCGGATAAGCCCGTGCCAGACCGCTTCGCGCGGGCCTGCCATCCGCATCGCGAGGTTCAGCAAAGACATGGATGTGGTCGAAGCCGGATATTGATCCAGAACAGCCTCATAACACCGGACGCGCGTGAAGTGATCAATGTCGCCGGGCTTCGTCATACCGACAACCGGATGGATCAACAGGTTGGCCTGCGCCTCTTTGGCCGCACGGAACGTCAGTTCCTGATGGGCGCGGTGCAGCGGGTTGCGGGTTTGAAACGCCACGACCTTGCGCCAGCCCAGCTTGCGGAAATAGGCGCGCAATTCGTTCGGCGTATCGCGCCGCGCGCGGAAGTCATAATGCACTGGCTGCTGAATGCCCGTTACCGGACCACCCAGATAAATCTTGCCCGCCTGATTGTGCAGATAATTTACCGCCGGATGCGCGCTGTCATCGGCCCCGAAAACCTGCGCCGCTTCATGCGACTTGTTCGGCTCCCAACGATCGGTGACCGTCATCGTCCCCAGAATAACGCCTTCCTGATCGCGCAAGGCAATGTCCTGACCCAACTCAAGAGAGGCCGCAAATTCTTCAGAGACATCCAAGGTGATCGGCATCGGCCACAGCTCACCCGTGCTCAGGCGCATCGTATCAACGACAGAGTTGTAGTCCTCTTCTGACAAGAACCCTTTCAGCGGGTTGAAGCCACCGTTCATCAGCAACTCAAGGTCGCAAATCTGGCGCGGCGTCAGATCGTGGGAGGTCAGCTCAGCCGCCTCCACCTTCATTTTCTGCGCACTGTCATAGGACACGTAAAGCTCGGGGATGGGGGCGAGGTTGTTTTGCATGGATTTAATCCTGTCACTGAAATGGGTGAGCGCGGTTGAGGCGCCTGTAAGCTCGGAATGCAACGCGTCGTATTCCGCAAATTTTCTGGCCAAGAAGGCATTGATGAGGCGGTTCTTTTCAGACGCGCCCAAGGCTGTAAGTGAATAGGCGAACCGTTGACGCCTATCAGGCCCGGCGCGGTCGGTGATCTCGACCAAGCCAGCCTCTGCCGCGCGCTTTAACAATCCGTTGAGACGTCCAAGGGAGATCCCTAACGCCTCAGCCGTCGCGCGCTGCGCGGCATCCGGCGACAACTCCAGTTGCCGCAAGAGGCGGAAGGTCAGGTCTTCTTCCTCTTGGATATGGCGATCTTGTTTCACAACAACGACTCAATAAGTGTTCACTCATGAACAAATAGTAAGCGCGAGTGCGTTCAGCAATGAACAATCTTCATTGCGGGTGGAAACAGTGTGTTTTGAGTGACAGCCGAAGCCGCCGACCTTACCCTTCGTCAGCGGCGAGGAACCGTTCGGCTTCAAGCGCGGCCATGCACCCCATTCCGGCAGACGTCACGGCTTGGCGGTACTTGTGGTCTGTCAGGTCGCCAGCGGCAAAAACCCCGGGAATAGACGTTTCCGTACTGTCGGGCTTGGTCACAACATAGCCGCCCATATGGGTCTCAAGCGTGTCCGCGACCAATTCGTTGGCTGGCGCGTGACCGATCGCGACAAAGACACCCTTACAAGGGATCTCTGTGATCTCATCCGTTTTTACATTTCGGACCTTTACGCCCTCAACTGAATTGGGGTTCTCGGTTCCAATGACCTCTTCCAACTGATGAAACCAAAGTGGCTCGATCTTCGGGTTCTTGTGCAGACGATCTTGCAAAATCGCCTCGGCGCGCAACTCGTCGCGGCGGTGGATCAGCGTAACCTTAGAGGCAAAGTTGGTCAAAAACAGCGCCTCTTCCACGGCCGTGTTGCCACCGCCGATCACGACAATCTCTTGACCGCGATAGAAAAACCCGTCGCAGGTCGCACAGGCCGATACGCCAAACCCTTTGAACTTCTCTTCAGATGGCAAGCCCAACCACTTGGCTCGCGCGCCGGTTGCCAAGATAATAGCGTCGGCGACATATTCCGTGCCGCTGTCAGACTGGCACACGAAAGGCCGCTTTGAGAAATCAACGCTGGAGATTATGTCGCCGATGATTTCGCATCCCATCGCTTTCGCATGGGCTTCCATCCGGACCATCAAATCAGGGCCTTGCACCTCAGTATCACCGGGCCAGTTCTCAACTTCCGTGGTCGTGGTCAACTGTCCGCCGGGCTCAATCCCTTGCACCAAGATCGGGTCGAGCATCGCGCGGGACGCATAGACTCCCGCCGTATAGCCCGCAGGGCCAGAGCCAATGATCAGAACTTTGGTTTTGCGTGTCTCGGCCATGATGTCCCCTAGTGTCTCAAAATGCAGCTTGCCCGATATAGTCGCGCAGGCGCTCGTGTGCCAGAGGGCAATATGTAAATTCGCCGACGCATTTTTTATTGCGCGTATGTGAAATATTGTTGCGCATATCCGCTGTGTTGCGTAAGTTATATTCAGCTAAGGGGATAACATGGCCATTTCAAAACTAGACGATATTGATCGTAAAATTCTGGCTGAGCTACAGGCAGATGGTCGGATGACCAATGTGGAGTTGGCGCGCCGTGTCGGTATCTCCGCCCCGCCATGCCTGCGCCGTGTGCGCACGCTGGAAGACTCAGGATTCATCCGCGGCTATCACGCCGAAGTCGAAGCCCGCGCCCTTGGGTTTGAGGTGCAGGTGTTCGCGATGGTCGGACTTCAAAGTCAAGCAGAGGCCGACCTGTCGGCCTTTGAAGCGCGGTGCGAAAACTGGCCCTTGGTCCGTGAATGCCACATGCTGAATGGCGAGGTGGATTTCATATTAAAATGCGTGGCACCTGACCTGTCCAGTTTTCAGAGCTTTTTGACAGAGGAACTAACCTCGGCAGAGAACGTCGCGAGTGTCAAAACATCCCTCGTAATCCGTGGCTCAAAGGACGAGCCCGGCGTCCCGTTTGATGTCGTTGAAGAGCGTTTGCAGCAAATCAGCTGATCGACTTAGCCACCAGCGCGCAGTGCTGTGACCTCAAATGCGGTTAGACGTTGGATTAATTGAGGACCAAACCCATCCAAAGAACGCACATGCGGAAACAACCGCAACAGTGAATAAAGCAGTTCGTCATCCAGCAGCGTTTCCGCAAAGGGGCCAGGATGGAAGCATTCCAATTCGACGCCGTTGGCCGTGATCGTCGCTTGACGGTCAAACGCAATGTTGAATAGCGAAACCGTAGAAATGGGCGTGATCTCAACCACCTGCACGCCATCTACAAAGGCGCGGACCGGCGCAAAAGCCAGATCTACACCGAACAGCTTTTTGCAAGCCGCGTGGCGCGTCAGAAGATGAGACCGGGGCCCCAGCAACAAATCAGAGGCGGGTTTAGATAACCCGAATGTGTCGCTGGTGACCCGGAATAGTTTGCTGCGATCAGAGGCGTGCACCTCTTGCGGCGTCATATCGTAAGAACCAACCCATTGGAGGGGAAGGGGACCGTACTCACTCGTCAAAATGTCCATGCCGGGCACAAGATCTTCGACCGCAACCGCACCTTGCGTCGTCGTGACAAGCGTGCCGCGCGCCATATGGGCGCAGGCCGCCTCGATCACGGGAATGCTGGGGGCAATAATCGTGTCAAAGTCTGCGTGGCCGGAAGAGGTCAGCCAAGCAACATTATAGGGGCGTGACATCGCGTGCGGCCGGGGCAGAGGACCCCGCAGAGGTGCGCGCGTTAGGGAGGGAGGGACAGAAACGTCGGAGGGCATCTGCATAGCGGCTCTCGCCGTGGTGGAGTAGGTCATGCGTCGTCCCTTTCAGGTCTTGGCTGGCCTGCATAAACCCCACCGGAATGCAGATGTATTACTGTTGTTAAACGCACAATGGACACTTTGCGGCCTGAAAGTCAAAAATTTGGGGGTAATGGTTCCCGATTGATGATCAATGGAGCGCCAGAGCCCGAATTGTTGACTGCTCCCAAGGCGCTGCTGCCACATTTCGCGAATCGAAGCTCTGGTGGGGCCTGTCATCTCCGTGTTAGGCGAAGGGGCCAAGGCAAAAGGTTGGGCCGCCCGTGTTGACCAATGATCAGATCAAAAAGCTATACGCAAAAGCGCAGAGCGCCCAGAACGCGGGCAAACTCGACGATGCCGCGAAGCTCTATGCGCGTATCCTGAAAGCCAACCCGAATGTTGCTGAGGCGCAGTTCAACATGGGGCGCATTGCCTCGCGAAAAGGCGCTGTGCCTCAAGCCGCTCAGCATTTCGAAGCCGCACTAAAGCTCAAACCCAGCCAGCCGGAGATTTGGTTGGCTTATCTCGACATGGCATCGCATCACCCCAATATCGACAACCTAGACAAGCTTCTGACGCGTGCGCAACCCGTGACAAATGACTTACCGCAGCACAGCTTCTTCAAAGGTCTGGTCGCTGCACGTCGCGGTCAACCTGACGCTCGCTTATTGATCGAGCAGGCCATCGCAACGGGCCTCACCTCCGCTCGCGCGCAGACGGAACTGGGCATTCTGCACGCTGCCGATGGCGATACCGAGGCCGCGATCGCCGCGTATGAAGCCGCACTAGAGATCAAACCGCAATACGATTTCGCCCTATCTCGTTTGGCCGAAATGTATCGCAACATCGGCCAAACCGACAAAGCGCTGGATGCCGCGCGCGCCGCCATCAAAGCCGCCCCACATGTCTATCCACATTACTACCTCTATGCGTCACTGCGAAAGCTCGCGGCGGATGATCCCATGATCAGCCAGATGCAAACCATGCTGCAGCGTGCTAAGAAGGGTGCCCCTGCGCTCAATCAACTTGCGCACGCGCTGGGCAAAGCGATGGAAGATACTGGCCAAACCGATCAGGTGTTCCGCTATCTCGACATCGCGAACGGGATCACGTCCAAAGCCTACCCCTACGATCCCGCCCAAGACGCACAAACCGCACAGGACACGGCTGACAGGTATCTGTCGCTTCCTGCACTCACCACAACGCCCAGCGATGCAAGCAAACCCACACCGATCTTCGTCACTGGCCTGCCGCGTTCGGGCACCACACTGGTAGAGCAGATTATCTCTTCCCATTCAGATGTCGCCGGCGGCGGTGAACTCGGCCTGTTCGGCCCAATCCTGCAAACGGCGCTAACGGAGGCAAGCAACCCAATCAGCCTCGAAAAGGCCGTGCCGCAAGTGGGGGAGGCCTACCGCGCGAAGCTCGCCACGCGGTTCCCGGGCGCGCGATACGTCACCGACAAGTCCATCTCCAGCTACGCCTCCATCGGGTTCATCCGCTATGCCGTGCCGGATGCCCGCATCATCGTTGTCCGCCGTGATCCTGCCGACAATGCCCTGTCGATCTACAAAAACATGTTCCGCGACGGCACGCATCGCTACGCCACAGACCTGCGCACTATCGCAAAGTTCATGAGGTTGTTTGAACGCCAACTTGCCTTTTGGCAGGAGCAAACCCCCGACGCGTTCTCTGAAATCAAATATGAAGAGCTGATCGCCGATCCGGAACCGCAGTCTCGCGCGTTGATCGCAAATGTAGGCCTTGAGTGGCAGGACGCCTGCCTGTCTTTCTACGACAATGCCCGCCGCGTGGACACACTCTCAACAACCCAAGTGCGTCAGCCGATCTATGCGTCATCCGTCGGGGCATGGAAACGGTATGAGGCCAATATGGCCCCTTTTCTGGAAGAATATCAGAAAGACACGCAACCAACCTGACCGAAAAGAAAAAACGCCCGCATGTGGGAGGACATGCGGACGCTTTTTGTGGACCGGTCTGGGCGGCTCAGGCTGATTTCATCTTTGTGTAGCTCAGCGCTGGTGCCTCAGTGGCCAATTTGATGTTCGAAGAGGACGCGCCTGCTTTGCGGCTCCATGGCATGTCAGCATCTGTTTTGGCACTTTCGTCCAGAACCCAGCTCATCCAACGCGATGTTTTCGCCATGTTATCTCTCCGTTCAATTTGTGGCCCAGAACCGCTGCCTTGAGGTGCAGCGTAGTGGCTCCGGGCCGGTAACTCGTGCTCCGTTTGGAACATCCTCTTTGTCGCCTAGCAATCGGGCAGGAGAATGGCTTGCTTAAATTTTTCTTAAAGTTTTTTGAGGCGGATTGTGGCCGGTGCCTTGCGGAATATTGCCCTTATTTTTAGGGGATTTCCGCCACCGCGCGGTTTCGCGCCGGTGGATTAGGGCAAGACTATGATGCCAACTGCCCTGATATTGTCACGATCTGAGAAACAATCGACCCATCAAATACGAATTGTTGCGATAAGCCGCCCGTAATCCGGGTCCTTTTCATGGACAGACCGCCTGTAAGAGAAAAAGCGAGCCGCGTCGCTATAAGTACAATGCCGCGTCCATTCCGCCTCAACCCCCGCCGCCCGCAAGCGCGACAGCCCGTAACCTGGCAGATCGAACTGAACCCGATCCTCTTTGCCTTGTGCAAAGAAACGCGCGTTGTCGGGATCATCCTCCAGAAACCTGTCCATGTAGTCCGGACCAACCTCATAGGCGGCCTGACTGATACAGGGGCCGATCACGGCTTGAATATTCCCACGGGACGCGCCAAGCGCTTCCATCGCATCAATCGTGGCTTCCAAAACGCCACCGATCGAACCGCCCCAACCGGCATGCGCAGCACCCACAACCTGCGCCTCGGCATCAGCGAACAGCACAGGCTGGCAATCGGCCGTCAAAATACCCAACGCGAGGCCCGGCACATTCGTCACCATCGCATCGGCTCTTTGTTTTTCCTGTGTCGCGGCCTCCACAGTCAGAACTTCAGCGGAGTGATATTGATGCACGGACACCAACGCATCCGCGCTGACCTGCATCGCCTCGGCCACACGCCCTCTGTTGGTCGCAACCGCATCTGTTTGATCCGACGAGCCAAACCCGCAATTCAATCCCTTGAAAATGCCCGAAGACGCCCCGCCGCGGCGCGTGAAAAAGCCGTGCCGGAAGGGCGACAGGCTGTCTGCGGTGATGATCTCAAGCGTCATGTCTCAAACCCGGGTGGAGGGGGCGAGCCCTCAGGGTGAAGCGCGATTGCTTTGAACAAACTCCCCATCTGCGCAGGGTCCGTCAAGCGCTGATATGCCGCCAGATGCTGTTTCAATCCAGCTTCATCACCGGCATCGTCCAACCGCTCCGCCAAAGCCTGCGCACGTGGTCCAATCCCCAAATGGTACAACAACGCGCCTTGTTCGACCATCTTCGTCACCGGGCAGGTGCTGGCCTCCGCCATCGCTTTGAAATCCACATGCGCCGTCAAATCAGCCTCACCGGGTGTTTCCAGCGGATCGCAAGGCGCATGACCCTTCACCGCCTGAAACGTATCCCCCCGCGATCCCCAATCTCCGTAATCCACGATCAACCCCGCGCCCCCATGACGTGCAATGCGAGCAGACAGTTCGGCCATGATGGGCGCGGCATAGGCGCAATGCTCAACCATCTGCCCGTCTTCCGTCGTCTCAAGGCGATCCGCCAGCATGTCCAACGGGGCAGGGGGCGCGAACCCGTAGACGAGCCTGTCTTCCTCTGCACCAACACGCCGTTCAGCCCAGCCCGCGCCCTGTTTCACAAATTGACGGATCGGCAGCGCGTCGAAAAACTCGTTCGCAATAAAGAACAGCGGCGCGTCGGGCAGGGTGGTGACATCATCATGCCAAACCGGCGTCACGCCTTCTAACGTCTGCGCTTGGATGTCTCGCAAAGCGGGGCTCGCCTCAATCAAATGGACCTCAGGCGCAAACCCAGCCATGCCCCGCGTCGCGCGTAGCATATCGGCCATCAATGTACCGCGACCGGGTCCAAGCTCTGCCAAAACGCAAGCGCTGCCCCCTTGGTCTTTCCATGCCTGCGCCAGACACAGCCCCATCAGCTCACCAAACATCTGGCTGACCTCCGGCGCTGTCACGAAATCACCGGCAGACCCGAACGGATCGCGCGTCGTGTAATACCCGAACTCAGGATGCAGCAGACAGGTCTGCATATAAGCCGCAATGCTCAGCGGCCCGTCCACCGCAATCTGACGCAGCAATTGGCTTTTCAGCGTCATGCCACTTGGCGGCGACGTGCGGCCCAAATGATCAGCAGCCCCACAAGGATCATCGGACTGGACAGGAATTGCCCCATTGTGATCCCGAATTCACCCAGTTGCCACGCATAGCCCAGCGGGTTGAGCTCCGAGGTGAAATGCGCGTCGGGTTGGCGGAAGAACTCCACGAAGAACCGCGCCGTGCCATAGCCCACCAGAAACGCACCGATCAAAGCACCCGGCGTTTTGAACCAACCGCGTCTCAGGCCCAGCCAGAACAACACGGCACACAGAACAAGCCCTTCCAGTATAGCTTCATAAAGCTGCGATGGATGACGCGCGCACAGCGTCTCGACGGTTGCACAGGCCTGCGCGGCATCACCGGGAAAGACCACGGCCCATGGCAGATCGGTCGGGCGGCCCCACAGCTCCGCATTGATGAAATTGGCACACCGCCCTAAAAACAGCGCAGGCGGTGTCGCGACCGCAATCGCATCGCCCACTTGCAAGGGGCGCAGCTTGTTCTTCCAGCAAAATGCGAGCCCTGCAATCAACACACCCAAAGCGCCGCCATGGAAAGACATGCCGCCCTGCCAGACTTGCAAAATCTCTGCCGGATTGGCCAAATAGTAGGCCGGTTGATAGAAGAACACGAAGCCCAAGCGCCCGCCCAGCACGACGCCCAAAATGATCCACGTCACCAGATCGGACACTTGTTCACCCGTCATCGGCGCCTTGTTGTCGGGCCATAAACTAGCCTGCTTGACCAAGCGTATCACGATGATCCAACCGATGATGATGCCCACGATATAGGCCATCGCATACCACCGCAGCGCGATCTCTCGGCCAAACAGCTCAAAGGCAAAAATATTCGGACCAATATCTGGGAAAGGAAGACGTATGGGTATCATGCGCACTGAAGTGCGACGCCCCTGCGACGATGTCAACCTTGAGAAATGCCGCCAACCTCCCCATATAGGTCACAAGCAAGAGATGAGGTGAGCACATGCAATCACGCAACAAATTCTTCGACGACATGTCGCAAGTGATGACAAACGCGATGGGCGTCGCCCAAGGCGCCCGCACAGAAGCCGAAAACGCGATGAAATCCCTCGTGGACCGCTGGCTGGCCGACCGCGACTTCGTCACCCGTGACGAGTTCGACGCCGTGCGCGCCATGGCCCAAAAAGCCCGCGAGGAAAACGAAGCCCTCAAAGCACGGCTCGACGCCCTAGAGGCAAAACCCGCCAAAAAAGCGTCCCCTAAGAAGAGCTGAGATAGTTCGGTCGGTATCAGTGGAAAATCGCAAGAACCCCATTTGGTTGCTTACGATACGTGCCAGAGCCAAATCCAACTGTTCAGGCTAGCGCACTCAGCCGCCTCTCCTCACCTTGAAAGAGGCATTATTGAGGGCGGCTGACAGTCTCGACACCTGCCGCATTGATATAGCGGACTGTCAACAAACCACGAGCGCGTTTCCACTCAAACACCTCTTGGCGCGGCGTCCAATTGTAGCGTTTGTCCTTTGGAACGGTGTCCCAGAACAAGGTGCCACCGTAGCGCCACGGATCCAGCACCATGCCCGAATACATATCTCCGCCCTTCGGCGAGATAATGGCTGTGCTGTGTTCCAGCTTCCAGTTGTCGTAATTGGCAATCGCACGATGCAAATCGAGCGTTTGGAAATTCTCCGCTTTCAAGCGGTTCTCCATATCTTCGGCCCAATGCCAGCACAGTCCGCGCGGCTTTGTCCCGCGATTGACCTTGATATTGTGAATGATCGGCGGATCGGTGATCTGGTACTGCGCTTTTAGAACGGCTGTATACTCATAAGCGATCTTTGCCGCGCGCGCCGCTTCTTCGGGGTCGATGCCTGCATTGAGCGCAAGGATACCCGCTGTCAAATCTGCAATATTGCGGCTGACCTCAGGATCAAGGCTGGCCAATGGGTCACCGTTTGAAGGAACAGATAGGCTGTCGCTTGGCACTGCGCCAACCGTGCTGCGCTGCGTATCAGGTGTGCCGCATGCAACTGTAAGTGCCAAGATGGCTGCGGCCATCATCTGTTTGACTGAAAACATCGCCCTGTTATCCGCTCGAATGACCCGTGTTTGTGGCCGTTCTGCTATCTCGCACAAGCGGCCTTGTCGAGGCTCAGACCGGATCACATCCTCGTGGATGCAGCCCCGCCACAGCGCGGGTGGGGTTAAAATTCTATGAAGAAATAGCTTTATTGATTTATATCAATGACTTGTAATTTTCCCCGCATGCGGGGGATTCTTGCTTCCGGTCGATCCAAGCTTCTGCCACGATAGCCTCATGACCCAGCTTTATACCCGCTCCGGCACCCCCGCCTCATCGCTCTGCTTCGGCACCATGCAATTCGGAAGCAACGCCGACCACGCCGCCTCCCAAGCGCTCTATTCAGAATGCCGCGCCGCCGGTCTGAATTTCTTCGACACCGCCTACGCCTACAATGAAGGCACCTCAGAAACCTATCTCGGGGAATTCGCTGCAAACGAATTGGATGACGTCATCATCGCGACAAAAATCGCCTACGATAAGCCCTCAACCAAGCAAACGATCATCGACAGCACCAATACCAGCCTCGAACGTCTGAAGATGGACAGCGTCGATCTGATGTATCTCCATCGCTGGGACGCTGAGACCCCGCTGGCGCACAGCCTCGAAGCGCTCGCTGAGCTCAAGTCACAAGGCAAGTTCCGCTACATCGGCATCTCTAATTTCGCGGCGTGGCAAGTCATGAAAGCCTGCCAGATTGCCGCCGGGTTCGATCTGAAGATCGACGTCCTGCAACCCATGTATAACCTCGTCAAACGACAAGCGGAGGTTGAGATCCTTCCCGCCTGCGCCGATCAAGACGTCGCAGTTGTTCCATACTCTCCCCTCGGCGGCGGCTTGCTTACTGGCAAGTATGCCCAAGGGGCAGGCGGACGCCTAAAGGACGTGGACATGTATAACCGTCGCTACGATGTCGAATGGATGCATGAAACTGCCGCCCGCCTGCCTGAGCTGGCGTTATCCAACGGAACCGATGCCGCGACCCTTGCCGTCGCTTGGGTTGCTCACAATCCGCTGGTCGCCGCGCCGATTATTTCAGCGCGGTCTGTCCAACAATTGCAGCCGTCTTTGGAGGCGATGCGCTTCAAGATGACCGATCAAATCTACGCAGACATGTGCGCCCTCACACAAGCCCCGCCTCCTGCGACGGACCGCCTCGAAGAAGCATGAGTGATTTTCTCATCATCGGCGGCGGCATCGCTGGCCTCTCCACCGCTGCGCGTCTCTCTGAACTGGGTTCGGTGACGCTGCTTGAGGCCGAAACCGCGCTCGGCTACCACGCAACGGGTCGCTCCGCCGCTATCTTTTTGCGCGACTATGGCAACGACATCGTGCGCGAGCTGAATTACGCTTCGACCGGTTATCTGCAAGACCAAGGCTTACTCACGCCACGCAGCATGATGCTGATCGCGGGACATGAAAAGAAAGAGGCGTTCGAGAGGGAGTATCCGACCTTCAAGATGGATCAGATCTCAATCTCGGAAGCACAATCCAAATTCCCAATCCTTAATCCTGAAACCGTAGGCTACGCCGGATATCGCGAGGATATCTTTGATCTAGACACCGATCTCATGGTTCAAGGTTTTGTCAAAGCCGCGCTGGGCAATGGCACAAAGATCGCACTGAATGCGCGCGTTGATGCGATCAAACAGACAGCTTCGGGCTGGTTGGTCCATTGCGGAGAAGAACAACACGAAGGTTCGTTTTTGATTAATGCGGCAGGCGCATGGGTTGACGATGTTGCACGACTTGCAGATATCGCGCCCTTGGGTATCCAGCCGTTTCGCCGGTCCTTTGCACAGCTATCCAAACCATCCGGGTACGACATGACAGACTGGCCTTTCGTTGATGCAGTGGAAGAGGCTTGGTACGCAAAGCCCTCGGCCGGCAAGATACTGGTATCCCCATCGGAAGAAGACCCAATGGACCCGTTCGATGCCTATGCGGATGATATGGTGCTGGCGGAAGGTCTGGCGCGATACGAGGCGATGGTGACCGAACCCGTCACTCGGCCTGAAACCACTTGGGCGGGTCTACGCAGTTTTGCACCGGATCGTGCATTGGTGCTTGGTCGCGATCCAGCCGTAGGGAATTTCGTTTGGTGTGCAGGGCAGGGCGGATACGGATTTCAAACAGCGCCCGCCGCCAGCCGGTTGTTGGCTGATCTCATGAATGGCCAGAAATCCGAACTGGATGATGCGACAATTGCAGCGCTATCCCCCGCTCGTTTCCACTGACGCATTGTTTTTGAGCGCGTGGCCGCTTACTTGGGCAGCAATGATGCAAGACCCACATATGAGCCCTGGGGATTTACGGCGCGCCCGCGTGCGTGCGCGGTTTGAACGTCAGTTCTTGGCAATAGAGCAGCAATTGCCGTGGCTGAGGCGTCCGCTGACGGTCATCCGCGCCCGTGGCTGGTGGGTCATTCGATTGCCGATCGCACTGCTTTTTATCGCGGGTGGGATATTGTCAATCCTACCGTTCCTCGGTCTTTGGATGTTGCCAGTAGGCCTGTTGCTTTTGGCTGTCGACCTGCCTCTTTTACGGGCTCCCCTGTCAGCAGGGATCATTAGATCACGCAGACGCTATATGGTTTGGCGGCATAAGCGGGGTCGAAAGACGCCACGCAAATAGGCTTCAGCCATCAATCCGGATCGCGGCATTTTTCGGATCATATGGACTGTCTTCGACGATTTCTGCGTCCCACAACTGACGCTGCATCCGCACTTTCAACTTGGTGCCAACCTTGGCCAAGTCTGGCGAGACGTAGCCCATGCCGATGCTCTTGCCGAATGCGACCGAGTAGCCTCCGGACGTGAGACGCCCGACCTTAGCGTCTCCATCATAAAGCGCTTCGCGGCCCCACGGATCAGCATCGCTAGGGCCGTCGATTAGAAGGGTCACGCATTTCGACCGGATGCCAAGCGATTGCATGGCGTCTTTGCCTCGGAAATCCTTTTCCAAATCCACAAACCGTGGCAAATCAGCCTCCATCGGCGTCGCATCGCGACCCAGTTCGGTGCCGAACGCGCGATAGGATTTCTCCTGTCGTAGCCAGTTTTGGGCGCGCGCACCAACGAGTTTCATGCCATGTTGCTCGCCGGCCTTTTCAAGAAGATCGAATAGGTAGTTCTGCATTTCCATGGGATGATGCAGTTCCCAGCCAAGCTCGCCTGTATAGGCCACACGGATTGCATTGACGGGACACATGCCCAATTCGATTTGTTTCGCGGACAGCCACGGGAAGCGTTTGTTTGACAGTGCAGTTGTGGGGTCCGCGTCTTTAATCACAGCATTCAAAACGTCGCGAGACTTAGGACCGGCGATGGCAAAGACGCCCCATTGCGTTGTGACGTCCTGACATTCAATGCGGCCGAACTCCGCTTCTTTGTCCTCAATCGACTTTTTCAGGTAGTCCGCGTCATATGCCGTCCATGCACCTGCCGAGACGAGATAGAACTCGTCCTCAGCAAGCCGAACAATCGTGTATTCCGTTCGCGTTGTGCCAGCCTCTGTCAACGCATAGGTCAGATTGATCCGGCCAACCCGTGGTAGCTTGTTGGTGGTGAACCAGTCCAAGAATTCAGCTGCGCCGGGCCCTTTGACGATGTGTTTGGTGAAGGCCGTTGCGTCGATCAGGCCGACGCCTTCGCGGATCGCTTTGGCCTCTTCGACCGCATATTGCCACCATCCGCCGCGCCGGAAAGACCGGCTGTCGTGATCGTTGAAGCCTTGCGGTGCGTAGTAGTTCGGACGTTCCCAGCCGTTGACCCAGCCAAATTGCGCACCGCGTGCGGCTTGCCGATCATAGGCGGGGGATGTGCGTAAAGGGCGGGCCGCAGGCCGCTCTTCATCGGGGTGGTGCAGGATGTAGACGTGGTCGTAGCATTCCTCGTTCTTGCGGGCTGCAAACTCCGTCGTCATCCAGGAGCCGTAACGCTTTGGGTCGAGGGAGGCCATGTCGATCTCCGCTTCGCCTTCGACCATCATCTGCGCGAGGTAATGCCCCGTGCCGCCCGCCGCCGTGATACCGAAGGAGAACCCCTCGGCCAGCCACATATTGCGCAGGCCCGGTGCTGGGCCCACCAGCGGGTTGCCATCTGGCGTGTAGCAAATCGGTCCGTTGAAATCGTCCTTCAGCCCGCATGTCTCGCAAGACGGGATACGGTGGATCATCGCCATGTATTGCTCTTCGATCCGCTCAAGATCGAGCTGGAACAGATCGGCGCGGAAGCTGTCTGGCACGCCATATTCGAAACGCGCGGGCGCGTTTTTCTCATACACACCAAGGATCCATCCGCCGCGTTCTTCGCGGACATAGCTTTGCGCATCCGCGTCGCGGATGACGGGGTGTTCGGCATTGCCTGCCTCGCGCCATTTCACAAGCTCGGGATCCTGCTCCATCACAATAAATTGGTGCTCGACCGGGATGGCTGGAATTTTGATCTTCAGCAATTTCGCCGTGCGTTGTGCATGGTTGCCTGTTGCGGTGACGACGTGCTCTGCCGTGATGACTGCTTGTTCATCTGAGGGCACAAGATTGCCGCCCCTTTCAACCATCTTGGTGACTGTCACGCGCCACTCATTGCCCGTCCACTCATAACCATCAACCTGCCATTTCCGTTCGATGGTTGCGCCATGCTGGCGCGCCCCTTTGGCCATCGCCATAGTGACATCGGCAGGATTAATGTAGCCGTCCGTGGGGTGGTAAATCGCGCCCTCAAGGTCTTCAGTACGGATCAATGGCCAGCGATCTTTGATCTCTTTTGCTGTTAGCCATTCGTAAGGGACGCCAACGGTCTCGGCTGTCGCACCATAGAGCGCATATTCATCCATCCGTTCCTTGGTTTGGGCCATGCGCAGATTGCCACAAATGGAGAAGCCAGCATTGAGGCCGGTTTCTTCTTCGAGCGTTTTGTAGAATTTGATCGAATAGTCGTGAATATGCGTGGTTGCGTAGCTCATGTTGAAATAGGGGAGCAGACCGGCTGCGTGCCATGTGGAGCCAGACGTCAACTCGTCGCGTTCAAGAAGCATCGTGTTCCAGCCCGCCTTCGCCAAATGATACGCGATAGACGTTCCGACGGCACCACCGCCGACAACAAGTGCTTTTACGTGGGTCTTCATGGACGCAATCCCTCAACTGGAGTCGCGTATTGATCGCCTGTTCTGTGCAGGTATGCGAAGAGGGTCCCGACATTCTTGCGACAATTGCGACCTGCATGTCGCGATTGACTGTCTCAGGTCACTTTTCTTTAGGGAACTGGCACCGCTTAAAGCCCCGTTGCATTTTGCAAATCATACGTTTGGGCTTTTCGATTTCCGGCTCTTTGTTGGATGCAAACAGGCCGCTTAACCGCTCACGAAAGGTCTTCTCGAGATCTTCGGCTGCTTGCAATTCAGATGCCGCTTGCGCGGCATTAATAGGAGGCGCCGCATTTACGTCAGCACGGGCCGATTTGGTTTGCTGTTCTGTTTGGGCTTTTTGAGACGGAATTCCGGCATTGAGCGCCGTTTCCGGTGGTGCGGCTTCGATGGGTTTAGGATGCGCAGCTTCCAACGGCGCCTCGCCTTTCGATACCGCCGCACGAGCCTCGTACGCTTGCATAAGATGTCCAATTTTCTGCTGAACAAAAGCAAGTGGTGGCAAGGGAGCTGCACCACTTGATTGATGTTTTTGGAATTCAAGCACCATCATTGTCCCAAAGGCCAAAGCCATCAACGGGAGTGGTATGATCAGTGTTAAAATAACCTTCTTAAACATCGTTTAGCCCCTTATCACTTTCGCTGTATGACAAGGGAATTGGGCAGTTTTGAGACAAAGCGACGAAATTTCAATGAATATAGCGCAACTCTGCTATGCAACTTGCTACAATTTTTAACGGTCATGGAAGTTTCGACTTTGCCCCACTGGCCAGTTGGCATAAGTTCCTATTGATATTTGTCTTAAGAATTGGGGGGCGATAGATGCCTGATTTCAAAAGTGTTTTAGGTGCTATGGCAGTTGTCGTCAGCACAACCGTATCGGGTTACGCGGCTCAATGCGGCAACAATGCTGGCGGTTTTGCTGCTTGGAAAACCCAATTCGCAAAAGAAGCGCAACAAGCGGGCATTCGGACGGCGGGGCTGAAAGCGCTGGCGAATGCATCATATTCCAAAAGCACGATTGCTGCGGACCGCAATCAGAAAGGGGTGAAATATACCCTCGATCGCTTTGTCAAAATTCGGCTCGGCTCTGTCGACGGGTTTGCCGCGCAGGCGAGAAAACGCAAAGCGCGCCACCCCGGCTTCTACCAATCTTTGGAATCCAGATACGGAGTACCAGCCGGTATCCTTCTGGCAATCCATGGTATGGAAACGGGCTTCGGTCGGAATATGGGCAACACCCCGGTCATCGATTCCATTCTAACCGTTGCCTATGACTGCCGTCGCAGTTCCTTCTTCGTCCCACACGCGCTCGCGGCACTTTCGATGGTGGATCGTGGCGTGTTGGCACCCGGTCAACGCGGCGCGGCGCACGGAGAGTTGGGGCACACGCAGTTCCTGCCCGGGAATGCGCTGCGTTATGGCGTAGATGCCACTGGCGATGGGCGGGTCGATTTCTACAATCAAGCCGATGCGTTGGCCTCCACCGCGAATTTTCTACGCGCCAAAGGCTGGCAACCGGGGCAACCCTATCAGCAAGGCACCGCTAATTTCCGTATCTTGAACGATTGGAATGCGGCTACGGTTTATCAGCAGGCCATCGCTTTGTCCGCTGCAAAGATTGACGGCTAAAACAACGTGACGTCGCAACAAACCTAAGCGTCAGAGCATGCCGGGCACGACCTGGTCGGGCGGTCTATGTCCATCATCAAATGTCTTGATGTTGAGCAGGACTTTCTCGCCCATTTCGATGCGACCTTCCTCCGTCGCAGAACCCATGTGAGGCAATGCGACAACCGTTGGAAGCCCTTTCAGACGGGGGTTGATGTCCGTTCCGCGTTCGAACACGTCAAGCCCGGCACCCGCTAACTCGCCTGCTCTTAGCATGCGTGTCAGCGCATTTTCATCGATGACCTCTCCGCGGGAGGTGTTTACGACAACAGCCGATGGTTTCATCAGTTTCAACCTCCGGGCGTTCAGAAGATGGTAGGTTGATGGAGTATGTGGACAGTTGATTGACACAACGTCCATGCGTGCCAACATCTGATCCAAGCTTTCCCAGTAGGTAGCCTCCAACTCGTCTGCGATACCTTGATGAACAGGTGTGCGATTGTGGTAGTGGATTTGCATGCCGAAGACTTTCGCGCGTCTGGCGACGGCTTGGCCAATGCGGCCCATCCCCAGAATGCCCAGCCTGCGCCCGGCGATACGGCCTCCCATCAGCGCTGTTGGGGACCAACCTTGCCAATCGCCCGATTGCATCATCGCGAGACCTTCTGGGATGCGGCGCGTCACTGAAAGGATCAATGCCAGAGTCATATCGGCCGTGTCTTCCGTCACGGCTCCGGGCGTGTTTGAAACCAGAATGCCCCGCTGACGCGCAGTGGTCACATCAATATGGTCGACGCCTGCACCGTAATTCGCGATCAGCTTTAGGCGGTCGCCAGCTTGTCCCAGCATTCCTGCGTCAATCTTGTCCGTGAGGGTGGGTACGATCACATCGGCACTGCGCATGGCATCAGCGAGTTCTGCTTTGCTCATGGGCGTATCGGTGTCCCGCAAGGTGGTGTCAAAAAGCTCAGCCATCCGGGTTTCGACTGTGTCTGGCAACCGTCGCGTCACGACAACACTCAGCTTCTGTCTTGGCATGGGTGGCCTCCCGGGGCTGGAACATTCGTCTCCATAGTGGCAAGATCGTGGGCTAAGGGGCAAGCAACAATAAGCCTCGCGTAGCAGAATAAATCACGGGCGAATTGCAGATGAAAATGCGAATGGGCGTGGCAGCGATCAGTGCCCTTATGATAGCTTCCGGAAGCTTTGCGGCGGATCGTGGTCCGGTGACCAATTTGCCTATGCCACGGTTTGTGTCTTTGAAGGCTGCGGAGGGGAACGTCCGTCGTGGGCCCTCTTTGTCTCATCGGATCGATTGGGTGTTCAAGCGCCGTAACATGCCGTTGCAGATCGTCGCGGAGCATGGCCACTGGCGCCGGGTTGAGGACCGTGATGGCGCGGGTGGATGGGTTCATTATACGCTGTTGTCTGGTGTCAGAACCGTCTTGATCGAGCAGGATATGGTGCCGCTTTATAAGATCGCGGATGTGAATTCACCTGTGCAGGCCCATGCGGAGGCAGGGGTGATTGCCCGGCTAGGTAAGTGCGCGGGAGAGTGGTGCCGGGTGACGGCGGATGGCTCCAAAGGTTGGGTAAAGAGGTCGTCTTTTTGGGGGATGATGCCGGGTGAGACCCGCGAATAGGAAATGGCCCGCGTGCGGGGATTTTTGTAACCTACTGATTTTATTTATTTATCCGAAAATTCAGATTTTCTTAACTTTCGCCAAACATTTCGGCGAGTTCTTCCCATAAACGCTCAGACGCGGCTGTCAGCAGATGTCCTTTGCGCATCGCTGGGTCATAAGCGCGTCCGTCGAGAAGGCGGGCGATCCCGCCGGCTTCTTGATAGATCAACACGCCAGCTGCGTGGTCCCAGACATTCAGCATTCCGTTGAGGCAAAACTGCGACGCCCCTTGTGTCAGCATTCTGTACTCGTGACAGGAGCAGCGCAGTGTCGTGGTACGGCGGAAACGTGGTAGTGTCGCGGCCAGTTGGGCCTGTCTTTCTTTCTTGAACAGATACAGCCCGACATAGCCAAAGCTGTCTTCCAGCGCATCGGGCGGCGGTGACAGGCTGAGGGGTGTTTTTGTCCCGTCCGGTCGGCAGAAATAGGCGCCTTCACCTTTTACAGCCATGATCCAATCATCAAAACTTGGATCATAAAGCAGCCCGAACACTGTCTCTCCATCCTCGATAACCGCGAGGATGACGCCATAGGTTGCAATCCCGTTGGCATAGTTCCAAGTGCCGTCGATGGGGTCGATCACGACGACTTGACCGGGTTCTTTAACGCGTGCGAGCACTGTCTTGTCGGCAGAGACGGCTTCCTCCCCGACGATGGCGGCCTCGGGGAGAATGTCATGCACGGCTTTGGAGATCGCCAATTCAGCGGCACGATCCGCAATTGTGACCAGATCGTCAGGCGCAGATTTGCTGTCAATTTGCATCGCGTCCAGATTTCGGAAATGCGGAATAATCTCCGCTTTCGCGACCTGACGGACGGCCTCAATCAAGGCTGAGATATGATCTTCGCTCATCATCGCAATGTCCCCTCATGCAACCTGGGTCTCAAATCATCTTCAAACGGTGCGCGCAAGACAAACCCTTACAGGTTCGAAAATACCTTCCGTCACTTTTCCCAGCCTGCGCGGCGAGCGCAAAAACACCATATGCGCCGTTAGGCGCTCCTTTGGGTCACGCCACTTTGTCGAGGCCGCGGCCTTTGAGCAGCGCGTCCACCTCCGGCATTTTTCCGCGGAACGCCATATAAAGCGTCTCCGCTTCTTGTGAGCCGCCCGTAGACAAGATGTGGTTTTCCAACTTGCGCGCCATGTCGGGATCAAAGGCCCCGCCTGCTTCCTCAAACGCCTCAAATGCGTCGGCATCCATCACCTCGGACCACATGTAGGAATAATAGGCAGAGGAATAGCCGTCACCTGCAAAGACATGCGCAAAATGCGGGGTCGCGTGGCGCATGCGGATCGCGTGCGGCATGCCCAACCCGTCAAGGATTTCGGTCTGACATGCCATGATATCATCGGGCACGGGGCCGTTATGGAATTCCAGATCAACAAGGGCAGAGGCCACGTATTCCACTGTCGCGAAGCCCTGATCATAGGTGGCCGCTTTGAGCATTTTGTCCAACAGGTCGGCGGGCATGGCTTCACCGGTCTGGTGATGCGTTGCGTGTTTTTGCAGCACTTCGGGGACTTCCAGCCAATGTTCATAAAGCTGGCTGGGCAGTTCCACGAAATCGCGTGGGACGGATGTGCCGGAGATCATTTCGTAGGTCACGTCTGACAACATCTGGTGTAGTGCGTGGCCGAATTCATGAAACAGCGTCCGGGCATCGTCATAGGATAGAAGCGCCGGATCACCCTTTGCGAAGTTGCACACATTGATCACATGCGGGCGGATGTCGCCTTTCAGTTTTTGTTGGCTGCGCAAGGCCGAACACCACGCACCGGACCGTTTGCCGCCACGGGCGAAGTAGTCCCCGATGAAGACGGCGATGTGTTGGCCGTCACGGGTGACTTCCCATGCTTTGGCGTCGGGGTGGTGCAGGGGCACGTCCAGCGGTGCAAAAGACAGGCCGAACAGGCGGCGTGCGCAATCGAATGCGGCTTCGATCATGTTGTCGAGTTGCAGGTAGGGTTTCAATGCGGCTTCGTCCAAGTCATGTTCGACGGCGCGGCGTTTTTCTGAGTAGTAGCGCCAATCCCATGGCTCCAACTGCCCGTTGATGCCGTCTTGATGCATCAGGGTTTCCAATTTTGCCGCGTCCAGCTCGGCCTGCGCTTTGGCGGGTTGCCAGACATTCATCAGCAAATCGCGCACATTCGCGGGGGTCTTGGCCATTTCGGTGACCAGCTTGAAATCCGCAAATGTGTCATAGCCCAAGAGGTTTGCGCGTTCCTTGCGCAATGTCAGTGTTTCAAGCGCAATGTCGCGATTGTCGGTTTCGCCGCCATTCGCCCCGCGTGCGGTCCACGCTTCATAGGCTTTTTCGCGCAGGTCGCGGCGCGGGGAATATTGCAGGAACGGCACGATCAGGGACCGTGACAGCGTGATGACATGGCCGTCTACGCCCTTTTCTTTCGCGGCGGCCTTCGCTGAGGAGATCACGAAATCCGGCAGACCGTCGAGGTCGGCCTCGCTGACTTCCATGAACCAGTCGCGCTCGTCTGCCAGCAGGTTCTGGGTGAACTCCGTGCCAATTACGGCAAGGCGTTCTTTGATGGATTTCAAGCGGTCATACTCTGCGCCTTCAAGCTGCGCGCCTGCGCGTAGGAAGCTGCGGCGTTGCAGATAGAGGACGCGGTGTTGCTCTTCGCTGAGTCCCAGCGTGTCTTTCTGCTGCCATAGCGTTTCGACACGTTCGAACAACGCACGGTTCATCAGCACTTCCGACCCCCACGCGGCCAATTTGGGAGAGAAGGCGCGTTGTAATTCCTGACGCTTGGGGTTCGAATCGACGCCTGCCAACAAATAGAAAGGGCCCAGTGCTTTTTCCAGACCGTCACCCATCAGCGCGAGCGCGTCGATGGTATTGGCAAAACTTGGTGCGTCAGGGTTGTTTGCGATGGCATCCAACTCAGTGCGCGCAGTGGTTAGGGCTTCTTCGAAGGCCGGTTCCACGTCGTCATCGGTGAATTGGCCGAACGGGGGCAGTTCATGGGGCGTGGTCCACGGGGCGAGCAGCGGGTTGGTCATGGGCGGTCTCCTTTGTGTGGAAAGGTAGTGTCGTGGGGGACGGGCGCAACCGCTCAGTGCGGTTTGTCGCGCATCTTTTGCTCCAGACGTCTGAGGCCGAGGGAGAGGGCCACGGTGAGGGTCAGGTAGATCAGTGCTACGATGTTGTAGGTCTCGAAATAGCGGAAGTTTCCGGCGGCGGTGACCTTGCCCAGCTGTGTAATGTCTGAGACGCCAAGGACGGAGACGAGGGAGCTGTCCTTGACCATCGCGACGAAATCATTGCCCAAGGGAGGCAAGATCGTGCGGATCGCTTGGGGCAGGACGATCAGGCGAAACCTTTGCCAGCGGTTGAGCCCTAGGGCTTCTGCCGCCTCGATCTGGCCTTGGTCAACAGCTTGAATGCCTGCGCGAAACACCTCGGCGATGAAGGCGGAATAGCCGATGGCAAGCGCGAGTGTGGCGCGCCAGAGCAGGGGGAAGTCGCGGGTTCTGAAGGGCTCTGCGCCTAACGGTTCCAGCGCCCAGTTGATCGCGTAGATGATGCCGGGGGCAACAACGAAAGCCACATAAAGCAGCAGGACGATGATTGGGATGCCGCGAACGACTTCGATGTAGAAGCGCGCGATTTGTCTGAGGATCAGGGATTTTGACAGCGACATGACGGCAAGAAGCAGGCCGGTCAGGGAGGCCATCGTGAAGCCTGTGAGCGTGACAAAGACCGTGATGCGGATGCCTTTTGAGAGCGTCCCCATCACTTGTGAATAGAGGTCGTTGACGGCCACTTGGTAGAACATCCACACCATCAGCCCGCCGAGGACGACGAGCCAATAGGGGAAGTCTTTGTCCTGACCCGAAGGGCCGATCACGCGCCGGGTGCCTTAGCCGCCAAGCTTGTAGTCAAGGAACCACTTGGTGTTGAGTGCATCAAGTGTGCCGTCCTTTTCCATGTCGGCAATGGCGGCGTTGATCGGTGCGACCAGTTCGGAGCCTTTGGGGAAGATGAAGCCGAAATCTTCGGTGCCGAGCTTTTCGCCCACAATTTTCAGTGCGCCGTCGGAGGAGGAGACGTAGCCGTTGCCGGCAGTCCCGTCGGTCAGAACGAGATCAACGTCGCCTGCGCGCAGGGCGGCAACGCCCGCGCCGAAGGTTTCGAACTTTATAATGCGCGGGTTGGCCTCATCACCATCGAGCACGTCATAGACTCCGACATAGAACGGCGTGGTGCCGGGTTGTGCGGCCATCAGAAGGTCTGCATCAGAGGCGAAAGACTTGGCATCAGTGAAGCGGTCTTCGTCGCCGCGCACGAGCATGACCATCTCTGACGTCATGTATTTGTCCGAGAAATCGACCTTTTCTTTGCGGTCCTCGCGAATGGTGATGCCGGTCATGCCGACATCGTACTGACCTTCACTGACCGCAGGGATCATCGCGTCCCAGCTTGTGTTCTCATAAACCACGGTGATGTTGATGCGTTTGGCGATCTCGGCCATGGCATCATATTCCCAACCAATGGCGTTTCCGGTGCCAGGTTCCACGAATTGCAGCGGTGGGTAGGCGTTCTCTGTCACGACGACGACTTCTTTGCCGTCAAGATTTGGTAGGTGGCCGTCTGCGAATGCGGCAGTGGCAAGGAATGAGGCGGTGAGGGCGGTCAGAAATTTCATCAGGCAGGCTCCCTAGATTATTGAGCGCCTGAGTATGAAGACATGGTTGAGGATTGCAATACGAGGTCTACCTGTTGCGGATACAAAGTCGCGACATGACCATTCGGTCTGATTGCGGTAACGCGTTCAATACACCAGCGAAAGCCACCCCTATGCGCGACGATGACCTGACCGAAGGCCCGATATCAGGCCATTTCCGAACGCTCGCCGTTCCTGCGGCGATGGGGATGTTGTTCACAACGCTTTATAATGTCGTCGACGTTTATTTTGCGGGGCAGATCTCAACCGATGCGCAAGCGGGTCTTGCCATTGGGTTTCAGGCCTTTTTCATCATGATGGCGGTTGGATTTGGTACAGGCTCTGCGATGAGCGCGCTTGTTGGGAATGCGCGGGGCCAGAAAGATGATGACGTGGCGCGGCGCATGGCTTTGCAAGGTGTGTCTTTTGGACTTGTGGCCACTGCTATTTTGATGGTTCTCGGTGGACTATTCGGCCCCTCATTGATCGCACTTGTCTCTGAACCCGGTGCATATCGCGACGCAGCGACGGATTATTTTTACTGGCTCTTGGCTGCGTTACCCGGCTTCATGCTGGCCTATTCCGCTAATGGCATTCTGCAAGCCCATGGCGACAGCGTCACGTTGCAACGCGCGATGATGGCAGCGTTTTTCGCCAATATCGGGCTGAACCCGCTGTTTATCTACGGCGTGCCGGGCATTGTTCCCGGTCTGGGATTAAACGGGATCGCTTTGGCCACCATCGTGTCGCAAACCGCCGTGATGCTGTTCGTGCTGCGCACTGTTTTGAACCTGCGGGTAGTCAAAGGGGCCTCCCTGTCTGAGTTGAGGCCGGATATGGCCAGTTACAAAGAAATCCTGTTGCAGATGATCCCGACGGCCTCTGCCATGATGGTGATGTTCGTCTCTGGCTTTGTTGTGCAATACGCGCTGAAGGGATTTGGTGGCCATGCGATTGCGGCTTACGGGATCGCCTTGCGGATCGAGCAAATCCTGTTGCTTCCCGTGTTGGGCATGACGGGGGCCTTGCTGCCGATTGCCGCGCAGAATTTCGGCGCAGACAACTATGATCGTGTGCGGCAGGCCGTGTGGTTTTGCTGGAAACTGGGGCTTGTCATGACGATCGGGGCCGCGCCTGTTTTGTGGTTTGGCGGCGGATATGCGATGTCTCTGTTTACAGAAGATCAATCCGTGATTGATGTGGGCATCAGCTATCTGCGGGTCGATAGCTTTTTGTTTGTTCTCTATATGATGCTGTTCTCGATCAATTCCTTGCTGCAGGCGTTGAAGCGTCCGATTTGGACCTTGTGGATCTCTGTCTACCGGCAAGGGTTTGGTGTTGCGTTTTTCATCTGGTTGCTCGTCGGTGTGATCGGCATGGATGTGTGGGGCGTCTGGCTTGGCATAGGGATCGCGGTCAGCACGGGTTGGGTCATTGCGCTGTTGGTTGCCGCGCGCGTGGCGCGGCAGGAGATTGGCGGTTTGCGTCAGCCGGAAACACGGGCGGCATAAAAAAGGCCCGCTTTTCGGGGCGGGCCTTGGTTGTTTTATGTGGGTGTCCGCTTAGTTCGGGATTTCAGCGGTTAAGCCTTCAACATAGAAGCTCATGCCTGCCAAACCGTCATCACCGAAGTCCGCTGCGGTCTCACCCTCTTTCAGCCAGACTGAGCCGTCTTGCTTGTTAATCGGGCCGGTGAAGGGCTTGTATGCGCCCGTTTTGATATCCTCTATCATTTGCGTCGCCTCAGCACGCACATCTTCTGGAATGCGGTCCGACATATCAGCGAAAGCTACCATTCCGGGCTCAATCCCGTCCCACGTGTCTTTGCTTTCCCATGTCCCATCTATCACGGCCTGAGTGCGGGCGATATAGTATGGCGCCCAATCGTCGATGATGGATGTCAGCTGTGCGGTGGGCCCTGCAGAAATCATGTCGGACGCTTGTCCAAAGGCCATTATGCCGGCCTCTTCGGCTTTCAGCATCGGCGCAGTGGTATCTGTATGTTGCATCAAAACGTCGACACCTTGGTCAATCAACGCTTTTGCGGCATCAGCTTCTTTCGCAGCATCTTCCCAAGTGAAGACCCAAACGATGTTGAATTCCACATCTGGGTTTACTTTCTTCGCGTGAAGATAGGCAGAGTTGATCCCACGTATAACCTCAGGAATTGGGAAGGATGCGATATAGCCAATCTTGTTGGTTTTGGTCATTTTCCCCGCGATATGCCCGATTACGGCGCGACCCTCATAGAATCGTGCCGAATATGTGGACACATTCGGGTGCTCACGCTTGTAGCCTGTTGCGTGCTCAAATTTCACGTCAGGAAATTTTGCGGCAACCGCGTTGGTTGGGTCCATATAGCCGAAAGATGTTGTGAAAATCAGGTCGGCGCCTTGCAGGGCCATTTGGGTGATCGCACGTTCGGCGTCGGCACCTTCTGGGACGCGCTCTTGGAAGAAGGTTTCAACCTTGTCTCCAAAGTGCTCTTGAACTTTCTTACGGGCTTCATTGTGCTCATAGTTCCACCCACCATCGCCGATTGAACCGACATAGATGAAGCCGACTTTGGTTTTTGCGTGACCGTCGGCGAAGGCGCCGCCGGTGGCCAGTGCAAGCGCCGCGGCGCTGGCGGCGAGTAGTGTTCTGCGTTTCATTTGGTTTCTCCCCAGTTGGTAATTAGCAGCAGATTGGCCTCTAGGATGAGGCGTGAAAGATACGTCCCAGACAGCCCGGCGCGGACAGTGCGGCCTTGGCTTTGCCCGAGGACATGATGACGAGCACGGCGATGGTTATCAGATAGGGCGACATAGACAAGTACTCTACCGGGATCGCGACCCCTGCGGCTTGCAGGTTCAACTGCAAAACGGTCACCCCGCCGAATAAATAGGCACCCAGCAAAACGCGGAACGGACGCCATGCGCCAAAGACGACGATGGCCAGTGCGATCCAGCCTGCGCCCGCTGTCATGCCTTCGGTCCATTGTGGAACGCGCACGAGGCTTAAGTACGCCCCGCCCAAGCCTGCACAGGCACCCCCGAAAGCGATGGCCATCAGGCGGACGCGGACGACTTTGTAGCCCAGCGCGTGGGCTGCGTCGTGGTTCTCTCCAACGGCGCGCAAGATCAGGCCTGCGCGGGTGAATTTTAGGACCGCCCATGTGCCGATGACGAGGGCAAGGGTCACGTAGACGATGATGTCTTGGTTGAAGAGGATCGGGCCGATGAAGGGGATGTCGGACAAGAAGGGGATGTCCAGTTTCTCCGTCGCGGGGGGGCGGATGCCGACATAGCTTTGACCCAGCATGGAACTGAGGCCGAGCCCGAAGAGGGTCAGAGCGAGGCCAGTGGCGACTTGGTTTGACAGCAGGACTTGTGTGAGGAAGCCAAAGATCAGCGACAGAAGGGCCCCACCGGTTGCTGCGGCGATGAAGCCAAGCGTGGGCGAGCCGCTTTCGACGGCGATGGCAAAGCCGCAGATTGCACCGACGATCATCATGCCTTCGACACCGAGGTTCAGGACGCCGGATTTCTCGACGATCAGCTCGCCGGTTGCCGCCAGAATGATCGGCGTTGCGGCCACCATGAGCGAGGCTAGAAGGAGAGTGGGGGAGATGGCTGATAGGTCCATTACGCGACCTCCCTCTTGCCGAAGCGGATGCGGAAATTGGTCAGGACGTCGACTGCGAGCAGGAAGAACAAGAGCATCCCTTGGAAGGCTTGGATTGCTGCGGCGGGCAAGCCGAGGGAGGATTGCGCAGCTTCGCCACCGATATAGGTGAGGGCGAGGAGCAGACCGGCGAGCAGGATGCCAATGGGATGGAGGCGGCCGAGGAAGGCCACGATGATTGCGGTGAACCCGTAGCCCACGTTGAAATCAATACTGATCTGGCCTGCGGGGCCGGAAACTTCGAACAGGCCCGCGAGGCCCGCCAATGCGCCGGAGATGCCGAGGCAGAACAGGATCAACCGACTTGGATTGACGCCGCCGAAGCGGGCTGCGCGCGGGGCTTGGCCGGCGAGTTTGATTTGAAAGCCCATAAGATGACGCGCAAGCAGGACATAGGCGAAGATCACGGCGATGAAGGCGGCGACCACGCCCCAATGCATGCCTGTACCAGTGATGATTTCTTCGTTGTAAGCAGCGGGGTAGGAGCGGAAGTTGCGACTGCCGGGAAAGCCCGCGCCGTCGGGGTTTTTCAATGCGCCCAAGGCCATGGAGGCCAAGATGAACTCCGCCACATAGACCAGAAGCAAGGAGACGAGAATTTCGTTGGTGTTGAACTTCACGCGTAAAATGCCCGGTATCATAGCCCAAAGAAAGCCGCCGAGCGCGCCTGCAAGGATCATCAGAGGGAAGACGATAAAGCTGTCCCACGGGTAGAATGCCAAGCCGACGGCCGCGCCGCAGATAGCACCGATAATATACTGACCTTCTGCACCAATGTTCCAAATACCCGCGCGAAACCCCAGTGATAGGCCGATGGCAATCAGAATCAGCGGGCCTGCTTTGATCAAAAGCTGGCCGCGATAGTAGAAGGCGAATTCCCCGAAGATCGGATCCCAGAAAATCGTGCGGATCGATTCCACAGGATCCTTGCCCAAAGCTGCAAACATCAAGCCGCCTGCAATCATAGTGGCGATCACAGCAAGGATCGGAGTGGCCCAAGACCAGAGTTTCGACGGTTCAGGCCGTTTTTCGAGCGCAATCATCGCCGTGCCCCGCCTTTGAGGGTTTTCAAAACCGAACATTTACTCATGCATAGGCTCCAGATCATGAGCGCCGCCCATCATTAATCCGATTTGATCAACGGTAAGGCCCGCTGCGGGGACTGGCGGGCTCAAGCGGCCTTCGTTAAGGGCGGCAAACCTGTCGGAAATCTCCATCAATTCGTCTAGATCTTGACTGATGACGATGATCGCAGCGCCCTCTGCAGCCAAGTCCAGCAAGGCTTGACGGATCGCAGCGGCGGCGGCTGCATCAACCCCCCAAGTGGGTTGATTGACGACCATAACTTCTGGTTTTTGAAGGATTTCCCGACCGATAACATATTTCTGTAAGTTGCCGCCTGACAGCGCACGGGCGACTGTATGCGTGCCGGGCGTGCGGACGTCGAAGCCGTCGATGACCTCCTGTGCGAAGTCACGCGCGGCCCCCCAATTCACAAAACCGTTTTGTGCCAGAGACTTGCGCACCGTTCCTGTCAAAACTGCGTTCTCTGTCAGGCTCATATCCGGTGCGGCGGCGTGGCCAAGACGTTCTTCGGGGGCAGCCAGAAGGCCGATCTGCCGCCGCGCGTTTGGGCCAAGATTGCCCACGTCTTTGCCTGCAAACATCATCTGCCCGGCAGGGGACTTGAGTTCCCCCGACAGCGCGCCTGTCAGCTCATCCTGACCGTTACCGGCGACACCACCAATGCCCAGCACTTCGCCGCGATGCACATTAAAGGAGATGTCTTTCAGCGACGTCCCAAAAGCAGAGGGGGACGGGATCGACAGGCTACGCAGCTCTAATGCGACATCGGTTTGCGCATGCGGTTTGCGTTCCGGCACATGCAGAACCTCGCCCACCATCATCTCCGCCATGGCGCGGGCTGTTTCTATGCGCGGGTTGCAGGTGCCGACATTTTTGCCGAGGCGCAGGATCGTGGCCGTGTCGCAAAGCCGCCTGATCTCTTCCAGTTTATGGGAAATATAGAGGATCGACGTGCCTTCAGAGCGCAATTTTTCCAGGGTCTTGAAGAGGATATCGACCTCTTGCGGGGTTAGAACGGAGGTCGGCTCGTCCATAATCAGAAGTTTTGGATTTTGCAGGAGGCAGCGAATGATTTCGACGCGTTGTCTCTCACCTGCGGATAGATCGCCGATTAAACGGGATGGGTCCAAAGGCAGCCCGTAGGCGTTTGACACTTCAGTAATTTTTTGGGCCAGATCGCGCATTTTGGGTGGGTTTTCCATGCCCAGTGCGATGTTCTCAGCAACATCCAACGCGTCAAACAGGGAGAAATGCTGGAACACCATCGCGACACCTGCCGCGCGTGCTGCACGTGGTTCCGCGGGGGCAAAGGCTGCGCCGCTAAATTCCATTGTGCCGCTATCGGGCTTCACCAGCCCGTAGATCATTTTGACCAGTGTGGACTTGCCCGCGCCGTTTTCACCGAGCAATGCGTGAACCTCGCCGGATTTGATGACCATGGAGACATCATCATTGGCGACGACACCGGGATAGGCTTTCGTCAGACCCTTGAGGTTCAGCAAAACGCTCATGCTTTGGCCCGTCTCCCTTTGGTGCCGCTTTCAAGCGAGCCCAGCACTAGCCGAGACGCAACCCCCAGTGCAATAGCTTGCGGGTGTTTGCCCAGTGTCGGATCGCCAATGGGGCAGGTGATGCGGTCAATCTGCGCTTCGCTATGGCCCAGAGCGGTTAACCGTTTCCTAAATCGCGCCCATTTTGTTGCAGATCCGATCAGGCCTGCTTGCGCGAAGCTATGGTTCAGGACTTGGTGGCACAACTCAAGATCAAGAGCATGGGAATAGGTCAGGATCAGATGATGCGCGTCGGCTGGGGCCATTTTGACGGCGGCGGCAGGGTTGGGGGTTGGCACGGTCGTGACGCCTTCGGGGATGTCATCCGGGAAGCGGGCGATATCGGTGTCGATCCATGTGATCCGGAACTGCGGCAGAGGGGCCAAAACGGAGGTGATGGCGCGGCCGACATGGCCCGCGCCATAAATCCAAAGCGGGGTTTGTTCGGGGTGAATGCTTTCCGCCAGCCAGTTGTTTTCAAAGTGAAGTGCGTTCGTGGTCTGACCGTTTCTGTGCTGTGCTGCCATGCGTGTGATTGCGAGCGGCTGCGGCTCTTGACCGGCGATGCGACGGATGAAGGGTTTATCCGGCGGCGGCAGTGTTTGGGCGGTGAACACTTCACTGACGAGGGTGACGGTGCCGCCGCAGCACTGGCCCAAAGCGGGGCCGAGGGGCAAGCGGTCGATCGTCGCGCCGCCCGCACTGAGGCGTGCGCGCAGGCGGTTGACGGCGTCAAATTCCAATGTGCCGCCGCCGATCGTGCCGCTTTGACCGTCAGCCCAGACCAGCATCGACGTGCCTGTTTCGCGCGGGGCGGAGCCTGCATGTGCTGCGATCACGATGCGTCCGACAGTGCCGTGACGGTCTGTGGCCTGTTGGAGGGCCGCGAGATCGAAGCTCATGTCTTTATCTTGGTGACGGCGGCCAGCACACGCTCTGCTGTCGCGGGGGCGTCGAGGGCCGGGTAGGTGTAGCCGCAGGAAGCGATTGCATCGGACAGGGCCATAAGGGCAGAGATGCCTAGCATGAGCGGGGGTTCCCCCACGGCTTTTGAGCGGTAGATCGTCTGTGCGGGGTTCTCCCCATCCCAAAGGCTGACATTGAAGATGTCGGGCCGGTCGGAGGCGCAGGGGATTTTATATGTCGCGGGCGCATGTGTTTTCAGCGCGCCTTTGCTGTCCCAAACGAGCTCCTCCGTCGTGAGCCAGCCTGCGCCTTGCACATAGCCGCCCTCGATCTGGCCGATGTCGAGGTCTGGGTTCAGGGACGCGCCGCAATCGTGCAGGATGTCCGCGCGCAGGATGCGATTTTCGCCTGTCAGCGTGTCGATCACGACTTCTGTTACGGCCATGCCATAGGCGAAATAGAAGAACGGGCGGCCTTGGCCTTTGATCCGATCCCATGCCACGTCCGGTGTCGCGTAAAACCCTGTGGCGCTGAGAGAAATGCGGTTTTCATAGGCGTCTTTGACGGCTTCTACGAAAGTGAGTTCGCGAGTTGGCGTGATAACCTTGCCATTGGCGAACGTGACCTCGCCGCCCAGATGCGCGGCGATCCGGTCGCAGATGGTTTCACATGCTGCTTTGACAGCCATGCCGTTGAGATCTGTGCCGGAGGATGCGGCTGTGGCGGAGGTGTTGGGGACTTTGCCTGTGTCAGTCGCAGTGATCTGGACGGTGTCCGGCGAGACGCCAAAAACCGATGCGGCCACTTGAGCGACTTTGGTGAAGAGGCCTTGCCCCATTTCAGTGCCGCCGTGGTTGAGGTGGATGGAGCCGTCTTGATAAACATGCACCAACGCGCCGGCTTGATTGAGATGGGTCAGCGTGAAGGAGATCCCGAATTTCACTGGGGTCAGGGCGATGCCTTTTTTCAGGATCGGGTTCTGTGCGTTCCATTCTGTTACGGCGGCGCGGCGGGCGTGATAGTCGGAAGAGGTCTCAAGCGCGTCGGCCATTTCGGTCAGGATACTGTCCGTGACCTCCATTCCGTACGGCGTCGTCGGCTTCGTGTTACCAGAAATACGCGCGGCGGACGGATAGAAATTGACGCGTCGGACTTTGAGCGGATCAAGGCCGAGATGATGCGCGACGTGATCCATCACCCGCTCGATGCCCAAGACACCTTGAGGGCCACCGAAGCCGCGGAAGGCTGTGTTGCTTTGGGTGTTGGTTTTCAGCCGGTGCGACGTGATCCGGGCATGATCGAGCAAATATGCATTATCAGAGTGCAACATCGCGCGGTCCGCAACGGGCAGAGAGAGATCCTGCGCCCAGCCGCATTTTGCATATTGGATGAAATCGACGCCGACCAGCTTGCCCGTCTCGTCGAAGCCTACATCATAGTCGATGCGGAAATCATGGCGCTTACCGGTGATGATCATATCGTCGTCGCGGTCATAGCGCATTTTGCAGGGCCAGCCGGTCAATTTGGCTGCGACCGCACAGGCCACGCAAAGCGCGTTGCCTTGGCTTTCTTTTCCACCGAACCCACCACCCATGCGGCGCACTTCGACACGCACAGCATTCATCGGGGTGCCCAGCGCGTCTGCGACTTTGTGCTGAATTTCGGTCGGGTGCTGCGTGGAGGCATGCACGACCATCTCGCCGCCATCTTGCGGCAGGGCGAGGGCGGCGTGGCCTTCGAGATAGAAATGTTCCTGACCGCCGATTTCCATCGAGCCGCTCAATCGATGCGGGGCATCGTTCAATGCGGCCTCGATATCGCCTTTCGCGTAGATGCGCGGGCCGTCTTCAAACCGGCTGTCGGCGGCCATCGCCTCATCAATCGTGAGGATTGGTGTTTCTTCTTTATACGTGATCTCACCCAACCGTGCGGCTTTGCGCGCGGCGAGGTGGCTAGTGGCAACAACGATAAAGATCGGCTGGCCGAGGTAATGGATCGCGCCTGTGCTCAGCAACGGCTCGTCATGAATAGACGGCGATACGTCGTTTTCAAATGGCAGATCGCGCGCTGTCAGAACAGCCGCAACACCTTCAGCTCCCTCAACAGCGCCGAGGTCGATCTTGTCGATGCGGCCTTTCGCGATTGCCGAGAGACCGAAGGCCAAATGCAGTGTGTTGGCTGGGGTTAGAATGTCATCCGTATATCGCGCGGCACCCGTCACATGCAGCGTGCCGCTGTCATGGGGGCGTGAAGTATGAACGCTCATGGCTGTACCTCCAGCACATTCGTCGCCGTGCCGATGCTTTCAGCATAAAGCCTGTGCAGCATGGCTTCAGCGCTTTTAAGCCGGTATTCGGCAGAGGCGCGCATGTCACTCATTGGGGTGTAGTCTTTTGCAAACTCTTGGACGGCTCTATCGATCGTCTCTTGTGTCCAAGATTGGCTGGTTAACGCATCCTCAACGTGTGTCGCGCGTTTTGGCGTGCCTGCCATACCACCAAAGGCGATGCGGACGGAGGTCACTTTGCCGTCTGCAACCACCACGTTGAAACAGCCGCACACGGCGGAGATATCCTGATCGAAGCGTTTCGACAGTTTATAGCAGCGCAGCGTGTCGGGTTGGCGCGGGATGGTCATGGCCTCGACAAACTCGCCCGGTTTGCGGTCTTGTTTGCCGTATTCGATGAAGAAGTCTTCAATTGGCATCTGACGACGCGTGTCGCCTTGGCGCAGATGGAGCGCGGCACCTAGTGAGATGAGTGCAGGGGGGCTGTCGCCAATAGGGGAGCCGTTGGCGATATTGCCGCCTATGGTGGCGGCGTTGCGGACCTGAACGGAGCCATAGCGGCGCAGCATTTCCGCGAAGGAGGGGTGAGGCGTGCGCATCGCGTCAAGCACTTGGGAAATTGTGCAGGCCGCACCAATTCTGATTTCCGCCTCGCTAACTTCAATTTGTTTGAGGTCAGTGCAGCCGCTGAGAAAGGCGACATCTTCGAGTTCGCGTAGTTGCTTCGTGACCCAAAGCCCCACATCCGTGGCCCCGCCAATGAGGGTTCCATCAGGATGGTCTGCGTACCAAGCCGCGAGCGCGTCGCTGCTATCTGGCATCGCGAAGTCTGATGGTAGGTCCGCAAGCATAGAGATATCGTCTGTCATCCATGCGGGCACTGGTGCGCTTTCCGCGGCTTCTGCTGCACGGATGATCGGCGCGTAGCCTGTGCAGCGGCACAGATTTCCGGCCAGTTGATCCTCGTGATCTGTTGCCCCGTTGGTGTGGGCCGCAGCCATTGAGGCGATGAACCCCGGCGTGCAGAAGCCGCATTGAGACCCGTGATGCGTGACCATCGCCTCTTGGACGGGGTGCAAAGTTCCATCGGGGCCTGCGATTCCCTCTACCGTGCGCACGGCACGTCCTTGAAGCTGCGGCATGAACAAAATGCAGGCATTCATCGCCTCGGCAGTGCCCTCCGGACCCGTCACGATCACGCTGCATGCCCCACAATCGCCTTCATTGCAGCCCTCTTTGGTGCCGGTCAGCCCCATCCGTTCCCGTAGGAAATCAAGCAACGTTTCGGTGCCGCTGACACGGGTTTGAACGATCTCTCCATTGAGAAGGAACGTTAGCATATTGGATATGTCCTGCCGCCTTACCTAAGGTCATTTGGGGCCTGCTGCGCTGTCGATGCGGCGTAGACGGCGCTGGCCTTTAGCGATGCTAGGCTGGGATCAGTCCTTTTGGCAAGATGTGGCGACAATTGCCGCTTTTCTTCACATGCCCAGCACAATGCCGTCATGAAAAAGAACCATTGGTGAAAGACATTTAAGGCAGTCAATTTGTACGGGTGTGTTCGGAATGCTGAAGAGGCTTCTTTCACGAGATGGTAAAGGCAAGGTTGCCAAACGCGCAAAGGAAGCGCTTGACCCGGTTGTGTCGGACGACGCCTCCGTTACGACCGCTCCCGTTGGGACATCTGCGCCTGAGCCAACGCCCAAAGTTGTGCGCCGCGCCAAGAGCATGCGCGACTCCGATGTCAAAGATGAGTTTGGTCGCAGCGCAGAAGAACTGGCTGCGGAATCTGCACGTGAGTTCGACATCATGGGCTTGGCGCAGCGGGTCAATGAGATGCCTGATGCGCCCCATGTGAAGGTGGGCACATCGAAGCCGAAAACATCAAGCAGCGGCGAGTACGGTGTCGTGGGGGCCAAGCCCGCACAACCCACCGCGCCAGCACCAGTGGCCCCAATCGTACAATACGTGACGCCGGAACCTGTGCCGGTGACCGCGTTGACCATTGAGAACGGACATATCTTGAGCCCGGGCCCCAGTGCGGGCAGCGCGGACGCCACGTTGCTGGCACGCGATATGTATTGGGATCAGCTTGGTGTCAGCGACGAAGCGTTTCTGGATTACGAGATTGTCGCGCAACCCACACATGCGCCGGACTGGCCGACAGGGCAGCAGAAATTCCGGATTGTCAGAACGCGGACCAGTCTGATTGTTGCCAGCGAGGGCCTGAGCGATCCGTTTGATTGCTTTCAGGGACCGGCAGATCAGAACGGGTTCGGTCAGGAAGTCTTCATCGAAGTGCCGGGTTTACAAGCTGCAACGGCGGACTTGATCCGAAACAGTTGGGTTTTTCGTGCCGTGGAATATGCTGCACAACTGATCGCCCACAATCGCGGTATCGGCCCATTGCTGGACCAACATGGCGTCATGTCACTTGATGTCCCTTCAAACTGTGCCCCGCGTGACTGGATCGTAAGCGGCGTTGCAGAACCGGCCGGTGCGCTTCTTGATGTGCCGATGACCCGTAGCCGTGGTCAGATGCCTGACATGCCGCTGAGCCCGGTGAAAGTTGTTCCGCTGACGCTGATCTTCCCTGAAGAGTTGGAGGATTGCGTTGTCGGTGGCTCCAAAGAGCGCGCGGCTTTGGTCAATGATTTGCTGACCACGGGGCAGGGCCACAAGACAGATACGAAGCGCGCAAGTCTGCGTTAATCCTGCGCGCGACTTTCCAAAATATTGTGGAACCGTGGTGACGCTGGGATTTAGCGTCTGACGGCTGAGGCCTGCGCGCTTGATGTGCAGATCAAGAAACTCAAGGTTGCGCTTATTTTGATGCTTCCCCTCATGGACCGACAAGATAATGTGGCTCCATGACAGACCAACCCCGATTCATTCACCTGCGCGTCCACAGCGAATACTCGCTTCTCGAAGGTGCGATCCGCGTCAAAAAGCTCGCTGGCATGTGCCAGGATGCAGGCATGCCTGCGGTTGCTGTGACCGACACGAATAACATGTTCGCGGCTTTGGAATTTTCTGAATATGCGTCTGGTGCGGGTGTCCAGCCGATCATCGGTTGTCAGATTGATCTGACCTATGAAGCTGCAGCGCCCGGTGAAAAGGCCCGCGCGCCTGCGCCGATAGTGCTGCTCGCGCAAAACGAGCGCGGGTATGAGAACCTAATGAAGCTCAATTCCTGTTGTTACTTGGATGCAGAAGGACAATTGCCTCAGGTCTCGGTCGAGGAATTGGCTCTGTACGCTGAAGGGCTGATCTGTTTGTCCGGTGGTCCGGATGGTCCCATCGGGCGGCATCTGCGCGGTGGACAGCGCCCCAAAGCCGAAGCCCTGATGGGGCAATTGGCGCAGATTTATCCGGATCGTTTGTATGTGGAATTACAACGGCATCCCGGTGATGACGGTTTGCCGGAGGCAGAGAAACTGTCAGAACGCGGACATGTTGAAATGGCCTATGCGATGGGCTTGCCGCTGGTGGCCACGAATGATGTCTATTTTCCGAAATCCAATATGTATGAAGCGCATGACGCGCTGATCTGCATCGCGGATGGGGCCTATGTCGACCAGCAAGGCGAACGCCGGAAACTGACGCCGCAGCATTATTTCAAATCCCCGCAGGAGATGGCGACGCTGTTTGCAGACCTGCCTGAGGCGCTGGAAAACACGGTCGAGATTGCGAAGCGCTGCGCGTTCAAAGCCTACAAGCGCGATCCGATCCTGCCAAAGTTTGCGGATGACGAGGTGGAGGAACTGCGCCGCCAAGCCAATGAGGGCCTGCAAGCGCGGCTTGCCATTATCCCACATGCGGTGTCGGTTGAGGAATATCAGGCACGGTTGGACTTTGAGCTGGGCATTATCGAGGGGATGGGCTTTCCGGGCTATTTCCTGATCGTTGCGGATTTCATCAAATACGCCAAGGACAATGACATACCGGTTGGCCCCGGTCGGGGGTCGGGTGCGGGCTCGCTCGTGGCCTATGCGCTGCTGATCACCGACTTGGATCCGCTGCGCTATTCCTTGCTGTTTGAGCGGTTCCTGAACCCTGAACGTGTCTCCATGCCGGATTTCGACATCGACTTCTGCATGGACCGCCGTGAAGAGGTGATCCGCTACGTCCAAGACAAATATGGTCGCGACAAGGTCGGCCAGATCATAACCTTCGGCGCGCTGCTGTCGAAAGCGGCAGTGCGTGACATCGGGCGCGTCTTGCAGATGCCTTACGGGCAGGTGGACCGTCTGTCGAAAATGATCCCGGTAGAGGGGGTCAAACCAGTCTCCATTGAGAAGGCTTTGGCGGATGAGCCGAAGCTGCGGGAAGAAGCGAAGAATGAGGAGGTCGTCGCGCGGCTTCTGGATTATGGGCAGCAGGTTGAAGGCTTGCTCAGGAATGCCTCCACCCACGCGGCGGGGGTGGTGATCGGCGATAGGCCACTGGACGCGTTGGTGCCGCTTTACCAAGATCCGCGCTCCGATATGCCCGCGACGCAGTTCAATATGAAATGGGTCGAACAGGCGGGGCTCGTGAAGTTCGACTTCCTCGGGTTGAAAACGCTGACGGTTATTCAGAACGCCATTGATCTGCTCGACCGGCCTTTGCATATCGCGGCGGATGGCTCGCAAATTTATGAACCACCAGCGGGAGCCGAGAATGATATCGGCGCGATCCCGTTAAACGACGAAAAGTCGTATAAGTTATATTCTTCGGCCAAAACCGTGGCTGTTTTTCAGGTGGAAAGTTCGGGAATGATGGATGCGCTGCGGCGCATGAAGCCGAACTGCATTGAGGATATCGTGGCGCTGGTGGCGCTTTATCGGCCCGGCCCGATGGAGAATATTCCGACCTATTGCGAAGTTAAGAATGGATTAAAAGAGCTTGAATCCATTCATCCTTTGATCGACCACATCCTTGCGGAAACCCAAGGCATCATCGTCTACCAAGAGCAGGTGATGGAGATTGCGCAGGTCATGGCGGGATATTCGCTGGGCGGTGCGGATTTGCTGCGTCGCGCGATGGGTAAGAAGATCAAAGAAGCGATGGATGCGGAGCGTCCAAAGTTCGAAGAAGGTGCCAAGAAGAACGGCGTTGACGCGAAGAAGGCGCGGGAAGTCTTTGATCTTCTTGAGAAGTTTGCGAATTATGGTTTCAATAAATCCCACGCGGCAGCCTATGCCGTGGTCAGTTATCAGACGGCTTGGTTGAAGGCGAACCATCCGGTTGAGTTCATGGCGGGCGTCATGAACTGCGACCTGCATCTCACTGATAAGCTTGGGGTTTATAAGGAAGAGATCGTCAAGACGCTCGACATCGAGATCGTGCCGCCTTGTGTGAACCGTTCCGGCGCGACCTTCACTGTGGCCGATGGTAAGGTCGTCTACGCGCTGGGCGGGCTGAAGAATGTGGGCGTTGAAGCGATGAGACTGGTCACCGATGCACGTGTCGTTGAAGGCATCGAGAAGCCCTTTGCGACGCTCTTTGATTTTGCGCGGCGGGTTGATTTGAAGCGGGTCGGTAAACGGCCCTTGGAGATGCTCGCTCGTTCCGGCGCGTTCGATCAGTTGGACCCGAACCGGCACCGTGTCTTTGCCTCGCTGGACGGGCTGGTCAGCTATTCAGCGGCGATCCATGAGCAACGGCATTCTAACCAAGTCTCGCTGTTTGGCGAGGCGGGGGATGACTTGCCGGAGCCACGCTTGTCGCCTGTCGATGACTGGCTGCCGTCCGAACGGCTGGCGCAAGAATTCACGGCAATCGGCTTCTATCTCTCGGGGCATCCGTTGGATGACTACACGCTGTCGCTGAAGCGCAAAGGCGTGCTGTCGCTGACGGAGATCGAAGAGAAAGTGCAGGGCGGCGCGGTGATCGCGAAGCTGGCGGCAACTATTTCTGGTCGTCAGGAACGCAAATCCGCGCGGGGCAATCGGTTCGCTTTTGTCCAAGGCTCTGACCCGTCGGGGATGTTCGAAGTCACCGTCTTCTCGGATACGCTGGAGAGTTCGGGCGAGCATTTGATGCCCGGCAATAACGTGGTGCTGACCGTGGAGGCAACATACGAATCCGAGCAACTCAAACTGCTGTGCCGTGCGGCGCAACCGATTGACGGAGCTGTGGATGCAGGTTCGATGGGCCTGAAAATCTTTGTCGAAGATGATGCCGTGATCGCCTCCATCGCGTCGGTTCTTGAGCGGTCCGGTCAGGACAAATCCATCCGTGCGCGCGGTCCTGTGTCCTTGTGCTTGATGAACCCTGATTTGCCCGGCGAAGTCGAAGTGGCTTTGGGCGACAAGTTTGCCGTGAACCCGAAGGTCAAAGGCGCGATCAAGTCGCTGGGTGGCGTGGTGATGGTGGAAGAGATTTAGTAATGCGGCGGGCGCTCGTCGCCCAGCACGACATGGCCGCCAGCATCTTGGCTGCGCTCAGCCTCGCGCTCCATCAATAGGCGGACGCGGTTGGCCATCAGCGCCAGCTCTTTTTCCTGTCGGGCCATGACGTCTGACATCTCTTCGACCGTTTTAGTCAAATGGGCCAGTTGTTCTTCTAGTTTTGTAATCTCGGACATGTGCCTTCCTTTGGCAGGTTGCTTGTCTTGCGTCCAGCCCTTCGCTAAAGCCTGACACAAGTTAATTTGCAGGACCAAAGCCCATGGCCAAAGTGAAAAAGCAGCCTCGACCAAAGGCGGAAACTCCGAAAGGGTTTCGCGACTATTTCGGTGCGGAAGTAGCGCAGCGCAAGGCGATGCTGGATCAGATCACGAGCGTCTATCAGCTTTACGGGTTTGATGCGCTGGAAAGTTCTGCCGTGGAAACGGTCGAGGCTTTGGGCAAGTTCCTTCCCGATGTGGATCGGCCGAATGAGGGTGTGTTTGCGTGGCAGGAGGATGAGGATTGGATGGCGCTGCGCTATGATCTTACAGCGCCTCTGGCGCGGGTCTATGCGCAATTTCGCAATGATCTTCCGACACCATACCGCCGGTTCGCGATGGGGCCGGTTTGGCGCAACGAGAAACCCGGACCGGGGCGGTTTCGGCAGTTCTATCAGTGTGATGCGGATACCGTCGGTGCGTCCTCTGTGACTGCCGATGCTGAGATTTGTTCGATGCTGTCGGACGTGCTGGAGGCCGTGGGCATTCCGCGCGGCGATTATATGATACGCGTCAATAACCGCAAAGTTCTGAACGGTGTGTTGGAAGTGATGGGGCTGACGGACGATCCGCGCCGTGATGATGTTTTGCGCACGATTGATAAATTCGACAAAGTGGGTGAAGCCGGCGTGCGCCAGCTTTTGACGGTAGGTCGGACCGACACGTCTGGGGCTGAGATTGAGGGTGTGGGGCTTAGCGACATGCAAGCTGGGCCTGTTTTGGCATTCCTGACGGCCAAGCAAGACACGGTTGATCAGACGTTGGACAAGCTGCGGCAGGCCGTTGGTGACAGTGTCATCGGCAATGAAGGTATTGAAGAACTGGCGCAGATCGCGCGGCTTTTGGAGGCGCAGGGATATAGCACGGATCGGATCGAAATTGATCCTTCCGTCGTGCGTGGTCTCGGGTATTACACAGGGCCGGTTTATGAGGCGGAATTGACCTTTGAAATCAAGGATGAGAAGGGCCGCCCGCGTCAGTTCGGCTCTGTCGCCGGTGGTGGGCGCTATGATGATTTGGTCAAGCGGTTCACCGGGCAAGCGGTGCCTGCAACCGGCGTCTCCATCGGCGTGGACAGATTGCTTGCGGCCTTGCACGCAAAAGGCCGGATGAGCACGGAGACAGTCGGCCCGGTGGTCGTGACCGTTATGGATCGTGACCGGATGTCTGACTATCAGGCGATGGTCGGCGAATTGCGCACGGCCGGTATTCGCGCTGAGGTGTATCTGGGTAATCCGAAGAACTTTGGAAACCAGTTGAAATATGCGGATAAGCGGAACGCTCCTGTTGCCGTGATCGCAGGGTCCAACGAGTTTGATCAAGGGGTTTTGCAGATCAAAGACCTTGTTTTGGGCGCGAAGATTGCTGAGACGGCTACGCATGAAGAATGGAAAGAGCAGCCTGCGCAATTTGAGATTAAGCGCGCTGATCTCGTCTCTGAAATCCGCAAAATTCTGGAAGGCTGATGGCAGGCAAGGCCGAGATACGCGCGGAAGCAGAGCGCCTTTTTGCGTTGTTTCAAGAGGCAGGCGCGGCCCCTTTTGAGGCGGCGCTATTGCAGCCCTCTGAAGTCTTGCTTGACCTTTATGGCGAGGACATCCGCGCACGCGCTTATGTGACCTCTGATCCGGTTCTGGGGGAGCAGATGTTGCGCCCTGATTTTACGGTTCCCATCGTTCAGGCCCATATGACTGATGGCGCAGAACCCGCGCGCTATACGTATATGGGCGATGTGTTCCGCCAGCAGCAGGCGGGCACGGGGCGCGCGAGTGAATATCTGCAGGTGGGTTATGAGGTGTTTGACCGGGCTGATCCCGCAGGCGCCGATGCGGAAGTGTTTGCGTTGTTCTCGGCCGCGTTGAAGGGACGGGGGTTGCAAGGCTCCATCGGCGATATCGGTATCTTGGTCGCGGCCGTCGAAGGTCTGACCACTTCGGACCGGCGTCGCGCGGCGTTGATGCGTCACATCTGGCGGCCCCATCGGTTTCGTGCGCTGCTTGATCGGTTCGCGGGGCGCGGGGCGTTGCCGGAGGGGCGGGCTGAGTTGGTCTCCTCCCTCAAAGGGTTGGATGTGGCACAGATCGTGCGGGCTGCGGGGCCCGAGATTGGATTGCGCAGGGCTTCCGAGGTTGTTGAACGTCTGAAGAGCCTGCGCGAGGATATGGATGTGGCGCCAATTCCCGCGGCGGAGATTGAGGCTGTGAGTGCGATCTTGAACCTGAAGATGGCCGCCGATGATGCGGCGGGCGCTTTGGCTGAGATTGCGGTGGAATTTCCGGTCATCAAAACGGCGGCGCAAGGGTTTGTGAAGCGTTTGCACGCGTTGATTGAGCGTGGCGTGGATGTGGCCGCTTTGACCTATGAAGGGGCATATGGCCGGACCTCGATGGAATATTACGACGGCTTCGTCTTCGGTTTCGCCCGTGAGGGTGGCGCGCCTGTGGCTTCCGGCGGGCGGTATGACGCGCTGACCCGCGTGTTGGGGCAAGGACGTGAGATACCGGCTGTGGGTGGTGTGATCCGGCCTGAATTGTTGTTGGGAGCAGGCCAATGACCTTGAAGCTGGGTGTCCCCTCCAAGGGACGGTTGATGGACGAGACGTTCGCTTGGTTCGGGGCGCGTGGCATCACGTTGGAGCGGAGCGGGTCTGACCGGGAATATGCCGGTCGGGTCTCGGGCATCGAAGGGATCGAGCTGGTCTTGTTGAGCGCTGGAGAAATTCCACGGGAGCTGGCTGCGGGGCGGATTGATCTGGGCGTGACTGGCACCGATCTTGTGCGCGAGAAGCTTCCGTTGTGGCGGGATCAATTGGAGACGTTGGTTGAGCTGGGCTTTGGCCATGCGGATTTGATCTTGGCTGTGCCTGCCTTTTGGGCAGATGTGAGCACCTTGGATGACCTTGACGCGGTTGCGGCGGCTTTTCGGGCGGAGCATGGGTTTCGGCTGCGGATTGCCACGAAATATCACCGCTTGATCCGCGAGCATTTGAAGGCTGCGGGTGTGGCTGATTATCAGCTGGTCGATAGTCAGGGCGCGACGGAGGGCACCATCAAGAATGGAACGGCGGAGGCTGTGGCGGATATTACTTCGACCGGGGCGACGCTGGAGGCGAACCACTTGAAAATTCTGAGTGGCGCTCCCGTTTTGAAGTCTCAGGCGACATTGTTTTTATCCCGGACATCTGGAGCGGATGAAACAATTTTGGCGGAATTGAAAGCCAAGCTTGGGCTCTAAACCCTCATCCCCCGCATGCGGGGGATTTTCTTACCCGTTGATTTCAAAGCATTTCTTGAAGATTTAAGGAATTTTTAACGCACGCCGATATCAGCGAGCGCGGCGCTGAGTTGGGGTGGAAGCTGCTCTTCGCGCGCGCGGTGTTCCGGCAGATCTGCGGGTGCGTCTTCGGGCTTGAGATAACGCCAGCCTTGGAAGGGGCGCTTGGTCATATTCTCCACGCGGATCAGCTTGGGATCAAACACAAGCGCGCAGCGGCGGATGCCGTCGCCACGGTCATACTCATCAAGACGCAGGATCTTCTGGCGTGCCTGCACAACCCCTTTGATGACCCAATAGATAGAGCCGCCATTGAGGATTTCATTTTCGCGCTTGGGCCACATGCGTGTCACGTGACGGGGATTGCCGTCGGCGCCTTTGGGGCGGGGACTGTCCTGCCATGCCTGCAAATCGTCCACGGACTCGGTCCCGACAGACAATTTTATCAAGTTGATGTGTTTTGCCACGACTCAGGCCCCCAATGCTGGTGTTAAGAGTATTGTGTTTGGTGGGGCATTCAAGGGCGTGCGGCTAAAGGAGTTACGCCAAACAGAGGGACTTTGATATTTCTGATCCAACGGGAGACAGGTAAGGTCTAGGCTGGACTGCGCGCAGACAGGCGCAAAGATGTGAAACGCAAAGAGGCGGTCGAGAAATGGAAGAACAGTTTTGGCAATCCCTTTGGTCGGCTGGCGATACCGCTTTTCATAAAGACGCGCCGCATCCGTTGCTCACCCGTCATTTCTCTGCGCTTGGCCTAAAGGCGGGCGCGCATGTCTTTGTGCCGCTTTGTGGTGCATCGGTGGACCTGGATTGGTTGATCGGTGAAGGGTTGCAAGTGACAGGGATCGAATTCAACCGAGGCGCGATAGACCAAGTGTTTGAGCGTTTGTCTTTGCGTCCTGACATAAGCACCGGCGGAGGTTTGACACGGCTACAGGCTGGTGCGCTGACGCTCTGGCATGGCGATTTTTTCGCGTTGCAAGCCTCTGACCTTCCAGCGGTATCAGCCGTCTATGACCGTGCTGCGCTGGTTGCATTGCCGCCCGACACCCGCGCGGAATACGCGCGCTACTTGACGCAGATCACTGCGAATGCGCCGACACTTTTGATCAGTTTTGACTTTGGTCCCTCCCATACCGATGGACCGCCGTTTTCGGTGCCCGAGGCTGCGATCCGCGCGCTTTATGCGACGACACATGGGGTGAGTTTGCTTGAAAGCGTGGACAGCGGTGGAGAGGGTGCAAAGCGTGGCACAAGGTTCGAGCAGGTTTGGCATTTGACGCGGCATATCTAGCGGTATGCAAAAGAAAGAGGCGCGCCGGAAGGCACGCCTTTTCTTGGTTTTTTGAGGTGTTTTAGGCCAGAGCAGCGATGTTCTTGAGGCCAAGCTCGTAGGTTTTGCCGAGCATCCGGTCCATGAACAGACCGAAGATGCGGAAGATCGGGTTGTAGCCCATGTCGGAGGTCACGGTCCAAGTCACACGGGCACCGCTGCCGTTTGGTTGCGCTTCGATGGTTTGCACGGGCTTGCCCATTGCGCCCAGATCAATCAGGTGCGTGACGCGGGTAGCGGTCACGTCGGTGACTGTTTGCGTGCCTTTGCCTTCTTTTCCCTCGAAACGGAAACCGGAGCCTTTGCCCTCAGATGGGCCAAATGGTGTGATTTTCAGCTGTGGATCGGTTGTGCAGTAGGGGTTGAAGGTCTGAAAGCCTTCAGTGCTGGCAACACGGGCGATCACATCTTCAGGCGACATGTCCACATCGGCTTGGCGGGTGACGACGACTTTGCGGGGCAGCAAGAGGGCGATCAGGATGATGGCGGCGAGGATGGCGAGAACTGTGTAAACGATGGTCATTGGTTTGGTCCTTTCGGTCTGTCGGTTGATGAGGGTTTTTCTGTCCCTTCTGCCAACACGACGAAGACCGAGGCTGCCAATCGACATCTCATGACATTTTTTTTCGCAAATCCTGCATTTTTTTCTCGAGCCAGTTTTGGGACGGGGCGTCGGTGCACAGAGAAATAGCGTTTGTATAGGCCTCTGCGGCTTCTGCGATGCGTCCGAGTTCTGCCAAACAGTGTGCGCGGACGGCGTGGAAAGGCTGGTAGGTTTCCAGCCCGTCATAGTCGATCAGTGCCAGCATTTTCAGCCCCTCTGCCGGTCCTGCGTCTTCGGCCACGACAGCCGCGCGGCTGACGGCCCCGCCGATGGAAGGGTACGTGCGCATCAGGCCGTGATAGAGTTGTGAGAGGGCGCGCCAATCGGTCTTGCCGGTGACGGACCTTGCGGCGTGGACGGATTGAATGGCGGCTTCGAGTTGAAAGCGTCCGGGCATGGTTTGTTGCACGCGTTTCAATGCGGCTTGGGTCAGCAGACCAACTGAGCGGTCGATAAGCTGAGTGTCCCAAAGTGCCGTGTCTTGTTCTGGAACGGGGACTAGAATGCCGTCTTTGATACGCGCATCGCGGCGCGCTTCGATCAAGCCGATCAGGGCTGTCAGACCCAAGGCTTCGGCATTGTCAGGGGCCAGTTCTGCAAGAATGTTTGACAGGAAAAACGCCTCGTGACTGAGGTCACCGTCGCCTTCCAGCCAATCAACGGCGTAAGCGCCGTAGACGGCTTCCAGTACGGCGCCCATGCGGTCGGGAAAGGCCTCGGGTTCTGGCACGATGAAGGGGATCCCTGCGGATTTGATTTTCTTTTTGGCGCGCACAAGGCGCTGGGCCATAGCCGTGGGCGAGACGAGAAAGGCTTTGGCGATTTGCTCTGCCTCCAGCCCTAGGACGGTTTGCAGCATCAGCGGTGTGCGGATGCCTTCGTCGATGGCGGGGTGGGCGCAGACAAAGAGGAGTTTCAACCTCTCGTCCAGTTGCGTTTCTTCGGGTTCGATTGCGTGTGCATCAGCCATGTCATTTGCCTCATCTGTGATGATCAAACGGGCATCGCGGCGCGCCTGATCGGTGCGTCTGTTCTTGGCCACGGTCAGAAGCCAAGCTTCGGGTTTGTCGGGTATGCCGCGCTCCGGCCATGTTTTCAGGGCGGCCACAAAGGCATCGGCCAGCGCATCTTCGGCAGAGATGATGTCGCCGGTTCGGCTGGCGAGCATCGCGATTAGTTTGCCATAGGCGGCGCGGGCGACATCTTCCGCCCGCGCCTGTGTGTCGTCTGCGCTCACACGCTGCCCATGGCAGAGGCGCGGATTTCCAGCTTGCCGTAATGCACGTGCGGGCATTTCTCGGCCCATTTCATCGCCTCATCCAGGTTCTCGACCTCGATGGCGAAGAAGCCGCCGAGAGTTTCCTTGGTTTCGGCAAAGGGGCCGTCTTGCACGCGCTTCTCGCCGCCTGCGAGCGTGATGGTTGTGGCGGTGTCTGCGGGGTGCAGCCAGTCGGTGTCGACGAAGACGCCAGCCTCTTGCAGCGCGCCGATATATTGGCCGTAAACCTCTTTGGATTTTGCCCAATCCTCTTCGGTCATGTTGGCGGACATTGCAGGGTCGGAGTAAAGAAGAAATGTGTAACGCATTGTTTTGGTTCCTTTGTAGGTGGTTAGATTAAGCCGCAACGTCGGCGATTTTGGCAAGGCCAAGTTCAAAATTCGGGCCGATCATGCCGTCCATGAACAGTCCCATGACGCGGAAGACGGGGTTCATGCCGAGATCCATGTCCATGCTCCAGGTCACTTCGGTGGCACCATTGGCCGCTATGGCGGAGATCGCCTGTGTCGGCTGGCCCAAGGGGCCAAGGTCGAGGTCGAAGGTGACTTGATCGGGGGTTACAGCGGAGACGGTTTGCTGGCCCGCGCCGTCTTTGCTTTCAAAGGAGAAGCCTGATCCGACACCTGTTGCGGGGCCGAACATTTTGACCTGAAGGTTCGGGTCGAGGTCCTTGTAGGGGTTGAAAGCTTGGTAGCCGGTGTTGGAGGCCGCCAGTTCGATCACAGCCTCAGGTGCCGCGTCGATCATGGCGGAGCGTTCGATGCTGACGTGGCGCGGCAGTGCGAATGTGGCGACGGTCAGCGCAGCGAGGCCGCAGGCCGTGTAGGTGGCGATTTTCTTGATATTCATGTGTCTGTCCTCTCGTGTTTTAGGGAAGGGCTTTTGTGCCTCTTCACCCACACGACGGACGACAGATGCGCCAATCGACATTTGAAATAAAAAAATTTGAAAAAAGTTTTTTGGACGCTGGACGCTGCGTGTTTTTTGCTCAGGTGATGGTTGCGGAGTGCCAGACGTTTTTGATGTCCATGTAATTGTCCAGCCCCTCGGTGCCGCCTTCACGGCCGTAGCCGCTGGACTTCACGCCGCCGAATGGGGTTTCGGGCATGGAGGCCTCGAGTGTGTTGATAGAGAGGTTGCCCACTTCGACGCGGTCAATCAGCTGGTCAATATAGTCTGCACGATTGGTGAAGGCATAGCCTGCGAGGCCGTAGGGGACGGAATTGGCCTGCGAAATTGCATGATCCAACGAACTGACGGGGTTGATAACAGCGATGGGGCCGAAGGGTTCTTCTTGCATGATCCGGGCTGTGTCGGGGACGTTGAGCAAAACGGTTGGCTGAAAGAAGTAGCCCTTTTCGCCGTGGCGCGCGCCGCCTGTGGCGAGTGTGGCCCCTTTGGCGCAAGCGTCTTCAACAAGGTCGGTTAAGACGGGCACGCGCCTTTCGTTGGCGGTCGGGCCCATTTCCACGCCCTCCTCCATTCCGTTTCCAACGATGGTTGCTTTAGCCCGTTCAACGAAGCCCGCAGCGTAGTCATCGAAGATGCTTTCATGTGCGAAGAACCGTGTGGGGGAGGTGCAGACCTGCCCGGCATTGCGCATTTTGCGGACAGCGCTGGATGCAGCGGCGGTTTGTACATCCGTGTCTTCGCAGATGATGACGGGTGCGTGGCCACCGAGTTCCATCAAGACGCGCGTGTCATGCTGTGCAGCCAAAGTAGAGAGATGACGCCCGACGGTTGTGGACCCTGTGAACGCCACGAGACGCACAGGGTCTTTTGGGATCAGGTAGCCTGAGATATCTGCCGGATTGCCGAAGACGAGGTTCAAGACGCCAGCGGGAAGACCTGCATCTTCAAAGGCTTTGGCGATATGTATCGCACCTGCGGGGGTTTCTTCGGCAGCTTTCAGGATGACCGAACAGCCCGATGCGAGTGCGCCTGCGATTTTGCGGGCGGGCTGGCTCATTGGGAAATTCCAAGGAGAAAAGGCCGCAACGACCCCGACCGGTTGATGATGGACCGTGAACTTATGCCCCGGGGCGGCCGGGATCACGCGTCCATAGGTGCGCATTGCTTCGCCTGCGTCCCATTCAAAGAATTCGGCGCCGCGAATGACTTCTAGGCGGGCTTGGGGCAGGGGTTTGCCGTGTTCCAGGGTGATGGAGGTTGCGATCTCTTCCTGCCGGTCGCGCATCAATCTTGCGGCGCGCAGAATGGTGTCGGCGCGTGCGCGTGGCGACGTGTTGCGCCATAGGGCGAAGCCTTTGACTGCGGCCTCTAGTGCGTCGTCCAAATCCTGCTGCGTCGCACAGGGCAGGCGACCGATTTCTTCTTCGGTGGCCGGGTTGAGCACCGCCATGTCCGACTGTGACTTCCGCCACTTGCCGCCAATGAAAAGGTTCAGATCGGGATACATGGGCGCGTCTCCAAAATGTGTCGTCTCAAGATCACCTGCCGCTTCGCTCTGCGACAAGTGAATTGGGTGAATACTGATATCAGTTCGAGGAATGTCAAAGGTCTCGGCTTTCTGCGGTGGCATGTCGTGCCGACCACAACGCGGCTACGGCGGTCCATTACAGCACGATATCCCGACCAAGCTGGTCGATCTTGCTGATAACGCTCATCGCGGCAAGTGCTGAGGAGCGTGGATTATCGGGCAGGGAGTTCCCGCTGATTTGAAAGTGGAACTGGCCAAAATCGCCTTCTGCCGTGATTTCATGGATGTTGCGGGTGGCGGTTGCGTCGGCGATCAGGCGGACTTGCGTGTCGTCAAACCCGAGCCCCGCGAGGGCCACGGCAGCGGCAACATTTGCGTTTTTAGGATACTCCAAGGCTGCTGCGCGGGCGGTGCCGTCGAAATGCGTGTGTTCCCCTTCGGTCAACGCGTTCAGGTCGAGCTTTGCCTCTGCGGGTGAGCCTTTCCAGCCTTTGGGTGGTTTGCGCCCTGTGTAAGTGACTGAAGTGAGCTTGCCTACGCGCGCGGCGCTGAGGCAGTCCAGCGCGCCGATGGCCCCGCTGGCCAGATGCAGTTTTGCATTTCCTTTTTGGGCCGCCTGTTCGAGGGAGGTTGAGGTCGTCGTGTCTGCCAAGGCACCAAGCGACACGGTGATCAGATCAAAACCGCGTTTCAGGATTGATGGGCCGTGGGTGGCCAGCGCCTCATGCCCGGCGCAGTCAATCATGATGTCCAGATCAGCGGGGAGGGCTGCGACGGAACTGACTTCGATGGTTGCCGTGTTGGCGATGCGTTCGGGGCGCAGTAAAACTGCGCTGATCTCGTGCCCGCGCTTTAGGAGCGCGTCGCGCACGTAAGCGGCGATGGCGCCTTGTCCGATCAATCCAACCTTCATATCCCGATCCTATGACACGCACCGCATCTGCGGAATTGAAAAGCTTTTGATATTCATTTTTTATATATCCATATGTGTGCTTCGCCTTGGACGGAAGGGGCGCAATGGCGTCTGGTGACGTTGGAACAGGGAAGGGTTTGCCGCATGGACTACACCAAACATGAAGCGAAGGCGTATGCCCGCGAGAATATGCGCGGGATTTGGGCGGCGGCGCTGAACCCATTCAAGGCTGATCTGAGTTTGGATGAAGAGGGGTTGCGCGCCAATATTCACCACTGGATCGACGATCTGGACATTCAGGGGCTGTTTGTGGCGGGCAAGCAGGGTGAGTTTTGGGCGATGTCGCTGGAAGAGCGGATGCGCAATATGACCATCGCAGCTGAGGAATGCGCGGGGAAGGCGGGGACGATCATGTCGATCTCCGATCAGAACCTGAACACTGCGTTGGAGCTTGGACGGCATGCGCAGAACTGTGGCGCGGATTACGTGGTGGTGCACGCGCCGATGCTGAGCTTTTGTCAGGATCGCGGTGAGGTGCTGTATCAATATTACAAGCGCTTCTGCGATGAGTTGGATATCGGCATTGCGATGTGGAGCCATCCGGATGCGGGCTATCTTATGCAGCCCGAGGACTGCGCGCGGATTGCGGAATTGCCCAATATCGTGGCGATCAAATATTCCGTCCCGCGTGAGATGTATGTGCGTCTGACGCATATGGTCGGCGATTTGATCCATGTGTCGACATCGGCGGAGCATGAATGGCTGGACAATATTCTGGAGCTGGATTGGAAACTCTATCTTTGCTCCTCTCCGCCCTATCAGTTGCAGACGGAGACCGATCAGCGGATGAACGAATACACGCGTCTGGCCTTTGCAGGCAAAGCGGATGAGGCGCGCCGTGTTTTTGACAGCCTCAACCCGGTGCGCGATGCGATGAAACGCACGAAACCGGCGGGAAAGCCCACGGCGTTCGGAAAATACTGGCAGGATTTGCTGGGTCAGCGCGGCGGACATGTGCGTGCGCCGATGTTGGAACTGACCGAGGCCGAGAAAGAAATCATTCGCAACGGGTTTGACAAATGCGGCCTCAGGCTCTGATATAATCAAGTCTGAGACCTGAATACGGACAAGTCTGTTGCGGGTGAGGCATGTGTCGAAGACAGTTGGGGGAGGGTGAGACACAATGGCGAAACTTGCGGCATTCAACTTCAAAGGCTGGATTGACGAGCATCGTCACCTTCTGAAGCCCCCCGTGGGCAATAAGATGGTCTTTGAGGAGTCCGATATGATGGTCACCGTCGTGGGCGGGCCTAACAAGCGGACGGATTATCACGACGATCCGGTTGAGGAATTCTTTTACCAGCTTGAAGGCGACATGCTTTTGAAGCTGTATGACGGCACTGACTTTTATGATGTGCCGATCCGCGAGGGTGAGATCTTTCTGCTGCCGCCCCATGTGCGCCATTCGCCGCAACGCCCGCAGGAAGGCTCTGTCGGGTTGGTGATTGAGCCGAAGCGGCAGGAGGGTCAGCATGACGCGATTGAGTGGTATTGCTTTGAGTGTCAGCACAAAGTCTACCGTGCGGAGTTTCAATTGCAGTCCATCGTGAAAGACCTGCCGCCGGTCTATGAAAAATTCTACGCCTCCGAGGAGGACCGGACCTGCCCCAATTGCGGCGCGCTACATCCGGGGAAGGAGCCACCTGAGGGGTGGGTCCAGCTCTAACTCAATATCAAAAAAGACAGGGAAATCTCATGAAACACTTCACGAAACTGATCGCGTCCGTCGCCATGGTCGCGGCGTCTTCCATCGCCGCACAGGCCGAAGAATTCCGGCTTGGTCTGATCACACCGCCGCCGCATATCTGGACCAAAGCAGCCGAAGCTTTTGGTGCCGAATTGGCCGAAGCCTCAAACGGGGCGCATAGCGTGTCCGTCTTCCCTGCGCGTCAATTGGGCAATGAGGCAGAGATGCTGCAGCAGTTGCAAACAGGCGCCTTAGATATGGCGTTCATGACGGTTGCTGAAGTGTCGAACCGCGCGCCGGAGCTTGGGGCGTTTTATGCGCCTTATCTGGCCGATGACATTGGTCATGCGGGCCGTATCCTGCGCTCTGACACGGCGAAATCCATGCTGGACCCGCTGCCCGGTCAGGTTGGTGTCGTTGGTGTGGGCTACGGGATGGCCGGTCTGCGCCAGATCGTGAGCCGTGGTGATGTGTCGTCGGCGGAAGATCTTGCGGGGCTGAAACTGCGCATCACGCCGTTCACTCCGATCCTTGATTTTTACAATGCAGTGGGCGCGGCCCCGACACCGATGCCACTGCCATCAGTTTATGATGCGTTGGCCAACGGGCAGGTCGATGCCATCGACATGGATGCGGAGCTGATCTGGGTTCTGAAATATTACGACCACGCAGATACGATTGTGCAGTCTGACCACATGATGTTCCCAATGGTGGGTCTGGTCTCTGCCAAAGTCTGGGCTGGTTTGTCTGAGGAAGATCGCGGGATGATCGGCGATCTGATGGGCAAATATGTGGACGGCACAATCGACAGCTATGTTGAAAAAGAAGCGGGCTGGCTGAAACAAATCGAAGGCACCGGTAAGACCTACACCAAGGTGGATGCGTCGTTCTTTGGCGATGCGATTGATCAATGGAACACGATCTGGTCGGAAAAAACCTCCTCCCTCGACGCTTTGCGTGCGACGGCGGCAGAAACCAAATAGGCTGAGCGAAGCAGTTTAACGGGGCGCGGGCTCGCTCGCGCCCTTTTGCTTGGAGAGGGGCCATGTTGTTGAAAGCATCCGCCGTTTGGGCGCGCATCGAGATGATTGCCGCAGCTTTGCTGGCGGTCTGCGTGACGTTGCTTATTTTGCTCAACGTGGCGACACGCAATATGGGTCAGGCGCTGTTCTGGGTCGATGAGTTGGCGATTTATGCGATGGTGTGGATGACATTTCTGGGCGCGTCGGCGGCGTTGCATAATCGCACATCCGTTTCGATAACGTTGATCACCGACGCAGTGACGCCTGAGCGGCGTCGGATCATCGGCATGTTTGTGGATGTCATCGTTCTGGCCTTCTCGCTGATGCTGCTTTGGTTCTGCTGGCGGTGGTTTCTGCCGCTAGATCTGATCCGGGCGGGATTTGACGTGATGCAATTCCAAGGCAGCACGTTCAACTTCATCTATGCCGAACCCACGCTGACGCTTGGGTTGCCGAAATATCTGTTCTGGCTGGTGATGTGGCTGTTCGCGCTTGGAGCGACGCTGCATTCTGCGGCCCATCTTTTGTCACGAGCCAAACCGGAGGAGGCCGCATGAGCCCTGCGGTTTTTCTGGTCACCCTGTTTCTGTCGGTTCCCATCGCCATTGTTCTTGGTGTGACCTCGATCTGGTATATCTGGGAAAGCGGCAACACTGTTCTGTTTGATAGCTTTGCCCAGAAGATGTTCGCAGGCCTTGAGAATTACGGGCTTCTGGCCATTCCGCTGTTCATGCTGACCGGAGAGTTGATGAACGAGGGCGGGATGACCCGTCGCCTTGTGGCTTTGGCGCGCGTATTCGTTGGCGGGTTTCGGGGCGGTTTGGCCTATATCAACCTGCTCGCGAATATGTTCATGGCCGCGATCATCGGTTCGGCCACAGCGCAGATTGCGGTGATGTCGCGCGCCATAGTGCCCGCGATGAAAGAGGAAGGTTATGACGAAGGCTTTGCGGCCGCCACCACGGCGGCAGGCGGGTTGCTTGCGCCTGTCATTCCGCCGTCGATGATGTTTGTGATTTTTGGTGTCTTGGCGCAGGTCCCGATTGGCGAGATGTTTATTGCGGGGATTATTCCGGGCCTGCTTCTGGCGGCATCCTTTGCTTTGGTGATCACGGTGATTGGCTGGTCGCGGCAATTTCCCAAAGGGGCTTGGCTGTCGCGTGGCGAGGCGCTGCGGGCGCTGATCGCTGCATTGCCCGCGCTGCTGGTGCCGCTTGCGATTATCGGCGGTATTATATTCGGGATCGCGACACCGACGGAATCTGCGGCGATCGCTTCGTTGATTGCCTTCCTTGTCGGATGGCTGTTCTACCGCGACCTTGATCCGCGCAAATTGGGCGAGATGTTCATCCGGACGGCGGCAAATGCCTCGATGATCCTGTTCATGATCGCGGCGGCCAGCGTGTTCGGTTGGGTCATCATTTACGAGGAATTGCCGCAGCGGTTGGCGGGTTTGATCACTTCCATCACCTCTGATCCGTTTATGTTCCTGCTGATTGTGAACCTGTCTTTGCTATTGATCGGAATGGTGATTGACGGGATTGCGGCGATTATATTGATCACACCAATTCTGTTGCCGATTGCCATGGGCTCCTACGATATCAGCCCTTATCAATTTGGCGTCGTCGCGTGCCTGAACCTTGTGTTGGGCTTGCTGACACCACCGGTTGGCATCGGGCTTTACATCGCGTCTTCAATGAGCGGGGCCAAGCCCGGTGCGATTTTGAACTCCCTCTGGCCCTTCCTGATTGCAGTGGCTTTTGTGTTGATCCTGCTCAGCTATTTCCCGGTGTTGTCGACGGTTCTGATTTGAGCTGAGGTTAATCCCGTCCTTTTGCGGGATTTGGCAGCGTGAGATTGCATCGAAACTTCTTGCAAGACTCTGGCAATCGCGGACATGATCTAAGCCAGCTTTGGGCGGTTTGAGGGATGCTGGGTCCTGTGACGATGTTTAACTATGTGAGGGTTTTGTTCGTTGTTTTGGGCGCGTTCTGTGGTGTCACAACGGCGGCGCAGGCAAACATCATCGACCTTGCTGTCCTCAGTGATAAATCGGCCAAAATCACCGTTTCAAAGAATTGGAAATGCAGGTCCCGCGTTTCGGTAACTGTTGAGACGGCAGATGCGAGCTTCTTTGAAACACGGTTGAATGATCTGGGTATGTTGCATGGTGCGGCGCTTTCGGCGCTTGCATCCGGCTGTGCGTCGCTGAGCCAGCTGACGCTGACTGGCGAGACCACGTCGGTTGACGTGATCAAGGGCACATCAAAGAAAAGCGATGGCTGGGTGCTGCGGCTGGAACAACCGGACCTGACGAAAAAGGCGCAGGACCTGCCAAGCCGCATCAAGTCCTTTGATGATCTGGCGGAAATGGTGGAGATCTTTGCACCTTACAGATCGGTGCCGGGGATTGATCGCACGTCTGGCTATGCGCTGTTTGCGCAAAATTCAGGTGCGGCGGTGCAGAGCCTTCTGTCTGATCCAGCGCGGTTCGATACGTTCGTCGAGACGGCAACGCTCAGCAAGAACGAGAAGAAGACGAGTGAGCGCATCACGGCGGCGCTGAATATTGTCCAGCTTTACGATCCGCAGGCGGCTGGGCGCCTGTCACAGCGGGTTTTGCAACTGCGCAACGCAGCGCTGCGCGCGGCTGCTTTGCGCGTTGTTGAACGATCTACAGCCGGTGATGCCCCCATCAAAGCCGCGCTGACAGACACGCATGCCCATCTGAAGGCCAAAAAGCCGGACGCGGCGACACTTGCAGAGATTGATGCATCACTTGCGGCGTGGATCGAGGGGCGGGTACTCACGCATGAGCAGGCCAATGGGGGACTATATCTGGACAATGCCCGCGCGCATATGGACTTCGTGCAAACTGTCAGTGCGTCCAATATCGACGGATTGTTGCCCGTGACACAAACTGCGGTGGAGACGACTCGGTTTTGGTTTGAGGCGCTTTCCGAAAACCTGCTCGCGGATAATCTGGCTGAAGCGAAAGCAATGATTGAAGCGTCCGGGACGACCTATCAGGAGATTGACCTGATCCTTGAAACGGGTCTGGCGCTGCATGAGGAATTCCGGAGTTACGGGTTCGAGGCGGAGGCGAATGAGCTTCTGGAACTGGCCAAATCCCGGATTGAGACGGCCATTGAAACAGGGCTGCAGACCTACAAAAACCAGCTGAGTGCGGAAACGATGACGTTGGAACGTGTCGCGTATTACAAGGGAGAAGCTGATCTTTTCTATGCGCTGGCGCAGGATTATCCCGGCTTCGGCGCCTATGTCGACACCATCGAAGAGGGGGTCGAACGGGGTCAGCTTCAGGCTTGCGCGGTTGTCGCGAATTCCATTGAAAGCGGATCAAACCGCCGGTCTGTTATTGTGGTCGGTGGACAGAGCTTCCCTCTGAAATCGCTCGTTTGTGCGCTTTATAACAACGGTCATTTGTTGAGGGATGTCTCGATTGATCGCGGCGGTCGCGACGGTGTGATTACGCTGCTTGAAAACAACCTTGATGAAGTGAGTTTCGACATCACGTCGAGCGGAGAGGAAAACGCCTTTTGGGGCGTCTCTGACGCATGGGACGTGGAAATGGGAGCACTGGTCATTCCGCCTCCGTCCGGCAAACCTGATCGAAGCGGTGTTACGGAATGCGATCTGCTGGCTGGTGATCCGAATGACAAAACGCTGCGGAGCCGTGGTGTCGTGTTGGAAGACGTAAGTGCCGATTATGATTTTGATCGTGCTGTCGAAGCCTGTATCGCAGCAGTAGAGCATGATCCGGACGCCACGCGGCAGGTCTATCAGCTGGCGCGCGTTCTGGACTTTCTGGGGGATGCTGAAAGCGCTGCGCATTACGCGCAAGTCGCGGCAGGGCGAAAATATGCCCCTGCACTCCATCTTCAAGCATTCAGTATTCTGACGAACCGTGACGACGATGATGCGTTTTTCGATGCTGTTGATCTATTAAAAGTGTCGACCAGTCTGGGATACGGTCCCTCAAAAGCCGAGCTGACCGCGCTTATGCCACCCGGAGTTGAGTTGTTTCGTGAGCGTCCGCCACCCTCGGACACTGAGATTTTGGACGCGGTAGGCCGCAAACGCTGCGAGAGCAATATCTTCGCAAAAGCCTGTTCCACGCGCACTGGTGTGGCGAAGAAAAGCTGTTTTCAGACCAGCGAAAACGTATTCTCATGCGAGCTGGTCTTATATCACCGCTGCAGTGTTCAGACGGGCATGGATGGTGATCCATTGATGCGCATGTTCACCGGTATGGTGACGAACAGCTGCAGCCCCACAACGGACCCGATGTTTATGAAGCTGACGAAGAACGGGAATAGGTGGTCAGCGCGGAAGGAGTTTTAGTCTGCAGTCACGTTGTTAAGTAGATACTCCGGTTTTACGTTTTCAAACTGATCTTCGAGCTTCCAGTTCTTTGGTTTTGCTTCGGGGTCGTGCCATTGACATCTAGACTGAAGCCAAGACTCTCTATGATTGATGATGCCTGTAATTGTCACATCGCCGTAACCAAATTCTACGCCGCAGCACTCGCAAAATTCAAAGCTGGGGGAGCTTCCGCGCGGGCCATGCTGTGCAACCCCTTGAGGCCAGCCGCAGACCCTACAATTTTCAGTAGGGTCATTGAGCATTGAAATAATCCATATTGGTTTTGTAGCCGTGAACCTGTGGTTTTGGTTTGAACATCGTTCTTGGACTACCGTTTTTGTCCATAATCCCAAATGTGTTGGTCTTAGGATTGTATCTAACTACGTCACCATTTGTTCTGATCTTCGTCAATGTTCCTGCCGGTGGTTTTTGCAAGAAACTCCTAGTTGTTTTGGCATACTGAACCGCATTTTTGAGCTCCGGAAAATCCTTTCGATGGCTTTTATAGTGCTCAAATGCGTTTTTGGCCGCACTGCGTTTCGAAGTGTTGGTCCAAAGCTTGGCTTTGGCATAACTATTCACTACCCCAAGCTTGTTGTCGTTCGCGGCCTTTCCGAAATAGGGTGGTTTACCTCCCCCTGCTGCCCCACCTGCTGCAGCAACTGGCTTTTTCCTCTCCCGAAATTCCTGCAATTTCTGCTTTTGGAACTGCTTGTTCGCAATGATGGCAGGCTTGTTTGCGACGTTTGAGGCCACTCGGGTGCCATTCGCTTTGGTGATGGGACGTGATTCTCTGAGCTTTGAAAAGCGTTGTGCGGCTTGTTGTCGGCGTTGGGTGAATTTCGGCGAGCTTATGGTGCTCGCACGGTTGGCTGTGCGGGACAAAAGCGCGATGGTGTTTGTTTGTTGCGCGGCCTTTTGACGTTGCTGATTTTGCTGCTGAAGGCGGGTGCGCTTTTTCAACTCTTGCAGGCGACGGTCGCGCTGAAGGCGTATGGCTTTGTCTCGCGCAATGCGGGCAGTTTGTTGCGCCTGCTTTTGCGCAACCTGTTTGCGGTGCGCTTGTTTGCGCTGCATGTCTTGCTGGCGTTTGCGTTGCTGGATACGGCGCTGTTCCGCCATTTTCTGGCGCTGGACCTGCATTTGTTGTTTGCGCACTTGCATCTGGCGTTGGCGCTGCTGCATCGCCACTTGCTGGCGGCGTCTTTGCTCCTCCATCTGACGGCGTTGGGCGGCCTGCTGCCGACGTTGGGCCTCGCGCTGTTGGCGCTGCATTTGTTGCTGGCGGCGCATTTGATCTTGCTGCATGCGTTGCTGCTGCATCATCTGCTGCGACCGCCACATAGCGTTTTGACCAAAGCTGTCTGTGGGCCAGCATGTCACGGCGATGATAAAGGCCATGACCAAATGAATAAGAATTCGCATGGGGATATCGTTGCCTATGGGCTTGGCTTTGGTCAAGCCCGGTTGAGAGGCGAAGTTGACGGGTGCTAACCTTCGGGGGACGGTGACCCGTCAGAAAAATTGCTCTAGGTTCACTTTGACGGTTAGGGTTGGACGCGGTACGCTCTATGTAGTGTTTCCTTCCTCATAAGGACCATAGATATGAGCCGTTTTGCTGCCCCCATTGCCGACCAAATCTGGGACATGAAATACCGCTTCAAGGAAGCGGATGGCACGCCGATTGACGTTACGGTGGAAGACAGCTGGCGCCGGATTGCGGGCGCTTTGGCAGCACCTGAGGCGGATCCGTCGAAATGGGAAGATGTATTTTACGAAGCACTTGAGGATTTCAAATATCTGCCTGCGGGCCGGATCACGGCGGGGGCTGGCACGGAACGCTCGGTGACGCTGTTTAATTGCTTCGTGATGGGCACGGTGCCGGATTCGATGGGCGGCATTTTTGATATGCTCAAGGAAGCTGCGCTGACGATGCAGCAGGGCGGCGGAATCGGTTATGATTTCTCCACGATCCGGCCCAAAGGAGCAGGCGTCAAAGGCGTGGCGGCGGATGCGTCGGGGCCTTTGTCTTTCATGGATGTGTGGGATGCGATGTGTCGCACGATCATGTCTGCAGGCTCGCGCCGTGGCGCGATGATGGCGACGATGCGCTGTGATCATCCTGATATTGAGGACTTTATCACGGCCAAGCAGGACTCGGCACGGCTGAGGATGTTCAATCTGTCCGTGCTGGTGACGGATGATTTTATGGAGGCCGTGAAGGCGGAAGGCTCTTGGGATCTGGTTTTTGGTGGCGAGGTTGTGCGGACGGTGCAGGCGTTGGATCTGTGGGATCTGATCATGCGCTCCACCTACGATTTCGCGGAGCCGGGTGTGATTTTCATCGACCGGATCAACAAAGCGAACAACCTGTCTTATTGCGAGACGATTGCGGCGACGAACCCGTGCGGGGAGCAGCCTTTGCCGCCTTATGGGGCGTGTTTGCTGGGGTCGATCAATCTGGCACGCTTGGTGGCGGAACCGTTTGAGCCGCATGCTGAGCTGGATATTGAGGCGTTGGATGATCTCGTGCGGGTGGCCGTGCGGATGATGGATAATGTTGTGGATGCGTCTCGGTTCCCGTTGGAGGCGCAGCGTCAGGAGGCTTTGGCGAAGCGGCGGATTGGTCTTGGAGTGACGGGTCTGGCGGATGCTTTGTTGATGGTTGGCTCGCGCTATGGATCCGAGGAGGCGGCGCGTCTGACGGATCGCTGGTTGCACGCTATCGCCCGCGCCGCGTATCTGGCGTCGGTCGATTTGGCCCGCGAAAAAGGGGCTTTTCCGCTGTTCGATGCGGAGGCGTTTTTGGCCTCGGGGGCAATGCAGGATATGGATGCGGATGTGCGCGAGGCGATCCGGGAGCATGGTATTCGCAACGCATTGCTGACCTCGATTGCGCCGACGGGGACGATTTCATTGTATGCGGGGAATGTGTCGTCGGGGATCGAGCCGGTCTTTGCTTATGCGTATACGCGTAAGGTTTTGCAAAAAGACGGCTCGCGGACTGAGGAAGAAGTCGTGGACTACGCGGTGCAGCTGTGGCGCGAGAAGTTTGGCGATGTGGACCTGCCGGACCATTTTGTGAATGCGCAGACGCTGGCACCGCTGGATCATGTGCGGATGCAGGCGGCGGCGCAGAAATGGGTGGATAGCTCGATTTCGAAAACGATCAATTGCCCCGAGGATATCAGCTTTGATGATTTCAAGGACGTCTATATGGCCGCGTGGGATCAGGGCTGTAAGGGGTGCACGACCTACCGTCCGAATGATGTGACGGGGTCCGTTTTGTCGGTGTCTGAATCGTCTGATGTTGAGGAAACAAGGCCCGTGCAGGTCAGCGAGGGTGGCGAAGTTGTATATATGTCCGAGCCGCTGGACCGGCCGAGCGAGCTGGAAGGGCAGACCTATAAGGTGAAATGGCCCGATAGCGAGCATGCGCTGTATATCACGGTGAATGATATTGTTCTGAATGGGCATAGGCGCCCATTTGAGGTGTTTATCAACTCCAAAAATATGGAGCATTTTGCCTGGACTGTGGCGCTGACGCGGATGATTTCGGCGGTGTTCCGGCGCGGTGGCGATGTGTCCTTCGTGGTGGAAGAGCTGAAGGCGGTGTTTGATCCGCGCGGTGGAGCGTGGGTGCAGGGCAAGTATATCCCGTCCATTCTGGCCGCGATTGGTGGCGTGATCGAGCAGCATATGATTGCAACTGGGTTCATTGCCGGTGAAGGGATGGGGCTGAAGCAGGACCCGTCCGCGCAAGTGGTGGCTGTCGGTGAGAAGCGCGGTAAAGCGTGTCCGAGCTGCGGTCAGTATGATTTGCGGATGGTGGAAGGGTGCATGACCTGCGCGTCTTGTGGTCATTCCAAGTGCGGATAATTCTTCGGGGCAGCTGATTTCACCAGCGCTGTGCGTGCCGCCCAGAGCGATCTGGATGACACGTTATCTGACGGAACGTCCGGTTTAAGCGGCTTTCTTTCGGCGTGCAGCTGCGACACCTGCGAATGCGGCGAATAGCAGCCAGCCGGATGCGGGGAGCGGGACCGCGGAGATCTCGGGCTCGATATCGCCAAACAGGCGCGCGGCGTCGTTTGAACTGAAGTTTTCAATCCGTCTGATATCCGTATCTACGTCAAAGACCAGGCAGTCGACCCTGTCCGGACTCCAATTATTACCGATGCCGATAATCGTCACGCGGATATCATCAGACTTCAGCATGTTTGAGAGAGCGCATACGTCAGTATCCCCGTTGTTGGGGAGGTGTGGATTGCCGTCAGTAAGAAGTAAAAGATGCTTCGGCTTTGCAGGGTCTGCAATAGTATCAAACGCGGTGATTGAGCTTCGCAATGCAGCGACAGTGTTCGTGTAGCCGGCATTATAACCGAAAGCGTCAATGCTCGCATTGATCTCTACGAGGGATTGATCGTCGGAAAATGAATGGAGTGGGGCGACCTCAGTGCTGAATGCGGAGATGTCAAAAGATGACAATGGATCGCGTGGTCGGATTTCGTCTTCGATGAGAGTTTGCACAAAATTTACAGATGATGCCCAGCCCGCAGAGCCAAGTGAACCGCTGGAGTCCATCAGGATGGAGACATAGGCCCCATTTACGATGGATGCCTGTGCGGACATGGCACTTAGCGAGAATGCACAGGCCAGTATAGTTTTCTTCGACATGTCTTAAATGCCTTATTGGGCCCCCGCAGCTAAGGTTATTATAATAGCGCCCTGCGGAAACAAAGTGTTTCCTGTGTCATTTTCCGCGGGAGGGTGTTTTTGATCAGCTACGGCGCTGCAATGCTGATGACGCCGGTCAAACCGGAGAGGCCTTGGGTCGGCGTGATGCCAAATACATCCGCTGCGGTTCTGGTAAGGTGGGCGGCATCCGCAAAGCCCGCTTGGATACCGGCACGCCCGATTTTTTCGCCTTTATGGGCGGCATGCACGGCACACATGATGGCCGCCCAGATTTTGAATTTTCGAAACGTCTGACCTGTCGTGGCCTTGAAATGTCGCAAGGCCAGTGTGCGTTCCAACTGTAGATCTTGGGCAAGGTCTAGCTGAGATAGCCGGTCAAACGGGTCTTGATAGAGACGCTCAACGATACGCATCACACTTGGATCGACGGGCGTCGGGGCATCCATCAGCATCCGGCGAAAGGTGGTCAGGGCGTTGTTATCTTGCGTCTGAAACGCGGTACGAAGCCCGTGCCATTCTGCAGATAGTGGCGAGAAATCAGGTCTTTGGCCGCTCAGGGTAACGCCGTCGAGGTAGATGATCTCTGCGCCACCATCGTGGACAATAACGCGGTGCGGAACGCCGGGTTTGATGCACACGGCCTGCGCCTTCGTTTCGTTGGTGTCGTTGCCCACTGAAACAGGTTTTTCTCGCCCGACAATAACACAAGTTATCAGGTTCTTGTGTAAAGCAAGCTCCCCCTGCGCGAAGGAGAACAGGTGGTTGCGGAAGAGAGGGACCTTGAGGGGATCGCGCAAATCACCGGACCTTTGTTTAAGCAGCGTGACCGCAATGCGGTTTTGCCGGATCATGATGCCGGTTATGGCAAAAGGGAAGAATGGGGCTTTGCGATTTGCACGTTTCTTCAACTCCGTCGCGAGGGTTTCGTGATCAACTGCGGTTTCTTGGATATGCGCGGGCTTTTGGAGGAAACGTGGCTGGTCTTATTCGCAAAATGGCGGTGGGTGCGTCCCTGCTGATTGGATGCCTGATCACGGCTTGGCTGGTGTTTCCCGCAACAACAGCGGCGGCTTTGATCTACATGAATAACGCCTCTGCTGGGCTGACAGCGAAGGTAGTCTCGACCGAATTGGGTGAGGTTCACTATCTGGAAGGGGGGCAGGGCGAAACGGTTCTGCTGGTGCATGGTATCTATGCGCGGAAAGAGCATTGGGTGGAACTGGCTCGTGCGCTGGTCAAAGACCACCACGTGATTGCGCTTGATCTGCCGGGTTTTGGTGACAACGCGCCGCTTGCCGACGATCAGTATTTGCTAAGTCGGCAGCGCGCGCACTTGCTTTTCGTGATGGACGCCCTTGATTTGGAAAGAGTGCATATCGGGGCAAACTCCATGGGGGCTTATGTCTCGACGCTTTTGGCCCATGCACATCCCGAGAAGGTCGCGAGTTTCGCGTATATCGGCAGTCCGCTGGGCGTTCCAACGCCCGTGCAGAGTGACATGGACGCGGCGCGCGCAGCGGGGGGCCGGCCTTTGGTTGTTCAATCCTTCGAGGACTTTACCGCGCGCAACGATTGGTTGTCGCCTAATATTCCTTATGTGCCGGGGCCGATCTTGCGGACATGGGCGGCTGAGGAGGTTGCGACGGGCGATCATAACGCGCGTGTTTGGGATGTCGTGCATCAGCAATCCGATGTGCCCACGGTCTTGGAGCTTGCGCCGTCGTTGAGCATGCCTTCGCTGATTCTGTGGTGTCAGGAAGACCGGATTTTCCATGTCAGCGGTGCGGAGGTGCTTCGCCAGACCCTGCCGAACGCCCAGATGACTGTGCTCGAAGGTTGCGGCCATGTCCCGATGCTGGACCGACCAGATGCTGTGGCGGAGCGCTACCTTGAGTTTCTGGCCACGCTGCCAGCGGAGTAGCCGTTTTCGAATTAAGCGTTGGCCGGAGAGGCCGTACCTTTTGTCCGGACCGGCTGTGCTGTCTGGTCCCGAGGCCGCGATTGTCTGCGTGATGGGCCACTGGCTTTGGCGCGTCTGGCGGTTGCGCCTTGAGCCTCGTTGCGCAATCATCTGCTGACATTTCTGCACAAGGCGAGACGCCGCCCGTCCGGCTTCCGGAGGGCAGCCGCATCAAAGATGAAATGGCACATATTTTAGGGAGTACACGTCATGAGACTTACAGCATTATTCGCGGGTGTGGCCGTCGCGCTTACAGCCACTGTGGCGCAGGCGCAGGAACGGATCACATATAAATCGGCCAAGTCGACCTCGTCCTACTATCAGATGGGGGTTCAGATTGCCGAGGCCATGAAGGCGGGCACTGAGGGCGGCATGATCGTGACCGTGGAAGAAAGCCAAGGCTCTGTGCAGAACGTCATGGAAGTTCGGGCACGTGGCGGCGAATACGTCTTCACCACACCGCCTGCACTGATCGGCCTCGCCCAAGGCGGCAAAGCAATGTTCGAGGGGAAGTCCGATCCGGCGTTTGACGACATTCGTGCGCTATTCCCGATCCCGTCTCTGACGATGCATTTTGTGATGTCGGATGCTAGCGGCGTGACTGATTTCGCCGGGATGGAAGGCAAGACGATCCTGCTTGGGAAAGGCTCCTTCGGGGCGCGCGAAGGGGAGAAATATCTTGGCCTGTTCGGTCTTGAAGGCAAAGTGGAACTGGCCGAGGTCGAGTTGTCCAATGCGGTTGCGGCTTTGAAAAATGGGCAGATTGACGGGTTCGTCACAGCTGGTTCTTACCCTGCGCCCAATGTGATCGAGGCGGCGGCAACGACCGGTGTCACTGTGATGTCGCTGAGCGAAGATCAGATCGCCCAGACCAAACGGACCAAATTGGTGATCCCGGCAGGTACCTATGCGGGGCAAGAGGCGGATATCACGACGACATCGCTGCCAGTGGCGGCCTTCACAACCACAAAAATGAGTGAGGATGCGGCGTATATGTTGACCAAAACCTTCTGGGAGCAGCGCGCCGAGATGGGTGAAGCCGCCCCATGGTGGAACGGTGTCGATGAAGGGCTCATGAGCAGCATCACCAGCAAGCTGCACCCTGGTGCGATCCGTTATTATAAGGAAGCGGGCTTTGCGCTGACCGACGCGCAGATGTAGGCGTCCGCGCAGCGTATAATTTTGGGCGGAACCGGGCCTGTCTCGGTTTCGCCTGTCGAGCCCTTAAGCTGCTGTTCTAACGACGTGAAAGTACGCTATGCGTTTCCTTGTCTTTTTTGCTGCGACAGTGTTGGTGGGCTTCCATTTGGCGCTTATTTTTTCGGGGCTGGTGCCAAATTTGGTCAGCCGCCCGCTGCATCTGGCATTGGCTTTGCCGTGGATTTTGCTGATCGGTGATGCCAGCCGCTGGATGCGCCTTACAGGAATTGCGTTAACACTGGCGGGTGTTGCAGCCGCCTTGTGGGTTGCAGTTTCTCATGACGCGCTGTCTGATCAATATGGGTTTTTGGAGGGCGGGTTCCAAACACTGATTGCGATCGTTTTGATCGTTGTGGTGCTTGAGGCCGCGCGTCGTGCCATTGGGTGGCCCCTGCCAATGGTTGCGGCGCTTGCGCTGCTTTATGGGTTGTTTGGCCAGTATATCCCCGGAGAGTTCGGCCATTCCGGTACGCCCTTGCCGAGTTTTCTTGGGACGTTGACCATCGCGGAGGGAGGCATTTGGGGCAGCTTGACGGGCGTGTCCGTCAATGTCGTCGCGATCTTCGTGATTTTCGGTGCGGTTCTGAATGCCGGTGAGGCGGGGCAAGGGTTCATGAATGTGGCGTCCGCTGCGGCAGGCCGGTTGAAGGGCGGCGCTGCGAAAGTGTCGGTATTGTCATCAGCATTCTTCGGCTCAATCTCGGGCTCCGCTTCGGCCAATGTTGCTTCCACTGGTGCGATCACATTGCCTGCGATGACCAAGCTTGGATACCCGAAGCGCTTGGCCGCCGCGGTGGAGGCAGTGGCCTCTTCTGGAGGGCAGATCATGCCGCCTTTGATGGGAGCTGGCGCGTTCGTCATGGTGGAGCTGACGGGCGTGTCCTACACCGCCATTATGGCAGCGGCTTTGTTGCCTGCGATCTTGTATTTCCTTGCCGTTTGGATCGGTGTCGACGCCTATGCGTCGCGGCAGAACCTGTCCGGGCTTGATGCCGCTGATCAGCCGTCCGCGCAGGATGTGTTGATCACATCGGCCTTTTTTGCGGTGCCATTCGCGATCCTGCTTGTGGGCATGTTCTGGGTCAAAGTCACACCGCAATATGCTGCGAGCCTCGCCATTCTGGCGAGCTTTGTTTTGCTGTTTTTCAACACCAAGGGTGTGGGCGCGTGGCGAGATACGCAGTTGCGGATTGAGGCTGCGATGTTGAATGCAGCGCGGCAGGTTTCCATGATTGCGTCGATTATTATCTGTGCGTCGATCATCATCGGTGTGTTGTCGATTACAGGTCTGGGGGTCAAAATCACGTCGCTGATTTTGTCCGGCTCGGGCGGGCTGCTGTGGCCTGCATTGCTTTTGACCGCGCTTGCCTGTCTGATCCTCGGGATGGAGGTGCCGACAACGGCGGCTTATGTCATTTGCGTCTCCGTCGCGGGGCCTGCTTTGATCCAACTTGGACTAGAGCCGTTGCAGGCGCATTTGTTTGTGTTCTGGTTTGCGCTTTTGTCGACAATCACCCCGCCTGTGTGCGGCGCGGTTTTTATCGCTGCCGGTATGATCGGGGAAAACTGGCTGAAAGTGGCGCTGACCGCCATGACGTTAGGGTTCGGGTTATACGTGATCCCACTGGCGATGATTGCGAACCCCGCGTTGATCCAATTACAAACGGCACCGCTGATCGCGATCCTTACGGCGCTGCAGATCGGTTTTGGCTTGGGATTGATGTCCGTTGGCATGATCGGGGCGCAGCGGGTCTTGGTGCGCCTCGTTTTGTTTATCTTGGGCGTGATGATTATCTTTGCACGGCTTGTTTTGTAACGTGTATTTTTTGGCCTTGGGTGATGGGGCTACACTTAGGTCTGTTTCGGCGTCGTTAGGCATACATCGTCAGTGTCCAGCAATGTCAGGATGTCTTGGCAGTTGCTGATACGTCCACCGCAGCAATCCGATAGCAGAAAGCTCACGACTTCATTGATCGCGGGCAGATGTGCGGCGTAGCGGATTTCGCGTTGGTTGCGAATGCTTGTCAGCAGGCCGGTGCGTTTCAGGATGCTGAGATGACCCGAGAGCGTGGAAGGTTTGGCGTCGAGTTTCTCGGCAATTGTCAGGGCAGGGATGTCCTTCGGGGCGGCTTTCACTAACAGCCGGAACACGGCCAAACGCGTTGGGTGGGCCAGTGCAGCAAAGGTCTCAATTGCGGAAGTTTGATCCATAATTCGTTAATGCCCGAAATATCGAAGCTTGACCAGTGTACAGGTTTCGATTAGCTCCGTTCTTAATTCGGTAATTGCCGAAATGAGAATGTTTGACTGGATTGCTGACAGCGTCCGAGTTTGAGCTCAACAGTACGGACTGGCTTTTGAGGGAATGGGAATGACACGAGATCGCCGTCTCATGGCCGAATGGCTCGGCACCTTTTTCTTGCTCGCAACAGTCGTGGGGTCCGGCATCATGGCGGAGCGTTTGGCGGATGGGAATGTGGCGATTGCGCTGTTGGGTAACACAATCCCGACGGGCGCAATCCTTGTGGTGTTGATCACGGTGTTCGGGCCGATTTCCGGTGCGCATTTCAATCCGGCAGTGACGCTCTGCTTTGTGCTGCGCCGGGACATAACCGCGGCAGACGCCGGGCTTTATGTCGTCGTTCAAGTGTTTGGCGGCATCGTCGGCGTCTTTGCCGCGCATCTTATGTTTGACCATCCGATCTTGGACGCGTCGACCACGGCGCGCACTGGGATCGGACAATGGGCGGGAGAATTCATCGCGACCTTTGGGCTGATCGGCACAATCCTTGGATGCCTCAAGACGCGGCCGCAGGCGGTGCCTATGGCGGTGGGGCTGTATATAACGGCGGCCTATTGGTTCACCTCATCAACGTCTTTCGCGAACCCTGCCGTCACGATTGCGCGCGGGTTCTCCAACACCTTTGCGGGGATCGCACCGATTGATGTGGCCGCGTTTATTGCCGTGCAGTTGGTTGCGGCGGTCTGTGCGACGTTCTTCTTTCGCTGGCTGTTGGAGGAAGACCGCAATGCATCACAAGGATAGATCATGACTGATACGCCACAACTTTCTGACGACCATTTCGAAGCCATTGATGCGGCGCGTCTGTTTCCGGTGAACCGGTCCCCGCATGCGCCGCGTATCTTGTTGCTCTACGGCTCATTACGGCAGAGGTCTTTCAGTCGGCTGATGACGGAGGAAGCGGCGCGGGTTTTGACCCGCTTTGGGGCAGAGACCCGCACTTTTGATCCGTCGGGCCTGCCTTTGCCTGATGATACTGATGCCGATCATCCCAAGGTGCAGGAATTGCGGGAAGCGGTGACATGGAGCGAGGGGATGGTCTGGTGCTCGCCCGAGCGGCACGGGTCTATGACGGGGATCATGAAATCCCAGATCGACTGGATCCCGCTTTCTATCGGGGCTGTGCGACCGACGCAGGGCAAGACCTTGGCGGTGATGCAGGTGTGCGGCGGGTCGCAGAGTTTCAATGCGGTGAACCAGTTGCGTGTGTTGGGGCGGTGGATGCGCTGCGTGACCATTCCTAACCAGTCTTCGGTTCCGAAAGCGTTTCAGCAATTTGACGGGGATGACCGGATGAAGCCGTCTTCTTATTATGATCGCATGGTGGATGTGATGGAGGAGTTGGTGAAGTTTACTCTTTTGACGCGTGATGTCTCGCCTGTTTTGGTGGATCGCTATAGCGAGCGCAAGGAGACCGGAGAGGCTCTGATCGCGCGGGTCAATCGTTCCGCGACTTAGGTTGAGACGCACTGCAAGCGAGATTGGTGTTTGAACCGCTGGTTTGTGCTGGTACTGACGTGTGCAGTTATGATGTACCCTGCAAAATCTTGCGTGGCAAAACGGGCGAAACCAATATGTTAGCTGAAAATTCGATGGTTCTTTGCACGCCTCAAGAAGGTCTGGTGTGATGCGCGTCGCCGTACTGATCGTGGCCGCCGGGCGTGGGCGGCGGTTTGGCAATGAGACGCCAAAGCAATATTTGCCGATTGCTGGCGTCTCCGCCCTGCGACGGTGTTTGGAGACGTTCCTGTCGCTTGATCTGGTTTCCATGGTGCAGCCTGTTATTCATGCAGATGACGAGGCGTTGTTTCAAACGGCTGTTGCGGGCGTAGGGGATAGCCGACTTCACCAAGCGGTGATCGGGGCTGACACGCGTGCCAAATCTGTGACCTGTGGGCTGCGCGCTTTGAAGGCGCATGCGCCAGATTATGTACTGGTCCATGATGCGGCGCGTCCGTTTGTGTCGTCGCGTCTCGTGCAAAATATCGTAAGCTCGCTGGAAGACGCGGACGCGGCATTTGCAGCGCTCCCCTTGGTTGATGCGCTTTGGCGCAGTGTGGACGGCGCCGCGATTGATCCTGTGGCACGTGACGGGCTTTGGCGCGCGCAGACACCGCAAGGATTTGATTTCGAAAAACTGCTATCAGCACACCTGAGCTATGAAGGTGATGCCGCAGATGACGTGGCGATTGCGCGGGCGATGGGCATGGATGTCAGAATCGTGCTCGGGCATGAGGACAATTTTAAGGTGACGTCGCCCGGTGATCTGGAGCGGGCGGAACGGATTGCGCGGCAATTGGACAGCTGAAGACGCTTCGATTGGCCTAGGTTACTCGTGACGGAATGGATGCGTTGGAGTGCAGAGTGCTTTGCGTTAGGTCAACTTACAAGATTTGCCGTTTTTAGACGATTCATGCCGCTTTCTGCTCGCAACTCGGCAAGATTCATGTTCCTTTCTCGATGCCTGCAGCCGACCACTGCTGAGCGGCAGGCCGAATAGGGAGAAAAACATGAAAAAACTAATGATGAGCACAGCTTTCGCGGCTGCGGCATCACTGAGTGCAACCGCAGCTTATGCGGATTGTGGAGAAGTCTCGATCACGGAAATGGACTGGGCCTCTTCGGCTGTTGTTACAGCCGTTGCGACATTCCTGATGGAGCAGGGCTATGGCTGTGATGTGCAAAAAGTGCCGTCCTCGACTGTACCGGCGCTGACGTCTTTGGCTGAAACTGGCGAGCCTGACATCCTGACTGAGGTCTGGGCGAACTCGACCCCATCCTATCAGCCGCTGGTTGACGAAGGTAAACTGGTCGAAGTTGCGAACGTGCTGTCCGATGGTGGCGTCGAAGCTTGGTGGATCCCGGCTTATCTGGCCGAATCCAACCCAGAGCTGACCACATGGGAAGGCATTATGGCGAACCCTGCGGCTGTTGGTGGCAAATTCCACGACTGCCCATCGGGCTGGGCCTGTGACATCATTAATAACAACAACTTGAAAGCTGCTGGCATCGAAGGCTCCGGCCTTGAGCGCTTCCAGCACGGCTCAGGCGAGACATTGCAGACCTCCATCGCGGCTGCCTATGACGAAAAGGCGCCGTGGTTCGGTTATTACTGGGCACCAACAGCCGTGCTTGGCAAATATCCGATGGTTCAGGTCAAAGTGCCTGAGTATGACGCCGAAGGGCACGCATGTAACGGTGATGTGGATTGTGCTGATCCAACATTCTCCGCTTATCCTGCGTCGAAAGTGGCTACTGCGGTTTCCGGCGCATTTGCCAAAGAGAACCCTGAGATCGTTGAACTGCTCTCCAACGTGTCGTTCACCAACGCGCAAATGGGTGAAGTTCTGGCATGGCGTCTGGACAACAATGCGTCCTACGACGAGGCCGCTGTTTATTTCCTGACCACCTACAAAGATGTTTGGGGTGATTGGTTGAATGACGAAGCCAAAGGCAAACTGGCCGCAATTCTGAAGTAAGAAAATCTCAAACCCCTCCGCCCATATGGCCGGAGGGGTTTTTGTATAGGGGAGAGGGACTATGGCCTTTTATGACGGGCTGTTTAAGGCATTGGGCCTGAGCGATTGGTGCGACGGTGGTGCATCAAATGCGCCGATGTCGATGGCGGATTTATTGGCGCAGAACAGCGGTACAGATAAGGAAGGTGCGTTCTTCCCGTTTCCATCGCTGGATAATTTGAACGAAAGTTGTTCGGGCATCATTCAATCGCGCGATGTGACCAAGGGGATTGAGGACGGTTTTCTGGCGGCAAAGCCTGCTTTGAAAACAGTGCTTGATCCGATCACTCAGCCCCTGAGCTGGTTACTGGACGGCGCGCTTTGGACCTTCGCCTCAGTGCCTTGGTTCATCATGATCCCTATCCTTGTTGCGATTGCGTGGTTCGCGTCCCGTTCTGTTGCTGTGACTGTATTTGTTGCATTTTCCATCATGCTTCTGGGCCTTGTGGATCACTACGATGTCGCGATGCAGACGCTTTCGATTATCTTTGTATGTACGGGAATATCCGTGCTGCTTGGGGTGCCCATTGGCATTGCCATGTCCAAATCAGACCGTTTGCAGAAAAGCGTGGTGCCGATACTGGACCTGCTGCAAACGCTTCCGACTTTCGTCTATCTGATCCCGCTGATCTTCCTGTTCTCGGTCACCGAGTCCAAGCTTTATGGGATTGCTATTATTCTCTACGCCATCGTGCCGGTCATTCGATTGACCGACCTTGGTATCCGTCTTGTCGATCAGGACGTGATTGAAGCCGCCAATGCGTTCGGGATGAATTCCCGCCAGAAGCTTGTCGGCGTCGAGCTGCCGTTGGCGTTGCCCAATATCATGGCTGGGATCAACCAGACGATCATGATGAGCCTTGCGATGGTGGTGATTGCCTCCCTCGTCTCCGCCCCCGGGCTTGGCGTGAACGTGCTGCGTGGCATTCGGAACCTTGAGCTGGGTGTGGGCATCGTTGCCGGTATCGGCATTGTGCTTTTGGCTGTTATTTTGGACCGCGTCTCTAAGGCCGCTCTGTCGCGGGTTGATATGACCCGCGTGAAACATTGAAGGACGGCGTGGAGATGACACAAGAACCCAAGGTCCGGTTGCGCGGGCTCTATAAAATCTTCGGCAACAATGACAAAGGCGTGCTGAGCCATGTGAAAAACGGTGTCGGCAAAGAAGAGCTGCTGGTCGAGCACGGGCATGTGCTGGGCCTGCAGGATATCAATGTCGATATGCAGGCCGGTGAGATTACAGTGGTGATGGGGCTGTCCGGCTCTGGCAAATCGACCTTGATCCGACACCTGAACCGCTTGATCGAGCCCACTGCGGGTGAGATTTTGGTTGATGGCGAAGACGTCATGCAGCTGTCGGTCGATGGCTTGCGGGGCTTGCGCCAAACCAAGATGTCGATGGTGTTTCAGAAGTTCGCTTTGCTGCCGCATCGCACGGTTTTGCAGAACACTGCGATGGCCTTGGCTGTGCGTGGCTCGGATGAGGCGACACAAACAGCGGAAGCGCAAAAATGGCTCGATCGTGTGGGGCTTAGTGGGTTCGAAAACCACTATCCCGCGCAGTTGTCCGGTGGGATGCAACAGCGTGTGGGCATCGCGCGCGCGCTGACGGCGAATACGGATATCATGCTGATGGATGAGGCGTTCTCCGCCCTTGATCCGCTGATCCGGACCGACATGCAGAACCTTTTGCTGGAGCTGCAGGAAGAGCTGCACAAGACGATCATCTTCATCACGCATGATCTGGATGAGGCGTTGAAGCTGGCGGATCATCTGGTGATCTTGAAAGATGGTGCAGTGGTTCAACAGGGCGAGCCGCAGGGTATCCTGATGAACCCGTCAGATCCTTACATCGAGGATTTTGTCAGCGACATTAACCGTGCGCGCGTGTTGCGGGTAAAATCGGTGATGGAGCCTTTGACGGGAACTGAGTTTGCCGGTGACGTGGATATTCGCGACAATCTGGAGTCGATGATTGCGCGCTCCGGCGGGGATACCTCACTGCATTACCGCGTGATGGACGGGGACACGCCCGTGGGCGAGCTGCATATGCGCGATCTGGTCAAGGCACTTGTGCCGCGCCTGTCGTCATCTGAGGCATAATCGGGCTGCACATTTGAGGTAAATGCGCTAGCTCTTTGGAATGGGTGAGACTTCTCCAAGCCGGTGGGCGTTGCTTTGGGCTGCTTTGCGGGCCGTGTGGGATCAGATTGATGAGCAAAACCTCAGTCTGATTTCAGCGGGTGTCGCCTTCTTTGGCATGCTCGCGTTGTTTCCAGGGTTGGCTGCGATCATTGCGATCTTTGGTCTGGTTGCGGACCCGATTGTTATTCAGGATCAGATCAACCTGTTGCGCGGGATTATACCCGGCGACATCTTCGTGCTGATCGAAGGGCAGCTAAAGCGGATCATGTCGGCGCGTGGCGATACGCTTGGCTTGGCGACGCTGGTCTCGATCCTGCTGGCGCTGTGGTCAGCGCGGGCAGGTGTCGGAGCTTTGATGCGCGGGCTCAATACGATCTACCGCGCCCCCAATCGCAGTGTGCTGCGCCATTATTTTGCGGCATTTAATATGACTGCAGCACTGGTGATGGTGGCACTTGTTGCGGGGGCTGCGGTGGTTGTCACGCCGATTGTCGTATCTTTCCTGCCCTTGCAGATAGAGACAGTCAGCTGGATCGACACAGTTCGATGGACTGCGGCAATTTTCGTTATAACCGGCGGCATCTCGATCATCTACCGCTACGGACCGCGCAAGCGCGATGGGAAGCGCGCGCCTTGGTTGACGCCCGGCGCGGTCTTCGCCGTGGTGATGTGGGCTTGTGTGTCGATGGCGTTCTCGGAATACCTTGCGAATTTCGGACGATATAACGAGGTTTACGGCTCTATCGGCGCTGTGGTCGCGTTGTTGATGTGGCTGTATTTCTCGGCTTTTCTGGTGTTGATCGGCGGCGCGATCAACGCGCAGTTTGAGATATACCTCAAACGGGAACGGCCATGAACGGGGTCAACCTCAAGCTGTTACAGACGTTTTTACTGGTCGCTGAAAATGCTAGTTTCCGACGCGCTGCTGATATTGCCAATCGGGCGCCCTCTGCCATCTCGATGCAGGTGCGTGACTTGGAAGCTCAAGTCGGGATGCGTTTGTTTGTACGTACAGCACAACGGATTTCACTGACGCCTGAGGGACAGGCGCTGTATGACCGCACGCAGGGTGCAATGGCCGAAATGCAGGCGGGTCTTGAACACCTGTCTGAGGTTGCAGCACGCAGACGTGGGCAGGTCACGATTGCCTGTGCACCGACGCTCGCCTCCTTTCATATGGGCAATATCCTTGCCAGTTTCGCACGACGGTTTCCCGATAGCGTTGTGAGTGTACGCGAAGTTGCACCGGACGACGGCCTGCGTTTGCTGCAGGATCAGAAGGTCGAGTTCTACATCGGTCCGGAAATTCTTGATCTAAGGGATTTCGATTTTGAACCGTTGATGGGCGATCAGTTGGTCGCCTGTGCGCCACCGGCTTTTGACACTGGGGCCAACACACTTAGCCTTAAAGACTTAGGGTCGACGCCGATCATCTTGTTGGATGAGAGAACGGCGCTGCATCAGCTTGTTGGTCGGATGACGCATAAGCTGGGGATCACCCTTAATGTGCGCTATGAGTTGCAGAATACATCTACCGCGCTGGCCTTAGTAAAGGCTGGATTAGGGGTCGCTATCTTACCAACGATCGCTTTGAGTTTGGGAGATCCCGATACGTTTCGTGCGATCCCACTTTCAGACCCGCTTTCGATCCGTCAGATTGGGATTGTGACCGCAAAAGGCTATGTTCAGCACGGATACTCTGAGCAGCTGCTGAAGTTCATTCGCGATGATTTTGCCCAAAATTCGGTATAAATTATTAAATTGGATAACTAACCTTACCAATTTTCGATCAGAAAATCTGATGATATGTTCTGAATATTATGGGGTCATCTAGGTGGTCGCGACATTTTATCCAATGCTGGCAAGGGGTTCTTGAAATAATGATGCGTAGGCTACCCACATGTGGGTAGCGGCGCGTTTTTGCCTGAGCCCTTGCCTCACCAGACCAGTCGCATCACATTCGGCACTACCTGATTCTGAGGAGCCCTTCTCGACGGGGTGGAACCGGGTAAACACACAGACCGAATTGGTCACCTTGGGAGGATTTCTAATGAAGAATAAAGTGATCGCCACAGCCTTTGCCGCGTCTATCGCGGCGACCGGCGCGCAGGCGCAACAAACCATCGAGATGACGTCGTCATTCTCAGCCAACCTGCCTATCCTTGGCACAGCAGGCGTTGATTTCAAGAACCGCATCAACTCGATCTCAACCGAAGTTGAGTTTGAGCATTTTGATCCGGGCAAGCTGGTCCCAACACTTGAAGCGCTGGATGCTGTTTCCAACGGTTCCGTTGACGCGGCATACGCAACATCCGGTTACTGGCAGGGTAAAATCCCGTCTGCGTCGCTGTTTGCAGCCGTGCCATTTGGCCCTGAAGCCGGTGAATTTCTTGGCTGGATCCTGTACGATGACGGCGCTGCCCTCTGGCAGGAAATGTATGATCAAGCGGGCTATGACGTAAAAGTCATGCCATGTGGTGTGATCGCGCCGGAAACTTCCGGCTGGTTCAAGAACGAGATCAATTCAACCGCAGACCTTGAAGGTCTGAACATGCGCTTCTTTGGTCTGGGTGCCGAAGTGATGCAGCGGTTGGGTGTCTCCACATCCTTGTTGGCTGCGGGTGACATCTTCCCGGCGCTTGAGCGCGGCGCGATTGACGCGACCGAATTCTCAATGCCGTTGATTGACGCGCGTCTTGGCTTCCACAAAATCGCGAAGTTCAACTACTTCCCTGGTTGGCACCAACCATCCACCCTGTTTGAACTGATCGTCAACATCGACGTCTGGGACGACCTGTCCGAGATGGCTCAGAGCCAGATCGAGACTGCGTGCCTGGCCAACGTGACGACGAACCTCGCGGAAGGTGAAGCGAAGAACTTCGCCGCGATGGTTGAAAACCAAGAGAAGAACGGCGTGACCATCAAACAATGGCCGCCAGAGATGCTCGACCAATTCGAGGCTGCTTGGAACGAAGTCGCTGCAGAACTGGCATCGGAAGATGCGCATTTCAAAAAGACTTGGGATGATCTGCAGGAATACCGCGCTGGTTACAAAACCTGGGTTCAAAACATCTACATGCCACGCGACCGCTAAACGCGTAGCGTAAGACGACGGAAGGCGGCGCCTCTTGCCTGAGGTGCCGCCTTCTTTTCCGCTCGTGCAGACGGGCAGGGATGGGGAGCACAGCCATGACAGACCAATCCATACCGGACATAGAACAGGTTCTTTCGATTTCGGACCCCGGCGAGGTTGATCGTGAGACGCATGGCCGCGTTGATCGGTTGATGATTGTGGTCGGTAATATTGCGGCGTGGTTGTTCCCGATCTTGATGATCGCGATTGTCAGCCAAGTTTTCCTGCGCGGGGCTGGCAACAATCAGGCATGGCTTGATGACGCGCAATGGTGGCTTTACGGGTTTGCGATGTTGACCGCGTTTGGCTATGCGATCACGACCAATAGTCACGTGCGCGTGGATATTCTGCACCAACATTACTCAGACGAGCGCAAGGCGCGGATTGAGGTCTTCGCGATCGGGTGGCTGCTTTTGCCCTTCATTGCGCTCATGACCGATGTGCTGGTGCATTACGGTTGGCAGTCAATTATTTCCGGGGAAGGTTCGAGCAGTCCAAACGGGTTGCACCGTGTCTATCTGTTGAAAGCGACGTTGCCTGTATTGTTCTTGTTGGCAGGCTTGGCGGCTTGGTCGCGGTTCAAACATAACCTCAGTAAATTCAGCGATACCGGGTTCGGCACGCAATTTCTGTGGCTTCTCCCGACTGTAATTTTTGTCGGTTGGCGGTTAGTGCACTACGCGTTGTACTGGATCATTTTTCTCACCAACTCAGAGATCAACCCCCGCCGTATCACGCGAGAGCCGATCTTTGATTATGCGCTTTTGATGTCGGTTGGCTTTGTGGCTGTCATCATCACTCTGGGCCTTGTGGTTCGTCGTCGGAAGGGCGCTTGAGCAGATGCAGCTTCTCTCTTTGATTTCGTTCATGGACCTGAACCAATGGATGGTCCTGATGATGTTCATCGTCTTCATTGTGATGCTGTTTCGTGGCATCCCGGTGGCCTACGCTTTGGTCGGTGTTTCGTTGATTTTCATTGTGCTGGCGGAGTTCGTGCTCGATCCTGCCGCCGATGCGATCCAAGAATACATTGCCTATGATGAGACGCGCATCGCGTATCGCAAGATGTTTGCTAATGCGGGACGGTTCTTTGGCGGCGTGATCCAAAACCCTGTTTTGGTCGCATTGCCGATGTTCATCTATATGGGATTGATGCTGGATCAGTCCGGTGTCGCCCAGCGCATGATGCAATCCATGCAGGTGCTGTTCGGTGCGCTGCGTGGCGGCTTGGCATTATCTGTGATGTTGATTGGGATCATTCTGGCGGCGTCCACCGGCGTTGTCGGGGCATCAGTTGTTTTGCTAGGTGTCATGGGGTTGCCCACAATGATGGCACAGAACTATTCCAAAAATATTGCCACCGGCACAATCGCCGCGTCTGGCACATTGGGGATTTTGATCCCGCCGTCGATCATGCTCGTGATCATGTCAGATCAATTGGCAATCAGCTTGGGTGATCTGTTCATGGGCGCTTTGTTCCCCGGGCTATTGCTTGGGGCGCTCTACATCATATTCATCGTGGTCTATGGTCTGGTGAACCCGAAAGCGATGCCGCTTCCAGAAAACCGTGAACCGGTCACAGCTAAGGTCATCTTTGATGTGCTCTTGTCGGTCATTCCACCAATGTTCCTGATCCTCGTGGTTTTGGGTTCGATCTTCTTCGGTTATGCCACGCCAACAGAAGCCTCCGGCCTTGGCGCATTGGGCGCGTTGTTGCTGGCGCTGATCAACCGTCGTTTGAATGGCAAAGTGTTCACGGACGTGATGCGCCAAACGTTGAACACGGCGGGATATATTATCGGGATTTTCATCGCTGCGAATTTCTTTGCCTATGTGATGCGGCTGTATGGCGGCGATGAGATCATCAAGAACCTTGTCCTTGGCTCCTTCGATAATCCGTATCTGGTGGTGGTCTTTATCCTGTTCATCATTTTCCTTCTGGGATTCCTGCTGGATTGGATCGAGATCACGCTCATCATTATGCCCCTGATGTTGCCCGTGGTGTTGGGACTTGATCTGGCGGTCGATGGCTACGGCGTCGTCGATAACCCATCTGTTGTCTGGTTCGCGATCCTTGTCGCGGTGACCTTGCAAACCTCATTCCTGACGCCGCCCGTGGGCTTTGCGCTGTTCTATCTCAAAGGTGTGTGTCCGCCCGGCGTGACACTCGGCCATATCTACCGTGGCGTGATCCCGTTTGTGATGTTGCAGCTCTTCGGCTTGTTCATCGTGTTTGAGTTCCCGTGGTTGGTGACATGGCTGCCCGCAATCGCTTACGGTAACTAAGTGATTTGAATTCGGAGGGCTTATGTCCGTCAAACCTCTGGGCCTAGACCCCGCACAGTGTTTCATTGGTGGGGACTGGTGTGATCCGGTTTCGGGTGGCACGCTGACGCTGATCAACCCGTCGGATGGCAGTCCTTTATGCGAGATCGCAAAGGGAAATGCACAAGACATTGATCGCGCTGTAGCCGCTGCCCATGACGCGCTTGCGGGACCATGGGGACGGTCCACAGCCGTAGAACGGGCGCGGATATTGTCGCGGTTAGGGCAATTGGTTCTTGAGCATGCCGATGAATTGGCGCGGCTTGAGGCTTTGGATGTCGGCAAGCCGTTGAAGCAAGCACATGCGGATGTCGTGGCTCTGGCCCGCTACATGGAGTTTTATGCCGGAGCTGCCGATAAAATACATGGCAGTACCATTCCTTATATGAACGGCTATACCGTCTATACGCTGCGCCAGCCGCATGGGGTTACGGGCCATATCGTTCCGTGGAATTATCCGATGCAAATCATTGGCCGCTCTGTTGGGGCTGCGCTGACCATGGGCAATGCCTGCGTTCTGAAACCGGCTGAAGAGGCGTGCCTGACTGCGTTGGCATTCACTGAATTGGCGCGGCAAGCGGGGTTGCCAGCAGGCGTGCTGAACACGGTTCCGGGTCTGGGCGCTGAAGCAGGGGCGGCCTTGTCGGAGCACGCGGATGTGCAGCATATCTCCTTCACTGGATCGGTCGGCGTGGGCAAGCTGATCCAGAAAAGTGCCGGTGAAAACGTCGTTCCGGTGACTTTGGAGTTGGGAGGGAAATCGCCTCAACTGGTTTTTGATGACGCTGATATTGAGGCCGCTTTGCCGTTTCTGGTCAATGCGGGCATTCAGAATGCAGGGCAGACATGTTCTGCGTCCTCTCGCATTCTCGTGCAGCGTGGGGTCTATGATCGTGTCGTAGAGGGTATGGCTGCCCGCTATGCAAAGCTTGTCGCAGGTCCGGCACTCGATGATTTTGACGTCGGACCTTTGGTATCCGCGCGGCAGAAATCGATCGTTGAAGGCTTCTTGACGCAAGGTGCAGATCTGAAAGTCGCAGCGCAGGGTCGCATTGTTGATGATGCGCCTGATGGCGGCGCGTATGTTGCGCCGACGCTGTTTGAGAATGTGTCGCACGACCATGCGCTTGCGCAGGACGAGATATTTGGACCTGTTCAAACGATCATTCCCTTCGACGATGAGGCTGACGCCTTAGCGATCGCGAACGGGACGAAGTATGGTTTGGTTGCGTCTGTCTGGTCAGACAGTGGCGCGCGGCAAATGCGGCTGGCCAAGGCATTGCGGGCAGGGCAGGTGTTTATCAACAATTACGGCGCTGGCGGCGGCGTGGAATTGCCATTTGGCGGTACCGGGCTTTCAGGCCATGGGCGCGAAAAAGGGTTCGAGGCGCTCTACGGTTTCTCGACCTTGAAAACCGTCGCGGCGTTACACGGATAGGGAGATCAGACATGAGGCTTGCAGGGAAGACCGCGATTGTCACTGGCGGCGCGTCAGGGTTTGGCGCTGGCATCGTGCGCAAGTTCATTGCCGAAGGCGCTGAGGTCATGATTGCGGACCTCAATATCGAGGCGGCTGACGAACTCGGTGCGCAAGCGGTAAGAACCAATGTCGCTGATGATGCCGATGTACAAGCCATGGTGACCGCCACGCTTCAAGCCTTCGGTAAGATCGACATTCTGATCAACAATGCAGGCACGACACATCTTCCAACTCCAATGGAAGACGTCAGTGAGGAGGAGTTCGACAAGGTTTTCGCCGTGAACTGCAAATCGGTCTACTTGACAGGAAAGCACATCGTCCCTTTGATGAAGAAACAGGGGCGCGGGTCTATTTTGAACGTGGCCTCGACCGCCGGGATCAGCCCCAGGCCAAGGCTCAATTGGTACAATGCCTCCAAAGGGTGGATGAATACGGCAACCAAGGCCATGGCCGTGGAATTGGCACCTGAAGGCATTCGCGTAAATGCCATTAATCCTGTGGCCGGTGAAACGCCGCTGTTGAAGTCATTCATGGGCGAAGACACACCGGAAGTGCGGGCCAAATTCATATCTACCATCCCGCTGGGTCGCTTCTCCACGGCGGAAGATATGGGGAATGCGGCGTGCTATCTTTGCTCGGACGAAGCCTCCATGGTGACAGGGGTCTGTATGGAGGTTGACGGCGGGCGTTGCATTTAGTTCTGTCTCCCTCGGTATAGGGAGATTTTCATGCAAACGCCGTCGAACACCAAGTATGATGTCGTCATTGTGGGCGGAGCGATGTATGGCTCGTCGGTAGCTTGGTGGCTGTCGCGCAACCCCGATTTTGATGGATCTATCCTCGTGGTTGAGCGCGACCCAACCTATGAGTTTTCGTCAACCTCACATACGAATAGCTGCATCCGACAGCAATTCTCGAACAAGGTGAACATTCAGATTTCGCAGTTCGGCGCGGAATTTATCCATGGGTTCAAACAGTTTATGGGGGTCGAAGACGCACCGGATCTCATTTTGCAAAACTACGGATACCTGTATCTCGCCGATAATGAGGCGTTCGCCGCGAACCTTCAGGACCAACAGAAGACGCAAAAGTCGCTTGGTGCGGGCACCAAATACATGACCCGTGACGAGATCGCGGCGGCATATCCGTTCTATATGCTCGACGATATCATTGGCGGAAATCACAACCTGATTGATGAAGGGTATTTTGACGGCGGCACCATTTTCGATTGGTGGAAGCGTCGTGCATGTGCGCAGGGTGTCGAGTACATTCACAACGAAGTGGTCGCGATGGGCCGCAATCCGTCAGGGACGCGGGTGGAAACGGTAACCTTGTCGACTGGCGAGGTCATTGCGTGTGGAACAGTGGTAAACTGCTCTGGCCCTCGTGCGGTTGTGACATCGCGGATGGCTGGGATTGAAGTGCCGATCGAGCCGCGCAAGCGCTACACATTTATATTTGACGCGGAGACTCCTTTGGACCGGGACCTGCCGCTGACTATTGATCCGTCAGGTGTTCATATGCGCACCGACGGTCAGTATTATCTGGCGGGCTGTCCGCCGGATGAGGACCCTGCCGTGGACTACGATGACTTCATCGAGGATCATTCGATCTGGCAGGAGAAAGTCTGGCCGATCATCGCAACCCGTGTCCCAGCATTTGAGGCTGTTAAGCTCATCAATTCTTGGGTTGGCCATTACGCGTTCAATACGTTTGATCAGAACGCAGTGATCGGGCCGCACACGCAGGTGGAAAATTTCGTGTTCGTCAACGGGTTCTCCGGCCATGGGCTGCAACAATCACCTGCGTTGGGGCGCGGTGTCGCGGAATGGCTTGCTTACGGAGAATACCGGTCCATTGATTTGCAAGACTTCGGGTTTGAGCGGATCGAGTCGCAGACGGCTTTCCGTGAAAAGGCTGTGATCTAAGCGGGACCCGCGTCGAAAATTCTTGACCTGTGTGCCTCTACTGGGGTCCCATTGCTGTGCAACAAGGAGGTCCCGCCATGGCATATCCGGTTAACATGAACGTCACACCCAAAGTCACAGGACATTTCGACGAGGCGACAAACACGATCACCTACATTGTGCGCGACCCGTCGAGCAACCACTGCGCGATTATCGACAGCGTGATGGACTTGGATTATGCGGCGGGGCGGATCACGCATGATCATGCGGATGATCTGATTAAAGCGATCAAGGCCGAAGGCTTGATCCTTGACTGGATAATCGAAACGCATGTCCATGCCGACCACCTCAGCGCCGCGCCTTACCTGCAGGAGCAGCTTGGTGGACGGATTGGCGTGGGTGAAAAGATCATGCTGATCCAAGAAACCTTTGGCAAAGTTTTCAACGAAGGCACTGAGTTCCAGCGGGATGGCTCTCAGTTTGATGCACTGTTCAAGGATGGTGACACGTACATGATCGGTAATATGCAAGCTTTTGCGATGGACACACCCGGCCATACGCCGGCCTGTATGGTCCACGTCATCGGCGATGCGGCGTTTGCCGGTGACACGCTCTTTATGCCCGACGGTGGGTCGGCCCGTTGTGATTTCCCCGGCGGTGACGCGGGCGAGCTTTACGACAGCATTCAAAAAGTGCTGTCACTGCCCGATGAAACACGTCTGTTTATGTGCCATGACTACGGTCCGGGTGGCCGTGCTATTGAGTGGGAGACCACTGTAGCTGAGCAAAAGGCGTCAAACATTCATGTAGGCGGCGGCAAAACCAGAGAAGAGTTCATTAAATTCCGCACGGAACGCGATGCGCAACTCGCTATGCCGAAGCTCATCATCCCGTCCTTGCAAGTCAACATGCGTGCGGGTGAGGTGCCAACAGATGCCAAGGGAAACCCGATGCTTAAAGTACCGGTGAACGGGTTATAACGTCGATTATTAGATAGAAGATGGCAGCGTGGCCTGCCGAACTGCTGCCGAGGTTTTTTGCTATAGTGCTGGAAGCGTTTGACGCTGAGAGGATGAAGACCTTCCCAGAGGAAAAACCATTCGCTTAGGGCGACAACCTAAAGCCCAGAAGATCCTTTGCCGTAAATTGAGCCTGAGAAAATGTGCTGTAGGATCATGTCACATTTCTGTGTGCATGAAGGCGCAATTCGTCACTTGACCGATGCTTGCAGATATCGACAGTATTGCGATCTTTGCCTGAGCCAGAGACGTATCATGACCCTACTTCCGAAAACAATAAAAGGCGTTTTCACGTGCTTCTGTCTAGTGGCATTTGGTCAATCGGCGCTCGCTCAGGGCGGTACACTCGTATGGCAAAATTCTGCGTCGGGCCAACTTGTTGCTCGAACTGACACAGTGGCGGTCAGTTGGTTTAATGACGCATTGGCGGTATCGCTTGGCAAGGTGAACGAGAATTTCAACGTCGCCGTATTTGTAGAAGATGTGGTTTGTACGGCGCTCTTTGATGCTGGTAAGCCTGCAAATGTCAGCGTTTCAGTCACCATTTTTTCTCTGAGCTTTGACGGGACCGAATGGCAGGAAGATTTACTGGTAACCGACGTCTGCAATTGAAGAACGGATGAAGTTGGTTTTGACTTGCTAGAGACGAGAAGGTGGTAAGTCTGCCCTGTAGTCCTTCGGGCGAGGGTCACGAGTGAACCCAACTTCCTTGATGCTGGATCACCAAGTTTTAAGACCTGTGAACTGCAGAAATTTTTTGAATTTCTAACTTGCGAGAGTTTCCGACAGCCGAATGACATCTGCCGTAGGCATTTGACGCTTCCAGCGGATCAAGAGCATTGCTTCCCCCGTGATCCCATTGGCGGTCAGTGTCTCTGGCAGGTCTTGCAGGGTGCAGGTCAGCGTGATCTGTCCACTGCGCTGCGCTTTTGCCACGACGTCGACATCAAATGCTGCGTCGGGGTGGTTTGCCTTAAGGTGGGCCACGATCCGTGGGGCTGCACCGACCGCCATGTAAAGCGCGACGCAGGTCCCGGGCGAGATATTTTTGATAGGGGCCGGGACGGCATAGCCGTCCTCACGGTGCCCGGTTGTCAGGACAAGCGTGTCGATCTTGCCGCGTTCCGTCAGGCTTTCGCCTAGGCTGGCGGCTGCGGCGCAGGCGGCGGTGACGCCGGGGACAATCTCGAACGGGATATTGTTGGCCTTGAGCGCGTCCACTTCCTCCGTGCAGCGCCCGAACACACCGGGATCGCCGCATTTGAGGCGCACCACGCGCCGCCCGCTTTTGGCCGCAGCAACCAGCGTTTGGGTGATTTTTTCTTGTGGCCAGCTGTGACATCCCGGTGCTTTGCCCACATAGACCCGTTCCGCATCACGCCGGGCAAGGTCCAGCACCTCTGTATCAAGCAGGCGGTCGTAATAGATCACATCCGCTTCTTGCAGGCGCTGCAAACCGCGCAGGGTCAGAAGATCCTTTGCCCCCGGTCCGGCGCCGACAAGGCTGACACTGCCGCCTTTGGTGGCTGCGAACTCCCCTGTCTCGATGGCGGATTTGATCATTTTAGCGGCCTGACGCTCCGCCCCGCTGGTGAAGGTCTGGCGTGGCTGGTCGTTGAAGACCCAGCGCCACAGGTCACGTCGCGCGCGCGGGCCGAGCCGCGCGGCGGCAGCCCCGCGCATTCGCCCTGCCAACGCAGCAAGATCGCCCAGGCGCGGCTCCAAAATGCCTTCCACCTTGGTTTTGATCTGGCGGGCCAAGACGGGCGCGGTGCCCTCCGTGCCGATGGCGACCACGACCGGGTCGCGGTCAACAATGGACGGGGTGATTGCATCACATAGCTGCGGCTGGTCGACGACGTTGACGACGACGCCCGCCTCTTTGGCAAGCGCGTGCAGCGCCATGTCGAGGCCGGGGCAGCCGGTCGCGATGAAACTGAGAGCGCTGCCCGCAAAGCTGCCCGGAGTAACGGGCCCTGTTTGATGCGTGATGCGCCCTTCCGCGGCGAGTCCAGAGAGTTCGGGGTCCAGTGCTGGTGCCCAGACGGAGATTTCGGCGTCCGTTTTCAGGATTAGTCTGGCCTTCTGCGCGGCTTGCTCTCCGCCGCCCATGATCACAACGCGGCGACCCGCCATTTGGAGAAACATCGGAAAGGTTTTCATGCGGTGAGCCCTTTTTGCGTGTGTCGGGTGTCCCAAAGCGCCTCTGCCATATCTTGCGCGGCGTATAGGCTTGGGGCGGCTTTCAGGGTCCAAAGCCCGATTGCGGCGGTGCCGGTGACTGTCGCCTTGGCGAAACTGTCCCGCGTGCTGCCATGCCAGAGGCCGCGAATATCAATAGCGTCGCTGACGTCGTGCAGACGGCGGGTTTCATTCACAAGCGGCGTAGCCGTCTCTTGGATATGCTTGCCATCCCGCAGGCCGAAAACGGTGATTTCTTTGGCGGGGTGACGCTCAAATTCGCCGCCGCCGCCTTTGATGATGCTCAGGTCCCGTTGGCCCAACATACTGGCCGCTTGGGCTTGCAGGCTGCGGTAGGACGGGTGGAACACGCCTTGAACGGTGGCTGGGGCCTGCGACGGGTTCCACATGCGCAGCACTGTGTTGAAACAGGACCGCAGCCCGAATGTGTCGCGCAGGTTCAGCAGATCGAACGCTTCTGGGCTGAGGGTTTCGAGCGGGGTATAAGTCACGCCGGGTCCCGCCAGATCAAGAGCTGCACGCAAAGACGCGGCCCCGGATTGATGCGAATTCCAGCCATGCATAGAGACGCGGTAGCCTGCGGTACTGATCAACCGCGCCGCCAGCAGAAACAGTGGCGCGCCACGGCTGCGTCCGGCTGCATAGCATGGCCAATCCAGATCAGTGGGCGGCAGTTTGCCTTGCACATGGGCGCGCAACGCGGCGGTGAAGCCCGCAATCTCCTGTGGCTCTTCGCCCCGCAAACGCAGTACCATCAGCAAAGCGCCGACGGCTTCGGGTGCGGCATGTCCCGCCAGGATAAGACCCATCGCGTCCTGCGCTTCTGCCATCGTCAAGGCGCGCCCTCGGCCTTTGCCTCGCGCGACAATTTGAACATAGGGCGCCAGGCTCATTCCGCGGCCATCGGAAGCTGGGCTTCCGCCAAAAGCGCCGTCAGTTCCGGCTTGCATGATCCGCAATTCGTTCCGGCGCAGGTCTTATCACCCAAGGCTGCGAGACTTCCCGCGCCTTGTGAAATCGCATTGAGCAACGTGGTCCGCCCGACATTGAAACAAGCGCAGACAGTCGGCCCGGCATCCGGCATGTCGGCAGCCGGACGCCCGGCAAGCGCATCCGAGGTGGCAATATCCGTGCCGATCAGGTCAACAACCGTTCGCCGCGATATGACGACCGGGCTTGGGGACGCAAAGAACAAAGCCGAAATCACGCCGCCCTCGGTGAATGCGACCCGCACGGTGCCTGAGCCCATGTCGGTCTGAACGGAGGCGATGCCGTCGGCCATGCCTGTCAAAGCCCTGACTTCTGCCTCCCAATCGGCGGGTCTTTTGCTGCCTGCCAACTCCGCCTGCCAACCTGTTTGGGTGCGCGCTATCGCCGTGTAAGGTGTTTGCGTTGCGGGGGTAGAGGCGCAGGCCAGAAATCCGAACCATTTGGGTTTGTAGACCTGTGCCGTGACCGCGCCTGATTTGAGCGCGGGCTGGCCGGAGATCGGATCGGTCACAGAAGCGGTCATGGAATTGACAAGCCCCGACGGGCTGCGCTGACGCGTCCAGTGCATCGGCGCAAAAAGCTGCCCCGCTGCTGCACGCGGCGTGATCAACGCACGCAGAATTGTGTGGCCATAGAGGCTTTCAACCGTGATCAGATCGCCCGGGCTTGCGCCGATCGCGACTGCGTCGTCTGGGTGCATCTCAACGTAAGGTTCCGCCAAATGCGCTCCAAGCCGCGCAGATTTGCCGCTGCGGGTCATCGTATGCCATTGGTCGCGATTGCGCCCGGTGTTCAGCGAAAACCGTGTTTGTGTCAGCGTGGGCGCTTTGACCGGGATCATGCGCGCCTTGCCATCGGGGTGATAAAACTGGCCATCTGCGAAGAAGCGGCGGGTGTTGGTGGGCCATTGCGTGGGGATCAGCGCGGCATAATCCGCGTCGCCAAAAATGCTGAGGTCCAGATCGCGCGGGAACTGCGATGTGGCGGCATCAAGCGCCACATATTCCGCGAAGATGTCTGCGGGTTTTTCAAAGGCGAATGCCGAGCCAAAGCCCATTCGCGTGGCGACGTCACTTATAATCTGCCAATCAGGTCGCGCCGCGCCCGGTATCGGCAAAAAGGCCCGCTGTCGTGAGATGCGGCGTTCGGAATTGGTGACGGTGCCGTCCTTTTCGCCCCAGCCGGTGGTAGGCAACAGGACATGCGCCAGATCGTTTGTGTCCGTCTTCTCCATGATGTCGGATGTGACGACGAAAGGCACTTTGCTAATCGCTGCCGCGACGCCGTCCGCGTCCGGCAAAGAAACAGCTGGGTTGGTGGACATCACCCAAAGCGCCTTGATCTTGCCGTCCGCGCAGGCCTGAAACAGATCGACCGCCTTCAGGCCGGGCGCGTTGCAGATTGCGGGGCTGTCCCAGAACGCCTGTACCGCGTCGCGATGGTCCGCGTTGTCCAGCTCAAGATGGTTGGCGAGCATGTTTGCGAGGCCGCCTACCTCCCGCCCGCCCATCGCGTTGGGTTGGCCAGTGACAGAAAATGGCCCGCAGCCCGGCTTGCCGATCCGGCCTGTGGCGAGATGGCAATTCAGGATCGCGTTGACCTTGTCCGTGCCGCACACGGATTGGTTCACGCCTTGCGAATAGATCGTGACGACCTTTTGCGTTCCGGCCCAAAGCGCATAGAACGCGGCCAGTTCTGACGGGGTCAGACCGCTGGCGGTGGGCGCGCTCGCCCGCGCGGCCTGCACCGTGTTTTCCAATCCGTTGACATGGTTCGCGGTGAACTCTTGGTCCAACGCCCCAACATCTGCCAGATGCGCCAACAGCCCGTTGAACAACGCGACGTCCCCATCCGGCGCGATCTGAAGATGCGTATCGGCCAAATCCGTGGTCGCTGTGCGCCTCGGGTCGATATTGACGACGCGCATCTCTGGCCGGACTTCTTTCGCTGCGGCGATCCGTTGGTAGAGCACAGGATGACACCATGCGAGGTTCGAACCAACCAATACGATTAAATCGGCCTTTTCCAGATCTTCGTAGGTGCCGGGGACTGTGTCCGTCCCGAAGGCGCGTTTGTGCCCCGCTACTGAAGACGCCATGCAGAGCCGCGAGTTGGTGTCTATGTTGGCGGACCCGATGAAGCCCTTCATCAGCTTGTTGGCGACGTAGTAGTCTTCGGTCAGAAGCTGACCGGAGGCGTAGAACGCGACGCTGTCAGGCCCATGGTCTGCAATGGCTTCGCTGAATTTTCGCGCCACCAAATCAAGCGCGGAGTCCCAGTCCGTCGCTTGCCCATTCACCTTCGGGTTAAGCAACCGGCCATCAAGATCAATGGTCTCCCCCAAGGCCGTCCCTTTGGAACAGAGCCGCCCAAAGTTGGCCGGATGATCCGGATCGCCCTTTATTGTCCCGTCAGCTCCCGCGAGAACCCCGCAGCCGACGCCGCAATAGGGGCATGTTGTGCGGGTCAGGCTCATGCCGCTGTCCGCGCACGCAGGAAGGACCGTTCAAGCAGGATGCGCCCTTGTTCGACCCGTGCGGGATATGTTGCAACCTGGCCCTCGTCATTACCTTGGGCCTTCCCGGTTTCCAGCGAAATCACCCAGTTGTGCAGCGGGCAGGTCACGGATGTGCCGTGTACAATCCCTTCGGCCAAAGGCCCTGCCTTGTGAGGACAAGCATTGTCGAGCGCGAAGACCTCGTCCTCTGCGGTGCGGAACACCGCAACGCACCCCAGTGCGGTTTTTACCATCCGCGCGCCGCGCTTGGGGATGTCTTCCAGCGGCGCGATGTCGATCCAGTCGCTCATTCCGCGGCCTCCAGCGCGAGATTTGCCAAAGGTTTGTAGCTTTGCGCCTTTTCGCGTGCATGCTCGGCCCAGGGGTCTTTCCGGTAGATGGATTGGCTCAGCTCAAAGCGGGCGACCAGTGCATCACGCTCGGCCTCCACACGGTCTTTGATCCAATCGAGGCCAACCTTGTTCATCCATTTGTAGATGCGGTCGAGATACTTAGCGTTTTCACGGTAGAGCTGCGTGACTGCTTTGATGACGTCTATGGCGTCCTCCTCGGTCGCGACTTGCACCAGCAATTCTGTTTCGCGCACGTCCATACCCGCAGCGCCGCCAATGCTGATCTGATAGCCGCTATCAACGCAGACCACTCCGATATCCTTGCAGGTCGCCTCCGCGCAGTTGCGCGGACAGCCGGAGACGGCAAGCTTGAGCTTATGCGGCGTCCATGATCCCCAAAGTTCTTTTTCCAGCTTGATGCCTAACCCCGTGCTGTCTTGCGTTCCAAACCGGCAGTGATCCGTGCCAACGCAGGTTTTGACCGTGCGCAAGCCTTTCGAATAGGCGTGGCCAGACACCATCCCTGCCGCGTTTAGGTCGGCCCAGATCTCCGGCAGGTCTTCGCCTTTCACACCCAGCAGGTCGATGCGTTGCCCGCCCGTCACCTTGACCGTTGGAACCGCGTATTTGTCGGCGGCGTCAGCGATCGCGCGCAGTTCATCCGGCGTGGTAATCCCGCCCCACATACGAGGTACGACGGAAAATGTGCCGTCTTTCTGGATGTTGGCGTGCTTGCGTTCGTTGATGAAACGCGACTGCGGGTCGTCCTGATAATCCAACGGCCAATCGGCCAGCAGGTAGAAGTTCAAAGCAGGCCGGCACACATGGCACCCGCAGGAGGTCTTCCACCGGCATTCCTGCCAGACCGCCGCCATCGAAGTCAGCCGCTGCGACTTGATCATGCGACGCACATCTTCATGGGTCATGTCGGTACAGCCGCAGATGCTGGCCGCCGCAGGCACGACAAAGTCGTCGCCCAGGGTGACAGCTAGGACCTGTTCCACTAGCCCGGTGCAGGTCCCGCAGGACCCGCTGGCCTTGGTTGTTGCGCGCACGGTGCCCAGATCAGAGGCCCCCGCCGCAATCGCGTCTTCAATTTGCCCTTTGCAGATTCCGTTGCAGCCACAGATCTCCGCGTCACGCGGTAAGGCTGCAACAGCTGCTAAAGGGTCCAGGGGGGTTCCCCCTTGATAGGCTGGTCCGAAAATCAGCGTGTCACGCATCTCGGAGATGTCGGTTTTGTCGCGGATCAGGCCGAAGAACCAGTTGCTGTCAGCGGTGTCGCCATACATCACGGCCCCCTTGACCACTTTGTCTTCGATCACCAATCGGCGGTAGACACCGCGCGCGGGGTCGCGGAAAACGATGTCTTCGCGCCCCTCGCCATCGGCAAAATCTCCGGCGCTGAACAGGTCGCAGCCGGTGACCTTCAGCTTGGTCGATAGCTCCTTTTGCACGAACTGCGCGCGCGCGTTCATCAAGGTTTGCGCCGCCACTTTCGCCTGATCATAAAGCGGCGCCACCAGCCCGAAGATCGCGCCGTCATGTTCCACGCACTCGCCCACGGCCATCACATCCGCGTCAGAGGTCACCATCTGGTCATCCACATGAATGCCCTTGCCCACCGCTAAACCGCACTCCTGCGCCAGCTTTATGTTGGGGCGAATGCCCACGGCCATCACCAGCAGGTCGCAGGGCAATTCTGTCCCGTCATCCAGCAACAGCGCTTTGACATGGCCGTTCTTTCCCAAAATTTCCTTAGAGTTGGCCGCGCATTTCACCGTGATGCCCTTGTCCACCAGTGCCTTGCGCAGCAAGTAGCCTGCCGCCTCGTCCAACTGCCGTTCCATCAGGTGGCCCATGATATGTACGACCGTGACGTCCACGCCGCGTGCGGCCATGCCGGCGGCAGCCTCCAAGCCCAACAGACCGCCGCCAATGACTACGCATTTATTGTCAGGTCCGAGGTTCATCATCCGGGTCGTGTCTTCAAGGTCGCGGTAGGCGATGACCCCTTCCAGATCATGGCCCGGCAGCGGGATCATGAACGGGTTTGAACCGGTCCCAAAAACCAGTTTGTCGTACGCCAGCACGTCGCCATTTTCTGCCGTCACAGTCTTGGCAGCGCGGTCAATCGCGGCAACGCGCTCCCCGAACCGGCAAGTCACGCCATTGGCGGCGTACCAATCGGCGTCATGAGTGACGATCTCGTCGTAGTTCTTTTCGCCGGACAATACCGGAGACAGCATAATGCGGTTGTAATTGCCGCGCGGCTCTGCGTTGAACAGGGTCACATCGACATCGGCACCCGCCTCAAACAAGTCCTCCAGCATGCGCCCTGTGGCCATGCCCGCGCCGATGACAATCAGTTTCTGGGTCATCTCTTTCACTCCGCTGCAATGGCTTTGGGATTTGGTTTCGGCGTCGCGCCGTGCTCATACTCTTCCAAGAAATCAAGCACTTCCTGCCGGTAGGCGTAGTAATCGGGATGCTCCAGCAACGCCTTGCGGGTGCGCGGGCGCGGCAGATCTACATCTGTGATCTTGCCAATGGTCGCCTGCGGCCCGTTGGTCATCATCACCACGCGGTCGGCCAGCAGGATCGCCTCGTCCACGTCATGGGTCACGCAAATCGCGGTGACTTTGGTGCGCGACCAAACCTCCATCAGAACCTCTTGCAGCTCCCACCGGGTCAGGCTGTCGAGCATCCCAAAAGGTTCATCCAGCAGCAGCAGTTTCGGGCTAAGGGCAAAGGCCCGCGCGATGCCCACGCGCTGCTTCATGCCGTTGGACAGATCAACCGCGCCCTTGTCCATGCTGTCGGCAAGGCCCACCCGTTCAAGGTAGTATTCGACCACATCCTGACGCTCCGCGCGGCTGGCTTTAGGGTACACTTTGTCTACCCCGATCGACACGTTCTCTTTCGCGGTCAGCCACGGAAACAGATTGGGCGATTGGAACACCACCGCGCGTTCCGGGTCGGCCCCTTCCACGTTCCAGCCGTCCAGCCGGATCGCCCCTTTGGAGATAGGGTTCAGCCCGGCGGCCATTGTCAACACGGTGGATTTGCCGCAGCCAGAATGGCCAATCAGAGAGATAAACTCGCCTTTGTTGATCTTGAGGTCAAAATTCTCAACGACCGTCAGTGGCCCCTTCGGCGTCGGGTAGACCTTGTCGAGCTGGGAGAAGTTCAGGAACCGCTCTTCAATCCCGCTTTCCTGCGCTTTGGCGACGGCGGCAGGCACCCCGTGGATCGGCGTCACATTCGGCAGGATCTTTGACCCTTCGACCTTTGACGCGATCCCGACATCCATCAGGTAGGTTGTCACCTGCGCCCGCAACGCTTTGAACGTCGCGTCGTTGTTCATCGCAATTCGGTCACGTGGGCGCGGGATATCGACTTTGAATTGATCGCCCAACGTCCCGTCCGGGTTCAGCGCAATGATACGGTCGGCCAAGATAATCGCCTCGTCCACATCATTGGTGATCAGCACGCAGGTCTTTTTGTCCTTGTCCCAGATCGCCTCGATCTCGTCGGCCAAGTTGGCGCGAGTCAGTGCGTCGAGCGCCGAGAGCGGCTCGTCCAGCAGCAGCACTTCGGGGTCCATCGCAAGCGCACGCGCGACGTTGACCCGTTGGCGCATCCCGCCGGACAGTTCCGCTGGGCGGCGGGTGGCGGCGTGGCTGAGCCCCACCATACCGACGTAGTGATCAACCTTCGCCGCACGCTCCGCTTTAGACAGGTCGGGGAACATCGTGTCGACCGCCAAAGCCACGTTGCCGTTCACTGTCAGCCACGGCATCAGCGAATAGCTTTGAAAAATTACCCCGCGCTCGCGCCCGGGCTCTTTCACGGGCGCGCCCTTGAAGGTGACCGACCCGCTGGTGGGTGTCTCCAACCCCGCCATGAGGTTGATCAATGTCGTTTTCCCGGTGCCGGAGAAGCCAAGGATGACCACGAATTCGCCTTCGGCCACATCGAGGTTGATGTCCTTGAGGACCGGCGTATCGCCATAGCCCTTCGAGACATTGCCGAGTTGCAAAATACCCATGACGCTCACCGGTTGTTCGAGAAGGTGAACATGGACTGCAGCGCGTACATCACCCGGTCCAGCAGGAAGCCGATGATGCCGATGGTGAACACCGCCACCATGATCCGCGCCAGCGATTGCGATGACCCGTTCTGGAACTCATCCCAGACAAACTTGCCCAGTCCCGGGTTCTGCGCCAGCATTTCAGCGGCGATTAGCACCATCCAACCCACGCCCAGCGACAGCCGCAGCCCGGTGAAGATCAGCGGCAGCGCCGAGGGCAGTACCAGCTTGGTAATCTTTGTGTAGGTGTTCATTTTCAGAACGCGGCTGACGCTGACCAGGTCCTTGTCGATGGAGGAGACCCCAAGTGCGGTGTTGATCAATGTGGGCCAGAGCGAGCAAAGCGTGACCGTGATGGCCGATATCAGGAAGGATTTGGAGAACATCCCGTCATTTGTTGTGTAAACGGCCGACACGATCATGGTCACAATCGGTAGCCAAGCCAGCGGCGAGACCGGTTTGAAAATCTGGATCAACGGGTTGAGCGCCGCGTTTGCGGTCACTGACAGCCCCGCCGCAATCCCCAGCGGAATGGCCACGATGGAGGCGATCAGAAAGCCGAAGAACACCGTTTTGATCGAGGTCCAGATCTGGTCGTAATAGGTCGGCTTGCCGGTATAGGCGCGGTTGCGTACCCGGTCGGTGTCGCCATTGGCGATATGTTCGGCATTGCGCGCCTCTTGGCGCTCGTAAAAGGCGGCGGCCTTCTGCTGCTCTCGTGCGGCGTCTGCCTGAAGCGCGCCAACCTGTTCCCACACCTGCACCGGGCCGGGGACGGCCCCAAGCGAGGTTTGAACCTTTGGCGCGAGCGTCCCCCAAAGCAGCAGGAACACAGCGATTGCCATCAGCGGCACGCCCAAGAGACGCCAAATCTCCCCAGCTTGCGCGCGCGGATTGTCCCCGGCGGCGGCTTTCAGGATCGGGGTCAGCCACGCCAGCCCAAAGACGCGGAACCATGCGTCGGCCTTGTTGATGCGGGCGAAGCGGCGCGCGCGGCGGGCTTCGTTGTCGAGGGTCTGGGGATCAATCGCGGTCATATCGGACGTCCAATTGCTACTTTTGGGAAGGGTTGGCTGTTGGGAAGGGTTGGCCCCCGCTGCATGCAGGGGCCGGTGGCTTAGCCTCGGATTTCGCTGTCGACGACGGTTTGGCCGGACTTCAGGCCAATCGGCAGGCTGTCGATATAGGCGTTGGGCGCGCGGCCGTCATAGCCGATACCGTCAATGATATCGCCCGCGGGCGTTGCCGCCTTGAACCCGTCACTGTCCCAGGGGAAGTCGGCCTCGTTTGCCATTCCGTCATCCACCAGCAGCCGTGCGGCCTCCAGGTAAATGTCGGGGCGGTAGACGCTGGCCGCGGTTTCAAAGAACCATTCGTCAGACTTGGTTTCCGCAATTTGTCCCCAGCGGCGCATCTGGGTCAGGTACCAAATCGCGTCGGAATAAAACGGGTAGGTCGCATTGTAGCGGAAGAACACGTTGAAATCGGGAGCTTCGCGCACGTCGCCTTTCTCGAATTCGAAGAAACCGGTCATGGAGTTGGCAATCACGTCATAATCCGCACCCACATATTCGGGCCGCGACAGAATCTCGACCGCTTCAGGGCGATTGGCGTTGTCGTTTTCATCCAGCCAGATGGCGGCGCGGATCAGCGCTTTGGTCAGGGCCAGTGTTGTGTTTGGGTTCTCCTCGGCAAATTCCTTGGTTATGCCAAAGACCTTTTCCGGGTTGTTCTTCCACATGTCGTAGTCCGTGATCACCGGCACCCCGATGCCCTTGAACACGGCCTGCTGGTTCCAAGGCTCGCCTACGGCATAGCCATTGATTGTGCCGGCCTCCATCGTCGCGGGCATCTGCGGCGGGGGGGTCACAGACAACAGAACATCTGCGCCGATCTGACCGGAAATGTCCTGGGGGCTGTAATAGCCCGGCTCCAAACCGCCGGCCGCGAGCCAGTAACGGATTTCGTAATTGTGGGTGGAGACCGGGAACACCATCCCCATGTTGAACGGCTCGCCTCTATCTTTGTAGTCCTCAACCACAGGTACCAGAGCTTCAGCGCTAATAGGGTGTTGCGGGAGGCCATCATCCATCAGCGGCACGTTTGGCTTCATCTCTTCCCAAATCTCGTTGGATACGGTGATGGCGTTGCCGTTCAGATCCATCGAAAACGGAGTGATGATATGCGCCTCAGTCCCATAGCCAATCGTGGCGGCAAGGGGCTGGCCCGCCAGCATATGCGCGCCGTCCAGCTGGCCGCTGATCACGCCGTCCAGCAGCACTTTCCAATTGGCTTGCGCCTCTAAGGTGATGAACAGGCCCTCATCTTCAAAATAGCCAAGCTCGTAAGCAACAGCTAAGGGGGCCATATCTGTCAGCTTGATGAAGCCGAAGGTCAGGTCTTCTTTCTCAAGGTCCAAAAGCTCGGCGGAGGCCGCCGTGGCGATCAGGCTGGTCGCGGTCATCAAGGTTGCAATCGTTGTCTTCATCTTCGTGTCCTTTCAAAGCGCCGGAGGCAGAAACAAAAAAAGCCGCACGTATCGATCACGGGGGAGGAGGTCCGTGGTCCATACGAGCGGCTTTGCTCTTGAGGGAGGTGCTGTCGCCATTGACAGCATCGTCTATCGGGCACCTTCGCCCTTTGATCATACGATGAACCTCTCTCTACGGGGCTTTCAATTTGTTTTTCTGCATTGCGGCGAAAAAATTGTGGCAATGCAGAGAGTGCCTCAAAATTCAGCGTTATCTTCAGGAGAAATCAAAGGTTCTGCCGTCAAAGAAGGCATCCGGCGCAAGAATCATATGTCCGCGAGTGGAAGCAACAGCCGTTTCAAACCGCATTGCCCCTTCGTGTTTTTCCGACGCGCCAGGCATATCGACGCCAATCTCGGACAGGTTCTGACGATATAAATCGCTCCGAAAACAAGCTTTGGCCTTCTCAATGCCCGTGGCATCAGCGCCCAGATGATGCGCGATCCAGGCCGCCTGACTGCGCCATGGAAAACTCGCGGCATGTTTGTGGAACTGCAAAAACCGCTCGACGGCCTTGGGTTTGCTGTCAGGTCGCGTGACAAGGTGCCCAGTTAACGCGGGATCAATCAGATCGTGGGAAACACTCAGATGCTCGCTGCGCGCTAGAATCTCCACTGCAAGTGGTTTGTTCTTCGGCGCGTCCAGCCAGGCCGCCGCTTGATACACTGCCTGCATCAACCGTCGTGCAGCATCTTGGTTCTGCTCGATCCAATCATGGCGGGCGGCGAGCACCTTTTCAGGAGCGAACTGCCAAACGTCCCGGCCAGCCATCATCAATTGGCCGACACCTTGCTGCACGGCAACGCTGCCCCATGGTTCCCCAACCCAGAACGCATCGACCAAGCCGCTTTCTACGGCGTCCGCCATACGCGGCGGAGGGACGGTGATCTCCTCGATCTGCCATGCCGGATGCGTCGCGCTCCAGTAAGACAACAGCAACCGGTGCATCGAATAATGAAACGGCACGCCGATCCTCAAAGGCCGCCCGGCGCGGGTGGCAAGGGCGCTGACCAGCGCTTGCGCGTCTCCGAACGCGACCCCGGACAGGTCTTTCGCAACGGTATTGGACACGCCAAACACGGTGCCGTTCACCGACAAGACCATAAGCGTATCAACCGCCGCCGGAAGCCCGCCAAGTCCCATCGACAGGGCCACGGGCATTGGTGCCAGCATCTGGGCCGCATCCAAATGCCCAAGTGCCAGCATATCACGCAGCGCCGACCACGATGGCTGGCGCACCAAGTTCAGGGCCAAACCTTTCTCCTCGGCAAAACCCAGCTCTTTTGCGATCACAAGAGGGGCGCAATCTACCAAGGGCACGTAGCCACAGTTCAGAACGATCCGGCTCATGGCAAAAGATCGGCTGCTGTGACAAGCGCGTTTGCCACATCTATGACCTTGCGCCCCTGTCCCATCGCCGTCTTTCGCAGCAGATTATAGGCGTCATCTTCAGAGACGCCACGCTGACGCATCAAAATGCCCTTTGCCCGATCAATCGTTTTCCGGTCTGCCAACGCCTGCTTCGCTGCGTCCAGTTCCGATTGCATCTGGCGCATGTAATTGAACCGCGCGATCGCGGTTTCCAGCACCGATTTGATGCGCTCCTTTTTCAGCCCGTCGATGACATAGGCGCTGACCCCCGCATTCAAAGCGGCTTGGGTCAAGCTCTCGTCAGTTTGGTCAACAAACAGAGCAACGGCGCGTTTTGAGGTCTCGGTCGCAAAAGAGATATGTTCCAACGTGTCACGGTCCGGGTTGGCCAGATCAATCAATACAATGTCAGGGGAAAAGGCTTTCACCGTGCGGTCCAGCGCCGATATCTGCGCGAGCGCTTTGACATCCAGCCACCCAGCATCTTGCAGAGCATCTACAATATCGCGGACGCGCTTGGGATCAGGTTCTACGACGAGAATGCGAAGGTCTTGAATCATCCTTTGGTCATTCGCGGTCCGTTTGCGGAGGTCAACGAGGGGTAAACGTCTTCACGTCACCAAGTCTGACGAAGCGCTTACATAAAAGGCGCATACTACTCGACTGCCCAGAAACATAGCAGCAAGGAAATCAGAAGCTACCGACATCCTAACAAGGCTCTACCGACGATATTTCCATCATACAAACCGGTCCAAAGGTCCATTCTGTGTGCTGGAAGGGCCTCGATATACTGGACCGTGAATAGCAGCGCTGCGATGACAAACAGTAAGTATCACCGGTGCGGTGGACAGAAAGAAGAGGCGTGGACGGGAATATGTGGAGGCGAGTACCGGAATCGAACCGGTGTACACGGATTTGCAATCCGCTGCGTCACCACTCCGCCAACTCGCCTCGTATGGTGCGGGATGTCTCTAGACCAGCGATAAACTTGGCGCAAGGCCACATTCAAGCCGATCCGTTATTGTCCAGACTTTCTTTCTGTGGCAAAGGGGATATAACCGAAACTAGACTGATGAGTTTAGTATGACTGATTTTGCCTCAAACCGTACAATGATGGTGGACACGCAGGTCCGCCCGTCTGACGTGACCAAATTTCCGATTATTGACGCAATGTTGAGCGTGCGCCGTGAAGTCTTTGTGCCCGCATCACGTCGTGAAGTCGCTTACGTCGATGCTAACATAGCTTTGGCGTCAAACCGTGTGATCCTTGAGCCCCGCACGCTCGCAAAGATGCTGGATGCCTTGGAATTGCAACAATCGGATATGATCCTGAATGTCGGCGCGGGGCTTGGTTACGCGTCTGCGATATTGTCGCGGATGTGCGAGGCAGTGATTGCGGTCGAATCTGACGCTGATCTTGCACGGGACGCAGAGGCGAATTTGGGTGAGCAGGGCGTTGACAATGTTGTCGTGCTTGAAGGCGAGCTTTCTGCCGGAGCCGCAAAGCACGGGCCCTACGACGTAATCCTGATTGAAGGGGCGGTCGAAAACGTCCCGACAGGTTTGACCGACCAACTCAAGGAAGGTGGTCGCATTGCTGCGATTTTTGCACAAGGTGCACTTGGGGAATGCCGGATTGGATATAAGATTGACGGAAGTGTCAGTTGGCGACTGGCATTTAATGCAGGTGCCCCCGTTTTACCGGGTTTTGAAAGCGAGCGGTCGTTCGCACTTTAATTGAACTTTTACGAGGCGCTATGACAATCAAGATAACATTGAAGTCAGTGGCTCTGTCAGCGGCTGTAGCTCTCACAATAGGGTTCGGAACGGCGCAATCTGCATCTGCGGAATCCTTGCAGAGTGCGTTGATCGCGGCATATGAGAATTCGAACCTGCTTGAGCAAAACCGTGCGTTGTTGCGCGCAACGGATGAAGATGTCGCTGTGGCCTTGTCAGCCTTGCGGCCGCAAATCAGTGCCACGTCCAGCTTCGGTCATTCGGATCAAGCGACTGGGCGCGTTGGTGGCAATCTCAATGCCTCGATCAGTCTTGGCCTCGAGCTTCTTGTGTGGGACGCAGGTCGGACAAAGTTGGGTGTCGAGGCGTCGAAGGAGACAGTGCTTGCTGCACGAGCCAATCTTCTGAACGTAGAGCAGCAAGTATTGTTCAATGCAGTGGCTGCCTATGTTGGCGTTTTGCGCGATACGCGCGTTGTCTCACTGCGTGACAACAACTTGCGATTGATCACGCAGGAATTGCGCGCGGCTCGCGACCGGTTTGAAGTCGGCGAAGTCACCCGTACGGATGTGGCGCAGGCAGAGGCACGTTTGGCACAAGCACGGGGCGCCTTATCAGAAGCGCAGGGCAATCTCGCGATATCGCGCGAGCTGTATCTGGCCAATGTTGGGCGTAAGCCTGGGCGTTTGAATGCTGTGCCTTCTATTCCGTCATTGCCAAAATCGGTGGAGCAGGCGCGGATATTGGCAGAGCGCAATCACCCGCTGATCCGTCAGGCACAGCACGAAATTAAAGCAGGCGAGTTGAATGCGGCACGTGCAAAGGCTGCATCGAGGCCGACGATCGGAATGACGGCCTCTGCCGGACATGACCGTGCGCGCGATAACAATTCATCCATCGGTTTCCAGATGACAGTGCCGATCTATCAAGGTGGGCAACTAAAAGCGCTTGAACGCAAAGCAATGGCGCAGGTCCACGCATCGCGGTCTGGTTTGAACCAGACAGTTCTTCAGATACGCCAAAATGTCGCCGACAGTTGGTCTCGTCTCGCTGTGGCCAACGCACAATTGCAAGCGTCTGATCGTCAGATCAGAGCTGCGCAGGTGGCATTCAATGGTGTTCGCGAAGAAACGAGACTTGGCGCGCGCACGACGCTTGACGTTTTGGATGCAGAACAAAGCTTGTTTGATGCCCGCACCAACCGCGTTGTCTTTGAGACACAGGTTTATCAGGCTGCGTATCAGTTGATCTCTTCCATGGGTTTGCTGACGGTCAGTGATCTCAAATTGCCTGTAAAGCAATACGATCCGTCAGAGTATTATAATGCCGTCAAACACGCGCCGGTGCCTGTGACCAAGCAGGGGAAGAAGCTGGACCGTATTTTGAAGCGATATCAAAAGTAGCTACAATTCGAACGGTGAGTTGTCAGGATGCAGCCCAATCGTTAGTCTGCAGCAAAAAGCTAGAGGCTCAGGCATGTCGGATCCAGTGACCAATGTAGAAGATGTCGAAGACGTTTTGTCCTCGATTAGGCGGCTTGTCACAGACACGTCGAGCGAAAAGCGCGCGAAAGCGGAAACTGCTGAGCAGAAGGCAGAAGTGCCTGAGCGGCCTGAGGCCCTGATCCTGACGTCCAACTTGCGGATCAATGAGCCTGATTCAAAACCCGAAGAAGATGTTGAAAGCACGACCCCGCAATCTGATCTCGAAAGCCTGCGCCGCGCAGTTTCTGGCGATTTTGACGATGAGCAACCTGAAGATGATGCGAGCCAGTCCCAAGTGGCTGAAGCAGAAGATATATCCGCACAATGGTCGTCGTCTGCGCCCGAAGAATACTACGAAGATGAACCTGTGGAACCGCTGGAATTGACCCAGACGTCAGAGGAGCCTGTTTCGGAGGAGTGGCCTGCTGACGAGGGCCATTCTGACGTAGCTGAAACTGATGAATTCGACGATTCTGACTTGGCAGACGAAGAGGTCTCAGAGGCGCAGGATCAACCGGTAGAACATATTCACGTTGAAGACGAATCTGTCGAGACAGCTGAAATTCATCAGTTTGATGCTAGCCTTCATGAGGATCAGACTAATGCCGACGAGGTGGCAGTTGTCATAGAGATGGAGCTTGAAGATTCTGCCGATGAAGATTTGGAAGCAGCTTTAAATGAAGCGACCGATGAAGATCTGAACGACGACGCAGATGACATCAACTGGGGGGAAACGGGCTTCTCCGATGACAGTGATGAAGAAGAAGCCGAAGATCATGTTGAAGTGGCTGAGTTCGAAGAACATTCCGATGGCCATGATGATGTCCAAACAGTAGGAATAGCGAGTTTCTTGCGGTCTTCGTCTCAACCACGAGAGGATGACAAGAGTGAGACAGAAACGGCCGCGCTAGACCCAGCGACTATGTTTGATGATGACGAAGAAGATGCACCCGCGATTGATCTAGGTGATCTTGATGAAGCCGTCATTGATGAGGATATGCTACGCGACTTGGTGGCAGAGATCGTCCGTCAGGAACTCACCGGCGCGATGGGTGAACGTATTACGCGAAACGTCCGAAAGCTGGTTCGCCGCGAAATTCACCGCGCAATTGTCGCGCGTGAGTTCGACTAAAAGCCGTCTCTATTTTTCTATTTGTGAAGCGAGTGCGAACAAGGCAGTCGTATCGATATGCAACGCCATATGGTCCACCAAGCTGTCGAGTGTCTGATTGACTGCTTCTGTGTAGTCAAGCGGATCAACCTGCGCGCCCAATCCGGCCAAAAAGGCTTTGCGGAATGCGTCGGAGCTAAACAAGCCGTGCAAGTAGCACCCGCGAACCCTGCCATCAGTGCTGGTTGCACCTTCGGGACGGTCACCCAGACGCATCCAAGGACGCTCACAGTCCGGACCTTTCGTCTTTCCGATATGAATCTCGTACCCAGACAATTCGGGGCCATTTGGAAGTGCGTGCCCCGAAACTTCGGCCAGTCTCTTTTGCGGAGACATAACAGTTTCGACATCAAGTAGTCCAAGCCCATCGACCGTTCCTGCGGGGCCTTCAATCCCTTCGGGATCTGCAATTTTGCGGCCCAGCATCTGATATCCACCGCAAATGCCCAAAACATGACCGCCTCGGCGCACATGCGCTGCAAGGTCGATGTCCCAACCTTGCGCTCGGAAATGTGCCAAATCTCCGATTGTAGACTTTGAACCAGGGATCAAGACCAGATCAGCATCACCGGGCAGGGGGCGCCCCGCCTCTATGATGTCAACAGAAACGCCTGGTTCCATCGACAGAGGGTCAAGATCATCGAAATTGGCAATGCGCGACAAACGCGGCACCGCGATTTTTAGCCCGGCTCCGGCGGAAGAGCTGATATCCATGATGTCTTCGGCGGGCAATTTCCAAGCATCGGAAAACCAAGGCAAAACACCAAGCGACGCCCATCTGGTCATGTCAGAAATTGCCGTAACGCCGTCATCAAAAAGGCTGACATCCCCGCGAAATTTGTTGACCATAAACCCTTTGATCCGGTCTCGGTCTGAAGCAGGTAGCACAGCATGTGTGCCGACAAGTTGTGCAATGACCCCGCCGCGATCAATGTCACCCACCAAAATAACTGGGGCATCAACGGCTTCGGCAAACCCCATATTGGCGATATCACCCGCACGCAGGTTAATTTCCGCCGGACTGCCTGCACCTTCAATCACAATCAGATCGGCGTCTTCTGCAATCCTGTGATAGCTCTCAATCGCTTTACTCAAGAGGTCAGGCTTTGCCTTTGCATAATCGCGCGCTTTGAGTGTTGCGACCCGTTTGCCTTGAACGATGACCTGAGCGCCAACATCCGTTTCGGGTTTGAGCAGCACAGGGTTCATATCTACAACAGCCGGTACTCCGCAGGCGAGCGCTTGCAGAGCTTGCGCACGCCCGATCTCTCCACCATCAGAAGTGACGGCCGCATTGTTAGACATGTTTTGTGGCTTGAATGGTTTGACGCGAAGGCCTTGCCGCGCAAAATGGCGGCAGAGCCCAGCCACGATCATGGATTTGCCCACGTTTGAGCCTGCCCCTTGGATCATGATGGCCTTGGTCATTTGTCATTCTCCGACTACGCTGCCCCGAGGTGCCGCGACGCGGCGTGAAAGTAAAGAGCGTATGAACACCCCCGCACATCTGATCTTTGGCGCCGCTGCCTTTGGCAGGCCGGGCAAACCTTGGGTCACCGGCGCAGCACTATTGGGTGCCCTTGCACCTGATCTGTCGCTTTATCTGATGGCCGGGTGGCAATTGGTCGTTCTTGGGACCGACCCCAATATCGTTTTTCGCGTCATGTACTATTCTGACAGCTGGCAGGCTATTTTCGCGGTAGATAATTCGGTTTTCGTTTGGGGTGCGCTTCTTGGATTCGCGCTTTGGGTCAGATCACCTGTTGCCATCGCCTTTGCAGGTGCGGGTTTGCTGCACTTGGCATTAGACTTCCCACTCCATAATGATGACGCTCGCATGCATTTTTGGCCCGTCACTGATTGGAAATTTATCAGCCCCGTCAGCTACTGGGACCCACGTCATTACGGCGGCATCGTCGGAACAATCGAGATGGTTTTAAGCGTCGCCTGTCTTGCGCTTCTATGGCGCCGCTTTCGGTTGCTGTGGCAACGGATCGTCCTCGGGTTAGCGGCGGTTCTACAAGTTGCGCCGTCGCTCGTCTGGTTCTTCTTGCTTGGCAGTGGGCGCTAGAGCATTCCCTCTTTGACGGCTTCCATCACCACGTGGGTCGACGTGTTCGAAACATGGGGTAGGGCGGAAATGAGCTCCCCCAAAACGCGGCGATAAGCGCGCATATCCGATGTACGGACTTTCAGCAGATAATCGAAATTGGAAGCGGTCATGTGGCATTCTTCGATTTCCGGGACGGCGCGCGCTGCCTCGTTAAATGCGGTCAATGCGGCCTCTCGCGTATCGTCCAATTTCACTTCGACGAAAGCGATGTGGTCTAACCCCAGTTTTACAGGATCGAGCAAAGCGCGATACCCGGTGATAATACCCATCTGTTCAAGCCGCTTTACGCGCGCTTGTGTCGGTGTGTTCGATAGATTGATCCGCCCAGCCAATTCAGTGATCGAAACACGTCCCTCAGATGACAAAACACGCAATATTGCGCGGTCATAGTCATCTAGTCCTTTGTCGGCGCTCATCTATATATTGCCCTTTCCTTGGAGGATTCGACTGAGAATCTATCAAAATCAGAGAGATATAATCATAATTTGCTGCATAATGATAGGAAATAGAACTAATGGGTGTTTTCATGCCAAGCCTTTCTTCTCTGCGCAAAACGATCCGCGCCAATACGATGCCTGATGAAGCCAAAGCCATTGCCCGGCTGACGAAACTGGCTGGCCTCACCGCAAAAGAACGCGCCCAGATCGTCGTGAATGGCGCCAAACTGGTGAGCGATATTCGTAGCTCTGCCAAACCGGGGCTGATGGAAGTATTTCTCGCTGAATATGGGCTGAACACTGATGAGGGTGTTGCGCTGATGTGTTTGGCCGAAGCGCTGCTGCGGGTGCCTGATGCGGATACGATGGACGCGCTGATTGAAGATAAGATTGCACCATCCGACTGGGGGACGCATCTGGGCCATTCCAGCTCTACGCTTGTGAACGCATCGACATGGGGATTGATGCTGACCGGTAAGGTTTTGACGGAAGAGCAGCCGGGGATTGCGGGCCAATTGACAGCTATGGTCAAACGGTTGGGGGAGCCGGTGATCCGTGCCGCAACCGCACGCGCGATGAAGGAAATGGGACGCCAGTTTGTATTGGGCGAAACCATTCAGGGCGCAATGCAACGTGCAAAAGCCGAAGAAGATCAAGGCTTCACTTACAGCTATGACATGCTTGGAGAAGCCGCCAAAACGGATAAAGACGCGCAAGGCTATCTGCGATCCTATAGCAGCGCGATCGATGAGATTGCCAAGGCAGCTACATCTTCAGATATCCGAGAAAACCCCGGCATTTCAGTCAAGCTTTCCGCGCTTTATCCGCGATATGAGACGCCTCAGAAAACGGACGTGATGGCCGTCCTGCAACCTCGATTGTTAAAGCTTTGTCAGCAGGCGGCTGCCGCGCAAGTCGGACTAAACATTGATGCGGAAGAGGCTGATCGGCTCGATCTATCGCTTGATATTATTGAAGCAACTCTGCGCCATGACAGCCTTGAGGGTTGGGATGGATTTGGCGTGGTCGTGCAGGCCTACGGACACCGAGCGTCCTTTGTGATTGATTGGCTCCATACGCTTGCAACCAAGCATGATCGCAAGATTATGGTGCGGTTGGTGAAGGGTGCGTATTGGGACACCGAAGTGAAGCGCGCGCAAGTGCTAGGGCTGAGCGGATTTCCTGTATTCACCCACAAACCCGCGACAGATATCAGCTATATTGCGAATGCCCGTAAGCTCTTGGGTATGACGGGCCGAATTTACCCGCAGTTCGCTACGCACAACGCGCATACCGTCGCCGCCATTCTATTTATGGCTGGCGATTTGCAAGCCTTCGAATTCCAACGCCTTCACGGGATGGGCGACCGTTTGCACGATCTGGTAATGGCAAAAGGGAAGACGCGGTGCCGTATCTACGCGCCGGTTGGCGCGCATCGCGATTTATTGGCGTATCTCGTCCGGCGATTGCTGGAGAATGGCGCGAATTCCTCCTTCGTGAACCAGATCGTCGACGAAGATGTGACGCCAACGGAAGTGGCGTCTGATCCGTTCACAGATCTTGAAGGCGCGACCTATCCGGCAATTACACATCCCAAAGATATCTTTCCGGGTCGGCAAAACTCGAAGGGCTGGGACTGGAATGATCCGGTTGACCTTGACGACATAGAAACTGCCCGCGCGCCATTCGCAGCGACCTCGCTTTCCTATGACACCCAGAACGCCAAACAAGCCCTAGGCTCTTCTTCGCCTTGGGACGCACCTGTTGAAGTCCGGTCCGCAGCGCTCAGAAAAGCCGCGGATCTTTACGAAGAAAACTACGGTCAGATATTTGCAATCCTAGCGCGTGAAGCGGGGAAAACGGTACTCGATTGTATCGGTGAACTACGCGAGGCGGTGGACTTCCTCCGCTACTACGCCGACGAGGCTGAGGCGCATAAGGCGGCACCGCTTGGTGTTTTTACCTGTATCTCTCCGTGGAACTTTCCGCTTGCGATTTTTACAGGGCAAATTGCGGCTGCTTTGGCGACAGGAAACGCCGTATTGGCAAAGCCCGCAGAACAGACACCGGTTATCGCGCAATTCGCCACACAGCTTCTGCATGATGCAGGCGTTCCAAAGACAGCACTTCAATTGCTGCCGGGCGGCGGTGATGTCGGCGCGATTTTGACGGCAAGCCCCAAGGTGGATGGCGTGTGCTTTACTGGATCAACTGCAACGGCAAAGCGCATCCATCAAAGCTTGGCCGAAGACGGTAACGCGCGCGCGCCGTTGATCGCTGAAACGGGCGGTCTGAATGCGATGATTGTAGATAGCACAGCCCTGCCGGAACAGGCGACGCGCGATATCATTGCCTCAGCCTTTCAATCCGCAGGTCAACGCTGCTCCGCTCTCCGATGTTTGTATGTTCAGGAAGACATCGCAGAGGGACTGATTGAGATGCTCACGGGAGCCATGGCTGCCCTCAAGGTCGGCGACCCTTGGGATATGTCTACCGATGTTGGGCCTATCATCGATGAGGCTGCCCACGCCAAAATCAAAAACTATGTTGAAGCGGCGCGGGCGGAGGGCAGGGTGTTGTTCGAAACTTCAGCAGATGCGCTTGGCAATTTTATCGTTCCAACACTTATTAAAGTTGATGGGATCGCTGAGATGGGGGAGGAAATTTTCGGTCCGGTTCTCCATGTGGCGACATTCAAATCGTATGAATTGGACAAAGTGATCACCGACATCAACACCACCGGATACGGCCTGACCTTTGGTTTGCATTCCCGCATTGATGATCGCGTACAAAAAGTTGTCGATCAGGTTCATGCGGGCAATATCTATGTGAATCGGAACCAAATCGGTGCAATCGTTGGATCCCAACCCTTTGGCGGCGAAGGGCTGTCTGGCACGGGTCCAAAGGCAGGTGGGCCGCATTACCTGCTCAAATTCCTTCGAGAGCCGACACCACAACAGCTTCACCAGTCCCGCTCTCTGCCTGGGCCGACGGGTGAAAGCAACCGTCTCACTGTGCTGCCGCGCGCACCGATTTTGTGTGTTGGTCCGGATATCGGCGCGCAGATGTCAGCTGTCGATGCCGCAGGCGGGCGGCCAGTCGAAGGCGTGATTGAGGATGTTGCGAAGCTCAACGACATAGGTGGCGTTCTTTACTGGGGGAACGTTGAGGGTGAAATCCGCAACCTCCGGCAGCTCCTCGCAAATCGTGAAGGGCCCATTTTGCCGTTGATAACAGGCCGCCCCAGTGTGGCAGACGTTATCGCGGAAAGACATGTGTGCATCGACACCACAGCCTCTGGCGGGAATGCCCAGTTGCTGGCGGAGGTTGGCACCTAAATCTTGTAAATACCGGCTGAGTGCGTCAGCTTCCGCACCATGTTTCCTATTCGCGACCACAACCCGTCCGAGCGTACACCCTACGTGACCTACGCGCTTCTGGCCGCCAATATCTTGATATTTATCGGCTATTGGCCCATTCAAACCAACAACCCTGCAAATCTTGCCGAGTTTTGGGACGCATGGGCCATGCGGCCCGTTGAAATCAGCCAAGGCATCGATCTGCATACGTTGGTGACGTCCATGTTTCTACATGGCGGTTGGATGCATCTCGCGGGGAATATGCTGTTTCTCTATATCTTTGGTGATAATTTGGAAGATCAGTTGGGCCATGTACCGTTTCTGCTTTTCTACCTTATTTGCGGTGTTCTGGCTGATGTCGGACAGTTACTTGCCGATCCGTCCAGCCCCATTCCGACAGTCGGGGCATCAGGCGCGATTGCCGGTGTGATGGGGGGGTACCTATTGCTCTTCCCGAAAGCGAAGGTTGATATCATCGTCATCTTCATTGTGTTCTTCAAAATCTTCCCCATACCGGCATGGGTCATGCTGGGATTGTGGATGGCGCTGCAGTTGTTCAACGGCATAACAGCCGACGTCAGTCAGGGCGGGGTTGCCTATTGGGCTCATGCGGGTGGTTTTGTTGCCGGATTTATTCTGCTGATCCCCTTCTGGTTGAAGCGCGGCGGACAAGGATTCTGGGTCCGTACTGAAGGTCATCCGCCGCATCCTGATGCCACGTATTCCCCTTCCACGATCCCGGTTATCCGGAGGCGCAAATGACCGATCGCTCTGTCGCAACCTGTCACTGTGAGGCGGTGCGTATCTCTTTCGAAATGGTCGATGGGCTTGACAGCCTACGACGCTGTGATTGCTCGATCTGCCGTCGCAAATACCCCGCCGCGGTGTCTGGTCGCGTGGCCGACGTTCAGGTCGAAAAGGGTGAGGGTAACCTAGGTTGCTACCAATTTGGAACGATGACGGCCAAACACTATTTCTGCAAAACATGCGGCATTCATGTCTATCACCAGCGTCGATCAAACCCTTCTGAAATAGGTGTAAACGTCGCTTGCGTGGCCGGGCTTGATCCGCGCATTGCGGGTACTGCCAGTTGGGTGGACGGAGTTGTCCATCCGAACGACATCTGACACCTAGCTGTCTTTCAGATGCCATTCTTCCCAAACGAATGGATAAGCCCATGATGGTGCATGCGTCTTTGAAAGCTCCGCGACGATTGCGTCGCGCTTTGCAATAAATTCTGCGCCATAAAGGTGGAATTGGATTTGTAAGATACCGATACGGCCAATATGACCGGAGGCAACGAGTGCAGGAAGCAGATCATACTCTCCCCCTTCGATATTCACCTTCATCACGTCAATGCGCTGCGTCTTAAAGGCGTCTAGAAATGTCTTAACATTCTCCACACGGCCTTTCGTGCCATCCGCGCTCGTCACAAAAGCGGAGGACGCATCCCCGTCATCACTCAGATCTAGCTCACCATCCGCACTGCCGAGGGCGATGTCATGTACTGTAATCGCGTCATTTGCCGCAAAGCGGGTGCTGAGTGCTTGAGCAAACTTAGGATGAGGCTCGAAAACATGTATTTTGGCGCCGTATTTATCAAAAATGTCCTGCGCCCAATTTCCTTCAAATCCGCCAACATCAAAAACCGTTGAGTCAGAGGTCAGCCCTTCGAACTGCATCCGAACCGGCTCCATCTTGTCGCGTTTCCAGCGTTTGAACTCCGCATAAAACTCTTTTCGCCACGGTTCTCGCCGTAGTCGCAACCAGTGCTTCAAGGAAATTCGCATTGATGGCCACCCCAGCTTGCCGTAACTGCCCCAGCAATAGACAATCGCCCGAAGGCGGGCAAGCACAGGGGGCCTAAATGATCACCTCACGGATTTTCGGCGGTCTGGGCAATCAGCTGTTTCAATACGCGGCAGGTCGCGCGCTCGCATTGGTAGGAAATGACCAATTGCAATTGGATACAAGACTCGTGCCCGAGGCGCAGCATGGTGCTTATGCGTTAAAACACTTCAATATTGCGGCGGCGCCTGCATCATCAGACCAACTTCCCCCTTCCAAGGACAAACCCGTCCGCTACGGGCTTTGGCGCAAGTTCGGCCGGTCGCCCCGATTTCTGCGTGAAAAAGGTTTGGGCTTCGATCCAACTGTTTTGGAGCAACGCGGTGATGTCTACCTGCATGGCTACTGGCAAAGTGAGAAATACTTCGCAGCATGTGCCGACCAACTGCGCGAGGATCTCATAATCACCACGCCGCCAAGCGCGGAAAATGAAACATGGTTGCACGACATTAAGAACGTGCCGTCTGTCTCGCTCCACCTCCGCCGTGGCGACTATCTGTCGGCCGCTTCAGGAGGGGCGTCAACTGCAACTTGCGACGAGGCGTATTACCAACGGGCGCTCGATCAAATCGTATCTGAGACAGGCATTGATCCGGTCGTGTTTGTCTTCTCGGATGACCCCAACTGGGCACTTGAAAACTTGCGTTTCTCATTTGAGACCAGATTTGCCGGTCATAACGGGGCCGATAAGCACTATGAGGATATACGGCTTATCTCGGCCTGCCAGCACAACATCATCGCAAATTCCACGTTTTCTTGGTGGGGCGGTTGGTTGAACGCCAATCCTGAAAAACGGGTGATTGCGCCGAAGAAGTGGTTCAAAACCGATGAGGATTTGAACCCAGACATTATCCCCGCGGACTGGATACGAGTTTAAGCGCGTTCGGAGTATTCCAGCGACTCTGTGTCGACCACGATATCTTCGTCTGTATTGATGAACGGTGGCACCATAATCCGCACCCCATTGTCGAGGACCGCTGGCTTGAAAGACTTAGATGCTGTCTGGCCTTTGACAACAGGTTCCGTTTCGACAACTTTACATGTCACCTTCTGAGGGAGTGAGCAGCTCAACGCCTCGCTGTCATAATACTCGACTTGCGCAATCATACCGTCTTGCAGGAAGGGACGACGATCGCCGAGCAAGTCTGCAGGCAGCTCGATCTGTTCGTAAGTCTCAGTGTCCATGAAGGTCAGCATGCCATCCGTTTCGAATAAGAACTGCTGGTCTTTTTGCTCGAGGCGAACTTTCTCTACCTTGTCAGCGGACCGAAAACGCTCGTTCAATTTTGAGCCTGTCCGCAGGTTTTTCATCTCGACCTGTGCAAATGCGCCACCTTTGCCAGGTTTTACATGATCGACCTTCACTGCCACCCAAAGACCGTCGTTATGCTCAAGGATATTGCCGCCCTTGATCTCGTTTCCGTTAATTTTTGGCATTGTGGCAAATCCTTGTCAAAAGGTTGATCGAAGTTTGGCCAGACCTATATATTGGTAAATGGAAGGCGGCAAGACGACTAAATGCAGTGAAAATTTGGCACAAGTTATGCATGCAACGCATGGCTGCCATATCAGATTTGCAATGACGAATCGGATCAGATGCGTCATAACGGTCAGCACGCCGAAGATACAAGAGCAAAAACAAAAGGACGCGAAATGGCTGCTGATTTCGTAGACAGTACTGCATTTAACTTTGAACAAGGACAACGCTCGCGCAAACTGTTTGCCGCTGTCGTGTTGGCCGCTTTGGACGATGCAATCGCTGACGACAAGAAATATGGAAATGGTCCCGAGCAAATCGCGCGCTGGGCACGCTCCCGCGATGGGCGGGAGGTGCTGAGCTGCGCAGGCATCGACCCGAACGAGCGTGTTGTATCAGGCCTTATGGAATTTGTAGGCAACGGTGTGCGCACGTCCGTCGCGCTGTCGCGTGAGGAAAGCGAACGACGGTCTCAGGCTGAAGCCGCATAAGCACTCTACATTCAAGTACAGAAAAGCGCGCTCTCCGGAGCGCGTTTTTTTTATTTGCTTTCTTGTCGGGCACCGGGGCCAATATCACCAGATTGCTGTCTTCTAGATCGACAATCCCGACCTTGAAAGTTTCTCGCACCTATGGACACGACCTTCACACTTTTTCAGATCCTCGATATCGCTGCGGCGATTGCGTTTGCAATAACTGGCGCGTTGGTCGCCTCGCGCAAGCAATTGGATATTCTTGGCTTCATCTGGTTGGCCGTCATTACCGGCGTAGGCGGCGGAACGATAAGGGACCTGATTTTGGACGTCCCTGTTTTCTGGGTTCAAGATCCAACAGCAGTTATCGCGTGCATCACAACTGCAGTTGTCGTCCATTTTGCCGCACACCTTATGGAGTCTCGCTACCGATTTATACTCTTGTTCGATGCGTTTGGGATGGCGTTGGTGGCGGTTGTGGGCGCCGCTAAAGGGCTTGATGCAGGCGCAGGCGTCCTCGTGGCCATCATGATGGGGGTTATGACGGCGTCTCTAGGAGGAATTATTCGCGACACATTGGGGCAAGAGCCGTCCATTATTCTCAGCAATGAAATCTATGTGGCAGCAGCTGTTGCGGGTGCAGGGTTGTTCGTGACGTTGAGATATCTTGATATAGATCAAGGATATGCAATGTCCGCGAGTTTCGCGGTCGCTTTCCTCATACGTGTCTTTGCTGTTCGTTACGGCTGGTCACTGCCTGTTTACAAATCCCGTGCGGGGCGAGACATGTCGGGCGAATAACCTAAAGATAGGGACGCAAGACATCGCTCATATCGACACGTGCGCGAAGCCGTGTGGCCAGTAAATACATCCCGCCGATCTTACGCTGCAGGAACAATGTATCAACCGGCGGCAGCGGCACGTAGCTTCGATCATCCGCCATGTCCATTCCTGCGTCACGCAATTGTCCAAGCAAATCCGTGCGCCCGAAATCATACACCGCATTGCTGCGCAGCGGAGCCATTGCCATCTCAAAGAGGTCAAGAAGAAGGCGTTCGTGATGGTCAGGAATCGATCGGTCATAAAGGCCGATGTCCAGTAAAGCGGCGCGTACATCTTCGCGGGTTCCCGTCATGCCCGCCTTGAGCAAGCTCCGGTACTGCCCTGCCATATCTAGGGCGAACGCGCGCGTTGCACCGAAGTCCAGCAATATGATTTTGTTCGTTTTCGGATCGTAGCGATAATTGGCAAAGTTCGGATCGGTTTGCATGAGGCCGAACTCAAACAACTCGCGCAAGACCAGTTTGATCAACTCGGTCGTGACATGGTCGCGCGTATGTTGATCCGCCTGTGCGAGTTCCTCAATCGCAATGCCCTTCAAGAACGTCATGCCTAGAACGTCAGAGCTCAGAAAATCTTCGTGCAGATCGGGAACAACAAACGCGTCAGAGCCGTCCATTAGAGCACCAAACTTCGCCAGATATGTTGCTTCACGTTGGTAATCGGCTTCTTCATGGAGCTGGAGCCGCGCTTCCTCCATCATCGGGGCCAAATCCAGCCCGTTCGGCAGCATTCCCGACATCCGGATCAGCGCACCCACATTCCGCATGTCGCTGTCGATGCTCTCGCGTACTCCGGGGTATTGTACTTTTAAGGCGATGTCGCGACCATCCGTGGTCAACGCACGGTGTACCTGACCAATAGATGCAGCAGCAATCGGGTGAACATCGAAGCGTTTGAACCGCTTCATAAAGCTCTCTCCTAAGCTCTGGCTCAGCACGGACTTTAACTGTTTAGGAGGCATGAAATGTGCATCTGATCGCAAGGCAGACAATATGTCGGCGAATTCGGGCGGCATCATATCGGCCGCCTCCATCGACAGCATCTGGCCAACCTTCATGGCTGCGCCGCGCATCTGCGAAAGCTGTGATGTCAGCCGCGCGGCATTTGAGGGTGTCATGAACAGATCACGCGCCTTAGGGCGCTGGCCGCTTGCCAATTGCTTGCCGCCAGACAGAACCATGTTTCCGGCAAGCCCTGCCGCGAGCCCTCCCATACGTGCCAGCCGCGTCACGCGTCCGCTTGGAACGGCAAGCCCACGTGGCGTATGGGGTTTTTGGCTCACAAGATGGCGAGCTTGATCAGGTAGGCAACGACTGTCAGCACACCAACCCCTGCGAGCCAGATGCCCACAAACCAAGCGAGCTTTGCCATCAGTGATACCCCTCGTTTGGATCAATCTTTCCGCGGAAGACCCAGTAGGAATACGCGGTATAGGCCAAGATGATCGGGATCAAAATGACCGCACCCACCAATGCGAAAGCGAGGCTAGAGTCTGGTGCGGCCGCGTCGACAATGCTTAGGCTCGGCGGCACGATATTTGGATAGAAGCTGATCCCAATGCCGATAAAGCCTAGCACAAACATCGCAATAGCACACAAGAACGGTGCGGTGTCGTGATGGCGTTGCAGCCCGAAAAACAGGCGCCAAATGCAAAGTGCAACGAGGACCGGAACGACGACGCTGAAGCCTACGAACGGCCAGTCAAACCACCGCTGGAAGTACACCGGATCAAGGAACGGCGTCGCAAGGCTTACGGCAGCCATGAACCCGACAGTCGCTACGCTGACAGGAAAGGCGATACGGCGCATATGCGCCTGAATGCGGCCTTCAAGTTTCATGTTCAACCATGTCGCGCCAAGCATCATATATCCGACCGTGACGGCCGCACCTGTCAGAATGCTGAACGGGGTCAGCCAATCCCACCAGCCACCGGCGTAGGCGCGGTTCTCAACCTCAATACCTTGCACGAGCGCACCCAGCGCGATCCCTTGCATGAATGCGGCCATGTAGGACCCGCCGGCGAATGACATGTCCCATACGCCCTTCCACCGCTTTGTTCTCCAGCGATACTCGAATGCCACGCCTCGAAACACGAGAGCCAGCAGCATTAATGTAATCGGCATATAGAGCGCCGGAAGCACAACAGCATAGGCAAGCGGGAAGACCGCAAATAACCCGCCGCCGCCCATGACAAGCCATGTCTCGTTCCCGTCCCACACCGGAGCCACGGAATTCATCATCACGTCGCGCTCCTTTTCATCCTTTGTGAACGGGAACAGCATCCCGACACCCAGATCGAAGCCATCAAGGATCACATATGTCAGGACGGAGAACGCGATGATGCCTGCCCAGATAAAAGAAAGTTCCAAACCGATCATGGCACTCACTCCGCAGGTTGGTTGCTGGACCGTGCAGGGGGCGCGGGGTGAAGGCCAGTGCCGCGCATCGGTCCTTCACGCAAGCCGATCTTCTTCTGATCCGTTGGCGGCACGCCCATCATGCGCAACAGATAGTACGTCCCGGCGCCGAAGACGAAAAAGTACACGATGATAAAAGCGGTCAGTGACGCAGCAACGGCGGGTGCCGCGACAGGCGCAAGGCTGTCCGACGTCCTCATCAAACCGTAGACCGTGAAGGGCTGACGGCCCACTTCTGTTGTGACCCACCCCGCCAGTACCGCAACAAAGCCAGCAGGCCCCATCGCGAAGCTCGCCCTGTGAAGCCACTTATTGTCATAGAGTGTTCCGCGATACCGCGCCCAAACCGACCATAGGCCAAGCCCAAGCATGGCAAACCCTAAACCGATCATGATCCGGAATGAGAAGAAAACAATCGCAACAGGCGGCTCGTCTTCATCAGGGATTGTGTCGAGGCCTTTGAGTGGCGCGTTCAAATCGTGCTTCAGGATCAAAGACGATAGCTTCGGGATTTCGATCGCGTAGTCGATACGCTTTTCTTCTTCATTCGGAATGCCGAACAAGATCAAAGGACCGCCTTCGGGGTAACTGTCGTAATGCCCCTCCATCGCCATAACTTTTTGCGGCTGGTATTTATAGGTGTTCAATCCATGCAGATCGCCCGCGAAGATCTGTAGCGGCGTGACGATTACAAGCATCCACATACCCATCGAGAACATTTTTCGGCTGGGTGCATCTGCATCGCCTTTGAGGAAATGATAGGCGCCTGCACCTGCGACAACCAATGCTGTCGTCAGATAGGCCGCCAGCACCATATGCGTTAGACGGTAAGGGAAAGACGGGTTGAAAACGATCTTCCACCAGTCTTCGGGAACAAATTGCCCGACCTCGTTGATGGAGTAGCCAGCAGGCGTCTGCATCCAGCTGTTCACTGACAAAATCCATGTGGCAGACATCAATGTGCCAAAGGCGACCATCGCGGTCGCAAACATGTGTAATTTCTCGCCCACGCGGTCACGCCCAAACAGCATAATGCCAAGGAATCCTGCCTCCAAGAAAAAGGCGGACAGGATTTCATATGCCATGAGCGGCCCGAGGATCGGACCCGTACGGTCGGAGAAGACGGACCAGTTCGTCCCGAACTGATAAGACATGACAATACCGGAAACGACGCCCATACCGAACGCAACAGCAAAGATTTTCTTCCAGTAATTGAAGAGCGTCAGATAGGTTTTATCGCGCGTTTTCAGCCATAATCCGTTCAGGACAGCAAGATAGCTGGCCAGTCCGATAGAGAAGGACGGGAAAATGATGTGGAATGAAACGGTAAACGCGAATTGCCACCGCGCGAGAATTTCTGCCGAAAAGCCGTCAAACATAACTGTGACCCGATGCTGTCTTGTGTTGCCACAGACATAAGACTTAGGGCGTTTCGCAAAAGGAACCACTTGTCGCACCATGGGGCGCATAATGACGCAGGCTCTTGTCTCGGTGGTTTTTGAAACGTGGTACCCGCGGCCGGACTTGAACCGGCACGGCCTTTCGGCCCAGGGATTTTAAGTCCCATGTGTCTACCATTCCACCACGCGGGCACGAGGTTCTGGTGCGCGGACCATAGACGCGGCCAAAACGAGGGGGAAGAGCGAAAGCGCAGCTAAGCGTTAAAGATCTGTATCTTTGCCTTCGGCGGGCAGGTCCGGCAGCGGTTTGAGCAGCGCGCGTTCGGACAGCCAGGGATGCATCGTCAGTGCATGGCGCAATGCCAACTGCCCCTCGACGTCGCGCCCCATGTGCAGAAGCGAAAGGGCCTTGCCGGATGCTGCACCGATATGATCGGGCGTTATCGCAAGGGCGCGTTCCAAATCAGCCAAAGCCAAGGGGTAGGCGCCTCGAAGGAAATGCACGAAAGCACGCTGATTGTAGCCTTCCGCGTAGTGGGGACAATACTCTACCAGCGCATCGAAATCCTGGATGGCGCCAAGATAGTCGTAGCTTGCCCGTCGTTCCATTCCGCGTTGCAGGATTTGCTGTGCGGCTTCATCCGGTGCGACGGTCCAGATTTCCCAAAGCTGATTGTTGATCTCGCGCGCCGTCGCCTCGTCCGGGCTCACTTTCAATTGTGCCATAAGGTCGTCTTGCGTCGCCGTGCGCTCCGGCACGGGCGGACAGGTCGCAAAAACGAAGCTAGGCGCGCAGATCAGGGCAAGGCAAAGCAGTTTCATGCGCCAAGAAAAAGCGCAGGAAGAAGTCGCGTCAAGTCACGTTCACATCAGCCGTGCATCTTAGTCGCGCGTTCCAGCGAACCGTTCCGCCCAATCTTCGCGCTGTTCATCAGTGATCTTTGCAAAAAGTACCTCTGGAACAGTGAAGGAATGTCCCGCAGGAAGAGCCGTCAAGGCTGCTTCCACATCATCCGGCCAACTCGTGTCGAGCGTATTCATCCCAGAAAGCATCTTGGCTGAGGCCTCTGGAATAAAAGGGGCGGATAGGACCGCATAGACACGAATGAGGTTAAGCGCGAGGCGAATTTGGCCTGCTGCTTTGTCTGGGTCGGTCTTGAAGACAGTCCATGGTGCTTCCGCTTGCAAATACTCATTGCCCGCTACCCAAATGCCGCGTAGCTCATTGGCTGCTTTGCGGACTTCCATATCGTGCATGTATGATTCATAGGCGCGAATTTTGGTCGTGAGATCATCAATCAATGCTTTTTCGGTTTCACCAAACGCACCGCCGTTAGGAACGGCTTCAGAAAACTTGGAGCGGCAGAACTTGGTCACGCGGGAGACGAAGTTTCCAAGCACATCGGCAAGGTCTTTGTTCACACCAGCTTGGAAGTTTTCCCAAGTAAATTCACTGTCGGAGTTTTCCGGCGCATGGCTGAGCAACCACCAACGCCAGTAGTCTGCCGGTAGGATTTCAAGCGCCTGATCTTGGAAAATCCCCCGTCCTTGAGATGTTGAAAACTGACCGCCATCATAGTTCAGGTAGTTGAACGATTTGATGTAATCGACCAGTTTCCACGGCGCGTTTGAGCCCATGATTGTCGCTGGGAAAGACAGCGTATGGAAAGGTACGTTGTCTTTGCCCATGAACTGCACATAACGCACGTCATCGGCGCCCTTGTCCGTCCGCCACCAGCTCTCCCAATCACCGCCGGTCTTATCGGCCCATTCCTTGGTTGCCGCGATATATTCAATTGGCGCGTCGAACCAGACATAGAAGACCTTGCCTTCCATGCCGGGCCAGTCATCATCGCCCCGCTTGACCGGAACGCCCCAGTCCAGATCGCGTGTGATGCCCCGATCCTGCAATCCGTCGCCGTCATGCAGCCACTTTTTCGCAATGGATGTCGTCAGTACAGGCCAATCGGTCTTTGTGTCGATCCACTCGGACAGCCGGTCTTTTAGCTGCGATTGCTTGAGGTAGAGGTGCTTCGTGTCGCGCACTTCCAGATCGGTAGACCCTGAGATTGCCGAGCGGGGCTCAATCAAATCCGTCGGATCAAGCTGCTTGGTACAGTTCTCACACTGATCGCCACGGGCTTTGTCGTAACCGCAGTTAGGGCAGGTACCCTCGATATAGCGGTCCGGAAGGAAGCGGCCATCTGCGTGGGAATAGACCTGCTGTTCCGAGACTTCTTCGATCAGCCCTTCATCGGCCAAACGGCCCGCGAAATACTGTGTGAGCTTATGGTTTTGTGGCGATGATGATCTGCCAAAGTGATCGAAACTCAACCCAAAGCCCGCACCGATCTTTGCCTGAACCTCGTGCATCTCTGCGCAGAATTCATCGACCGGCTTGCCTGCTTTCTTCGCGGCCAGTTCCGCAGGTGTGCCATGCTCGTCAGTTGCGCAGATAAACATGACCTCATGGCCCCGCGCGCGCATGTAACGGGCATAAAGATCGGCAGGAAGTTGGGAGCCGACCAGATTGCCCAGATGCTTGATCCCGTTGATATAGGGAATCGCGGAGGTGATAAGGATACGTGCCATGATGCGCGCCTTCTTTGTTCAGGTTTCCCCCTGTAAACCAAGGCAGCACGGCTTTCTAGCGGCGATGAGTATTTTTGCCAAAACGAGCTTATTTCTGGTCGCGATGCCGTCTCAGCAAACGGCCAATCGTGATCGACGTTCGCGGCGTATAGACATATGGCGTTTTGTCATCAACGGTTTTGCGCACTTTCATCCGCCTCATACCGAAAAGAATAAGAAGCGCATGCCCTAGGCTGATCAGTACGAACAGGGCCTCCGGGCCAAAGGTGTCAATCAGATCCGAGGCGATGAGAGGGGATGCGATGGCGCCGATGGCGTAGAAGAACATCAGCGCGGCGGAAAGTTCGACACGTTCTTCCGATGTAGCAAAGTCATGGGCATGTGCAGCAGCGACGGAGAAGATAGGGAAGGTGGTGAAGCCAAACAATCCCGCAGCCAACATGACGCCGAGCGTGCCGGTGCCGGCCAGTCCGATCGTGGCACCGCACGCAAGCATTGAGACAGCAGACAGCCAGATCAGCACCCATCGACGATCGCATTTATCTGCCAGCCAGCCCGCAGGGTATTGCGCAAGCGCCCCGCCCAAGACAAAGGCTGCAAGAAAATACCCAATCTGCTCAACGGCCAGCCCAACCTCTTGGCCGTAGATCGGCCCGACCATCCGAAAAGCCGCAGAGGTTAGTCCCGCAACCATCACCCCTGCAACGGCAAGAGGTGATTTGGCCCACGCGAGAGATGGCCGCAAACGCGGGGCTTCCGGTGTGTCGGGTTGAGAGGCTTTGGTCAGCGTCAGCGGCAAGATCGACGCGCAGCATAAAAGCGCGAGCAAGTTATAGGACACATACGATGCAGGCTCCAATACGCCGATCATCAATTGTGCTACGAGCGATGCGCCCATGTCTGCGATACGGTACGTCCCCATCGCCCGCCCTCGGGTCTCATTCGTGACCTTTGCATTGAGCCAAGCTTCAACAACTGTGTAGCACCCGGCGATACAGATGCCCGACGCAATGCGCATACCCGCCCAAGCATAGGGATTGATCACCAGCATATGGGCCAGCAAACCAATAGCTCCTGCGGCTGTGAAAGCAGCAAACGCGCGGGAATGACCCACTGAACCCATGAGCCTCGGTGCCCACCAGCACCCGATGAAGAATCCCAAGAAATGGGCGGAGCCGAGAAGACCGACTTGTTGTTTGCTGAAATCCAAGGCCAGCCCCGACAAAGCGTCGAGAGGGCCGACACCGCCTGAGCTGAGTTGTAACAAAATCACCGATAAAAACAGCGCGGCGAAGGAGATGAGCATCCGCATGGGACTGGCTGGCCTAGCAAGGGGTATTGTCCCCAGCAGATCATCAAGATCGGAGATTGGCTAGAATGATTTCGACCAATCCCCGTCGTTTTTACCCTTTGGTGACGCGCGCCACGATGTCGATCAGGACTTTATCGTCGACAATGTCACCATAGCCGCTGGCTCCGAACGCTTTGCGGCTGACGCTTCCCGTCAGCTTGAAACCGAGTTTGGATAAATCCCCGGCCTCTGTCCCTTTCTGGCGAAACAGCGCGGCATTCAGTGTAACCGGGCGTGTAACGCCTCGGATTGTCAGATTTCCATCAATCTTTGCGCCATCAGACAAACGTCCCGCCCCGTTTAGACGAATGCCGGTTGAGACAAACCGGATGGTGCCAAACTGCTTTGCGTTCAAAACGCTCGCGGCCTTGAGGGCTTCGGTTGCAAAAAAGAACCCGGTCTTCGCACGGCGGACGTCGACGGTCACATCAACGCTGGAACGCTGAAGGGCGTTTAAGTCAATCGCCACTTTTGCAGATTTGACCGGCATCACGCCTTTGGCTTTTGTGTTGTTCAAGGTGAAGACAAAACCGACATTCGAACGCGCGGCCTCAAGCGCATAGGCAACAGGTGCCGCGAAAGCTGTCAGCGGCACCATCAAAGCGAGTGCGACAAGAAGAGGTTTAAGAAGGCGAAGACATGACATGGGAGATCCTTTCGATACATAAATCATAAACGGTAAAACCGTGCGCACCCGAAAAAATGCGATCACGTCATCTCACTGCTTCGTGTGTGCTTGCCCTCGCGCACTGGTCGGGTAGCATTGGGGCAACGCAATGTCTCAACTGAAAGTCTGTTCGATGAAAACAATCACGCTTGGCGCGAGCGATCTTGAAGTCTCGCAATACTGTCTTGGGTCTATGACATGGGGCACACAAACGTCAGAGCCAGACGCCTATCAACAGATCGAGGCGAGCTTGGCGGCGGGGATCAACTTTATCGACACCGCCGAAGCCTACCCTGTGAACCCGATGAACAAAGAGAACGCGGGAAAGACGGAAGCCATTATCGGCAATTGGTTTGAAAAGTCGGGCCGTCGACAGGACGTTGTTCTGGCAACCAAATGCGCAGGCGCAGGAAATTATATTCGGGACGGTGAAGAGATTTCCTCAAAAACCATCCGGGAGGCTGTCGAAGGATCCCTCGCGCGATTGAAGACCGATTACATCGACCTCTACCAACTGCATTGGCCCAATCGCGGCAGTTACATGTTCCGCCAGAATTGGACTTATGATCCAACGGGGCAGGATAAGGCTGCAACGATTGCCCATATGGAAGACGTGTTGGGTGTGCTGAAAGAGTTGGTGGCGGAAGGCAAGTTGCGCCACTTCGGGCTGTCCAATGAAAGTGCTTGGGGTACGGCGCAATGGTTGTCCGTGGCAGAACGTATGGGCGCGCCAAAAGTTGAGACGATGCAAAACGAATATTCTTTACTCTGCCGGCTTTACGATACCGATATGGCAGAGCTGAGCCACAATGAAGATGTGACACTATTGGCATTCTCGCCACTGGCGGCCGGATTTCTGACCGGGAAATATCAGGGTGGGGCGGTCCCCGCCGCGTCGCGCAAATCGATCAATGAAGCCATGGGCGGGCGCAGCTCGGACAGGGTGCTGGATGTCACTCAAGCCTATCTTGATCTTGCCCAAAGTCACGGAGTTGATCCTGTGCATATGTCGCTGGCATGGTGTTGCCAGCGCCCGTTTTTGACGTCGCCGATCTTTGGTGCAACGGATATGGCTCAACTCAATCACATCATCAGCGGTCTGAACGTGGTCTTGAACGATGAATTGATGGCCGCAATTGATAGCGTCCACAGGGCGCACCCGATGCCCTACTGATCCAATTGTGCTGACGCGCGTCTTTGTCGCGATCCCCACCCTGACCCTCCCCACGGGGGAGGGGACACCTTTTTCTTGCTGTGCCAGTTGATGAGAGCGCAGGACAGTTTGATGCGTAGGATTTGCATATTTGCGGCAGAAAGAAGCGCGATGCCGTTTTCTGACTGTAAGGTGGAAAATTCGGCTTGAAGTGCCATCCTATTTCCGGTCCGCTGCATAAGACATATGCTCAGCCAAGGGAGAAGGCGCATGCCATTGCAGATGAATAGAGAGGTGTTCATCACCTGCGCCGTGACCGGTGGAGGAAGCACGCAAGATCGCAGTCCGCATGTTCCACGCTCGCCGCAGCAAATTGCGGACAGTGCAATTGAGGCTGCAAAAGCCGGAGCCGCAGTCGTGCACTGCCATGTGCGTGATCCTGAGACCGGCGTGGCGTCGCGCAAGTTGGAGTATTACCGAGAAGTCACGGACCGCATTCGTGCAGCAGACGTAGATGTCGTGCTGAATTTAACCGCTGGAATGGGGGGCGACATTGTCTTTGGCGATGTCGAAAACCCGATGGAGTTGGACGACGCAGGGACCGATATGGCAGGTGCGTCCGAGCGGGTGGCGCATGTGGCTGAGTGCTTGCCCGAGATTTGTACCCTTGATTGCGGAACAATGAATTTCGCTGAGGCCGATTATGTGATGACCAACACGCCCGGCATGCTAACGGCCATGGGCCGGATGATGACGGAGCTGGGCGTGAAGCCCGAAATCGAAGCCTTTGATACGGGCCATCTTTGGTATGCCAAACAGCTTGTCGCAGATGGCGTGCTGGAACCTGACGCTTTGGTTCAGTTGTGCATGGGGGTACCGTGGGGCGCGCCTGATGATCTGAACACGTTCATGGCTATGGTGAACAATGTGCCATCCGATTGGACCTTCTCAGCCTTTGGTTTGGGACGCTCGCAAATGCCGTATGTGGCAGCGTCTGTTTTGGCCGGTGGGAATGTGCGCGTCGGTCTTGAAGACAACCTGATGTTGGAGCGCGGCGTTCTGGCGACCAATGCGCAGCTCGTCGAAAAGGCCGTTGGGATCATCGAAAATCTGGGCGCGCGCGTGATCGGGCCGGACGAGGTGCGTAAGAAGTTGGGTTTGGTCAAGCGTGCGCCGAAATGAGGGTCATTGCTGCAGCAATTCTAGTCGCTCTGACGGCCTGCAATCCTATTGACGTCGTTGCACCAAGCTATCGGGACACGAGCATTCCGATTACATCTAAGGCTTTGTTCTCGCCAGAGCGGTACGCGGGAACTTGGTATGAGATCGCACGATTTCCGGTCTCCTTCCAAACGGGCTGCACCGATGTGACAGCCACCTACACGCCGACGTCGGACGGTGGTTTGCAGGTTGTGAACACTTGCAAAGTCAATGGCATTGAAAAGCAGATCGAGGGATTTGCTGATGTGGTGGGGCCCGGACGGCTGCGCGTCTCCTTCGAGACTGTGCCTTTCGTGAAAGCGCCATATTGGGTTCTCTGGGTGGATGAGGATTATCAGACTGCGGTGGTGGGTGTGCCATCCGGCCGTGCCGGATGGATTTTGAACAGGACGCCCGTTTTGCGGGCAGACAGGTTGAAAGCCGCGCGCGAAATTCTGGATTTCAACGGATATGACCTGAGCAAATTGCGCATGACGCCACACGGCTAGAGGAGAGCGAAGATGAGCATTGCTGCGATAATTGGCGGAGGTGTGATTGGCGGCGGCTGGGCTGCACGCTTCTTGTTGATGGGATGGAATGTGCGGGTCTTTGATCCTGATCCCGAAGCCGAACGCAAGATCAGTGAAGTCTTGGCGAATGCCCGACGGTCTTTGCCCGGCTTGTCGGATCGGGCAATGCCTGCTGAAGGCGCACTAAGCTTTCATTCAGAACTGGAAGAAGCCGTAAAAGGCGCGTCTTGGATTCAGGAAAGTGTGCCAGAGCGGTTAGAGCTGAAACACAAAGTCTATGCCGGTATCCAAGCGGCCTGTGACGCGGAAGCGGTGATCGGGTCTTCCACGTCCGGGTTCAAACCATCTGAGTTGCAAGACGAGGCCATGCGCCCGGGTCAGATCGTCGTCGCGCATCCCTTTAATCCGGTTTATCTGCTGCCTTTGGTGGAACTTGTCCCGTCGGATCAGTCCTCTCAAGACGTGGTGGAGCGCGCGAAGGGGACTTTGAAAGCGATCGGGATGTATCCACTACATGTCCGCAAAGAGATTGACGCCCATATCGCCGACCGTTTCCTCGAGGCTGTGTGGCGGGAGGCGCTTTGGCTGATCAAGGACGGGATTGCGACCACAGAAGAAATCGACAACGCAATTCGCTACGGCTTTGGCTTGCGTTGGGGGCAGATGGGGCTGTTCGAGACCTATCGCATCGCAGGTGGCGAAGCCGGTATGGCGCATTTCATAGAACAGTTTGGACCTTGTCTGGCATGGCCTTGGACCAAGTTGATGGATGTGCCGGAATTGACGGATGAATTGGTACAAAAGATTGCAAGCCAATCAGATGCGCAATCGGGCGCGCATAGTATTCGCGACCTTGAACGGATCAGGGACAACAATCTTATCGCAATGATGCGCGCTTTAAAGGCGCAGGATTGGGGTGCGGGTGCGCTCTTGAATGCGTCGGAGCCTGAGCAAGCCGAGCCGTCTGAGTATGCTTCACCTATCCGGACTGTTGCACGCGCCGTGCCGCTCGACTGGACAGACTATAACGGCCACATGAATGAGGCGCGGTATCTGCAGGCCTTTGGCGATGCCACGGACAGGTTCATGGAAATCGTGGGCTGTGATGCGGATTATATTGCCTCGGGCGGCAGCTATTTCACGGCTGAAACCCATATCCGGCACCTCGATGAAGTGCACGCGGGCGCGAAGATCACGGTCGAGACCCAAGTTCTGCTGGGCGAAGGCAAGAAAATGCACCTGTTCCACCGGATGTTTGAAGGCGATAGGCTGCTTGCGACGGGGGAGCATATGCTGATCCATGTCTCGCTTGAGACCCGCAAAGCCTCTGTGCCAGCCGACCATATCGCGCAGAAGCTAGAGGCTATTGCCAAGGCACAAAGCAATTTGGATATTCCAGAGGGCGCAGGTGCGGGCATCGGCAAAAGATGAAGGTTCTGATCACGGCAGGCGGGTCAGGGATCGGGCTAGCGATGGGGCAGGCTTTTGAAGCCGCAGGCTATGCGGTTTGGGTTACAGACGTGGATCAATCTGCCTTAGATGCGGTGCCAGCGACGTGGTGCAGGACATGTGTTGATGCCAGTGACGAGCCCGGCATGTCCGCGCTCTTTGAAACGCTGCGTGGCGAATGGGATGGCTTGGATGTCCTTTGCGCGAATGCGGGGATCGCGGGGCCTACTGCGCTTGTCGAAGATATCGCGTTGTCTGACTGGCAGCGCTGCGTGCAGGTAAATCTCGAAGGCGCATTCCTTGCCGCGAAATACGCAACACCTTTGATGAAACGCGCCAAAGCGGGCTGCATCACGATTACTTCGTCGACGGCAGGGCAATACGGCTATCCGAACCGCGCACCTTATGCGGCGGCGAAATGGGGCATGATCGGCTTGATGAAAACCTTGGCTATGGAATTGGGTCCGTTCGGCGTGCGTGCAAATGCGATTTGCCCCGGTGCGGTAGACGGTCCGCGTATGGACGGTGTCATTGCGCGCGAGGCCCAAGCGAAAGGCATGACGCCTGAGGCGGTGCGAGACGGCTATGCCAAAGGCGTTTCGATGCAGGACTTTGTGCAAGCCTCCGACATCGCAGATATGGCTGTTTTTCTCGCCTCACCACAGGCGCGTATGGTGTCCGGTCAAGTGATTGCAGTCGACGGCCACACGGTGAATCCTGACCCGCAGGTCTAAAGTCCTCCGTAAATTCACAAGCCAACGTGGCTCAAAGCGACTTTGCCAATGTGCGGAGTTCGAATTTCTGGATCTTGCCGGTTGATGTCTTCGGTAGCTCTTGGAAGATCACCTGTTTCGGCGTCTTGAACCCAGCCAACTGCCCGCGGGCATGGGCAATCAATTCATCCGCATTCGCAGAAGCGCCCTCTTTCAGCTCTACAAACGCACAAGGCACCTCGCCCCATTTCTCATCCGGTTTTGCAACAACGGCGCAAAGATTGACATCTGGATGAGACATCAAAACTCCCTCCACTTCGACGCTTGAGACATTCTCTCCACCCGAGATAATGATATCCTTCGCGCGATCAGCGATTTGGATATGTGTGTCCGGGTGCTGGATGGCGATGTCGCCGGAATGAAAATGCCCGCCTGCAAACGCCTCCGATGTGGCGTCAGGGTTTTTGAGATACCCTTTCATGACAGAATTGCCGCGCATGACAATCTCGCCCTGCGTTGCGCTATCCATCGGGACCTGCGCGTTGTTTTCATCGACCACAGTCACATTCTCCATCATCGGAAAGGCAACACCTTGGCGCGATTTGAAAGCCGCTTTCTCAGCTTCATCCGCCCCGTCGAGATCAGTATCCCAGACGTTTTCCGTCACATGGCCATACGTTTCTGTTAGCCCATAAACATGGGTGATGTTGAAACCGAGCTGTTCGATCTTGGCGAGCGTTGCTGGCGCAGGTGGCGCGCCTGCTGTGTAGACTTCGACCGTATGATCGAACGGTTTGCGCGCACTGTCTTTTGCATTGACGATCATATTCAAGACAATCGGCGCCCCGCCGAAATGGGTGACCCCTTCGTCAGCAATTGCCGCATAGATTGCGTCCGCCGTGATGTCGCGACAGCAATGCACAGTTCCGCCTAGAACGGGCATCATCCACGTATGGTTCCACCCGTTGCAGTGAAAAAGTGGCACAATCGCGAGAAACTTTGGATAAAGCTGCATCCGCCACGAAATGACAGTTCCCATCGTCATCAGATAGGCACCACGGTGATGATACACGACGCCCTTCGGCCGCCCGGTCGTGCCAGAGGTGTAATTCAGCGCGAGGCTTTCCCATTCGTCGTCTGGCATGACCCACGCAAAGTCGGGATCGCCGCCATTCAACACGTCCTCATATTCCGGAAAACGACCTGTCGCAGGGAAGCCGCCTTGCGCATCCGCAACTTCGATGATCTCCGGGCCGTCGCCGGTGCAGGCCTCTTTCGCGGCTTCCGCCAAAGGCAAAAACTGAGTGTCACACAGTACGATCTTTGCCTCGCCGTGATCGAAGATATAGGCCACGGTCCCCGTATCTAGCCGCGTGTTGATTGTGTTGAGCACGGCACCACAGGCTGGCACGCCGAAATGTGCTTCTGCTTGTGCAGGCAGGTTCGGGATCAAGGTCGCAACAACATCGCCGGGCTTGATCCCGCGTTGGTGTAACGCCGACGCCAATTGCGACACGCGCGCATGATATTGCGCATAGGAATATCGCCGATTGCCGTAGACCAACGCTTCGCGGTTCTTAAAGACCGATTTAGCACGGTTCAGGTGCGACAGTGGCGTAAGCGGTACATAATTCGCGGCGCATTTGTCCAAGCCACGTTCATCTGCCAACCAACCCATTTCGAACCTCCCAAGACGCAATTCGATGGACAGAGTTATTGCAGAAATGTCAGACAATTTGGAAGAGGGAAAACGAGGCAGCCATGTTAGCATCCAAGACAGCGCAAGCAGCGCTTTGCGCGATCACTGGCATGGCCTTGCTGGGCTTCATCGACAATTTCGTGAAACTCATGGCGCAAGACATCGGGCTGTGGCAATTCCACTTCGCACGCTCGCTGATCATCCTAACCATCATCGGCGCATTCTCCTTCGCGTTGGGATGGACTGTCAGGCCCAAAAACTTCGGCGCTGTCGCGTTTCGAAGCTTTTTCTCTGCCTCAGCGATGATTTTCTACTTTGGAGCCGTCGCCGCGCTCCCAATTGCTCAAGTCGGCGCTGGACTGTTCACCGCCCCCATCTTTGTCCTGATTATTTCGGCTGCGTTTTATGGCGTCGCGATTGGCCCGTGGCGCATCATTGCCGTCGGCCTCGGGTTTCTGGGCGTTTTGCTTCTGCTCAGACCGGACGCAGGGTCGTTCAACACGACCTCACTCATACCGATCTTTGCGGGTCTTCTGTATGGATACGGTGCAGTCTGCACTCGAATGTACTGCGCAGAAGAAAGCACGATAACCATGGTAACGGGCTTCTTTGGTGTCCTTGGCTTGTGGGGAGCGGGCGGTTTGATCTGGTTTGCCGTAAGCGGAATGCCGACCGATCCAATTCAAGACGGCTTCTTCGCAACAGGCTGGCAGCCATGGACGCAAAATGCCGTCTTTTGGACCGTCGCACAGGCGGTGATCTCGGTCATTGGGCTTGGCCTCATCACACGGGCTTATCTTCTTGCAGACGCCAGTCACGTTGCGGTGTTCGAATACTCTTTTCTGATCTCTGCAGGCTTCTGGTCCTATATTTTATGGGATGAGTTGCCCGATGCGATTGGTCTGATCGGTATTGCGTTGATCGTGGCCGCTGGCGCAGTCATAATCTTGAGAACAAGAGAACCCGCATGATCTATTCGCGCAAACACGGCTATATCTTCATCCACATACCCAAAACTGGCGGGACATCCATGGCGCTGGCTTTGGAAAACCGTGCGGCCAAAGATGACATCATGCTGGGCGATACGCCCAAGGCCATCAAACGCCGAACCCGAGTGAAAGACGTCGCTGCTGCTGGCAGACTTTGGAAACATTCCACCTTGTTTGACATTGACGGGCTCGTCACCACTGAAGAGGTCGAAGCGGCGAAAGTTTTCACCATGGTGCGCAATCCATGGGATCGCATGGTCAGTTATTACCATTGGTTGCAAAGCCAGAATTTCTATCACGAGGCTGTTCGTATCGCGAAACACGCCTCTTTCAGTGAGTTCCTCAACCACCCTCACACGCGGACCACGTTCAAATCGAACCCATATGGCCGCTATGTGACCGGCGTCGGCGGGCAAGAGCGGTGTGATTTGTTCGTCCGATTGGAACATTTGGACGAAGACCTGCCAAAACTCGAAACTCTGATTGATCTCAAACTTACGCCTTTTCCGCATGAGAACAGCTCAGCACGCGGTGATGCGTTTCAGGGATATTATTCCTTAGCAGATCGTAAGCTCGTCAAGGAAATCGCGCAGCAGGATATCGAACGCTTTGGATACGAGTTCGATCCATAGGTTCATTCTGATTGTTCTAAATTTGGACACAATTGCCTTGAAATGACCTTTTTGCTGTCGAAGCAGGGGCATGTTCACTGACCAGAAAGGTCCCATCGAAGATAACGACAGGTGGGACTGATGTTTTTCAAATCGAATCGTAAGATGAGCGAAGGCGCTGAGCCTTTAGTGCTGAATGTTGCACCCGTTCCCGGCTTCTTTGCCGGTACGGAAGTGGCAACACGCTACGCTTGGACAAAGGTAGAAGAGCTGAAAGTCGGCGACAGTGTCCTGACCGCCGAGAATGGCGAACAGATGATTATGGGGATCGAGCGTGGAACGCTCAGCGTCTCCGCCCATGCCGCAGCGGCAGGCCAGTGGCCTCTGCTGGTGCCTGAAGGTGCGTTGGGTAATGAAAAACCTCTTATGCTCTCCCCTGGTATGAAGATCGTAATAGAAGACGAGGTTGCTGGCGCGTTGTTTGGGCAGAACTGTGTTTCCGTCCGCGCTGAAAACTTAATCGGTTACCGCGGGATTGCCCGCGCACGTGTCGAAAAGGCTCTGAAACACGTCACGCTGGTTTTTGATAAGCCGCAGACAGTGGTGGCCGAAGGCGGCCTGTTCTTCGATGTGCCAGACGCCAAAGGCGTGAGTAATTTCCTACCTCTGAACGACCGTCAATCCCGCCTCCTGCTCCGGCAGATGGCGCATGCTGACCGCGACAAACGCGGCCGCAAAGTTGCATCCGGCTGGATCTGACCTCTCCTCTGACATCCCTCCAAAGCAAAAAAGGCCCGGTTCATTGACCGGGCCTTCGCTTGTTTTCTCAGTTGTTTCTCAGCCTAAGCGGCTTTGGCTGGGTCAAACCGACCATAGAAGCTTTGGTTCTTGTCAGCCATATCCTCAAGCAGGGCAGGGGCTTCGAACCGTTTGCCGTGTTTCGCAGCCAATGCGTTCGTTGTCTCTGCCGCCCATGGTGTTCCAACCATATCCAGCCACGACAGCGGTCCGCCGGACCAAGGCGCAAAGCCCCATCCGAGGATCGCACCAACATCGCCTTCGCGGATGTCCAGCAGCACATCTTCTTCAATAGCGCGCACCGCTTCGAGCACTTGCGCAAACAGCAGCCGGTTTTGCACTTCAGTCAACTCTGGCTGATCGTCTGAGACAGGGTATTTCGCGGCCAAACCGTCCCAAAGCAGTTGACGTTTGCCCTTTTCGTCATAGGCATAAAAGCCTGCGTTCGCCTTCCGGCCCAACCGCCCTTCGCCTTCCATCCAGAACAGGATTTCGTCAACGGCATCATCGTACTCATCGCCCAAAGCAGCTTTCGTGGCTTTGGCAATTTTGACGCCCAAATCAACGGAAGTCTCATCAACCAATTGCAGCGGACCGAGCGGCATGCCGACAAGTTTCGCAGCATTCTCGATCAATGCGGGCTCAACACCCTCAGTGACCATGCGAATACCTTCGTTGATGTAAGGGATGATGCAGCGATTGGCGTAGAAGAAGCGCTCGTCATTGACCACAATCGGCGTTTTGCGGATTTGACGGACATAATCAAGCGCCTTCGCCACAGCACGGTCGCCTGTTTTCTTACCTTTGATGATCTCGACAAGCAGCATCTTGTCGACCGGAGAAAAGAAGTGAATGCCGATGAACTGCTCTTCGTCTTCTGACGCTTTTGCAAGCTCCGTGATCGGCAGCGTGGAGGTGTTTGTCGCAAAAATGCAGTCTTTGCCGACAACGGCTTGCACTTTCTTGGTCACTTCCGCTTTCACGCCGACATCTTCGAATACGGCTTCGACAATCAGATCACACCCTTTCAAGGCGTCGTAATCTGTCGTGGCGTTGATCAGACCAAGAACCTTCTCTTTCTTCTCTTCTGTCGCTTTCTTGCGGGAGATGCCTTTATCCATATAGGCCGTCGTATAGTCCTTCCCGCGATCTGCAGCCTCTTGCGTACTGTCGATCAGCACGACTTCGATCCCTGCCAATGCAGACACGAGCGAGATACCAGCCCCCATCATACCCGCGCCAATGACGCCGACTTTCTTGACGGATTGGTCGTTAACAGCTTGTGGACGCACAGCGCCTTTTTCCAAAGCTTCTTTGTTGATGAACAGCGACCGGATCATGTTGGCCGAAGACGGGTTCAGCAAGACATTGGTGAACCAACGCGCCTCGATCTTCAAAGCTGTGTCAAACGGCACCATCGCGCCCTCGTAAACCGCGCTCAAAAGCGCCTTGGCCGCAGGATAGACGCCTTGCGTCTTGCCATTGACCATCGCCGATGCGCCGACAAAGGTCATGAAACCGGCTGGATGATAAGGCGCACCACCCGGAATTTTGTAACCCTTCTCATCCCAAGGCTTTACAAACTTCGGCTCTGACAGAACCCAAGCTTTGGCCGCGTCCAACAATTCATCGGCTGGGACAACTTCGTCAACCAAACCTGCCATCTTGGCCTTCTTCGGATCGCTCAACTTGCCTTCCAGCAGGAACGGGGAGGCTGCCATTGCGCCCATCATCCGCACAAGACGTGTTGTGCCGCCCATACCGGGGAAGATACCAACCATAATCTCAGGCAAGCCAATCTTCGCTTTCGGATTGTCCGCGACAAAAATACGGTGGCACGCCAGAGGGATCTCAAGGCCGATGCCCAAACCAGTACCCTGCATCGCGCAGGCAATCGGCTTGCCGCCTTTGTTCTTATCATCCATGCCGCCGCGCTCGATCTTGCGCAGCATCGTGTGCGTGGCCATCAAGCCGTCCATCAGGCCCTTGGCGGGATTGTCACCAGCGGCCTCTTTCATCTTGGCGATGACATTCAAATCCATACCACCAGCGAAAGAGCCTTCCTTGCCGGAAGTGATGATAATGCCTTTCACAGCATGGTCAGCCAAGGCCTGATCAATCAACGCATCAAGGTCGTAAAAACCTTGTTGGTTCATCACATTCATGGATTTGCCCACGGTGTCCCACGTGATCGTGGCTACGCCATCGGCGTCCGTGCTCATTTTAAAATCGGTCATTGACGTGTCGTCCTTTCTTGGATGTCCCTCAGCGACACAAGCAATTCGCTTGGCTCGGGTCGGGCATATGGGAATTCTGCATTTGAGAGTGAGTTCGTCACGGAGGTCATACGCCACTCCGTTCCGGTACGTTTTAAGATATATCGGCTGGCAACAGGTCCTAACTTAACCTCGGAGCCGCTGTACAAGTTCGTCTGGTGATAGCCGCAAATTTGAGTGCCGCTGAGGAACTCGGCGTGTTCCGCTGTGCGCACCATGCGATCAATTTTGTGGGTTTCGATTTCGCGTCGCAGCATGTCGAAAAACGGATGCAACTGTGACGGGCTTTCAATGATCTCATCAACCTGATCAATATGCACGCTGTGGGGAAACTCGCAGCGCGCGCACCACGCCTCAAAATCGTCGGCGAGGTTAATACGTGACAGATCGTTGATGTAGTCTTGGTAGATCACAAGCGGGGATACGGATGCGCGTCTGGCATCTGACAGTTGGTCTGTGTCGATGTGGGGTAGCGAGCCGTTATCTGTGACCTTCGTCATTCCAATCGGCCAACGACTGTTCTCGATCGAGCTGGTCATTTCGCTGATCTGCCAAACGCCGTCTTTTCGGGTTAATGTGGTCAGGTTCTCGTAAGCCGGTACAAGCGCCTGTGCATTGCGCATCGTATGTGTGACATGCCGACCTTGAATGTAGTTTTCACTCAGAAATTCCGCGTCTGTCACCAAGCGGATATAATGGTTCACGCCCATCGAACGCAGGTTGTCGCTGAAACGCGTCGTGCAATCAATCCAATCCGCTTCGGACTCGATTATGAACTCTTGCGTTTTTGTGCGCATCCGAAACGGAATTGCGATGTGGTGGATCAACATCTCGGTATCAACTGTCATCACAGCAGCCGACAACGCGTCCAAGACACCTTGATAGATCTCTTCCGCCGCAATTTGCGACGAGGTTTTTTGAGGTCGCCTAGTCAAGATCAGAACCGTCTTTGCGGGTGAAGTGATAGGCGCCGTTCTCAACAGTCACCATCATATCTTCATCACTATAATACCCGACTTCTGTCGCAGTGCGGGTGCCAACAACTAGAAAAACAGCGTCCTTGTCGGATTTGTTGACAAGGTGATGCCCATTGGGGTCGCCTGCGGGAAATGCCGCGCAATCGCCTGTTACAAGCTCAGTTTCGCCCGTATCATCAATCAACGTGCACACGCCTTGCGTAACCATCAAAAACTCATCTTGCTGCTCATGCCAATGGCGCAAAGAGGACAATGCTCCCGGGCCAAGAGTGACAAGGTTCACGCCAAATTGTGTGATCCCCGAGGGGTCGCCGAGCCCGATTTGTGACCGATCGCCCATCAACGCGGCGCGATGGCCGGGGTAGCTTGATCCCGTTTTGATCGGCAGGGCTGCGATATCAATCTTTGGCATGTTCAATTATTCTCCATGGCATTTGCGGCACGGTCTGGCAGAGGGGCCACCACTGGGTTTTCTGAGACACGGGCGAACCCTCGTGGGCCATCCGTATTCAAAACCGCATTGGAACAAGCTGTCTCGCACCACTCTGCCCCGACCAATTCCAACCGGACCCGGTTGGGGTAGGGTGCAACAATCCGCTGCCCTCCTGAGAAAATATGGGTCATGTGTTCACCGCAGATATGATCCTCGGACTTGTAGTCAGCCCGTGTCGCAATACGCAGATACTCGGTCACTTTTTGCGACTTCAAAGATGCATGAAACGCATAGAACAGGTCAGCCATTTCGTCTTTGCTTTCGACTATCTGTCTTTTGCGCTCAGAAATAATGGTATGCGGCAGATGTATGCGACGCGCGAACGCAGAGAAATTCCGGGACATCAATGCCGATGACAAAGCATCAAGGTGGTCTTGGTAGATTTTCATCGGATCCGGAAGATGTGAATACGCGTCGCCGCTCATACTTTATACCCTTTCGATAATCGTGGCCGCTCCCATTCCAGACGCCACGCAAAGCGTCGCCAGACCTGTTTCTTTGTCTGACCGCTCAAGCTCGTCGAGCAGCGTGCCGATAATAATGGCACCGGTCGCCCCCAGTGGGTGGCCCATTGCAATAGACCCACCATTCACGTTGACCTTCGAACTGTCTACATCAAAGGCCTGCATGAAGCGCAAAACAACTGATGCGAAAGCCTCATTGACCTCAAACAGATCAATGTCGCTGATGCTCATGCCCGATTGCTTCATGATATGTTCGGTCACAGGCACGGGACCTGTCAGCATGATTGTGGGGTCCAAGCCAATCTTGGCCGTGGCACGGATACGAGCGCGGGGTTTCAGGTCGAATTTTTCGCCGAACTCTTTTGACCCGATCAGCACTGCCGCAGATCCATCCACAATACCGGATGAATTCCCGGCATGGTGGATGTGATTGATCTTCTCCAGATGCGGATATTTCATCAGTGCAACCTTGTCGAAGCCGGGCATTACTTCACCCATGGCTTGGAAAGCTGGGTTCAAAGACCCCATCGACTGCATGTCGCTTTGCGGACGCATGTATTCATCATGGTCCAAAATTGGGAGGCCGTTTTGGTCCCTGATCGTCACAACGGATTTCTCGAACCGTTTGTCATCCCATGCCGCTTTCGCGCGTTTTTGGCTTTCAACGGCCAGTTGGTCGGCGTCGTCACGGCTAAAGCCGTATTCCGTCGCGATGATGTCGGCAGAGATACCTTGCGGGACAAAATACGTTTTCATCGCAATCGACGGATCAACGGCAATCGCGGCCCCGTCTGAGCCCATGGCCACACGGCCCATCATTTCGACACCACCAGCGATATAGCCATCACCCGCACCGCCTTTGACTTGGTTCGCTGCCAAGTTCACCGCTTCCATACCGGACGCGCAGAAGCGGTTGATCGACAGACCCGGAATACGCTCATCCAAGTCTGAGGCCAGAACAGCAGTCCGTGCCAGACACCCGCCTTGCTCCATCACTTGGGTCGCGTTGCCCCAAATCACGTCCTCGACCGCATGGCCTTCGAGACCGTTACGCTCTTTGACAGCGTTCAGGATTTGCGCGGACAAACGGGCCGCTGTGACCTCATGCAATGAGCCATCCTTGCGGCCTTTGCCGCGCGGGGACCGTACTGCGTCGTAGATATAGGCTTCAGCCATTGGGGAGTCCTTCCATCATATTGAGCACGCCCAGCCAGACCGCAACGCTGCACACCAGCGCGCCAATCCCGAGGGGCATTTTGTAAGGGGCAAGGGCAGAGATCGCCTTGCCAAATTTCGTTGTTCGTAAAACCAGTACTGCGGCGGCCGCGAGCCCGGGGATCACGATCCCAAGGCCCCAAGTGCCACCCATCAAAAGCATGCCAAAAGCGCACCATCCGGCAAACATCGCAACCGCGCTGCCAAATTTGTCACCCGTATCCTCAGCGTGGATCAGGGCCAGCGTCAGTGCGCAGAGCGCCATTCCGATCAGAAAGCCCCAAAGGATCATGCGCGGACCCCGCGCAAGTTATCCGCCGCAGGAGCAGCCTCCGCAATCACAAGATGCACAGTCGCAGCCACCAAACCCGATATCCCCGTCGCATGGGTTGATATCGCAGCCTTTGCTGGCAGCTGTCGTTGTTCCACCGGACCCCCAACAACCTCCCATCGGCACTGGGACACAGCCGGAGCCGCAGTCACAATTGCGCCCACGTTTGCCTTCGCGGCGACGGCGCTCAAGTTCTGCGCGCTCGTTCTCATCGAGCGGTTGAGACTTGCACGTGCAGTTCTCTTTGATCTCGGCATAGGCCGCTTTGCAGTCGCGCAGGCGCTGTCGGATGATCGGCAAGGCACGCCACAACCCATGATCCCGGATCGCGTATTTCGCGTAACCCGAACAGCCCGTTCCGCCATGTTGGACGGAATAGGCGCAGCGAAACCCCTTCCGCGGCGAGACATACTGCTGATATCCCCAGATCGCGCCAAGCGCCATTTTGCTAAGCATACGCCCTCCATCCTGTCCCGCGCATCATTGCGGGCAGGTGAGGGATAAACCAGCAAAATGTCGACACTATGGCTCATGCAGGCAGCGCCCGTTGCATCAAATCATAAGGATGCTTCCAGCCGGGCACCTCACTGATCCGCATCAACCACGCATCAATATTGGGCCAGTCCTTGCGATTAAAACCGAAGGGTTCTTCGTAAAAGAGGTATCCACAGTTCGAGATATCGGCGACGCTGATCGCGTCCCCGACGATCCAGTCACGTCCCGCTAAATGCGCATCAAGCGTGGCATATGCCGCTTTCAGCCTGCTTTGCATGAAGCCGATCACTTCCTGCGGGCGCTTGTCCTCTGGCAGGAAATTCATCAAAAACCGCGTCATACCCGCCTGCGACGACATCTTATGATTGTCCCAGAGCACCCAACGCAGCACTTCATATTTATCCGCTTCAGCACCGCCAAGCTTGCCGGTCTTGTCGACCACATATTGCTGGATTGCACCCGATTGGGTCAACGTCACGTCGCCATCCACCAACACAGGCGCTTCGCCCATTGGGTTGATGGCACGGAAATCATCCGAGCGTGTGCCTCCATTGAAAAAATCAACAAACACAGGCTCCCATGCGGCACCAGACAGTTCCAAGGTCAGCGCAGCCTTATAGGCGTTGCCGCTTTCACCAAAGCAATGAAGTTTCATGCTCATCTTTTCCGTTCCTCCAGCTCTGCATTGAAAATCCGCAAACGATGGGTGAGGTTGTCCTCGTCCATCACCGAATTGAAATTCTCAAACAGAAACGAAATAGCCTCACCTTCGTCCAATCCAGCCTCAGCGCTGAACTTTCTCAGATTGCGATACGCCCGCTCCGTCAACGCCATGTTGACCCGCCGCGTTGGTTTAAACCGCTCTGCCATAGATACTCCCAAACTGTCTCCAAGCGGGGGGATGACCCCCCGCTTAGTTCAGCTTAGAAGTTTGCAGCCTCAAGCGCCATCACGGTGTCCGCGCCGGAATTGATCCGCGCCAGATGCATGCCGGTCGCAGGCAATTGGCGTGCCATGTAGTAGCGGCCTGTCGCAATTTTTGTCTCGTAGAACGCCGTGTCAGATGCACCCGCATCCAAAGAGGCTTTCGCCGCTTTCGCCATACGCGCCCACATCAGACCAAGGCAGACATGGCCCATCATGTGCATGAAATCGTAAGAGCCTGCCAAAGCGTTGTTCGGGTTCTTCATGCCGTTTTGCATGAAATACATGCCCGCCGCTTGCAGATCTTTAGAGGCTGCTTTCAGCGGCTCAAGAAACTCGCGGTCAAACTCTGCGTCTCCTGCGTTCTCTTTGCAGAACGTCTTGACCATTTCAAAGAATGCCATGACGTGCTTGCCACCATCTTGCGCCAGCTTTCTGCCAACCAGATCAAGCGCTTGCACGCCATTTGCGCCTTCGTAAATCATCGCGATACGGGCATCACGTGCGAATTGGGACATGCCCCATTCCTCGATATACCCATGCCCGCCATAGACCTGCTGCGCAGCCGTGGCGTATTCGAAGCCCTTATCGGTCAGGAAGCCTTTAATAACAGGTGTCATCAAAGAGATCAGACCATCCGCATCGTCATCGCCGGAACGGTGATGGCGGTCGATCAGGTTCGCACCCCACATCACGAACGCACGAGCGCCCTCAACGAAGGATTTCTGATCCATCAGATTACGACGGATGTCAGGATGTACGATTAGCGGATCGGCAGGTCCATCAGGGTTCTTCACACCCGTCACATCACGGCCCTGCAAGCGATCATTCGCGTAAGCCAGCGCGTTTTCAAACGCGACGGCGGCTTGAGCGTAGCCTTGCAGGCCCACACCCAAACGCGCTTCGTTCATCATCGTGAACATCGCGCGCATGCCTTTATGCTCGGTGCCCAACAAGAAGCCGGTGGCTTCGTCATAGTTCATAACGCAGGTGGAGTTGCCGTGGATGCCCATCTTTTCCTCGATGGAGCCGACAGAGACACCGTTGCGTGCGCCCAAAGACCCGTCTTCATTGACCATGAACTTAGGAACAATGAACAGCGACACGCCTTTGATGCCTTCCGGGCCACCTTCAATCTTGGCCAAAACCAAGTGGATGATGTTGTCGGACATGTCATGCTCACCGGCGGAAATGAAAATCTTCTGGCCGGAAATTTTGTAGCTGCCGTCTTCTTGCGGAGCGGCCTTCGTGCGCATCAAACCCAAGTCAGTGCCGCAATGCGGTTCCGTCAGGTTCATAGTGCCTGTCCAATCACAGGACACCATCTTCGGCAGATACGTGGCTTTCTGCTCGTCTGTGCCGTGGGCGTGGATCGCAGAATATGCGCCATGTGTCAGGCCCTGATACATGTTAAATGCCATGTTAGCAGAGACCATCATTTCGCCCACAGCCGTGCCCATCAGATAGGGCAGACCTTGGCCACCATATTCAGGATCACAATCCAAAGCGGTCCAGCCGCCTTCCTTCATCTGATCAAAAGCGGCCTTGAAGCCCGTCGGCGTACGTACAACGCCGTTTTCCAGCACACAGCCTTCTTTGTCGCCCACAACATTCAACGGTTGCAGCACTTCGGAAGAGATCTTGCCGGCCTCTTCCAAAATGGCATTCGTAAAATCAGCATCCAGGTCTTCATAGCCAGGAACATCCTGGTCGGTGATCTTGAGCAACTCGTGCAATACGAATTGCATGTCTTTCACTGGGGCTGTGTAGGTTGGCATAGTGTGCTCCGGTTTTCGTTTGTTGGGTTATCCCGCGGCAGCGCGCGGCATGTGTTCTTGTTCCAAAGAAGCCAACATCTTTTCGCCCCAGCTCAGCTGGTTCGCCAGATCGTCGATGGCTTCTGTCAGCTCGTCACGTTGGCGAACCATGTCGGCCAGACGTTCCTGAGCAATCTCATACGTGCGTGCCAGCTGTGTCGCCTGCTGGTCATCAAGGTAATACATATCCAAAAGCTGGCGGATTTCTTCCAAGGAGAACCCGAAGCGCTTGCCGCGCAAGATCAGCTTCAACCGTGCCCGGTCGCGTCTGTTATAAAGGCGTTTTTGGCCTTCCCGCACAGGGAAGATAAGTTCTTTAGCTTCATAGAACCGCAAGGTACGTGGCGTGACGCCAAAAGCTTCGCACATTTCACGGATCGTCATAATTGCCTCGGTCATGGTGTTGTCCTTCACGTTGCCGAATTTAAAAATCGATGTGCAGGACGTGGCTGTATTGATCTCATCTTACAACTGAAGTTGACGTTGACGTAAATGTAACGTGGCGTCAAAACGGTCTTGACGTAATGTCAGGCAAAATTCAGCCAGTCTGCGAGCAATATTATTTCACAGCCAAACCGCTTTGGGCGGAAGATTTAGGGGGAAAACTGAGCCTAAATCGTCAAATATGAGTTATAAAATTAAGGGCTATCTGCATTTTTGGAGATTCGGGCGCAAAATTCGGTCCCATTTTTTATAGCCCCTTGGCGACGTCATCCCGAAGGGCCTGCAACTCCGAGATCGCTTCCTCGATTTGCTCTTTACGGCTGTTGAGTTCGCCCATTTGAGCATCCGCAAGCTCGATCCACTTTTCCATCTGAGCGCGATTCTCATGTCCGGTGTCATAGAGTTCGAGCCATTGGCGGATGTCTTCCAACGAGAATCCGAACCGCCGTCCGCGCATGATCAGTTTCATACGTGCCAACTCGCGCGAATGGTAAAAACGCGACCGACCTTCGCGCTCGGGCTGCAGCAATTCGATATATTCATAGTAACGCAACGTGCGCGGGGTCACATCAAACTTGGCACACATTTCTTTAAAGCTCAGGCGTGTTGAGGACATGGGATGAACCATTGTTATGCAAGTTAGGGCCTCACCATAACGCGACGGGAGGTAGTTTTGTAAACCAATGCGCACCGAAGGCGCACCCGTGGCGGATAGATTGCGCCTTGCGAAGTAAACCGTCAACGCCCAATAACAAAGAAACACCATGAGAGAGGCGACCCAAATGGCAGCCCCAGACCGCACCAAAGCCGCACGACAGTTTATTGAAGCAATCCCCTTTTCCCAAGCGCTGTCCATGAAGCTGGACGAAATCGGGGAGGGGCAGGCCACCATCTCCATGCCCTACGATGCTGAGCTTGTCGGGGATCCCGCCTCAGGCGTGATCCATGGCGGTGCCGTGTCTGCGTTGATGGACACTTGCGGCGGGGCCGCTGTCATGAGCCATCCCGATATGCCGGTTGCCACGGCAACGATTGACCTGCGCATCGACTACATGCGCGCAGCCAAGCCAGGCCAATCCATCCGTGCAGAGGCTGCGTGTTACCACGTCACACGGTCCGTTGCCTTCGTGCGCGCAACCGCGTTTGACGAAGATGCAGACAATCCCGTCGCCACAGCAACCGGCGCGTTCACCTTTCAGCGCAGCAGCAATGGAGGCACGTCATGAAGGCCCCCGAACCTGTCCAGGTCATCAAAACCCGCCGAGATGCATTGCTCAGCCAACTCACGAGCGCCGTGCCCTATATTGGCTTTCTCGGTATCGAATTTGACCGTCGCGGCGATGAGCTGACGGCCGTTTTGCCCTTCAAACCCACATTGGTCGGCAATCCGGCCCTGCAAGCCCTACACGGTGGCGCCACCGCATCATTCCTTGAGGTGGCCGCTGTGATCGAGCTGACCTGGGCCACGCTTTGGGCGGACCTTGAGACGGGCAAGATTGATCCAGAGACCAATGTCACACCGCGCATCCCTAAAACCATCGACTTCACCGTCGACTATCTGCGCTCCGGCCTGCCACGTGACGCCTATGCGCGCGCGCGCATCAACCGTTCTGGCCGCCGCTACGCGTCTGTCCATGTCGAAGCTTGGCAAGACAACCGCACGCGTCTTTTTGCACAAGCGACCGGGCATTTCCTGATGCCCACAATCCAAGACACGTGACACAGACCCCACAAGACATCACCCATAAGCGCGTCCTGAAAATCGCGCTGCCCATCGTTTTGTCAAATGCGACCGTCCCGATCCTCGGCGCAGTCGATGTCGGCGTCGTAGGGCAATTGGGCGAGGCCGCCCCCATCGGGGCCGTCGCCATGGGCGCGATTATCCTGTCCACGGTCTACTGGATTTTCGGCTTCCTGCGCATGGGCACTGTCGGCATGGTCGGCCAAGCAGAAGGCGCGGGCGACAAAGCCGAAGTGTCCGCACTTCTCACCCGCGCCATGCTGATTGCAGGGGCAGGCGGCGTCCTCCTGATCCTCTTACAACCGCTCATCTTCCTCGGTGCCTTCGCACTTTCCCCTGCCACGCCTGAGGTCGAAAGCCTCGCGCGCAGCTACCTCAGCATCCGTATCTGGTCTGCCCCTTTCGCCATCTCAGTCTACGCCCTGACGGGTTGGCTCGTCGCGATGGAGAAGACATCCGGCGTCTTTTGGGTCCAACTTGTGATGAATGGCATCAACGTGGTCCTCGATTTCCTGTTCGTCCTAGGGTTCGGCTGGGGCGTCGAAGGCGTCGCCATAGCCACGGTCATCGCCGAAATCACCGGCGCCGCCCTCGGCCTGTACCTCTGCAGAAATGCCTTCACTAATCCCGCTTGGCGCGAGTGGCCGCGCATCTTCGCCCGTGCGCGACTGATCAAAATGATGCTCGTTAACGTGGATATCCTTATCCGCTCTGCCTTGCTGATGATCATCTTCTCGTCCTTCGTCTTTCTTGGCGCGGGGTTCGGGGATGTCACGCTGGCAGCAAATGAAATTCTGATCCAGTTCATGTACATCACGGCCTATGCGATGGACGGGTTCGCCTTCGCCGCTGAAACCTTGATCGCGCGCGCCTATGGGCGTGGTGACAGTGCCCGCGTCCGCCGCAGTGCCATCGTCACTGGAACAGGGGGCGCCGCCGTGTGCTGTGCGACCGCCCTTGCTTTTGCCCTTGCCGGACCTTGGCTGATCGACCTCATGGCCAAAGCCCCGGATGTTCAGGCGGAGGCGCGTGTTTATCTCTGGTGGATGGTCGCCGCCCCGATTGTCGGCTGTGCCGCGTGGATGCTCGACGGCATTTTCATCGGCGCCACACGAGGCCGCGACATGCGCAACATGATGGCCCTGTCCTTTGTGATCTACTGGGCCGCCATCTGGATCCTGCTCCCGCTTATGGGCAATCACGGTCTCTGGCTGGCGCTTCTGATCAGTTTTATTGCACGTGGCGTGACGCTCGGCTTCAAGTATCCAAGCCTTGAGCGCTCCGCTGGACGCTAGGAACGCCCTAGATCAAGCCTGACGTCACAATTTCCAAGGCATTTGCCTTTCTCAACGAATCCACCGGATAATCTGGCTGCCCCATCAAATCCAAGGTGAAGTCAGGCTCGACGTCTTTCAGCATCTTGAGGAATTTTATCGTTGTGTCTTCGTCTCTTTGCTTAAAGGCGAGGGCCGCAATCACCCGCAAAGCTGGTCTGAAATTCGGCGCTGTTCCATGCGCCATCTGCGCATATTTGAGCGCCTCTTTCTCGTCGCCGATCCCCAGCGCTGTATAAGAACACCGCAAGAAGTAAATCGCAGGGCTGATTACAATCAGCCGGCTGGAACGGGCCAGAAGCGCTTCGGAATTGGCTTCGGACTGATGACCCGTAAAGGATAAAGCAACAGACAGGCTGTGGCGGGCAAAGGCATGACGCGGATCGCTTTGGATTGCGCGCTGCGCATAGTCCAACGCCAGATCATCTTGCTCGCGTAACCCACTGATGAGCGACCTGACCGACAAGGTCAGCGGATCGTAAGGTGCGCGTTCCAACGCCTTGCTGACCATTTCGTCCGCTTCTGCCAATGCAGACCCCGGTTGGTCGGTCACCCGCTCCATAATCATCGTATGCCGGATATAGGCCCGCAACGACAACAGGGACGGCACCTCCCGCTCGCGGTCGGCCCCCATCAACACGTTATCTGCTGAATAAAGCCCCGTTTGGGAATACCCGAAGATATCTCCCAAGGGCAGGTCAGACGCCATATCTTCATTCTCAAGCAGCGTGTTGCCAGACTTCAACAACGCCAAGGTCAGTGCATCCGAGATATCGCTCGACATCGCGAAAAGCTCTGACATTCCGCACTCAAACGTCTGGCTCCAGATTGTGCGTCTTGAACGCTCGACCATAACAATCGGATGTAGCGCGATGCGGTCGCCAAGTTTTGAAACGAGGCAAGACAGACGCAGGGCGTTTCCATCTTTTGGCAGGTTTTCATTGTCATCCACAACCACAAAATCGCCGAAAGAACAGGTCCGCTTCGCCGCGTCCCTTAAAATAACTTCTGTTGGAAAGCGAAGGTCTGGGTCTGGCACCGATAGGCCAGAGATGACGATCAGGGTAGGTGTGTTGTTCTGGTTCTGGCCGTCCCGCTGGTAAGGATAGGGTGACGCGCGATCTTTCTGCGCCATGTTTTCTTGCCAGGTTTGTTCAAAGTAGACCCGCTGGTCGCGGATCCAGTCTTCAAACTCAGCGTCGTTGATCTGCAAACCTTCTGCAAATTCCGGGATCATATGAGCCGGGTAAATTGCACGTGGTTCTAGATTGACGTTGACCTTTTCGTTGTCCAAGCCGACCCAGTCACCGCTGGAAATCAAGACATCTGAGGTCTTGTTCAAGTCTTGGCGCAGCTGCGTCAGCGCTTGCCGCAAGCTGTTTGATCCTTGCTCCGGCGGGCTGTCACTCCATAGCTTGTCTTGCAGCTTCGCGCGCGAACAGCCGAAGTTTGGCGATGTGCATAATATCGCCAATAAACCCTTGCCCTTTTTGCTGGCTGGCGTGCAATCCGCACCATCCGTGCCGCTCACCTTAAGCGGGCCAACCAAATCAATCTTTACGCGACTATTTTGCAAATCGCTCTCCTAGAACAATAATTTTGCTTCACAAGGGGTTTGAGAAACACGATAGTTTCCTTTTAACGTGTCGTTTTAGGACGACGTCAACATTTAAGTTTTTTACAAGGAGTAACTTATGCCAATTGAAAGCGGGCGCAGTGGGCGCAGTGGGCGGAGCGGAAGAAGTGGTCGCAGCGGGCGCAGCGGAAGAAGCGGTCGCGCCGATTTTGAGATCGCAGGCGACGCGCATCACGCAGGCAGTTACTCTTCAATCGGCGTCAGCGACGCGCTCATCACCGCTCGTGAAGGCATGGTCGACACAGAAGTCATTGACGGGAGCAAAGGCAAGAAATCAACCCTGTCTGAAGCCAAGCGGTTCTTGCGTCTAAGCGAATTGGAGCGCTCTGTCGTCGTCTTGTCAGAACTGAACGAAGGCATCACCATCCTGCCCGATCAAGTTGGCGGAGCCGGGGCTGCCACCTCCGTCAAAGTGCTCTCCAAGACCGAAGACGCAGGCAAAGAAACCACCTCGCCTGTCTTTGAGGTGATCAAACCCGGCCTTGCAGACTTCCAGCGCGATGTGAGCTTGGTTGGAACCTACACCGACCTGCGCCGGGACCGGCTGCAGGAAATTCACATCCAGATCGAAGATATCTACACGTTCTTCGGGGCCGCAACGCCACTGCACCCGGGCACGTATACCTGGACGCTCGAAATGCTGGCCGCCGCCGTCGAGTTCGCGACAATGGTTGTGCAACGGATCAAGTTGTCACTCGGCGCACCACGGCCCGAGCTGTTTTCACCCTTGATGCAGCCGATCATCCAGACGCCCAGCCACGGGTCTTTCCCAAGTGGCCACTCCACACAAGCGTTCACAGTAGCGACGATGCTTGCGGCCTTGCGCGGTGGGGCGAAACCCGACGCTGTGCCTAATATCGACGACCAGTTCTTCAAGATCGCCACGCGCATCGCTGTGAACCGGACGGTCGCGGGGGTTCATTACCCGTCCGACAGTGCTGCCGGTGCCGCCCTTGGCGTCAGTATCGCGCGTCTTATTCTCAATCGCCTGACCAGTTCAAAGGCCAGCGCATCCGGCTTCAAATTCGATGGCACGAACTACGTCTTTGAAACAACCGATGGCGACCGCCTGTCACGCGACTTCCACCTTGGTGAGTTGGAAGAGATGTTCAACGGCTCTGACAGTGCAATGTCTGCCTTGGGCGACTACACCGCTTATCCAGCGCATAATTTCTCTATGCTGTGGTCGAAAGCGCAAGAGGAGTGGAGCGGCGTCTGGGGATGAAACAAGCGCAAAACATCGCCACAGGCGACAGCAGCGTTTTCTCTGGCTCTCCTTATTTGCACAACATCGACCTTGATCTGGCGGGGGGCACACCTCCCGCCCGGCTCAAACGTGCAGAGCTAGAACGCTTTATCAAAACCGCATTCCCGGGCGCCGGGGCTGAAAGCGCCAAAGAAGCCACTTTGGACGCGCTAGACTATTACGCAAAGCTGGCGGAGTTTTACGGCGCGCTTTTTGCAAAGGACACAATCGCAGTCGGCGCTGACCCGTGCGGGCCACCCTTATCTGCGAAAGACATTGCCGGACTGCCGGACGCGCCCGTCGTGCTGAGCGTGTTGGACGAAGGTATCCCCTTTCTGCATCACTGCACGCGGTCTGCCAAAGGCCGCTCCCGCGTGGTGTCGCTCTGGATGCAAAATGCGCGCGGCACGACGCAAGCTGTCCCATTTGGCAAAAACATCGGTCACGACACGATCCAAACTCTGCTCGACAGCAAAGTGGACGAGGAAATCTGCTATCGGCGGGCCGGCGCAATTGACCCCTCGCTGATGACGCCCCAGCGGCTGAGCGAATATTCAACCCACGGTGCAGCGGTCCTCGGGATTGCCGCAGGCGATAAGGAAGACAACCATCTGCTGATGGGCGTCAACTTTCCGCCCGCGGCAGTAAAAGATACGTCTGGCAGCCTGCTGCCATTCTTCGTGCTGCTCGGCATTTGCCATTGTCTTGAAAGAACGCAAGCACTGAGCCAGCAACTTGCAAAAGCCGCGCCCAAACGCTTTGCGAATGTCACCATTCCCCTTGTGTTCAACCTCAGCTACGGTGTGCTGGCTGGACCCAAAGACGGATCGGGAATCCTCGAAAACGTGATGGAGCAGCTCAGCCAGCTTGCACCCGGATGCCTGCCCGGCATCGGCAAGATCAGTTTCGTTGTCCCAATGGGCAACGGCAAGCAGACGCAAACCTCAGCACTTCTTAGCAAAGGGGCCAAATCTGCAGTCCAACTGCGTCTTCCGCCTGAAGACCGGACGCCCAGCTACGTTGAGCTATGGCAATGTGGAACATCTGCGTCCAAACCACAGACCCAAAGCTTCACGTTGAAGCTGACCCCACCACAGGGCAAAACCGCCTGCGAAATTCCGCTCGCGCCTTTTGAAACTCAAACCACCTACACTTTCGATTGTGGTGCGCATCTGCGCATCTACACATCGCTGAGGGAGCATAACGGCGTTTACCGCGAAATGGTGATGTTGGCCTTTCCGCCAACTTGGGCGCGCGCGCGCAAGAACTACTCCCGTCCCGGCGACTGGAAGATAGAGCTGGTCTCCGCAACCCAAAGCCAAGTGCAGATCTATGTGCAGCGCGATGAAAGCCTGTTCGGCCTTGAATCCGGTGGACGTCAATCCAGACTGCATCACAAGGACTACGTCCGCCTAGGGCCAGATGGCCGGTTGCTCAACGAAGACCCGCCCCAGCAAAGCAGTCCAATCACACGGATGCGCACAGTCAGCGCATTTGCAAATGCACCTTCAGTGAAACGTGTCGGCGGTACGGTCAAAAAATTCGGCCAGCACGCCTATTATTCGGCTCTGGGGGATGCGGCCCAGTCGCGCCCTATCGATGGCGACCACAAAGAGTTCTCCGATGACAGTCGCAACACGGCTGGTGTAATCGTACGCGGTGTTCGAAGCGGGTGTTACGAACGCCTTTCCGGGACAAGCCTAGCAGCCCCGAAAGTAGCCCTCGGCATCGCGCGGGGGGACATTCCTCCGTAGCGGGACTTCAAAAGCCGGTCCTAGAGGATCTCCAGGACGGCTTCGGGCGGTCGTCCGATCGCCGCTTTGCCATTGGCAAAAACAATAGGTCGCTCGATCAGGATCGGATGCGCGGCCATAGCGGCTATCAACTTGTCTGCGTCATCGGTTTTGCTCAAGCCGAGGTCTTTGAACACAGCTTCACCGGTGCGCATCATTGCAATCGCGGGCACTCCCAGCGTGTCTAAGGCCGCTTTGATTTCTGCCACGGTCGGCGCGTCTTTGAGGTAAAGCCGAACGGTGGGGGCGGTCAGCAAAGCAAGCGTCTGACGCGACTTCGTGCAGCGCGGATTGTGCCAAATTTCTACAGCCACGCGTCACGCCCTGTTCCGACAGCTTCGCTGAGTGTGGCAAAGCCGTCCTTTTGCAAAAGCCGGTCGAGGCCGCGCGCAATCTCGCCCGCAAGGCCCACACCACCATAAACCATTGCCGTATAAAGCTGGATGGCTGAAGCACCCGCCTTGATCTTCGCATAGGCCTGATCTGCATTTGACACGCCGCCAACCCCAATCAACGGCAAGGCACCATCCGTCAGTTGAGAGATTTGCGCCAGCACCCGTGTCGAAGCCTCGAATAAGGGCTGCCCTGACAAGCCACCCGCTTCGCCTTTATGGCGGCTGGTCAATCCTTCGCGCGACAAGGTCGTGTTGGTTGCAATGATCCCGCTGATACGCGTTTGCATGGCAACCTCAACGATCTCGGCGATCTCGTGACCGCTTAAATCTGGTGCGATTTTCAAGAACACCGCTGTGCCGCGTGCATGTTGATCGCGGATTGCCATCACGCGGTCGAGCAAATCGAACAACGCGGCCTTTCCTTGCAAATCACGCAGCTTTTCTGTGTTGGGCGAGGAGACATTGACCGTCGCGAAATCGACCAGACCACCCACGCGTTGCAGCACCGTTGCGAAATCGGCGGACCGGTCATTGCTGTCTTTATTTGCGCCAAGGTTCAATCCGACCGGCACGGGGGCGCGGGCGGCATCAATACGGTCCGCAATGGCCTCCATGCCGTCATTGTTAAACCCGAAGCGGTTGATCGCGGCCTGATCTTCGCTCAACCGGAACAGTCGCGGTTTAGGGTTGCCGGGTTGCGGGCGCGGTGTCGCGGCCCCCACTTCCAGAAACCCGAAGCCGGTCTTGGCCAAAGGTCCGATTGCTTGCGCATTCTTGTCAAAGCCCGCCGCCAATCCGACCGGGTTTGGCATCACCACCCCCGCAACCTCCGTCCGCAACCGGGCGGAGGTGACAGGCCCGGACCCGCCGGCTAGCCCTAAGTTCAGCGCTTTCAACGCCAACCCATGCGCGGTCTCGGGATCAAACTTGCGCATCAGCGGCAAGCCGAACCGCTCCAGCAAGCTCATGCCATATTGTCCGGAAACTGGTGCACGCCATCTTTGAGGGGCAGATCAGCGTGGCCGACCACCTCATCCAATGGCCAATCACGGTACAGATGCGGAAATTCCGCACCACCGCGGGAGACTTCCCATTTCAACGCCTCACCAAGCGCATCCCCGTCAGCCCAAATCAGCCGCAAGTCGGTTTGCCCAGCAAAATGCTTGGCTGCCGTCTCCTGCGCTTGCGCGGCGGTGGAGAAGTGAATGTAGCCATCCGTCAGATCAATCGCCGCACCGGTGAAGACACCGCTCTGCGCGAACTCTGCCCATTGGGCCGTTGTCATAATTTTGTAAATAAGCATGCGCCAGATGTGCATCGTGTCAGACGCAGGGTCAAGCAGGCAACCCTTTGACTCTTGCGCGCGCTCGGACCAAGCTGATGACAATCAATTCAAGGGGGATTCATTCCATGCTCACCAAATTCATGACATCTGCTGCCGCTCTGGCCCTGTCCACAGGCGTCGCGGCTGCTGATTACTCACTGACGATCCTGCACACCAACGACTTCCACGCACGGTTCGAGCCGATCAGCAAATACGATTCCGGCTGTTCGTCCGAGGACAACGCCGAGGGCAAATGCTTTGGTGGCTGGGCCCGTCTGGTCAACGCCGTCAAAGACGCACGCGCCCGTTCGAACAACTCGATCCTTGTCGATGGTGGCGACCAGTTCCAAGGCACGCTGTTCTACACCTACTACAAAGGCAAAGTCGCGGCTGAGATGATGAACGGGCTGGGCTATGACGGCATGACCGTCGGCAATCATGAGTTCGACGACGGCCCCGAAGTGCTCGCAGGCTTCATGGACAGCGTGAATTTCCCCGTCCTTATGTCCAACGCTGACGTCTCCGGCGAACCCGCACTGGCCGATAAGCTGATGAAGAGCCAAGTCATCGAGCGCGGCGGCGAGAAGATCGGCCTCATCGGCCTGACACCCCAAGACACACCTGATCTGGCCAGCCCCGGCAAAAACATCACCTTCACCGAACCGGCATCGGCTGTTCAGGGGGAGGTCGACAGACTGACAGCCGAAGGCGTGAACAAGATCATCGTGCTCAGCCACTCCGGTTTCATGGTCGACAAGATGGTCGCGGCAAAAACCACAGGCGTTGACGTGATCGTCGGTGGCCACTCCAACACGCTTTTGTCCAACACGCAGGAACGCGCGGTGGATGTCTACCCCGTGATGGTGAACGACACAGCCATCGTGCAGGCCTATGCCTACGGTAAATTCTTGGGCGAGCTGAATGTCACATTCGATGACGCTGGCAACATCACCGAAGCCAAAGGGGAGCCGCTCTTGATCGACGGCCAAGTCGCCGAAGACGAAGCCATCGTGGCCCGTATTGGCGAGCTTGCGGGACCGCTGGATGAAATCCGCAACAAAGTCGTGGCCTCTGCCGCAGGTGCTTTGGAAGGCGACCGCTCTGTCTGCCGTGTCGAGGAATGTGCCATGGGCAACCTGATCGCCGACGCCATGCTGGCCCGCGTGAAGGACCAAGGCATCGACATCGCGATCATGAACTCCGGTGGCATCCGTGCCTCCATTGATGCGGGCGACGTGACTATGGGCGAAGTGCTGACCGTGCTGCCCTTCCAGAACACGCTGTCCACGTTCCAAGTGTCGGGCCAAACCATCATCGACGCGCTGGAAAACGGCGTTAGCCAAGTTGAAGAGGTCAAAGGCCGCTTCCCGCAGGTCGCTGGCCTGAAATACACATGGGACGCATCTGTTGCACCAAATGAAGGCCGTATCCAAGAAGTAATGGTCATGGATGGTGACGCGTTCACACCGATTGATCCCGCCAAAACCTACGGCGTCGCGTCAAACAACTTCGTACGCAACGGCGGTGACGGCTTCAAAATGTTCACAACGGCTGACAACGCCTACGACTTCGGCCCTGACGTCGCCGATGTGGTCGCTGAATATATGGCAGAGAATGGCGATAACGCCGTGTCTGTCGAAGGCCGTATCACCAAGAAGTAAAAGATATCGCCGCGCCCAAGCGCGTCGATCCAATGGGGAGGGCAATGCCCTCCCCAAATGGTTCTGATCCAAGGATGGGAGACCCGCAATGTGTGGTCGTCAGGCCCTCACTCTGCCACATGATGCAATGAGCCAGATGTTCGGTGCGACGCTGGCCAATGATCTGCCGAACTTGCCCAATTATAATATCTGCCCCACGAACCAAATCTGCGCAGTGACCAGTTCCGATGGCGCGCGGCACGTCTCAGCCATGCGCTGGGGCTTCATTCCGCATTGGTACGCCAAGCCAGATGGCGGCCCGCTCTTGATCAATGCGCGCAGCGAAACCATCGCCACAAAACCTGCCTTTGGCGAGGCCGCACGCCAAAGGCGTTGCCTGATCCCGGCAACAGGGTTTTACGAATGGACCAAAGATGAGGAAGGCAACCGTCTGCCATGGTATATCCACGCCGCGGACGGTGGACCCATCAGTTTCGCCGGCGTCTGGCAGCGCTGGGAACGCGAGGGACAAAGCTTCACCACCTGCGCGATTGTCACAACGCTGGCCAATGAAAAAATGGCGACCCTGCATGCGCGCCAACCCGTCACCATAGCCCCCGACCAATACGGTCTCTGGCTGGGGGAGGAGGGGCACGGCGCGGCAACACTGATGAAAGCCGCCCCGCCTGAGCAGCTTGATTTCTTCCGCGTCGATCGAGCCGTCAATTCGAACCGTGCCGCAGGGCCTGAATTGATAGAGCCGATCTAAACGCCATCTGGTTGCATCTGCCCCTGCAATCGCTCAGTTTTCACGTGGCTCAACTTTTAGGATAAATGATGTCGACTTATGCTTTTTTGATTGCCGATCATGACGCCGCGCATTTTGCCATCGGCGCGCCGGATCGCTCGTGGTTGAGCTATGGCGCGTTGCGCGATCAGGCGACCTATGTGGGCAAAGCTCTGCACGGGTTTGGCATCGGGCGCGGGGATCGCGTGGCAATCGTTTTGCCCAACGGGCCGGAAATGGCTTCCGCCTTTGTCTGCGTGGCTCAAACCGCCATCACGGCCCCCCTGAACCCAGCCTATAAGCAAGAAGAATACGCCTTCTACCTCGAGGACCTAAGCGCCAAAGCTTTGATGGTGATGGCGGATTATGACGGTCCCGCTCTTGCCGCCGCTCTTGCGCTCGGCCTTGCCGTAATTCGCGTGAGCGTCGGGCCGGAACACGCCGCCGGTGCCTTCACGCTGACCCTCGACGGGGACGCGCTCGGCGATTGCGACAGCAGCGCGCCTAGCGCGGATGACACCGCCCTGATCCTGCACACATCCGGTACCACATCGCGCCCCAAGATCGTGCCGCTTTTGCACTCCAACGTCGCAGCCTCTGCGCGCAATATCGAAGCCTCGTTGGCCTTGACCGCCGAAGATCGCTGCATGAACGTCATGCCGCTCTTCCACATCCATGGCCTGATCGCCGCCGTCTCTGCCACGCTCGCCGCAGGCGGCCAGGTCTGGTGCGCACCGGGCTTTGATGCGTTGAAATTCTTTACATGGATGTCTGAAGCTGAACCCAGTTGGTACACTGCTGTGCCGACCATGCATCAAGCGATCCTCAGCCGGGCAGGGCGCAACACTGAGGTGATCAACGCCAACCCCTTGCGCTTCCTGCGCTCCTCCTCCGCCTCGCTGCCGCCGCAGGTCTTCGCCAAGCTGGCCGAAACTTTCAACGCTCCCGTCATCGAGGGCTACGGCATGACCGAAGCCGCCCACCAAATGGCCTCCAACCCGCTGCCGCCCCGTGCGCAAAAGCCCGGTTCCGTCGGTGTCGAAGCAGGCCCCCAAGTCCGCATCGCACATGAGACTGAGCCGAAGCTGATCGACGGCACCGGCGAAATCGTCATCTCCGGCCCCAATGTCACGCCGGGCTATGAAAGCAACGACAAAGCCAATGCCGAAAACTTCTTCGAGTTTGAAGGCCAACGCTGGTTCCGCACCGGCGACCAAGGCCAGTTCGACGCCGAGGGCTACCTGAGCCTCACCGGCCGCCTCAAGGAAATCATCAACCGCGGCGGGGAAAAGATCAGCCCCCTAGAGATCGACGAAATGCTCATGGACCACCCCGACGTCGCCCAAGTCGTCTCCTTCGCCGTCCCCCATCCCAAACTGGGTGAAGAGGTCGGCGCCGCCATCGTCCTGACCAACAAAGACACAACCGAACAAGACCTCAAAGCCTTCGCCAAAACCCGCGTGGCCGAGTTCAAAATCCCCCGCCACATCGTCATCATGGACGAGATCCCCAAAGGCGCCACCGGCAAAATGCAACGCATCGGCATGGCCGAAAAACTGGGCCTCACGAAAGAAACGAAATGAAAATCTGCATCTTCGGCGCAGGCGCCATCGGCGGCTATCTCGGCGCGAAACTCGCCCAAACCGACGCGGAAGTCTCCATGATCGCCCGCGGCCCGCACCTAGAGGCCATGCAAGACAACGGCCTCACGCTCATGGAAGGCGACGGCTACGTTAATGTCGACGTCATCGCCTCAGACACCGCCTCCTTCCTCGGGCCGCAAGACTACGTCTTCATCACGCTCAAAGCCCACTCCGTCCCGCCCGTCGTCGACAAAATCGCGCCGCTCATCGGCCCCCAAACCACCATCGTGTCCGCGGTCAACGGCGTCCCGTGGTGGTACTTCCACGACCTCGAAGGCCCCTACGAAGGCACACGCCTCGCCTCCGTTGACCCCGGCAACGCCCAATGGGACGCCTTCACCCCCGAAAAAACCCTCGGCTGCGTCGTCTACCCCGCCGCCGAAGTCGTGCAACCCGGCGTCATCCGCCACATCGAAGGCAACCGCTTCTCCCTCGGCGAGCCCTCAGGCGAGAAGTCCGAGCGCGCGCTCACTCTCTCCAAACTCCTCACATCCGCAGGCCTCAAAGCCCCCGTCCGCCCCCGCATCCGAGACGAGATCTGGATAAAGCTCTGGGGCAATCTCAGCTTCAACCCGATCTCCGCCCTGACCCACGCGACCCTCGAAGAGCTCTGCACCGACCCCGGCACCCGCGCGCTGGCCCGCAACATGATGGTGGAGGCCCAAGACATCGCCGAAACCCTCGGCGTCAAATTCCCCATCACGGTCGACAAACGCATCGACGGAGGCGCCGCGGTCGGCCCCCACCGCACCTCCATGTGGCAAGATTTGGATGCCGGTCGCCCGATGGAAATCGAAGCCCTCGTCGGCGCCATCTCCGAGCTCGGGTTGCTCACCGGCAAACCCACCCCTACCATCGACGCCGTCCTCGCACTGGTGCGCCTAAGGGCGAAAACTTTCTGGACGCAACATGAAACAACAAAGGTCCAACCAACCTAGTTGAATGAATTTGGCTAACTATTTATTTCAGACCGACAGCTGCATTGATGCGTGGATCAACAGATAGGATTATGTTATCCGATCAGACCATCCAATGACTACGGCGATTTTTTTTAAGATGCTTGATGAATGGTATCTGTAATTTTTCCGTCCGGGGAAACAATTTTTCGTCGGACTTGATTTTTTGCCTTAACTCTCGTTTGAGTTTTTCCAATTTCGATGCCCTCTAGAAAGAAGTCCTTGATGTCTATATCGCCGTTTCCAACCCATGGGTTCGGCTGCAGCGTCTGTAAAACGCCCTCCAAAGACTCTAACTGCTCCTTGGAAAATATTTCACCTATGAACTCACCAATTCTTTGCACTCTATATCCCTCAGGGGATCGCGCAACAGCGTCGCCACTTAAGTATGCAACGAGTTCATCAAGCAAGCCCGCATAATCGTTGAGGTATCTTTCTAGCACTTCAATTTTGTCTGATTTTTTTAACGACCGAAAATTCGGAGTAAGAGACTGCCCCATTCTATCCCGTTCCTTTCTTCACGATACCTGAAAACAACTTACACAAAATCGCCATCCAAATCGAGATGGATATCCATTCCAATTTTAGAAGCAAAATGGCGCGCAAAATTCATAATCTGTTGCGCGTTTGGTCGCTTAGCCGGGTCTCTGTGATATCTACCCGACAAGAAATTCAAATGCCAAAAATACGCCCCATCGACTTTATCAAGATATAGTTCTCCTGCAGCACGCGCTTCCATGTCCGGATGTAGGCACGGATGACCTAATTTTCTCTCCCCATCCACATCCAACGGGAAATTGCGTCGTATAGGGAATCCACCGTAGATTTTGGTTCCGTCAAGTTCCGCCAATGCTTCCACGGCCACGGCAATTTCACCGGATGGTTTCATAGCCCAAATAAAGGTCACGCCTCTTGATAGATCGCTGATAGGTTTGGATGCGCACGCCTCGCAAAACTTCTTCAATGCAGCTGCAGACTCATCGTCTAGTACGCATAGAGAGGAAGGAGATCGATCCTTCTCCCAATCCATGCTGGGCTCGTCCGAATACTGGCTATCTGCTGCTTTTACTACTCCAAAGTGTTCGTCCATGTCTTCGAAATCAACTTGCAGGCTCATTAATAGCACTTCCCCTAGTGGAGGGCATCTTTAACCTTGCCAACTCGGTGCTGCAACAGAAAAAAATCTCTAGTAAATGTCAGGACAAAAGTGATGAAAATTTCGCACATTCATGCGATCACAGCTGACAAAACAATGTATCTTGCAGTTGTGATCGTGGAGATCCACTAAAACCACCACCACCACCTCCGCCTTTTGACCTCCGGCCCAGCCTCCACCTCCGGCACCACCTCAACCTCCTCTATCAACTCCCCACCCGGCAGCGGCTCCAGCCCAACGCGCGCCAAAGTTTCGCGCTCGATCTTGCGGGTGAGTTGTAGCTTCTGGACGGCATCCGCCGCCTCAGCGTCAGTCATCCATCTATCGTCCTTGGTGAATTGCACCAACCACGGGCGGGATTTGCCTGCGGCGACGCGGTCCATGCGCTCTCGGTTCCAGATCCGTTCCAGCTCCGCCATCGAGACAATCGCGCCGACCTCCCGCCCGTAGCGGGTCAGGATCAGCGTGCGGCGCGGATCTTGGACGAAGGTCAAAATCTCTGCCAGCCTGTCTCGGGCCTCAGAGGTGGGCATCCTGATATTTTGGTATTCCAGCGATATGGGAACCTCGGGAAATGTTGTACAAGTTGGGTTTTGGGCGTCTGAGTGTGCCCCCAATTTGTACAAAAACCCGTTACCCGAGCGCGCGCCCGCCTTTAACGAAACCCTAATGCGCCTCGAAAGGTGTTAACGCGTCCCAGCGAAATTCCACACCCGTGCCCGGCACCTGCGGGGCCACGGCCATATGGTCCACCACCACCAGCGGACGGGTTGTGTAGCGGTCAATCGGGAAGCTATGCACCTCCAGCCAGCCGGGGTTTTTCTGGGCCGAGACAAGGCTGACATGTAGCTCCTGCATCCCGTGTGAACAGATAGGAACGTCTGTGTTTTCAAACACTTGCGCTGCCTGTAGCCACCCCGTAATGCCCCCGCAATTCGACGCATCCGGCTGGATAAAACTCAGCTTCGCCTGATCGCGGGCATATTCGAACTCATGCACCGTGTGCAGGTTCTCCCCCATTGCCAGCGGCATCCCTGTGGCCTCAGATATCCGTGCAAAGCCTTGATAATCATCAGGAATTATCGGCTCCTCGAACCAGAAGATGTCGTATTTTGCAAAAGCCTTCGCCGCCTCAATCGCCTGATCCACCGACATCGAGTAGTTCGCATCGACCATGAAGGTCACATCCGGCCCGATCAATTCCCTGACCGCCGCGATCCGTTCGACGTCATCAGCCAGTTCAGGCTGCCCGATCTTGATCTTTACCGCATTGAATCCATTGGATAAATACCCGCGCACAGACTCCAGAAGCTTCGGCAGCGGAAACCCTAAATCAATTCCCCCGCAATAAGCATTGCAGCGATCCGAGGTGCCGCCCGCCATCTGAACAAGCGGCTTGCCCAGCACCTTCCCACGGATATCCCACAGCGCAATATCGACCGCGGAAATCGCAAAAGACGCCACGCCGCCCCGCGCCACATAATGCACATGCCACTGCATCGCGTCGTATAATTCTTCAACGCTTTCAGCATGTTGGACAATCAGAAATGGCGCGAGATCATCTTTGATCATCGCCAAAATCGCCGTTCCGCCCTTGCCACCCGTATAGGTGTAGCCGGTCCCCGTGGTCCCGTCCTCAAGCGTGACGGTCGCGGTCACCAGCTGAAAATGCGTGTGGTCGCCATGTTTGGCATCCACCAGTACTTCGTCCAGCGGCACATTGAACAGCCGCCCAATGACCGACGTGATCCTCACAAATGGGCGCATTCCGGCACAGGTGTCAGGACCGTACCATCTTGTTTCCATTGGATTAAGTTGTCGACAGTCAGTTTGCCCATCGCCGCCCGCGTCTCATGCGTGGCAGAGCCCACATGCGGCAAAAGCACGACATTATCCATCGCTTTCAGCGCGTCGGGGATGTGCGGTTCCTTCTCAAACACATCTAGTCCAGCCATGCCCAATTTGCCCGATTGCAACGCCGCGATCAGCGCGTCTTCGTCGATCACAGTGCCGCGCGAAACGTTAACAACAAGCCCCTCAGGCCCCAACGCTTCCAGCACATCCTTGTTTACAATCTTATTTGTAGACGCCCCACCCGGGGTAATACAGATCAGCACATCCGCCCGCGCCGCCATCTCTTTCAGGTCAGCGCAATACTCGTAGGGAACGTCTTTCTTGGATCGTGTGTGGTACAGAAGGGTCGGGTTAAACACTTGCAAACGCTCAGCAATTTCTTGACCGATACGCCCCATGCCAAGGATGCCAATGACCCGGTTGTCCGGTGATCGCGAGAGGGGCGCATTGCCCTCACGCTCCCAGTCGCCGGATCGCGCATGGTGCTCGTCGGATAGGAAGTTGCGGAAGCATGCCAAGATCAGCAGCAGCGTCGTGTTTGCGACCTCCGCATTCAGCACGTTCGGCGTGTGAGAAACCTTAATGCCGCGCGCCACACAGGCCGCAGTGTCAATCGCATCGTAACCAACGCCATACGCAGACGCGACTTTCAAATTCGGACACCCCTCCATCACACGTGCAGGGACACCGTCATGACCATTGGTTGCTACGGCTTCGATCGATGCGCCTGATGTTTCGACCCACGTATTGAAGTCTTTGATTTCGTTGAGTTTATGCAGTGTGAATTCTGCGCTCATGCGGTCCAACATGATGTCTGTTGCACCGCCGATCAGAAGTAAACCTGGTTTGCTCATGCGTCTTGCCCCACATTCTGACGTTGAGTTCCGAGACCTTCAATCGTCAGCTCCATCACATCACCTTTCTTCAAAAACACAGGTTTGGGTTTCATCCCACCGCCGACACCCGGAGGAGTGCCGGTAGAAATTACATCACCCGGATGCAGCGTCATAAGCTGGCTGAGATGGGAGATGATTTGGGCGACATTGAAAATCATCGTAGCCGTCGTACCTGTCTGCATGCGCTTGCCATTTACGTCTAGTGACATTGCAAGGTTTTGCGGGTCAGCCACTTCATCTGCCGTCACAAGCCATGGCCCTGTTGGCCCGAACGTGTCGCAGCTTTTGCCTTTGGTCCATTGACCCGTCAGCTTGGTCTGAAAATGCCGCTCACTCACATCATTCACAATGCAATAGCCTGCAACGTAATCGAGGGCCTCTTCTTCAGAGACGTATTTGCAAGTCTTGCCAATCACGGCACCGAGCTCAACTTCCCAATCGGTCTCAGTCGAGCCACGGGGTATTATCACATCGTCATTCGGACCAACGATCGCAGAGTTTGCTTTGAAAAATAAGATCGGATGCTCTGGATAATCCAACCCCATTTCGTCGGCATGATCGGAGTAGTTCAAACCAATGCACAAGAACTTACCAATATCGCCGATGCAAGCGCCCATCCTTGGATTTCCTGCGACCTCGGGCAGCGTATTCGGATCGATCGCCTTAAGGTCATCAAGCTTGTTGGCGAGTGTCTCGCCGTTTATGTCGGAGACATGTGCGCTGAGGTCGCGCAATATGCCTTCTGCGTCAATCGTACCCGGCTTTTCTGCGCCGAATTCTCCGTAGCGAACTAATTTCATTGATCTCTCCTAGTGATTGTCGCGCGGCATGTAGCGGCGTGCGATATCTTGATATTTGGCGGCGCCGTCGAGGGTCATACCTTCGCTGAACGGACGGACCATGGATCTGAAAATCTCTTGCCAAGGCGTCTGACTGTCAGGAACCTCGATAGACCCATCGACAAGTTTTTCAGCACGCGCTTTCAAGGTGGCATCATCCACCAGCATGTCGGCCGAGCATTTCTTGAGATCAATGCGAACCATGTCACCGGTTTGCACAAGGGCGAGTCCACCGCCATCTGCCGCTTCAGGTGATGCATTCAAGATCGAAGGGGAGCCAGATGTGCCGGACTGGCGGCCGTCTCCTACACAAGGTAGCGCGTGAATGTCTTTCTTCAAAAGGTAGGACGGCGGACGCATATTGACTACTTCAGCTCCGCCTGGATAGCCCTTCGGCCCTGCGCCTCGCATGATTAGAATGCAATTTTCGTCAATCCCAAGACTTTCATCATCAATCCGATGGTGGAAGTCTTCGGGGCCATCAAAAACGATAGCGCGTCCTTCAAAGGCATCGGGGTCATCAGGGTTTGATAGATAGCGATCACGGAATTCTTTCGAGATAACGGATGTTTTCATGATCGCGGAGTCGAATAGGTTGCCTTTCAGGTTGATGAAGCCTGCGTCCTGCAGCATTGGCGCATCAGTCGAATAGATGACGTCAGGGTTACTCGTCCAAATGCCCTCGCAATTCTCGCGCATGGTTTTGCCGTTTACTGTCATCACGTCAGGATGTGGCAGCAGATCGGCTTTAATCAATTCGCCAATGACAGCAGGAACACCACCTGCGCGGTGGTAGTCCTCCCCCAGATACTTACCAGCGGGTTGCAGGTTAACCAGCAGCGGAACCTTATGTCCGAGGCCTTGCCAGTCATCATTCGTGAGAGCGACATCCAGATGTTTTGCGATCCCGTTCAAATGGATCGGTGCATTTGTTGAACCGCCAATCGCGGAGTTGATGACGATGGCATTTTCAAACGCTTCGCGCGTCATAATGTTGGACGGGCGCAAATCCTCATGCACCATCTCGACGATCCGCTTGCCGGTTTCGTAACTGATCTGGCCGCGTTCGCGATATGGCGCAGGGATAGCAGCAGAGCCCGGCATTTGCATACCCAATGCCTCAGCCAAAGAGTTCATGGTGGATGCGGTGCCCATCGTGTTGCAATAGCCGACCGACGGCGTAGAGGACGCGACAAGGTCCATAAAGCCGTCATCATCAATCTCGCCCGCCGCTTGCATTTCGCGTGCTTTCCAGACGATGGTACCGGACCCTGTCCGTTCCCCGTTGAACCAACCGTTCAACATCGGACCGACGCTGAGTGCGATCGCCGGGATATTCACGGTTGCAGCAGCCATCAGCAGGGCAGGGGTCGTCTTGTCACAACCGATGTTCAAGACCACGCCATCCAGCGGGTATCCAAATAATGTTTCGACTAGCGAAAGATAGGCGAGGTTGCGGTCTAACATGGCCGTCGGGCGTTTGCCGGTCTCTTGGATCGGGTGGACAGGCACTTCGATCACCGTGCCGCCCGCTGCAATGACACCATCGCGGACCCGTTTTGTCAGCTCAATGTGATGCCTGTTACATGGCGAGAGGTCAGACCCGGTTTGCGCGATTGCGATGATCGGTTTGCCAGACTGAAGCTCTTCACGGGTTAGGCCGTAATTCAGATATCGCTCCAGATAAAGCGCGGTCATTTCCTGATTGTCAGGATTGTTGAACCATTTTTGTGATCTGAGCTTCGACTTATCTGCCATGTGTTCTCTTCATTCGGTTGTTGCGTTGACGCGCCCACTTACTGGTCGCAAGGTTAGTATCGTTGTGGCTTGAATTGGCCAACTGACGTCTTTGGGTCTAACCGGACCAACCGCCGTCGATGACGTGGGGCTGGCCGGTTGTAAAAGCACTCTCATCGCTGGCCAAGTAAACGACCAGGGCTGCAATTTCTTCCGCAGTTGCGACCCGTCCCATAGGTTGCCGCGCGACGAATGCGTCCAAAGCGGCCTCGTAGCTTCCCATCTTCTCGCCGAGCGCTTTGACGCGGTCGTGCCAGCTGGGGCTTTCGACGGTACCGGGGCAGATGCAATTACAACGAATACCTTCTTTGATATATTCGATTGCGACCGATTTTGTCATCCCAATCACCGCAGCTTTGGTGGTGCCGTAGATGAATCGGTTCGGCGCGCCAATAATAGAAGACAGTGCCGAAGACATGTTGATGATCGAGCCGACACCCCGTTCGCGCATGCCCGGCAGACATGCACGCATAGTGCGGTACATTGATCGGACATTCAGATCGAAGGCCATGTCCCAATCATCGTCGGTCGCTTCCAGAATAGAGCCATGATGCACGAAACCCGCGCAATTGAAGAGAATGTCGGGGTTTGCCCTTGCGACCCCCGCTGCCACGGAGGCATCATCTCGGACATTCAAGACGTAGGTTTCGATATTGGGATGTGACAGGTTTGCGAGTTTTGTCTCGTTTACGTCTGTCGCGAAAACTTTCGCACCTTCTTCAGCCATAGCCAGAGCACTCGCGCGTCCAATGCCTTGGCCGGCTGCAGTCACGAGAGCGCGTTTGCCGTTTAGTCTACCCATTTGCGATTGCTCCCCCAGTTTCCCGACTCATAAAGTGTTATCGCAAACATCTGTCGCGGTATCTGAGGCGATGGTCAAGGCAGGGTGCTTTGTGTCAGACAGGGCGTAAAGCTCAGGGAGGTGACTTATGGTCAAGGTACTTATACTCGGCGGCGGCGGGATGGTCGGGCAGAAATTAGCGTGGCGCTTGTCTGCGGAAGGCCTTGATGGGTCCGCTTGCGAGGTAACGCTCTATGATTTGGGCTTTCCTGAAAACGGTGCGCCGGTCGCGGAAGCGCGGATCGGCAATTTAACTGAAGCAGGTCAGATGGCGGGGCTTGCCGCAGAGAAGTTTGATATAATCTTTCACCTCGCCTCCATCGTCTCTGGCGAGGCTGAGGCGGATTTCTCGAAGGGTTGGCGGGTCAATATGTTTCCGACTTGGGAGTTGCTTGAGGGGTTGAGGCAGGCCAATGAAGCGGACCCGAGCTATGTGCCGCGTTTGGTTTTCACTTCGTCTATCGCGGTCTTTGGGGGGCCTTATCCGGATAAGATCGGGGATGAATTCTTGTCGGCACCTCAGACCAGCTATGGGGCGCAGAAGTCGATTTGTGATACGATGATCTCTGACTTTTCCCGGAAAGGATTTATTGATGGGGTATCGATCCGTTTGCCGACGATTTGCGTCAGGCCGGGTAAGCCTAATCTGGCGGCGTCGGGGTTTTTCTCGGGCATTATCCGTGAGCCTTTGAATGGAGTTGAAGCGATCTTGCCTGTGTCGGATGAGGTGCGGCACTGGCATGCGAGCCCGAGGTCGGCGGCGACGTTTCTGACGCATGCGGCGACTTTGGATACCAGCCTTCTCGGGTCGCGGCGGGCTATGAATTTGCCGGGCATCAGCTGTACCGTAGCGGAGCAGATTGAGGCGTTAAGGGAGGTTGCGGGCAATGATGTGGTCAAGCTTATCAAGCCTCAACCTGATGAGACGATCATGAAGATCGTTGAAGGGTGGCCACGGGATTTTGATCCTCAAAGGGCGATTGATTTGGGCTTCTCTGCGGAGCGGAGCTTCAAGGAAATTATCGAGATTTATCTTGAGGACGACCTACCACGGTAATCCCCCGCATGCGGGGGATTTTGTAAGATATTGAAATTATTATATTTTTGTCTTTTTTAAGCATATATTAACCTGCGGGCGCGGATTTGGGGCGGAGCTCCCCACTGGCGCCGCCGTCGCGCAGGTTGCGTTTCATGTGTTCATAGATTGCAAAACAGCATCCCGCGACGTCGCGCTCAAGCGCTGTTTTGACGATTGCGGTATGCTCGACCGCGTTTTCGGAATGATAGCCGTAATCGGGCTGCATGATTTTCTGTTGGCGGAACTGGTCATAGGTCCGCCTGTAACTTGATCTGAGAAATGGAGAATCGCAGGCTGACAGAAGCGTGTCGTGAAATTCCAATTCAGCCAAAGACCAGAGCCTAAGGGTCGGGCCGCCGAGTGACGTTTCCGTCAATCTGCTTTCGATATGACCGAGCTTTTGATGCGCTGCGGCCAGTTGTGATTCCCATTCCAATCCGCCGTGCCGGATGGAGGCTGTTGCCCCTTCCTGTTCGAGTGTGATGCGAAACTTTGTCAGGTAGTGAAGCCGCTCCGGATCTGCGGGGCGGGCGCGAAATCCGCGCTGTTCTTCAAAGACCACCAAGCCTTCAGAAGCCAAGCGAAACAGGACTTCGCGGATCGTATTGGCTGAGCAATCATAATCTTCGCGCAACCGTTCAGAGCGCAGTTTCTGACCTTGCGGGATCTGTGCTGTGACAAGTTGCATGTGCAAATCATCATAGATTTGCGGGGTCGAAAAAGATGCTTTGAGCATAAAACGCCTAGCGAAAAAAGTGCCGTTGGTACCGTTTCAGTATATTCAATAATTCCGCAATTCCCAGAAAATTTCAAAATTTCTAAAAATCAGGTTTTTTGTTGTCGGACTCACAATCCCTCGTTAGGCTCTCTTTTACGCGGCGCGCAAAGTCGAGAAAATAACTGCGCCGAACGTGTTTAAACTGGGAGGAAACCAATGAGTTTCGTAAAATCCGCTGCGGCAGGTGTCGCAGCAGCAGCTATTGCTGCAACTGGCGCTTTTGCCGACGGTCACGCGACCACAAAACTGCGCATTCAAACGCACTATGCCCCTGAGACTGTATCCGGCAAGCTGGCCGCACAGTACATGGAAGACATTCAGACAATGTCTGGCGGCGGCATTGAAGTTGAGATGTTCTACTCGTCTTCCGTTGTGAAGTCGGTTGAGACATTCGATGCGGCAGCAACAGGTATTCTGGACTGCGACATGACCGGTGGTGGCTACCAGACTGGTAAAAACTCTGCGTTCCAATTCGTTGGCGACATCATGGGTGGCTACGAGACACCTTACCAGCAGCTGTCTTGGCTGTATTTCGGTGGCGGCAAGGAAGCTGCGGCTCCGCTCTACAATAAATATGGCATGGAGCTGATCGGCTGGTGGGTTTACGGACAGGAATCCTTCGCGTCCTCCAAGCCAATCGAAAAAGTGGCTGACTTCAAAGACTGGAAGTTCCGCTCCCCTCCCGGCATGGAAACAAAGATCTTTGAAAAGCTTGGCGCATCGCCAATCGTGATGGACTTCACCGAGATCTTTACAGCGCTGGAAACAGGCATCATCGACGGTGCGGACGCATCCGGTCTGGCCAACAACGTTGGTCTGGGTCTGTATGACATCGTTAAATATGCCAACTTCCCAGGCTTCCACTCCATGCCATCTGACCACTTGGCATGTAACAAAGCTGTCTTCGACGAGATGCCAGAAGCGCATCAGCGTATCATGAAGGTTGCTATGGAAGCGCTGGCGCTGCGCACGGCTCTGACATTCGAGAAGAAGAATGCTGAAGCGGCTGCACAACTGCGCGAGCAGGGCGTGACACTGTCCCAGTGGGCTCCAGAAGAGCTGCAGAAATTCCGCGATGCCGCACAAGCGACATGGCCAGAATTTGCGGACACACCAGAAGCCAAAGCACTGGTTGAAGCACACCTGTCCTACCTGACTCAGTTGGGTCTTGTGTCTCAATAAGACTTCTTTGGAGGGGCGGTTTGATCCGCCCCTCTTGCTGAGGTCTTGGTCTGGGCGGCGCGTTGCTGGCGCGTAAACGCATCACAGAAGTGATCAGGTCAGAGGGATAAGGGGGAAGCCGAGCCGGCTTGCTCAATTGGGGAGGTTTTCATGGATCAGGAAAAGCACGGCACTCCGGTCGAATGGCTGGTGCCGTTAGGTTTCATTTTCTGTGCGGGATGGGTGGTTTGGCATATGCCAGCCTTCATCCTTGATTGGGGTGGTCATGGGGACCAGCTTGCGGCCTTGTTTGGCCGGATCGACGTGACGCCCAATGCCCCGATCATAATGGGTACGCATATCGATATTTTCGATGTTCTGGCGCTGATCGCTTTGCCGATCTTTCTTGTGCTTGGCATCACAACAGTGCGCCGCGCCCCGATGGAGTTTGAATCCTGGGGCGCGCTGGATCGCCTGTCGATTTTCATCGGCCGTGTGACGATGATGCTGATCATCTTGCTGACTATGGTGATGCTTTACGAGGTTGTGCTGCGCTACGTCTTTGAAGCACCGACCCTGTGGGCCAATGAGATGTCGCTGTGGCTGGCCGGGTTCGTGTTTCTGACAGCGGGTCTTTATGCGATGCAGCAGCGGTCGCATATTCGGATTTTCCTGCTCTATGATGTGATGCCGCGCTGGGTGCAGCGGTTGTTTGACTGTATCTCGACCGCGCTGATCGTGGTCTTTGCCTTTGCGCTGATCTACGGCGGGTATGGCGAGGCGTTCCAGAAGTTCGGCCGTTGGGAGACCTTTGGAACGGCGTTTGACCCGCCGATCCCTGCGACAATCAAGATCGCCGTGTTGTTCATCGTGGCGATGGTTGCGGTGCAGGCGGTGATCAATCTGTTCTCTGACTGGAATGCAGAGCCGGTGATCCACACCGCGGCAGACGACATTGATCAAGATGAATTGGAGCGGTTGCGCGCTTCAGTGGGCGCGGACGGGACGGGTGATATGGATGTCACACGCGGCGCAGTACAAGGCAATCAGACGAAGGCAGACGGCTAATGGATATCGGAACAATTTCACTGGTCTTGATGCTGGGCCTTTTGGTGCTGCTGGCGATTGGGATGCCTTTGGGCATGGCCTCTGCTGTGCTGGCGGTGCTTGTCTTGGTGATGAAGTTTGAGCCGCAATTGCTGACGGCCCCTTGGACCTTTGGGGACGGGATATTGACGGGGAGGCCGGGGAGCGGGCCCCTTAATATCTTAGCGCAGAAGATATACGGGCTTTTAACGGATTATGTGCTCATATCCATTCCGCTGTTTATCTTTATGGCGTCGTTGTTGGAACGCTCCGGTATTGCGAAGGACATGTATTCCTCCCTGTCGGTTTGGTTGAACCGGACCCGTGGGGGGATCGCGATTGTGACCTCTATCATGGCGGTGATCATGGCGGCGATGTCCGGGATTATCGGTGGTGAGGTTGTGTTGCTGGGCCTGATTGCTTTGCCGCAGATGTTGCGGCTTGGGTATAACCAGAACCTTGCCATCGGGACGATCTGTGCGTCGGGCTCTTTGGGGACGATGATCCCGCCCTCGATTGTTTTGATCATCTACGGGCTGATCACGGAGACGTCGATCAAGGCGCTGTTTACCGCGTCCTTCCTGCCGGGCTTCATGCTGGCGTCGTTCTTTATCATCTACATCATCATCCGCACGCAGTTGCGCCCTGAAGATGCGCCACTGCCAGAGCCGCAACCGGGCGAGCCTCAGGGGCTTGAGAAGCTGGGTCTGTTCGCGGCTTTCCTTGCGGTGCTGACCGCAGGTATTTGTACCGTGCTGTTCCTGCGCGCGCTGTTCTTCACGATCACAGGTCAGAACGTTGATCTGGGGGACGGGGTGGAGCCGATCTTCTGGGGCACGACGGATTATGTGCCGTGGTTCGGCGGCATCGTCGCGATTTGTCTGGGGTTGATCTACTTTGCCTTCGGTGTCGAGCGCACGACGCGCGGCTGGTTGCTGGGCAAGGGTCTCGTTGCGCCGATTGTTGTGATTGGCGTTGTGATGGGCTCCATCTATGGCGGGATCACGGGGATCACGGAGGCTGCTGGCATGGGCGCCTTGGCGGTGTATCTGCTGATGACGCTGTACCAGAAAGACTTCGCGGGCTGGGTGGCGCTGCTGACCAAGAATATGATCTGGATCGGGCTTTATGTGGTCGTTGTCTTGATCGCGCCGCAGTTCTTCATCGACAGCCCCAACCTTGGCATCACGCAAACCATGATCACGCTGTTGGTCTTGTTGCTGCTGACGCTGCGCTTGCCTGCCGTTCTGGACGGTTTGTGGGACAGCCTGATGCGGACGCTCAAATCCACGGGCACGATCATCTGGGTAACCATCGGGGCTGCGGCTTTGGCGGGCGCGTACACCATCGCGGGCGGGCCAACTTACGTTGCTGATTTCATCGTGGGTAGCGACTTGCCGTCGATGGGAATTATCCTCGCGATGATGCTGATCTTGCTGTTCATGGGCGCTTTCATGGATTGGGTCGGGATCGTGCTTTTGATCATTCCGGTCTTCCTGCCCATCGTACAACGTCTGCCCATCGAAGAGATCGGGTTGCTGGGTGATCCGCTTCAGGCGAAGTATCTTTCGGTTTGGTTCGGCGTATTATTCTGTATGAATATGCAGGTCAGCTTCTTGTCGCCTCCGTTTGGTCCGGCAGCCTTCTATTTGAAATCGGTTGCCCCGCCGCACATTTCGCTGACGGATATTTTCAAGGGCTTTCTGCCCTTCATCGGGATCCAGATTTGTGCGCTGTCCGTGTTGCTGATCTGGCCGCCTATTGTCGAGATACTTTTGAAATAAGGACATAGCATGCTCACAGACGACCAGATCACCGCGTTTCACCGGGATGGCTATCTGGTCGTCGAGGATGTGGTGACGGACAAACTGCCTGCGGTGCAGGTGGAGTATGAGGGCTTGCTTGACCGCTTATGTGCCACTTGGGGCGTGCGCGGTGTCGATTTCGAAGACAAGATAATTCGCGCCTATATGGAGGGGTTCGAGTGGTTCCAGCCGCTTGATATCTCCCTGCCGGGAGATCGCATCTTTGCCAATACGCCGATGCATCAGGGGCCGGCGGTGTTTGACATGATGACCGCGCCTAAATTGCTGGATTTGGTCCAAGACCTGATCGGCCCTGAGATCACGTCAAATCCGATCCAGCATGTCCGGATCAAGCCACCTGCGCCGGTCGTGATGGAAGACGAAACGCGCGCGCATATCACATCGACGGAATGGCATCAGGACAGGGCCGTGGCGTTAGAGGAGGCGGATCAAACCGATATGGTGACGGTCTGGATTGCTGTCACCGATGCGACCGCCAAAAACGGATGTTTGCAGGTTGTGCCGTTTGGTCCGAACCCTGAGATACTGCCGCATTGCCCCAACAAGCAGACCTCGATCGCGGACGGGTTCTTGAACGATGCAGGGGCTATATCGCTTCCCGTCAATAAAGGCGGCGTGGTTCTGTTGCACCCTTTGGTGCCGCATTCCTCCTTGCGCAATTATACGAAAGGCATTCGGTGGTCTTTTGATTTGCGCTTCAATGTGACGGGCCAGCCGACAGGGCGCGCGCATTTTCCGGAATTTGTTGCGCGCTCCGCCGCGAACCCCGAAAGCGAATTGCATGATTGGCGGGAGTGGCGTGATCTTTGGGAAGACGCACGCAAACGTCTTGCGGTCTCCCCCCATATCGACCTTCACAGATGGACATCAGACGCGCCCTATTGCGCGTGAAGCAGAAAGACCGAGATGAAAGACTATATACGCCTCGATGCTGACGACAATGTCGTCACGGCCACGCGGGCATTGGAAGTGGGGATTGAGGTCGCCGATGGCAAGCGGACCACGCAGCTGATCCCGTCAGGCCATAAAGTTGCCATTCGCGCGATTCCTAAGGGCGACCAGATCCGCAAATACGCGCAGATGATTGGCGTCGCCTCCGACCACATCGCGCCCGGCGAGCACGTGCATGTGCATAATTGCGACTTTGTACCGACCGCGCAGAATTATGAGTTCGGGACAGATATGCGCGCCGTGGTTCCTGCAAGCGGGGACACGTTCATGGGGTATCGCCGTGAGAATGGTGGCGTGGGGACGCGCAATTACATCGCGATTGTTACCTCGGTGAACTGTTCTGCCACGGCGGCGCGGCGTATTGCAGATCATTTTACGGAAGAGCGTTTGGCGGATTATCCCAATGTCGATGGCGTCTGTGCTTTCGTGCATGGCACGGGCTGCGGCATGGCTGATAGCGGTGACGGGTTCGAGGCGCTGCAACGCGTGATGTGGGGTTATGCAAAACACCCCAATCATGCGGGCGTTTTGATGGTGGGTCTGGGCTGCGAGATGAACCAGATCGACTGGTTGGTCGAAGCCTATGGTCTGAAGATGTCGCCCACGTTTCAGGTGATGAATATTCAGGGCGTGGCTGGGTTGGCCAAGACCATTGAGATGGGCATTGCCAAGGTCGAGGCGATGTTGCCTTTGGCCAATGAGGTGTCGCGGGAACCGTGTCCGGTCTCGGAACTGAAGGTTGCGTTGCAATGCGGTGGCTCTGATGCGTGGTCGGGTGTGACGGCCAATCCGGCTTTGGGTTACGCATGTGATCTTTTGGCGGCCCAAGGCGGAACCGGTGTCTTGGCTGAGACGCCGGAGATTTACGGGGCGGAGCATTTATTGACGCGGCGTGCGGTGTCTTCGGATGTCGGGGAGCGGTTGATCGGGTTGATTGACTGGTGGAAGGATTACACGGAGCGCAATCGCGGCTCGATGGATAATAACCCGTCGCCCGGCAATAAGAAGGGTGGTTTGACGACCATTCTTGAGAAGTCTTTGGGGGCAGCGGCTAAGGGCGGGACTTCGCCTTTGACGGGCGTCTATAAGTATGCGGAGACGGTGACGGCCTCCGGATTCACTTTCATGGATTCACCCGGCTACGACCCTGCATCAGTGACGGGGCAGATCGCGGGCGGCTGTCAGGTGGTGGTGTTTACGACCGGGCGCGGGTCTGCCTTCGGGTCTAAGCCCGCGCCGACGATCAAGGTTGCGACGAACTCCCAGATGTATGCGCGCATGACGGACGATATGGACGTGAATGCGGGCGATATGCTGTCGGGCGGTGTGACTTTGGAGGAGAAGGGGCGCGAGATTTATGAGCTGATCTTGGCCGTGGCCTCTGGCGAGGCCTCGAAGTCTGAGGCGCAGGGCTTGGGGGATTTCGAGTTTGTGCCGTGGCAAATCGGAGCGGTGATGTGAGACTGCTGATTGCGGGTCTCGGCCTGATCGGCGCACGGCATCTGGAGCATGCGTTGCGCGTGCCGGGGATTGAGGTTGTGGGGGTCGTTGATCCTGTTGTGGCCTCTGATCTGCCCCGGTGGGATGCGATTGAGGATGTGGATGTGGAGGCAGACGCGATTGTGATCGCGACGCCGTCTCATTTGCATGGCGATCACGCTGAGGCTGCGGCGGCGCGGGGTTGGCATATGTTGATCGAGAAGCCGGTGGCGCATTCTTTGGAAGCAGCGGACCGGATTATTTCTGTTTCTGGCGCTGCTGGTGTGCAGACGTTGGTGGGGCATCACCGGCGGCATCATTCTTGTGTCGTGGCGTTGAAGGACCTCCTTGATCGTGGCGAGATCGGGGTGCCGGTGTTGGCGTCTTTGATCTGGTCTATGAAGAAGCCGGATGATTATTTCTTGGGGAATTGGCGCGCGGGGGCTGATGGCTCCCCGGTGTTGATCAATCTGGTTCATGAGGTGGACCTGCTGCGGCATTTATTCGGGGAAGTGACTGCGGTGCAGGGGATTGGCGCGAACGCGTTGCGCGGGGCGGGGCGGGTCGAAAGTGGCGTTGTGGGCTTGGGGTTTGCTTCGGGTGTGTCCGCGTCGATTGCATTTGCGGATTGTGCTGTCAGCCCGTGGGGGTTTGAGGCGGGAACGGGGGAAAACCCGAATATCGGGACGACGGGCGAAGACTATTTACGGGTTACGGGGACGAAAGGGTCTGTTGGGTTTCCGTCTTTGACGGTTTGGTCGGGGGCTGCGGATTGGTCGGAGCCTGCTCAGCCTGTGTCGCGCGAGGTTGTGCGCAATGTGCCGTTGGAGGCGCAGTTGGCGCATTTTCGTGACGTCGTGGCGGGGCGGGCAGCGCCTGTTGTCAGCGCAGTTGAAGGGCGTAAATCGCTGGAAGTGACGTTGCAGATCGAGGCGGCGGTTGCGCCCAGACGGGCTGCGGCATGACGTTGCGGGCGGGTTTGATTGGCGCGCATATCTCTCGCACGCGGTTGCCCGCGGCGCTGGAGATCATGTGCGATGCACATGGGATGGGACTGGACTTTGAGCTGATTGATACCGCGGATGTGAAAGCGTTCGATTTCGATGCGACGGTGCATGGTCTGATCAATCGCGGCTGGAGCGGGGTGACGGTGACGCATCCCTATAAGACCAACGCGGCGCGCTATGCGGAGGAGGGGATGCATCCTGATGTTGCGCATCTGGGGGCGTGCAATACGCTTGTCTTCGGTGAGTATCTGATCGGGTATAATACGGATTACACCGGCTTTCTGGCAGCGTTCGCACAGGTGGCGGATCGCGGGGCGGTTGTGATGGCAGGCGCGGGCGGTGTCGCGCGCTCCATCGGGGCGGCTTTGGTATCGTTGGGCGTGTCTGATCTGGCGATTTATGATCGGGACACGTTGCGGGCGAAGGACCTCGCTTTCAGCATCGGCCCACCCGCCCGCGCTATCCCGTCCTCAGAATTTGAAAGTGCTGTGCTGGGCGCCTCTGGCCTTGTGAACGCGACGCCGATGGGCATGGCGGAATATCCGGGATCGGCTTTTGACTCGGACTTCATAGGGGGACAGGTTTGGGCCTTTGATGCGGTTTACACGCCGACAGACACAGCTTTTCTGAAAGACGCAGAGGCGGCGGGTTTGCATGTGGTGACGGGGTTCGATCTGTTTCGCCATATGGCGATCCGCTCCTTCGTGGCCTACACGGGCCTTGCCGTGGATGAAGACGATATCTTGCCAAAACTGGAGGCGCTCAGACCATGACACTGGAAACCCTCACCCAAGACCAAAAGGCGTTCTATGAGGAGAACGGCTACTTGGTGCTGGAGAACCGCATCCCTGCCGACATTTTGCAAAATATCCGCGATGAGATCGCGAAATATCAAGGCCAGGCGAAAGGGATGACCGCTTCTAACGATCAGATTGATCTGGAGGATAGCCATACGGCTGAGGAACCAAGAGTGCGCCGCATCAAGCTGCCGCATACGCATAACAAAGTGATGCGAGATTTGATGTATTCGGATCATGTGCTGGCCCCTGCGCGCGATTTGATCGGGCCTGCATTGCGGCTGCATACGACCAAGCTGAACATGAAAATGGGCGGCTATGGCGCGGCCGTAGAATGGCATCAGGATTTTGCGTTCTATCCTCATACGAATGACGACGTTTTGGCGATTGCGGTCATCATTGATGATATGGCCAGCGAGAATGGGCCGCTGATGGTATTTCCCGGCTCGCATAAACACCCGATCAACGACCACCATGTCGACGGCGTTTTTGCGGGTGCAATGGATTTGGAAGCATGCGGCTATGACATGAAAGACGCGGTGGAGTTGACGGGGCCAGCGGGCTCTATTTCGATCCATCACGGGCGGATCGTGCATGGATCGGCGTTAAACGTGTCAGACCGCGACCGGCGGTTGCTTTTTTACGAAATGATGGCGGCGGATGCGTTTCCGATCATGGGGTCGATGACCAAGTGGAACGGGATCGCGGATTACGACACTCGGTTGCTGTGTGGGGACCCCGTGCTGGAGCCGCGGGTGCAGTCTATCGGCGCTCGGATACCAGCGCCGCTGCCCACGGATGAGTTCACGATTTACGAGGTGCAGAAGCAATTGAAGAATCGCAGTTTCGGGGTTGCCGAGTGAAGATAGGCGTTATTGGTCGGGGGCTGATGGGATCAGCCGCGACGCGGCATCTGGCTATGGCGGGTGCGGATGTGACGGTGATTGGTCCGTCTGAACCTGCGGAGAAGCGGTCGCATAAAGGTGTTTTCGGCTCTCACTATGACGAGGGGCGGATCACGCGGCACAATGCGACGCTGCCGTTTTGGGTGGAGGTCTCAAAAGCCTCAATCGCGCGCTACGCGGAGATTGAAGCGCAAAGCGGGATCCCGTTTTTCACTGAGGCTGGTGCGCTGATGGCGGGGGATGACGCTTACATTGGGAAGGTTGATGCGGCGGCGCAGATATGTGGGGTTGAGAGCCATGCGTTGAACGCGGATGGGCTGCGGGAGCGGTTTCCTTATTTTCAATTTCCGGACCATTATTCAGGTGCTTACGAGGCGCGGATGGCGGGGCATGTCAGCCCTCGGCGGTTGGTGGCGGCACAAACAGAAGCGGCGCGGCGCGCGGGCGCGCAGGTGTTGGACGAGACGGTTTTGGTTCTAGATGAAGGCCGCGTGACGACGGATCAGGGCGTGCATCAGTTTGATCAAGTGCTGGTTGCAGCAGGTGGCTGGACAGACGCCGTTTTAGACCGTGCGCCGCAGTTGGATGTCTATGCGCGGACAGTGGCCTTGTTCGAAATATCTGAAAATGAAGCAAAGCGTCTCGCCAACATGCCCTCACTGGTATACCAGTTGCAGGAAGACCCGTATTTGCTGCCGCCGATCCGGTATCCTGATGGCAAGATTTACGTCAAACTTGGGGGCGATCCCGAGGATGTCAGGCTGGACGGACCGGAAGCGGTCCATGAGTGGTTTCGATCTGGTGGGAATGCCCAAGTGCGGGACCGGCTGGAAGAGATGATCCGGGACTTGATGCCGTCTTTGGCCATTGAGAGCATTCGTATGGATGCTTGCGTGACCAGCTGGACGGCCGACCGCTTGCCGGAGATCCGGCGGTTGGGTGATTGGTTGAGCGTCTGTACGGGCGGGAACGGTGCCGGGGCCAAATGCTCGGATGAATTGGGGCGTCGCGGCGCGGCGCTGGTTATGGAAGTTTAGGAGAGACGCGATGAGCGACATTGGATTTATTGGCCTTGGCCTGATGGGCGACGCAATGGTGCAGCGGCTGCAGGCGAAGGGGCATGCGTTGACGGTTGTCGCGAACACATCGCGAGCGAATGTTGACGCGGCTGTGGCGCGTGGTGCGGTTGAGGTTGGCACGGCCCGTGAAGTGGCTGCAGCGTCTGACATCGTGATGCTGTGCATGGGTACGTCGGATCAGGTGGAAAGCCGGATGAACGGGGATGACGGCGTGATCGCTGGGCTGCGCCCGGGCGCGGTTGTGATTGACTTCGGGACGTCTTTGCCTGCGTCCACACGGGCGCTGGGTGAGGCTGTGGCTGCGGCTGGCGGGGCATATCTGGACGGGCCTTTGGGAAGGACTCCGGCGCATGCAGTAGACGGTTTGCTGAACATCATGTGTTCGGGCGATAAGGCCGCGTTTGATCGCGTGAAGCCGGTTTTGGATGATCTGGGTGAGAATGTGTTCCATCTGGGCGCGCTCGGTTCTGGTCATACGATCAAGCTGATCAACAATTTCTTCGGCATGACCGTGGCCAATGCTATGGCGGAGGCTTTTGCGATGGCCGATAAGCAGGGCGTGGATCGTCAGGCTCTGTATGATGTGATGAGCGCAGGGCCGTTGCATTCGGGCATGATGGATTTTGTCAAAGGCTACGGTGTGGATGGTGATCCGGCGCAGCTGGCTTTTGCGATCAAGAATGCGGCCAAGGACGTTGGCTATTACGCGACGATGGCGGAGGATGCAGGGGTGGATTCGATCATGTCGAAGTCAACGTTGCATGCGCTCAGCGCGGCGCGTGACACCGGGCGTGGCGAAGATATGGTGAGCCAGATGGTCGATTTCTATGCCGATCATTTCAAAGGCTAAGTGAGCCGCGTTGCGATCCATGCGAATGAGGACCGCGCCCAGCTAGGCATTGCGATGATGCTGGCAGCGTGGTTCTTTTTCTCGCTGATTGATACCTCTGTGAAATGGCTTGTGCTTGCGGGATTGCCCGCGTTGCAACTGGCCTTCATGCGCTATTTTGCGCATTTCTTTATCTCGACATTTTTGGTTTTGCGCGGTGGGGCAGACCTTGAGCGGTTCAAGACCGCGCAGCCCGGATGGGTGATCTTTCGGGCGTATTTGTTGACGGCCTCTACGGCGTTCAATTTCATTGCATTGCTCTATTTGCCGCTGACAGTGACAGCAGCGATCATGTTCACCTCGCCGATCATTGTGTGTCTGCTCGGCTGGCCGATGTTGGGGGAGCTGACGGGGCCGTGGCGTATTTTTGGTATTTTGATGGGGTTCATCGGCGTCTTGATCGTGATGCGGCCCTTTGGGGAGCATTTCCACTGGGCGATGCTGCTCTCGATCCACAATGCGGTGGCATTGGCGCTCTATTCGATCATCACGCGCAAGCTGGCGGGCGTGGTCGCGACGGAGACGATGCAGTTCTATATGGGGGCATTTGGGACGATGGCCTTGCTGCCGTTTGCGATCTGGCACTGGACCAATCCTGCGACCGCATTTGATTGGGTCGTGATGGTACTGCTGGGCGTTTGGGGCTGGGCGGGGCATGAGATTTTGACGCGGGCGCATAGGTTTGCGGCGGCCAACACGCTGATGCCCTATACCTATTCCTTCCTGATCTACCTGACGGCGTCGAGCTATTTGATCTGGGGGCATATTCCCGATTTTTACACCATGCTGGGGGCGGCTATTATTATTGGCTCTGGCCTCTTGATCTGGGCGCGGGAGCGGCGGAAATTAAGGGAGGTTGCACATGGATAAACCTATTCGGATCGGGATCGTGGGGATTGATCACCGGCATATCTACGGCATGGCGGCTCAGATGCAGGCGGTGGGCTGCGAGTTGGTGTGCTGGTGGACGGAAGGCGCTCCGGCGACGTTAGAGGGATTTATGAAGCGCTTCCCGGATTTGCCAAGGGTTCAGACGGCTGCCGAGGTCATCGAGCGCGATGATATCGACCTGATCTTGCTCTCGGGCATTCCTGCGGACCGCGCGGATCAAGCGATTGCAGCGATGAAGGCTGGCAAGGATGTGATGAGCGACAAGCCGGGGTGTACGGACCTGCCGCAGCTAGCGGCAATCAAGGACTGTGTGGCGGAGACGGGGCGCATCTGGTCGATTGATTTCTCGGAGCGGTTTGAGGTGCCTGCGGTCACAAAGGCGGCGGAGCTTGTGGCGGAAGGGGCCATTGGGCGGGTCATTCAGACGATAGGTATCGGGCCGCATCGGTTGAACCTGAACACGCGGCCGGATTGGTTTTACGAGCGTGATCGGTTTGGCGGGATCCTGACGGACATTGCCTCACATCAGATTGACCAGTTTCTGTTCTTCACGGGCTCTACGGACGCGCGGATCACCTTGGCCAGCACAGGTAATTTCGGCAATCCTGCGACGCCGGAGCTTCAGGATTTCGGCCAGATCGCTTTGGAAAGCGAGCAAGGCATGGGCTATATCCGTGTCGATTGGTTCACCCCTGAGGCGCTGCCGACATGGGGTGACGGGCGGCTGATGCTGCTGGGCACGGAAGGCACCATTGAGCTACGCAAATATGTCGATGTGGGTGGCGCGGAAGGCGGCGACCATCTGTTCCTTGTCAATGGCACACGCTGCGAGCGGATAGACTGTAAAGATGCGGGACTGCCGTATTTCGCCCGCCTGGCCGATGACATCCGCAATCGAACTGAGACAGCGATGCCGCAGGCTCATGCGTTCAAAGTGATGGAACTGGCGATTACTGCGCAAGAGATGTCTGAAGCTTAGGTAACGCGGCTTTTCGTTTTGTATTCCGGCCGATCCCAAAGCTTGTTGTCGAGCACGTCTGCAATGCGCGTAACAGCTTCTGTCACATCGCCCGCGTCGATATAGAGCGGCGTGAAGCCGAAGCGCATGACGTTCGGGGCACGGAAATCGCCGATTACGCCTTTGGCGATGACGGCTTGCATGGCGGCGTAGCCATTCTCAAATGCGAAGGAGACTTGGCTGCCGCGCTCATTGCCGTTGCGGGGACTGATTAGCGTGAGATCGGGGCAGCGGCCCTCAACCTCCGTGATGAACTGGTCGCAAAGCGCGATGGAGGCGGCGCGGATGTCGGACATTTCCACGCCCTCCCAAACGGTCAGTGCGGCTTCGAGCGCGGCCATTTGCAAGACGGGCGGGGTGCCGACCCGCATACGCTCGATCCCTTGGCCGGGGCGGTAGTTTTGCTCAAATGCGAAGGGCGCGTCATGGCCAAGCCAGCCAGACAGGGCGGGGTCGATTTGAGGCGCGAGATCGGGGCGCACATAGATGAAGGCGGGCGCGCCGGGGCCGCCATTGAGGTATTTGTAGGTGCAGCCGATGGCGAATTCGCATTTGGAGCCGTGCAGGTCCACCTCGATCGCACCTGCGGAATGGGCGAGGTCCCATATCATTACGGCGCCTGCGTCATGGGCCTGTTTCGTGATCGCGGTCATGTCGTGTTTGCGGCCGGTGCGGTAATCGACTTCGGTCAGCATGACGGTGGCGATGGTATCGTCAATATGTTGGGTGACGTCTTCGGGGTCCACGACGCGCAGCTCGTAGCCTGCGTCTTTGAGGCGGATCAGCCCCTCGGCCATGTACAGGTCCGTGGGAAAGTTGCCGTTGTCTGACAGGATCACTTTGCGCTTGGGCCGCATCGCGATGGCTGCGGAGAGCGCTTGGAACACTTTGATCGAGAGCGTGTCGCCCATGACGACGGACCCTTCTGGCGCGCCGATCAGGCGTCCGACTGTGTTGCCGACCTCAGACGGTTGGGCCATCCAGCCGCAGGTGTTCCAGCCCTTGATCAACTGCTCGCCCCACTCCGCGCTCAGCGTGTGTTGCACGCGGTCGGTTACGGCTTTTGGCAAAGGGCCAAGGGAGTTGCCGTCGAGGTAGATCATGCCGTCGGGCAAGTGAAACAGGTCTTTGCGGGGGAGCGACATCACAGGTCTCCTCTCATATGCCAGAGTTCGGGGAACAGCTCGACCTCGAGCATGCGGCGCAGGTATTTGACGCCACTTGTGCCGCCGGTGCCGCGTTTGAAACCTATGACGCGTTCCACTGTTGTGACGTGGTTAAAACGCCAGCGGCGGAAATAGTCTTCGAGATCAACGAGTTTCTCGGCGAGTTGGTAGAGCATCCAATGCTCGTTTGGCGCGCGGTAGATTTCGGCCCATGCCGCGATGACGGCGTCGTTGGATGTATGCGGTCCGTCCATCTTATATGTGTCGGGGGCGAATTCTGTATTCAGCTCAGTTTCCAACGCGCGCAAGGCGACGTGGTAGAGGGAGGGTTGGGTCAGTTCGAATGCCAACATTTTGTGCAGCTCGGGCCGGTGTTCGTGGACCTTCATCATCGCGGTGTTGCGGTTGCCGAGCATGAATTCGATTAAACGGTATTGGTGCGATTGAAAGCCCGACGACGCGCCGAGGTCGTCGCGAAACGTGGTGTAATCGCTGGGCGTCATGGTGCGCAGCACATCCCATGCGTTGTTCAGCTGCTCAAAGATGCGCGCCACGCGGGAGAGCATTTTGAAGACCTGATCGGGCTGGTCTTGCAGCATCAACTCGCGGCTGGCGTTCAGTTCATGCAGGATCAGACGCATCCACAGCTCAGAGGTTTGGTGCTGCACGATGAAGAGCATCTCGTCATGCGCCTCAGACATCGGGCGCTGGCCGTGCAACAGACCGTCGATGTTGAGGTAATCGCCATAGCTCATGTCCTTGGCGAAAGACATTTTCGCGCCGTCATCTTCCGGATTGTAGCTGTTGGTCATTGCGCGCCTTGGATGTGGAGGTGTCTTGGCGCGAGCCTATGGCAGAATGTCAGCCATGGCGAGGTGTGACGGGCCTTGGAACCGGCCCGCCACGAAGTTTTTTTACAGGCCCCATTTGGCCTTGTTGGCGTCAAAGAAGCCTTTTGCTTCTTTCACTTTGACCCAGTTGTTGACGTAGTTGATCCAGACTTGATCGTCTTGTGGCAACAGCATCGCGATGGGGGACGGGGAGCGTGGTTCTGCGCCTTCAACGACGGCAACGCCGAACTTCTCTTCCAGCGTTGCGCCTTCAATGTTGGATGTGATGAACACATCCGCGCGGCCCGCGAGCACTTCCTGATAGCCACGTGCTGGCGCTTCAACAACTTTGATGTCGGCGTTCGGATACCATTCCTTCACCAGTTTCTCGAATGTGGTGCCGAGGGTCGTGGCGACTTTGACGCCGGGTTGGTTGATCGCGTCATGGTCCGCGAATTTACCCGCGTTTTCTTTCGCGGTGAATGGCAGGATTTCTACGGCGATGTAGCTTTCAGAGAAGCCCGCCGCTTTCATCCGTGCGGGTGAGATCGAGGCGGAACCGGTGATATGATACTGGCCAGCAACGACGCCGTTGACGAGGGTTTTCCAGTCGGTTGGTACAAACTCGACTTCCACGCCCAGATCTGCGGCCAGTTCGGTCATGATGTCGATATCAAACCCTTTGTAGCTGTTGGTCGCGGGATCGCGGACGGACATCGGGTTCCAGTCGCCGGTTGTGCCCACTTTGAGAACCCCTGCGTCGAGGATTTCGTTCAATGCGGACTGCGCGTGCGCCGCACCGGCAAGTGCGAGGCTGACGGCAGCGACGGCTGCGGTTTTGAAGATTTTGTTCATGGGAACTCCGATGTTATGTCGTCAATGTCGAGGTGTTGATGCATATTATGGCCTTGCGCAAGGGATTGTCACTAGCGCAGTGTCAACTAAACTTTACAATTGCTGAAAAAGTGAGGGGCAATGGCCCAGCCATCTATCGAGCTTGTCGATGTAAACAAGTGGTTTGGCACGTTTCACGTGCTCAAAGACATCAATTTAAGCGTGGATGCGGGCGAACGGGTGGTAATTTGCGGGCCGTCCGGCTCTGGCAAATCCACTGTCGTGCGCTGCATCAACCGCTTGGAAGAACATCAAAAGGGCGTGATCCGGTTGGACGGGCGCGAGCTGACCAATGATCCGGCGTCTGTCGCTTCTATCCAAGGGGATGTGGGCATGGTGTTTCAGCAGTTCAACCTGTTTCCACATCTCAGCGTGCTGGAAAATCTTGTGCTGGGGCCGATGAAAGCCCGCGGCCTGAGCCGCGAAGAGGCAGAGACCCCCGCGCGTCATTATCTGGAGCGGGTCCGAATCCCAGAACAAGCCAACAAGAAACCCTCCGAGTTATCTGGCGGGCAGCAGCAACGCGTGGCGATTGCGCGCTCGCTATGTATGGAGCCGAAGGTGCTGTTATTCGATGAGCCTACTTCGGCGCTGGATCCTGAGATGATCTCGGAAGTGTTGGACGTGATGGTCGAGTTGGCCGAAGAAGGGATGACGATGGTCGTCGTGACCCATGAGATGGGGTTTGCGCGCAAGGTGGCTGACAAGATGGTGTTCATGGATGAGGGCGAGATTGTCGAACAATCCGCGCCGGAGGCGTTTTTCGCCAATCCGCAGACAGAGCGCTGCCGTAAATTCCTTAGCCAAATTTTGCAGCATTGAGGGGGCGCATGATGAAACCGTTTCTTTTGCTCTCAACTCTGCTGTTGTTGGCGGGATGTTCGTCCAACGGCACGTGGGGGTGGTATGTTATCAATCCCACGACCGCCAGCGGGTGGACCAATATCAAATTCCTTGTCTCCGGCATGGGGAACACGATCCTGATCTCGGTCATCGCGGCGGCGATCTCGATTGTGGTGGGGCTGGTCGTGGCCTTGCCCGGGCAATCTTCAAAGCGCGGATGGCGGATAGTGAACCGCGTCTATGTCGAATTCATCCGTTCCATCCCGTTGCTGCCAATGCTGTTTTGGGTGTTTTACGGGTTGCCGATCATCTTCAAATCCATGGGGCTGAACATTCCGATTGATCCGTTTTGGGGCGCGATCATCACGCTTGCTATTTCTGACTCGGCGTTCACGGCAGAGATTTACCGATCCGGCATCCAGTCCATAGCTAAGGGGCAGAAGGAAGCGGCGCAGACCATCGGTCTGAACTACATCCAGACGATGCGCTATGTGATCCTGCCACAAGCGATCCGGCGGATTTTGCCGCCTTTGGCGAACCAGTTTATCTACATCGTGAAGATGAGCGCTTTTGCTTCGGTTATTGGTATGCAGGAACTGACGCGCCGCGCGAATGAGCTGGTGGTGACGGAATATCGCCCGCTTGAAATCTACACGCTGTTGATCGTGGAATATCTGATCCTTGTGCTGATTATCAGCGCGGGCGTGCGATGGTTGGAACGTAAAATGGGATCGGATGAAAGGGTCTAAGGCTATGGATTGGAAAGAGTTTCTGGCAGAGACAGAAGCAAATATTAGCACGCTGACGAAAGAAATCCCGCAGACGGCCAAAGGATTTGGCCAGATGGGACAGGCCGCGAAGGCGGATGGTGCGTTGAGCGAAAAGACCAAGGAATTCATCGCCTTGGGTATCGCGATTGCCACACGATGTGACAGCTGTATCGGGTTTCATGTCCGCTCGCTGGTGCGGTTGGAGGCCACGCGGGAAGAACTTTGCGAAGCCTTAGCGATGGCGACCTACATGGGCGGCGGGCCGTCCTATGCTTATAGTGCTAAAGCATTGGAAGCCTATGACGCGTTTACCGCCAGTTGAGCCACCGCGCTGTCTAGCCACGCCCATCCATCTCGCGCAGAGCGGTTGAACGTCAGATAAACGCGGCGGGTGAAAGTGGGGGCGTCTTGCAGGTAAGATAGCGTGCCGTTCTGGATGTGGTTGGTGACCAGCCGGTCCGGCAAATAAGCGCTGCCGCCGACGCGTAGTATGTGATCCAGTCCGACGGTTGCATTGCCGAAATTCAAACGCGCTGTGTTGGCGTCCGCATAAGCCGCCGCATGATCGCGACCGAAGGCTTCGCCGGCCTCCACAAACACATATCCCGGATCGAAACGCAGTGGGCTGTCAGGTCTGGTGGACACCAGAACCAGTCGATCCGCGTCGAGCTCGATTTGCCCCTGTCGCTGAGAGTTTGCCGCGCGGTGCGTAAAGGCCAGATCAGATTTTCCGTCCTTTAACCAAGCCGCGACATCCGCGTGGCTGCCCAGCCAGACGGAGATCGCAAGATCGGGATGGTCGCGCTGCAGGTTGTGAAAGAAAACCTCCCCCAGTTCGGGCCAGAGATCGGTTTCGCAAGCCAGATTGCACACGCCTGATGTTCCATCGGGCAGCGCTGTTTCCTGCCGTGCCTGCCGCCAGAGATCTGCAATCGTATCGGCATAGCGATGAAGCCGCACGCCTGCACCCGTCATCGTCGCGCCGGATTTGGAGCGGTTGATCAGGGTTTGGCCCAGTTGATCTTCCAGCGAATGAAGCCGCGCCGTGACGGTTGATTGCGTGACATTCAAGACCTCGGAGGCGCGCACGAGGCTGCCCGTGTCGACGATGGTCAGGAAGGTGCGAAGCTCTTGCAGGTTCATTTTCATTAATTCGGATATTTCGAATGTATTGTCCAATATTATTCGTTTTTCTGAATGTTGAATTGCCTTTACTCTTTTGACCGAGGGAGGAGTTCAGATGCAGATGGTCGATCGCACGAAGTTTATTTCTGCCATGCGTCATGTCGCGAGCAGTGTCAGCGTGGTCACGACAAACGGTCTTGCGGGGCGGCACGGGGCGACCGTGTCAGCGTTCTGTTCGGTATCGGCTGATCCGCCCGCAGTTTTGGTGTGTTTGAATGCAGGCTCGAAGATCGCGCAATGCGTGACAGGCAATGGCGTGTTTCGGGTGAATGTGCTGCCGGACGGCGCCTCGCGCATTGCAAATCGGTTTGCGGGTTTGGACGATACAGATGTCACAGACCGGTTCGACGGAATGCCGGTCTGGGGCGACGTTCCGGCAATTTCCGGTGCGACGTCTTTGGTTTGCGAGCTGAGCCAAACGACGGTTGAGGGCACGCATTTGATCTGCATTGGACGCGTGACCGAGGTCAGTTTGGGGGCGGACGTGCCGCTGACCTATTTGGCCGGGCGGTATCACACTTTAACACAAAGCGAGGTCGTACAATGAGCGTTCAAACCTATCACATGCTGATCAATGGCGCGTGGGTCGATGCGTCAGACGGCGCACGGTTTGACAGTGTGAACCCCGCGACGGGGGCGGTTTGGGCCACGGTGCCCGAGGCGACTTCTGCTGATGTGGATGCGGCTGTTGATGCGGCTGAAGCGGCGCTGAACGGTGAGTGGGGCGCGATGACGCCCACCGCGCGGGGCAAGTGTTTGCGGCGGTTGGGGGATTTGCTGGCTGCGCATTCTGAGGCCATCGGTCGGGTCGAGACGACGGATACGGGCAAGATGTTTTCGGAGACCGCGTGGCAGGTGACTTATATTGCGGAGTATCTGCATTTCTACGCGGGCGCTGCGGATAAAATCCATGGCGAGACGCTGCCGATTGATAAGCCGGATATGTTCGTCTTCACCGACCGTGAACCCATTGGCGTTGTCGCGGCGGTGGTGCCTTGGAATAGCCAGATGTTTTTGAGCGCGGTGAAGATCGGGCCGGCACTGGCTGCTGGCAATACGATTGTGCTGAAGGCCTCGGAGCATGCCTCAGCCCCGCTGCTGGAATTCGGAAAGCTGATGGCGGAGGCGGGAATCCCGGATGGCGTCGTCAATATTGTGACGGGCCATGTGGATCCATGTGGTCGCGCGCTGACGTCCCATCCTTCTGTGGCGAAGATTGCATTTACGGGCGGGCCTGCGGCGGCACGCCATATCGTGCGGAACTCGGCTGAGAATTTTGCGGAAGTGTCGTTGGAGCTGGGCGGGAAATCTCCGTTCATTGTGTTTGACGATGCGAATTTGGACTCGGCGGTGAATGGTTCTGTTGCGGGGATTTTTGGCGCGACTGGGCAGAGCTGCGTGGCAGGCTCCCGGCTGTATCTGCATGAGGATATTGCGGACGCGTTTCTTGAGAAGATGGTCGCGATTGCGGGGGCCATTCGCATTGGCGACCCGCAAGCCGCAGAGACGGAGATGGGGCCGCTTTGCACGCCGGGGCAGCTTGAGCATATCGAGGCTCAGGTGGCTTTGGCCTTGGAGGAGGGCGGGCGTGTTTTGACTGGCGGGAAGCGGGCGGATCTGGACGGGCTTTATTATCAGCCGACCATCATTGATTGCCCGCGTCAGGACATGAGCATTGTGGATACGGAGCTATTTGGGCCGGTGCTGGCTGTGCAGCGGTTCCGTACCGAAGAGGAAGCCGTGGCGCTGGCCAATGACACGCAGCACGGTTTGGCGGCGGGGATCTTCACCCGCGACAGCGCGCGGTCGCTGCGGATGTCGAAGCGAGTGAAGGCGGGCATTGTCTGGGTGAATACCTATCGCGCGATCAGTCCGATTGCGGCGTTTGGCGGTATGAAATCAAGTGGTTACGGGCGCGAGGCGGGCATGCAGGCGGTGTATTCTTATACGCGGCCCAAGACGGTTTGGATGAACCTGTCTGACGACCCAATTGCCAACCCATTTAAGCCGAGGTGAAGGGATGAAGTTTCACATAGCGATCAATTTGGAGCGGATGGACGCCTCCACCGACATGAAAGCCGTGCGTGATCATACGCTTGAGATGGTGAAGATGGCCGATGCGGCAGGGTTCGAGGTGGCTTGGGCGGCGGAGCATCATGCGTTGGAGATGACCATCGCACCGAACCCGTTTCAGCTGATGACCTGGTGGGCCGATCATACGGAGAATATTCGCGTTGGCTGCGGAGTGGCGAACGCGGCCTATTGGCATCCGATCAATCTGGCAGGCGAGGCCGCGATGGTGGATTTGCTTTCAGGGGGTCGGTTGGAATTGGGACTCGGATCGGGCGCGTATCAGCGGGAGTTTGACCGGATGAAACCCGGATTGCCGCAGCCGGAAAGCTATAAGTATTTGCAGGAAATGTTGCCTCTGGTCCGTGAGCTTTGGAAGGGCGATGTGACCCATGAGGGGGAATATTGGCAGTTCCCGAAGGCGACGGCCTGCCCGAAGCCTGTGCAGGACGAGGTGCCGATGTGGGTTGCGGCGCGCTCTCCGGTGACGTTTGATTATGCGGTAGAGAATGGGTGCAACATCATGTGCTGGCCGCTGACCATGCCGATGGCGGAGGCGGAGAAATACCGTGCGCAATTGGATGAGAGTATTGCCAAAGCGGGTGGCTGGGATGGCACATTTGCGCTGATGCGGCATACGTCGGTTTATGACAACGAAGATGATCGCGCGGCGACGATGGTCGCCATTCGCAACGTGCTGGGGCAGTTCGGCAATCTGATGATGAAGAAGGGCGATGTGGTCAACGGCTTCCCGGACCGCGTGCCTTTCGAAGAATTGGAAGGCAATGTACGGGTGGAGCCTGGCATGTTGGAAGAAAACCTTATGTTTGGTTCACCCGAGACGGTCATATCTAAGCTGCGCGCTTATGAAAAACTGGGCGTGGACGCGTTCATCTACTACGCCTCGATGGGGTTGGATATGGAGGTGCAGAAGCGCTCCCTGTCGTTGTTTATCAATGAAGTCATGCCGGAGTTTGCCTGATGCCTGCTGAAATACGTCGTACGATTCTGAACATCCAGGACACTCATATTGAGGGGTGGAAGAAGGTCGAGACTCCGACGCGTTTGGTCAGCGCCATGGCGATCATCAAGAACCCGTGGTTTGGACGCGGGCATGTGGAGAATTTGCGGCCTGAAATCCGCGATGTGGGGCCGGAGATTGGCGAGCTTTTGACGGGGATGATTTTGGGCGTCACGGGTGACAAGCTGGAGGGCTATGGCAAGGCCTCTGTTGTGGGGATGGGCGGCGAGATCGAGCATGCGCAGGCGCTGACGCACACGCTGTGGTTTGGCAATAAGTTCCGCGAGGCGGTGAATGCGCAGTCCTATCTGGTGTTTTCCAACACGCGCGGTGCGGCGGGATGCTCGCTGATGATCCCGCTGATGCATAAGGATGATGGCGGGTTGCGGTCGCATTATCAAACCATTCATACCTCGGTGCAGGATGCGCCGGCTGAGGATGAGATCATCGTGGCATTGGGGGCGTCCATTGGCGGGCATCCGAACCACCGGATTGGCAACCGCTATGAGGACCTCAAAGAGATGGGGCATGATGTGGACAATCCCGCAGGTGTCTGAATTTGCGCTTGATGGGACGGCCTATGATCTGATTGGGCCGGAAGGCGCACCTTGTGTGGTGTTGATCCATGGGCTCGGGCTGTCGCGGAAATTATGGGAGGCGCATCTGCCCGCCTTCGCGGGCCACCGGGTGCTGCTATATGATCTCTACGGCCACGGAGAGAGTGCGCCACCGCCGGAGGCTGCATCGCTGGCGGTGTTCGCTGCTCAGCTGGACGGGCTTATGGCGCATGTTGGGATGGCGCAGGGGCATATTGTCGGGTTCTCCATTGGTGGGATGATCAATCGGCGGTTTGCGTTGGATTACGCGGGGCGGGTGGCCTCGCTGGTTATTTTGAACTCGCCGCATGATCGCGGAGAGGAGGCGCAGGCGCAGGTTGAGGCGCGGGCGCGCTTGGTCAGGGAACAAGGGGCGTTTTCCACATTTGAGGCTGCGCTGAAACGGTGGTTTACGCCGGGATATTTGGAGAACAGTGATGGGGCTGAGCTGGTGCGTCATTGGCGGGGGCAGGTTGATGCGGAAAGCTATGCGCAGACGGCTTGGGTCTTGGCGCATGGGGTGCGGGAGTTGATCGCGCCTGAGCCTGCGGTGGATGTGCCGGCGCTGGTGATGACCTGTGAGAATGATAGCGGGTCGACGCCTGCGATGAGCCGCGACATAGCGGCTGAGATTGCGGGGGCCGAGCTGATGATCGTGCCGGAGTTGCAGCATTTGGGGCTGATGGAAGAGCCCGATTTGTTCACGGGGCCAATTTTGGAATTCTTGCGGAAGGTGACGTGATGGCAAAGCAGATGAGCGGCGGGCAGGCGGCGGTTGAGGCCTTGCAGGTGGAAGAGGTGAGCCATGTCTTCGGGCTGATCGGCTCTGCCACGATGGAGATGTTTGATGCTTTGTATGATGCCTCCGACATCAAGTTCATCGGTGTGCATGACGAGCGGACGGGCACCCATATGGCGGACGGGTTTGCGCGGGCCTCGGGCAAGGCGGGCGTGGTGTTGGCGGGCCAAAACGGACCGGGGGCCACGAATTTGGTGACAGGCTTGTCGCAAGCGAAGGCGGCGTTTTCGCCGGTTGTCTCTATTGCGGGGATGTTGGCGCAGGGGCATATCTATCGTGATGCGTTTCAAGAGGTGGATCAGCAGGCGCTGTTTGCGCCGGTGACGAAAAAGACGTGGACGACGCCCTCGGCTGACCGTGTACCGGAGCTGATGCGCGAGGCGTTTCGCACGGCTTTGTCGCCCCGGATGGGGCCGGTGCAGTTGAACCTGCCGCGTGATGTGTTGGCGGCGCAGGCAGAGTTTCCGGAGGCGCAAGCGCCGAAAGGGTATCGCAATATGTCGGTGCCAGCGGGTCATCCTGAGCAGATCGCGCAGGCGGCGAAGATGCTGGCGGGGGCGGTGCAGCCGGTGATCATCGCGGGTGGCGGGATCAAGAATACGCGCGGGGCGGGGGACGCGCTGGCGTTGGCGGAGGCGTTGAATTGTCCCGTCGTGAGCTCTCCCGGTCATGGGGATGCGGTGCCGTTTGGGCATCCGCTCAATGCGGGGCAGATGGGGCCGCGGGGGAATGCGGTGGCCTCGCGCTTGGTGAAAGAGGCGGATGTGATCCTCGCGCTGGGGACGCGGCTGGGGTTCAATGCGACCTTCTACACTTATGACAACATTAACCGGGATGCGCAGATCATTCAGGTAGAGCTGGAACCCACTGCCATTGGGCGGTTTTTCCCTGTGGCGCTTGGGATTTGGGCGGATGCGCCTACCACAGCGCGGCAGTTGGTTGATGCGCTGGAGGGTGCCGCCAAGCGGGCTGAGGCGGATGCGTGGACCAAAGCGTTTCAGGCGGAGCGGCAAGCATTTTTGGCGACGCGAGATGCCGAGGCGGTTGAGACCAATCCGATACAACCATCAGGGCTTTTCAAAGCGTTACGTGGCGTCTTGCCCAAGGATGCGGCGATCACAATGGATGCGGGCACGCTGTGTTTGCAGGCCACGGACGCGCTGAATTATCACCAGCCGGGTAGTCTGTTCACGCCGTTGGATTTCGGGCTGGTCGGCTTCTCCTTCGCTTGTGGTCTGGGTGTGAAATGCGCGCAGCCGGAGCGGCCTGTTGTGTCGCTGATGGGGGATGGCGGGTTTGGCATGACGGTCAGCGAGCTGAGCACGGCAGTGGATCATGGGATCAACACGGTGACGGTGGTGATGAACAACAAATGCTGGGGAGCGGAAAAGGCCTATCAGCGCGATTTCTTCAACGGGCGCTATATCGGGGCGGATGTGTCGAGCCCGCCTTTCGACAAGCTCGCGGAGCTGTACGGTGCGAAGGGGTTCCGCGCGGATACGCTGGCGGAGGTTGCGCCTGCGATTGAGGCTGCGTTGGCCTGTGGTAAGCCTGCTGTGGTGGATGTCGCCGTTGACCCCAATGCGCTCTATTCCTTCCGGCGCGACAGTTTCAAACATAGAGGCGGCTGAGATGATCACGCGCTATGCGATTTTTGGTGGGACAGTGAAGGCGGGGCAGGAGGCCGCGATGCGGGCTTGGGTGACGGAAAACCTGACGCCGCTCTGGCGCAAGTTTGCCTGCGCTGAGGAGGTGCGGGTTTTGTACGGCGAGGAGCAGGATGAGAATGGCCCGACAATTCCGCTGATCCTTGCGATCACCTATGCGGATCATGCGGCAATGGAAAAGGGCGTCTCCAGCCCTGCGCGTTATGCGGCGAAAGACCTATTGCCGGAGCTCTATGAACGGTTCTACAACAAGGTTGAGCTGTGGCACTACGTGATGGAGCGTGAGCAGTACTTTGACTAACTTAGCTTAGGTCTGAAACAAGGGAAAGCTGACGCCAAGTGCCCAAGCGAGGACCAAACCCAAAGCAAAACCGGTACTGAGGGGGCCTGATCGCTTTGCGCTCGCTTGGCCCATAGTCGCGAAGACTGCGTAGAACAGGACGAGCACGGGTGCGATCATGATCAGGAAAAACAGCGCCTCAAAGTCCAAGGCAACCGCTATTCCAAGTGAAATCAGTAGGCTGAACCGCGAAGCAACGCGCTGCAGATAACTGGCCCGAGAGGCGATAAGGGCGTCGGCCAGCATATACGGGACCGCACCGAGGCTGAGTGCGGCGATGATCCAGACCCGCTCTGGCGTCGGCCAGAAATTGGCGGCGTACCGGTCGAGCGCATATCCGAACACTGCGCTGTAGCTCAATATGAGGAGCAACGCGGGAAAGTTTACGCTGCCAAATTTGATCCGCCAGTAACGGAGACACAGCACCTGAATACACCCGAAAATGAAGAGGTGCACAGCGAGGTAGTCTGCAACCAGCACGGGCAAAGAATCGAGGTTGAGTGTCACTGCGATAAGTGGCGCGATTAGGGTGGGTGCGACACAAAGCAAAGCGACTTGTTTTCGTTTCAAAGGCGCAAGAGCCTGTGCCGTTGAGGGTAAGCGTTTTGCCACGACGGGAAAGAGCAGAACAAGACCTGAAAGTAGACCGAGGATTGCCCAGCCTGTTGGCAAGATTAAGACATCGGATGTGCGGCCATAGGCTTGGTCGAGCCACATGACCGCTTCGCGTCGGGCAACGCGGCTTTGAAGGATAGAGACATGCTCGCTTGCGGGCGCGGCGATGACGCGTCTTGAGATGGTATCGGCGGTTATGGTTTGCCCTTCTTGGGCAGAAGGGTCGAGCTGACGTACGGCATCTAGTGCGAAGGCGCGTAGGCCACTCTCCCACGCGCCGGTGAGCAGCAACAGGGAAGACGGCGTGATCCCGTCGATGGCCTTAGAGAAGGCGGAAATCAGAACCATCGGGCCGATATCTGTCCTGTCAGTGGCCACACGGACGAGAATATCCGTCGCCATGGAGTGGCCGATCAGGCCGATATCTGTGCGCCCCTCGCTCAAGGCGTCGATGACGGTCGCGGTCTGATCCATTAACAGGCGCGTTGTTCCGTCAATGGCGCTTACATCGCCCGACATCGGGTCGGGGTGCCGTCCATGGCCCAAGAATTCAAAGGCAAACACGCGGTAGCCCGCACGGGCAAGCGGCAGAGCATAGCCTTGCATCATTTGCTGAGATCCCGCGAAGCCGTGCGCGATGATGACAATCGGGCCGTCTGCGTTTTGCTGCGCATATTGGGTGACGGGGGTCCTGTCGACGTTAAGTGACGTAATCTCCACCGTGCTGCGCGCGCGTTCGAGGCAGAGCACGGAAAGGACGATCAGCGCGAGGGCGATCAGAATACGGGTGGTGAATGACATCATTGTCCCGACACTGCGCTGAACGGAGTGAAGTTTCTACTATGTTTCTACGAGTCTCTTAACAGCGAGCGTCATCTTGATTGAGGGATCCGGCTGCAATAACAATGCCTGCTTTGAGGGGCATGACCGCTAAAAGCTGATGCCGACCTTAATCGCCTGTGATCTGTCCGAGGCCAATTCAAACGCTTTCACCGCGTCGTCAATCGGCAGGCTGTGGGTGATCAATGGTCGCACATCAATGCGTCTGTTGCGCAATGCCTCGGCAACCTCAAAAAACTCGGCATGGAAGCGGAAGGACCCTTTTAAAACAAGCTCTTTCGCGGTCATGGCCTGCAAAGGCAATGTCATGTCTCCACCAAGGCCCAGTTGAACAATCGTCGCACCTGGACGCAGGGCAGGTACGGCGGACGCAAGTGCGACCGCAACGCCGGTACATTCAAAGAGGACGTCGAAATGTCCCTTGTCTTCGTCGTATTTGCGCAATCCGTCCGGCTCAGTCACGACGTTGATTGTATGATCAGCGCCGACATCTTTCGCCTTCGATAAGGTGAATTCGGCCAAGTCAGTCGCGACGATTTCAGCCGCCCCAGCATACCGCGCCACAAGAACGCAGAGCAATCCGATTGGGCCGCACCCTGTGACTAGGACGCGTTTGCCGGTGAGCGATCCGGCCTGACGCACCGCGTGCCAAACCACAGACAGAGGCTCGGCCATCGCGGCTTCTGCGGCAGTGATGTCACCGGCTTTGGCGCATTGGCTCACATCAGCGACGATATTTTCTTGGAACGCGCCTTGAATGTGTGGGAACGGCATCGCTGATCCGTAGAACCGCATGTTGAGGCAATGGTTTTGCGTGCCTTGCGCACAATATTTGCAGTTGCCGCAGGGGCGTGACGGTGAAATAGCGACCAACTCGCCTTGGGTGAAGCCGTCAACACCCGCGCCAAGCGCCTCGATATGTCCGGCGACTTCGTGGCCCAGCACCATGGGCTCCTTCAATTGGATCGGGCCAAATCCGCCGTGATTGTAATAATGCAGATCGGATCCACAGATGCCACCTGCCGCCATCTTGATCAGAACTTGACCGGCCCCCAGATCAGGGATGTCGCGGTCTTCAATCCGCAGGTCTTTTGCAGCATGGGCGACGATGGCTTTCATTGTGGACCTCATAAGGCTGGAGTGGGCAGGGATTGGCCTGCGCGTTGGATGGGAAGAGCCGCGCGGTTGGGTTGAGCCAAATCTGTGTTGCTCGCGCGAAACTGCGGATCGACTCTCGTTTTTTTCTGAGCAGGGATGCTCCCGTTGCCCCGAGCTTGCTTGAACACGGCGCATCATTCAACGCTTCTTCTTTACGGGCTGACATCGGCGTGCTTCTGATTTTTTGGCCGTAGGGCTGTCGTGGCATTACTTTCTGAGCGGGCCGCATTTATGACCCAGACCGGTCTAAGGCTAACCTGCAGAATGACGGAATTATAAGACATGTATTCCCGCTTGACAGAAATTGTTATCGGTATCATGTTATCGGTAACAATTGTCATGCCGTCAAGGCCCCGAACGGAGAATACCCTTCATGAGCAACTTATTTTCGCTGTCTGGCAAGCGTGCGCTGATCACCGGATCTTCGCAAGGTATCGGCTTCGCATTGGCGCGTGGATTATCGGCAGCGGGCGCCGAAATTATTTTGAACGGGCGCGATACGGCAAAGCTTGCTGAGGCTACAAAACAGCTGAGGGAAGAGGGTGCCGCGGTCAGTGAGCTGGCTTTTGACGCAACCGATCATGACGGCGTGCGCGCCGCCGTAGATGGGTATGAGGCCGCGAATGGGACAATTGATATCTTAGTCAACAACGCTGGCATGCAGCATCGCACGGAGCTTGAGAATTTTCCGGCAGATGCGTTTGAGCGTTTGTTGCAGACCAATATCGCAAGCGTCTTTCATGTGGGTCAGGCTGTTGCACGACATATGATCGGGCGCGGCGCGGGTAAGATCATCAATATTGCATCGGTCCAGACTGCATTAGCACGTCCTGGCATTGCGCCTTACACGGCGACCAAAGGTGCGGTTGCCAACCTCACCAAAGGGATGGCGACGGATTGGGCGAAGCATGGGTTGCAATGCAATGCCATCGCGCCGGGCTATTTCGACACGCCGTTGAACGCCGCCTTGGTGGCCGATCCGGAGTTTTCCGCATGGCTTGAGAAACGCACACCGGCTGGGCGCTGGGGACAGGTCGATGAGTTGGTCGGGGCAGCGGTTTTCTTGTCGAGCGCGGCATCGAGCTTCGTAAATGGTCACACCCTTTACGTTGATGGTGGGATCACGGCCAGCCTTTGAAGACGCCTGCAGCTTGAGCAGCAGGACAATTTGCAAACCAATAGCGGGCCTTTCAGGAGGGCGATCCAGTGAGTGAAAAAATTGCTCTAATCGGGGCAGGTGCCATGGGCGGTGCCATCGGGACCCGTTTTCTAGAGACAGGAAATGCGCTTTGCGTCTTTGACCTCGATCCCGACCGGGTTGCGGCGTTGGTCGACAAGGGGGCAACCGCGGCGCAGACGGCGGCAGATGCCGCGCGTGAAGCCGATTTTGTGATCGTCAGTCTGAATTCCTCAAAGATCGTCGAGTTGGCTGTGTTTGGTGATGGCGGCGCTGCGCAAGGGGCCAAGCCCGGTACGCTGATCATTGATATGTCCTCCATCGAACCTGACGCGACGCGACGCTTTGCGGAGCAGGCGAAAGCGCAAGGGCTCGGATGGGTCGACAGCCCACTCTCGGGCGGTGCGCCAAAGGCCTTGCTTGGTGAGTTGACACTGATGGCGGGAGGGGAGGTTGCGGATGTTGAGCGTGCTCATGTGGCCCTGAAACATGTCGCATCAAATTACACACATATGGGTCCGGCAGGGGCCGGGCAGACGACCAAGCTTATCAATCAGGTGTTGTGCGGATTGGGCTTTCTTGCGGTAGCAGAAGCCACGCAACTTGCACTGGACGCGGGCGTAGATGCCGAAAAAATCCCGCAAGCGCTTAAAGGCGGTCGTGCGGACAGCGCGTTGCTGCAGGAATATCTGCCGCGCTATGCCACCAAAGACTACCGCCGCACGGGCCGGATCGACAACATGGTCAAAGACCTCAATGCAGTGAACGATCTGGCGCGGCAAACCGGAACTTCGATGCCGATGACCGCGCTATGTGGTGAGATCCACCGCATGCTGACTGCTGCTGGCCTTGGCGGCGAAGATCAGGCTGCGGTGATGGAATTTTTCAAGGGTGCGAAAGAGGAGATAGCTCCATGATTACACGTTTTGCTTTGTTTGAAGGAACGGTGAAGCCCGGGCAGACGGAGGCGTTTCGCGCTGCCGTGCACGAACGGCTCGTCCCATTGTGGACGCAGTTTCCGGGAAATGCAGGTGTCCAAGTGATGTTCGGGGAAGACCGCGATCCGGGTGCGCCAGAATTTCCGCTGATGCTTGCGATCAATTATCCAGACGAAGCTGCCATGATAGCCGCGCTGGAAGCGCCCGTTCGTCAGCAGTCAAAAGATGTGACGGGCGAAGTGGTCGCGGCTTTCTTTGAGGGGCGCATTCATCACCACGTGACGACATGCCATGATTTTCCGGCCTAAGTCCTGATGAGCGCGCGCATCACCATGCGCGATGTGGCACGCCATGTTGGCGTGTCGCCCATGACCGTCTCGCGCGCGCTTCGGGATGATGAAACGGTCAACCCGAAAACGCGCGCGAAAATCAAGGAGGTCGCGGACGCGCTGGGCTATGTCTATGACACGACCGCGCAGGCTTTCCGCACCAACAAAAGCGGGTTTGTCGCGTTTACGCTGCCCTCGCTCAACAACGCCAACTTTGCGACAACGTATCGCGATCTCTCGAACGGCTTGGCGGGAACGCCGATTCAGCTGTTGATCGGCAGCACAAATTACCGTGTTGAGAAAGAGGAAGAGTTGATACAACAACTTCTGGCCCGCAATCCGGAGGCAATGGTTCTGACCGGCGGATATCACACCGACACAACCCGAAGTTTGCTAAAGCGGCGCGATATTCCTGTGATCGAGATTTGGGATTTGCCGGACACCCCAATCGGTCATGTCGTAGGCTTTTCCAATGCTGATGCGATGGGGCTTGTGGTGCAGCATCTCGCGCAAACAGGTCGGCGTCGCTTGGCTTTTGTCGGTGCCGCGGAGGGGGCTGACCAACGCGGTGCGGAGCGGCGGGCAGGGGCTGAGAAAGCCGCGCGTGACTTGGGTCTGCCAGAGATGGCGTTCATCAATTGCGGACCTGCGCCTGTCTCCATGCGCCATGGCGCGGATGCGATCGTGGAATTGGGCGCAGGCGTCGCGAAATATGATGCTTTGGTCTGTGTGTCCGATCCTGTGGCGTTCGGATGTTTGTCGAGCTGTAAGCGATTAGGCCTGTCTGTCCCGGATGATCTGGCAATCACAGGGTTTGGGAATTTCGACATGTCGCAGGTCTCAGACCCGCGTATCACGACGGTCAATGTCAATGCGGGGCAAATCGGCCACGGATGTGCCGACGTCTTGCGATCTATCTTCGAAGAGGGCGCTGCGCTGGCACCGCAGGTCCACGATGTTGGGTTCAACTTGGTGCCGGGCGAGACGAGCTAGGCCTCTGGCAGCCTGCGCACTGTAGAGCCTGGGATCAACCGGAACCCCACATCCTTGCAGTTTTCGACCGGCTCGTTGGACAGCCGCGCGATCATCATCTCGGCTGCGGTTTGCCCAAGCTTCAGATGCGGCACATGCATGGAGGTCATGCGAGACGTCAGCACAGGCGCGATAGGCAAATCGCCCCATCCGGCAATGCCGATATGTTCTGGAATGCGTAAGCCTTTGGACTGGCAATATTGCGATCCGCCAAATGCCATCGCGTCATTTTGGTAGAAAATACATTCGGTGTCTCCAGAGGAAGCCAGCAATTGTTCGGTGCCGTAGAAGCCGGGGTAATAGGTCGCGGTATCGTGCAGGCACAACTGTTTGACGACTTCCCCACCGCCATTCTCAACGGCCTCAACGAACCCTGCCATGCGGGTGGTCGCTGCATTTGCCGTGTTGTGGGATGTGCCGACATATCCGATCTTGCGATAGCCGCAATTGATCAGATAGCGACCCATGTCAAAACCGCTGTCAAAATGATTGATCCCGACGCTCATATCCAAAGGGCTGGAGTTAAAGTCCCAAATCTCAACAATGGGTATGCCTGCATTGCGCAACATATCCATCGCTTTTTTGGAGTGGTTGCGTCCCGTCAGGATCAGCCCCGCAGGCTGCCATGACAAAACAGTCCTGATCCAGCTTTCTTCTTCCTCAAGCGTGTGTTGCGTCAGCCCCAGAACGGACTGATATCCAAGCCGTCCCAGCTTGCGATCGATGCCTTCCAGCACCTGCGCAAATACTTCGTTTCCGAGGTCGGGGATCGACACGCCGATGAAGGTCGAAGACGTGTCACCGGCAAACACCGTGGCCAAACGATTCGGCAGGTAGCCCAAACGGTCGACCTGCTCCATCACCTTAAGGCGCGTATCTTCCGAGTATCCGCCTTCTTCGCGCAAAACACGGCTTGCGGTCATTTTTGAAACGCCTGCTGCCTTGGCGACCTGAGTGAGGCTTACCTTGTTGTTTTTATTTCTATTTTCACTCATTTTTGGTCACTTACGTTACGGGTAACTTAGCGCTTGACAGGATGCGTTTCTGCGACAAACAATAGCTCAGCGTTACGGGTAACTCAATCGTAGAGTTGTCCATGACTTGGGAGGGGCGCGACATGCAGAACCTACAATCAGGTCTGTTTTTCGACGGGATCGAGAAGCATTTTGGCGGCACATATGCCCTGAAAGATGTCTCGTTGACTGTGGGTCGTGGCGAGATCGTAGCGCTGCTTGGCGAGAACGGTGCTGGCAAATCAACCCTCATCAAAGTGCTAGGCGGCATTCACCAGCCTGACGGTGGCAAAGTGCTGATTGACGGTGTGGAATATCAACACCGCACTGCCGGGTTTGGCGAGCGCCAGAAAGTGGCGTTTATCCACCAAGACCTCGGTCTGATCGAGTGGATGACGGTTGCCGAGAACATTGCGCTTGCGCTTGGCTTCGCGCGGAAGCGGGGCCTTGTTGATTGGGGCTCCGTCGACCAGTTCGCGGTTGAAGCACTGAAGAAAGTGGATTGTGATTTTGACCCAAGCACGCGGGTTGAGGATTTGTCACGGACAGAGAAATCCCTCGTCGCCATTGCACGGGCCTTAGCTGTCGATAGCGAGTTTCTTGTCCTCGATGAGCCGACGGCGTCGCTTCCTGCCGACGAGGTGGAGCGGCTGTTTGCGGCACTGCGTCCATTGCGCGAGCGCGGCGTTGGGATGATCTATGTCAGTCACCGCTTGGATGAAATTTTCCAGATTGCAGATCGCGTGGCCGTGTTGCGCGACGGCGCAATGGTCGGCGTGCGCAGTATTGAACACACTACGCCCGAAGAGCTGGTGCAAAAGATCGTGGGCCGCAAAACCCGCAAAACGGTCAAGCTGGACAACGCGCCCGGCGAAGAGGTGCTGCGGCTCGAAAAGTTCAAGGTCGGCGCGGTCGGCCCGCTTGAGTTTTCACTGCGTAAGTTCGAGATCGTTGGACTGGTCGGTCTGCGCGGGGCAGGTCATGAAGACATTTCCCGCTCGCTTTTTGGCTTGGCCCCTTTCCAGGGGCAGGCCTTTTTGGAAGGTACGCCATTGTCTGTCCCGACGCCGCAGGCCGCAATGGCTGCGGGCATTGGCATGGTGGCCAAGGATCGCACAGAGGAATCTGTCGCTATGAGCCTGTCTATCCGCGAAAACACTTTCCTGAACCCAGAAGGGTTTGGCCGCAAGCTCATGAGCTTCTTGTCCCCTCGCACGGAAGCGGACCAAGCAGCCATCATTGGGGCGGAGCTGGGGCTGTCGCCGAACGATCCAACCCTTGCGATTGAAGCTTTGTCAGGGGGCAATCAGCAGAAAGTCGTCATTGGGCGGTGGTTGGCAACGAACCGCAAACTTCTGCTCTGCGAGGACCCGACGGCTGGCGTCGATGTCGGCGCGAAGTTCGAAATTTATTCTCTGATGAACCGTGCATTGTCGGAAGGTGTCGCGATCCTCGTGGTCTCCACAGACTTTGAAGAGATCGCAACCATTTGCCATCGCGCCGTTGTGTTCAGCCAAGGCGAGATCGTCGATGAGCTGTCAGGCGTGCGCTTGACCACTGAAAATCTAATTCAATCGGCTTCGGCTGGGAATATTGCTGAGACGAAGGAGACGCCGCATGCAATCGCTTGAATCAAGCGCATTGGAGCCGACCAAGGCCGAACTGACCGGCCTGACATTCGGGCAGAAACTGATGCGGTTCTTGCCTGTTTATGGGCTTGTGATTTTGATGGTGTTTTTGATCGGGTTGTTCTCGGTGCTGCTGCCGAACACTTTCCCGACCATGTTGAACTTGCGGGCGATTGTCTCTGACAAAGCAATTATCGCGCTGTTGAGCTTGGGCGCCATGATCCCAATGGCTGCGGGCCGGATTGATTTGACTGTCGGCTACGGGATTGTGTTGTGGCACATTTTGGCGATCAGCTTGCAAACCATGCTGGGCTTGCCTTGGCCGATTGCGGTGGCTGTGGTTTTGCTGCTTGGCGCTGTGAGCGGATTTCTGAACGGGCTGCTCGTCGAAGTGGCCAAGATCGACAGCTTCATCGCCACACTTGGTACGGGCACGGTGCTTTACGCATTGGCGCTTTGGCATACGGGCGGGCGGCAAATGGTGGGTGTCTTGCCGCAAGGGTTTTACGACATCAGCACAACCTTTGTCTTCGGACTGCCCATCACTGGCTATTATCTTCTAGCCATCACCGTGGTGATGTGGGTCGTCCTCGAATACACGCCCGTGGGACGCTACCTTTACGCCATCGGCGCCAACCAACGCGCCGCACAGCTAAACGGTATTCCGACGCGGAAATATGTGATCGGTGCGTTCGTTGCCTCAGGAACGATGACGGCTCTGGCCGGTGTCATTCTCGCCTCAAAACTGCGGATCGGGCAGGCCAGTGTTGGACTTGAGTTCCTGCTGCCCGCACTTGTGGGCGCGTTCTTGGGATCAACAACAATCAAGCCGGGTCGGGTCAATGTTTGGGGCACAATCGTCGGTGTCGCCATTCTGGCGGTGGGCATTTCCGGTATTCAACAATTCGGCGGCTCCTTCTGGGTTGAGCCGCTGTTCAACGGGGTAACCCTGCTGATCGCCATTGGCATCGCAGGATACGCACAGCGCAAAAAAGGTGCAGATAAGCGCTGAGACTTTACATGCAAAGGGAGGACTAACTATGCAAAAAAGAACATTTATCGCAGGGCTTATGGCTACATCCATGATGGTCAGCGTGCCAGCCTTGGCCGCCGATTGGGACGGTCCGACAACGGGACCGGCGGCGGCAGATGGCAAGTCCATCGTGGTTGTTGCAGGTGATCTGAAGAACGGCGGTATTCTGGGCGTGACAGGTGGCGTTGAAGAGGCGGCCGCAAAAATTGGCTGGGATGTTCGGGTGCTTGATGGCGCGGGCTCTATCCAAGGCAGGACAGCTGCGATTGGACAAGCAATGGCGTTGCAGCCGGATGGTTTGATCATCAACGGCTTTGACGCGGTTGAACAACAAGCGGCGCTTGAAGGCGTCGTTGCGGCCTCCATTCCAATGGTTGCGTGGCATTCTGGTCCGAAGATCGGGTGCGATGCGCCGGGTGGCATTTTCGCGAATGTATCCACTGACGCGATGACGGTGTCCGAAGTGGCAGCGGAGTGGGCGATTGACGACGGCGGCAAAGATATCGGCGTCGTGATTTTTACGGACTCCACCTATCAGATCGCGATCGACAAAGCGGACCGTTTGAAAGAAACGGTAGAAGCTGCAGGCGGCAAAGTTCTGGAATATGTCGACACACCGATTGCCGATACGTCGACCCGCATGGGGCCATTGACGACCTCGCTTTTGCAGAAATACGGCGACAGCTGGACCCATGCTTTGGCGATCAATGACCTGTATTTCGACTTTATGGGGCCATCACTTGCTGCTGCGGGCTTGGCGCCGGATGCAGGGCCACAAGCGGGCTCTGCAGGTGACGGATCAGAGGCGGCATTCCAGCGGATCCGCTCAAGCGGTTATCAAACCATCACTGTTGCTGAGCCATTGAATTTGCAGGGTTGGCAGCTGGTTGACGAGTTGAACCGCGCAATCTCTGGTGAGGCTTGTTCAGGCTACATCACGTCGCCAGCTCTGGTCACCAAAGATGGTTTGGAAAAAATGGGTGATGCGAACGCCTTTGATCCAGACATCCCGTACCGCGACGCTTACGCCACAATTTGGGGCAAGTAAGCGTTTCGGTCCTCCCCGGCTCTCGGGAGCAATCCCGAGAGCTAAACGTTCCAGAAGGCATTCGACGGTTGCGGTCTCGTGCAACTGAATTCAACTCATATTGAAAGTGGTCAGATGAGCCCTCCTTTGATCAAGATGCGCGCGATCACCAAGCGTTTTGGCGGCGTCACCGCCCTCAGCCAAGTCGACCTAGATGCCCATGCAGGCGAAGTTCTTGCAATTGTTGGCGACAACGGTGCTGGAAAATCCACGCTGATCAAAGTCCTCACAGGTGTTTATCAGCCTACCGAGGGACAATTGTTCTTGGATGGATCGGAAGTCGCCTTTGCCTCTCACGCAGACGCAATTGAGAAGGGTATTGATGCGGTCTATCAGACCTTGGCGCTGGCCGACCACTTGGACCCGGCGGCCAATATGTTCCTCGGCAATGAGCTGACCCGCAAAGTGATGGGTATGACATTGCTCGACAATAAACGCATGCGCGCAGAGACTGAACGCGTCTTGATGGAGCGTTTGGGGGTTCAGCTAAAATCCCTCGATGCGCCAACCGAAAGCTTGTCAGGCGGCCAGCGCCAAGCCGTTGCGATTGCGCGGGCGGTCTATCACGAAGGCCTGCGGGTTTTGGTGATGGACGAACCGACCGCAGCCCTCGGCCCGCAGGAGACCGCGCGGACCCTGAAGCTTATCAAAACCCTTAAAGCGCAAGGGTTAGCAGTCATCCTGATCAGCCACTCTTTGGACGACGTCTTCGATGTCTCCGATCGCATACACGTGCAACGCAGGGGAAAATGTGTGGGCGTTGTCGAGACGAAGAACAGCAACACGCAAGAGGTCCTCGGCATGATCGTCGGCGCAGAGGAGGCGGCATAATGTCTGACGCAACTTACACAAAAACCACCGTAGAGCGCTTGGAACCTTACATTGCGATCATCGGCCCTTTGGTCATGATCCTTGCCATTCTTATTTTCATGGGAATTGCGGAACCTGCCCGCTATTTCCGGCTGACCAATATCAATCTGATCTTGCTGGATGCAGCACTTTATATGCCGATGGCGATGGCCATGACCTTCGTGATCACGCAGCGTGGCATTGACTTGTCTATCGGCTCAATCGCCGCTTTGTCCGCGATCATAATGGCCTTCCTCATCAAGCAATACGGGTTCTCCGTCTATGTCGCCGTGCCGATTGCAATCATGATCGGGGCGGTTCTGGGCCTTATCAACGGGTTAATCATCACTCGGTTCAATGTGCCCGATCTGATTGGCACGCTCGCGATGGACCTTGTCTATCGTGGCTTTGCCCTGGTGCTGGCCAAAGGATTGGTGCTGGCACGTTTCCCTGATTTCCTGACAGAAATCGGGCGCGGTCAAATTCCGGGGTTTGTCCCGATTCCGGTTGTGATCGGCATTGCGACGATGATCGGAGGCTTTCTGCTCCTACGGCGGACATATTTCGGACGCTACACCATCGCAATTGGGTCCAATCCCGAAGCGGCAGAACTGACCGGCGTCGCTGTCGCACGTCACAAGGTTTACGCCTATGTGCTCTGCGGCGCAGCTGCGGCACTGGCTGGCGTCATGCTGACAGGCAAACTCAACGCCATTCAGGCAACGTCAGCGCCCTATTTCAACTTGCACGTCATCGCGGCTGTAGTCGTCGGCGGTACATCTCTCTTCGGTGGACGGGCGGCGATGCTGGGGTCGTTCTGTGGTGTCTTGTTGTTGTCCATGATGATCAACGCGCTCGTCACTTTGCGGATTGAGTTCTTTTGGCAATCCGTGGCCTCAGGCGTCGTGATCGTCAGTTCCGTGGCCTTGTACACTTGGATGCAAAAAAAGGACCGTGATGGGGCGGGGGGCTGGATGGCAGCCCTCGCAACACCAGAGGGACAAAAAACACTGCGCTTTTGCGCATTACTCATTGGGCTATTGATTGCGCTGCTTGCAATCGGTGGCCTGACGGCCGGAAGCGCTAATCCTAGCGGTTGACCGGATCAAGCGGAGTTGGCCGGGTCGGGGGTGCAGCTCCGACCACGACCGATGGCTCCGCTCTCATGCAAAGGGAGGAACCAAGATGAGACTTTTAGCAACAACGGGACTGGTCGCAAGTGTGACGCTGGCAGGTGCTGCATTTGCAGATGGGCACGCGAGTTTACCGCTGGTCGAATTGCCGGGCATTGAAGACCGCGACTATTGGGTGCCGGGTGAAGTGAACGCGGAAGGCAAACTTGAAGCACTGCAAGCAGTCGTCGGTAGTGACGCGGTTGCGTTCACAGGAACGCTGGAGAAGCCCGTTCAAATCGCACTGATATATCCGTCAGCCGATACGTCTGATTTCTGGGCCCGCAACTACCTCGCGCTTACAAAGCGGCTGGACCAGTTGGGCATCAACTATGAAACCACGGAATTTGCTTCGCGTCAGATCGAACACTCACTGCAATCGACCTATGCCAACCAGGTGTCGCAAGATGCAGACCTTTATGACTATGTCATCTTCGGCCCGTCTGAGCTGGCTATTCAAGGCGACAACATCCAAAAGCTGGCAAGCAATGACGGTTTCGCGACATATGTCTGGGCTTTTCACACGCCACTGAAATATCTCGAGAAGCAGCCTGATGCTTGGTTTGACTTCTCGTCTGCGGCTGGTGCGCTGACCATGTGTGACTACATGCTTGGACGTTTGGGCAACGATGTCACTATGGCGATGAACCGCGGTATTCCGGGCATCACCGACAATCAGCGTTCGGGTGACTTCAAAGCCTGCGTTGAAGAAAAAGGCAATTGGACCACCGTGTATGAGCATTACGGCGAATACCAAACGGAAGGTGGATTTGAAGGTACATCGCTGATTTTGCAGTCCTATCCAGAGGCCACGATCATCCACAACGCCAACACGGCGATGGCAATGGGCTCAGTTGAGGCGCAGGTCTCGATGGGCAAAGAGAAAGAAATTTTCTCAACCGGCTGGGGCGGTACTGGGCTTGAGCTTGATGCAATCCGGCGCGGTGAGCTTGACGCGACACCAATGCGGATGGGCGACGATGTCGGCGCGGCAACAGCCGAAGCCATCAAGGCCGATTTGGAAGGGCGCGCGGATGAGTTGCCGCTTGTCTTCCTTGGCCGGATCACGGTCGCGCATGACCAAATGAGCGCGGACGAGATTGACGGTTTGGAAAAAGAAGCCTTCCGTTTCTCTGGCGTCGGTGCCTTGAAACGCTAAGCGATCAAGACGGCGCTATGCCAACCATGGCGCCGTCTTCTTGTTATGGGTTGACCTTCCTTTGTGACCGGTAACACAGTAGGGCATGTCTGACATGCACCCTCCCAAAGCCCCAAATCTTGTGACGATGCGCGACGTCGCCCGCGCGGCGGGTGTGTCTCGGATGACGGTGTCGAGGGCTCTGAAGAAGGACAGCCCCATCTCGAAAGAGACGCGGGACCGCATTCTAAAAATCGTGCGGGAGATGAATTATGTCCCCGATCAGATGGCGGGCAGCCTGACAACCAAACGCTCAGGCTTCGTCGCGGTGCTGGTCCCGTCGTTGAATAACCTACACTTTGCCGAAACCGTTCAGGCCCTGACCGAAGAGCTTGAGAAGATCGACCAACAGGTTCTGCTTGGCTACACCGACTATTCCGCGGCCCGCGAAGAACAATTGGTAGAAACCATGCTGCGTCGCAGGCCTGAGGCCATTGTCTTGTCCTATGACGGGCATTCCCCTCGTACTGCCGCGCTTTTGGCGGATGCGAATGTGCCGGTGATTGAGCTTTGGGAGCGTCCCCAAGACCCGATTGGCTACACAATTGGATTTTCGAACCGCAAGGCTGCCGCTGATATGACAACGGCTTTGATCGCGCGCGGATATCGCAACATCGCTTTCCTGAGTGAGGACGAGGATGACTGGACACGCGGTGCGCAGCGCTTCAAGGGCTACGTTGATGCCATGACTGCGGCGGGCTTGTCAGCGCACCGCGTAATGAAGATCGGCAAGCCGCCTTTGTCAATCGAAGACGGTGCCGCTGCCGCTGGCCCAATGTTGACCGCGTTTCCAGATACGGATTGCATCTTCTGCGTCTCGGATGCCCCCGCATTTGGGGTTCTGTCAGCTATCAAGTCGATGGGAAAATCGGTTCCAAACGACATCGGCGTCGCAGGCTTCGGGAACTTCGAAGTTTCACGATTTTCATCGCCCACCATTTCGACCGTTACGGTTGATCCGAAGGTGATCGGGCGGGCATCTGGGCAATTGATCGCCAAATTATTCTCCCAATCGAATCCCGAACCAGAGATCGTCAAAAATTTGGATGTGACGGTCCAATTGAGCTTTCGCGAAAGTACGAAAAATACGAAGTAACGGTATTTCAATGGTTTAGCCGAGTTTGTTTTTCTTGTGTTACCGGTCACAATTGTTAATGTGACCGGTAACATTTATTCCAAGAGGGCAGTATGCCAACAATCCATCTCGAAAATCTTGTGAAACGATATGGCGAGGTTGAGGTCCTGCACGGGATCGAGCTTGAGATGGCGGATAACGAATTCACAGTTCTTGTCGGACCATCAGGCTGCGGAAAATCGACGACACTGCGGATGATTGCGGGCCTTGAGGACGTCTCAGACGGTGAGATCTATATCGGCGGAAAGCCGGTCAGTCATCTCGAACCGAAAGAGCGCGATCTTGCGATGGTATTTCAGGATTACGCTCTTTACCCACACATGAACGTTGCCAAAAACATGTCATTCGCCTTGCGTCTTCAAAAACGTCCGCAGGCGGAGATCGACAAGAAAGTACGCGACGTTGCGGCGACGTTGGGCCTCAGCGAATATCTTGATCGCAAGCCGGGTGAGTTGTCTGGCGGTCAGCGGCAGCGCGTCGCAATGGGCCGCGCGCTGACGCGTGACGCGGGTACGTTCCTGTTTGACGAGCCGCTTTCGAATTTGGACGCGAAATTACGCGGGCAGATGCGCGCTGAACTCGCCTTGATGAGCCAGCGTGTTCAGAAAAACATGATCTACGTCACCCATGACCAGATCGAGGCGATGACACTGGCGGATCGGATTGTGGTCATGCATGGCGGATATATCCAGCAGCAAGGCACACCGGAAGAGCTGTTCAAGCGTCCAGTCAACAAGTTCGTCGCAGGCTTCTTAGGCATGCCACCTATGAACTTTCTGGAAGGTGAGATCGAAGAGCGCGCGGATGCTGTGTTCATCAAAGGGGAAGGGTTCGACCTGCGCCTTGATGGCGAGCGCGCGGCCACCGCTAAAGCGCATCGTGCAAGGGAAGTCACGCTCGGTGTGCGCCCGTCTGATCTTACCTATGACGCCAATGTCGCGGCCGACAGGTCGCTGACGCTCGACGTCATGGTTTCTGAATATGTCGGCGCGCAGTCGGTTCTGTTGTGCCAATGCGGCTCGGCCAAAGTGATGGTGGAGCTGAACTCTGAGACGCCCGTTGCCTTGGGTCAAACGCTGACATTTGCGGTGAATGCGAACGGGGTTCACCTGTTCGACCGCCAAAGCGAAGCCGCCCTTTAGCGGCTCAATCAAACATCACAGGGAGGAACTGATGTATACTTTTATTAAATCAACCACGCTGGGCCTGACGGCTGCAGCTCTTATGGCAAGCACAGCCATTGCGGATGGTCATGGTGGGCCATATGCGCCGTATGCTGACACGACATTGATCGTGAACTTCCCGGCGCACCCACATTACAACGCCGTGATGAAAATCCTGCCGGAATTCACCAAAGAAACTGGCATCGAAGTTGAAGTTGATCAGCTTCCATACCTGAAAATGCGTGAGCGCCAGACATTGGAGCTGGCACAGGACGAAGGCGAATACGACCTGATCTCCTACGTTGTTTTCTCGAAAGCGGATTATGTCTTCGCGGACCAGCTTGAGAACCTTGCGAAATACTTCATGAACCCGAAACTGTCAGATCCAAGCTATGATGCAGAAGATCTGATTGACGGCTACGTCCAGAATATCGGCGTTGCAGGCGGTAAAAAAGGTTATTTGCCGGGCGCGACCGGATCGCTCTTCGGTATCCCCTTCGGGTCTGAGACATCCGTTCTGGCCTACCGCAAGGACATTTTCGAGAAGCACGGCATCGCCGAGCCAACCAATTATGACCAACTGCTCGACGCGGCGTGTAAAATTCCGGAAGTTGAGCCGGGTATGGGTGGAATGGCGTCTCGTGCGGCCTCTGGTCACCAAGCGTCCCATGCGTTCTTGCTGCACCTCGCGCCCCTTGGTGGCCGTGTGTTTGACGATAACTGGGAGCCGATCATCAACAATGAAGCAGGTGTTCAAGCTGCAAATGCTTTGAAAACCATTGTGGATTGTGGCCCCGAAGGCGCAATGAGCTTCGGTCCAGCCGAAGCGGCGAATGCTTTCGCAAACGGTGACGCGGCGATGTTCATGGACTCCATCGCGTTCATGCCGGGCTTCGAAAACCCTGAGCGGTCCAAAGTTGTTGGTAAAGTCGGCTATGCCATGCACCCCGAAGGCGTGCGTCGTGGCAGCCAGACAGGTGGTTTTGGGATCGCTATTCCGAAAAACGCCGAGAACAAAGAAGCGGCATTCCTGCTGATGCAGTGGCTGACGTCGAAAAAGGGCGACCTGATGGTCGCGATGGAGGGCGGCAACCCGTCCCGTTTCTCTACCTATGAGAATGCCGAGCTGAACGCGAAGTACCCGTTCTCAGCGACATTTGGTGAGGCGCTGAAATTCGCTGATCCGGACTGGCGTCCAATCATCCCAACTTGGGGCAAGATCAACGCAGATATCGGCACAACCATGTCGAAAGTTCTGACCGAAGATCTCGACATCCAAGAAGCATTGAACGGTGTTGCCGAGCGCGCCCGTGCCGTGATGGATGAAGCTGGCTACTACACCTGGCAGTAAGATCCTCCCTATCTCGGGGCGGCGCAATGCCGCCCTGAGACCCAGACGAATTTCCCAATCGAAAGGCTGCATCTGATGCGCATCGCTCAGGCAAACCGCATGACGCCGTATTTATTTATGGCACCGGCCGCGATCATCATGGCCATCGCGTTGATGTATCCGCTGGGCTACATGATGTGGGGCAGCTTGCGGGATTGGGACCCGACGCAGACCATCGGCGAGGCCGAATTCGTGGGCCTGCGCAATTACGTGACGCTCTGGAATGATCCGAATTTCTGGGAAAGCCTCACAGTTACATTGAAGTTTGCCTTTTTCGTCGTGACATTCGAGATGGTCATTGGTGTAGGGCTCGCGCTGCTTCTTGACCGCGATATCCGCGGCATGTCGATCCTGCGCACACTCTTCATTCTACCGATGATGATCGCCCCCGTCGTGGTTGGTTTGATGTGGCGCTACATGTACCACCCGACCATCGGGACCTTTAACCGCTTCCTTGAAAGCATCGGGCTGGAGCGCGTCGATTGGCTTGGCAACCATGCTCTGATGTCGATCATCATTGCCGATATCTGGCAATGGACCCCGTTCATCTTCATCCTTGCCTTGGCCGCGCTGCAATCCTTGCCCCGCTCCGCACTCGAAGCCGCGCGCATTGATGGCGCGACGGGCTGGCAGCAGATCATTCACATCAAACTGCCTTTGATGATGCCGGTTCTGATCGTCACCGCGCTGTTGCGTTTGATTGACGCGTTCAAAGTGCTTGAGGTGATCCTTGTGATGACCGAAGGCGGGCCGGGTCTCAGCACAGAAATCCTCGCCCTTCGGATCAGCCGGACAGCGACGGAGTTCCGCGAGCTTGGCGTCGCGGCAGCGATGTCGAACTATCTGTTGATCCTGCTTTTGCTGCTCACCGTCGCCATGTTCGCGTTCAACCGCTGGCAGGAAATTCGTGCCGCCCGACAGAAAATGGCTGTGGAGGAGGAAGAATAATGTCGACCGTTCGCCAAAAACAAAACCCCGCCTTCTATGCCCTGATTGCTGTTCTGGTTTTCATGTCCATCGGCCCCGTCGTGCTGATGTTCGCAAACTCTTTCAAGCTGGATGTCGATATCATCTCCGGGACCAGTGGCATGATCTTCCTGCCGACGATCCGCAATTACGAGCAAGCGCTCTGTGACGTCCTTTGGTACGAGCCGGACCATCTGGATTTCTGTTCTCTCAAATTCGGCGGAGCGTTCATCAACTCCCTCATCATTGCCTTGATTTCAACGGTGCTCACCCTTGTGATCGGCTGTATGGCGGCCTACGCGCTCGTGCGGTTCCGTTTCATGGGGCGCGACACCGTTTCTTTGAGCACGTTGATGGTGCGCATGGTGCCGCCAGCTGTGCTTTTGGTTCCTGTTTTCGGTCTTTGGAACAACGAGTTCTGCATCGGTAAAACAACCCTCGTTGGGGGCTGGATACGTGACATGTTCGGTGGTCGTGGCGATGTCTGTCTTGCAGGCACACATTCGGGGATCATCCTGATCTATGTTGCGATGAACCTTCCTTTTGTGATCTGGATTTTGCAGAGCTTTATTGTGCAAGTCCCGCGCTCCCTTGAGGAAGCCGCTCGCGTGGATGGGGCAGGGCCGTTTCAGGTCTTCTTCAAAATCGTTTTGCCCCTAATCAAACCAGGTCTGGCAGCGGCAGCAATCTTCACCTTCCGCATTGCGTGGAATGAATATCTCCTCGCCTCCGCACTTAGCGATCGCGACACCAAAACTGTGCCGATCCTGATCGTGAACAACATGTCCGAGTTCAATGTAGAGTGGGGCGTGATCATGGCCACGGGCATGTTGCTCGCCATCCCGCCGATCATTTTCACCCTGCTGGCAAGCCGCCAGATCATTACTGGCATGACCGCTGGAGCGGTCAAAGGCTGATGTGGGAGTGGCTCCTGTCACCCATTGATGCGACCCGCGCGCATGAGGTTGGGGCCTATATTTCTTGGCACGGACGGTTGATGGTCTTGGCATGGGGCGTGCTCGCACCGATGGCCGTTCTAATCGCGCGATACTTCAAAATTCTACCGGGTCAGGACTGGCCCAAACAGCGAGACAGCCAAGTTTGGTGGCGCAGCCATTGGATCGGGCAATCCGTCGTTGTGGCATTGTCCTTCGGAGCCCTAGCACTGGTGATGCCAGCGAATTTCACAAATCTCGGTTGGCACGGGATCATGGGGTACGGCTTGTTGATGATCGTGATCATTCAGGTTCTGCTTGGCGTGTTTCGCGGTTCCAAAGGTGGCCCGACCGCGCTTGACAAGGATGGCACAACGCACGGGCATCACTACGACATGACGCCGTGGCGACTGATGTTTGAGGCCGTACACAAGACGTTGGGATACGGCGCGCTTGCGCTCGGGATGGCGACGATCCTCTTTGGCATGTGGAAGGCAAATGCGCCGGTTTGGATGTGGCTTGTGATCGGTTCTTGGTGGATTGCGCTGATTGCCCTGTTTATGCTTTTGCAAAAGCGTGGGATGGCGGTTGATACATACCAAGCGATTTGGGGTCACGACCCCGCGCACCCGGGCAATCAGCGTCCGCCGCCCGGATGGGGGGTGCGCAGACCCGGCGACAAACAAGAAGAGGTGACAGATGTTCGGAGTGATCGAGGGGACAGGGTTCGAGGTCATCGACCCCAGCTTTGAGGCCTGCTTTGTAGGACATGCCCGTGTTGAACGGCTGTGGACCGGCGCACGCTGGTCTGAAGGTCCTGTTTGGTTCGCTGCGGGGCGGTATCTGCTGTGGTCTGACATCCCAAATAACAAGATCATGCGGTATGACGACACCGATGGCACTGTCTCTGTCTTCCGCGACCCGGCGAATAACTCAAATGGGCATACTGTTGACCGGCAAGGACGCTTGGTGTCCTGCGAACACTTGACCCGCCGTGTCACGCGAACGGAACTTGATGGCTCGGTCACGGTGTTGGCTGACAGCTTTGAGGGTAACCGGCTGAATTCACCAAATGATGTCGTCGTAAAGTCTGACGGCTCCATCTGGTTCACTGACCCTTCCTATGGGATCTTGATGGATTATGAAGGAGACCGCGCCGAGAGCGAGATTGGGGCCTGTCATGTCTACCGGATCGATCCGTCAGGCGCCCTGAGCATCGTGGCGGATGACTACATGAAGCCGAACGGACTGGCGTTTTCGCCTGATGAAAAGCACCTTTACATTGCTGATACAGGGATCACCCATGATGCAAATGGCCCGCGTCATATCCGGAAGCACAAGGTCGAAGCGGATGGCAGTCTGAGCGGCGGCGAGGTGTTTGCTGAATGTAGCGATGGCGTTTTTGATGGCTTCCGTCTGGATCGCGATGGGCGGGTTTGGACATCGGCTGCAGATGGCGTGCATTGCATTAACCCGCAGGGCGCATTAATCGGAAAAATCATGATCCCTGAGATGGTTGGTAATGTCTGCTTCGGCGGGCCGAAACTCAACCGGCTGTTTATTTGCGGGACCACGTCGCTCTATTCGGCATTCCTCAATGTGAACGGAGTGTCACCACTTTAGATCCTGCGAAAGGGACACGAATGTTCGTCACTGAATCACGCAAACTTACCCACGTTGCTGCACTAAAAATGCTGGATGCGGCTGTGCAAAAAGCCGATGAGATTGGCCAACCGCAATGTATTGTGATCGTGGATGCAAGCGGTGTCGTTCTGGCGCAACTACGCATGGATGGTGCGCGGTTCCTGAGCCTGAAAAGCGCCACAGCCAAAGCGGAAACCGCGGCCTCTATCGGTGCGCCAAGCGACGTAATTCCCGAAGCGTTCGGGATGTATCTGGCCGCAGCCACACAGGGTCATGTGACGCGCCTCGGCGGTGGTCTTCCGATTATTGTGGATGGGCATCTTGTCGGTGCCATCGGGATCGGATCAGGCTCGCCCGAGCAGGACAAAGCAGTCGCACAAGCCGGTTTGGATGCAATTGGCGCGGATTGAGCAATAGTCGTTCATTTCTTGCAGGGGCTTTTGACAATCGACGCTTGACGACTAACGCCCCGCAAAATATAGCCTGATCACTCTGAGCGGGTATGGTGAAATGGTATCATAAGAGCCTTCCAAGCTTAAGGTGCGGGTTCGATTCCCGCTACCCGCTCCAAGAGTTCCGTGACATAAACTTTTCCAATTGAAACTTACACGACGCCTCCGCTAGAACTGGGATACCAGTTTGAAGTGATGCGCGCGAATCCGTGTATCTTTGGGGGGAGCCATCCATGACCGCACCGACAATGAATGCCGCGCAGTACCGCGGTGATAAAACCTTTACCGTCGAAACAGTGCCCGTGTCCGCGCCTGCTGCCGGTGAAGTACCGGTGCGCATCGCGTATTGCGGGATTTGTGGCACTGACATGCATGTCTATCACGGCAACATGGACGCACGTGTCGGGTTCACGCGGGTATTGGGCCATGAGATGTCTGGCGTCGTCGATGCAGATGGCGAGGGTTTCACCAAGGGGCAGAACGTTGTCGTCCGTCCTCTTGATCATTGTGGTGACTGCCCTGCCTGCAATGCAGGTCATCAACATGTCTGTCACAATCTGAAATTCCTGGGCCTCGATACAGATGGCGCAATGCAGGAAGTCTGGAACGTTCCGGCGCATACACTTCACATTTTGCCCGATGACATCCGCATGGACCATGCCGCATTGATCGAGCCGATTGCCGTGGCCTGCCATGATGTGCGCTTGTCGGGACTGATGGAAGGCGAAGACGTCCTCGTGATTGGTGGTGGTCCGATCGGTGTTTTGGTCGCGATGGTCGCGCGTGATGCAGGTGGTAAAGTCGTCATCTCGGAAGTGAACCCACACCGCCTTGCGATCATGGAGAAGTTGGGTTTCGAGACCATCAACCCGATGGAGGTCGACCTGAAAGCCGAGATCATGTCGCGCACGGGCAATAAGGGTGCGGATGTTGTTTTCGAGGTTTCGGGCACGCAGCCGGGCGTCGATGCAATGACAGACTGTGCCGCGACAAAGGCGCGTATTGTCATGGTTGCGATCCATGCACAGAAGCCCGCTGTCGATATGTTCCAATTCTTCTGGCGGGAGCTGCAATTGATCGGCGTGCGTGTTTACGAGCCGGAGGATTACGAGAAGGCGATCACAATGATCACATCCGGCGGAGTAGACGCCGACACCGTCATCACAGATGTGGCCCCTCTGGCGGATATCCAAAAAGCTTTCGATACGCTCGATGCCAGCCCGACAGCCTTGAAAAGCCTCATCAAAGTAGGAGCTTAACGCATGAACATGTTTGATCTGACCGGAAAGACCGCGCTTGTCACGGGTTGTAAACGCGGGATCGGCCGTGGCATGGCACAGGCACTTGCTGGCGCTGGCGCCGACATTGTCGGTGTCTCCGCATCGCTGGAGGCTTCGGGCAGCGCAGTCGAGAAATCTGTGACAGATTTGGGCCGAAGTTTCACAGCATACCAATGTGATTTCTCTGATCGCAACGCAGTGCGTGGGTTCGCCGCTCAACTTGAAGCCGATGGTGTTGCGCCGGATATCTTGATCAACAACGCCGGTACAATTTTGCGCAAACCGGCGGCGCATCACGAAGACGATCTGTGGGATGAGGTGATCGAAGTGAACCTCAATGCGCAATTCGTGCTCAGCCGCGAAGTGGGCAGAGGGATGGTGGCGCGCGGATCCGGCAAGATTATCTTTACCGCCTCCCTTTTGACATTTCAGGGTGGCATCACGGTGCCGGGCTATGCGGCTTCCAAGGGTGGTATTGGTCAGCTGACGAAAGCGCTCGCCAATGAATGGGCGCCGCATGGGGTCAATGTGAATGCAATCGCGCCCGGCTATATCGCAACAGATAACACGCAAGCGCTGCAAGATGATCCTGACAGGTCGCGTTCAATTCTTGAACGTATCCCCGCAGGCCGTTGGGGCCGTCCGGAGGATTTCGCGGGTGCAGCGGTATTTCTCAGTTCAAGTGCTGCGGATTATGTCCACGGCACGATCCTGACCGTTGATGGCGGGTGGATGGGGCGATAGCGCCTCTGTGACATTGCGTTCCTTGCGCAGTACAGCCCCGTTCTTTAAGGGGCTATGCAGAGCAGATACGGGGATGTAATGGCAGACAAAAACGGCAATGAGGCAGAGCGCCCGTCATCGCGCAAAGTGGGCAACCTCGCTGCACTTTGGCCGTTCATGCGCCCGTATTCTGCGTTGATGATTGCCGCTGTTCTGGCACTGACGCTCACCGCTGTCGTCTCCTTGATCTTGCCGATGGCTGTGCGCCGCGTGGTCGACGGGTTTGGCACGGAAGAAGCTGCGTTGCTCGATCAGTATTTCGGGGCAGCGGTCCTCATTGCCGCCTTGCTCGCGATTGGCACAGGACTGCGCTATTACCTTGTGACGCGGCTTGGTGAGCGTGTGGTCGCGGACATTCGTAAAGAAGTGTTCGACCGAACCATCGGCATGTCGCCTGCGTTTTTTGAACGTATCATGACAGGCGAGGTGCTCAGCCGGATCACCACAGATACGACATTGCTTCTCAGCGTCATTGGCTCGTCTGCTTCTATTGCTTTACGCAACCTGCTGATCCTCGTGGGCGGGTTGGGCCTCATGCTTTTGACCAGCCCGAAATTGACCGGATTGGTGCTTTTGATCGTCCCGGCTGTCATTGTGCCGATCATCCTTTTGGGCCGCCGTGTTAGAGTGCTGAGCCGAGAGAACCAAGACCACATCGCCGCCTCCTCAGGAAATGCGTCTGAGGCGCTTTTGTCCGTCCAGACCGTGCAAGCATTCACGCATGAAGCTCCCAGCCGTGCGCTTTTTGCGGACCTGACAGAGCGGTCATTTGAAGCTGCGCGTAAACGGATTGGCGTGCGTGCGATCATGACGGTCATTGTCATTTTTCTTGTGTTCATTGGCATCGTCGGTGTGCTTTGGATCGGTGCGCGCGATGTGCGTGCGGATGTCATGACCGCGGGCGAGTTGGTGCAATTTCTTATTTACGCGATCATGGTTGCGGGCGGTGTGGCGGCCCTGTCTGAGATCTGGGGCGAGGTGCAGCGGGCCGCAGGAGCGACCGAGCGTCTGGTGGAACTGCTGACATCTGAAGACAGTGTGAATGATCCTGCGTCACCGAAGGCGATCACCTCCGTAGAAGGCCGCGTGCGATTTGAAAATGTGACGTTCCACTACCCGGCAAGACCCTCTGTAGCGGCTTTGGATAACGTGACGTTGGATGTCGCTCCGGGCGAAACCGTGGCATTGGTCGGCCCTTCAGGCGCAGGTAAGACAACAATCATACAGTTATTGTTGCGGTTCTATGATCCCGATGCGGGCACCATTACCATTGACGAGCAGGCACTTGGCGACGTGGCGCGTGATGACTTCCGCAAACATGTCGCATTGGTCCCGCAAGACCCCGTCATCTTCGCAGCCTCAGCGCGTGAAAACATACGCTTCGGCAGGCCAGATGCCACGGATGCCGAGGTAGAAGACGCCGCGAAAGCAGCGGCCGCGCACGGGTTCTTGAGTGATCTGCCGGATGGCTATGATACATATGTTGGCGAGCGCGGCGTGATGCTATCGGGCGGCCAAAAGCAACGTATTGCAATTGCCCGCGCCATCCTGCGCGATGCGCCAATCCTGCTGTTGGATGAGGCGACATCCGCGCTGGATGCGGAGAGCGAAGCTGCCGTTCAGGGCGCGGTCGAAAAGCTCAGCCAAGGGCGCACGACACTTGTGGTCGCGCATCGGCTGGCAACAGTCAAAAAGGCTGACCGTATTATCGTGTTTGAAGCGGGGCAGGTCGTGGCCACTGGAACGCATGACAGCCTCGTCGCGGAAGGTGGTCTTTATGCGCGTTTGGCGCAGTTGCAGTTTACCGCTGGCATGGCGGCGGAGTAATTCCCCGCAGAATACTGCTTGCCTAATCTTGCCCCACTTTGCATCGTTCACGCAATGAATGACCCAAAGGGAGAAAGAACATGGGACTGTGGAGCTTTGTTAAAGACGCAGGCAAGTCACTATTTGGCTCGGACGCCAATGCAGCGGAGCCTGAACCGGAGGCGCTGAAGGCTGAGATCGAGAGCCTTGGACTTGATGCCAAAGACGTTGAAATCGAGACCGATGGCGACAAGGTCAAGATCAAAGGCAAGACGATGACGCAGGAATTGCGGGAGAAGGTGATCCTTGCCGTAGGCAACGTCACCGGCGTGGCTTCCGTGGAGGATGAGTTGGAAGCGGGTGACGGCGGCGGTGAACCCGTTTTCCATACCGTTGAAAAAGGCGATACGCTTTGGGCCATCTCGGCCAAAACACTGGGCAATGGCGCGCATTACGAAAAGATTTTTGAAGCGAACAAGCCGATGCTCACACATCCTGACAAGATTTACCCAGGCCAGGTTCTGCGGATTCCGCAGGGCTGATTCCTGTTGAAACGAATGTTTGGGGCGCCTCAAGGCGCCCTTTTTCGTGTTTTGCGTAGCGTCAGACTTGCGTGAGTTCGGATTTGCGCACATCTTTTCTGTTAATAGACAAGACCGTCAAACGGTCACAGGGAGGAAGTTATGGGAAAGCAATACGTCGGTTACGATGATCGCAATGCGATTGAAGCCGAAAGCGCATGGGAAGATCGTGATCTGCCCAAGACGATGTATGGCATGTTGGAAGATGTCAAAAACCGTCACGGCGCACGACCCGCATTTTCCTACCAACTGACGTCCGGCCCCACTGATCCGAATGAAACACTAAGCTGGTCCGATGTGTTTGACCGGTCTTGCCAAAGCGCCAATCTGTTCCGGTCTTTGGGCGTTCAGGAAGATGACGTGGTCGCTTATGTTTTGCCCAACGCGACAGAAACGCTCGATGTTTTGCTGGGTGGTATGATTGCGGGCATCGTGAACCCCATCAATCCGCTTTTGGAGCCTGAACAGATCAGCGCGATTTTGCGTGAGACGGGCGCGAAAGTGGTTGTGACACTCAGACCGTTCCCGAAGACGGACCTCGCTCAAAAAGTCGCGGAAGCTGTGAAAGATGCTCCGGTTGTGACGCATGTGCTTGAAGTTGACCTGTTGCGGTACTTGACGGGTCTGAAGAAGTTTATCGTTCCGTTGATCCGCCCCAAAGTCGCTCACACGCATCATGCAAAAGTTTTGAATTTCAATGTGGAGATGGGCAAACAAAGCAAGACGCTCGATTTTGCAGATAGCGCGGGCGACCGTGTTGCAGCTTATTTCCACACGGGCGGCACCACCGGGATGCCGAAAGTCGCGCAGCATAAATATTCCGGCATGGTCTATAACGGCTTCCTCGGTCACACGCTGCTCTTTGATGAGAAAGATGTCGTGATGTGCCCGCTGCCATTGTTCCACGTCTTTGCGGTGCATGTGATTTTGATGGCTATGGTGCGTTCTGGCGCGCATGTGGTGTTCCCGACGCCGCAGGGCTATCGCGGGGAAGGGGTGTTCGACAACTTCTGGAAGCTGATCGAGCGTTACAATGTGACCTTCATGATCACTGTCCCAACAGCGATCTCCGCACTGATGCAGCGGGCTGTGGATGCCGATATCTCCACTTTGAAAATGGCGTTCTCGGGGTCCTCTCCTCTGCCGGTTGAATTGTACAAGCGTTTTGAGAAGGCCTGTAACGTGACAATTACCGAAGGCTATGGTCTGACAGAGGCGACATGCCTTGTCTCGATCAACCCGCCGGATGGTGAGAAGAAGATCGGTTCCATCGGTATTCCGTTCCCTTATTGCGACGTACAAATCCGCGCGGTTGCTGATGGTGCCGTGATGGGGCCAGACGAGATCGGTGAGATCTGTGTGTCCAACCCCGGTGTCTTTTCTGGAAACACCTATACGGAGGCCGACAAGAACGTCGATCTCTACCGTGATGAGGATTATCTGCGCACCGGCGATCTTGGGCGTCTTGATCCCGATGGATATCTCTGGATCACGGGGCGTGCGAAGGACCTGATCATTCGGGGCGGTCACAACATTGACCCTGCCGAAATTGAAGAAGCGCTTGCAGGCCATCCTGATGTTGCTTTCGCGGGTGCGATTGGTCAGCCCGATCCGCATGCAGGCGAAATTCCTTGCGCCTATGTCGAGCTTGTCGACGGCGCCACAGCGACGGTTGAAGATCTCAAAGCCTATTGCAAAGAGCATGTTCATGAGCGTGCAGCGCATCCGAAATATATCGAAATCATGGATGAGCTGCCTAAGACCGCTGTGGGCAAAATCTTCAAGCCCGACCTGCGCCGGTCCGCGATCACGCGGATTTATAATGCGGCTCTGGATGAAGCAGGCATTGAAGCGCGCGTGGTCTCTGTTCTTGAGGACAAAAAGCGCGGCCTGGTGGCGCAGCTCTCAAAACCGGCAGATGTATCTGACACGGCAGTCACAACTGTCTTGGGCGAGTTCACACGACCATGGGAATGGGCCGACGAAGCGGCTTAACCCGCTTTGCGCATAGGTGGTAAATAGTCTGTCAGCGGCTTGATGTGGGCATCTGAAACCAAGTGCAGTGGCTTTGATCAATAGTTAAATTGGCAGTCTCGGCAGCATTTAGGTGTTGCCGAGCTGTCTGTGTTTTTTGCCCGTTTGCTGGTGTTCTGTGCTCCCTTTGGAAGGAAAACCCGCGTCAGGGTGTTAAATTCGACCTACGCGCATTTACATCTTTAGATCACTCTAGATGACGTATTCATCCATGAAGAGGGCCAAAATATATATCTGAAGGTTTGACCGATGCGGGGAGAATGAATTAGAACAAAATAAGAACATTTAGAATCGAGGAGACGCTTTTGTCGTGGACCGCTGCCCCCACAACCCTGCGCCGCTTAAAAACCCGGACGGCCCCCAAACCCCTGCTGACCTCCAGTCTGTCAGATATGTTTTTGGATGTGGCTTGGGATGCTGCTGGTATTGGTTTTTTGTTGTCACGGCTGCCCGATGGTCCGGGGCCGGTGTTGTGGGTGCAGGACCGTGTCTCGCGGATCGAGACGGGCGTGCCCTACGTGCCCGGCATGGGCGACATCTCGGTGCTGCGCGTGGCCGTCAACCGCCCCGTCGATGCGCTTTGGGCCATGGAGGAAGGCCTGCGCTGCGCCGGTCTGCGCGCCGTGGTGGGGGAGGTTTGGGGCGACCCGCCCGTGCTCAGCTTCACGGCGACCAAACGGCTTGCAATGCGGGCGGAAGCCTCGGGCGTGCCATGTTGGCTAATGCGCCGCGCAGCAATTGCAAATCTCAGTGCGGCGCGCGACCGCTGGCGTGTGGGCGCGCTACCCTCGGCACGGTTCACGCTCGATCCGCAGGCCCCCGGTGCACCGCGCTGGCAGGCAGAACTGTTCCGCTCGCGCCATGCGCAACCCGGCACATGGGTTGCCACCTATGACCGCGCAAAGGATCGTGTCGATCTCGCTGCCAAACTTCCCGATGGAGCGGTGGATGCGGGCGATGTCGGATCGCGGGGCCGCGCCACCGGATGACATTCCCATCGTTCTGGCCGTCGAAGGCACGCATGGCCCTGTGGTGCATGGCCTAAACCGCGCGGCTCGTCTGGCTGGCATCGAAGAGGGCGCGCGCGTCACCGATATGCGCGCCTTCTGCCCCGATCTGCGCGTCGAATATGCCGATGTAGCTGGCGATACGGCTACACTCAACAGACTGATGCTTTGGGCGCGGCGCTGGTGTCCGTGGAGCGTCGTGGACGGCCCGCGCGGCTTGATTTTAGACACGACCGGGTCCGATCACCTCTGGGGTGGGGAGGCCGCGATGCTGGAAGATATGGAGGCGCAATTCTCCACCCTCGGTCTCACTGCGCAGCTGTCTGTGGCGCCCACATGGGGCGCGGCTTGGGGCTTGGCGCGGTTCGGTCCGGTGCGCAGCATCAGCCACGACCCCGCTCGCGATCTGGCCGCATTACCGGTCACCGCTCTGCGCCTGAACAGCGCGACGTTGCTTTTGTTGAACCGCCTCGGGCTGAAGGCCATTGGTGCCTTGGCGGAAATCCCGCGCGCCACGCTCGCGCGTCGGTTTGCGCGGGCGGATTTCGGGGCGAACCCACTGCTCAGGCTCGATCAGGCTTTAGGCCGTCTGGCCGAACCCGTCTCCAGCCGCGAAGAGCTGCCGCATTTCCGCGTGCAAAGCCGTCTGGCCGAACCCATCCAAGATCCCACGCCGTACCTGCCGGAGCTGTGCGAAGAGCTGTGCGCCGTGATGACCAAGGCAGGTTTCGGCTGCCGTGCGCTCAGGCTTGTGATCTATCGCACCGATGGCGAGGTCAGCCATGTGCAGGTCGCCACGGCGCAGCCCAGCCGCGACGCCGCGCATCTGGCGCGTTTGTTCGAAGGCAAGTTGGAGCGGATCAATCCGGGTTTCGGGTTTGACCTGATCACGCTGGAGGCGCCGCAGGCCGAAGAAATTCAAGTGGCCCAAATACGGCTCGACAAAAAGCTGGATGAAGAGATGGCGCTGTCGCGCCTCATTGACCGGCTGTCGGCGCGGTTGGGCTCGCGCGCCGTGACCCGACCTCTGGCGCAGGAAAGCCACATGCCCGAACGCGCGCTGGGCTGGCGCGGGGCGCTGTCTGACACGGCAGAACTGGTGCGCCCGCAGATCAAGGAACGCCCCCTGCGCTTGCTTGAAACCCCCGAGGAGGTGCGCGTGCTTTACGCCGTGCCCGAAGGTCCACCCGCTCAATTCATGTGGCGCAAACAGACCCATAAAGTCGCCCGCTACGCAGGCCCCGAACGCATCGCGCCTGAATGGTGGCGGGACCGTCCGGGCTCCCGCCTGCGTGATTATTTCAAGGTGGAAGCGGCCTGCGGCAAACGCCTCTGGCTCTATCGCGAAGGCTTGCACGAGGACGGGCGCGGCGGCGACCCGCGCTGGTTTGTGCATGGGTTTTTCGGGTGAGAAAACAGCTGCTTGTGAACTGTAGCCCTATAGAACAAAGGGCAGCCCCCGACCGCGGGCGTCGGGCTGAAAGCCCCCGCCTAGGGGGGCGGTCGGGGGCTGCCCGGCGGTGCCGGGCGGGGCAAAGAGAACAGCGCGACACGTTAAGATCACGTTGCCATGCCCCTGTCTGAAGGCGTCCCCCGCAAACGGCTGGACGGCACGTTCCAGCGCAATCCGCGCCAGCCCTATGTCGAGCTGAGCTTGGCCAGTTGCTTCTCTTTCCTGCGCGCGGCCTCGGACGCGACGGAGCTGACCGCGACCGCGAACCTTCTGGGATATGACAGCATCGGCATTGCCGATCTGAACACGCTGGCCGGTGTCGTGCGCATACATTCCGAGGCGAAAACCGCCAAGGTCCGCCCCCTCATCGGCTGCCGCCTCAAACTACTCTGCGGTGCGGAATTTCTGGCCTATCCCAGGGATCGCGACGCATATGCCCGCCTGTCGACGCTGCTTTCTAAGGGTAAAATGGCGACCCATGATGAGAAATGGCAGTTGAAGGGAGAGACGGACCTGACGCTGGACATGCTCGCAGCACATGCGACAGGTCTGCAGCTGATCGCGGTCCCACCAGAAAAGTTGCGCAACTTCGCAGCCGACCTGCCGCGCCTGACACGCGCGCTTCCAAGCCTCAAACATATCGCCGCCAGCTACCTCTATCGCGGCGATGACCGCGCGCGGATCAATGCGCTGGACAGGCTCGCCAAGCAGCACGGCCTGGGCATATTGGCCACCAATGACGTGCTCTATCACACCCCCGATAGGCGCCCTTTGCAGGATGTGATGACCTGCATCCTGCAGAAAACCACCATCGCCAAAGCGGGCTATCTGCTGGAGGCCAACGCCGAACGTCATCTGAAACCACCCGAGACGATGATGCGCCTTTTCGCCGACTGGCCCCATGCGATCCGCGCCACGCGGGCGGTCGCGGATGCCTGTACATTCTCACTGGATGATCTGAAATACCAATACCCCAGCGAGGTCATCCCCGAAGGCTGCACACCGATGCAGGAGCTTGAGCGCCTGACATGGGAAGGTGCGCGCACGCGCTATCCCGAAGGCACGCCAAAACATGTCATCCAGACCATCCTCAAGGAATTCGCTCTGATTGCCAAGAAGGATATCGCGCAATATTTCCTGACGATCTACGACATTGTCCGCTTCGCCCGCTATGAGGCGACTCCGCCGATCTTGTGTCAGGGCAGGGGGTCGGCTGCAAACTCTGCCGTGTGCTTTTGCCTCGGTATAACGAGCGTTGACCCTGACGAGCATGATGTGCTTTTCGAACGTTTCCTCAGCGAAGAACGCGATGAACCCCCCGACATTGACGTGGATTTCGAACATGAGCGCCGTGAGGAAGTCATTCAGTACATGTATGACAAATATGGCCGCGACCGCGCAGGGCTTTGCGCGACGGTGATCCACTATCGGCCCCGTTCTGCCATTCGAGAGGTGGGCAAAGCGATGGGGCTGAGCGAGGATGTGACTTCCGCCCTTGCAAAAACCGTCTGGGGCAGTTGGGGCAAGGAACTGCCCGATGACCACGCGAAGGAAGCGGGGTTGGACACGACCGATCCCTATTTGCGGATGGTCATGAAACTGGCCAATCAGATGACCGGCATGCCGCGTCACTTGTCCCAACATGTCGGTGGCTTCATCCTGACCGAACGCCCCCTGACGGAGATCGTGCCTATTGGCAACGGCGCCATGCCGGAGCGGTCTTTCATCGAATGGGATAAGGATGACATCGATGCGCTGAATATTTTCAAGGTCGATGTTTTGGCGCTGGGCATGCTGACCTGTATCCGCAAAGGTTTTGACTTGATCGAGGGCCATTACGGTAAAAGTTTCGAACTCGTCACGATCCCGCAAAAAGATGAAGAAACCTATGAGATGCTGTGCAAAGGCGACAGCCTCGGTGTCTTTCAGGTTGAGAGCCGCGCGCAGATGGCAATGCTTCCGAAGCTCAAACCTAAAGAGTTTTATGATCTTGTTATTCAGGTCGCCATCGTGCGCCCGGGACCTATCCAAGGCGATATGGTGCATCCCTATCTGCGGCGGCGGCAGGGGATCGAAAAGGTGAATTACCCCGCACCCGGACCGGACCATCCTCAGGATGAACTGTTCAAAATCCTCGGCCGCACGCTAGGCGTCCCGATCTTTCAAGAGCAAGCGATGCAAATCGCGATGGACGCTGCAAAATTCACACCCAAAGAAGCCAATGAGCTGCGCAAGGCCATGGCCACCTTCCGCTCCAAAGGCACCATCGGGGAGCTTGAAGAGAAGATGGTCGGTCGTATGACAGACCGCGGCTACGATCCGGTCTTTGCCGCGCGCTGTTTCAGCCAGATCAAAGGCTTCGGGGATTACGGATTCCCCGAAAGCCATGCCGCGAGCTTTGCCAAGCTTGTCTATGTCTCAAGCTGGATGAAATGCCACTACCCCGCCGCCTTCGCCTGCGCGCTGCTGAACTCCCAACCCATGGGGTTTTACGCCCCCGCCCAAATCGTGCGCTGCGCGCGGGATCATGGGGTTGAGGTGCGACCAGCAGATGTGAATTATTCTAATTGGGACAACACGTTGGAGCCCATTTCTGGCAAGAAATTCGCGCTGCGTATCGGCCTCAGACAGATTGACGGGCTGCGTGAAGACGTGATGCAGCGCCTCGTGGCTGCGCGTGACGCGCCCTATGAGAATTTCGCGGAGATGAAGAAACGCGCGCGCCTTGATGCAGGTTCCTGCCGCAAGCTCGCCGCAGCTGATGCGCTGCGCTCTATGGGGCTCGACCGGCGTCAGGCGTTGTGGGAAACGCAAGCCCTGAAAGATGCGCCGGACCTGCCGATCTTCACCCATGCCGATGCGCAGGACATTGGCACTGAGCCCGAGGTCAGACTACCCGACATGCCCCGCGCAGAACATGTCGTGGCCGATTATCAGACCCTGCGCCTCTCGCTCAAAGCCCACCCGATGCAGTTTTTCCGCTCCAGCCTGACGCAGCAGGGCTATATCCGCGCGTCATCTCTTCCGAAGATCCAACATGGTGCAGGGGTATCATTGGCGGGGTTGGTTCTTGTGCGTCAGAAACCGGGCAGCGCCAAGGGCGTTTGCTTCATTACACTGGAAGACGAGACCGGTGTGGCAAACCTTGTGATCTGGCCAAAACTGTTCGAAGCCTTCCGCCCTGTCATCATGACATCCCGCCTGCTGGTCGTGCATGGGCAGGTGCAAACCGATGGCAAGGTGATCCACGTGGTCGCGAATAAGCTGGTCAACCGCACGGATAATCTCGGCGCGCTCTCTGGTGAACACCTCCCTGACCTCACAATGCCAACGGATGAAGTCAAACGCCCTATCCCCGAGCGAAGCACTGGATTACGCGGCCACCCAAGAGACGCGCGTGTCATCCCGAAATCGCGAGATTTTCATTAACCTGAGAAAGGGTGGTGCTGTGAGAGAGGATTGAACTCTCGACCTCACCCTTACCAAGGGTGTGCTCTACCACTGAGCTACCACAGCATATCAAGACATGTGTCTTTCGTGGGCGGGTGGATACGATCAAAACACGCAGCGTGCAAGCCTTATCTGGACCCTCCCTACGCCTCAGGGTAAGAGGGGGCATGGTGGGCAAAAAGACATCTGGGCAAGGCAGCAAGCCGAAGAGCGAAGCGCAATTGCGTGAAGAGCGGCTGAAGGCCGCGCTCAAGTCGAATATGGCCCGCAGAAAGGCTCAGACGCGCGCAAGAAACGCGTCGGGCGCACAAGAAAAAGGCGAGTGAGGGCAGTAGGTTATGGATAAGATTATTGTAACGGGCAATGGCCCGTTGAAAGGCCGGATACCGATCTCTGGCGCGAAGAACACCTGTCTGAAGCTGATGACGGCGGCGTTGCTCAGTGACGAGCCGTTGACCCTAACCAACGTGCCGCGTCTGTCCGACATCAAAACGCTGGGCGCGTTGCTTGAGTCGCTGGGCTGCGAAGTCGCGCTTTTGAACGGCGGCAACGTGATGGCGCTGTCAGCAGGCACGATCACGTCACGCAAAGCCGAATATGACATGGTGCGCAAGCTGCGCGCGTCGTTCAACGTGCTGGGCCCGATCCTGACCCGCGAAGGGGAAGCGACCGTATCGCTGCCCGGTGGCTGTGCGATTGGCGCGCGAAAGGTGGATTTGCACCTCATGGCGCTCGAAAAACTTGGCGCGACGCTGACCCTTGAAGAGGGTTACGTCCACGCAAAAGCGCCTGAAGGCGGTTTGATCGGGGCGGAAATTGAATTTCCCTTCGTCACTGTCGGCGGGACAGAGAATGCGATCACCGCGGCGACGCTGGCCAATGGCACCACGGTGATCAAGAACGCGGCGCGCGAGCCTGATACCGTGGATTTGTGCAAATGCCTCAGCGCGATGGGGGCCAAGATTGACGGGGCAGGGACCTCGACAATCACGATTGAGGGCGTCGATCGGCTGCACGGTGCGACCCATGAGGTGATTGCTGATCGGATCGAGCTTGGGACCTTCATGATTGCCCCTGCGATTGCGGGCGGTGAAGTCGAATTGCTTGGCGGCAGGCGTGATCTAGTTGAGGCGTTTTGTGACAAGCTGGAAGCCACCGGCGTTCAGATCGAAGAGACCTCTAATAGTCTCATCGTGCGCCATGATGGAAGCCGCTTGAAGCCGGTCGATGTGGAGACACAGCCTTTCCCGGGGTTCCCAACCGATCTGCAAGCGCAGATGATGGCGGCGCTGTGCTTTGCTGACGGGGTCTCCGTCCTGAATGAAACGATCTTTGAAAACCGCTTCATGCACGCACCGGAATTGATCCGGATGGGGGCAAAAGTAGACGTTCAGGGTGGCCATGCGACGGTTACGGGTGTTGAGGCGATGAAAGGCGCGCAGGTCATGGCGACGGATTTGCGGGCCTCTGTGTCGTTGATCCTCGCGGGCCTGAAGGCGGAAGGTGAAACGGTTGTGGGCCGCGTCTATCACCTTGATCGCGGCTATGAGCGGATCGAAGAGAAGCTGGGTGCTGTGGGGGCGAATATCCAACGGGTGCCTGAATGAGCGAAGACGCACGGTTTGAGGATGGTGTTGATCGACCACTGAGATTGCTTGCGGAAGATGGCGAGGATCTGGGTGTGATCTCGTCGCTGGTGCAGGATGCGGTTTTTCCGGTTGGTGAGATAAAATGGCAGGCCTCAAAGCGTCGTTTCGCAATCCTCATCAACCGGTTTCGCTGGGAGGACGCGACGCGCAAACGCCAGCGTGATCGTGCCTTTGAACGTGTGCGGTCGGTTTTGGCATTTGACGATGTGATGAATGTCTCGACCCAAGGGGTTGATCGCAATGACCCGGATGTGGTGATGTCGCTGCTGGCCGTTGAGTGGCAACCCGGCGAGGATGGTGCGGGGCGGCTGGAACTGACATTGGCGGGAGACGGGGCAATTGCGCTGGATGTGGAATGTATCAACGTTACATTGCAAGACGTGACACGGCCCTACATTGCGCCTTCGGGCAAGATGCCCGAACATCCGGAATGATCCCAATTGGGCGCTATCGCGCGCATGATGTTTCACGCCCTCAGCCGCGCAGGCAAACTCCCGAGCATATTTCCGGCAGAAAGAAGCTGTGGATGCGTTGAGCATCGTGGCTGGCTTGGGTATGGAGCGGTATGACAGTTTTTCTGAACAGTTCTGAAAGTGGTTTTGAAGCAGCGTTTGCGGCTTTGCTGACCATGAAGCGCGAAGACAGCCCCGATGTGGATGATGTCGTGGCGGGGATCATTGCGGACGTGCGCGCGCGAGGTGATCAGGCGGTGATTGAGCTGACGGCCAAGTTCGACCGGCTGGAGCTGACGCCTGAGAATTTGACTTTCACACCAGATGAGATCGCTGCTGAGGTCGCGAAAGTCAGCGCTGAGGACCGTGCGGCGCTTGAATTGGCCGCCGAACGGATCCGCGCCTATCACGCGGAGCAGATGCCTGCTGACGCGCTGTGGCAGGGACCGCATGGGGAAGCATTGGGCTGGCGCTGGACGGCAGTCTCTGCTGCGGGGCTGTATGTGCCGGGCGGTCTGGCTAGCTATCCGTCTTCTGTTTTGATGAACGCCATCCCCGCGCGCGTTGCTGGTGTTGAGCGACTTGCCATCTGCGCGCCGACGCCGGATGGGGTGTGCAACCCATTGGTTTTGCTGGCTGCAGAGCTGTCGGGCGTCGATACGATCTACCGGATCGGCGGGGCGCAGGCGATAGCGGCTTTGGCTTACGGCACGGATACCATTGAAGCCGTTGATAAAATTACAGGGCCCGGCAATGCGTTTGTCGCGGCCGCCAAGCGTCGTGTCTTTGGCAAGGTCGGGATCGATATGATCGCAGGCCCATCTGAGATTTTGGTGATTGCCGACAAGGACAATGATCCCGACTGGATCGCCGTTGATTTACTGTCTCAGGCAGAACATGACGAAAGCGCGCAATCCATTTTGATCACTGATGATGCAGCGTTTGGACAAGCCGTGGCGGAGGCCGTGGACCGTCAGCTCGAAACGCTGGAACGGCGCGAGATTGCAGGCAAAAGCTGGCGCGATTTTGGTGCGGTCGTCACTGTGCGCGATATGGAGGAGGCGATAGAATTGTCTGACCGTATTGCGCCAGAGCACCTTGAGATCGCATGTGCTGACGCTGAAGATGTAGCTGCAAACATCCGGCACGCCGGGGCGGTCTTCATTGGCGCTTGGACGCCGGAAGCGATTGGTGATTATATCGGCGGACCTAACCATGTTCTGCCGACAGCGCGCTCGGCACGCTTCTCATCGGGGTTGTCAGTGATGGATTTTGTGAAACGCACTACGCTGGCGCAGATGACGCCGGATGCCTTGCGCGCGATTGGGCCGTCAGCGGAACGCTTGGCCCAATCAGAAGGGCTGGAAGCGCATGGGCTCAGCGTCCGCGCGCGGCTGGATCGGTTGAACCAATGAGCAAGCTGATCCATGTCGAAATAGACGATGCAGGGTTACCAACCCCCACGCCTGAGATCGAGCAAGAGCGCAAAGTCGCGATCTTTGATCTGCTCGAAGACAACAGCTTCGAGATCCCGCGTGACGATGTGCCAGACGGTCCTTACCGCTTGGGATTGGCTATTCGCGAACGTCGTTTGGTCTTTGATGTACAGACAGAGGCCAAAGACCCTGCAGCCGAATTCCATCTCTCCCTCGGGCCATTCAGGCAGGTCGTGAAGGATTACTTCCAGATTTGCGAAAGCTATTTCGACGCGGTCAAAAAGCTGCCGCCCAGCCAGATCGAGGCAATCGATATGGGCCGCCGCGGTATCCACAACGAAGGCGCGCGCGTTTTGCAGGAACGCCTTGAAGGTAAGGCGGAGATTGATATCGACACGGCCCGCCGCCTTTTCACGCTTATTTGCGTCTTGCATTTCGGGGGTTGAGGCGGTGAGCAAGGACCTTCCACAATCGGTTCTGTTTTGCTGCGATCACAATGCCGTCCGTTCGCCTATGGCCGAAGGGATGATGAAGAAATTTTACGGCACGGACATTTACGTCCAGTCGGCTGGTGTGAAGAACGACCTCGATATTGACGGCTTCTCCGTCGCAGTTTGTGCGGAAATAGATGTGGAACTGAACCGCCATCGCACGCGGTCGTTTGAGGAGATGCAGGAATGGGGCGATGACCTGTCCGGCTTCGATTTGATCATCGCGCTCAGTCCGGCCTCTCAAAGGCAAGCGCTTGAATTGACGCGGTTCTTTCATCTGGAAGTGGAGTACTGGCCGATCCTTGATCCGACGGGACTAGGTGAAGGTCGGGAAGAGAAGCTAAATTCCTACCGTCAGGCGCGCGATCAGATCAAGACGCGGATTGAGCAGCGGTTCGGGGGCAAAACGGTCTAGGCTCGTCAAATTGGCCAGTCGCACCTCTTCGTTTGGGGGCAATTGACTGGGACCGCTCGTTTCAGCAAGTTTTTTATATTCGGGCGAGGAATTCAAAATGACACACGTAGCTGTTCGGCTGGCAAGCAGCGGAGACGATATTGAAGCGGTACGTAGGCTGTGCCGAGAATGGTTGGAGTGGCACTGGGAAAACTACCCGTCTGATTGGCCCCGAGGCGACGATCACCCGATGGACCCAGCGGGTTTTGAGGCCACATTGAAGAATTTACACGTCCTGCACGAACGACCATTGGGCGGAATTTTCATTGCATTGGTAGATGGCAAGCCGATGGGATGCATCATGTACAGTCAGGCCAGCCCAGGCTCGGCAGAGTTCAATCGAATGTTTGTAAGTCCGGCTGGGCGCGGTCACGGTCTAGGTCGTAAACTACTAGACCATATGTTTAAGCAGATGGTGGCGGATGGGTATGCGCGCGTCTTCTACTCATCCGCGACATTTCTAACGCATGCTCGCGCGATGTATGAAGATGCGGGGTTTGTTCCAATGCCGCACCCAGAAGGCTTCCCTGATGAATGGCGCGACAAGGTTTACTTCATGGAGCGTTCACTTGCCTGATATCAGGAATTACGTGGTTGGGCATTGTTCATGTCAGGAATAGCAGACTTCCATACGCAGCGCAGCATTCGGTAAACTGCACTCATCAACGGGTTTAGTCTCCCACATTGAATTTTAGAGAACACCAAGTGGAATTTCACCGGCTGTTGTCCGGCATACTGTCATTCCAATGGGTTGGGCCGTCGTCCCGCATTGGATCGGGCGACGGTGTGCGTTTCTCAGGGTAGAAGTAATATGAAGAAAGGCGGCGCCGCCATTTTGGCCTTGCCGGACAGGGATTTTATCCCCCGCACCCTTTTGAGCCGCTTGAGGCCCCGATCACATGTGATTTCAGGTGAGCGCTGGATAGCAGGGGATCGCCCCGCGCCGCACGCTCCGAAACCAAGTTTTGACGTCGGAATGTGATGTAAATCAGAATACTAAACGTGGCGTAACGGGCGCGCGCGGTCACGCAAGGGTCATCGCAACGCTTTTCTCCTTGAAAAACCCCCTGAACCGGCCCATTTAGTGCCACGCCGTCAGTTGAGACGGGAAACTACTATGGAGTGAACATGGCCAAGGAAGAACTGCTCGAATTCCCCGGTGTCGTGAAGGAACTCCTGCCTAACGCGACGTTTCGGGTCGAGCTGGAAAACGGCCATGAGATCATCGCACATACGGCAGGCAAGATGCGCAAGAACCGCATCCGTGTTCTTGCAGGCGACAAAGTGCAGGTCGAGATGACCCCCTATGATCTGACCAAGGGTCGGATTAACTACCGGTTTAAATAGGTTCAAACGCATGTTTGAACCAGTGCGGGGAAAGTGGTTTGCTGAACGCAAATTGCGGCCCGACACCCGGTTGCGCAACTGGGCGCTGCTATGACCGCACGCGAAGCTGACCCAAACCTCAAGCTGGTCTTGGGGTCGGGGTCTCCACGCCGTTTAGAATTGCTCGCACAGCTTGGTGTTGTGCCCGCAGACGTTCGGCCTCCCGATATTGACGAGACGCCACTGAAGGCCGAACTGCCACGCGCCTATTGTGCCCGTATCGCGCGCGGCAAGGCAGAAGCGATCGCATTGGCCAGTGATGAGGTTGCTTTATGCGCGGACACCACTGTCGCTTTGGGCCGTCGGATTATGGGCAAGCCTGCGGATGAAAAAGAGGCGGCACAATTTTTGCTGGCTTTATCCGGACGCAGACATCGCGTGATCACCTCAGTCGTTGTGAAACGCGGAACAGATTTCTGGGCTAAGGATGTTGTGACGGCTGTAAAAATGAAAAACCTCAGTGATGAAGAGCTGAACGGATATCTCGCCTCAGACGATTGGCGGGGCAAAGCGGGCGGTTATGCGATCCAAGGTCCTGCGGGCGCGCTTATCCCGTGGATCCAAGGGAGTTACACAGGCGTGGTTGGACTGCCGGTGGCAGAAGCAGCCTCGTTGTTGCGCACAGCGGGATATGTCGTGTGAAGGGTCTGCAAATCATACTGGACGAGCTGGACGGGCGGCCTGCAGCTGCTCTGATGTGGGACGGTCAGTTGGACGATTTCCTGCTGAGCGCGCCTGATGATGCACCGCCGACACCCGGCTCGATCTTTCGCGCTATCGCGGACCGCCCGATGAAGGGGCAGGGTGGGATGATGATGAAGCTGCCCGGTGGTCAAATGGCCCTGTTTCGTGGTGCGAAAGGCATTCGCCCGGGCGATGCGTTCTTGGTTCAGGTCACCTCATACGCCGAGGCGGGGAAAGCTGTGCCTGTCACGGACCGTGTGATTTTCAAAGGCCGTTATGTGATCGTGACACCGGGCGCAAAGGGCATCAACGTCTCGCGCCAAATCCGCGATGAAGAAGAAAAGGTGCGTTTGCTAGATATTTTGCACCGTTTCGAGATGCCCGAAGATGTCGGACTGATCGTGCGTTCAAACGCAGATGGTGCAGATGAGGAAGAGATTGCCAACGAAGCGAGCCATTTTCTGGGTCTTGCACAAGCGGTCCTTTCAGATGACAGCCAAGACGCCGAATTGCTCGTCGACGGGGGTGACGCGCATGAGATTGCGCAGCGTGACTGGGTTCATTCTGAGACCGCCCACGGGTTCGAAGCGCATGGCGTCCTAGATGCTTTGGCGCTGTTAGACAGTGATGCAGTTTCCGTCGGAGGGACCACGCTATACATCGAGCCGACACGCGCACTGGTTGCGGTTGATGTGAACACAGGCGGTGATTTCTCTCCAGCGTCAGGGTTGAAGGCCAATCTGGCCTGTGCGCGGGCATTGCCCCGGCAATTGCGGTGCCGTGGTTTAGGGGGGCAGATCACGCTTGACCTTGCGCCGATGGCCAAAAAGGACCGTAAACAATTCGAACAAGCGCTGCGCTCGGCCTTCAAAGCCGATGCGGTTGAGACGGCCTTGGTTGGTTGGACCCCCCTTGGTCATTTTGAGCTACAGCGCAAACGCGAACGCTTGCCTTTGCCGAAAGGGATCGCCTTATGAGTTGCCCGATGTGTTCCAAAGAGACGGACAAGAAATACCGCCCGTTTTGTTCAAAACGATGCGCGGATTTGGACTTGGGCAAATGGATGAGCGGCGATTATGCGGTGGCCAGTCAAGACGAAGATGACGCGGATGAACTGGTCCAAGAGCTTGATCGCGCGATGCGTGAACGTGCTGAAGAGGATACCTCCAAACTGCACTAGTTACGTGCTTTGTCTTTTTCGACAATCGCCTCTGGACAGGCCGAAGGCGCTGGCCTAAATAGGCGCACGTTCGCAGGCAAACACCCTATGCGAACGCCCGGTGCCCGGGTAGCTCAGGGGTAGAGCAGTGGATTGAAAATCCTCGTGTCGGTGGTTCAAATCCGCCCCTGGGCACCACTTATCTTAGCGTAGAAATCAGCACTTTCCCAGAAGACTGATGTACCGGTTTATGCAACCCGTATCCCTTTGCACCACGCGCCGGTGACAAATGGCACGTCCCCGTCGAGATCGAACATCGTCACATCTGCGCGTTTTCCGATTGTAAGGCTCCCGCGATCCGACAGGCCGCAGCTTTGTGCAGCGTTGGATGTCACGGTGGCGATCCCTTGCGCCATGTTGTCCCAGAGATGCGCCAGTTGAACCGCGCCTTGCAGCAGTGACGCCGGGACATAGTCTGAAGAAAGAATGTCGAGGCGTCCGCGATTTGCGAGATCTTCCGTTGCGACATTGCCTGAGTGGGATCCACCACGCACAAGGTTGGGGGCACCCATCATGGTTGCAATCCCCGCGTTGTGACACGCCTCAGCCGCCTCAACGGTCGTTGGAAATTCGGCCAGCGTCACGCCGTGGCTTTGGCTATGGGTCACTTGCTCAGATGTGGTGTCATCATGGCTGGCGAGGGTCGCGCCGAAGCGTTTGGCGGCGGCAACCGTTGCAGCTTCGTGCTTTGCTCCCAGCTTTTCCTGCAAGGCGTAAAGGAATTCGATGTACTCTCCAAACCCCTCCCGCGACAGACCGTTCTTCCCACATACATAATCTTCAAACTTCTGGAGATCGCGGAACTGCCGCTGACCCGGTGTGTGATCCATCATTGAGACAATCCCGACCGTGTCATCGGGTCCAAACTCCGCCAATTCATCCGCCAAAGTTTCGGAGCAAATCTCAGCGCGCAGATGGATGTGGTGGCTGATCTTCAGGATGCCCCTGCGTCGCATTGCCAATAGCTCATCCGCCATGCTGCGCGCATATTTCGAATAGCGCCTCTTGCCATTATCCGACACGATTGACCCCACGCGGATCGCGTCAAACACAGTTGTGATGCCAGTGCCTGCCAATTCTCTGTCATGGCCGATAATAGCGGCTTTATGCGGCCACAAGACTTTGGGGCGAGGCTGCATATGTCGCTCAAGATTGTCGGTGTGCAATTCGATCAGACCGGGGGCCAAGTATTGTCCGTTACAGTCTATGGCGGCGTGAGGCACAGTCGCGCCATGGGCAATATCTTCAATTTGTCCGCCTCGCAGAATAATCGAGCCGCGAATGACCTCATCGGGTAAAACCAGTCTGGCATTTGCAAGGATTGTTTCATTGGTCATGTCTGTGTCACGCTTCTTTGGCATCGCAGCACTGTGTCAGAAGAGGGAATGACCTATGTTTGAACGATACGCAATCTATGTCACGCCCCAAGGCGAATTCGCCGCGCGGGGCGCCGCATGGCTTGGCTGGGATGTGCAGGCCGGGTGCGCTGTTGATCACCCTCAGATCGAGGGTCTTGATGTCGCGAGTTTGACACAAGCGCCCAGAAAATACGGGCTGCACGGAACCATCAAGCCCCCGTTTTTTCTGGCAGATGGGATGTCGGTTGATGCGTTGCAGCAGGCTGTGGCGGCAGTGGCGGCGGATCTTCCGCCCCTTCACCTCGACGGTCTTGAAGTACGCGCGCTGGCTGGATTTGTTGCACTGACACCTGTCGGAGATCAGACCGCCTTGGCGAGGATGGCGGCGCTAGTTGTCACACAGCTGGACGAGTTTCGTGCCCCACCATGTGCGCAAGAACTGGCGCGCCGCCGGAAATTACCGTTGAGTGCTGCGCAAGAGCAGCATTTGGAAAAATGGGGATACCCTTATGTGATGGACCAGTTTCGTTTCCATATCACGCTTACCGGCAAAGTCACGGATGCTGCGCGTTTGCGCGCGCCAGTTGCTGCGCATTTTGATCCTGTTTTGCCACGCCCGTTTGATGTGACAAGCCTGACGCTCGTCGGCCAAGACAGTGCGGGTATGTTTCATGAAATCCACCGCTATCCGCTTTCCGGTGGAAATTGACGAACCTCGTCCGATCCTGACCATCTAACAAAGTCTCGCGGTTGGCGGCCGTCTTGGGTTATGGACTGATATGATTTTTATCTTCGATCTTGACGGCACTCTGACCCAGCAGGAAACGCTGCCTCTGATTGCAGCTAAGTTCGGAAAGTCAGGCGAGATCGAAGCGCTGACGCGAGAGGCTGTCTCAGGTGTCGCGCCCTTCGAGCAGAATTTCATAAGGCGCGTTCAACAGCTTGGTACCTGCCCAGTTTCAGAGGTGTCGAATCTACTCGGCGGTGTATCTTGCTTTGAAAACCTCAAAGCGTTTATTCGCACGTATTCCGATCAATGCGTGATTGCGACGGGTAATCTTGATGTTTGGATTGAGCAACTCGTGGCTGGGTTCGGGTGCCCTGTCTTTTCTTCGACCTCTCAAAAACATGACGATGGGTCAGTCTCTGTCTTGAAGGTCTTACGAAAGGAAGACGTCGTTCGGCGCTATCAAGACCAAGGTCACCGCGTTGTGTTTATCGGAGATGGCGCAAATGATGTGGTTGCGATGCAAATGGCCGACGTGGCGATCGCCTGCGGGTTTTTACGTCCGGCAGAGCCCTGCGTGACGGCGGTCTGCGATGTTACAGTCCAAAGCGAAGATGCGTTGTTGCGAGAACTCTCTATACTGGTCAAAGACAGCTTTTCGAACGTTATATAATCTCATCTTCGTCAAAAAGCGGGTCCGCTTCCAATTGGGCTGTCATATCCTCAATCGTCGTTTCCGCCTTTTGCGGAGAGGCGACTTTTGCGATGTGGTAGACGGCATCGCCCTCATTGACGATTGGCATCACAGCGCGACCTATAATGAGGCCTGCAAAGTCTGCACTGATCTCTATTTCTTCGTCGCCAAACGGGTCGCAAACGGCTGCGAGAACCTCACCTTCCGCAACCACCTCGCCTTCTTCCTTAAAGGTGCGCAACAAGCCACCCGCCGGTGCGCGCAGCCACTTGGAACTAGAGCAAAGGATAGAAGCGGCCTTCGCCTTGCTGATGCCCTTTCGCGGCAAGCTTCCCATGTCGTGCATCACCCGCAAAATGCCAGCAACACCCGCGCGGACGGAAAACTCGTCAAAACGCAATCCTTCACCAGCCTCAAACAGCAAGACATCCACACCTTCGTCGCGCGCAGCCGCCCGTAAAGAACCCTCCCGCAGCGGGGATCGGACGATGGCGGGCGCACCAAACGCTTTGGCGCGGGCGAGAATAGACGGCGTATCTGGCGAAATACGAATTTGCGGCAGGTTCGTGCGGTTGATCGCGGCAGAATGCAGATCAATGCCAAAATCACATTTTGCCACGACGTCTTTGAGAAACATCTGCGCCATACGTGATCCAAGTGATCCGCCTGAGCTTCCTGGAAAACACCGGTTCAGATCCCGACGGTCAGGCAAGTAGCGAGAGCGGTTGAGAAAGCCAAACGCGTTGACGATCGGGATCACCATTAACGTCCCGCGAAGTGAATTGAGGTTTGGTGTGCGCAGCAGGCGGCGCACGATTTCTACACCGATGACCTCATCGCCATGAATACCTGCGCTTACAAACAAGGTTGGCCCGGGGCGTTTCCCGTGAATGACATGAACCGACATGTTGACCGGGGTGTGGTCAGACAGAGTGCTGATCGGCAGCTCTACCGTTTTGCGAGAACCGGGGGCGATCCGCACCGCGCCCAGTTCAAAATCGTCTCTTTTGGACATTGAGGTGGCTTAACCTTTGCCTTTTGTCTTGGTCTTGCCGGGCTTGGCATGTTTTTCGAGGTGATCAATGATCTTACCTGCAATATCAAGCCCTGTTGCCTTCTCGACCCCTTCCAGACCCGGCGATGAATTGACCTCCATCACAACCGGACCGTGATTGGCTCGCAGCATATCCACGCCGCATACGGCAAGGCCCATCGACTTGGCGGCCCGCACGGCCGTTGCACGTTCTTCAGGGCTTATCTTGATGAGTTTGGCGGAGCCACCTCTATGTAGGTTTGAACGGAAATCGCCCTCAGCCCCTGTGCGCTTCATAGAGGCGATGACCTTGCCACCTACGACGATGGCGCGGATATCTGTACCGCCTGCCTCTTTGATGAATTCCTGTGCCATGATGTTCACATTGGCCCCGCGGAACGCCTCGATGACGGATTTGGCGGAGCGGCCCGTGTCGGCCAGAACCACACCGATGCCCTGCGTGCCTTCCAAGAGCTTGATCACCACGGGCGTCCCACCGGCAAGCTCTACAATATCGCCCGCCTTCTTGGCGTCATGCGCAAACGCTGTGACTGGCAGGCCGATCCCGTCGCGTGCCAGCAATTGCATCGACCGCAGCTTGTCGCGCGATCGTCCAATGGCGACACTTTCGTTCAAAGGATAAACGCCCATCATCTCGAATTGGCGTAACACGGCGAGGCCGTAAAATGTGACGGACGCCCCGATCCGCGGGATGACCGCATCATAGCCCAGCAGTTTCTCACCGTTGTAATAGATTTCGGGCCTGCGCGACGCGATGTTCATATAGCATTGCAGGGTGTTGATGATGTCGAGCGTATGCCCTCGCTCTTCCGCGGCTTCCTTTAATCTCTTGTGAGAATAAAGATTGGCGTTGCGTGCGAGCATAGCAATTTTCATGAGACATCCTTCGCTGAAATGGCGGGCATAAAGAGACAGCCTAGGAGGTTTCGCTCTGAATTGTAAGCGCTTGGTCGCGGAATGAAATTTACTCTATCTTAAAGCTCTTTCGCGCAAATATGCAGGTGATGTCTGAGCTTGCCGTTGTCATTCCACATTTCAATGATCCAGAGCGGTTGCGCCGCTGTCTGATGGCACTTGAGCCGCAGATAGATGAGGCCGTGCAGGTCATTGTCGTGGACAATAATTCAACCACCTCAATCTTGCCGATGCTTGATGAATTTCCGTGGTCGCGTTTCGCGGTAGAAGAAGACGCGGGCGCAGGATTGGCGCGTAACCTTGGCGTCGCGCTGACCACAGCGCCGCGACTGGCCTTTATTGATTGTGATTGTGTGCCGGGCCCCGATTGGGTCGCACATGCGCGCGGCCTTTCGCTGGGCGACCAAATTGTCGGCGGGCGGGTTGATACGTTCCACGAGGGCGAAGGCCCTTTGAATGGTGCACAGGTGTTCGAGCATGTGTTTGCTTTCGACATGGCGCGCTATGTCGCGCGGCAAGGGTTTTGTGGCAGCGGCAATATGGTTCTCCTAAGAGATGTGTTCGAGATTGTCGGTCCGTTCCGCGCCAATGTCGCGGAAGATATGGAATGGTGCCACAGGGCAGGGCGCACCGGGTTCGATATTGTCTATGATGATGCACTCGTCGCCGCACATCCGACGCGTGGGGATTGGTCGGCGTTGAAACGAAAGTGGCGACGCTTGGCAGCGGAACGCTTCACCTTGGATGCGACCTCTGGACGCGGGCGTTTGAAATGGAGCGGGCGGGCGGTGTTGACAGCCGCAAGCATCTTGCGCGACGCGCCCCGCGTCTTGTGGACGGGCCGCTTGAGCAATGCGCAAGACAGGTTGAGATGTCTTATGACCCTGATCCGGCTACGCGTTTTGCGGGCGTTTTGGATGGGGCGTCAGGCGGTGACAGGGAAAGCTTAGGCTTGATCGTCCATCCAGATTGTCACGGGTCCATCATTCACCAGACTGACCGCCATATCTGCACCAAATTGACCTGTTGCGACAGGTACACCCAATTCACACAAGTCTTGCGCAAAAGCCTCATACAGAGCGCGCCCGACTTCCGGCTTAGCTGCTGTGGAAAATCCAGGGCGATTGCCGCTGCGGGTGTCAGCGGCCAGCGTGAATTGACTGACGACCAAAGCCGCGTCGCCCGTGTCCAAGAGCGAGCGGTTCATCTTGCCAGCCTCATCACGGAAAATGCGCAGCTTTGAAACTTTTGCAGCAAGCTTGGCTGTCTGCGCGGGCTGATCGCCGTCCATGGCGCAGATCAGGATAAGAAGCCCTGCGTCAATCTCTCCGATACATGTGCCCTCAACCGTTACGGAAGCTTGGCGCACGCGCTGGATCAGCGCCCTCATAGCTCTGCGCGTGTGGGGGGATTTGCGCCTGCACGCGAGACGGTTACAGCGGCGCAGCGCGCGCCCATCGCCAAAGCGTGTTCAAGGTGCTCTTTAGACAGCGCCGCGATGCCAGATTTGCTCAAAGCGCCATTGTCCTGCAAGGATGCCAAAACACCGGCGTTGAACGTATCGCCCGCGCCGACGGTATCGACGACCTCAACCTTTTGGGATGGGACAAACACCCGTGTGTCTTTCGTATATCCCGTCGCCCCTTTTGCCCCTTCGGTGATCAGCACCAGTTTCGTACCGCGTGCAATGATGGCTTGAGCAAGGTCTGCGATCTCACCATCGCCTTCGAGCCATTGCAGATCTTCGTCGCTCAATTTGACGATGTCCGACAGGCTCATCATCGCTTGGATGCGTGCCACAAACGAGGCGCGGTCTTTGATGAAGCTCGGCCGGATGTTGGGATCAATCATCGTGGCACGTGTGCTGCCTTCGCGGGTCAGAAGGGCTTGAAACGCATCGGCGCTGGGGCCGGAGGCCAAGGAAATTCCACCGAAGAACAGCGCGTCCACGCTGTCGGGCAGGCTTGGCAAATCGGCCTCACGCAGAGAGGTCAGAGCGGAGTTTTCGTCGTAGAATGTGTAGGTTGCATGGCCATCCTGCAGCCGCACGAAGGCCAATGTCGTCGGCGCATCGGGGCGCGGTGACAGATCGACGGACACGTCCGAGCCGTGCAATTTTTCAACCAAAAGCTCGCCGAACAAATCAGACGAAAGCGGGCAAAAGAACCCCGGTTTTGCCTCAAGCCGTCCCAAAGCAATTGCCGTGTTGAACACCGCGCCGCCCGCATAGGGGGCAAATGCCTGCTCTCCCGCCGTGGTTTCCCGCGGCAGCATGTCGATCAGGGCTTCTCCGCAACATAGGATCATTGTTGTTGTGCCATTCCATAACCTATGGCCGCTGCAACCAGCAGCCCGATGATAACCGCGATTGCGATCTTGATAGCTGAATAAGGACGCTCCCCCCGCACGGCGCCGGTCTGGCCGTTGACGACGAAGCGGTAGGTAGCGCCACGATACTTATAGGCCGCCATCCAGACCGGCAGCAGAATATGTTTGAACGTCACGTTGCTGACATCCGTGTCAACGCTGTGAATGCGCTGGCGGTCGCCGCCAATGTCAAAGCGCACATCGCGGGTGATCGTGTTGTCCATCACTGTGCGCGCCTCGGCAAAGCCGTCATCCAGCGCGATTGTGTAGGCCTCCGCGCGAAAGCCTGCGAGGTATTCCGGCGAATAGGGGCTGAGATGCGCAAGGTCCCAAGGCGCAAGCGCGTCCGTGTAGGGCCTTGGCAGGGAATTTGAGGCAAGCACCAGCACGTCGTCAAAATCGCGCGCCACCCGTCCACGGACGCGGTTCCAGCGGGTTTTTGTGACCATGACATCGACTTTTTTGCCGTCGCGGACCACCGTTTGTCTGACCTGATAGTCAACGCCGCGTTCACCGGAATAGGATGACTTCGTATCCGCGTCATAGGTCCAATACGGTACATAAATTCCGTCGAGCTTTCGGCCCTTCTTGGCGTATTCCTGCAAGCCGTTCGGGGCAAACCAACGCCGCCCGAGCCAGTCGACCATGGCTTTGCGCGCGGCGCGTTCGTCTAATTCAAACGGCACCACGCCTTTGGGTTTGATATGGCGGTGCGCCCCTGTGTCGGCCACTACAGGTGTGGCGCAAAACGGGCATTCGGTTGCGTGGATATCGGGGTCGAATTCAACTTGCGCTGCGCAATTGGGGCATTGTGTGACGCGGGTTTCTTCCATCTCGGCCTCGGCCAAGGCGCCGCGCACGGCGGAATTGAAGTCGAGCTCTCGGATCGCGCGGGACCTGCCTTCGGTGACCGCTTCGGTGTTGCCGCAATGGGTGCAGGTCAGCAGGTGTTCACCGGGCGTGAACTCCATATCCGAGCCGCAATTGTCACAAGGAAAGCGGTGTTCTTGGGTGATCGCGTTCATCGGTCAGAGGAACCTGTGCAAAACCTTTGGTGCCATGATACGCAGGGCATTATCACGCAAGGCGATGTGCCGCCACAGGTGAAATATTGCGTGAAATCCAACCAGACCTGCGAGTGCATAAAACTGATAGGTGTGAAACAGCCCGACCAAGTGATTGGCCCGCGGGAAACCCAATGCAGGGGCAACGGGAATGATGCCGCCAGCCCATAGGATGACGGCGGAGGTCAGACCAAGAAGAAAGCCACCAAAGGCCACGGTGAACAGACCCCAGACCAATGTGTGATGCATCAGCTTGTGCACTTTGCGCGCCCAGCCCGGCAGTTTCGGGCCCGGTCTGCTGGCCAGCCCTTTGCGCAAGTACATTGCTGTCCAAAGCAGCGCGAGTGTCACGAAGATCAGCCCCATGACCGAATGGAACTGGAACACGACCGGACCCATCCGCCTTAGCGCGTCCGGATCTGCGAAGATGAACCAGACAAAGAACGGAATGATCCCCCAATGCAGCCATTTCAGCGCCGTGCGGCGCGCCGGCAGGTGTTTGGAGAAGGCAAAGGTCATCATGTCCGAAGACACGATGCGATATGCGGTTAAGTTTCGGATCGCCCTAGCGCGCCGGTGGCGGCGGTGGTGGCAGGATCGTGAAAAGCTGCGCCAGTTCGGTCACATCTTCTGCGGCCATCCAACCATCTTGACCAGGCGTCCAGACCATCGTGTCACGCGCCAACCCGCCTTCCGCTGCCATGCGTCCCAAGGCCGCTTTTGAAAACGGCCCCTTCGTCTCGCCATTCTCAGCAATATGCCAAACGTGCTCCACCGGGGGGGGGGGAGGGGGCGGTGCTGCGGCGGGCGCGGCGCCCCATGGGCCTTGCTGCATTTGGTTCGCCATTTGCGTGGCCATCGCCATGCCCATGCCAGCCCCAAGCCCTGCGCCCATACCACCGCCGCCATTTGGGTTGCGCGCGGCGGCTGTCATGGCTTCCGCGGCGGAGTATTGCGTGAACTTGCCCAGATCACCCGCGATCCCCATGGAGGAACGCTTGTCCAAGGCCTCTTCAACAGCGGGCGGGAGGGACACGTTTTCAATGTAGAATTCTGGGATGCTCAGCCCGTAATCCCCCACGATGGGAGAGATAGCGGATGCAATCAGCTTGCCCAGATCGCCCGTGTTGGCGGCCATGTCCAGTGCCGGGATACCGGCGCTACTGATCGTGCGGGAGAATTCCTGTACGATGATGTTGCGGATCTGATAGCTGATCTCGTCCATTGTGAATTCACCATCAGTGCCCACGATCTCCGTCAGGAATTTCGCAGGATCAGAGATGCGCGTCGAATAAGTGCCATAGGCACGGATGCGCAGCGGTCCGAACTCAGGATCACGCAGCATGATCGGGTTTTTTGTACCCCATTTCAGATCGTTAAAGCGCGTTGTGTTGACGAAGTAGACTTCCGATTTGAACGGGCTTTTGAAGCCGTGATCCCAATGGTTCAGCGTCGTTAGGATCGGCATGTTGTTGGTTTCAAGGAAATACATCCCCGGCGTGAACACGTCCGCCAACTGGCCCTCATGCACGAACACAGCCGCCTGACCTTCGCGGACAGTAAGCTTCGCGCCATATTTGATCTCGTGACCTTCACGGTCAAAACGCCAGACCATCGTGTCGCGCGTGTCATCGACCCAATGGATGACGTCGATGAACTGGCCGGAAAGGAAATCAAGAATACCCATGTGGTCCTCGTTTGAAGTGAAGTGTTAACTTTCGCCGCCAAGTAACTCAGCAGCAATGATATCTACAACCGGCCGTGCCTCATTCGGGGTGGCCCCGAGCGGCAAGCGCTTGTCGTAGAGGATTTTCAACAGCAGCTCATCATGGCTGGTCAGAAGGGCGAATTCATCGTCATCATTGAAGATTGACGGCCGCGCTGCGGGGCTATCATTGCTCAGGCCAAGACCTTGGGCGATCTCTTCATGAAAGCAGCTGTCGCGCAGAAGCTTGGGATGTTCGGCGCGTACAATGGCGATCGCGGAATGGAAGTTGTCAGGGTTATCCGCGTCTGAGAACGCATAGACCGCACAGTAAACCGGGCGCGGCATATTCGTGATTTGGTCCGCCAGATTGGCACCAAGCCCCGGGAAAAGCTTCATCAGTTTCGGCGCATACGCGTCCAACTCGTCAACGGTCAAAACCGCTACGGTGAAATTGCCACGACGCTGGTTCAAGGCAATGTCTAAACCTGTGAGCCGCGACAGTCGTCCAGCGTAACCGGCGACGGTCGTGCGGGACTCCCGCTTGATCTCGTCCGAGACGGCCGGCCCAAAATCCATGGTAAGGCGCACAGGTTTGTTCCAGCGTTGCACCTTACCCTCGGATTTGCGGTCCTCATACGTGCCGCCTGAGAAGGTGAATTCGTTGAACACACCGATTTGTACGAAGTTGCGCACAAGGTCGCGCTTGGAAAACGGCGTGTCGATCCCGCCGCCATCACGGCGCATCAGACCTTGGGCGACCAGTTGGCGTTGCACGGTCTCATAGTAGGCTGCCAATGCGACGCTGCGTTCCGAGGGTTGAACAGGGGGCGCCGGTGCTACAACTGGCTGCGCCTTTCGCTGTTCAGGGCGGGGGCTGGATACGGGTTCTTCACAGGCTGCGAGCAAAAATGCGCCCGCAACCAAAAGCCCGAATTTTGTGCCCCACCGTCCCATGTTTATCCGGCGCTACCGCCGATATTGTCGCCACTGCCGGTGCTGCGGGCTTTTGCCGAGGCCAACGTGTCGCGTAGCTCTGCCTCCATTTGGTCCAGTTTATCCTCGGCTTCGGCGCGCTTGCGTTTGCCTTCATCCGCGATTTGCAAGCTTTCATTGATGGTGGCGACCAAATCGTCATTGGCTTGCTGGACCGCTTCGATGTCGAAGACGCCACGCTCCATTTCCTCGCGGATGGATTTGTTGGCCATGCGCAGGTTTTCGGCGTTGGATTTCAGTAACTCGTTGGTCAAATCATTGGCGTCGCGCACAGCGCCGGCGGCCTCAGCAGAGCGTTGGATTGTCAGCGCTTGCGCCAGTTGGGTTTCCCAAAGCGGCACGGTGTTGACGAGCGTGGAGTTGATCTTGGTGACAAGCGATTTGTCATTTTCCTGCACCAACCGGATGGAGGGCAGGGATTGCATCGTCACCTGACGCGTCAGTTTCAGGTCATGCACGCGGCGTTCCAGATCGTCACGTGCGGCCCGCAGGTCACGCAATTCTTGGGCGACCATGACTTTTTTGTCTTCCGCCGCAGCCTCAACTGCCGCTTCTTTCGCAGGGATATCATTTGCATCAAGCTCAGCGATCTTCTCTTCACCTGCGGTGATATACAGTGCCAATTCGTCGTAGAAATCGAGCGTGCGTTCATAGAGAACATCCAACGACTTGATGTCCTTCAGAAGCACATGCTCATGTTGCAGCAAGTCATCTGTGATTTTGTCGATCTGGCCTTGCACAGTTTCATACTTCGCCATGAACATTGCGGCAGGCTTGGCTTTGCCCAGCAGCTTTTCCCACCAAGACCGCTTGCGGTTCGGATTCAATTCCGAGACGGAGAAACCGCGGATCGTCGTCACGATATCACGCAGGGAGTTGCCAGCAGGACCGACATCTTTGTTCTTCACATCGGCCAGCATGGATTGGCTGATCTCTTGCAACCCTGCCTGCGCGTTGGAGCCGAAGGACACGATGGAGTTGGTATCCGTCATATCAATCTCGTCCATCCGCTTGCGAATCTCGGCCGCGACAGGCGCATCGGCCTTGGCAAGAGGGACCAGATCAGTTGAGGGTTCGGGCAGAACCACAGCGTTTACTTCATCCAGCAGGGCGACCGAGGCTTGTGCCTTCTCGCGAACGGTTTCTGTCATCTCATTCCTCCTTGGACCGCGCTTAGGTGCGCGGCGTGATGCCTTCGCGCTGCAAACGATCGCGCAGCACGTCGATTTCGATCTCCAGATCGTCTTTGCTGTTAACCAACAGCTTTTGGTTTTTCGCGGTGAAATTTCCTTCTAGATCGTCCAGCAACGCGGTGAAATCCGCTTTCGCGGCTTCATCCGGCGTTCGGGCAGTCAGGTCCACATATTTCGTCGTCGCGTCACGCGCACCTTGCAGATAAACGCCCAAATAGCGCCTTGCCGTGCGCAGATCACGCGGGTCGTTTTCGATGGTCCGAAACATCTCACGTGCTGTTGTCATGAAACCGTCGACCCGCGCAATCAGGACGCGGTCCTTTGTTGCCTCGATCGCTGTTTTCATCGATCTCAAGTGGCGTTCCGCCTCATCAATGGCTTTCGCCACGCGGTCGTTTTGAAATTCGTCTACGCCTTCAAGCGTTTTATTGCGCATCGGGTCCAGACCGAAAGAAAACAGGTGCAGACCGGCTGCGATGGCTCCGTACAGGAGGCCATTGATTAATCCGCCGTCAAATGTGGCAAGTCCTACGCCCAATCCCAAAAGACCTGCGCCAAACAGCTTTCGTGGAATGGCCGGCCGGCGGGAGATCGTCCGGGCGTTATATGCCTCTTCTGCTTCCAGCCCTTCGCGGGTGAGCCATGCGGCGAGTGCGATGGAGGCGAAGGCCAAGAGGTTCAAGGCCAACCCCGTGGGTCCGCTGCCAAAGGCCGTAAGCAGAAGGGGGATCGCAGCCACAGCCAGCAAAATTGCGCGAGATCGTCCGCGTTGGGGCGCTGCATGCCGCAAGGCCCCCTGTTTCTTGGGAGACTTATTCGGGCTGAACTGCCCGCCATAGCGTTGGGCCATCAGAGCACTCCGACCGATGCGCCAAGCACCAAAACGAACAGCACCACATAGGCGAATTTCTGCATGACCGGAAAGGACATAGGTTCCCCACACTTCTCGACTTGGCCCCAATATAGGGGGACCAAGGGTCAGTTACCAGAAAATCACGTTAGTGGGTCTTGTGCGACTGCGCTGCGGCCCGCTCTGCTTCCAGTTTGCGGGCATAGCCGGACTGGATGAACTCGACAACAAACAACACGATGACAGAGAAATAGAAGGTCGTCTTGGACATCGGGATAAGCGGATAGCCGAAAATTTTGATCGCAAGGCTGTCATCATGGGCAGCATGGCTGGCGGCAACGCCTGCTTCACCCAGCAGAACAACGCCCACAATCAGAAGGATGAACAAACCCAAGACTTCATACATGCGGTTCTTTTGCAGGAAGGTCGTTACACCATCGGCCAGCAGCAACATCGCGAGCCCCGAGATGATGATGGCGGTCGCGAGGACCGGGAAGACGTCGGTGATCGCAATTGCAGACAGAACCGAGTCGAACGAGAAGATCAGGTTCATAAAGACAATCAGCATCACCACCTTGAAGGCGGATTTGCCGGATTTCCCCTCAATATCTGCGTCCAAGTGCTGGACCGACAGCAAATGCCCGATCTCTTTGAAAGCCGTATACATGATGAACGCGCCACCGAAGACAAAAACACAGGTCGCAAAATTGACCCCTCCGGTCAGAATACCTTCCCATTCAAACACGTAGAATGGCTCAGTCAGCTTGCTCAGCAGGCTCACCATCACAAACAGCAAAATCACCCGCAACGCGACCGCTATGATGATCCCCCAAAAGCGCACAGCTTTCTGCTGGGCGACAGGCGCGCGTTGGCTTTCGATAGAGATATAAAGCAGGTTGTCGAAGCCCAAAACGGCTTGCAAGAAGCAAAGCATCAAAAGGTTGCCAAGGTTTTCGAAGGTCAGAAGGTCAGCGAACATAAGTAAGATCCGGTCTTTTAGTGTCGTTGTTCTCTATACCTTGCATTACGTATGACACGGGGCAAGGGTTCCGATGTTTGGATTTTTACCCTCAATCAGCGCCTTGGCTTTGGGGCGTTCCGGCGCTGCTGGGGCTTTTTCTTCGGGCGTGGGGCTGCGTCGTCAGGGGCGATGCCAAGCTGGTCACGCAAAACGCGTGCTTTGACTTCTTCGACCTCACCGCTCTTCAACTCATTTAATCGGAAGGGGCCGTAACTCACTCGGATCAAACGATTAACTTTTAAATCTACTTCTGCCATGGCGCGCCTAATTTCACGGTTTTTGCCTTCGCGCAGGCCGACGGTCAGCCAAGCGTTTGCCCCTTGTTGGCGGTCGAGCGTCACCTCCATCGGTTGAAAGCGCTCGCCGTCTGCCGTGACGCCTTTGCGCAGCGGGTCGAAGGTTTTGTCTTCCGGGCGTCCGTTCACGCGCACACGGTAGCGGCGCAGCCAACCGGTAGAGGGCAATTCAAGCTGGCGTTTGATCCCGCCATCATTGGTGAGCAGCAAAAGCCCTTCGGAGTTGATGTCGAGCCGTCCGACGCTGACCACGCGCGGCATCTCTTCCGGCAATGCAGCAAAGACCGTCTCGCGTCCTTTTTCGTCCTTTTCGGTCGTCACCAGTCCGATGGGTTTGTTGTAAAGCCAAAGGCGCGGTTTGTCGGGCGCGCCGACCTCTTTGCCGTCAAAGGTGATTTTATCAGACGCCGTTACATTCAGCGCGGGGCTGTCGATTACCTTGCCATTTACGCTCACGCGGCCAGCCGTTATCAATGCTTCCGCACCACGGCGCGAGGCCAAGCCTGCCCGCGCCAGTACTTTGGCGATCCGGTCGCCCTTTGGGGTGTTGTCTGTCATGGCACAGCCCCTAGCGCGTTGTGCGGCGTGAGGGAAGGGACTATGCCTGCGCATCATGGTGTTCAGATCACATATGTCTGTCGCGTTGGAAGAAGCGCGTGCCGCTGCAGCAAGGGGAGAGGTGCCCGTTGGCGCTGTCGTCGTTTCACCTGAGGGTGCCGTCGTCGCGCGTGCTGGCAACCGGACGCGTGAGCTAAACGACCCCTCAGCGCATGCGGAGATGCTCGCAATCCGCGCAGCCTGCGCGACCCTGAAGCTGGAACGTCTGACTGGCTACGACCTATATGTAACCCTAGAACCTTGCGCCATGTGCGCGGGCGTGATTGCAAACGCTCGGATTGCGCGGCTCTATTACGGCGCCGCTGATCCCAAGTCGGGCGGGGTGGCCGTGGGCGCACAAGTTTTCCGACATTATCAAGCGCATCATAAGCCTGAGATTTACGACGGAATTGATGCAATCGAATGTGAAGCGGTTCTGAAAGAGTTTTTCCGCTCACGACGCTGACCTGTTGCCCACTCGGCACGGGTTTGCCGACAGCCCAGATTGTCTGTTTGCACGAATCAAACCTTCCTGTACGTAAACGCCACAGCAACACTGAACGACGGAGGCAAAATATGACAATTTGGATGCATACTTGCCTTCAGGGCGTGGCGAGCCGCGTGTCGTTTGTGCCGAAGGGCCGAGCGGGCTCTCAAGCCTAAAGTGTCGTTGCCGGCCTGATTGGCCGGATTTTTCCAACCAACCAAAACTAAGCTGATCGTAGAGCATCTGCATATCTATGCGTTGCTTCTATCGTTAGCCCAACTTCCAACCTAAGGGGCCGTGTCACTTTAGTGTGGCCGGTTAAGTGACTGACATGAATGCATTACCTTTGAAAAACATTTCGACACCACAAGAGGTGATTGATGATTTGATTGCCGATTTCGGCTTTCGCAAAGTCTTCCTCGCGATTTTCGCGAGGATTCTCAGGGGCACACGGCCCCCTGATGCGGCTGAGGTCAAAACGCTTGAGTACCACAAGGACCTCGATCACCTGCCTGACAGTGTCCGCGCGGATATAGGTCTGCCCCCCAAGAAACGGGATGACAGACTGCACCTTTTGGACGGGTACAGCTCGCGGCACTGGTTGTAAGCTTGGGGCCGGATGTCCTTGATCGGATGTCCGGCCCTACAGTCGGGGCCTTGAAGCGGGGCAAGCGTGCTTGTATGTGAAACTCCAAGTTTAATGGAGAGACCTGCATGTCGATTGACACCAAAACCGCTGGCCGCGTGGCGAAGCTCGCCCGGATCGCCGTGCCTGAAGAGGACTTGCCCGTCTTGGCAGATGAGCTGAACGGGATTTTGGCCTTTATGGAGCAGCTCAATGAGGTGGATGTCGACGGTGTTGAACCTATGACCTCGGTCACTCCGCAACGCCTGAAACGGCGCGAAGATGTTGTGACAGATGGCTCCCAGCAAGAGGCGGTATTGAAGAATGCGCCTGATGCGCGTGAAGGGTTCTTTGCTGTGCCGAAGGTAGTAGAATAATGGGTGAGCTTTCAAAACTGACGATCGCTGCGGCGCGTGACGGTATGCGCTCAGGCGATTTCACATCTGTGGATGTGACCAAAGACTGTCTGGCTGAAATTGAAGCATCCGGCACCCTGAATGCATTCGTTCACAACACGCCAGAGATCGCGCTGAACCAAGCCGAAGCCGCCGATGCGCGGATCAAATCCGGCAATGCGCCTGCAATGTGTGGCGTGCCGCTGGGGATCAAGGATCTGTTCGCGACGCGCGGTGTTGCGACGCAGGCGGCGTCCGACATTCTTAAAGACTTCAAACCGGAATATGAAAGCACCATCACCCAGCAATTGTGGGATGCGGGCTCCGTTATGTTGGGCAAGCTCAACATGGATCAATTCGCCATGGGGTCGTCCAACGAGACGTCGTGCTATGGCGATGTGGTCAATCCGTGGAAAGTCGATGACCGCCATCTCACACCGGGTGGGTCCTCTGGCGGATCGGCCTCGGCTGTTGCGGCTGATCTGTGCTTGGCCGCGACTGGCACGGATACAGGCGGTTCGATCCGTCAGCCTGCTGCTTTCGTGGGGATCACGGGCATCAAGCCGACCTATGGACGCTGTTCGCGCTGGGGCGTGGTGGCGTTTGCGTCATCGCTGGATCAAGCCGGACCAATGACCAAATCCGTGCGCGATGCGGCGATCATGTTGGAAGCTATGTCCGGGCATGACCCGAAGGACTCGACTTCCTCCGAACTCGCGGTGCCGGATTTTGAAGCTGCACTGACAGGTGACATTCGCGGCAAGAAGATCGGAATTCCGAAAGAATATCGTTTGGACGGAATGCCCGACGAGATCGAAGCGCTTTGGCAAGATGGCATCGCAATGATGAAGGATGCCGGTGCAGAGATTGTCGATATCTCACTGCCGCATACGAAATACGCGTTGCCAGCCTATTATGTTGTGGCGCCTGCAGAGGCCTCCTCAAATCTTGCGCGCTACGATGGCGTCCGCTTTGGTCATCGCGCGAGCTTGGCTCAAGGTGACGGTATCACCGAGATGTACGAGAAAACCCGCGCCGAAGGGTTTGGCCCAGAGGTGCAGCGTCGCGTGATGATCGGCACATATGTTCTGTCAGCAGGCTTTTATGACGCCTATTACAACCGTGCGCGCAAGGTACGTACGCTGATCAAAAAGGACTTCGAGGATGTGTTCGCGCAAGGTGTGGACGCAATCCTGACGCCTGCGACACCCTCTGCGGCCTTTGGTTTGGGCGAAATGAAAGACGCTGATCCGGTACAAATGTATCTCAATGACGTCTTTACGGTGACGGTGAACCTTGCTGGATTGCCGGGTATTGCGGTGCCAGCAGGCCTCGACAAGCAAGGCTTACCTTTGGGTCTGCAACTGATCGGGCGTCCGTGGGAAGAAGGTGACTTGCTCAATCACGCGTATGTTTTGGAGCAGGCCGCCGGATTTGTAGCAAAACCGGAGAAATGGTGGTAGCATCCGCTTTAAGGTGCCAATCCGAGCGCCGTGGTTGAACTAGAAGAGCTGTATTCATGCGTATCACCTTAATTGCTTTGGCTGTGACAACACTTGCCGCGTGTAGCCCACCAGTACCCGACAGCGCGGCTGGTGTCGGATTCAACAATTACGACAATTATATCGCCGAAAAGCGCGCGCGTGACGCTCAGCTCAGAACGGGGACAACGCAAGTTGCAGCCCCTATTGCGCCGCCAAGTGCAGGGCCTCAGACGGAAGCGCAAGCAACAGCAGCCGCTGCCGTGGCGGCCATTCAGCCAACCGGTGTTCAAACCGCATCTGCGCAACCGGCCCTGCCGAGATCGAATAATGAAGCGATCTCTGACGAACAAGATTTTGGCGCTGTGTCTGCGCGTCAATCTATTGAATCTGACGCGCAACGCCGCGCAGCACAATCGGCTCAATATCAGGTTGTGCAGCCTACGGCTGTCCCAACACGCCCCTCGGGCACCGCGCCAACGCCAATTGAATTCGCGCTAGAAGTGACCCACCCTGTTGGCCAAAAAGTCTATAGCCGGTCCTTGTTCGGGTCCAACAAACCCTCGCCAAACTGTGCGCGTTACCCGTCTGCGGAACAAGCGCAGGACGCGTTCCTGAAAGCCGGTGGTCCGACGAAAGACAAGCTGAAGCTTGATCCAGACGGCGACGGCTATGCCTGCGGATGGAATCCCGCGAAATACCGTCAGTTGGTGCGCAGCTGAATGTAATCCACCACCCCTCGCCGAATTTCGGGGAGCGCAAGAACAAAGCGTTGCCCGACATTGTGGTCATTCACTATACGGCGATGACCTCTGCAGATGCAGCTTGCCGTGCATTGTGTAATCCAGAGACAGAGGTCTCGGCGCATTACCTGATCGCGGAAAACGGAGACGTATTTGCTTTGGTAGACGAGGCGAAACGCGCTTGGCATGCGGGGGTCGGCAGCTGGGGCGATGTCACGGATGTGAATTCGCGGTCTATCGGGATTGAGCTGGCCAATGACGGTCTGTCGCCTTTCTCTGCGGCATTGATGGATGCGCTTGAAGAGCTGTTAGGCGGTATTCTGACGCGGTGGGCGATCCCTGCTGAACGGGTCATTGCGCATTCCGACCTCGCACCTGGACGCAAGATCGATCCGGGCCGCAGGTTTGATTGGCAACGGCTCGCACGGACAGGCTTGGCAATCTGGCCTGAAACGCAAAGCAGTACGCCCGAGAATTTCTACGCCGATCTGGAAACCTTCGGGTATTCTGCGGATGTGGAAGAGGCGCCGCGCCTTGAGAGTTTTCGACAACGCTTTCGGCCTTGGGCTGACGGGCCTGTTGATCGTGTCGATGCGGAACTGGCGGCTGGTCTCGCTGCGCGCTTCCCCGTTGACCGGCACAAGCGGACGTCCTAGAGACGCTGTTGCGCGGATGGCTGGATGGTCGAGGCGGTTTGATTTGCTATGCAATTAAAACGTCTAGGAAAGTCCGGACTCCATGAAGAAACGGTGCCGGGTAACGCCCGGCGGGGGCAACCCCAGGGACAGCGCCACAGAGAAGAAACTGCCTTGCATGCAAGGTGATGGTGAAACGGTGCGGTAAGAGCGCACCGCGCGACCAGCAATGGAAGCGGCACGGCAAGCCCCACCGGGAGCAATGCCAAATAGGGACCTCGCGCGGGGGCAACTTCGCAGGGCATCTTCGGCCCGAGACGGTCCGGGTTGGCAGCTAGAGGAGCACCGGCAACGGTGCTTTGAGATGAATGATCATCCAGCGACTTCGGTCGTGGACAGAATCCGGCTTACAGGCCATCCGCGCATATCTTATACGACAAAACGCCCGCGGCGCGCGATGCTTTTGCGTTCTTTTTGGGGGCGTCGACCCCGAGCCGCACGGGCGAAAACCCCCAGCATATTTTTATTGGAAAAACGCTGGGGGAATGTTGGTTTATTCGCCCAAAGCGATCCCTTCGCGTCTGGGGTCCGCGCCGCCTGAAAGACCGTCCTCAGTAATTGCTATCACGTGCAGGCCTGATGTGAGGGCGCGGGGTGCGGCCTCGTATCCCAAAGCGGTCAGTGGCTCGACAAGAGTTTCGGCGCTGGTCCCCTCTTCGACATCATATTTTCCGAAGCGATTGACGAGGTGGGGGAGTGCCACGGCTTGTTGCACGTCCATGCCCCAATCAAGATGTGCAATGATCGTTTTGGCGACATAACCGATAATCCGTGATCCACCGGGTGAGCCCACCACCAAAATCGGTTTCCCGTCTTTGAGAACGATCGTTGGAGCCATCGAAGAACGTGGGCGTTTGCCCGGTTCGATCCGGTTGGCGATCGGGACACCTTCGTTGTGAGTGCGGAAGGAGAAGTCGGTGAGCTCATTGTTGAGAAGGAAGCCGCCCGGTGCCATGAGGCGGGACCCGAACCCGTTTTCGATTGTGGTCGTCATGGAAAGAGCGTTGCCATCCGCATCGACGATGGAGATGTGGGAAGTTGATGGCAGCTCGATGCTCTCATCATCGGCCCAAAGGAGCGCATGATCAAAAGCGGGCGTGCCGGCGGAGACCTCTTCAAGCGCTGCATCAGTTGCGAGCAGTTCTGCGCGTTCCGCGAGATAATCTGGATCAACCAGACCTTCGGTCGGCACTGGCACAAAGTCACTGTCGGCCATGTAACGCCCGCGATCCGCAAAAGCGAGGCGGGAGGCATCCCCGATCAGGCGCCAACTTTCGGGGCTTTCCGCACCAAGACTGGCGAGGTCTGTGCCGTCCAGCATGCCTAGGATTTGGCCCACAGTCAGGGCGCCAGAAGAAGGTGGCCCCATGCCGCAAATGTCATGCGCGCGGTAGGTGGCACAGACGGCAGGGCGTTGTTTGATCTGATAGGTTGCAAAATCCTGCATCGATAGGACGCCGGGATTGCCCTCTGCGTTTTGCACCGTGTCGACAATGCTTTGCGCAATCGCGCCTTCATAGAAAACCTGCGCGCCTTCCTCCGCGATGCGGGTCAGCGTGTCAGCATAGGCGGGGTTTACGAGGGTGTTACCTTCCTGAATGGGCGCGCCTTCCGGAATGAAATAGCTCGCGGTGCGGGGAAAGCGCGTCAAACGCTCTTGATCATTTTCTACAAGGCTTGCGAGCCGAGCGGAGACGGTAAACCCGTCATCTGCCAAAGCGATTGCATCGTCGAATAGGCGTGGCCAGTCGGCACGGCCCCACCGGCGATGCGCCTCGGCCATCAAGGCAGGTGTTCCGGGGGTGCCGACAGAGAGGCCACCGACCACTGCATCGAAGAATTTGAGCGGCTCGCCCTCGGCGTCTTGAAATAAAGTGGGTGTTGCAGCCAACGGGGCTGTTTCACGCCCGTCCAATGTCGTGATCTCGCCCGTCTCGGCATCGAACCAAACGAGGAATGCGCCGCCGCCCAAGCCGGAGCTTTGTGGCTCGACCAGCCCAAGAACAGCTTGCACTGCGACCATCGCGTCAGCTGCTGAGCCGCCGTTGCGCAGAACTTTGGCACCAGCTTGAACGGCCAGCGGATTGGCGGCACTCACCATCCAGTTTTTTGCCTCGACTGGCGTTCCTGCGCCTTTGGCTGCAATTGCCGTGGCAGCTTCGGGTGCGATTGCGTCGGCTGCTTGTTGGGCTGTCGCAGGAAGGGCGAGAGATATAAATAGAAGGGGAAGGGCAGTGCGCATGAGAATAATCCTTTGTGGTGAATACGCCAAGGATGACAGGATGTGAGCAACTTGCAAGTCAGGGAAGTGAGACTTGGCCGGCTTCTGCCGCGTTTGCGCGCAGTTGGAGTTGAGAATCCTTGGCGAAAGGCTCATTGGCGGTTGACTCGGGCGGCCCCTCGCGTAAAAGGCAGCTTCAAATGAATTTCCGAGGGCGCGCCCTCGTGCAGGAGATGTAACATGGCGAAGCCAACCACGATTAAAATCCGCCTGAACTCGACCGAAGGCACGGGCCACTTCTATGTGACCAAGAAAAACGCCCGCACCATGACCGAGAAGATGGTCGTGCGCAAATATGACCCCGTTGTGCGCAAGCATGTCGAATATAAAGAAGGTAAGATCAAGTAAGCTGATCCTACACTCTGGACTAAGACAAGACCGCGCCCCTGAGGCGCGGTTTTTTCGTTTTGGAGGACCCTGATGCACATTCGTCCGACAACGCGGCGCGATATTGCGGCAGTTGATGTTCTGTTGGCTGATAGCTACCCTGCATTGCTCAAGGCGGATTATCCGCCTTCTATGCTTGTTCTGGCCTTGCCGCTTATCTCGCGCGCTCAACCAAAGCTGGTGATGAGCGGGACCTATTACGGCGTGTTTGATGACGGAGTGTTGGTTGCCGCAGGGGGCTGGACATATGCAGCACCTGGTGGCGCAAGGGCTGAAGCCAATATTGCCCATATCCGCCATGTAGTCACGGACCACCACAAAACGCGGCGGGGATATGGGACAGCTTTGATGCGCCATATTCTGAATGAAGCACAAGCAGGTGGTGTGCAGTACATGGCGTGCCAATCAACTCTGACGGCGGCGCCCTATTACCGCGCGATGGGCTTTGAAGGGGAGCGGGAAATCTCAGTACCTCTGCGCGCGGGTATCGAATTTCCGGCGATCTCGATGGGACGACGTTTGGATGGACCTCTGCCACCGACTTTCAAAGGTGGCGACCACGAATAAAAAAAGCCCGCCTGAGCAGTGTCAGGCGGGCTTTGACTGTGTTTGGCGTGTTCGCTTATTCGCGGTTGCCGAAGAGCTGCAACAGGAACATAAACATGTTGATAAAGTCGAGATACAGGTTCAACGCGCCCATGATTGCCGACTTGCCCAACCACTCCTGATCGCCCGCGTGGGCCATCTGCAAGTAGTCATTCTTAATTTTTTGAGTGTCGTAGGCTGTGAGACCCGCAAAGATCAGCACACCGAGAATCGACACTGCAAACATGATGGCAGGCGAAGCGAGCCAGATGTTGATGATTGATGCGACGATCAGGCCGATTACACCCATGATCAGGAATGAGCCCCAACCGGAGATGTCTTTCTTCGTGGTGTATCCCCAGATGCTCAAACCGGCGAATGCGACGGCTGTGACCAAGAAGGTTTGCACGATCGAAAACCCTGTGAAGACAAGGAAGATCGAGCTGATGGATACGCCCATGACGGCGGCGAATGCATAGAAGACCACTTGGGCTGTCGCTGCTGACATGCGGTTGATTGCGGCACCAAAGCCGAAAACGAAGATAAGCGGTGCGAACATCACCAGCCATTTCAGTGGCGACAAGTACAAAGCTTGGCCGAGACCGGTCAATTGACCGCTTGCGTCGACGGACAAGCCGGAAATGGCCCATGCAGCAAGCGCTGTGATCAGCATGCCTACGGACATCGTGCCATAGACCTTGTTCATGTGCGCGCGCAGACCCGCGTCTATCTGCTCGGCGCTAATGCCAGCTGTAGAACGTGTTCTGACGTATTCTTGCATTGAATGACTCCCTTCAGTCATAAAAACTGCGGCCCCGGTAGTTCCGGGATTTCTGAGGTAAATGTGGGGCAGCTCCCCCTGTATTTCAAGGATTTCCGGTGACAAACGGGACTTTATTCGTCAGATTTTAACGAATTCGCTGAATTGGCGGGCATCAAACCGGCAGTGCCGTCGTATCTTTGATGTTTTCCATAACAAAACTTGCCGAAATATCGCGCACGGGGACAAGTTCGATCAGCCGTTTATAGAAGCGATCATAATCGGCCACATCCGTGACCTGCACGCGTAGAACGTAGTCCAAATCGCCTGACATACGATGTGCACCGATGATTTCCGGAAGCAACCGCACGGCGCGATCAAATTTTCCGAGCCAATCCGGCGCGTGATCAGCGGCGCGCATAAGAACGAAGACTGTCAGCCCCAACCCGATTTGAGCCGCATCTATCAACGCGACGCGCCCTTTGATAAGGCCGGTTTCTTCCATCTGCTTGATCCTGCGCCAACACGCATTGCGCGACAGAGCAACCTGCTCAGAAATGGTGTCCACACTGGTCGTGGCATCCCGCTGCAAGATGGTCAGGATTGCACGGTCTATTGAGTCGATAATATGCGCCATATTTGGGAGTATATCCCAAAATATCGTCTTTAGATAGTTGTAAACGAGATAAATCCGCTCTGCACCTGTGTCATTCTTTCGACACCACTTAAGGAGGCCAACATGAGCAGCACAACAGAGCAATCCAACGCAAAATCTAATTTCTTCGCGTCGTTCTGCGATCATCCTGCCAGTGTTGGCGAAACCTATTTCGGCCATATGCGGTTTGCTTTCCGTTTCTCTGGCAAGCTTTTCGCCGCGGGCGGCGCCGCTTTGGTCCATGCGTTCATCCCACCGCTTTGTGAGACAACAGCCAGCCGGAAGGTCAAAGAGCTGTATGAAATGTGCCATCACCGCAATGGGGCGACTGACTGATGTGTCGCGTTGCGGCCTGGATTGGTGCGCCGATCGCGCTCGATGAGGTCGTCATAGCGCCACCTCATTCGCTCCTTGTACAAAGTCAGGATGCCTCCGAGGCTAAATTGGCGGTGAATGGCGATGGGTTTGGCCTTGCTTGGTACCGCCAAGACGGTGCGGGACCGGGCCAATATCGCGATGTTCTACCTGCGTGGTCCGATGGCAATCTGACAAGCCTTTGCCAAATGATCGTCTCCCCGCTGTTTCTGGCGCATGTCCGTGCTTCAACCGTTGGTGAAACCGCGCGGGTCAATTGTCATCCGTTTCGCTATAAAAATTGGTCTTTTATGCACAATGGCCAGCTTGGTGGCTTCTTGCGGATCAAACGTACCCTTGAGGCGATGTTGCCTGACAATTTGTATCATTTGCGCGCGGGAAACACCGATTCCGAACTACTTTTTCTGCTGTTGATCCAGCATGGGTTAGCTTCCGACCCCCAAGGCGCCGTAAGCCGGGTTTTGACGATACTGAGTGAACTTCGCGAACAGGGTGATCCGCCGCACAGGATCACATCAGTCTTTTCTGATGGGGAAAGCCTGTATGCATTTCGATATGCGTCTGACAAAAAACGCCCGACACTCTATGAGCGCCGGGCAGGGACAGGAAGACTTGTAGCGTCTGAACCATTGGATGGAGAAATTGCCGCTTGGCGCGCAGTGCCGCCTGATCACTTGATGCGGATTACTGCCGATCACCTGTCGACGGTTCCCCTTTTTCAAGGTGATCCCGTGGCTTAGCGATACCAGTTCTGCGGCGCATCCCAGATTGCGCGATTGGCTTCGCGTATCGCGTCATCGCGGGTCAGCCCCAGATCGAGCAGTTGTGTCTCGTCCATCGCTGCTAAAGCGCGGCGCTGACGATACAGGTCGAGATAGGCCATCAGACCGGGTTTCGTACGGCGCGACGGCTGTGAAATATGTACTGCAGCAAAATCGGTCATCGGACTATCCTTCTGTTTGAGTGATCTATTTGTTTGTTTGCATCAGTCTTGGTGATGTGTATGCTCGGTCGCATTCCATTTGTGAAACGAATGAATGTTAAGTAACCCATCACGGATATTGATATGCCTCGCAATTTAGACCTGACTGCTCTGCGCTCCTTTGTGACTGTTGCGGATAGTGGTGGTGTCACGAAAGCCGCGGGGTATCTGCACCTGACGCAATCGGCGGTCTCCATGCAGCTTAAGCGGCTTGAGGAGTCGCTTGATGTCAAATTGCTGGACCGGGCGAACAGGACCGTGACACCGACGGCGGAGGGGGAGCAGCTTCTGAGCTACGCGCGCAGAATGCTGGCCTTGAATGATGAAATCTACACGCGGCTGACGGCGAATGAGTATGAAGGCGAACTGACTCTCGGCGTGCCGCATGATATCATTTACCCATATGTTCCAACCATTCTGCGAAGGTTTGCGGCGGATTATCCGCGTGTTCAGATGAAGCTGGTCTCCGCCCCGAGCCGACAATTGCTTGAGATGTTTGAACGGGGTGAATGCGACGCAATCCTAACCACTGAAGAGCAACCCGGACCGGGTGGTGAAGTCTTGGTGTCTTTGCCGCTTGTCTGGATTGGTGCGGTTGGTGGGTCCGCTTGGAAAACTCGCCCGCTGCCTGTCGCCTTCTGTAAGAACTGTATCTTCCGGTCCGACGTCTTGCGTCTTCTTGATGAAGCGGATTTTGATTGGGAGATGGTTGTTGATTCCGACCTTGATAACGCTGTTGAGGCGGTCGTCGGCGCGGATCTTGCCGTGCATGCTGCCATCACTGGTGTCTACCCGCGCCAAACGGCGCCAATCGAGCATGATGGGTCTCTTCCTGATCCGGGCCATAGCCAGATCATTCTATACATGCGCAGCAGTGACGAGCCGGTCATCTCGGCGTTGAAGGATCTGATCGTGACGGCCTACCGGTCCGAGTGGCAACCAGATGAGGTCGTTCCGCTCAGAGCGTGATGACAACCTTGCCGGTTGATTTACGCTCGCGCAGCACAGCCAACCCCTGATCGGCGTCCTCAATCGGGAACGTGTGGGAGACATGCGGCTTCAGCTTGCCCGCACCATACATTGCAAACAGCTCCGTCAGGCTGTCGGTCAGTACTTGCGGTTTGAACTGAAGATATCCTCCCCAATAAAACCCGATCACGCTGATGTTTTTGACCAGAATATGGTTTGCTGCGATTTGGGGCACGTCGCCGGAGGCAAAGCCGATCGTAAGAACGCGTGCCTCAGGATTGCAGGCGCGCAAGGCCGCTGTGAACAAGTCGCCGCCAATCGCCTCATAGACCACATCTGCGCCACCCAGTGATTTTACCACGGCACGCAAATCGTCTGTATCTGTGTCGATCAGATGGTCTGCGCCATGTTCCTTTGCGACAGCCAGTTTGTCTGCACCACGTGCGGCCGCGATCACGGTTGCGCCCATCAATTTGCCAAGCTCAACCGCGGCCAACCCGACGCCACCAGCCGCACCAGTGACCAGCAGGGTTTCACCCGGTTTCAGGCCCGCCTTATAGTCCAAAGCCACATGCGACGTGGAATAGGCGACCTGAAAAGCAGCGCCGGTTTTGAAATCCATCTGATCGGGCAGTGGAACGCAAAGCGCGGCGGAGAAGCATCCAAATTCCGCCAAGCCGCCATTCCCACCGAACACGGCTACTCGGTCGCCAATCTCTGGCGACGTGACCCCTGCACCCAAAGCGACCACTTCGCCTGCCACCTCCATACCCGGGGAGAAAGGCAGAGGCGGTTTTTCTTGATACGTGCCTTTGACCATCAGCAAATCGGCAAAATTCAAAGCGCAGGCATGGATGCGCAGCAACACTTCACCGGGCTGAGGTTCTGGTTTCGCAGCATCTTGCGTGAAGGCCGTCTTCCCATATTCGGTGACTTGAAACGCGCGCATATGTGGTGTCCTTGTTTTACGTCTCGCCAGTTTAGCCAATGGTGCAGGGCGGAGCCACTTGATTTTCAAGCCAACCCCTTGTTTTCACGGCAGGCACATGGCACCGAATGCGGGATCAGTCTAGAAGGGTTCTATGGACAATCATCTGATACAAAGCTGTCGCGATCTTGCGGATGCCTTGGCCGATGCCGCGCGTGTTGAAACGCTACGCTACTTCCGCAAACCGGGGCTCGCCGCAGACAATAAAGAAACGGATGGGTTTGACCCTGTAACCCAAGGCGACCGCGCTGCTGAGGAGGTGATGCGTGCCATCATCGAGACGCGACGCCCCAAGGACGGCATTCTGGGCGAAGAGTTCGGAACGAAGCCCACGAAATCCGGTCTGACATGGGTGCTGGATCCAATTGACGGAACGCGTGGGTATCTCTCTGGCACGCCGACATGGGGGACCCTGATTTCGCTACATGATGGGCAAAACCCCGTGCTTGGCGTGATTGACCAGCCCTATATTGGTGAGCGTTTTATAGGCGGTTGGGGAGAGGCGCGGATGACGGGTCCGCATTGGGACCGCGCGCTCTCTGTCTCCAAAGTCACGGAGTTGTCTGACGCAATTATTCTGACGACCTTTCCCGAAGTTGGAACACGCGAAGAGGCGGCAGGGTTTCACCGTGTCGCAAGCCAATGCAAGCTGACACGCTACGGCATGGATTGCTACGGCTATGCTCTGCTCGCTGGTGGTCATGTTGATTTGGTGATTGAGGCAGGGTTGCAAAGCTACGACATTCAAGCGCCTATCGCCGTTGTCGAAGCGGCGGGTGGAATTGTCACCAACTGGTTAGGTGGTCCCGTTGATCAAGGCGGGCAAGCCGTGGCTGCTGCGACACCGCAACTTCACGCGGAAGCCTTGCGGGTATTGCGGGGTCAGAAGTGAGCCAAACTCTTATTCAAGGTGCTGACATCATCCTGACGATGAATGATGCAGATCAAGAACTGAAAGGCGCAGACATCCTGTTGGAAAATGGGGTGATAGCAGACATTGGCGAGGGACTTGAAACGACAGGTGAGACGATCAACGCTGCTGGATGCGTTGTCACGCCGGGTCTGGTCAATACGCATCATCATTTGTTTCAAACACTGACCCGTGCGGTTCCCGCAGCACAAGATGCGGCGCTCTTTGGCTGGTTGCAAACGCTCTATCCGATCTGGTCGCGTCTGGGGCCGGACCATCTGTTCACCTCGACCCAGATTGGTTTGGCTGAGCTGGCTTTGTCTGGATGCACGATGACGTCCGACCATCTTTACCTATACCCCAATGGCGGCCGACTTGATGACACGATCCACGCGGCAGCAGAGGTCGGATTGCGGTTTCACGCGACGCGCGGCTCCATGAGTATCGGGGAAAGCAAAGGCGGCTTGCCGCCGGACGCGCTTGTAGAACATGAACCGGCAATTCTTGAGGATTGCATCCGCGTCGTTGATACGTTTCACGATGCGAACCCCGGATCGCTGATCCGCATCGGGCTGGCCCCGTGCTCGCCGTTCTCTGTCAGCCGGGAATTGATGCGCGAAACGGCCGTTCTCGCCCGCGACAAGGGCGTGATGTTGCACACCCATCTGGCAGAAAATGACGAAGACATCGCGTTCTCCGAGGCCAATTTCGGCTGCCGTCCCGGTCAATACGCGGAAGAATTGGGATGGGTTGGCGAGGACGTTTGGCACGCCCATTGCGTCAAGCTTGACGGACAAGAGATTGATTTATTTGCTCATACGCGCACCGGTGTTGCGCACTGTCCGTGCTCAAACTGCAGACTGGGTTCCGGCATCGCCCCTGTGATCGAGATGCAGAAAGCTGGCGTGCCGGTTGGACTTGGTGTTGATGGCTCAGCCTCGAATGATGCGGGTAACCTGATCGCCGAAGCGCGTCAGGCCCTGTTGCTGCAACGCGTTAAAAATGGCGGTGACGCCTATTCCGCTCGTGCTGCTTTGCGTCTTGCAACGCGTGGAGGGGCCGAAGTGTTGGGGCGCGGCCGTGAATGTGGCCAGATTACAAAAGGGTTCCGCGCAGATCTTGCAATCTGGGATATGTCCGGTGTGGAAAGCGCCGGGTCTTGGGACCCTGCTGCACTTTTGCTGGCAGGCCCGACACGTGTGCGCGATTTGCTGGTTGAAGGAAAAGGCATCGTCCGTGACGGGCAGCTTGCAACACTTGATCTTGCCGCTACGGTGGCCAGGCAGAACGATATGGTGCGCCAATTGATGGCGTGAGGGGGAAGAGATGATGAAAACGAATGCAGTGATCATGGCGGGATTAGCCGCCTTGCTTATCTCCTGTGGACCGGATGCAGAGCCTGAAACCAGCCCGGACTTTAGAGCACTTGATGCTGCACAAGACGTGGACGTCGTGGCCCAAGCTGCAACCGGCAGTGACGTTGGATCGCTCCTCAACGCGCGCCGCGCAGAAAATGGCCTGCCTGCGCTGACGCCATCTGCCCAACTTGCAGCCGCCGCACAGGTCCATGCGCAAGACATGGTTTCTAATCGCTTTTTCAGCCATACTGGATCCGACAATTCCAGTGTCGGTCAACGTGTTCGGGCGCAAGGATATGGCTATTGCTTTGTGGCTGAAAACATAGCGCAGGGCCAACCAACGCCGGACGCTGTGATGCAAAGCTGGATGAACAGTTCAGGCCACCGTGCGAACAATCTGAGTCGATTGGCTGTGGAATACGGGTCTGCACGCGGTGCGGGCAATACGTGGGTCTTGGTGTTTGGAAAACCTGGCTGCTAGACTCGCCGACCGGCAATCCAAACGTCGTGAATTGCCCTGTCATCGCCCATCATAATCGTTGGAAACACAGCTTCCCAAAAACTATCTGCGCGCTCTGATCGCTGCGCAATGACGGGCGTGGAAGCAAGATCAAGCACGACCAAGTCCGCGTCCATCCCCGCGGCGAGGTTACCGATCTTGTTTTCGAGCCGCAGAGACTGAGCAGACCCCTGCGTTGCGAGCCAAAGCAATTGCGCAGGATGGAGCGCCGTTCCGTTTAGTTGCCCGATCTCATAGGCCGCAGCCATCGTGCGCAGCATAGAAAAAGAAGAGCCTCCACCGGTATCGGTTGCGAGGCCAACGCGTTGGCCTTGTGCTTTCAAGCCAGCCATATCGAACAGACCAGACCCGATAAACGTGTTTGACGTTGGGCAATGAACGATGCCAGCGCCAAACTCTTTCAGTCTGTCGCGCTCCCGATCTGTCAGATGGATCGCGTGGCCATAGACACCGTTCGCCCCAAGCAATCCGTGCATTTCATACGTATCAAGATAGTCACGAGCCTCTGGAAACAGGTCCGAGACCCAAGCGATCTCCTCCACCTGCTCGGAGAGGTGCGTTTGCATGAGGCATTCTGGATGTTCCGCCCAAAGCGCCCCGAGCGCCTTAAGTTGCTTTGGCGTGGATGTCGGTGAGAAACGCGGGGTGATAACATATCCCAGACGGTCGACATTATGCCATCGCTCCAGCAGGGTCTTACTGTCGTCATATGCCGCTTGCGCCGTGTCGCGCAGGGTGTCAGGCGCATTGCAGTCCATGCAGGTTTTGCCCGCCAAGGCTCGCATCCCGCGCCTTTGGGCTTGGTTGAAAAATGCATCGACACTTTCGGGGTGGATCGTCCCGAAGCTGCACATTGTGGTGGTGCCATGCGCGAGCGCAAGATCAAAGTATCGCGATGCGATCTCATCAGCATAGCCATCATCGCCGAAGCGCGCTTCTTCGGGGAAAGTGTAGTCGTTCAGCCAGTCAATCAGCCGCTTGCCCCAACTCGCGATCATTGGGGTTTGTGGGTAGTGCACATGCGCATCGACAAATCCTGCCATGATCAGGTTGTCACCATAGTTGGTCACAGGGCTATCTGGAAAGCTGGGCAACTGATCGGCAGGACCCGCCCATATGACCTGACCGTCCGTTATCACAACAGCACCGTGCGTGTTATGTTGTGCGGCATTTGCTCCTGCGACAAAGGGATCGGCCGTGAAGCTGAGGGTTTGACCCAAAAGGATATGTCGCGACTCGGTCATAAGATCTTGGTAACCCCCTACGTGTGAAAAGGAAATTACCGAAACGGGCCTATCACCCTTCGGGCGCATTGGCTAAGGTATTGGTGATGGCTGAAGATTGAGGCGGGGCGAAGCAAATGACGGATCCAACAACCGACAATCAGAACGCGGCGCCGGGCGAACCGATCACTGAAAAGCCTGAAGGTGACTACCAGCTTGAACGTGGCCTTGTTGCCGACGTCCTTGAAGCGATTGACGCCACCAATGCGCGCGCGCTTGATGTCCTGCTTGAACCGTTACACCCCGCTGATATCGCCGACCTTCTGGAGCAGATCAGCGATGCTGAGCGGCGCGCGCTTCTCTCCCTATGGTCCACAGGGCTTGATGGCGAAGTTCTTTCCGAGCTTGAAGAAAGCCTGCGCGAAGAGGTGATCGAATTTCTACCCAACCATGTTCTGAAAGGCGCGGTGCGGGAACTGGAATCCGACGATGTCGTCGACCTGATCGAGGACTTGGAAGAAGGCCAGCAGGAGATGATCCTCGATGCGTTGGATGTCGCGGACAGGGCCGTCGTCGAAGATGCGCTCAGCTATCCGGAATTCTCCGCCGGCCGTTTGATGCAACGCGAAATGGTTGTGGCGCCAGAGGATTGGACCGTAGGACAGGCGATTGATTTCATGCGGAAATCGTCTGATCTTCCTGAGCAGTTTTATCACGTCTTGTTGGTAAACCCTTCCTATCATCCGGTGGGCTACGTCACCCTTGGTCGCATTCTGGGCGAAAAACGTGCAACGCCCCTCAAAGAGCTGAGTGAAGATAGCTTTCGAACCATTCCCGCCACCCAACCAGAGAGCGATGTGGCTTATGCATTCAACCAATATCACCTGATCTCGGCACCTGTTGTAGACGAGGATGATCGGCTTGTCGGTGTCATTACCATTGACGATGCGATGGCTGTTCTGGACGAGGAGGCTGAAGAAGACATCCTTCGCCTCGCGGGTGTGGGCAGTGATGAGAGCATCTCCGACCGGACGTTGGAGACGGTCAAGCAACGCTTCCCATGGTTGGCAGTCAATCTGTTTACGGCCATTCTGGCGTCGGTGGTGATTTCTCAGTTTGAGGAAATACTGGCGCAAATCGTGGCGCTGGCTGTCTTGATGCCTATCGTGGCCTCAATGGGCGGAAATGCGGGTACGCAATCCTTGACCGTTGCCGTGCGTGCAATTGCGACCAAAGACTTGACCGGTGCAAACCTCTTGCGGGTTGTGCGTCGTGAAGCTGTTGCGGGTCTTCTGAATGGTCTAATTTTTGCCGTGGTAATGGGCGTGATCGGGATCGTCTGGTTTGGAACGCCGCTTTTGGGCATCGTGATCGCGGTTGCGATGGTCGTCAATATGGTGGTCGCAGCGCTTGCTGGCATTCTTATTCCCATCGGCTTGGACCGGATTGGGATCGACCCGGCGCTTGCGTCGGGCGCATTCGTGACGACGGTTACGGACGTTGTCGGGTTCTTTGCGTTCTTGGGCCTTGCCGCCGCGCTGCTTGTCTAGCCTTTCGGCATCTTCAACAAAACGGAGCGTCCGCCTTTGACATAGCGCAGGGAATTGTTGTCGATGCCGGCCACGCGTCCGCCATCCACACGATCCCCGATGGAGACTTTCTTGAACCGCCCATTGGGCATCCGCACCAAGGCGCGACGGTTGGAAGAGGTGCCAAAAACACCGACGAGCGCCACTTTACCGAGCGCAATTGCATTATTGTCAGTCGCTGCACGCGCAACGGTATTCGAAACGCGGCCTGTCGGCGTGGCGCGACTCGACCGCGCGACAGCGGGGCCAGATCCACGGCTGGGCGATGCTGTTGACGCGCTTGCGGTTTGAATTTCCGCGCTGTTGCTGCTTGGTGCATTTTGCGGTGTGCTGCGCGGAGCCGCGCGTGTTTGTGCGACAACGCGTTCGAAATTTTGTGGCCGTTGCTGAGCGCGCAGCGATACGGTCACCGCCTGCTCGGTGGCTGCAATCAGTGCCGCTTCGGCCTCTGCCTGTGTTGCCGCTTCTGCCTCTGCCAAGGCGCGGGCAATGGCTTCCGCCTGCGCTTGCGCCGATGCTGGTCGCTGTACGGGGCGGATGGTTGCCAATTCTGTCCTTGATAACCCGCCTAATGTGGCGCGCTCACGGGTTTCCACCAAATTATCTGGGCGTTGTGCTGGGCGAATACCTGCAAGGCGCGAGACGACTTCGGGGCTTTCGTCCTCGGCCACTTCCGGTGTTCCGGTTTCTGGGCGTTGGATGGCGCGCACGGGTGGCGCGCCCAACACAACACGAACGCCTTCTGGGCTCATGGCACCTTCAGGCGTCGCGCGCACAAGTCCGCGTTCGTCTATATCAAAAATCACGCCGGGTGGCGGCGGCGGTGTGAAGGCGATCAATTCCGCTTCGCGGCGATCCGCGGGGATAAGGGCAGGGGCGTCTTCAAACGCTGGGTTCGGATCAAGGGACGCCACATAAAGCGTGTCCAGATTGTCTGGCGTTGCTTGCTCAAGCGAGAGGATCCGAGCGTGCTGCCAAATGCCGGTGGCTGCGTAGGCTGCGGCAGCTTCCGCTTGCGTGATCGGCTCTGGCCGGACAGCTATCGTTGAGTCTGGCTCTTGCGTTGTCAGGTCTTCCGGAACGATATCAACCGCATCTCCTGACAGGTCAGGTAGGGTCTGATCCATCGGAAGGCTTGCCAGATCAATCTCTTCCTCAAGCGACAGACCGGCCTCAGCACCTTCTATCAATGCGGGATCGGTGATGTTATCCGCGACTATGGTTTCTTCGGATGGGCCAAACAGAAGACGGCTCACCGCATTGTCTGGCAAGATGAAAGACGACAGCACCGCAGCGAGGCCGAGGCAGACCAGCAAAATCGCCGTTAGGATTAGCCCGAGGAAACGCGGTTTGCCCCTACGGTCCCGCTCAGCAAGCTTGGCGATCGGATCCTCTGCCGGTTTGGCGGCTGTGGCAGGCGTCGCCGTCTGCATTTGAGCCAAAGGCGGCGGAGGCGGCGGTACAACAGGCACCGCCTTCGGGGCGGGCTTTGAGGGCGCGACGGATTTACCTTTGGGCGCGGGCGTCGGTGCGCGCGTAGACGTTGCGCTACCGAGCTTCGGTGCACCGCTTTTGCCGCCATCGGGTACCGCAATCCGCGCTGTGAGTTTAGTAACGCGTGAGCCGGCTTCTTCAGTCGTCCCCTCATCAGAGCCACGTCGCCTGCTTGAGAATGCCGCTGGTTGTGCTTGTGGTTTCTCTTCCTCAACTGGCGGTTCAACGTTCTTTTCGGTTCCGTCTTGCTCCGCGCTTACCTCTTCTTTCGGCTCTTCTTCCGCGTCGAGTTCTGCAACCTCTTCCGCAGGCGCGGCGTCTTCCTCTTCAGGTGCAACATCTGCAGGGGGCGTGGCTACTTCTTCTGGTGCTTCTTCGGGCTCGTCAACGCGCGCATCTTCAGTCTCTTCTTCATCCTCTTCCGGGAGCGGAGCCACGGGATCGGGAAGGAAGGTTGGCTTCTCGATAATTCTGACGGGTTCCGGGTCCGGGTCAAACCCATCGGCGCCCAGCAGTGTTCCGCCCAACATCGGCTCGCCATCAAACTGATGTGGCTCCGGGATTGCGGTGAAGCCCACAGGATTCAGGCCGTGCGGTGCAATAAATCCTTCCGCTTCTCCAAGCGTTTCAAGCGCGACAGCGACCACCTTGATCTCGCTATCCATCTCCGAAGTGGCGTAGCTAAGCTGATCCGCACGGTAAGGCGTGCGCTCCGCCAAAGCTTCTGCGATGTCAGTGCCGGGGGAGACGGTCGTGAACAACAATTGCGATGAGGGGAGAATGAGTTTGGTTTGGAAAGTCTCGCCTTCCAGTTCAACCGCCTTTTCGCGCAGCTTTGAGAGGCCTTCCGCGATGTCATCTTTTGCGAAATCAACACGCCCCTCGCGAAACCATCCGCCGCCCGTTGGAGAGCGGTGCAGAAGAACAATGCCGTCTTCTGAGAGGTCCAGTGCAAAATTTGGCGTCATGTCTGTGCGCTCGGGTCCCGCATCCGTGGTTTTGGCCTCGATTTTCCGAGGCCGTCAAAGAAACGCACCTGACAGGTCCGCCCCCTAACTCTTCATTTCTATAACATAATTCACATAAGGCGAAAGAAAAACCAAGGATTGGCAGGTGTGAGGCGTCAAACCTACAATGAGTTGCCAAGTCAGAGGAGAAAACAGCGTGACTTTCATCAAGATGAACCTGCTTACCATTGGTCTTATTGCGTGTCTGCAGGGCCCGGCTTTGGCCGAAGCACCGGTCCCGCAATTTAGTGTCAGCGGCACCGGGACAGTAGCGGACGCGCCCGATATGGCGACGATTACGCTTGGGGTTACGTATAACGAACCCACAGCAGGCGAAGCGCTAAAGCAGATGCGCGCGGGCTCTGCTGCGGTTTTTGCGAGCCTAGAGCGGTTCGAGATCGAAGCGCGCGACATGCAAACCAGTCAGTTGCAAGTAACCCCGCAATGGGAACGCTACAAAATTCGCTCAAGCGGGGCTGAGGGGCAGAAAATCTCAAGCTATCTCGCGTCTAATCTGCTGACGGTTCGTGTCCGCGACCTTGATCGGCTCGGCGAGATACTGGATGCGGTCAGCGATAGTGGGGCGAACCGGTTTCATGGACTGAGCTTTGGCTTTGCTGAGCCGGGTCCGTTAATGGACAAGGCGCGGGATGCTGCGATGAAAGATGCGTTGCGCAAGGCTAAAATCATGGCAGAGGCTACAGGCGTTAAATTGGGTCGTGTCCTGACAATGAACGAAGCTGGTCGCCAACCTCGACCCGAGATGTTGCAGGCGGAGAGTTTTTCGCGCGATGCAATGCCCGTGGCTTCAGGCGAGGTGAGCCTGACGGCCCATTTCACCATCACTTATGAGCTGCTCAATGAATGAAAAACGGGGGCCGAAGCCCCCGCTTAAATTCAGCTTGTTGCTTTGCTGAGCGCTTGATCCAGATCGCGGATCAGATCGTCGGCATCCTCAATCCCGATGGAGACCCGCACCACATTGGGCGCAGCGCCAGCGGCTTCTTGTTGTTCCGCAGTTAGCTGACGGTGGGTGGTGGACGCTGAGTGGATGATCAACGAGCGTGTGTCGCCAAGGTTGGCAACATGAGAAAATATCTCAAGGCTGTCGACCAGCTTCACGCAAGCCTCATATCCGCCTTTGACGGCAAAGGTGAACAACGCGCCGGCGCCCTTCGGACAAACAGTTTTGACGCGGTCAAAATAGGGTGATGACTTCAATCCGGCATAGGTGACAAAATCAACGCGGTCGTCTTTCTCCAGCCATTCAGCCACTTTGACAGCGTTCTCCACATGACGTTCCATGCGCAGCGAAAGGGTTTCAATCCCCATCAAGGTGTAATGCGCACCTTGCGGGTTCATGGTCATCCCTAGATCACGCAGGCCGATGGCGATGCCGTGGAATGTGAAAGCAAGCGGGCCAAAGGTTTCCGCGAACTTGAGGCCGTGATACGCAGGCTCTGGTTCGGACATGGAGGGGAATTTGTCGGACGCAGTCCAATCGAAATTCCCAGAGTCTATGACGCACCCGCCAGTAACAGTCCCATTGCCCGTCATGTATTTGGTCGTAGAATGCACCACCAATGTCGCGCCGTGTTCAATCGGGCGGTGCAGATATGGCGTTGCTGTCGTGTTGTCGATGATCAGTGGAAGGCCAGCTTCATCCGCGATATCTGCAATCGCACGCACATCCATAATGTAGCCGCCAGGGTTTGCGATGGCTTCACCAAAGATCGCACGGGTGTCGTCATCAATCGCGGCTTTCACGGCTGCAGTGTCGTCAAAGTCTACAAATTTCGCAGACCAGCCAAAGCGTTTGATCGTCTGGCTGAACTGCGTAACCGTGCCACCATAAAGGCGGGTGGAGACGACAACATTGCGTCCGGGCTGCATCAACGGAAACAGCGCCATGATCTGGGCCGCGTGGCCCGACGAACAGCAGACAGCTCCGACGCCACCTTCCAAAGTCGCGATGCGTTCTTGCAGAACGGCGACGGTCGGGTTCGTGAGGCGCGAGTAAATGTATCCAACTTCTTGCAGGTTGAACAAAGCCGCTGCGTGCTCTGCATCACGGAATACATAGGCTGTGGATTGGTAGATCGGCGTGTTGCGCGCACCTGTTGCTGGATCTGGTCGCGCGCCTGCATGAACTTGCAAAGTGTCGAAACCGTAGCTTTCCGTGTCGGACATGGATGTCCCTCCCAGTGTTAAATTTGGGCGGAGTTTAGGGGCAGGGGCGTCGGGCCACAACCAGTCTGAGTTAGCCCGCGCGCAGTCCGGTTTCGACCAACATGCCGCGCCGTTTGGCCTCGTAATAAAAACCGCGCGCATACCAACCGACAGCAGTGGCTTCATCCCCGTCTGACACAAGCCATGCACCGCGCAAATATTTACCAGCATATTTCAGGTTGGTTTCCGCATCCAACAATTCAGCGGGTGGCCCGCGATGGCCCATTGTGCGCGCCGTTTGCGGCAGAATTTGCATCAACCCCCAGTAAGGCCCGTTGCGTGCGTCTGCCCGGTAGTCGCTTTCGCGTTGAATGACGCGGTGCAAAAGACTTTCCGGGATATCATGAATGGCGGCCCATTTCACAATCAGGGCCCGCATTTGGGGCGTCTCACCGGGAAACAGATTGGCTTGTGGTGCGGGAAGTGGGGTGTCAGGCTCCGACCGGCCGCACGCGGCAAGAGACAGAGCGCTGAACAAGAAACTGCGGCGTATCATCATGTCTGAGTGCTTACGTTAGTCGTTTCGTTGGTGCTAGGGTTCGCCAAAATGCTCGGCAATTTGCCGCGCACCCCAAAGTGCACAGGAAGACACACCATGCTGACACCGTTTCACCTTGCCTATCACGTCACCGATCTTGATGCGGCGCGCACGTTTTACGGCAAAACGCTGGGCTGCACCGAAGGCCGCTCGACAGAAACCTGGGTCGATTTTGATTTCTTTGGTCACCAGATCTCGCTGCATTTAGGCACCCCGTTCGAGACGACGAATACCGGTAAGGTTGGCGATCATATGGTTCCTATGCCCCATCTCGGTCTCGTTCTGGAATTGGGTAAGTGGCGCGCGCTTGCGGACCGGCTTGAGGTCGCAGGTACGCAATGGGTGCTGCCCCCGTCCGTGCGTTTTGAGGGCGAGCCGGGGGAGCAGTGGACAATGTTCTTTCGCGACCCGTCCGGCAATCCGATCGAAGTGAAAGGTTTCAAGGACATGTCGGGCGTGTTTGCAGGGTAAAGTTATAGAGCAATATTGCGGTAAGTGTTAACGGCTTCCCATCCGAAATTAACTTTCGGGTCAACGCGGGATGGTTTCTATAAGGCGCTGTTAACAAAGGTAAAGTTGACTCCTGTCAACTCCTGGCTTCACAATTTCGAAGATATGACACCAGTATTGAAACCACCCATCCGCAACTCCCCGAAAAGGCGTTGGTATTCGATCTTCGGGCAGCGGTCTTGGATCACCGTGAGGCCTGCTGCTTCCGCTTTGGCTGCGGCTTGCGGGTGTGTCACACCAATTTGCATCCAGATGGTCCTTAGATCAGACAGATATTCTATTGCCTCATCGACAATTGCGGGCACCGCATCCGGACGACGAAAGATGTCGACCATGTCGACTTTCGCGGCCTTGGGGATGTCGGCCAGTGAGGCGTAAATCGGTTGCCCGAATAGAACCTTGCCGGCATGCCCGGGATTGACGCCGATCACGGTGAAGCCTTTCAAGGACATGTACCGCGCGACGTAATAGCTTGGGCGGACCGGGTTCATTGACACGCCAACGCAGGCAACAACCTTGGTGGATTTCAATATGGTGCGCAGGTGGTCATCGGTATAGGTCATCCGCGACATATGAACTGAATCGCAAAGCGCTGACAATGACCTGAAAACGAAAAATGGCACCCGCGGGGGGACCACGGGTGCCAAGGTACGGAACGAGGGACAGTGTTGTCAGGCGGGCAGTTCCGTTGCGCCGCCATCATGAAATAAAGGTAGGAGGCCCCGTCGCAGGTTCTAGGGATTTAACAAAGACGTGATCTCGCGTGTCAGTCGAATATGTCTTCCGCGAAGTCCCAGATCTCCTCGATCATTTCTGAGAAGAACGACTTACGGCGCTTCTTTTGTTTGTAGGATTTGCGGGGCTTGTAGAAGGTCGGCTGCGACGGACGGGCACGCTTTGCGGGTTTGCGCTTCGGTGCGGTAGCGGGCTCTGGCGCTTTAAGCCATTTCATCTCATGCAAAGGCGCACCGCACGAACCGCAAGCCAGCTCATGCCCCGACCGTGCGGTCGGCTTGAGCATCGTGCGGGCACTGCAATAATTGCAGGTGGCAATTTTTATCGGATGAGACATGCGGGATCCTACGCTTTGGCCTGCACCTCATATAGGGACACCGCCGCCGCATTCGAGACATTGAGCGAGCCAAATCCACCGGAGGCGTCAATCTTTACCAATTGGTCGCAGGTTTCTTTGGTTTTGTCCCGCAGGCCTGGACCTTCAGCGCCGAGGACCAGAGCAATCGGGCCATCCAGCTTGGCGGCAGCGTCGCGCAAAGTGTTGTCCGCCTCACCGTCAAGACCGAGAAGTGTGTATCCCATCTCCCGCAGGGCCTCCATCGTGGTGGCGAGGTTGCGGATGCGCAAATATGGCTGGCGTTCCAGCGCCCCTGACGCGGTCTTGGCCAAAGCGCCGGTTTCAGGGGCTGAATGACGGTGTAAGGCGATGACTGCCCGCGCGCCGAATACCTCGGCAGAGCGTAAGATGGCCCCAACGTTATGTGGATCCGTGACGCGGTCCAATAGGATCACACGCGCAGGTTGTCCGCGTGGCGCGCAGATATCGCTGACATTTCCCCAGTCGAGCGGTTTGACTTCCAGCGCTGCACCTTGGTGGACGGATTGTGGATCAATGGGGGCTGCAAACTTGCGCGGGTCGGAGATCTCGGGCTCCATGCCAGAGGTCGCGATTACATCGGCCAAGCGGTCATATGCGTTTTTCGTGACAACCAATCTCAACCGCTCGCGCATCGGATTTTCAAGCGCATCACGCACGGCATGAATTCCAAACAGCCAAACTGTTTCAGCGGCTGCAGCGCGTCTGTCACGTTCTTTCTGGACAACCCATTTGGGCTTTTTCATCTGACTTGACCTTCATCTGAGTTCAGCAAAGCCCTAAGCGAGTAGGCTCCGATTGCCAAGCGATCAGACCCCTGCGAGCCAAACAACCAGATACATCACACCAAAAGCCAAAGCCGTGACTGCGATCATCGCCGTGATGCCGCCAATATGGATGGCACGTTTCACGGCTGCTGGTGGCTCGCCATTCTCGCCCATTCCGTCCGACATTTGGTATTGGATAGACGTGTCTTCGTTACCTTCGATTTGTGCCTTCAAAGATTTCAACGCGTCGCGGGCAGGGTTCAGGAACAGAAGCATCAAAAAGCCGGTCAGGGTAAGGCGCGATAAGGTCTCGATATAGCGGACATGGACGCCATTTTCTTGCTGTTCAAACAGCACTTCGGTCATCAGATGATCTTTGCCAAAGAGCGGCATTTTCTCAACATTCACAATATGATAGGCCATATATTCGTGCTCTTCTTCGTCCAAGACGCGAACATGAATGTGATCGGGAACAGTACCGGTTTCATCATTGAGGCGATTGTCGAGAAGCATGCGGAACTCGTTCTCAGTTCCTGCGACCTGCTCAATCTTGGACGTCGTGGTCGAAAAATAGTCGTTTCTTTCGCGGATTTGCATCCAGTCCCAAACGACTGGCAGGGGGGCATCAATGAGCGCTTCACCTTGGATGTAATATTTGCGGTTCCACGCGAGCCAATTTGACGGCAGCAGGTTTGGCAGGAAATAGACAGCGGCAAAGATCAGGATGAGGCCGAGCCAGCCATCAAATACCTTAGCCAGATCTATTCCGGTGAGAGATAAGAGCCCGAACACCAAGGCTGACAGGATCGCATTTGCCCCTATCATCGCAATGAGGAGGATAAAGATCGCAGCAAGTGTGAACGTGATGATTTTGGCCGCACCCATCGTCGCGCCCTCTCATTTGTTGAAAATCTGCCATCGAGCATCGCAAAGAAATTAAGCGCTTCTTTGGCTGAAACGTGCCAAGACTATGCCGATCAAATCGCAGGTGTTTTTGATGTTGACGGGGAGGGCCATGGCTTATATCCCCCCGCTCTAGTGGGCGACAGGCCGCAAGGTGTGGCAGGGGACTGTAACTCCCTCGCGGAGACGCACGCCTGGTTCGATTCCAGGGTCGCCCACCACTCAGTCCTTCTCAAATTCCCGGTTCTCTGAGTTTCGTTAGATACGCCGACTTATCAAAGGGTTGTGTGATGGATGCTTGGTAAAGACCTCAGAGTTATGCTCTGATCTGGGGCTTTAGAGGCCATGTCCCGAAGAAGTCTCTGTAGGCCCATTTGCCGTGAGGTCTTGGGTAGACTTGGGCTTTGCTCAGATACTTGGGAAGCCCAAGACGCGATGCTGCTCTGACCAATCGAGCGGGAGGCTCTTTAGATCACGCAGATGTTTCACGCTCAAGGATGCTGGTTGGCACCCTTCGAGGATTGCGGCGGAGATATCAGGCGCGAGGTAGGCGAGGGGGAGGATGCGACTGACCGCGCCGGATCGCAATCCCTCTCGTTCCGTGATCTCCTGAACAGATGCAACATGACCCTCTAGCAATTCAGTCATCCATCGTTTCGCGTCCGCAACGAGCGCAATGAGATCAGGATCGCGTTGCCTTGTTTGCCCGGCCGTCGCGATGATGATCGGTTTGGCGCGACCTTTTTGATGTAGCGAGAAGGGGAGGTCAAACTGGAGATGTAGGTTGCGGTCTGACGTCGGTTCAGCCGCCAGCGTTTTAAGCTCCAGAGTGATGCGCATGGTATCGCGGGCCAAGTCCACGCGCTTCAAGAGTGGCGCTATCAATTTGTGAAGATCGGGGTTTGACGATGCCACAGATGTGCTGGCCGTAAAGGCGTCGAGCTTCGTCAAGACCATCGCAGTCTCAGATGCATTTACGTGTTGCTCGCGCAATGCATCAGCGAGCGATCTGCGGTCCGCGAGTTTTTCCAACACTGAAGCTCTGACTACCTTTTCGATTGCATTTGCGGGAAAGCGATGTGCTTTGACGTTGTCGGCGTCGCTGTTCTTCTTGGATGCGTAATACCAGTATCGCTTTGAGGACCTCGCGCCATTTTTCTGGATCGACTTGTTGGCGTAGGTCGCGCCCATCGGTCGACCGAGCTCATCGTAGAGCAAGCCATTGAGGGCGCGCGCTGCAGATCGTCGTTCCGTCGTGATTGCCTTACCCCCATGGTCAGTCAGCAGCTCCTGAGCAGCTTGCCAAACCTCATCGTCGAGGATCGCGTCGTGGAGACCGTCATGGAGTTGGTCTTTGTGCCGAACCTTGCCGATGTAGATCGGGTTGCGCAGGATGTTGTAGAGCGCGCCGCGCGAAAAGGCCTTGCCTCCGGTCACCCTGCCATGTCTGTCCGTGCGCAGCTTGCTCACGATGCCATGCGTCTCAAGGCGCTGCGACAAGAGACGAACTGAACCAGCCTCCAGATACTCTGCGAAGATGGTTATGATCGCCTCAGCTTCCGTGGGGTTCACGACAAGAGCCTTCTCTCTCACGTCATATCCCATCGGCACTGCCCCACCCATCCACATTCCCTTGCGCTTCGAGGCAGCGACCTTGTCCCGGATTCGTTCGGCAGTGACCTCACGCTCGAACTGAGCAAAAGAGAGAAGCACATTCAGCGTCAGCCGCCCCATTGAGTTGGTCGTGTTGAAGGCTTGGGTAACCGAGACAAAGGAGACGCCAGCCGCATCGAACCTCTCAACCATCTTCGCAAAATCCATCAGCGAGCGTGTTAGCCTGTCAACCTTGTAGACAACGATCACATCAACGCGGCCTGCTTGCACGTCAGCGAGTAGTTGCATTAATGCGGGCCTCTCCATTGAACCACCCGAGAAGCCGCCATCGTCATAGCAATCTGACAGCTCAGACCAGCCTTCGGGCTTTTGGCTCAAGATGTAAGCGGCACAGGCTTCGCGTTGCGCATCAAGCGAGTTGAAGTCCTGCTCCAAACCGTCCTCCGTTGATTTGCGCGTATAGATGGCGCAGCGCTGACGGATCATCCGCGCAATCCAAAGAACTTCGGCCCGTTCCGATTTGTTCCGGTCATGGCCCGCGCGACCGCGCTGAGGGACCTGTAGCGCTGGCCGTTCCAGAGCACGCTATCTTCTCCGACGAGAACCTCATGTACGGTACCGCCCCAATCCTTGAGAAGCCGTGTGCCGGGGCCGGCAGCTGGTGCTGGCAGAGCAGGGGCATCTGCACCAGCCACCCGCTGAGTCATAATCTGAGCCCAGCTTTTCTGCGCTTTTGACAGTTCCCTGGTACAGTGAGCCTTGGCCTGCATCTGCCAAGCAAGTGCGTGGCGCATCAAACGCGCAGTGAGAGTGGGAGGAGGGGCCGCCCCGTACTGTCTTTGCCAAAGCATGCGGAGGTCGGCGGCTCCCAAGATACCGAGTTGCTCGATCTTGGTGGGGCTTACCACAGCGCTCATGACTTATCCGCGACGACCAGGCGGTAGCGGACGTCTTTGCCAGATTTATCCAGCGCGATACGGTGCCCATCAGATCTTAGCCTGGAGATCGCAGCCCGGATCGTGTGTGGCTGCCAGCTGAGGTGGTTCTGCAATTGCGGCATTGTCGCCCCGCAAGATCGACTGAGCAAAGACTGCAATTGATCCTTCTTCGAGGTCTTTGGCTTCCGAAATGTATTGGCGGCAGGTTTGCACTTGATTGGCTTATCGCTGCTTGCCAGTTCTACATAGGTTTGGGTCAATTCGTGTTCCTTTATTCGGCCAGGCCGGAATGGCCCGTACTACCGACAAAGGCCCGAGCACCGGGCAGGACATCGCATTCGTTTCGAGGGACACTACCGCTTCATACGACGAACTAGTCCAGTCGGAAAATGCGAATTAAGCGATTTAGAGGAATTGGCGGTGTTGAGGGGGCGTGCGGATGGGCGGAAAGTGGACGTTCGCTGCAATTGCAAACCACCAGTAGGATTTGTCGAAAGCGGACTTCCGGTCAGCGTAGAAAAGAAAACGCAGGCCGTAGCCTGCGTTTCAATGTGGTGCTGATCAAGGCTTGTTAACGGCTCGACCGCGAATTTTGAACACATTCAGTATGCCGATATGGATTGCCAGATCAATAAGCTTTTTTTGATTGAGGGCCGATGCGTTGGGTGCCATCCTAAGTCATTGGATGGGAGAAGTTTTGTGCGCCTTGGTCTTGATATTGGAACAAATTCGATTGGGTGGTGGCTCTTTGCGATTGAGAACGGTGCGATAACTTCCGTCATTGATGGTGGCGTGCGGATTTTCTCGGATGGGCGCGATCCGAAATCGGGCGCGTCGCTGGCGGTAGACAGGCGAGCGGCACGGGCGCAGCGGCGCAGGCGGGACCGGTTCCTGCGGCGCAAGGCGGCGCTGATGAAGCGTATGGCGGAGGCCGGGTTGATGCCCTCTGACCCGGGGCAGGCGAAGGAGCTTGAGGCGCTTGATCCCTATGCACTGCGCGCCGAGGGGTTGGACAATGCGCTGCAGCTGATCCATTTCGGGCGGGCGCTGTTTCACCTGAACCAACGGCGCGGGTTCAAGTCAAACCGCAAGACGGATCGTGGCGACAATGAAAGCGGCAAGATCAAGGATGCCACGGCGCGGCTGGATCAGGCGATGATGGCCAAGGGCGCGCGGACCTATGGTGAGTTCCTCCATATGCGCCGTGCTGCCGCGCCTGACCCGAAACAGGTGCCGACCGTGCGCACGCGTCTGTCGGTTGCACGGCGGGACAATGCTGAGAAGGCGGAAGCCGGGTACGACTTCTATCCTGATCGCAAGCATCTGTCTGAGGAATTTCAGAAGCTTTGGGCCGCGCAAGCGCAGCATCATGACGTTCTGACGGATGATCTGCGGGAAGAGATTGGCCTGATCATCTTCCACCAACGGCCTCTGAAGGCACCCGAGGTGGGCCTGTGTCTGTTCACCAATGAGAAACGGATCCCAAGCGCGCATCCGCTGAACCAGCGGCGTATTCTTTTCGATACAGTAAATGCGCTGCGGGTTGCGGCGCGGGGCGAACCCTCGCGACCTCTGACACGCGATGAACGTAACCAGATCATTCATGCGCTCGACAACAAAAAGCACACCAAAAATTTGTCTGGGATGGCAATGAAGCTCAAGGCACTCGGCAAGGTGATCAAGCTCAGGCCCGAGCAGTCTTTCACGCTGGAGACCGCTAATCGCGACGCAATCAAATGCGATCCGGTCCGGGCCAGCCTGTCGCATCCGGATCGGTTCGGCTCGCGCTGGTCAACGCTGGACGACGATGCGCGATGGGAGGTCGTAAGACGTATCCGCGCGGTGCAAAGCGATGCCGAGTTTGCGGAGTTAGTGGACTGGTTGGTCGAGGCGCACGGGCTTGACCGCGATCATGCCGAGGCGACGGCGAACGCGCCTCTGCCCGAAGGGTATGGAAGGTTGGGGCTGACTGCGACGACGCGGATTCTGAGCGCGCTGGAAGCGGCTGTGATCCCGTATAGCGATGCTGTCGCGGCCTCTGGCTGGCATCATTCGGACGGACGGAGCGGAGAGGTTTTGGAGCAACTGCCCTATTACGGTGAAATCCTGGATCGCCACGTAATCCCAGGCAGTTATGACGAGAAGGACGACGAGATCACGCGCTTTGGCCGCATCACCAACCCGACGGTACATATCGGGCTGAACCAGCTGCGGCGTTTGGTGAACAAGATCATCACCGTCTACGGCAAGCCGGCTCAGATCGTGGTGGAGGTGTCTCGGGATCTGAAGCTGTCGGAAGACCAGAAGCGCGACGTGCAGCGGGAAATCAAGAAGAATACGGACGCAGCGATCGCGCGCGGCGAAAAGCTTGAAGAGATTGGCGTGCCGAATACCGGCGCGAACCGGATGATACTACGGTTGTGGGAGGCGCTCGGCGAGGATGTCATGACCAGGAATTGCCCCTATACGGGCAAGCGGATCAGCGCGGGGATGCTGTTGGACGGCTCTTGCGACGTCGATCACATCCTACCATTTTCCCGCACTCTCGACGACAGTTTTGCCAACAAGACCTTGTGTCTGAAGGAAGCGAACCGCGAGAAGACCAACAAGACCCCTTGGGAGATCTGGGGTGACACACCTCAGTGGGACGCGATTGCGGCTAACCTAAAGAATCTGCCGGGCAACAAGGCCTGGCGCTTCGCGCCGGACGCGATGGAGCGGTTTGAAGGCGAAAACGGTTTCCAGGCCCGCGCCCTAAAGGACACGCAATATCTTTCACGCATCGCGCGCACTTATCTCGACGCGCTTTATGATGGCGGCGACGGGAGGTCTCATGTCTGGGTTGTGCCCGGTCGTCTGACCGAGATGCTGCGCCGCCATTGGGGGCTAAACGGTCTGACGGCCCTGACCGACAACGACAAGCACACCGTTAAGGTCAAAAACCGCACAGATCACCGGCATCACGCCATCGACGCGGCGGTGGTCGCGGCGACGGATCGGGGGCTTATCAAGAAGATTGCCGATATCGCCAAGACCGACGAGCTTGCCGGGGCTGAGGAGATTGCCCGGTCGGTGCCACCCCCATGGGAGGGGTTCCGGGAAGATGTCGGTGTGCAGATCGCGCGGATCGTTGTCAGTCACCGGGCCGACCACGGGCGGATCGATCCTGTGCTGCGGCGAAAGGGGCGCGACAGCACGGCCGGGCAACTGCACAATGACACCGCTTATGGGATCGTGGATAGTGAGAAGGTTGTGAGCCGTAAACCGCTATTTGCGCTGAAACCCAATGATATCGCAGTGACCACGCGCGGTGCGAATATCCGCGACGTTGATCTGCAACGGCATCTGGAACGTGTCACGCGTGGGCTGGAGGGCAAGGAATTCGAGAAGGCGCTGGCAGACTTTGCCGCGGCAGCGAAACTTCCCGATGGCTCACCCAATCCCTATAGTGGTCTGCGCCGGGTTCGGCTGGAGGAAAGCCTGCAGGCGAGCGCGAGGATTGAGGTGCCGGACCGGACCGGGAAGGCGTTCAAAGCCTACAAAGGCGACAGCAACCATTGTTACGAGATCTGGCAATTGCCCGATGGAAAGATCAAGGCGCAGGTTGTCACCACGTTCGAGGCGCATCAACTCGGGTCCGATAAGAAACCGCACCCGGCCGCGCGGCGGCTCTTGCGGGTGTTCAAGCGGGATATGGTCAGGCTGGAGCGGGATGGTGAGATGGTGACCGGATATGTGCAGAAGCTTGACCCCGCCAATGGTTTGTTCATCGCCCCTCATACAGAAGTAAACGCCGATTCACGACATCGCGATAAAGCCGACGAGTTCAAGTTCATTCAGATGAGTGCGGGTTCGCTCGTCAAGGCAAATACTCGCCGTGTCTACGTCGACGAGATGGGGCGTCTGCGCGACCCTGGTCCGCTAAAATTGCACTGAATTTTGAGAACAAGGAAAATCAAATTACAGTTGGCGAGTTAACGATTCGTTTTTTGTGAGTTTTCTTGGATCAGATCATTGATATTGCGACCGACGGGCGGCATTTGTCGCGGGATCGTGGGTTTCTGAAAGTCTCCGAAGACGGGGCAGAGATTGGCCGAACGCCTCTGGACCAAATTGCCGGTGTGATCGTCCATGCACACGGAACCACGTGGTCGACATCCCTTCTGACCGAACTCGCGGTGCGCGGTGCGCCTGTGGTGCTCTGTGCAGCAAACCATGCCCCAAAATCAGTGTTGCTGCCCATCGAAGGCCACCACGCGCAAGGCGCGCGGATGCGCGCGCAGTGGCAAGCGAAAGCGCCGCTGCTGAAACAGGCCTGGAAACAGGTTGTGACCGCCAAGGTGCTGATGCAAGCCGCCGCGCTGGAGGCGATCGGAGAGGTCTCTACCCCGCTAACTATGATGGCCCGGAAGGTCACATCCGGCGATGGCGGTAATATCGAGGCGCAGGCCGCACGGCATTACTGGCCTCGGATGATGGGGCCGGATTTCCGCCGTGATATCGGCGCAGGCGACGAGAATGCCCTGTTGAACTACGGCTACACCGTTCTGCGCGCCGCCACCGCTCGCGCCGTTGTGGCGGCGGGTCTGCATCCCACGATCGGGTTGTTTCACTCAAACCGGGGCAACGCATTTGCGCTTGCCGACGACCTGATGGAGCCGTTTCGCCCATTGGTGGATTGCACGGTGCGATCTCTTGTGAAGTCGCAGGGTGCACAGGTGGATACCCCTGCCAAGCAGACGCTCGCGCGTCTGATCGCGACCGATTTGCCTCTGGGCGACGGGCAGACGCCGGTCTCGGTCGCCTGCATGAAACTGGCCACGTCACTGGGCCAGAGTTTTGAGGCGGGAAAGCTTGATCTGGCCCTGCCGCGCGCGCCCGATTCCCTGACCCTTGCCAGTTTGGGATCATGAGCACCTCTGTCACGTATTTGTCGGGATATCGTCTGATGTGGATTCTTGTAATGTTCGACCTGCCCACTGACACCAAACCGCAGCGCAAGGCGGCCAGTGATTTTCGTCATTTTCTGCTTGATGAGGGATTCGAGCGCAGCCAGTTCTCCGTCTATGCCCGGTTCGTCAACGGTAAGGAGGCCTTTGTGACTCGCGTCAACCGGATCGAGCGCAACCTGCCGGATGCAGGCGACGTGCAGATCCTGAACTTCACCGACCGGCAATATCGTGATATTGTTCATTTCTCGGATCAGGGCCGAAAACGCGCCCGCGAAAATCCGCAGCAACTGGTGATGTTTTGACGCGATTCTCCTGGAAAACCACGATAGCTCCTCGGCTGAAACCCAATTTTTACAATTGGTTAGCCGAAGAACTATTGTAGCTGTTCAAAATTCGCGGTCCAGCCGCAACACACATACACGGACCTCCCCGATCACATTGATTGTAGCTGTTCAAAATTCGCGGTCCAGCCGCAACGCTCGCCACCATTGAAGACATAAAGGGCGGATTGTAGCTGTTCAAAATTCGCGGTCCAGCCGCAACAGAACGCCCGCCATCTTCTTGCTGACAGTCATTGTAGCTGTTCAAAATTCGCGGTCCAGCCGCAACATGTGGATGTCCTGATCGATGGGGTGTCTAATTGTAGCTGTTCAAAATTCGCGGTCCAGCCGCAACTTGGCCACGATCTCTCCACGATGACGGTAATTGTAGCTGTTCAAAATTCGCGGTCCAGCCGCAACCTCTCTGATCAGCTTTATGTGTTCGGGGTAATTGTAGCTGTTCAAAATTCGCGGTCCAGCCGCAACGTTCCGGCGACTGGCTCGCCCACAATCGGTATTGTAGCTGTTCAAAATTCGCGGTCCAGCCGCAACTACCCTGGTGGCTTCATCATGTTTGCCTGGATTGTAGCTGTTCAAAATTCGCGGTCCAGCCGCAACTTGCTTTGCGCGCGCTTCAGTTCTGAAATTATTGTAGCTGTTCAAAATTCGCGGTCCAGCCGCAACATATTCGCCATGGTTGTTAGCGTTGCCAGCATTGTAGCTGTTCAAAATTCGCGGTCCAGCCGCAACGGTGAGGACGACGGTTCGGGCGGTGGTCGTATTGTAGCTGTTCAAAATTCGCGGTCCAGCCGCAACAATAGTTCTTCTGCTGTTTTACCAATAAGTATTGTAGCTGTTCAAAATTCGCGGTCCAGCCGCAACCGCCGCCAATACCCATGCCTTGCGCCATGTATTGTAGCTGTTCAAAATTCGCGGTCCAGCCGCAACGCCTGGTATTGGCACGCAAGGGGCAAGACGATTGTAGCTGTTCAAAATTCGCGGTCCAGCCGCAACTCAAGGACACGCTGATACTGCGCAAGCTGAATTGTAGCTGTTCAAAATTCGCGGTCCAGCCGCAACAAACGCATCCGCCGCTCCCGCCAAAATCGCATTGTAGCTGTTCAAAATTCGCGGTCCAGCCGCAACATGCGCAATCCTCGTATCTTCGTCACACTATTGTAGCTGTTCAAAATTCGCGGTCCAGCCGCAACAGGCATCCCGCGCGGAAAGGTAGGACTTAAATTGTAGCTGTTCAAAATTCGCGGTCCAGCCGCAACACAATCACATACCGGAAAAAATATCATGCAATTGTAGCTGTTCAAAATTCGCGGTCCAGCCGCAACTGTCCTATTTGCGCCTGCCATGGTGATGGCATTGTAGCTGTTCAAAATTCGCGGTCCAGCCGCAACGGGACATTCGACCCGCTAGAATGTCCAAACCAGGGTCTGCTTTTGAAAACCGGGATGCTGAGCTTGAATGTCTGCTCTGGGCCGGATGTCGAAGACGTTCTGAAACTGTGGCTGTGAAGTTGCCCTGCTCGCTCGATCATCGCGCCCAAAAGTTGCCAAGCAGGTCGTAACCGGTCCCGACCATCCAGCTTTTCGCTAAGCCATTTCAACGTCAACTTTTCTTACTCCATGTTCGATGGGAACAATCAGAATTTACTCACCATCTACGCTCATAGCATGTGCCGTGGCATGACTTATTCCAAAATTCGCCCGTCTTATAAGGCAATTCCGATTGAAATCGCTTCGACTTTAGAAAGACAGAGATCGGCGTTAGGTATGACTTTGAAAATCCTTTTACCTAGCATCCGAATTTCATTGGCGACGTGATGTTTCTCTGGATGAATATATCTTCTGGGGCCCTGATGAAAGATTTGCGTTCTTTGAGAACCGCCGTCGATACGCTATAAGGTGACGCAATCACTTGCCCAAGTTTTTTTCCAAGAGGTATAACATGAAGCGATTCCTTGCTCTTCTGGTCTTCCTGGCACCTTCCGTAATTCTTGCTCAAGGCATCGAAGAACTTCTTGACAGTGAGCTAATAGGCCAAGAGAGTTCACCCCTTGGCGAAACAGAACGTTTTGTCTCGCTATTATTCAACAACGGCACTTACCAAAGCGTCGAGTATCAGGTCGATGGTATCTACGCGGTCGTCGGTGGGGACATTATCATCGGCACGCACAACTCAATTCAAGAGCAGACGGCCGTGCACGCAATTGCGCTTTTGCGATCCGTGAATGGAAGCACGACAAAGGACACGAGTATAGATACTGCGATTTCAGAAGTGGAAAGACTGTTCGGCGACCCGGAGGTTGAGGGAAGTTTGCAAATTCATACCCGCCCGTGGCCCTCTAGCCGCATCCCCTATCGTTTCGATGGAGTGCACCCAAGTCTTGAGAAAAAAATCAAAGACGCCATCGAGATTTGGAACCGGTTGACCAATGTCAACATCGTCCCGGCCAATGATGATGAAAGGTACGTTTTGGAGTTCCGGGATCACCCAAAGCCCAACGGTCAATGGGGGTGCGCTGCAAGACTTGGCTACATCGCAAGAAGTGGCGGGTTTGTTTTGCTGAACCCGACATGCACGTTCGGCGCGGTCCTCCACGAGGTTGGACATGCACTCGGCATCATGCATGAACATTCCAGACCCGAACGGGGACAGTACCTTGTGGTTGCCGATTTCGCTAGGAATTCGAACTACGACATCAATCAAACCACGGGTGCAGCAACCAAGTACGACATCTGCTCACTTATGCACTACAGCCCCAGGCAATCGCCAACCGGTACCGCATGGTTTTCGTTGACCCAAGAGGGCGAAGAAGCGTTCCGAAAGTGTTCAAAGGAGCTGCCATCCAAGTGCCGAAAAGTTGGTCAGCGGTGTCAGCCATCGAAATCGGATATTGCATTCATTAATCACTATTATTCGAAATGACGTGCAGGTTCAGAACATGAGAATTCAGTTTGCATCCCTTTTCCTTGTCACCCTGACCGCCACGTTCCTTCCGTTTTCTGCCTACGCTGAAAAAGTTGTGTGTTTCGTGTCTGGGTCCTCGCAGCCATTTCAGCTTGCGATGCAACAAGGCGCCTCAGAAAAATCAGCGGAACTCGGCATCCAATTCAGGTCATATGGGCCGTCAAATACGCCCGACAACCAGGCCGAAATCAAAGCGGTTGAACAATGTGTTATGGAGGGTGCTGACGCCATCCTTGTGGCGCCGTCTATGACGTCCTCGCCGCCGCTGGTCACGAGTGCTGCGTTGCAAGCAAGATCTGGTGGGTCCGTTGTGATCGCAATGGAGTCTGATTTACCCTCCGCTGCCGCCGACGCGATCATTGCATCCAGTCCTTACGCCGCTGGCTTCAAACTTGGCCGTTGGGCGGACGCAAAGCTGGGGACGGATGTTCGTGCGGGGTTTTTGAACATCAATGAAGGCTCTCATCAATGGCTCGGATTCGTACATGGACTGCAGTCCGACGGAGATGACGCTGACAATGCAACCAATCGCATCACAAGCAACGCTTTCGTCGGTTGGACGCAAGAGCAGGCATTCGACGGAACATTGGAGCTCTTTCGTGCCGATCGCGAAATCAATCTGATCTTTACTGCGACAGACACAGTCGCAGCGGGCGCACAAGAGGCACTTGCCGAAATGGGTCTCACGGACGATGTCTTAATCGCCGTAGCCGATACTAGTTGTACCGGCGTTGAGAGTGTTCAAAACGGCACTTTCCACGCGGCTGCCCAACATGATCCCTTCCGCCTCGGAAGGCTGGGCGTTCAAGCCGCATTCAACCTTCTCTCGGGTAACTCTATCTCGCAGCAAGGCAAAGATGAATGCGGCGGTGAAGATCAAGCTCCGACAGATCCTTGCTGTAACGATCCAGACTCCTGTATGCCAAATTACTTCCGATCCAACGCGAACCTCATTGCCAACGAGCCTATCGGCACAATCCCCTCAATTCTACCCGACGAAGCAAGGGCGATGTGTTGGCAGTGACGACCCCGCGGCTGTCACTTAGCATTATTCTGGAGTAAATTCTGTGCTCAGAACGTCCTCGCTCCCGAAATGGCACGATCGGCTATTTCCATTCTGGCTGCAGCTCTCGTCTGCAATTGCAGCTCTGACATTGCTGTTTGCTGCACAAGTTGCTGCCGAACAAGTCCATCCAGAAATCGAGGGCTCAGTCTCGGCGCGCCCAACTGATTTCGAAGTCGAGTATGGTTCCGAAGTGCTCCAGCGCGCCTGGGACCATGTTCCAAACAATAGGCGTCTATGCAGCCAGACTGACAAGAGGCCCCTTCGTTTTTGGCGGGAATCCTTTCTGTCGAGAGACTGGGCGCATCGGTGTGCGGCATCGGTCCAACGGTTAAAAGAGTACGAGTCGAGCGTAGACATCAACTTGGCCAATCAGGATCCAGTGAAGAAGGCCCAAGTTGTTTTCGACTACGCGAATGCCTGTCTTCGACGCCTGGCGAACTTCATTGACAAGGATGCGAAATATCGACCGGACGCCTCTCCTGAGGAACGGATCAAGACTAAGATATTGATCTCAATGACGTCATTTCCGGAGGTTGAGCGGCTGAAGAACTCGGTCGGAGAGTTGCGGCATCAAGCGGACGAGAAGGCGTGCAACGCCTCGCTCGTCGACGGGAATGACGGTCACGTATACCTGATTACCGCAGCACATTGCCTCGGGAAAGTTGCATTCTCGATTGGCAACGCTCAGCTGGGTGACGACGCGCGAAGGTTTCTAAAACTGTACCCGCGGCTTGAGTTTGAGAGTTTTTCTGGACTTAAGATTCGGCTTAGAGCTTCAGACCACATTGATGACCTGACCTCAGTTGTATTTGACCGCGCCCGCCAAGATGTCGTCATGGTCGAAATAGCGAAAAAAAGTGTGCTGCCGGTTGGCGTCGGACTCAGCTTTTTGGATGACCAGCTCGAGCCTTGGGAACCCATTAAGATCGTAGGCGTGAATCCGTATTTACAAGAGCAGCTCGAGGGGCAAGTTTCGGAAGGCCTTCTCGCCGCGGCATCAATTACTATGGATCCGCGATGCGCGGTTTTGTCCAATATGCGCGGGGAACTATTACACAATTGCCAGACCGAGGGACAGCTGTCGGGCAGCCCCATGCTGGTTGTCAGAGAAGGCAAGATTTGGATTGCAGGCCTGCATACAGGTGGAAATCTCTTTGAATCCAGAACATGCGGCCACGGCTCTCTCCGTGCGCAAAACCGAGGGATAGCATTGCAGGCGGTAGTCGATTGACTTCTGTAAAGGGCTTCAATTGGCTACGAAAACTCAAAACTTGTTCAAAGTGCACTGGCCTTTCTTGAACGCGACAGACTTGCTGCCAGGCAGACCGCTCGGCCCTCGAGGCGACGGTCTCATTTCTGACCATACGGCTCGATTGATAGACATTCGCAGACTGTAAGTTCGACATTATCTTTAGTTTGCGCTTGCTACGAACGGCGGCTTTGCCGGCTGCATCCGCAGCATCTTGACGGTTGGACGAAGGCCCGCTTCGGGCCGTCCACGAGATCCGTTTGAGGCGGAGCAGGGGGCAACGCTGTGCCGCTTCTGATGTTCACTGAGAGCCCAAAGCATCAATTGCGGCAAACGGCTCGTAAGTCCGCTATAGCTCCTAACACCAACTCCAATTCTTAACATTCAAATACGATCAAGCCTACATTTGGTTTCGGTCGTCTCGATTCAGGACCGATGCTTCAAAGATCATCGTAGAGCTTGAACCGACCGCAAAGTGCCAGCACTTCGGTTTTCACCTTGGCTTCGACGGTTGCGTTGCCTTCTTCGCCATTTGCGGCCAGCCCGTTCATCACCTCGACGATCCAGTCTGCGATTTGGCG